>CAWENZ010000047.1:0-274277 GCA_963810445.1 uncultured Verrucomicrobiae bacterium | reverse complement strand
ACCCGCGCTTTTTCCCGATCTCACCGTCGCCGAGAACATCGGCCTCCGCTTGAAGAAGTCGGGCGTTTTCAGTCGCATCAAATGGGCCGATCAAAGGACGTGCGCGGTGGAACTGCTTCAGCGCATCGGCGCGGAGATTTCTCCGGTCGCTGAAGTCCGCTCCTTGTCGATGCCCGAGCAGCAACTCGTCGAGATTGCCTGCGCGCTGGGTTCCGGCGCTCGCATCGTCATCATGGACGAGCCAACCGCCTCGCTCACCCAGAAGGAACAACACCTCCTCTTCAAGGTGGTTAGGGACCTGCGGTCCAGCGGCGTGGGGGTGGTTTATATTTCCCACCGGCTTGAGGAAATTTTCGCGCTGGCAGATCGCGTGACGGTGCTGCGCGACGGCGAGAGCGTCGGCACGAACGATGTGGAATCCCTTACCGAGTCTCAGATGATCAAGCTCATGGTGGGCCGCGAGGTTTCATCGATCTATCCGCCCTCCGAGGGCGAACCCGGCAAGGTGGTCCTGTCGTTGAAAAATCTCGGCTGTTCCGCCAGCGGAGTAAGCGGAGTCACCCTCGACGTCAGGGCAGGGGAGATCGTGGGAATGGCGGGACTCGTCGGAGCGGGCCGCACGGAACTTGCCAGAATCCTGTTTGGGATCACTCCTGCGGATTCAGGAGAGATCTCCCTGAACGGTGAGTCGATCTCTATCAGGGATCCGCGGGATGCGATTTCCCGTGGCATCGCCTACGTGCCGGAGGACCGCCGGCGCCACGGGGTTATTCTTGAGATGCCGATTTCCCATAACATGACGATGGCCATCCATCCGAAGTTTTTCCCTGGATCGATTCTCCGTTTCAATGCCGAGAGCTTGTTGGCCAAGGATTTCATCCGCGATCTCGGCATCAAGGCTTACGGTCCTGAAGCCCCCGGCGGCAGCTTGAGCGGAGGAAACCAGCAGAAGGTCAGCGTCGCGCGCTGGCTGGCGACAAAACCGAAACTCCTCATTCTTGATGAACCCACCCAAGGCGTCGATGTCGGCGCGAAAAGCGAGATTCACAAGATCATCCGCGGGCTGGCCAAGGAGGGCCTGGCGGTGCTGATGATTTCCAGCGACCTTCCCGAGGTGTTAGGCATGAGCGACCGCGTCGCGGTCATGCGGGGTGGAAAAATGGTGGAACTCATCGAGAAGCAAAATGCGGACGCGCACACGGTCATGGCCGCCGCGCTCGGCACCGGTGGAAAGGACGCCGCCTGATGAACAAGTATTTTCGCGAACTCACCGTCGCCGCGGCACTTGGCTTGTTGATGCTGGGCCTTGCGGTTTTCGCACCTCACTTTTTCCAGTTCCAGCCTTTCATCTCGCGTCTAACTTCCCAGATGCCCGCGCTGGTGGCGGCCATCGGAATCGCCCTGGTGATCATCTCGCGGCAGATTGATATTTCCATCGGTTCGCAGTTCTCAATGTGTGCGATCATCGCGGGCGTCACGGCTGCATCAGGGCTTCCCTTGGGGGTGGCGATCGCCGCCGCCATCGGTGCCGGTGCCGCGATGGGGGCGCTCAACGGCGTGCTGGTCGCCTATCTCGGACTTCCCAGCATCGTCGTCACGCTCGCGACGATGGTGACCTGGCAGGAAGCATTGCGCCTTTGGCAGCAAGGCCGCTTGCTCAATTTGCCGGAAGGGATCCAGTGGTTCGGACTCAGCCAGCCAGCCGGACAAACGGTCGTCATTTCACTGGCGTTCCTCCTCCTGATCGGAGCAGCGTGGGCGATGAGGAATCTATCAGCCGGACGTTTTGTTTACGCCACCGGAACTGACGCCGAAGCCGCGCGACTCGCGGGCATCGATCCCAAGAAGACGACATTCGGCGTGTTCGTGCTGATGGGCGGCCTTGCCGGACTTGCCGCCGTATTGAATCTTGTCCAAAGCCCGCAGGTCCAACCGAACTGCGGCGACGGGCTGGAGCTCAAGACCATCGCCGCCGCCGTCGTCGGCGGTGTCGCCATCAGCGGCGGACGCGGCACCTTGTGGGGAGTCCTGCTGGGAATGCTGCTCCTCGCGAACGTCAATCCGGCCCTTACCCATTTTCATCAGCCTCCGTATTGGGAGAAGGCCATCCAGGGGCTCGTCATTCTTCTGGCCGTCGTCGCCGACGGTCTCCGCAGCCGCAAGGCAAAGATCTAACCGACCGAAAGCATGTCCAGTCCAAGGTCATTTTCCATCAAGTCGTTGCTCGCCCGTCATGAGGCGGTGCTGGTGCTCGTGATCCTTTTCGAGGTGATCCTGTTTCAGGTCCTCGGGCGGAATTTCCTCACCGGAGGAAATGTCTCCAATGTCTTCCGCCACTCGGTGGAAATTGGTCTGCTCGCGGTGGCCATGACGCCGGTGATCCTGACGGGCGGCATCGATCTATCCGTCGGTTCAATGATGGGACTCTGCGCGGTCCTGTTCGGCATGATGGTGAACGGCCTCGGGATGGATCCCTGGTTGGCCGGAATCGCGGCCATCGCTTGCGGCGGTTTGGGAGGTGGCGTCAACGCGCTGCTCATCACCCGCCTGAATCTCCCGCCGCTCATCGTCACGCTGGGCACGTTTTCACTGTTCCGCGGTCTTGCAGAGGCTCTAACCAAAGGCGCGGAATCCTATTCAGGTTTCCCATCCTCATTTCTGGCCCTTGGAAATTCCAACATCGCGGGGCTCCCGGCGCAGATCTGGGTATTCCTCGTCGTCGCTATCGGAATCTGGTTCCTCGTCCATCGCACGACCTTCGGCCGCTCGTTCCGCGCGATTGGTTTTGCGTCGGAGGGCGCGCGCTATGCCGGCATTCCCGTCAACCGCAACACCAGTGTCGCCTACATCCTCGCGGGAGCCGTCGCCGGACTCGCCGCGGTCATTCTCGTCGCGCGCCTTGGAGAGGCCCGTGCGAATGCCGGAATCGGTTACGAGTTGCTAGCCATCACGGCGGTCGTTCTCGGCGGCGTCAGCATTTTCGGGGGCTCCGGCACCGTGGTCGGAACCCTCCTCGGATGGGTTGCCCTCGCATTTCTCAACAACGGCCTTACCCGCATTTCCGATTACAAGATCATGGATCAAACCGTCGCCAGCGTCGCCCGTGAGCTTTCCGGTCTTCTCACAGGCCTCCTCCTTTTGTCCGCCCTGGCCATCGGTGCCCTGACAAAAGCGCTCGCCGTCCGCCGCGCGCGCGTCCAGTCTCTCTCTAAATCCACCACAAACCCAGCAACACCATGAAACGCAAAACCTTCATCGCCGCATTTGCATTGTTCGCCACGCTTCCGTTCACCTCGTGCAGCAAGTCCGACAACAAGGGCAAGCTCACCATCGCGCTCCTCCCGAAGAGCAAGGGCAATCAATATTTTGTCACGTGTGAAAAGGGGGCCCGCACCGCTGCCGCCGAACTCGGTGCCGAGCTGAAATTCGACGGCCCGATCAATTCCGATCCCGCCAAGCAAAACGAAATCGTCGAGAACTGGATCACCGACGGAGTGGACGTGATCGTCGCCGCCTGTGAGAACAAGGACTCCATCTCCACCGCTCTCAAGAAGGCCCAGGCCGCCGGAATCAAGGTCGTCACCTACGACGCCGATGCCCAGACCGACGCCCGCTCGTTCTTCGTCAACCAGGCCACCGCCCAGGGAATCGGCGAGCAACTGATCGACACCGCCGCCTCTCTAACCGGAAGCGAGGGCGAGTTCGCCATCATCACCGGTACTCTAACGGCAGCCAACCTCAACGAGTGGATCAAGTACATCAAGGAGCAGCAGGTCGCGAAATATCCGAACATGAAGCTTGTCGATATCAAGCCTTGTGACGACCAGAAGGACAAGGCCCAGCAGGAAGCCACCAACCTCCTCAGCGCCTATCCGAATCTCAAGGCCATCATCGGCGTCTGCTCGCCATCCGTTCCCGGAGCCGCCGAGGCCATCAAGCAGGCCGGCAAGGCGGGCACCGTCAAGCTGGTCGGTCTCGGCCTGCCAAGCGAGAACAAGGCCTACGTCAAGGAAGGTGTCACCCAAGCCGTCATCCTCTGGAATGTCGAGGAACTTGGCTATCTTTCCGTCATGGCCGGGGCTGCCGTTGCAAAAGGCGAGCTTGCTCCCGGTGCCAAGGAGTTCACCGCTGGCAAGCTTGGAAAAATGGAGATCCAGGGTGACAACATCATCCTTGGGAAGCCATTCGTCTTCACCAAGGAAAACATCGACCAGTTCGATTTCTAACCATCCATTGCCTGAACTCATGAAGGGCTTGTTCTGCCTGGCGCAAGGTTTTGTGGAGAGTCGCTTGGTGGCGCGAGTGGCTGGAGCGTCTTGCTCCAGACCGTCGGGGAGGCGTCTCGCCTCCTGTATCTCAAGTCAGGGCGAGACGCCCGGACGACCATCTGCGGCGAGACGCCACAGCCACTTTCAAGAGACCTTCCCGAAAACCATCATGCGCGGCAGTATCTACCGGATTTTCGCCACGCTAGCCTTGGCGACGGTTCTCCCGGCAACCGCTTTGCCGTCGGTTCTTGCCGCGGATGCTGCGAAGAGCCCACTAACGGCGTTCGTGATCCAGCCGAAACGTGTGGTCTGGAAATCGGACGCGGGCGTGGTGCATTCCGAGAATTTACTCAAGCCCCACAGCGGGCAAGCCGTGCTAAAGGAGCCGATGCCGCCGCTGGTCGTCAAACCGGGCAGCGGCATTGTCCTGGATTTTGGTGTTGAAATTGCCGGATCGGTCGAGCTTTTCACGCCCATGACCAAGGGCAAGGACATGCCGTCCGTTCGCGTAAGGTTTGGAGAATCTGTTGCGGAATCCATGGCGGAAATCGGCGAGCGCGGGGCTCAGAACGACCACGCCTTGCGTGACATGGTGGTGAAGGTCCCGTGGCTCGGCAAGACGACCGTCGGTCCCAGCGGATTCCGATTCGTTAGAATCGACAACGCCGATCCCAAGATCGACCTCGAACTCAGCCAGGTCCGCGCGATTCTCACGATCCGCGACATCCCCTACGTCGGCTCTTTCAAATGCTCCGACGAGCGTCTGAACAAGATCTGGGAAACCGGGGCCTACACCGTCCACCTCAACATGCAGGACTACCTCTGGGACGGCATCAAGCGCGACCGCCTCGTCTGGCTCGGCGACATGCACCCGGAAGTCAGTGTCATCAATTCGGTGTTCGGCTACAACGAGGTGGTTCCCAAAAGCCTCGACATGACGCGCGACGTGACGCCGGTCACGGCCTGGATGAACGGCATCAGTTCCTACTCGATGTGGTGGATCCTCATCCATGAGGAATGGTACATGCACCATGGAAATCTCGACTATCTCAAACAGCAGAAGCCCTATCTAACCGCACTGCTCAAGCGGCTCGCCACCTACGTCGATGCCGACGGTAAGGAGAAACTCGATGGCACGCGCTTCCTCGACTGGCCGACTGCCGACAACAAGGTTGCCGTTCACGAGGGGCTCCAGGCGATGATGACCCTCACCATGGAAAGTGGAGCACGGCTTTGTGAAATTCTCGGCGATCCCGAAACCGCCAAGCTCTGCACCGACACAGCCCTTCTGCTCCGCAAGCACACACCGGAATCCAGCGGGCGAAAGTCACCCGCCGCCCTCCTCTCCATCGCGGGATTCCGTGATCCTGCCGATGTCTCCAACAAGGTCTTGAAAAAAGACGGACCCGCAGACCTCAGCACCTTCTACGGATTTTATGTTCTCAACGCCCTCGCGAAGTCCGGCGATTTCGACACCGGCCTCGACTTCATCAGCCAATACTGGGGCGGCATGCTCGACTTCGGCGCCACCACCTTCTGGGAAGACTTCGATCTCGCTTGGACCAAGAATGCCGGTCCCATCGACCAACCCGTTGCACCCGGCAAGAAGGATCTCCACGGAGATTTCGGGGCCTACTGTTATGTCGGATTCCGCCACAGCTTCTGCCACGGCTGGGCCGGTGGACCGACCGCGTGGCTCAGCAAGAATGTCCTGGGCGTCACTCCCGTGACCCCGGGTTTTGCGAAAGTGAAGATCACTCCGAATTTAGGTCACCTGGAATGGGCGGAGGGCAGTTATCCAACGCCGAAAGGCGTGATCCACGTTCGTCACGAGAAACAATCGGATGGCTCCATCAAGTCCGTCATCCAGCTTCCCGACGGTGTGGAGCAGGTGAAATGATTCTCAACCTGCATCAGCATTCCTGATCCTAACGGGATCTCTCATCCAAGCCCGGCACAAGGTGTCGGATCAAGCTCGATACGGCGTATTCCCTGCATGAGGCGTCCTTGCAGGACGCGGGGAATTTTCGGCATTTTGACCCGGCATTCCATGCCGGGCTTTGATGAAACGTCCCGTTGGGACGGCAGACGAGGGATGGTGACGGGAGATGATGCCTTGGAGCGGATTTTTGCTTCTATCGAAGCAGGAGATTCTAACGAATCGGCTCCTTGTGGAGCACCTCGTCCCACGACTGGATGCCGATGGTTTTCAGATAGGGGGCGGCGACAGCGTCCTCCTGAGGGGTGCCGAGGGCTTGATAGAGAAACCAGATCGGCTTCTTGCCGGCCGGATCGCCGGGTTCGTCGGGGAATTTCCGAAGGCCGATCCTGAGGCCGCCTTCGCCCCGGTTGTCGATCCAGTTATGGTATTGCCACGATTGGATGGACGAGAGTGACTGGATCTTTTTCCAGGCGAGTGCCATGCCCGCCGCCTGATCCTCCAGCGACTTGGCCGAGTAGTCCTTCGAGTTGAATCCGTTCTCCGACAGGTGGACCGGGCGGCCCTTTCCGTTGAAGAGCAGCTCGGGTTGCTTCATGTAGGCATCAAGCACCTCAAGGTTCTTCGGCGTGATCTTCTTGCTGTCGAAAGAGAAGGTCGCCTGTTCGTCCTCCCATGTCCTTGGGTTGAAGAGATTCTGGGGATACGGGTGATAGGCGAGTGCCCATGGGAAATCGCCTTCTGCCTTGCAGAATTTCACGAGCAGTTCGATGAGTCGTCGCGAGCCATACCAGTGGGGTGACCCATTCGCTGCCCAGTGGTGGGTGAGGGTGATGAAGGGGCGTGCATTCGGATCGTATTGCCGGACGATGAGATCAGTCAGGCGCATCGATCGCTGATAGAGATCCATGTAAACCACGGCCGGCTTGTCTCCGGCATTGGTCCAGACCCACCCGGCATCGACCTCGTTGTGGATGATCCAATGATGAACGCGTCCATATTTCTCATCCGGCCGGGTCCAGCGCTCCGCCATGAAATTGAGGAGTGCTCCATAGAGGCCGATGCCTTCCTCGGACGTCACGTTGGGCATCGCGAAGGTCCCTTCCTTGACGGCGTCGGGGTGTCCCATCAGCTTCACGACAGGATCGCTGGTCTTGGCGGGATTCGCAACCAGGAGAATGACGGAAACCATGACGCCGTGCTTCCGGGCCTCCTTGAATGACTCGTCCAGTCCCTTGAATCGACCTTCGCGGATGAAGTATTTCCTGCCCTGCCATTCGACGGGAGTCGTATCCGCTCCTGGGGTTAGCGAAATGATTGATTGGAGCATCAGGTTAACCGTGACGGCCGAGATTCCGAGTTCATCGAGTTCGTTGGGAAAACGTCCCGAGCTCCAGCCTCCCAGCCCTTTCTTGTTCTTTGGTTCGGCCGCCGGGAGCCTGGGCGCGCGGCAATGGACCCAGTCCGCGTAGCGGGCATGTGAAACAGGTTCGAGTCCCGAAACTCCCTTGCGGACGATTTGCCAGCGGGAAGTCAATCGGTCATAGGACAGGCCGTCGCGCTTTCGCAGCCTCGGCACATCGATGCTGAACAATCCATCTTCTGTTGGAGAAATTTCCTGCACGTTCTCCCACTCCCGCTTGTCGTTGAGGACGATGTCCATCGGGATGTCGGCGAGCAGGAAAGGGCCGGTTTCCTTGCCAATATTTCCCTGGATCCTGACCTGGCCCTTGCCCACCGAGACCTTTTGGATGGATGTGGCAAACGCATTGCCGAGGTATGCATTCAAGGCAGCCTCGGTTGCCGAGGCTGCGGGTTTTGACGAGATGGCATCGAACTCTCCGGGTATCTCGGGCCTCAGGACCGCATTGCGGATTTGCAAGGTGCTTCCGGCAGGGAGGGGAAGGTCGAGTCGGAGATCCTTCCAGCCGTTAGGAAGTGGCTTCCCTTTCGTTGCAATTCTAGCAGTGTAGGCCGTCCACGTCTCGCTGTGGCCCATCGCCGGAAGCATGCGCGCGGTGGCGGCCTCATAAGGCGGACCGGGCAGCGCGGCAAACGTCGGCAAGCCGCCAACGCAAAAGTATTCAAGGGATAGAACAATGTCCCCGGGCCCGGGTGGAGTGCCAGGAGTCAACCGAAGCGACATCGCTCCGCTGATGGTCATGGTGCCAGCCTGGTCCTTGAACGAGGGATGCGCTTCGTTGAAACTGTCGATCTTCAGTGAGATCGGTGCCGCATCGAGCACCGTGAACTGGCTGAGCAGGATCAGGGCAGCCGCCAGAAGGTTTCCTGCGAGCGCGTTCAAAGCGGGGCGCTCAGGTGATAGGTTCCGGAGCCCACCACAAGATGGTTTCCATCGACGCTGTGGATGCCGGGACGCCCTTTCGCAACGACATCGCCTTCCCTGATCTCCCCTCTAACGGGCAATGTGATCTCTGCGGTGGTGTTGGGAGGGACGATGATGTCCGCCACGAAGTTCTTGCCTTCGATCTTCCATGAACAGGCGAGCTTGCCATGTCGGGTTTCCATCGAAGCCGCCGCATGGGTGATCGTGCCGGTGGGACGTGGGGCGATCCTCACCTTGTCAAATCCCGGAGCCGCGCGGTCGATCCCCGCGAGGTCGGCAAACATCCATTCGCAGACTGCACCGAACGCGTAGTGGGAAAACGAGTTCATGCTGGGTTCATGGACGCCCTCACCCTTGATGTAGGAATTCCAGCGTTCCCAGATGGTGGTGGCTCCGTTGTCCACCTCGTAGCCCCAGCTCGGATACTCGTGCTGCTGCATGAGGATGCCAGCGAGATCATGATGACCGCTGGCGGATAGAGCGGGAAGCAGGGGACGTGTGCCGAGGAAGCCGGTGGTCATCTTGTTGCCGTTTTCCTTCACCAGTTGTGCGAGGTGGGCAGACGCGGCAGCTCTTTGGGCTTCCGGTATCAGGCCGAAGAAAAGGGCCATCGCGTAGGTGGACTGGTTGTGGATCGAGAGTTTGGAATCCGGTTTCAGATAGGCCTTTTGAAATGCCGCTTTCACCTTTTTCTCCAAGGCCTTGTATTTCTTCTCATCCTTGGCATCGCCGATCGCTGCCGCCATTTCAGCCATGAGCCGCGCGTCGTAGGCATGATAGGCGAGGTCGATGAACGGGATAGGCGTCTTCACGTTTCCGACCGACAGCCAGTCGCCGAACCCACAGTCGTCGATGGCACCCTTGAGTTCAGGATCGCGCTTGGCGCGCCAGTCCATGAAGTCGTTCATCTTGCGCCAGTGTTCCGAGATGACGCGTGTGTCGCCATAGACCTGCCAGATGGTCCATGGGCAAATCACGCCCGCGTCCATCCAGCCTGCGGCGTGGTGCTCGTTAGGCCGGGCAAGCGGACGGGGCGCGTAGGCAGGGTAGGCTCCGTAGTCCCATGCGTCGTCGTTGAGATCGCGAAGCCATTTGGTGTAAAATGAGGCGATATCGGCGTTGAAGGTGGCGGCCCTGACGTAGATCTGCGCGTCTCCGGTCCAGCCCATGCGTTCGTCGCGTTGCGGGCAATCGGTGGGCATCTCGAAGAAGTTCGCCCGCTGCGTCCAGATCATGTTCTGATAGAGACGGTTGAGCATGGGATCGGAACATTCGAAACTGCCGTGGCGTGGTGTGTCCGAATGGATGACAATGCCGGTGACGGCATCGGTTCCGGGCTTGCCGGGAAATCCGGTGAGTTCGACATACTGGAAACCGTGATAGGTGAACTGTGGTGTCCACGTTTCCCCGGCAGGATCGCCCTTCAGGATATAAGTATCGACGGCACGCGCGCATCGGAGGTTTTCCGTGCTGAGGCGGCCATCCTGATGAAGGATTTCGGCATAGCGGATGGTGACCTTCTCGCCGGCCTTTCCTTTCACCTTGAGACGGACGACTCCGGAAATGTTTTGGCCGAGATCGAAGATGAAGACACCGGGCGCGTGCTCGGTAACGGTTTTGGGGATTATCTCCTCGGTCGGACGAACCGGGACACCTGGGTGAGGTTCCACCTTCGCATTGGTGCCGGTCTTGCAGACGGCGGGTTCCCACTTGGAATCGTCGTAGCCCGCGGTGGTCCAGCCGGTGAGTTCCTTGCGCGCATCGTATGCCTCACCCATCAGGATGTCGCTTTCGGTGATGGCGCCGAGGGACGTTTTCCAAGTGTTGTCGGTAATGATGGTTTTCCGGCTGCCGTCGCTCATTTCAAGCTCGAGTTGAATCCTCACCGCGGGAGAAATGCCGTAGTAATACCTGCCGTCGATGCCCGGAACGAGACCTTCCTGGCCGGTGAGCAGGCCATACGCGACGTATCCAGAATACCAGCCGTCGGCGAGAGTGGCGCCGATTGCGTTCTTTCCCTCGCGCACGAGTTGTGTCACGTCGTAGGTCTGGGAATGGACTCGACGCTGATAGGCCGACCATCCCGGAGCGAGGCATTCATCCGAAACCCGCTTTCCGTTGATCTCGATGGAGTAAACGCCAAGGGCCGTCGCGTGGATCGTGGCACGGACAATGGCGGGAGCTTCAAACTCTTTCCGGAAATACTTTGCCGGAGTCAGCACGAGTTTTCCCTTCTGCGGATCACCGACGAAATTCTGGATGTTCTCCTTGGTCGTGAATGAATGATCGTCCTTCGAGCTGATCCAGAGCGCCGTCCAGTCGGCAGAATCTAACAATCCAACGCCGAACGTCGCGGGTTCGCTCCAGGTCGAAGGCTTTGCATCGTCACCCCAGACCCGGACCCGCCATGCGAGGCGGTCGCGAGACAGCAGGGGAGTTCCTTCGTAAACGATCTGGTCCGTGCTCGATGATCCGACCTTGCCTGAGGACCAGCTCAGATCCGCATCGAATCCCTTGGATTCCCTTGCGACCTGGATTTCATAAGCGGTCTGGTGAAGGTCCCGGGCATTGGAGTCGGCGGGCTGTAGCTTCCATGAGAATCTGGGAACAGAGGTGCCGATGGCCAACGGAGCTGCATGATATTCACAGCGAAGTTCTCCCGGGGTGAAATTGGCAGCCAACATGGGTAGGGTGAGCGTGAGAAGTATGAGAAGGGTTTTCATGGTCTTGGGACGGAAGAGGCTGGGTTGATTGGGTGCTGATCCTATTCCGAATTCTGGATGGATTCATCATGAGCACCGGAATGCCCCGTAGGAACGCAAAAGTCCTAATCCCAACGGGTGATATTTCAAGAATCCTCTCGGAATTTCCAAGGCTGGGGGCTTGTCGGAAGGGAACCGGTGGAATACCCATTGGCCCATGAATTTCAAAGACGCGAACGAACCGGCGATCGGGGTGGTGGGCGGCAGTGGTCTCTATCAGATGGAGGGTTTCGAAGGGGTTTCCGAGATCGCGGTTGAGACGCCGTTCGGACCTCCTTCGGACAAACTGGTGACGGGTGAAATCAACGGCCGAAGGATTTGTTTCCTGCCTCGCCATGGAGTGGGGCATCGTTTCCTGCCGCACGAAATCAACCACAAGGCCAATATCTGGGCGCTGCGGTCACTCGGGGTGAGGTGGGTGATATCCGTGACGGCGGTTGGCAGCCTGCGTGAGGAACTGGCCCCTCGCGACATCGTGGTGCCTGACCAGATGATCGACCGCACCGGAACGGCGGCGAAACACACGTTTTTCGGAAATGGGATCGCCGCCCATGTCGGATACGCGGAACCTTATTGTGGTGAGCTGCGCGATCATCTGCTTGCGGCGGCCCGTTCGCTCGCCCCGAAGGTCCACGATGGCGGCACTTACCTTTGCATGAATGGACCGGCCTTCTCGACACGGGCGGAGGCGAATTTCCACCGGATGATCGGCGCGGACATCATCGGGATGACCAACGGCCCCGAGGCCCGCTTGTGCCGCGAGGCAGAGATCGCCGCTGCCGCGCTTGCCCTCGTGACGGACTACGATTGTTGGAAGGTGGACGAGGCCGCGGTTGAGGTGGAAACCGTCATCGAGAACCTCCACGCCAACAGCGCGATGGCCAAGGAAATCATCCGGGCAATCGTCTCCATGATCCCGGAAACTCCCGCCAGCCCGGCACACCGCTCGCTGGATACCGCGATTTTCACCCCCCGCCCGATGTGGCCAGCACAAGGTGGTCGAGGATCTCGCGCCGATTCTCGGCCGATTCGGCTGAGGGTTCGCATGATTTGCGTTTCATTGGGCGATTTTTCCTGCGGGCACGCAATTTCAAGGACTTGGCGGATGCGGCCGGTGGCTTGGGGTTGACCACATGCCGCTGCGGACTTACTCAGTGGCGGACAAGATTTTCCCACCATGGAACCCACGACCACAGCATACGGAACCTGGAGCGGCGGACGCTTCATGCACTTTGGAGAAACCCTTTCGGAGGACCGCTTCGTCGGCTGCATCCGGACGGCCTACGAATCCGGCATCCGGACCTTCGTCACCTCCGACGTTTACGGCAATGGCAAGGCGGACGATTTGTTAGGGGTGGCGCTGAAAGGTGTCGATCGTGCCACCTACAGCCTGGTCGGAATGATCGGGCATGATTTTTACGAAGGCCAGCGCCAGGGAAGCCGCGGCTATCCCCGCTTCACTGATCCCGAATTGCGCGGGCCGGATGGCTATGCGGATTTCATCAACATGGCCTGTGAGAAGGAACTCGAGCGCTGCGGCGTGGACAAGTTCGACCTTCTCATGCTCCACAACCCGGACGAACTCGGCTACACCAGCGAAGCCCTCTGGAAAGCCCTCGAAGGCGCGAAAACCTCCGGTCTAACCGACCGTCTCGGGATTGCCCCGGGGCCGGCGAACGGGTTCTCCCTCGACCTGGTCGGCTGCCTTGAGAAATTCGGGGAATTGATTGACTGGTCCATGCTCATTCTCAATCCACTCGAACCATGGCCCGTCGGGCTAACCCTGCCGATCTGTGAGAAACATGGTGTCAAGGTGATGACCCGCGTGGTGGACTACGGTGGAGTTTTTCATGGTGATCTCGGCGGCGCTGATCACGAGTTCAAGCCCGGAGACCACCGGACCTATCGGCCGGAAGGCTGGGTCGAGCACGGGATGGAAAAGGCCAACCGCATGCGCCCGCTCGCGGAGAAATACAATCTAACGCTCCTTCAGTTCGCCTGCATCTGGAACCTCAGTCATCCTGCGGTCGAGAGCGTCGTGCCCACCTTCATCCAGGAAGCGGGAGAGAACGCGCGTCCCATCGAGGACAAGATCCGCGAGTTCTCGAAATTGCCGGATGTCCGCTTCACTCCCGAGGAAGTGGAATCCATCCGCCAGATCGGCGACAACACCGGTTGCATGACCCTGAAAGGTGCCAGCAAGCGCCACGAAACCAGCGAACGCCCCGACGAATGGCCGATGCGCGAGGATCTGCTTGAGCTCGCCGGGAGAAATGGGCTTGGGAGCGAGTGGTGAGAATTCTCCTGAATCCTTGACGCGAGTTCCTGCTTGTTAGGCGAGAGGTGCGGGGGGGGCACGTCACCAATCGGACTTCAAGCCATGGGCGTTGACAGAAGGCATGCCAGATGAGCAATCGGTAATAGGGATCGCTGTGGTCCGGGGCGTATGGGAGCCGATGGAAGGTGACGAGGATTTCGAGGTGCGGGAGACGAGGAGAAATGTTCCGGTGGACGCCACGGTTCACGTGTTGGGGGAATCTGCCGTTGAACGGGGAATTCCCGGTCTTTATTCGTACGTAGTCCAGCCCTTTAGGGCGTCTTCATGCGCTGCGGGGAAGACGCCCTAAAGGGCTGGACTACGTACGAAGATCCGATGTTGCTTCAATAGCAGCTTCTCCGTGGTCTCCCAGTCGATGCAGGCGTCGGTGATGCTTTGGCCGTGGACGAGTTGGTCAAGTGGTTGCGGAAATTTCTGTGCACCGCCGACGAGGTTGCTCTCTAACATGGCTCCGATGATCGATGTGTCTCCGGCGTTGCGTTGACGGACGATTTCCTCGAAGACGGCGGGCATCAGTTTCTCATCCTTCCGGCAATTTCCATGACTCGCGTCGATCATGATGGCGGGCTTGAGTCCGCTTATTTCCAACAGCTCGCGGGTCCTCCTCACACTTTGCTCGTCGTGGTTAGGCCCGCTGTCGCCTCCGCGCAGGATGATGTGGCAGTCGGGATTTCCAGTGGTGGTGACGGCTGAGGCACGGCCATCCATGCCTACTCCGAGAAATGTCTGCGGGTGAGTGGCGGCCTTGATCGCGTTGATGGCAGGTTCCAGATTTCCTAACGTTCCGTTCTTGAATCCCAAGGGCATCGAGAGTCCGCTGGCCATCTGACGGTGCGTTTGTGATTCGGTGGTGCGGGCGCCGATGGCTGACCAACAGATCAGGTCCGCGATGTATTGCGGGGTGATGGGGTCCAGCAGTTCGGTGGCCGTCGGGATTCCGAGATTCAGCACATCCAGCAGAAACTGGCGGGCCACGTGGAGTCCCTCCTCGATCCGGTTACTGCCGTCGAGCCTTGGGTCCATGATGAGACCTTTCCAGCCCACGGTGGTGCGTGGTTTTTCGAAATAGACGCGCATCACGAGGAGCATCTCGTCCTTTACCTTCTCCGCTAGACCGGCGAAGCGCTCGGCATATTCGAGTCCCGCTACCGTGTCATGAATCGAACAAGGACCCGCGATGACAAGCAGGCGAGGATCATTCCCGAAGATGATTTCCCGGATGGTCTGCCTGCTTTGAATCACGAATTCCGCGTTGCCCTCGCTTGGCGGAAGTCGCCCAAGAAGATCGGCTGGCGAGGGGAGAGCGAGGTTCGAACTGACGTGGATGTCGCTGATGGGTTTCATGGGCGGGAGAAAAACTTAATCCTGTCCGTCGCGGCCCGGCAAGTTTTCCGGTTCCTCATACCACGGGATTCCGGCGTTCGAGCTGCTTTGCAAGTCGGCGATGACCTGTGCGCCCAGCAACAGGATGAGTGCCACTGCCTCCATGATGAGCAGGACGATGACGATGGTGGCCATTGATCCATAGATCACGTTCACCATCGAGACATTGGCATAATAGGCGACCAGGATGTGGCGGACGATTTCCCAAAGGATGGTGGCGGTTAGGCCCCCGATGAGGGCGCGTTTGAATGAAACCTTGGCGACCGGCATGATTTTGTAAAACAAGGTGAAAAGCATGACCAGTCCCAGCACCCCGACGAAGTAAACGATCTGGCCGAGGTGTTGGTGGAGCAGCAGGTCCACCCCGCCGAAGGCCGAATTCCTGAAGGCCCTCGCATCGATGATGGCATTGACCGCCGTGATCACGATGAGTCCGGCGGCGACGATGAGGATGAACAGATACGGCATCAGCGCGGAAATCCAGAATTTGCGTTTCAGAGTCGGCAGTGGTCGGTGGAAGATGATGGCAATGGCATCTTCAAGCACACGGAAGGCGAACGAGCTGAAAACCAGAAGCGTTCCAAGTCCCACCCAGCCGACGACCTCGCGGGTGCGGAGAAATCCAGTGAGTACCTCGTTCAGAATGGGGCCAAAGCCGGGCGCGATAAGCGAGACCTCGATGGTGATCGACTCCATCAGTTGGTGTGGATCGAAGAAATGGGAGAACACCACCAACAGCACGGCCGACAGGGGGATCAGCGAGAGCATCATGTTGTTGGCGACGGCTGCGGTGAGCAGCAGGCCGTGGTTGCGCAGGAAAAAGTCGCGCAGCACCCGGCTGGCGAACCGAATGATTTTCGGCAGGCGCTTTTCCATCTGCCGGAAGTCTGACGCCGCTGAGTGGTTTGTTGCAAATGGAATCACCGGGATTAAAGGAGTTCCGGTTAAAGGCTTACTCGTAGCGTAGGGCATCGATGGGGTCGAGTGCGGCGGCTTTGCGTGCGGGATAATAGCCAAAGAAGACCCCGATCGCGAAGCTGACTCCGAATGCGAGAAAAATGGAATCCGTGGATACGATCGCTTGAAAGGACGATACCATTCCGACCAGTCGTGAGGTGCAGATTCCCAGCAGAATCCCCGCGATTCCTCCGAGGACGCTGAGCGTGACGGCCTCGATGAGGAACTGGAGCTGGATGGCGGAAGGTTGCGCGCCGACAGCGATGCGGATTCCGATCTCGCGAGTGCGCTCGGTCACGCTGACGAGCATGATGTTCATGATGCCGATGCCGCCAACCACGAGCGAGAGGCCGGAAATCGCCCCTAGCAGAAGTTTCACGATACCGGTCACCGAGCTGACGGTGTCCGCGACATCCTTCTGGTTGAAAATATCGAAATCGTTATCCTGTGCGGGTGTTAGTCCATGGCGCTGGCGGAGGAGGGCGGTGATCTGTGACTGGGCGATGTCCATGCGGTCCGAGCTGCGGATACGGAGGTTTACGGAGCGCAGGTAGCGGTCTCCGGTGAGGCGCTTCATGGCGGTGGTGTAGGGAATGATGATGCGGTCGTCCTGGTTCTGGCCGCCCATGCCCGCGCCCTTGCTTTCCAGCAGGCCGATGATGACGAAGGGGATGTTGCGGATACGCACGCTTTTTCCAACAGGATCCAGCGGACCGAAAAGCTCCAGCGCGGTTTTTGATCCGATGACGGCGACCTTGGCCGCGCCGCGGACCTCGCGATCTGAAAACATGGAGCCTGAAGCCAGTTTCCAATCGCGGATCTGCAAATACTCAGGCGATTCGCCGACAATGCTGGTGGACCAGTTGCGCCCGTTGGCGATGGCCTGTGCGGTGGTCGAGACCTCGGGGCTGGTCGCCATCACATCCGGAATCTCTCGGACGATGGCCTCCGCATCGGCGACGGTGATGGTGCTCGCGCTGCCCTGGCCGGAGCTCACACCGCCGGATTGGCTGCTGCCCGCGAAGACCGTTAGAAGGTTCTCGCCGAGTGCGGAAACTTGTTTGGTGATGCTGGCCTGCGCGCCATTTCCCACGGACACCATCGAAACGACGGCCGCCACGCCGATGATGATTCCCAGCGCGGTGAGGCTGGAACGAAGCTTGTTTCGCCTCAAGGCACGGAGGGCGATGAAGATCGTTTGCCACAAGCGAGCGAGGATGAGATGGATGAAACGGATCATCAGTCAATTTTTGCCACCTTCTCGGCAATGTTCAGTGCGTTGATTTCGTCGATGGCGGAGCGACGATCGCTGTTGGTCGTGTCACTGGTGATACGGCCGTCCCGCATGACGATGATGCGCTTGCAATAGGAGGCGATGTCCAGTTCGTGTGTTACCATCACCAGCGTGATGCCCGCCTCGTTGAGTTCCTGGAAAAGTCCCATGATCTCGATGCTGGTGGCGTGTATCCAGATTTCCGGTTGGCTCGTCGGCGAGGACAAGCTCCGGCTCGTTCACCAGTGCGCGTGCGATGGCGACACGCTGCTGCTGGCCACCTGACAACTGGCTGGGATGATGCTCGTGACGTTCGGCGAGTCCTACTTTTCCGAGTGCGAGAGTAGCCCGCCTGCGGCGTTCGCGGCGGGAAACAGCGGGCGAGGCATAGAGCAGTGGCAGCTCGACGTTTTCCAATGCGCTGGTCCGCGAGAGGAGGTTGAATCCCTGGAAGACGAAGCCGAGTTTCACGTTGCGGATGATGGCGAGCTGTTTGCGGTCGAGTTCCGCAACGGCTACCCCGTCGAGATAGTAGGCACCGCCGGTGGGTTGATCGAGGCAACCGAGGGTATTCATCAGAGTGGACTTTCCGGATCCGCTTGCACCCATCACGGCCACAAAATCACCACGGGGGATGTTCAGAGTCACTTCCCTAACGGCCTTTACCTCCACATCTCCGGTGCGGTAGGTCTTTGATAGATCCCGGAGGCGGATTACCGACGTTTGGGCGGGTGCGCGGGTGGTCATTGCGGGGTCTCCATGGGTCGCTTGGGGGGGAAGCCGGATGATTCCTTGACCTTGAATGCGAGGGTGGAGGTGACAATCGCCTCTTGACCGTCGAGACCCTCGATGATTTCCGTTTCCACACCGTCCGAGATGCCCGCCTTGACAAGGATGGGCCTGAGCACGGACGAACTGCCGCCCAGCGCGTAGATGAGCCGCTGGCTGCGCCCGAAATCCTTGGGTGGTATTTGCTCGAATTTCACTCCTTGCGGTGGGGAGTAGCGGAGTGCTGCGTTGGCGACCTTGATGACATTCTCCCTTTCTGAAACCCTGATGGATACATCCGCGGTCATGCCGGGAAACAATTTTTGATCGGGATTCGCGACGCTGATGATCGTTTCGTAGGTGACCACGTTCTGGGTGGTCGTCGGTGATTTGCGGACCTGAGAAACGCTGCCGTGGAACACTTCGTCCGGATAGGCATCCACGGTGAAATCCACCGGTTGGTTCTCCTTCAACTGCCCGATATCGGCTTCCGAAATGGAGGCGCTGATGTTCATGCGGGTGATGTCCCTGGCGAGGGTGAACAGCACGGGAGTCGTCATCGCTGCGATGAGAGTCTGCCCCGCATCGACCTGACGTGAGATGACGATCCCATCGACCGGTGCAGTGATCTTGCAGTATCCGACGTTCGCGCGGGCGCTATCGACGATGGCTTGCTTGATGGTGACCGTTGCCTCCGCCTGGGCGAGTTGGGCGACGGATTGATCCAGATCGAATTGCGAGGAGGCACCTCGCGGGACAAGGGCGGTCTTGCGGGCGAGGTTCTGCTTCTTTAGCTCCACATCGGCCAGTGCGCTTGCCAACTCGCCCTCGCTCTGGCGGAGAGTGGCTTCATAAACGGTGGAATCAATTTCCGCGATGACCTCGCCCATTCTAACGGGGGAATTGAAATCCACGTGGAGAGCCACGATTTTCCCACTTACCTGGCTGCCGACGTCCACGCTCACGACGGCACCGAGCGTGCCGCTGGCGGTGACGTGGCTGACTATGTCTCCGCGGGTGGCAGGTGTCGTTTCGAAGTCAGGTTCATCCCCGCCGGACGGCTTGCAGGCGGCTAACAGAATGATCATGGGCAAGGCGAGGGGATGTTTCATTGAGTCGATTTGGTTTCAGTTCCAACCGCCGCCGAGTGCCGTGTAGAGCGAGATTCTCGAGGTGATGATGCCGTGGCGCGCGTCGAGCAGTCCCTGCCTCGCGCTGTAGAGGTCCTGCTGGGCGGTGAGGACATTCAGATAGGAGTCCTCCCCTTGAAGATAGCGTTCCTCGGCGAGTTGATAACGGACATCCTGTGATTCCACCAGCGCGGCTCGCGATGGACGAGCGCCGAAATGCCGTTCAACGCGTTGAACAGGAAGTGGGGATTGAGCTGCATGCGCAGGGCCGATAGCCGGGCTTTGGCAAGTTGCCCTTCCGCCACCAGTGCACGTCTTTCCCGTTCCTTTGCACGGCGTGACCATTCGACCGTATGGCAGATGCTGACCAGAATTCCATAAATAAGAAAATCGATAACAAGGCGTCCTGTCAACGGCGGTCCTTTGAGCTTGGAATGAAATTCCGATGTGAGTTGTTTGATCTATCCGTTAAATGAATTGCGGGATTCAGCTTGGTGAATTCAGGGGAAGGCATCAGGTTCCAGTTTATCGCGCAAATCATGCCGCAAAACAGGAGATGGATCGCTAGATTTCTCGGCAACCTCGTTCGCTCAAGGGGAAAACGAAATGCCAACCAAACCGCCATGGGGCCGAAAGCAATCCATGGTAGCCAGAGTGGCATAGTGAATGTGAAGGCTGAGGCGAAATCCAAAAGCCCCGACATGACCATCTGTGCCGTGAACACCATTCCGCCGATGAACAAGGTGACCGGTGCGATCAGTGCGATGAAGACCGCAACTCTCAAAGGGGGATTTCCCGGTCGATCATGTTTTCTGGGCAATCTCATGGGAATCAAATGGCTGGGAGTCTGTCGAAACACGCATTCATTGGAAGATGGTGGAGTTGGCAAGATTGCTTGGGGAACGCTTTCTCCAGCTTCCACGATTCAGCATTCGTTGAATGCTCCCTTGGGGTTGGTATATGAAATCTCATCTTTCGAAAGTGCCTCGGTTAGCAAATCAGGTTCGGTCTTGTCGAAACCGGCAGATTTCTGATAGTTCGTGATCAACCGTCTTGCTGCGATTGTCTCGGCTAGCTTGGCGGGGGTCCTCTGTGGCATTGCGATGACTACCAAATTCGCAGTGACTGCCAAAGCGATCATGGATTGATGGGTGACCTTCATGTTGGTAGGCCGTGGGCAGCCGATTTGTTTCGGTAGCCGCTCGGGATGGAATGAAATTAGCTTCTATTTCCATCACCGCCATACGTTTGGAACCAATCGCCGTTTTCGCGTCGCGAAACACGATCCGGTTGGGATGAAAGCCGCTTGAAGATCCTCGAAAACGCAGTCAGGGCTGGCAGCCCCCGGGATCAGAGATGCAAGGACTTGTCGATCAGGTTCAGGAAATCGACGCGCTCCGGCGGAAGGTCGGAGGTGGCGGTTTCACGGGCCAGGGCGGCGACGAGTTCGGAGTCGATCATGCCGGGCTGGCTTCCTGTTAGCCACTCGGCGAAGGTGCACACCAATGCGGCGAACCTGGCGTCATCGGACGGTTCGGTTTCCTTGTTCAGGACGATGGTGATGGGCGGCGCGGTGGTTTCATCCGTGGACCATTCCAGATAGGCGAGATCGCCGTCGGGCTTGGACGGCTCGATCTCGATGGCAAGGGTGGCGACGGTTCCAGCCGGAAGGCGACGGGGGAGTTCGCCCGGCTTTTGACCTTCGACAGGCGAGAATCCGAGCAAGCGGTAGCGGAGGACGGTGTCCGGATTGGCGAAAAAATTGATCCCGATATCGGTGTCCTTGACCGCGTTTGCCTTGATGGAAACGATGAGCAGCTTTGCCGACGGTTTCCACGGACAGGCGACAAGCTCGGTGGAAAGCGTGGCAACGTGGTTGCTCATACCGGTGTCGCGGTTGTCGGGGTGCCATTTCGTGGCGGAGCTTCTTGCGATCGAGGTCACGCCGTTGAGCCGCAACGGGAAATTGTTGAGCATTTCCCCAAGCCGGACATTTCTGCTAGGCGGGACCTTGCCTTCTTTCCGGATCGAGTTGGAAACCAGCTCCAGACTGGTCTTGGCGGATAGAACCGGCAGTTCGAGCGTTGGGAAATCAGCGGGCTTGACGGATCCTTGTGGGATGCTTTCCGGCAAATTGGTTGCGGAAGGAGTGCTCGTGGCCACCACACCTTCCTGCCGGGCAGGCGGGCTTGCGGAATTCTTGGGAGGCTTGCCGGCGGTGGCCTTTTTCGAGTCATGCGGCATGCTGAAAAGAATGACCGTGGCGATCGCCAGGACCGCTGCGGCTGCCGCCGGGATGAGCCATGGCTGGAGGGTGTCGCGCAACGCGACAAGTGAACGCACGCCCGATGAACGCGATGTGCTTTGGGCCACCCGGCGGATGCTCTCCAACTGGCTCGGCAGGAGCTCTTCCCTGGTGGTTTCCAGGTGGGAAGTTAGAAATTGCCGGATGCCACGAATGTCCTCGACCTCCGCTTGCAACGCAGGATCGGCAGCGATCGCGCTTTCCACATCGGCCGACTCTTCGGGGCTCAACTCACCCAGCACATGGGCGGTGAGTCGCGGGTCTTCTTGGTGGAGTTTCATGATGTCGGATGGTTTCATGACCGCAGATCATCGGGGATGATCTCGCGCAGGCGCTTGAGGCCGGTGTGGATCAGGAAGCCGATGTTGCCCGTGGTCAGGCCGGTGATTTCGTGGATGTCCTGGTAGCTGAGCTCGTGTTGGAATTTGAGAATGATGACCTCGCGCTGGTTGTCGGTAAGCCGGTCCATGTAGCCCATGACCAGGGCGATCCGTTCCTCATGCCGGGCATTCTCGTCGGGTTGAAGGCCGGGGCCAGCGACTTTTTTCCAGCGGATTTCCTCAAGCGGCTGGACTCGCTTGTCCTTTCGCAAGATGTCGAGCGAACGGTTCCTGCAAACGGTGAAAAGCCATGACTTGATGCCTTCGTGGATCTTGCCGAGGTCCTGCTGGCACATCCTGACGAAGGTGTCCTGAACCACGTCACGGGCGAGGTCGGTATCGTTGAGGATGGTGGATGCATAGCCGATGAGCGCTGATTGATGAGCCGCAATGGTCTGCTCGATGAACTTTTCCCGTGTGGCTCCGGTGAAATTCATCTTTGCGGCATTGGTCGGACTCCCGGTATCAACGGCCGGGGCAGGGGATACCTTGGAATTATTTTCAGAATTTTCCGGCATGTCAGCGGATGAAATAACTGAGGTGTTCCAGTTCGAGGGCGAGATCGACGTTGTTGACGGTGACGTCGGGTGAGACTTCGAGGACGATGGGCGAGAAATTGAGCACGCCCTGGATGCCGGCGACGACGAGGCGGTTGACGACGGCTTGGGCAAATTCCACGGGGACGCAAAGGATCGCGAGCTTCACGGATTTCGCGGCAATGAATTTCTCAAGATCCGAGTCGGGAAAAACGGGAATGGTCACGCCTCGCGCGCGGGTGGCTTCCGGGTTCGCGTCGAATGCGGCGACGACCTCGAAGCCTTCCTTCTCGAAGCCGTGGTAGCGGAGGAGCGCGGAGCCGAGGTTTCCCGCTCCGACGAGAATGACCGGTTGGAGGTGCTCGCGCCCGAGGGTCTCGCGGATGGTCGTGGAAAGGATTTCAACCGGATAGCCCAGCCCCCGGGTGCCGAACTGGCCGAAGTAGGCGAGGTCCTTGCGGAGTTGGGCGGGCTTCACACCGGCAGCGCGGGCAAGCGTGGTGGAACTCACGGTCGCCACGCCGTTGTCATTGAGCTTTTGCAGACAACGGTGATAGATCGAGAGCCGGTAGATCGCCTTCTTGGGGATGTCGATCTTGCCGATTTTATCGCTTGGTTCCACGTGTGTGTTGGATGGTCTCAGAGGGAATCGGGCTTCTGGAGGAGGGCTGAAACGCGGTTGAGAAGCACTCCGGCACCACCGCCATCGACGACGCGGTGGTCGAAGGTCAGCAGGAGGTCGGCCTCGGTCGCGGGGAGGAATGCCTCGACTTGAGAACTCCAGACTGGCTTTTTCACACCGGCTCCGATGCCGAGGATGAGGGTTTCGTTAGGAAGTGGAATTGGGGTACCGGTGGTCAGGCCGAAGGTCCCGAAGTTGGTCACTGTGGCGATCCCGCCGCTGCAATCCTGCTCGGTCAGGCGGCGTCGGCGCGCGCGGTCCACAAGGTCGTCATACTCGGCGACGAGCTCGCTCAACGGCTTTTGATCGACCTTGCGCACCACCGGAACAACGACCCCGTCCTCGACCTGCACGGCCACGCCGATGTCGAACGAGCGGGGATGCACCACCTTGTCGCCGATGAGGTATCCGGCGGTCGTCGGATTTTCCGTCAAGGGCCAGGGCGAACGCGCGCAGCAGATAGAGTGTCAGGCCGGGCTTGGGCGATTGGACTTTCCGGTGATCGAGCAGGCGGTCCAGCAGGATGGGCATTCCGACCGTGGCGAGAGGTCTTGTCCAGCTACGGCGCATGGCGTCCGCCACGGCCAGACGCATCGGCGAAGCCTGCGAGCTTGGCCATGCGTCGAGATAGTCGAGGAAGCGCTCGAGGTCCTCCACGGTGACGCGTCCGCCCGCTCCGGTTCCCACGATCGCCGGAAATGTCCGCCTCGCGGATGCCCGAGGTCATCCATCCGCGCCCGCATGCGCGGGGAAATGTAGTGGGCACCCAGGACTCCGGTCGGAACCGGCAGGCCCTTGACGCTGGGGACCACGGCGGGAGCTTCCTCGTAGGCATCGTCATCCAGCGCGAAATGCAGGTTCGCCTCGGCCTGGTTGTTGTCGCCCGATGGATTGGTGGAGGCCGCGTTTCGCCTCGATGGACTCCAATGACTCGACACCGGTGCGTGCGATCTCCTCCTCGGTCACTTCTAGCAGACCCAGAAGCGTGCCCACGGAATAGGAAATGCCTTCCTGTGCGCGCAGCTCGGAAACCACCCCGTCGCACAGGGTGGTCACACCCATGACGGCCTTGTTGGTCTCCACCTCGATGATCTCCTGGTCGGTGCGGACGGAATCCCCGACCGCGACCCCGAGACGAATGACGGTGGCCTCGGCGATGGATTCGCCGAGCTGGGGCATGAGGATGGGAACGGTGGGCATTTTCGGGAAATTTGAAATTTGAATTCCTCAGAACGAAAGAAGTTTGCGCAGGGCCTCGCAAATGGATTCCGGCGTCGGTCGGTGGGCGGCCCAGAGCTTGGGGTGATAGGGGACAGGCGTGTCGCGGGCGTTCAAGCGCTGGGGCGGCGCATCGAGAAGATGGAAGCCTTCTTCAGTGACACGCGAGACGACTTCGGCTGTGACGCCTCCCCAGGGAAATGCCTCGCCGACGGCTAACAGACGTCCGGTGCGTGCGACCGATGCGAGGATGGTGTCGAGATCGAGTGGCTTCACGGATCGCAGGTCCACCACCTCGATTTCCCATCCGTCCTGTGCGAGCCGGTCTGCCGCGCGGACCGCCTCGTGGACCATCGCGCTGTAGGCGACCACGGTGGCGTGCTTGCCGGGGCGGGTGATCCGCGCCTGGCCGATCGGCAGATGGTCGCCATTGATCGACTTTGCCTTGAGCCAGCGATAGAGAAACTTGTGCTCGCAATAGATGACCGGATCATCGAGCGCCACGCCATCCAGCAGCATGTGATAGGCGTCCGAAACGGTCGCGGGTGTTAGGACGACAAGGCCGGGATACTGGGCGTAGATCCCCTCCATGCTCTGGCTGTGGAAAGGCCCCGATCCGGGAGTGCCGCCGGAGGGCAAACGCACGGTGATCGGGATCGGCATGCCGGTCCGATAGAAATGCGTGGCCGCCTGGTTGATGATCTGGTTGAACGCGAGTCGATGAGAAATCCGCGAACTGCATTTCCACGATGGGACGCATGCCTTCGATCGCCGCACCCACGGCCATGCCGATCATCGCGTCTTCGGAAATCGGCGAATCGAAAACGCGGTTGGGAAACTGCTTCGGCAAGCCCCTTGGTCGCCTTGAACGCGCCGCCGAAGGTCGCGATGTCCTGGCCGTAAAGGAACACGCGAGGGTCCTCGCGCAGGAGTTTCTCCTGCGCCTCGCGGATGGCGTCGATGTAGGTGACACTCACTGGACTGATGAATTGGCGTTGGAATATGAAAGAGGAAATCGGGTGGAGAGCGCGGTCCAGTTTTCCTGATAGGGATCCGGCACCGGTTCCTGCTGGGCTTGGGCGACCGCCCGCTGCACCTCTTCGGCGAACTCGCTCCTGCCAGGCTAGAATCTCGTCCACCGTGGCGATGTCGTGCTCCACGAGTTGACGCATCGCCACCTCGATGCAATCCCTGCCATAGTGGCCGCTGCGGATTTCCGTCGGAACGTAGGAGCCGTCGTCATGCTCGCCGTGACCTGATAGACGCAACAGTTGCGCGACCACCATCTGCGGTCCGTCGCCGTCGCGGGCGCGCTGGACCGCCTGGCCGATCACCGACGCGCAGGCCATCAGGTCCGTCCCGTCCACCGAGTATCCGTCGATGCCGTAGCCGTGCGCCTTTTCCGCCAGATCCGTACAGGCGAACTGCCGGTGATTCGGAGTCGAGTAGGCGAACTGGTTGTTTCCGACGACGATCACCATCGGCAGGTGTTCGACCGCCGCGAGGTTCAGGCCTTCATGAAATGCTCCGGTCGAGGTCGCGCCGTCGCCGATGCAGGTGGCACCCACCCGGCCTGCCAGCGAACCTTGCAGGCGTTTTGCGAAAAGCATTCCCGCGATCAACGGCACCTGCGCGCCGAGGTGGGAAATCATCGCCGGCATTCCCATTTCCGGGCGACCGCGATGGATGTTGCCGTCGCGCCCGCGCATCGGGCCTTCGACAGAGCCGAGATAGGTCCGGGTGCAGTCGATCAGGGGTTCGCCGAATGCCGTGCGTCCCGCCTGGTCGCGGATCAGCGGGGCGAAGAAATCGGTGCCCTGGATGAGGCAGGTTCCGAGCGTTGCGCTCACCGCTTCCTGACCGCGTCCGAGATAGACGCCGCCAACGATTTTTCCCGCCTTGTAGAGGCTGGAGAGCTTGTTTTCCAAGATCCTCGCCCGGAGCATCGAATGGAAAATGGACCGCAGGAAATCGCGGTTGTTCGCCACCTCGTGGGTGATGGTTTGCAGATCCAATTGGGGCACGGCCAGAGCCTAAGACAGGGCAAGTGGAACCTGCAACCGCTTTCCCGAAAACTCAGTCCTGACGGTGGTTCTACTCCACCCGATCCTTGGAAATCGTCCAGCGCGCAGCTTGGGTTTTCCTGAATTTCGAAGTGCTTCGCGAGGTCATTTCGTCAGATCCCAGCATTCGATGTAGGTGTCGGTTTGCCCCCGCGTTCCAATTGAGTATGAGTAGTCGATGAGACCAATCAGTTTTTTGCCATCTGCGGTGACTTTGAGATCCTTGGTATGACAGCGGGAAGCTTGGCCGATTTCCGCTGAGTGGGAAAACGCTCGGGTTGCGATCCCGGTTTTCACATCAAACAAAGCGATCTTGCCTGGTTCGGTGGGACAGGCGAAGTGGCCGGAATCCACGGCACACAGGCACCAGGGGACGAATCCGGATGGATAGTTGAATTCTCGTTGGAATTCGCCGGTGTTCCCATCCCAGATGATGATCTTGTTCTCATCCCTCGAAAAGAAGACCGTGCCATCGGGTGAGAACTCGGCTCCCAACGGGTCATCGCCGTGGCCTATCAAGGTGGCGAAGGGTTTGCCGGTGGCCGCGTCAAGAAACCGGATGGTTTTGCCAAATCCGTCGCCGATTGCTAGCCGACGGTCATCCGGGGAAAGGCGGCTCGTCCCACTTCCTCGGACGCTCGTTTCGATCTTCCAGCGGGGTTTTCCGTGATTCAAGTCAAAGGCAGTGAACCCCTGATCGGAGTAGATCAGGAAATCCCCGGACTTGCTGAATATGGCTTTGTAGCCGTTCAGGATGCCCGATTTCGTACGCGAGATTTCCCTGGTGGTGGCGATGTCCCAGATTTGCAACAAGCCAGCATCGTCCAAAGTTTGCAAACGTCCCTGAGTCCGATCGAAATGCAAGGCACGGACTTGGTCGGCACCGGTGAGTGCTCCCATCGGCTTGCCGTCAAGGGTCGAGTATAACCGGACAGATTCATCCCACGGAACAGGTTTTCCGCCCCACGGAACCGCCGCGACCATGGATCCGTCTGGGCTGAGTTCAAAGAACTCCGCGTTTAACGGCACTTTCACCGACATCACCGGCGGCTTAACGGATTCGATCCGTTCTTCAAGCGTGCGATAGCTCACCTCCGGCAAGCTGAAGTATGCCCGCAGAAGATTGCGGATCTCAGACAGGGGCAAGTCGCGATTGTCCTGATGAGTCAGAATGCTGGTTTTCCCCAGCTCTGCGGTCAAACGGGCGAAATAGACCAAAGTCAATTTGTCCAAGCGCTCGAACCCGGAATGCCCGACTATTTTCCGGAAAGTGTTCCTCCATTCCTTGGGCTTGCGCCGCCTCAGTTCGTGGATGAATGCCTTTTTTTCGTAGCTGGGGTAGTCCTTGTCCAATCCCTCGTAAAACAAGCGGGTGATGAAGTCGCCTTCACGGTCACCGCAGAGATCCAACAGTGCCGCGATGACTTCGCCTTTGCCGGAGCCGGATCGTTCTTTGTCCCTACGGTCGAGTTCCTCATGAAGGACTTGTGCCGCCTGTTCCGGATCCGCATCGGCGGCTGCGATGAGTTCTCCCATGGACTTGAGTGTCTCCGCGTCCTGTTTCCTGAAAAGTTCTCCGGCGTGATCGAGAATGAAACCACGATCCTCCTTGGGACCATTGCATTTCGGGTCGCGCAGCCCCGTGCGCGATCCGTCGCGGAGAAATGTGATCAGGACATCCGGGCCGAGTTGTTTCGCGGCTGCGATCAGTTCCTCCTCGGTGGCGAAGAGTGGAGCGAGATTCTCCCTCGGGTCCCTGTTTTCGTTGGTATCAAGATCGATGGTGCCGATCGCCAACAGCATCCAGGCACGGGTCGTCGGTGGCAGGGCATCGATTTTCTTCCGGACCGCAGCAATTTTGGGAGTCCGCTCCGCTCTAATCGGCGAGGTGCGGCCGGTGGCGCGCAAATAGACGTATTGATACCAGCCGGTCCAATCCTCGATCATCGGTCCGATGGCCGCGTCACCCATCCCTAACGGAGGGAAGCCGGCTTGTTCCAACATCAGGCTGGCGAGCTTGCCGACAGTGCAAGGAGTGGTATCCAGCAACATCCTGTTGGATTCGTGATCCTGAGTGAGAAAACTTCTGCCGGAAAAAGTTTCTGCCTGATCATCCCCCAGCGAGAAAATCACGCGGAGCGCCGAGGGCTCCTCCATGTTATACAGCCTCATCATGGCCAAGGTGCGAACCCTGGGTTCAGGGTGCTTGGCGAGTTCTGTTAGTTCCGCGAGAGTGGTTTTTACGGCCATCGCCTGATCGAGATGCTCGAAGGAAGTCTTCAAGTCCGGATTGCTTTCGCAGTAGGACGGCGGTCGCTGCCATATGAAGTCTCCGTAGGTCAGGCCGGAAATCCCCCGGGCGAGGCGCTGATAGGCCTCCTCAGTGGTTTCCGCATGAAGGGGAGCGGGGCTGGCCGCGATCAAGACGCCTGTGGTAAGCGCCAGGATGGATCTCGCGTGCCAAATTTGCATATCCCCACGATGGGGTCGCGGAAACGATCAGCAAGCTCATTCCAAGCGAGGGGAATATCATGCGCCCCGTTGGTTCCATGCCACCAGATCCCGGTAACACAGCCCCTTGCCGCCGAAAAGATCGAGGGCGCTGCCAACTGTCACATCGACCTTTCCCCGGCCGGCCTGCTCCACCAGAAGCAGGTCCTCCATGGTCGCGGCGCCACCGGCGTAGGTCACCGGGAGCTTTCCCCAATTTCCCAGCAGTTCCACCAGTTCCGCATCGATCCCGCCGCACAGGCCCTCGACATCGGCGGCGTGGATCAGGAACTCGTCGCAAAATGGCGCGAGGCGGTCGAGCGTCGCGTGGTCCACCGTGAGATCGGTTAGCGTTTGCCAACGGTTCATCGCCACCGTCCAACCGTCATTTTTCCTGCGGCAGGAAAGGTCAATCACCAGTTTCTCCGCCCCGATGGTTTCCACAAGGGATCGCAGGGACTCTTCGAGAAATTTTCCCTCGGAATCAAAAAGCGCTGAAGTCACGATCACATGGCTCGCGCCTGCATCCAGCCATTCGGCCGCGTTTCCGGAATGGATCCCGCCGCCGATCTGCAACCCTCCCGACCAAGCGGCCAAGGCCTCCTTCGCAGCCTCGTCGTTGCCGGGGCCGAGCTTGATCACATGCCCGCCTTTCAATCCATCCTGTCGGAAATTCTCCGCAAACCACGCGGACGGCTGCTCAGACACGAAATTCTCCGTCGGTCCCGCCCCCTCGTCACGCAGGCTGCCGCCGACGATTTGTTTCACCTTGCCCTGGTGAAGGTCGATGCAGGGGCGGAAGCGAGTCATGCCCGAAGCGTGCAAGGAGGGTTGATCTCCGGTCAACCCGTTTCATCGGTTCAACTTGGCGAACGGTTGACCGGAGATCAACCCTCCTCAGGCCAGCCCGCGGGCGATCAGCAGCTTGTCCACGTATTTCGCCAGCAGGTCCACCTCCAGATTCACCGCCTGCCCGAGATGGGCGTGTTTCAGGTGCGTGTGCTCCCACGTGTGCGGCGTGATCCAGAAGATCGCCGCATCACTGGTCAGTTCCGCGATGGTCAGCGAAATTCCATCAACGGTTAGGGATCCCTTGTCGATGCAGAGCCGATGGATCTCCGCCGGCAGGGATACACCGAGGATGTGATCCTGCCCCTTTGCCTCCAGTCGGGAAATCCGGCCAGTCCCATCCACATGACCCTGGACGAAGTGCCCGCCAAACCGGTCGCCCACCATCATCGCGCGTTCCAGATTCACCCATGCTCCGGAAGTCAGTCCACCAAGGGAAGTGACGTTCAGGGTTTGCAAAAGCAGGTCGAACGAGACCTCATCCGGTGCGAGTTCCGCGACAGTTAGGCAGCAGCCGTTCACCGCGACAGAATCACCGAGCGCCAGATCGTCCGCGAAGGGCAGTTTCAGCGTGAGTCGCGCCTGCTCGCCCTTGGGCTCAAGGTGGATGACTTCCCCGGTGGCCTCGACAAGTCCCGTGAACATCGGATCAGTGGGCTGCGGGTGTTTCGCCGGGGACGACGGGCACGACAGCGGGCGCGCCATGCACCTCGGCCTTCACCGGAGTCGCGAACATTTCATCAATCCCCTTGTCCGGGAAAAACAACATGCAAAGGGCCACGATGATCGTCGGGAACAAGGCACCGAGCGCCAGTTTCAGCGGCGACACTCCATCACCGAAGAAGCGGGAGAGCAGCGCCTGGCCCGCGGGGTTCGGGGCGTTGGCAATGACGGTTAGGCCGCCGCCGGTCACTGCTCCTGCCAGCACCGCGTATTTCAAATGGGGCGACAGTCCCTCGACCTGGCTGGCGAGGAAGGTGATCGCCGCGTTGTCATTGAAGGATGTTAGAATGGTGGAGCCGATGAACAGGGGGAGCTCGGTTAGGCTGGAGATGATCGGTGCCAGCCACCAGCCCTGAAGCCCGCCGTGAATCACCAGGCCACCGAGGAAGAAGCCCACGAGGATGGGACCGCGCAGGTTGATGTCGTGCTGGTGATGCGCCGTGGCCTGTGAGAATGCCAGGAAGAACAGGAAGCCTCCCACAAACAGCGGCGGATAGTGGGCGAATGCCACGGTCCACGCCATGAACGCGAGATGGGTGAGCGTGACGAAGAGCGGCACCGGATGGCGGTTTTCCTTCAGGTCGCCCTTGCCGTCGCCATCGTGGTCGCCCGCCAGTTTCGCCATGACCGCCAGTTCCTTGCGAAACATCAGGTAGTAGATCACGCTGGAAATGACGATGGAGACAAAGGCTTTGTCACCGAAGTGGATGAACATTTCAGTGGTGGTCAGGCCCCACTTGCTGGCGACCATCAGCACGGGAGGAGCGGCGAAATTCGTCAGCACTCCGCCCACCGAGACATTGACGAAGAGCAGGCCGAGCGTTGCGTAGGCGAACTTCGGCGACGGCTTGAAGCGGTAGAATTTCTTCGCCAGCAGCATTGCCGCGATGGTCATGGCTCCCGGTTCGGTGATGAAGGAGCCGAAGAGCGGTGCGACGATCATGATGGCAAGCCACCAGGCGGAGGGAGATTCCTTGCCGAATTTGGCGAAGAAGCTCAGGCAGCTTTCAGCAAATCGCAGCACCGGCCTCGTGGACGCGAGAGCCATGATGATCACCACGAACAGGGGCTCCGTGTAGTTCACTCCCATGAAGTAGCCTTTCACGGCGGACAACCCGTTGAAGGCCCCCATCGCGACGATCAGCACCAGCACCCAGATCCCGAAAATCGCCTCCACCTCGCCGAGGAAATGCAGGATGGTCGCCTTGAAACTGACCATGTCATCCGCCACCGCGCATTCTCCCTTCGCCGCCTTGAGCCTGCGGATCCGCGCGTCGTGGTCGTGCTGCGCCTTGTGGGCCAGCTTGGTGATCGGGATCGCGAAAAACGTGTGGAGGATGGCCAGCAGGAAAATGATCGTCGCCACCAGCAGGAAGGGCTGCTCGCCCGCCCGGAACATGAGCTTTTCGCCGATGGTGCTAAGCCCCTTCGCCGCCTCCAGTTGCGGGAATTTCTCCATTTCCGTCACGAAATCGGGCACCTTCTCATGTCCCGCCGCCGCTAGGGCAACACTCGGAATCATCAGGAAAATCGCGGCAATCAGGAGGGAAATGGCTTTCGTCATGGTGGAGCTGCCTTGATAAGCACGCAGTACGCCGAGGGCAAGGGAAACTGCCCCGGCTCAAGTCTTCACGACGGTCGGCCCATGAGGAGCGGGGACACTCTTGTCCCCGTATATCACCGCAGTGGAGCCAGTCACTGCATCGCTCTTCGTGATGTGTTAGACGGGGCGGCACACGTTCAGCCTCGCCATCACTCCGGATTCTGATAGCTCCCCGTCATGAATCCGGCGCTCGCGGAGCTGTTGAAATTCGCCGGGCTAGCCATCTCGCCCTTCATTGGCATCGTTCCCGTGGCGGTCGAACTTGCGGGCGACTCGCTAATCAACTTCGCCGCCAGCGAAGACCTAGAACTCTTCGGCATGGGCGGCGCCGGGTTGCACCGCCGCTTCTTCAACAAGCTCGGCCAACCCAACCACCACCTCAACAGGGCCCTCCAGCTCGCCATCCTCGATGCCCTTCAGGAAATCGATATCGAGAAGGTGGTCCGCGCCCTTCGCAGTGGCAAACACTCCCTCGTCCTCCCAGTGGCGTACAATCCCGGCCTCATTCGATTCATCGAGGACGCCACTGAAGAGAACTTTCAGCAGCTCGCCAAGGGATACACCGCCGCCGCCTTTCCCGGCTTCCCGCAAGTAGTGCCTGAGCTCCTTTTTCGCCGCCTCCACTCCGCCGTCGCCGCCCGCTTCTGGGACCGGGTGAAAAACGACGCCTCCACTTGGCACGCTTACGCCACCGAGATCTTCGGGGAAATGCGCGACAGTATCTCCCGCATCGAGGGAAAGCGCGACCAGTTCCTCGCCCTCCTCACCGAGCGCGAGACCCTCGTCCTCCGCACCTCCAGTCCCGCCGAAGTCTCGTCGGACCTCCTCGCCGCCATCGAGAACCAGTCGGAAAAATGGCATGTGGAAACCCACCGCATCCGCCAGCAGCTCCAGGATGACTCCCTCCTTCAGCAGAATCGGGAAGACCTCCAGCCCGATGACACTGATAAGGAACTCGCCGATTTGCAAAGCAATCTGGAGGAAGCCGAAAAGCTCCTCGCCACCAACCCTCAACACGCCGAGGCAGCCCGAGATGTCTGCGCTAACTTGGACAGCCTCGGCTTATTACTCCTCATCCGGCGTCGTCAGCCCGGCGATGCCGAAACCGCCCTTTCTCATGTCGAGCGCAGCCTGGAAATTCGCGAAAAGCTCTTAACCGCCAACCCGGATTCAACTCAGGCCGCCCGAGATGTGGCGGTCAGCGCAACCAGGCTTGGCATATTCATCGTTCACCTTGGCCAGGCCGGCGATGCCGAAAAGGCCTTCCCTCACTATCAGCGGAGCTTGGAGATCCGCGAAAAGCTTCTCATCACCAACCCCGACTCCGCCGAAGCCTCTCGCGATGTCTCCGGCAGCCTGGTCAATCTCGGCAATTTTCTAGCCGACCGTGGCCAGCCCGGCGATGCGGAACAAGCCCTCGCCCATTACCAACGCAGCTTGGAGATTCGCGAAAAACTCCGCACCGCCTACCCAAACGACGACCAGGTCGCCCGCGATGTCTCCGTCAGCTTGAACAAGCTCGGCGATTTCCTCGCCGACCGTGGCCTGCCCGGCGATGCGGAACAAACCCTCGCCCATTACCAGCGCAGCCTGGAGCTCCGCGAAAAGATCCTTACTGCCAATCTGGACTCCACCCAGGCCGCTAGCGATGTCTCCGTCAGTCTGAACAACGTCGGCGATTTCCTCACCCGACGTCGCCAACCCGGCGATATCAAATCAGCCCTTCCTCTTTACCAGCGCGACCTTGAGCTCAACGAAATGCTCTACAACGCCAACCCGGACTCCGCCGGCGCAGCCCGTGAACTGGTGGTCGCCCACTACAAGCTGGCCGTATTTACCCGAGGAGATGCGGTCGGGAAAACGGAACACCGCCGCTCCTGCCACGACATCCTTGCAAAGCACATCGCTCGCGGCGTGAAATTCGATCAACCGAACATGGAACTGTTCGAAAGGCTGAAGCAGGAGTTCGGCAAATAACTTCTGTGGTGGCCTTGCTACCGTCATCCCTGCGCTGCCGATCTCGTTGCCATTCGCTAGAATGACGATGACCTTGAAGGCCGACTGCGTGCCGGGCGGGTCCCTCACCCCGGCAAGGTCACTTGCAGGACAGTGGTATCTTCCAAGGCGGTTAGCGGCGCGCCGTCCCTGGGCAGCAGGATGAAGTTTCCCTTGATGAAACGTCTGCCGCCGTCGCTCTCGAGTTGTCCTTCCACTACGGAGACGATGGAGAATCGATCATCGCGCGGATTGGCGAGGATGTCGCCGAGTTCGAGGGTTTTGCGGTCGGTCTTGAAGAAGTCGCAGCTCGCGAGGGTCTCGCCTTCGGGGCGGTCCATCTCCGGTTCGAAGTCGTGGAAGTCGATGCTGGCGAGCGATGGCCCGACGTGGAGTTCCCTCGGCTTGCCATCCAGTCCGACGCGGTTCCAGTCGAAGACCCGATAGGTCGTGTCCGAGTTCTGTTGGATTTCGTGGATGAGCAAACCCGCGCCGATGGCGTGCAAGCGGCCGGACGGGATGAAGATCGATTCACCCTTTTTCGGCAGGATCGCATGGACGCAATCCTCGACGGTTCCGTCGGCGATGGCTTTTTCGAAATCCGCGCGGGTGACGCCCGCCTTCAGGCCGACGTAAAGTTTCGCACCCGGTTCGCAATCCGCGATGTACCACATTTCCGTCTTCGGCTCGCCACCGAGCGACGCTGCGACGTCTGGCCGGCGGATGGACCTGGATGGAGAGGTCGTCGCGGGCGTCGAGCACCTTGATGAGGATGGGAAACCGCGGATGGTCGGAAAATCCCTCGCCGAAGATCTCCTCGCGGTGATGGGTCCAGAGCTCATGCAGGGAGGTGCCGTGGTGCGGGCCCTGATCCACGACGGATTGCTCGCCGTCGCGGTCCACGATTTCCCATGACTCGCCATAGGGCTGTTTCGGATCCGGCAAGGTCCGGCCATAAACGCGCTCCAGCTCACGCCCTCCCCAGATGCGTTGCATGTAAAGCGGGCTGAAGGTGATCGGTTCCATGGGCTGGAAAATGGGGACATGGGGGGCTTTTGGCAATTCCTGAGAAACCCAATCATTGACGTGACCTGATCCCGCGCCAAAAATCCCCTCAGTTTTGTCAGAGCCAGAAGCAACACCAGCCAAGGAAAAACGCCCGAAGCGGCGCAAGAGGTTCCGTCGCTGGATCCTGATTTTCCTTGGCGTTCTCGTCATCGGGCTACTCTGGCTGAATGGTCCGGGCCTGCGCCTCATCGTTCCCAAGGTGGCGGTTCATTTTCTCGAAAAGGCGGGAATCGAGGGCAATTTCAAGGTGGGCGGGAGTCTCACGGGCGGGCTTTCCTTTTCCGATCTGACGATCCGGAGCGATGGCACATTGGCCAACCTCGCGATCGACAAGATCACCCCGGAGTATCAGCTCAGCGGACTGGTGAAGGGGAAATTGCAGGGCCTCACCATCGAAGGCGTCCACGTGGACCTGAAGCTCGATGCAAAAAAGATGGATGAGCAGGAAAAGCCGCCGCTCGATCTCAAGGCCCTGGTGGAAACCATCCGCTCCGCGAGGTCGCAGGTGCTGCCCTTGAATCTCGCGTTGAATGATCTGACGCTCACGGCCGCCAGCGGGGGAGAAACGAAGATCCAGCTCGATTCGACACGCCTTGTCCACTTGCCGGGAAGTCAGGACATCCAGCTCGATCTGGGAGCCATCACGGACGCCACCGGTCGCAAGTGGGAGGCCAGCAAATCGACAATCCGATGGAATCCCGACGATCTAACCATCGAGCGTCTGGATCCTCTGCCCGGTGTGAGTCTCAGGGAGTTCGCGATGCAGCTTCCGGAAGGTGGCGAGCCATCGGTGGACGCCCGCTTGCATCTGGACGACGCGGTTTTCGCGATCACGGCGGAACCGGGATTCACCTCGGCACAGGTCGATCTGCGGGAGGGCAAGCTTCAGGTGGACGAGACGGTGAAACGATTCGGAATCGAGCTCCCGGCCAAGGCGACCTTGATTTCCCTGGCGGTCGATGTAACCGGCATCCTGCCCGATGCGAAGAAGGCGACCGGCAGTGTCCGGGTGTCGTTAGACAATGTTTCATGGCAGGACTGGAAGGTTCCGGAGATCAGTCTCGATGCCCAACTGGGAGACGATCAGGCGAGCGTGGTGACCCGGGGAATGGTGCTGGGTTCGGCGATCTCGCTCGATGCTTCGGTCCCCGTGACCCGCGACGAAGCGACCTTCACCTTGGGTCAGGCAAAGGGGAAATTCAAGGTGGAGGACATCCCGGCGGTGGTCCGCGAGCTTGCGCCACGAGTGCCGGCAATTGATCCGGAGGCACCGGTGCCACCATCGTCCCTTGATGGAAATTTCGCGGTATCGTTCGATGCGAACAAGCCCGTCTCCGCCGATGCCGACCTGGTGCTCCAACCAAGCGAGAAGGAGCAGGCGACCGCCATCGCGTTGAAGGGACATTGGGCACTGGAATCGCCGGTGACGGCGGAAGTCAACATGGACGGACTCAAGTTGTCCGCGGTCTATCAGATCGAACCCTCGACCTATCAGGGAACCCTGGAGCTTGATGAATTCACCAACACCCGGATCGACCGCTGGCTGGCCGTCGCGAAGGTGAAGGCCGGTGGTGTCGCCAATCTAACGGGCAAGTGGAGCGGTGATGGAAAGCTCAAGGAGGGAAATCATCGCGGGCAGGTTTCATTCACGCAGGCGAACTGGAGCCGCGAGGATGCTCCTGACATCACGGCCATCGGCGGAATGAAATACGACTGGCCGGGGACCTTTTCAACCGAGGGAGTCCGCGTCCAGATGAACGACCAGACGGTGGCGCTTGAGGCGGCCCTCGGCGATGGCTTGTTGCAGTTGAAGCATTTCCTGTGGAGTGCCGGCAAGGACGAGATGGCGGAAGGCTCGGCCAGCCTGCCGGTGCCTGAGGATTTTTCGAAATGGAAGGAAACCCTCGCCAAAGATGCGCGGCCGGTGAACGTCGCCATCAACTCACGGGTGTTGCCACTTGCCCGGCTCAAGGACTGGGTGCCGGCCCTTGAAAAACTCGATCCGAAATCGACCGGACAACTGAATCTCAACATCAGCGGGACCTACTCCGAACCCGTGGTGGACGCGAAACTTGAAGCCCTCGACCTGCGTTCGCCCACCCAACCCTCGCTTCCGCCCGCCGATCTCAAGGTGGCTCTAACTGCCGAGGACGGCCGGATCACCCTCGCGGGAAATGCCACCGCACCGGATTTCGCGCCGGCCGAGATCAAGGCCACCATGCCGTTCCGTCCGGCGAAGTGGGCGGAGACGCCGGAGCTCATCAGGGAGGAGGCCATCGAGGCCCGCGTGGATCTTCCGCGACTGGATCTTTCCCGTTTCGCATCACTCATGCCGGTGGCGGAGAAGGTGGCCGGGATTCTAACGGGAAATGTGGTCGTGGCGGGTACCGTCGGCAAGCCGGAGATCCTCGGCACCATCGATCTGGCAGATGCCGGAGTCCGCTTCAAGGCGGACAAGTTCCTGCCATCGAGGGCGGCGGAGCGAAGGTCGAGTTCGCGCTCGATCGCGTGGAGTTGAAAGGTCTCAAGGCAAGCGTGGCGGGTGGAACGCTGCAAGGGGAGGGCCGCCTCGCCATCACTGACGGCAAGCCCGGCGAGATCAACGTCGGCATCCGTGGCGATCATCTTCCGCTCGCGCGCAACGATTTCCTGATCCTCCGCGCCAATGCCAACCTCCGGCTGCAGGGGCCATGGGAAACCGCGAAGCTGTCCGGCACCGTCGGTGCGGTGGATGGCATTTTCTATCGGGACATCGAGCTGTTGCCGATCGGCAAACCGTTCACCGGCCCGTCGGCGGCGGCCCTGCCCAAGATCGACGCTCCGAAAACCGAAAGTGCTGCCATCCCAGCGCCTTTTGGAAACTGGGGACTCGACGTGACCGTTAGAACCGACGCGCCCTTCCTCATCCGCGGAAATCTGGCCACCGGCGAGGTCAGCGGCAGCATGAAGATCGGTGGCACCGTGGGCAGTCCTTCGCCGGACGGCGAGTTCATCATCAAGGATTTCAAGGCGAGCCTGCCGTTCAGCACCCTTGTCATCAAGAAGGGCACCATCGGTTTCAAACCCTCGTCCGGATTCGATCCCATCCTGGAAATCCGCGGGACGGCGGAACCGCGTCCCTACGTCGTCACGATCTACGCCTATGGAAACGCCTCCAATCCGCAGCTCGTCCTGACCTCGAATCCGCCCTTGCCCGAGAACGAGATCATGACCCTGCTCGCCACCGGGACCACCACCTCGGGACTGGAAAACCCGCAGGCCGCGTCATCGCGGGCGATGCAGCTTTTCGCCGAGGAATTGCGCCGCGGCCGCTTCCGCTTCGGCAAGCAGCTTCGACCGTTGTTAGGTCTGCTGGATCGCGTGGACTTCAGCCTTTCCGATTCGGATCCGTATTCGAGCGAGTCATTCTCCACCGCCACCATCGCCATCACCGACCGCTGGTTCGTCTCTGCCGGCGTGGGAGGCACCGGTGATTCACGCTTTCTCGCCATCTGGCGACTTTCCTTCCGATGATCGCCCGCCGCGCCAGTCTCATCCTGTTTCTAACCGCCATCGTCGCGGGTGCGGAGACTCGCGTCGAGATCCAGGGGATGAAGCGCAGGTCTGGCGAACAGGTGCTCGCGCTCATGGGCGGACAGGCTGGAGCATGTCCGGACCCAGGATGCCACTCCGTCCAGCGCCGATGACGCCGCTTTCCTTGTTAGGCAGATTCTCCGCAAGAACGGATTCACGGACGTGAGGGTGGACGGCAAGGTCGTGAACCGGTCGAAGATCCTTCTAACTGTCCAGGAGGGTGCGCGGATGTCGGTGGGTTCCGTGACGCTTGAGGGAGTGCCGGAGGACCAGGTGAAAAAACTGGTGAAGCTCTACACGCTTCCCGCCGAGAAGGACAAGGAACTCGCGTCCGGCGATGCTCCATTCCGCGAGGAAGATATCGAGACCGGGCTTTCATACGTGCGGCAGGAACTCAATGCCAACGGCTTCTGGGCCGCCGAGGCGGAAATCGCCCGTCGTGAGACTGATCCGGATGCTGAGAAGGTGAATGTTTCCATCAAGGTCCGCCAGGGTGAGCGGTTCAAGATTGCTCCGGCATCGATCAGGAGTTCCGACCAGCGCGGGCTTGTTAGGACAAAGGAGACCGTCCAGCCCTACATCGGGAGACATGCGACGACCGGGAACCTCAACTCGATGAGGCTGGCGGTGGAAGAGGCCTTTGTGAGCCGTGGTTATCCGGACGCGAAGATCTCAATGGCCCGCACGCTCGAAGGTGCGCGTTTCACCCCCGAGTTCTTCATCGATCTTGGCAAGCGCGTGAGGCTGAACAAGGTGCATGCCGATGGCCTGGTGATCACCGATCCGGACCGCGTGACCGGTCGCATGAAGACCTTGGAGGGCGAGTGGTATGACGAAGCCGCGATGAACAAGCGGGTCCGCGGCTTGCTCGCTACCGGTGCTTTTTCCTCGGTGCAGGTGGAAACCCATCCGGTGTCCGAAAACCAGATCGACGTGACCTTGCATCTTGAGGAAGGCAAGGCACGGCAGTTGAGTTTCGCCGCTGGTGCGGACTCCTATCAGGGGCCCATTTTCCGGACCACCTATGCCGACCGCAACCTCTGGGGACAACTCCTCGGTTTCAGCAGCGGGTTTGAATTCAGCTCCAAGGGGATTCTCGGAGAAACCCGGCTAACCGATCCATGGTTGTTAGGAGATGGCACCTCGGGAACCTTGCGCGCCTATGCCTTGTCATTCACCCGGGAGGGATACAGCTCGCTTGAAACCGGCATCGAGGCGAGCCTGACCTGGAAATTCGGCGAGCACTACACGATGGACCTGCTAGGCGGAGCTTCCGTCGTGAATCTCAGCGAGGATGGCCTTCCCGTCTCCGAGCTCGGCGAGACAGTCTATACCCATCCCCGGCTCAGGTGGGTGCAGAAGCTGGATTACCGCGACAGCCCGATTTTGCCCAAGGCCGGATGGCATCTGGAAGCTCCGATGGAGGTCGGCGCGGCTATTGGAAAGGTATCCACCGCCTACGCCTCGGCGGGGATCAGCGGCGCATGGTATAAGAAGATCAGCGGGAAGAACGATCTCGTCCTCGGCGGAGATATTGGAATCCTCCTGCCCTCGGGAACGGGGAGTGGATTGCCCATCGACCTGCGCTTGTTCAACGGTGGGTCCGGCAGCGTCCGGAGCTTTCCGGAACGTGAGTTGGGGCCGACGGTCAACGGCTCACCGACCGGCGGCGAGACGTCCTGGCACACGAATGTGGAATTCATCCGCACCATCTCCGGAAGTGTGAAGGGCGTCGCCTTTGTCGATGCCGGGTCGCTGGGGCGCAGCTATGACGACATCACCTCGGCCAAGCTCAACATGGCGGCCGGCCTCGGGATGCGGTTGGATCTGCCCATCGGTCCGGTCCGTTTCGAATACGGCTACAACCTGACACGGGACCCGGGCGAGCCGATCGGCACCTTCCACTTCGCGATCGGGACGGCATTCTAACGCGGGTTTTTCCAATGGACGTTTCCCGCACAGCCCTTTGAATCGGGGAAATGAGACGTTCACGATTTTCCGCAGGCATGACGTTTGCATTCCTGCTGATCCCGGCCATGGGACAGGAAACCGGCAAATGGGAAACGCTGTTCAACGGCAAGGATCTCGACGGTTGGTCGGTGAGGATCGAAAACGCCGCGCCGGGTGAAATTCCTAACGGCCATGTGGTCGTGCGCGACGGGGCGATCCAGATGTATCCGGACTTGCAAGCCGGCGATGCTGTCGCCTTCGGAACGGTCTATCACAAACAGAAATTTTCACGATTCCACCTGAGCTTCGAATACAAGTGGGGGAAAAAGCAGTTCGAGCCACGACCGAAGGGATTGAGGGATGCAGGGCTTCTCTATCACATCGCGGACCTTGATCACGTGGTCTATGGCGTTTGGCCGGCATCGGTCGAGTGCCAGATCCAGGAAGGTGACACCGGTGACATCATGCTCGTCGATACCGGTGCCCTCACATGGATCAATCCGGAACCGGACAAGGCTCCGGAAGGCCAGGGAACTCCGGGGATGTTGCCGGAAGACGGCGGGGTTCCCACGATCTGCGGCAAGGGCAAATACGTCGGGCGATATCCCGTGGCGGACAAGCTGGAAGGCTGGAATTCGGTGGATGCCGTGGTCCAGGCCGGTGAATCCGCGATCCACAAGGTGAATGGCGTGGTGCGGGCGAGATTGGCTCTAACGAAAGACTTGCAGGGTAAGGTTCTGGATTCCGGACTGATCGGCTTGCAGCTCGAAGGTGCTGAAATTCTCTATCGTAACATCCGCATCCGGGAATTGCCCGAGCCACTGGTGACGGACGCACCCTACGTTTCGGTGAGCTCGGTGGCAGGAGTTTCCACCGGGAAATGCATGGTGTCGGTTAGGAATCCGGGAAGGAATGCGGTGTCGCTCGGATTGTCGATCACGGGCAAGGACGCGGATTTGTTCACGGTGGAAAGTCCGGTGACCTCGCTTGAGGCAGGAGGACAAACCCATCTCTCCATCAGCATGAAACCGGCAGCCAAGCCGGGCCGCTACAGCGCCGGGCTCCAGATCGGCACGGAGGATGAAGGTGTTTTCGTGATCCTGCAGGGTCTCGCCACCAAGGCCCTGGAAGGCGAGAACGAACCGCCCTTGCAGCGGATCGTCGAGAGTCTCGGTATTCCTTTGAACGTCGGCAGTCACGATTTGAAACTCGGGACCGATGCCGCCATCATCGGTGATAGCAAGGAAGCCAGGTTTTTCCGCCGCACGGGCGGAGAGAAGGTGAAAATGACTCCACTGGCGCGATACTCGCCGCCGGGAAATTATCCCTTCGGTTGGGAGACCGCTTCCGGAGGCAGCGAGGTCGGAACCCTTGCGGATTCGACGGATATTCCGGATGCCCACCAACGCCTGTTTCCGCCCATCGCCAGCGGCAGGAAATCGGCGGAGTTCTCAACTGGAAATGAAGCCTTCAGCCTGTATGTCCGTGCCGGCAAAGGAACGATCGGGACGGACCCGGTGAAGCACCCGAGCCACCTGGCGCACGCGGTCCGCGTTTATCCGGTCTCCGTGGTCCAAGGCCGCCCCGTCTCGAATGCCCTTCTCGTCTGTTTCGAGGAAGCCAGCAACGGCGATTACCAGGACAGCGTCTTCCTCATGGAGAATGTGGAAATCGCGGATGCTCCGTGAGTCTTGCCCGATCCGGCCATGCCCATCATGCGCTCCGGTTCACCCTACTGGATCGTAATTTCGTCGTTCCCCAACCTGTCGGCCCAGTCCTGCGAATCCCATGTGTCCGAAAGCAGAGCAAACGGTGCCGGGAGTTCACGAGAAATGATCGGTGGAGCTGGAAGTCGAGTGATTCAACGAACTCAAGCCGGTGATCGACGGGTGCAGCGCTTTTCCGCTTCCCGGCTATCAGGATTTTGACTTCCCTTGCCTAGGGTTTCTCGCAGACTCGTAAGGGTGGGGGGCGGATTTCCTGGCAACCAATCCGAAATTGAGCTTCAGGAATCCAAGATGCCGCCCGATCTCTTCCCATCCACCCACACCAACGGACTTCGCGACAACTACTGTCGCGGCAGTGTCGGCGACTTCTTGAGGGATCACATCGACCCTGGCAGTGAGTCGCGCTTTGGACTCTACCCACTACAGCCCCCGACGAGTGAAGTGCCGGACACCGACGCCCCTGGACTGGAAACTCATTACCTGGCCATGAAGCCCTGAAACCCATGCCTCCGTCCTACTCGCCTCCCTACACCATCACCTCCGCCATCCTCTCGACGGTGGCGGAGATCGCTGGCTTGTTGGGTCGGCTGGAGGCAACCATCGGCTTTGGGAAAGTTCCCCAGTTGCGGCGCGAGAACCGCATCAAATCCATCCATTCCTCGCTCGCCATCGAGAACAGCACCCTCACTCTGGAGCAGGTCACAGCCGTCATTGCCGGGAAACGCGTGCTTGGCCCACCACGCGAAGTCAAGGAAGTGGAAAACGCATTCCAGGCTTACGAGGCCATGGAGGCGTGGAATCCTGCAGCGGCGAAAGACCTCCTCGCCGCACACCGCATCCTCATGCTCAGCCTGGCCGATGAAGCGGGACGTTTCCGCTCGGGTTCTGTAGGTATCGTCCAAGGGAAACAAATCGTCCACCTCGCGCCACCCGCCGCCCGTGTGCCGGAACTGATGAAAGACCTGCTCACTTGGCTCAAGCGCACGGATGCTCACCCGCTCATCGCGAGCAGCGTATTCCACTACGAGTTAGAGTTCATCCACCCTTTTACCGATGGCAATGGTCGCATCGGTCGCCTCTGGCAGACCCTCATCCTCAGCCGCTGGAACCCGCTCTTCGCCTATCTCCCGGTGGAGTCGGTCATCCGTGACCAGCAGGCGGACTATTACAAGGTTCTGGCCATCTGCGACAAAGCGGGAAACTCCACCGCATTCATTGAGTTCCTCCTCGCCGCCATCCTCACCGCCCTGCAGGAATCCAAAAACTTCACCCACAGTGAGCAAGTGGGTGAGCAACTAAGTGAGCAAGTCAAAATCATCCTGCAAGCCTGTTCCACCACTCCCCGCAGCAAGTCGGAGCTTCTGGAAACCGCCGGTCTCGCCAACGCCTATCTGAATTACAAACGCCACATCCTCCCACTCCTCGAATCCGGCCTCATCGAGCGCACCATCCCCGATAAACCCAACAGCCGCCTTCAGAAATATTGGCTCACCGCCGAAGGCCGCGCCATCGTCAAATCTTCATGATTCCCATGCCCGATCTCCGCCCCGCCATCTAGTCCGCCCTCTCAGCCCGCGCTTCAGCCGGAAAGGCGAGCGCACGGCAAATTTGGATCGGAAAGTGAAGGGCCGGAGAGGAATCGGTAAGTTCTCCGGCCCAAGTGGCTGAGGGATTCGTCTTGCACTCGAATCGTCCGCAAATTCAATCACCTGCCGTGAACCGCAGCTTTGCCCGAAACAGTGGGTCTTCTTGAAAACAAGAGTGGTGGAGCGTAGCGGATTCGAACCGCTGACCCCTTGCATGCCATGCAAGTGCTCTACCAACTGAGCTAACGCCCCTTTCGGGTGGGGCGGAGGTTTATCGGCGGGACCGGGGAGGAGCAAGAGGATTTTTCGAAATTTATCCGACGAAGATGGTCTGAAGAGGGGGGAGGGTCTTGGATGTCTGGACTGGGGAAAGGCCCGGTTTTGCCGCGACGCTTGCATGGATCGCCGGAATGGGGAGACGATGTTGAAATGAGCGCGGGCGGGGCAGGCTGGACAATCGTGGGACAAGGGCTTGCAGGCACTTGTGTTGCCTGGAGGCTGTGGGAGCGGGGGGAGAAATTCACGATCCTCGATCGCGGTGTCGGCGGGAGCTCCCGGGTGGCTGCGGGGATGATCAATCCGATCACGGGGAAGAATTTCGAGCCGAGTTGGCGGATCGCGGATTTCCTGCCGGGTGCGCTGGAGTTCTACGGAAGAATCGGCGAGCGGATCGCCCGGAGGCTGTGGTATCCGCATCCGGTTCTGAGATTGGCCGGATCGGAAAAGGAATGGGGGAAGATCGTCTCAAAACTCGAAGCGCCTGATGTGGTGTCGTGGGTGAAAGGGGTGGTTGACGCGCCCGATGGCTGGGCGGGTGCGGTGGAGTTGCAGGGTGGAGGGCGTTTGGACACGCGGGCATTCCTGAAGGGATCGCGGGAATTTTTCAAGAGGGCGGGATTCTATCAGGTCGAAGATGTTTCCCAGGATGATTTCATGGACGGCGAGATCCGTTGTGAGGGTGCTGCTGGATTGTTAGCCGGTCACTATGGCCCCAGCCGCTGTGCGAAGGGCGAAATTCTAACGATCCAGGCGAGCGGGTGGGATGAGGAGCGGATCCGGATCGGTGCCGGCGGATGGCTGGTGCCGCTGGGCGGTGGATGTTTCAAGGTGGGCTCGACGTATGAGTGGGATGAGCTTGATGATCTCCCCACGGAGAAGGGGCGGACGAGGGTGGAGGAGATCGCAGTCCGCTTGGGCGGAGATGCCTTTGAGGTGATCGATCACGAGGCCGGAGTGCGTCCGATCCTGCGCCGCAGCCAGCCGATGATCGGGCCTGCAGGGAATGGCAGTTGGATGTTCAACGGATTGGGATCGAAAGGGTCGCTCTACGCCCCCGGAATGGCGGCGCGCCTTGCGGACTGGCTGTTGGACGGAAGGGAACCCGAGCCGGAAGTGGACTTCAGGGTGTTTCTCCAACAATCTTCCGGCGATGAATCCCGCTGATCCGATGTTTCCGCCGCGCCCGACGGCTCTGGTTCAGGAAATCCTGCATCCCATGATCCGTGAGGGTGACGTGGTGATCGATGCCACGGCGGGAAATGGACATGACACGGTTTTTCTAGCAGATGCCGTCGGGGAGGGCGGCCAGGTGCTTGCGTTCGACGTGCAGGAGGCGGCATTGGTGTCCGCGAGGGAGCGGGTGGAGATTGCGGGATTCGCGGGGCGGGTGGAATTTTTCCATGAGTCGCACGCGATGATGTCAGCGCGTGCGGAGCCAGGGAGTACTGCCGTGGTGATGTTCAACCTGGGCTACTTGCCGGGTGAGGGACATGAACTCACCACGGAAGCGAACGAAACGCTGGCGGCCTTGGAAATTTCCACCGGGCTGCTGAAGAACGGTGGTGTGCTCTCCGTGATCTGCTATCCGGGGCATCCCGCGGGTGCAAGGGAAGCTGATGCGGTGGAGAAGTGGATGGCGTCCCTGGCCGCTACCGGTTGGCGTGTCGCCAGATATGGCGCGTTGGGCACCAGGAAGCCCGCGCCTTTCCTTCTGATCGCGCGGAAACCACCCCATCATCCCGCCAAGACAGAAAGTGCTTCGTGAAAGGCCTTTCTCGGCGGTAAAACAGGGCTGTCAGCCGGATACCGGACTGCGAATCGAACCCATGAAAAATACCCTTCTGCTAGGCATCCTCACCCTTGTGGCGAGCGTTCAAAGCCCGTTCGTCCATGCTGCTGACGAAGCGCCCAACCTCATCGTCATCATGACCGATGACCAGGGCTACGCCGATGTCGGCTTCAACGGCTGCAAGGACATACCGACCCCGAATCTCGACTCGATCGCGAACAACGGCGTGCGTTTTGCAAACGGCTACGTTTCCTACGCGGTCTGCTCACCTAGCCGGGCCGGTTTTCTAACGGGGCGGTATGGGCAACGTTTCGGTCATGAGCGCAATCCGCAGTGGACGCCATCGGATCGCGAATCCGGGCTTCCGCTGACGGAAACCACCATCGCGGATGCTCTCGGCAAGGTCGGCTACAAGAGCGGGATCATCGGGAAATGGCATCTCGGATGTCATCCTGATCTTCATCCTTTGAAACGGGGATTCAACGAGTTCTTCGGTCATCTCGGAGGTGGTCACCAATATTTTCCGGAAGCACTTACCCTCAAGGACACCAACCAGGCGAAGAACGAGGCGGACAGCTATCGACTCTGGATCATGCGTGACCATGAGCCGGTCAAGACCACCGGTTACCTCACCGACGAGTTTTCCGCCGAGGCCGTTAGGTTTGTGGAGCGTCACAAGGCGGAGCCATTCTTTCTCTATCTCGCCTACAACGCGCCTCACGCGCCGCTCCAGGCCCCGGAAAAATATTTGTCGCGCTTTCCCGACATCAAGAACAAGGATCGGCGCACCTATGCCGCCATGGTAAGTGCCGTGGACGACGGAGTGGGGCTGTTGCTCGCGAAACTTCGTGAGCTGGATCTCGATAAGAAAACCCTCGTCGTCTATCTGTCCGACAACGGTGGTCCGACGAATGACAATGCTTCCAGCAATCGTCCGCTCAAGGGAGACAAGGGCAGTCCTTGGGAAGGTGGGATTCACGTGCCCTTCGCCGCCCAATGGCCGGGACATCTGCCAAAGGGCATGGTTTATGAGAATCCCGTCATTTCCCTCGACATCTTCGCTACCATTGCCGCACTGGCGAAGGCTCCGGTCGATGTGGCCCGTCCTCTTGATGGTGTGAACCTGATGCCATTTCTAACGGGAGTGAACAAGGGGATTCCACACAGCGCGATCTATCTGCGGATGTTCGATAAGGGGGCATACGCGGTGCGGAGTGGCGACTTCAAGCTGGTCATCCCGGCGAAAGGGGATTCTCCAAAGCTCTACAACCTGAGGAAGGACATCGCGGAATCCACCGATATCGCGGCGATGTCTGCGGAAAAGATCGATTCGCTGGACAAGATGCGCCTGGCATGGGATTCGCAACTGATCCCGCCCAAGTTTGAAGGCTTGAAGATGGGCAAACCGAAAAAAGCGAAGGACAAGAAATGAAGAAATTCCTAATCTGCTGCTTCATCGCATTGACCACGATGATGGAAGCTCAGGAGAAGTTGCCGGAAGTGGCTAAAATCTTCCCTGAAAGTGTCATTGAATCGTGGGGTTATCGAACGATCAAAATCGAAAATGCGGAACAAGGTGAATGGGAAGTTCAACAATTCGGACAAGCCGTTGTTCGGCACCAATCGATCAAGGCCATTAAAGAGATAAAGGGGGAAATACATACCTACTTCAGATTTCGAATCGCCGAAGAGACGTTTTCCACAAGTGAGCAAGCGAAGAAGAGGATTGATCGGATCAGGGAATTACCGCCGGGATTGGATACCAAGAAAGCGCCCAACTGGGTACTTTGCAAAGGACTTGCAGTCGGAAAGGTTGCCTACATTGTCTCAACAGACAGCGTGAAGGTCGAAAGGGAAGGGCTCCCGGGCTTGATGAAGTTGCTTTCGGCGAAGGTCGCAGCCAGATGAACAACGATCATCGCCTCAATCTAATTTCCCCATGGAGACTGAATTTCTATTTGCCCTGACGAATCCCGGAACGGAGAAGGCGTTGAAGCTGGAGGTGGAGTCGATGGGGCTTGGATGGCGGTTGAGCTATCAGCGTCGGGGATTCGTGACATTCAAGGCGGATGGTCCATTTGCCGCGGACTCGTTGGATGTGGAGATCGCCTGTGCACGGAGACTTTGCTTGTCGTTGGGGAAATCCGGAACGGAAGAGGAAGCTGTGACGCGGCTTGGCGACGTGACCGTGGTGCACCACGCAAGGTTTCACGACCGGAGAATGCAAGGGGTGAACGACGGCGGACTTCTGGCCCGACCGGAGGAGGGCGAACTCATCGGCACGGTGGTGGAGCTGGGTGAGGGTGAGTTCTGGTCCGGGGTTCATGTGTACCGCAAGTGGCTCAGCCCGGATCCGGCGGGGGATTCGGGGACGTCGATGCCGGAGCGATCGCCATCGCGGGCATGGTTGAAACTGGAGGAAGCCGTGCGGTTCTTTGATTTGAAATTCACAACGCGTGACATCGTGGTGGAGGTCGGCTGCGCGCCGGGTGGAGTGCTTCTCGCACTGCTGGATCGCGGGGTGTCGGTGATCGGTGTGGATCCCGCGAAAATGGCGGACGTGGTGATGGCCTCGGCGATTGCGAGTCGCGAGGACGCGACGGGGGACAGGCCCTGGTTCTATCACAGCCGCAAACCCGCCGCTCTAACCAGCAAGCGCGATCTGGGGCAGGGCGTCACCTGGTTCATGTCGGACATGAACCAATCTCCGGATGTGGTGCTCGCGGAGTGCGCGAGGTTTTGCAAGATGGCCCCAAGCATCCGCGGCGCGCTGATGACCCTGAAACTAACGGATCCCGCGCAGGTGGTTGAGAAGGAGCGGTGGTTTGCGGCGCTGCGTGAGATGGGGTTCAGAACCGTGCGGTTGCAGCAGTTGAGCGTGCATCACAAGGAGTTGGCCCTGCTCGCCCTGCGGTGAAGGGGAGCGAGCTTTCACCTGGACTGCTCCAACATCCGCAGCAAGGGCAGTTCGGCGCGGGCGCGGAGGGACTCTTCCATCTCGACGCGGGGCTGAAGGGTGTCGAGGCAGTCGCGGAGCTTTTGAAGCGTGTTCATCTTCATGTAGCGGCAGTCCGCGCAGGCACAGCGGTCGGTGGGGCCGGCGATCAGGTTCTTGTCCGGGCATTCCTTGCGCAGGCGGTGAAGCATGCCGCTCTCGGTGACGACGATGATGTCCTTGACCGGCGCGTTCCTGCAGTAGGCGATCATCTTTTCCGTCGAGCAAACCTCGTCGGCGAGCAATCTAACCGCCTGGGTGCATTCGGGGTGGGCGACGACGAGGGCTTCCGGGTATTCGGACTTGATCCTGTTGATGGAGTCGCGGGTGAACTCGACGTGGACGTAACAGTTGCCCTTCCACAGGTCCATCTTGCGGCCGGTTTGCTCCATCACCCAGGCGCCGAGGTTCTCGTCCGGGACGAAAAGGATGGGCCGGTCCTTGGGCGCGAGATTGACGATCTTCACGGCATTTCCGGAGGTGCAGATCACGTCGCAGAGCGCCTTCACGCCGCCGGAACAGTTGATGTAGGCGATGACGTAGTAATTCCTGTCGGCGTGCTCCTTGAGGAAGGCTTCCAGTTGCGGTGCGGGACAGGATTGCTCGAGGGAGCATCCGGCGTCGGCATCCGGGAGGACGACGATCTTGCCGGGGTTCACGATCTTCGCGGTCTCCGCCATGAAGTGGACGCCGCAGAAGGCGATGACATCGGCATCGGTGGCCTTGGCATGATAGGCGAGGCCTAACGAGTCACCCACGTAGTCGGCGACGTCCTGGATGTCGCCGGTCTGATAGTTGTGGGCGAGGATGACGGCGTTCCGCGACTTCTTGAGCGCGAGGATTTCTTCCTTGAGATCGAGTGCGACGGGCATGGCGGTGGAACGGGAGGTTTGAGATTTGAAACTTGTGATTTGAAATCAAGCCTGGGCGGTGGGGATCATCTCGATGGTGCCGGTGTGTTTTGCCCCTGGCTTGATGACGAGCGAGGTGGTGCGGACGAGTCCCTGGAGGCGTGCGCGCTTTTCCAGCGTGATGGCCCCGGAGCAGGAGATCTGGCCTCTAACGGTTCCGTCGATGAAGGCGGATTCCGCGGTGACGGGATTGAGGAATTCCACCTTGGCACCCTTCTCGACGCGGAGCTTTCGGCAGGTGACCTTGCCGATGATCTTGCCGTGGCTGCGGATGATGAGGTCGCCGGTGCATTCGACCGAACCGGCGAGCTCGCCGAGGACGGTTAGGTCGTGGCACTGGAGTGTGACTCCGGAGACGACCCCGGTTTTCTGGATGGTGACGTCACCACAGGTCTGGATGCGGCGGTTCCAGTGATCGGTGATCTGATAGTCCATCAGGCTGACATAGCCGCTGCACTTGGGGCATTGGCTGGACTGGGCCTCGGCGATGGCCTTGTAGGTGAAGCCGCAGTTGAAGCACTTTACTTCGCGGGGCGGCTTCACCGGATTGAAGATCCGCATCAGGAAGGAACGCGGCGGAGGGGCGACCGAGCGCTTGGTCAGGTAAGGCTGAACCTTCTGGGTAGAAGCCTTGACCTCCGGCTCGGGATCCGAGTCCTTGCGCGGGACGGCCAGGCGCGTGACCGGCCTGCTCCTAACGACACCCTTGCCGTCGCTGACCTGGAAGTTGGCACGACAGGACCGGCATTGGGTGGATACCACCAGTGCGGGCTCGGTTTGCACATGCCCGCATTCCGGGCATGTTACCTCGATGCGATGGCGATGGGGCTCATCCGCCATGACGGGGCAGTTCGGTGATCAAAATGGAGGCGCTCGGGAATGTTAGGAGGCGGTGCCTGCAAGCGTTCCTTGCTTGGGAGCGTCCGGTGATGCCGCGGACTTGGAAGGAGTCGTTGAAGCCGGCAGGTTGGCAGGGGTGCCGACGGTTGACTTGCCGACAAAGATGGCACCGGCCTCGATGGAGAGCGTCTTGGCCTTGATGTCGCCGACGACTTCCGCGCTGGACTTGAGTTCGATGCGGTCGGTGGCGGTGAGGTTGCCGTGGACCTTGCCGTAAACGACGATGGTGGCGGTCTTGACCTCGGCCTTGATGCGGGCGTTTTCACCCACGGTCAGGTTGCCGTCGGAATTGATCTCACCCTCGATCTTGCCATCGACGACGAGGTCGTTGGTGAACTTGACGGTGCCTTTGATTTCAACGTCGGTGGAGAGAACGTTGCGGGTCGCTGCGGGGCCCGGACGGGCGGCCACGGCGGGTTGCTGCGAACCGTAGGACGGTTGCACAGGGGCTGAAGCAGGCTCCGGGTGGCGGGTTTCCGGAAGTGGAGGAGCGGACCGCTGGGATTCGCTGTTGTCTTGGCCGATTACTTTTTTGAACACGGTGGTGAAGAATGGTTGGAGTTAATGGGATGTCAAATTGATTCAAGGGTCAGGGTTGCTCCGGTGCGGGAGGTGGCTGAGGGGTATCATTACCGGGAGCCGGTTCGACATCTTGCGGAGCGGGTGCCGCAGGTGTCTCGACGGGTGCTGCAGGAGCCTCGACGGCGGGTGTTTCGACGGGCGCGGCAGGTGTTTCAGCAGGCGTGGCGGGTGACGGTGTCGGGGTGATGGAGATGCCGGGAGGAAGCTGCGACTTGAGGGCGCTCATGGGATCGACCGGGTCGGCAGGTTTTTCCGGTGCTGGCGGCGGCTCGATTTCCACCGGTGGCTTGGCCTTGAGGGTGGAAATGCGCTTGGTGGCGGTTTCCGAGAAGTTGCTGTCGGGGAAATCGTTCCTGACCTTGACGTAGTCGAGTTCCGCCTTTTCCAGGTCGCCATCCGCACGGGCCATGTCGCCCAGTGAAATGAGGGCAAACGGGGCGATGTAGGCGGAGGCGGGATCAGCAACGAGTTCCTCAAACACCTTGGCCGCGTCACCGGTTTTGCCTTGGGCCATCAGCTTGGCTCCCAGACTGGCCTTGGCGGTCGGGATCGCGGCGTGGTCGGGATTTTCAGAAACGAATTTCCTGAGGGTGCCGATGGCCTCGTCCTTCTTGCCCTCGGTCCACTGGCTGTTTGCAAGCAGGACCATCGCACTTCCCGCAGCCTTGGTGTCGGCGTGGTTGACGAGGACTCCCTGAAGCGCGGCGGTGTCCTCGGCCTTGACGAGAGCGGCACCCGCATCCTCCTGGCGATTGGTTTCCATGCCGCGCTGGATCACCAGCCCGGCCGCGCCAAGGGCGAGGAGGATGGCGAAAACGGCGATCCCTTTCTGGTTTCGGTCGAGAAATGCCTCGAAAGCATTGGGGCCCTGGGAGATTTCTGCGAGCGGGACGGACGATTCTTTGAGGTCGGCGGACATGATTTGGAAAATGAGAAGGGCTGCGGGGGCTGATCAAAGCGGCAGGCGCGTCGAAATCAATGCGGAAGTCCGGAAGTTTCAGGATTTTGTCCAAATGGGTGGTCTGGACGGGCTGCCGGGAGGATTTTGGTTGGTCAGGGCAAGGCGGTTTGCCTAGCGTCCCGGCGCATGTCGAAACGGGTTTACGTGGTCGCCGGAGAGCTGAGCGGTGATGCTCATGGCGAAGGCTTGCTGCGATCCCTGACGGAAATGGTCCCCGATCTGGAAATCCGCGGGGCGGGCGGACCGAAAATGGCGGCAATCGCCGGATCCGGCTTCAAGGATTGGGTCGAGGACGCGGCGGTGATGGGGGTTTGGGAGGTTCTCAAGCACTATGGGTGGTTCAAGGAGCGGTTCCACGAGATGCTGGCCGCCATCAAGGATTTCAAACCGGATGTCCTTCTTCTCATCGACTACCCGGGTTTCAACCTTCGATTCGCCGAGGCGGTGAAGCGCGAGTGCCCGGAAACAAAGATCGTCTATTACATCAGCCCGAAGGTGTGGGCCTGGAACAAGCGGCGCATTCCGGTGATGGCGAGGTTGCTTGACGAGGTGCTCTGCCTGTTTCCCTTCGAACCGCCGATTTTCGAAAATGCCGGCCTGAAGGCAAGTTTCGTCGGAAATCCGCTGGTCGATGAGTTGGAAGAGCAGCGGATCGCGGGTGTTAGGCGCGATGAGCTGTTGGTCGGATTATTTCCCGGAAGCCGGGAAAGGGAAGTCGCGCGGCTTTTTCCGATGATGATCGAGTCGGCGAAAATTCTGGTGGCGGGAAATCCGGATCTGAAGTTCGAGGTGCCCGCCGCCACGGAGAAGCTTTCCGTCCAGATCAAGGGGCTCATGGCTGAAGTCGGGGCAGGGGAGTTGATCACCGTCGATGTCGGCCGCAGCCATTCCCTGATGCAGCGGGCGTGCTGCGCGGTTATTGCCAGCGGCACCGCCACCCTGGAGGCCGGTTACTATGGTTTGCCGTATTGCCTCGTCTATCGGATGGCGCCGCTCACCTATCTGATGGCGAAGCTGTTGGTGAAGATCAAGCTCATCGGGCTGGTGAACATTCTCGCGGAGGAGGAGGTCATCGAGGAGCTCATTCAGGACGAGGCCGAACCCGTGGCGGTAGCCAGATCGTTGCGTGCATTTCTCGACTCGCCCGCGAAACGTGAGGCGCTTCAGGCAAAGCTCGCGGCAGTCACCGCCAAGCTCGGCGGCGAGGGCGCTCACGAAAAGGCCGCGCGGGCGGTGACGGGGTGGTTGGCCTGATGGTGATCCAATCTAACTTGGCTTTGAGCTCTATTGTCTGGTTAGGCCGAAGGCCGGATGTCGTCTTTCGTGTTTCACCACCGTGACACGGATTGCGTCATCAGCGATGATCCTGAAAAGGATGACGTAAGGGAAACGCTTCATCAACGCCCGCCGCAGATCTCCCTGGACCAGCATCCAGCGGGTTGGCATTGCGGCCATGGAGAAAATCTGCCGTTCGAACTCGTCCACAAAGTCCCGACCAAGTCCCGCCGAACACTTCTCATAATAGTTCCGGATTGCCTCCAGCTCGTCAGCGATTGCCGGATGGTATTCGATCCTCATTTCCTGAGGCGTTCCATCAGGTCACCATGAGAAATAGGCTTAACCATTCCTGTTTCGATCTCGGCATCCCGTTCAAGAGCCAGTTTGATCGACGCCTCATCACTGTGCTCCGGACCTAGAGTGTATGGATCCTCGATGCTTTCCCAGAGCGATGCCGCGAGAAGCGCTCTTTCCTTCAAGGGGAGCCGAAGAGCTTCTGGTGTGATTTGTTCAAGATTCACAAAGGCATCCTACATTGGCGTGAGACTCTGAAAAGTATTTAGTGACGGCGGAAAATCCCCCCCAACCTGAAGTTGTCCGGTATTCGATGCGCTCGAGAGGCTGGGAAGATTTTCCGACTCCTTGGGGGTTGCGTTTCGTCGGCGAGTGGTTATGAAGCGGCGCGATGAAACTTTTTTCCATCCTTTTGGTGGCTGTTGCCCTGTCCGGTGTGTCTTGCGAACGCCATGATTTCGCTGAGACCAGGAAGCTTCACGAGCATCACGCTGCGGGAGGCGAACACGCTGACGTTCATCACGAAACCCCGGAACACGAGGAAAAATCGGAGCACTGAGTTCCTCCCTTCAGCGGCTGCGGATGTAACTAAGGAAGCATTCGCCCAGATCCGGCCGGGGTTCGAAGTGGCTGATTTTGAAATCGGTGGATCTCGGTAGGAAATCGCCGGAGATCCCGGTGGCGGTAGGGGCCTTTTGACCACCGAAGAGCGTGTGCCCCGCAAGGGTGAGGTGAAATTCGTCGATGGCGTCGATTTCCGCGAGGGCATGGATCAACTGGCCGCCGCCCTCGCAATGGAGCCGCCCGACATGATGGTTTTCCGCAAGATTCTGGAGGAAATCTTCCAAACTCGTCAGATGGACGGTCACTTTCGGGGTGATTTCAGCAGGCAATGACGGCATTTCGCCGCCTGTGACCAGCAGGTGGATCGGACCGCCTGGAGTGCTGAAAAGCGGGTGTTCCGGGTCGAGTTCGCCACTTTTTGAAACGATGCAGCGAAGCGGGTTCCCCGGCGCGGTCATCGTCATGTGGTCGGCCTCCAGCGTCCCCCGACCGACGAGCAGGGCGTCCGCAGTCTTCCGGATCTCCAAAAACCGGGCGTGATCCTCCTTAGACGTCCAACCGGAGGGGATTTTGCGGACGGAGGAAATTTTCCCGTCGGCGGAAATGGCGAGATTGGTGCTGACCCACGGGCGAGGCATGGCGGAGATTTTCCGAATCCCGGCGCGGGCGCAATCCCGCACATCCTGTTCTTGCCAAACCGCCCCGGGCCGTGCATGCCACGCCCGCCTCGCGGGGAGGTTAAAAACCATGAATCTGCAAATCGCCCTGACGCTTGCGGTCATCCTCATCACCCTTATCGCGTTCATTCGCGAATGGGCGGCACCGGACGTGATCGGTCTTTCCGTGCTCTGCCTGCTGGTGGCGCTCGGACTGGTGGACTCAGGGAAAATGACCGAGGTCTTCAAGAATGAAGCCCCTCTAACCATCGCGGCGCTTTTTGTCATCGGCGGAGCCCTTGAGAAATCCGGAGCCGTGGACCACATCGGCAGGACCCTGCGCGACCGTCTATCAGGAAATACCCGTGGGGCGATCCTCGCGTTCTCGCTCATCACCGCATTCTTCAGCGCGTGGATGAACAACACGGCCATTGTCGCGATCATGCTGCCGGTGACGCTCGGCTTCGCCCGCTCGAAGAACATCCCCGCTTCGCGGCTGCTGATGCCGCTGTCCTATGCCTCGATCCTCGGCGGTTGCAGCACCCTGATCGGGACCTCGACGAACATCATCGTCAACGGCACCCTGCGGGACCTGGGGGAAAGGCCGATGACCATGTTCGAGCTGGCTCCGTTAGGTGTTCCGCTCGCGATCGCGGGCATCGCCTACCTGACGATTTTCGGGCCCAAGTTGATTCCCGCCCGTTCCTCGATCACCGGTGCGTTGGAAATCGACAGCCGGACGTCGCCTCTCTATCACCTCCTGATCTCCGAGGCTTCGCCGTGGATTGGCAAGCCGCTCGCGGAAACGCCGCTGGCCGACCGTGCGATGGGCGTGCACGTGATGGAAGTGCGGCGCGGCGGCACCCGCTTGATGATTCCACTCTCACGCATCGTGGTGGAAAAGAACGACCGTTTCCTGGTGGCCATTCACCGGCGGCGGGGAGGAGCGGCCAAACCCGAAACCTTGTTCGCCTCCATCGGAGCGCAGTTGCTCTCAACCGTGGACGGCATCGTTTCCGAACTCGTCGTGCGCGAGGAATCATCCTTGTTAGGGCGGACGCTTGCCGCTGCCGATTTCCGCCAGACCTACAACTGCGTGGTGCTGGCGATCCATCGCAGCGGCGTGAACATCACCAACCGCATGGCCGAGCTTGAGATGGAGGGTGGCGACACGCTGCTCGTCATCACCGCCATGAACAACCTCGATGCGCTGGAAGCCTCGCGGGATTTCATCATGACAGACACGTCGGACGATGTCCCGGCGCAGGATGGCGCGAAAAAGCCGACCCCTCATGTGTTCGTCTGTTGGGCCGCGCTGATCGGGGTGGTGGCGGTCGCCGCGCTGACCGACGTGTTGCATGGCTATTTCAAATCCATCCCGGTGGTTCCCATCCACTATGCGGCGATGGTCGGTGCGCTGGCACTGCTCTGGATGAAGATCATCACGCCGCGCGAGGCGTATGCCAGCATCGACTGGCAGGTGCTGCTCATGCTGTATGGTCTGCTAGGGCTCGGCATGGCCATCAAGGACACGAAGACCGCCGAGTGGCTGGCCCATCAGCTTGTGAACATGGCTGACGGGTTCGTCGCCCGGGAGAACATGGCGATCGTGATGTTGTGGGTGGTGTGTCTTTTCACCATCTGTCTAACGGAGGTGCTCTCGAACAACGCGACGGCGGTGATCATGGTTCCCATTGTGTTCACGCTGGCCAAGCAACTGGAAGTGGATCCGCGGCCGTTCGTGATGGGAGTGACGGTGGCCGCTTCAAGCGCCTTCGCGCTGCCCATGGGCTATCAGACGCACATGATGGTTTACGGACCCGGTGGCTACAGGTTCACCGACTTCCTGCGCGTGGGCATCCCGCTGAATTTGATTTCCTGGACGGTTTCCTGCACGATCATCCCGATGATCTGGCCGTTCTGATCAGACAGAGATATCGACGGTGAGGTCGCCACCGAGTTGTTCGATGGCACGGGTGAGGTCGCTGATCTCGGTATTTTGCGGAATGGAAATGATGCCGTGCGCACGGAACATCGGATGACCGCTCATCGGGGCGCTTTCGAGCCCGGTGGTGAGTTCCTCGATGTTTCCACCGGCACTCGCGGCGGCTGCGGAAAGCTCGCGGACGATTCCCGGGCGATCATTTCCGACGATGTCCACCACGAGGGTGCGACGCGGCTGGGTCTCGGCCATTTCCTCAAGGACCGCGGTTACGGTCAGTCCCGAGGAGTCGGGAGACTGGAGCTCCTTCATCAATGCGACGGCGACTTCGGACGGACACTCGATGCGGACAATACCCGCGAATTGCCCTGCCAACCGCGCCATGCGGCTTTCCAGCCAGTTTCCGCCGTGGTTAGCGACGATGTCGGCGAGGGAGCTGACCAATCCGGGGCGGTCCTTGCCGAGAACCGTCATGACGAGGTAGGTGTTCATGGTCCCGAAGAAAGCAGAGCGGGAGGGGAATGCCAAAGGTTTTTCATGCCCGACGCCCGTGGGATGATTCGAATGAATTGATTTTCCTCCCTCTGGTCTTGTGAACGGCGGAAAAGGTCTTCAGCATCCGCGCGAATCTCACGAAACTCTCCACATGTCCAACGAACACCCGTTTCAACATCTATTCGAGACCCTCGGGCGGACACCGATCGCACACGCGGAATCGGTGAACCGCCAGGCATACGAGATCCTGTCCGACATCTTGACCGTTCCGTTGGAAAAATCCGGGCGCTGCATCCTTCTCCGCGCCACAAGGGCTGGACATGGAAAGACCCATTTGCTCTCGCGCATCCAGCATCAGATGGGCGGCACCCATGAATTCATCCCGCTGCATGCCTCGTTCGGCTGCCGGATCGATGCGGCGTCGGTGATCGATGACACGCTGCGCTGTCTGGTAAGGCAGTTGCCCGCATCGGGTGGATTGTGCGTGCTGGATCTCGTGACGCGGCGCCTTTTCGCCTCCGCGCTTCAACCGCTCGTCGGCTCGGGAGAGGTTCCCTGCCAGGATCGCGAGGGGGCGTTGACGGCCTTGCGGATGAGACCGGTGGAGACGTTTGATTTCCATCACCCGAATGCGGTGACCGCGCATTGGGCGAGGGAAAATTTCGAGGTGCTCGGCCAGCGCCTCAGCCAGGAACTCGCGCAGCGCGCCGGCCTGCCCGTTAGAGAGGTGGCGTTTTGGGTGGAAACCCTGTTTCGCTTTGCCGCAGCCCCGCTCGACCACTCCGGTCGGGTGAGCATTCTCGCGGAAGCGGTTCACAAGATTTCCGGCGGGGAAATGGAACGGCTCGAGGCACTTCTCGGGTTGGTCACGCAATTGATGCGCGTCGTTCTGGTTGCCGATGATCTTGAAGGATTTTCCTCGGACGAAACGGCAGCCCTCAGGTTCGCCGCGTTTCTCGGAACGCTCCGGCAGTCGGTGGATCGCCTCGACGTGATCCTCTCGCTCAACCTTGATATTTGGGAGAGTGCGTTTGTTCCGCGCCTTAGCGGCGGCTTGGCCGATCGCTTGTCCGAGGTGGTCGTCGAACTCGAACCACTCAAGGAATCCGAAATGGCGGCGCTGCTCGACTCCCGCGTCCCGGGCTTGGGGGCAAAGGTGCTTGAGCGCATCGACATTTCGAGTGCCGGAACGCATGCGCGCGGGCTGATTCGCGCGGCCGGAATGGCATGGCTCAAGGCCACTGCCATGGATACCGCTCCTCAAGTGGGCCACCAGACTCCGGCGGTCGCTCCGGCACCAGCGCCGCTTCCTCCGGTGGTCACAAAATCCGCGGTGATCGATGTGACGCCAGCGAAGGATCCTGAGCCATCTCCAGCCCCGGAGCCACAGCGTGTTCCTGAGCCACAACCTGTTCCGGAACCGGCTCCGGTGGTTGACGAAACACCGCTTCCTGAAACACCGGCTGTCCCCGAACCGCAACCGCCGGTCGTGAAGGACATCGCTGCCATCCATTCATCGGTGTTCACCTTTTCAAGTCCTGAAGCTCCCACGTCAGCGGCGAAAATGACTTGGCCCGAGCCGTCGTTCTCCACCCCGCCTCCGGTCGAAATCGAGTCGCCGGCACCTGTCGAGTCGCCGGCACCAGTCGAGCCACCGGTTCTGGAGCCGGTTGAGCCCTCCGAAAATTATTTCGAAACCGATGTTTGGATTCCCGAGCCCATCGAATCGTGGAATCCGCCGGTTTCCGAAGCCGTCGAGTCGCCACCCGTGGCGGCATCTCCCTTCCAAGCTCCGCCTCAGGAATCGTTTTCGGCTCCACAGGACGTGACGCCGCCGAAGCTGGATTCTCCGTTCCAGATTGCTCCACAGGAGTTTGTTCCCGCGCCGCCAGCCCCCGAGCAGAGTTTCAGCCAGCCGCCCGCCTTCCAGAATCCCGGTGAATTCGTTCCGCAGGGATTCTCGAATGAGATTCAAGCTCCACCGGAAATCCCCCCTTCGTCTCCGCCCCCGGTCGAGGCGAAACCTGATTCTCCATTTCAGGTGGCGTCGGCGGATTTGCCGCCTGCGGAGTCCAATGTTCAGACGGTATTCACGCCTCAGCCGCATGAAATGTACCCGCCGCAGACCGCTTCACCGTTTCTGGCGGCTCCTGTCGAGCCGTCGCCTTTCCAGGCCGCTCCGGTCGAGCCGTCACCTTTCCAAGCCGCTCCGGTCGAGCCGTCACCTTTCCAAGCTGGCTCCGGTCGAGCAGTCACCCTTCCAAGCGGCGCCAGTCGAGCCATCGCCATTCCAAGCGGCACCTCCCCAATTCATACCCTCTGAGCCAGCTCCCCAGACCTTTCAACCGTTCCAGGGTGCCGTTGATCCACCGGCCCAATCTCCCTTCCAGGCAGCGCCTGCGGATTTCGCTCCGGTAAATCCAAATCCGCCGTTCCAGCCCCAACCGGAACCCGCTCCTGCGACCTCCCAAGCGCCTGCCGATGAGCCGTCCACGCCCACCGCGGCGGACACGGATCGGGTGGACGACCTGCTGCGCCAATTCCGCGAGCGCTATGGTCGCGGGAGCTTGTGAAAAATTTCACAAACCCCTTGCGAAAGGCCCGGCTTTGGGCGTTTCTTTCCCCGGCAAATCAGGCATGAGCAAGACTACCCAAGAAATCGAGGCACCCGACACCATCGCCCGCGCCGCCCGTGCCGCGGAGACCTACCACGAGGAGACCGACGATCTCGTGGGAGAACGGATGGTCCTGAACATGGGCCCCTCCCACCCGGCGACCCACGGGGTCCTGCGCCTCATCCTCGAACTCAACGGGGAAATCATCCATTCCGCCGATCCGGACGTCGGCTTCCTGCATCGCGGCGACGAGAAGATCGCCGAGAACATGCACTACAACCAGTTTGTCCCCTACACGGACCGTCTGGACTATCTCGCGCCCCTTGCCAACAACGTTGCCTATGCCTGTGCGGTTGAAAAGCTGATGGGCTGGACCCTGCCACCGCGTGGCCAGGCCCTTCGCGTGCTCTGCTGCGAGCTTGCCCGGATTTCCTCACACATGCTCGGCGTGGGTGTCTGTGCCATGGACGTGGGCGCGATGACCGTCTTCCTCTACACCTTCACCGAGCGCGAAAAGATCTACAACCTGTGCGAGCAGCTCACCGGCGCCCGCTTCACGACCTCCTACACCCGCGTCGGTGGCCAGTTGCGCGACATGCCGCCGGGCTTCGAGGCGACCGTCCGCAAGTTCCTCGACGAGTGCCTCGTCACCATCGGGGAAATCGGCAAGCTGCTCGACAAGAACAAGATCTTCCTCGATCGCATGGTCGATGTCGGCGTGATCAGCCGCGAGTCCGCCATCGCCTGGGGCATGACCGGTCCGAACCTCCGCGCCTCCGGTGTCGCCCGCGACCTGCGCAAGGACAGCCCTTATCTCGGCTACGAGAAATACCAGTTCGACGTGCCAATCGCCGATGAAGGCGATTGCTACGAGCGCTACCAGTGCCGGATGGAGGAAATGCGCCAATCCATCCTCATCTGCCGTCAGGTTCTCGACACCATGCCGGACGGCCCCGTCAACCTCGCCGACTCCAAAAGCATGCTTCCTGACAAGGAGCGCGTCCTCATGTCGATGGAGGAACTCATCCATCATTTCATCGTCTCCACCCAGGGAATCGACGCTCCTGCCGGAGAAGTCTACTTCGCGGCGGAAAATCCCAAGGGCGAGCTCGGTTTCTACATCCACTCCAAGGGCGGCGGGGTGCCGTATCGCCTCAAGATCCGCAGCCCCTCGTTCTGCAACCTGTCCATCACCTCCAAGCTGCTTCCCGGTCACATGGTCTCGGACATCCCGGCCATCCTCGGCTCGCTCGATTTCGTGATGGGCGAGTGCGACCGTTAGGAGATCTTAGCCGCAAAAAGGAACAAGAATGGCGCAAAAAGATAGAATCTTTCAGGTTTGTGACCAGGTGAGGGAGTGTTCCTTTGCCCTTCATAAATTCCTGCGTCATGGCCATAAGGAGAAAATTTATGAGAATGGCCTAGCGAATCGGCTTCGTCGGCAGGGCATTGAGGTCGCACAACAGCCATCTCTATCGGTCTTTGACGATGATGGAACGCTGCTCGGGGATCTGGATCTTGATATGCTTGTCGTTGGAGAATTGGTCATTGAGTTGAAAGCGGTGAAAACGATTCTCAGCGAGCACGTTGCTCAACTCTTGGGTTATCTTCGGGCGTCACGCAAAGAGCACGGCCTCCTGATCAACTTCGGTGCCCCGGTTCTTCAAATCAAAAAATACGCCCTCTCCACCGACCTCGATTCCCAATCTTAATTTTTGCGCCCTTCTTTCGCCTCTTTGCGGCTAAAAATCTTTACCCCATCTCCCGATGTCCAATTCCACGCTCGAAGAATCCGTCGCCTCGCACGAGACACCTGGCAGCCAGTTCTATCAACCATTTGCCGTCACTCCGGAACTTGAGGCTGAGGCGGATGACCGCATCTCGCATTATCCGGAAAGCAAGCGCGCCGCGACCCTTCCGCTGCTCCACATCGTCCAGCACAAGTTCGGTTTCATCTCCGCCGAGTCCATCGAGTGGGTGGCCGCCAAGCTTGGGATCGAGCCGATCAAGGTGCTCGAGGTGGTGACCTTCTATCCGGGATTCCGCCAGTCGGCTCCGGGGAAATTCCACATCCGCGTCTGCCGCACGCTTTCCTGTGCGATGGGTGGCAGCTACGAGTTGATGGAACGCCTGTGCGAACTAACCGGCATCGACCGCTCCGCCAGCGATTCCCATCACCACCCGATCACGGTTTCTCCCTGTGGGAAATTCTCCGTGGAATTCGCCGAATGCCTTGCATCCTGCGGCAGCGCGCCGGTCTGCATGGTGAACGATGATTTTCATGAGGCAATCGCCCCGACGAAAGCCGAGGAGCTGCTCGCGAAGTATGCTTCCGGTTCATGAAGTTGAATCGTTAGGCGTTCCTTTCCAGGTCATTTTCCGTTAGATCCGTAGATTGAGATTTGTCGTTTGCTTCAATTCTTCACTGGCTTTTCTAGCGACTTCTGTTTCATTGCTCCCGGAATTTTCTCCGGATGAAGTTGGATGCACGACTCCTTGCCGGGAAGTCCGTCAGTCACACTGACTGAGTAACTGTTGCTGAAGATTTTCAATTTCCAAGAACCCCCAATATGAAAACACCCGAATTCGCCATCAGCCTTGCCGCCAGCCTGTTTCTTACCGCCACTTCCCACGCTCTCACGCCAGCCGAGGATAATTTCAACTCGGCAAGGCTGAAGAAATCCATGTGGACCCTGAAAGGTTATGCCAAGGGCAGGCTTGCTCCCGCGAAGAAAGCCATTCAGTTCACGGTGTCCGGGCAACCGACGGGAGATGACTTCGGGTTGCTCACGCTGAAGGACAACCGCCCTGGCTATGACGAGAACTGGGAGATCATCCTGGATGTCGTCAACAAGGCCGGTAGCGGATACAAGGTCGGTACCGGAATCCTGGTGTCAAATGCGGCTGATCCGAAGGACAACGTCGGCTTGGAATTCTATGGATTGGGACCCAAAGGCGGTTTCAACACGATTGGTGTCACGGATGATCGCGACAATCCATCGTTGGATCTCGGTGTGAATCCCGGCGTTAGAAACGGGAGCATGCGGATCACCTATGACAAGGCCTCCAAAACCTTCACGTTCTGGTATGATGCGAATGGCCGCTCCGGAGGATACGTCTGGACGAGGATCAGCAGCTTTTCCACGACGGGCAAGGGGGGCGATCGTCGCGGAGACTGGAAGATGAATCCCGACAGCGGGAGCTTCACCGTCCAGCTTTTCGGCTACTCGGACGGCCAAAGTAAACGCCGGGAAAGTCAGTTTTGACAACTTCGTGCTGAACGCGCTGCCATAACTGCAATGCCTTTAAGGATTCAAGGTCGAGGTGAATTTTGGCTCTTCTAGGCCAACGGCCTGGAACAAGCCAGCCCAGGGCAACGCCCTGATCCTTATACGCAGATCGTTCTTCGTCCCAACGGGACGGATCATTACAGCCTGGCATGAAATGCCGGGAGTGGATTCCAAACTGGAAATCCGCGTCCTGAAGGGACGCTTCATGCGGTCAGCGTGACGAATCAAAATCACATTCATAACGGAGGATCAAGGCCGCCCCCTGCATGAAACGTCCCTACAGGACGGGACTCGATTGGCGCACCAAGCACCTGGCACGTGATGAAAGGTCCCGCTGGGACCAAGAACTCTTCGGCGAGCTTGGAATATTTATAACGATCAGGGCGTTGCCCTGGGCTGGCGTGTTCTGCACCCTTGGTGCGGAAGAAATTCGAATCCTTGAAGGCATTGGCCTCAAGCGTCGATATCGGCGATTGGCGGCGTAAATGCTTGCGGTAGAAATCCCCGGTGAGGTCACGATACCTTCCGGACCACTCCCAGCCACTTGTTCACGATGGCGCCGAGATCGATCGAGGGAGCCTTGCCGCCGCTGAAGTAGCCGGATTCGATTTCCTTGATCTGCGAGTTGATGGAGGACCGGTCGTTGTCCGAAAGCCGTTCGCCGTGATGGCTGAGGATGCGGTGAAGGAAGGCAACCGTGGAGAACGGAGTGGGATTCGCCGGGGCGGCGAGTTCTTCCGAGACGGTGGCGGTGGTCTTCTTGCCGCGGCGCATGAGCCAGACGAAGCCGCCAATCAATAATGCTAACAAGGCAGCGATCGCTCCGTTGCGCGGGCCGTTGCCGACGTTGCTGACGAGCTTGATGCCGCGACTTGCTTCCGCAGCGTCGATGGTGGCGAGGTCGGCGTCCTGATAGTGCTTGTATTCGATAGTCGCGGGCTGGACGCCCTCCTTCAATCTCGGGAAGGGAAAACTGACATCACCGCGCAAGTCGGGCTTGCGGCGGTAGGTGAGCTGCCAGTTGCGGTCGGCCTGCGGCACGGGCGCCGAACTGTCGCTGGTCAGTTGCGTGACGGAGAGGTTGCCGTCCACCGATTCCAGGGTGAAGCCCTCGCGCTCGCAGTCGAACAGCTCCTCGAGTTTCGGAATGACGCCATGCCCGCGTGCCTGGATTTCCACGATCACGCGGCCGTCGCTCCATTCACGCTCGTCCATGGTGAGGTTGAGCGCGAGTTCGGCACAGGGACGGTTTTCCACGTTCGCGTCACGCGCGTCGAGTGGCTGGACCTGCGACATGACAGGCAGAACGACCTGTCCGGGCTGGTCGATGAAATCCATGTCGATCTGGATCGACGGGATGCGGTCCACTGCGGCGTTCTTGGCGCGCAGCACGGCATAGACGAGCGGCGTCTGCACCCAACCCTCACGCGGCAGATCGATGGGTTTGACGGCGGAGTCATGGAAGGTGAGCGAGATGACCTCGAAGGTTTCATCCAGTGCGGCGTGGATGTTCTTGGTGAAGTCGTCACGAAGGTTAGGTCCACCCTGCTGCTGACCTCCCATCATCCCCTGCGACTGGCTAGCCCGGTTCTGCAGGTATTTGCTGAATCCACCGCTTTCGCGCAGCAGTTGGCGGGTGGTTTCGAGGCCGATAAACGCGCCGAACGGTTGGCCGTGTCCCACGCGAGTTGGGCCGTCCACCGAGATCCGCAACTGGATCTCGTCGAGCAGTTCCCTGTAGTAGTCGAGGGACTTGGTGGCGGCGCTGGCGGCGGGGTGGTTCTCACCCACGATCTTCAGGCCGGAGCCAAGGAAACGCTGGCGGACGTTGGCCGGCACGCGGGGAAACAATTCGCCCAGCATCTTCGCGAACATCTCAAGATGCTTGTCTGCGGCCTCGCCCGGCAGCGCGCGCATCGCGTCGCCGATCGATTGCAGTCCAGGATCGGTGCGAGCCGTGTTGGTGGTGAGCTGGGCAAGGTCGCTCGCACCGAGCATGACGAAGAACCACGACTGATAGGGAAGGATGTTCCACTGGCCCTTTGGCATTTCGGGAACCTTCGCGGCGTAGATTTCGGCCGCCTTGCGGAAACTGGAGAACGCCTCGTCGCGCAGGCTGACATAATCGGAGAGCTTCACCTTGCGGTCGAATTCGTACTGGGAAGTGTCGTAGAACAACTGGCCGCGGGTGATGAACGATTCCCAGTCGGCGTCCTCGGCGCGGATGCCGCGCTTGGCGAGTTCCAGGGCGGTCTTGTAGCCGCGTGAAACCTCGTCCTTGGCTTCCTGCTCGGTGCGGTTGGTGCCGGCTTGTTGCTGGGCCTTCGGATCGCGCCATTGTTCGCCGAGACGTCCGCGCATGCCATCCAGCAGCTCCAGCAGTTCCTTGCGGACCATTTTTTCCGGAGGTCCGAAGATGGCAATGATGTCGTCGAGCCGATAGACCTCGGCACCGCTGTGCAGCGTCATGAACGACTGGACGATCAGCGCGGGATCAAGCGGTTCCGGCGAGATGCCGCGGAGGTCGTTAAGCAGGCTTTTGAAATGCTCGATGTTCTGGTTTTGCCGCAGGCGGGTGAGGGGGATGCCTGAACCTTGCTGCTGCAGTTGCGGCGGAATATACATGCCGTAGGCACGCATTTGCTTCACCTGCTGGCTTTCCGCCGGCTTGGTTCGTTTTGAAACCCAGCCTGCCAGAACGTCCTGACAGATTTCCCGTTCGAGCCCGGGATGCTTTTTCACATAGTCGCGCAGCAGGTCGAGATTCGCCTCCTGGGGCTGGAGCACCTGCACCTTGAGCATGGTTAGCTGCACGCGCTGGGCGAGGCCCGGATTCAGGCGGGAGATCAATTCGAGCGGTGGCGCGGTGGAGAGGATCTGCTCGGTGGATAGCGTGTTCACCTCCATCTGCCTGTTCATCCCGTAGCGGCGCATCATCATGCGCTCCGCCTGCGACATGTCGGTCGCCACCACGCCGCCGGCGCGATAGCAACCCTCGGCCTCGGCGAGCCAGTTGAGCACAAGCACCGCCACGTTCGGCGGGAGTTCGTCCTCTTTGGACGTCATCGCCTCTAACAAAAGGTGCTGGGTGCCGAGGCTGGCGGCGCGCGCCGGCACGTCGTTGCCTTTTGCGATATCCTGGCCGGATTGGGCGATGATGGAAATCAGGTCCGCGAGGGTGGCGGTCTGTTTGAAAAGCTGCTCGCGGATGAGCTTGATCGCCTGGTCGCGCTCCAGGGCTGGCAGCAGTTGCACCATGCGATCCATCGCGAGCCTGAATTGCGGCCGCGTGTAATTTCCGAAGCGCGCGGTTTTCATCAATAGCGCACAGATCTCCGCCGCTCGCTGAAGCTGGCGTTCGTCGCGGTCCGCGATGCCCGCCTGCGTGAAATACTCCATCGCGAAGACAAGCTGGGTGGTGTCCGCGTCCGCCCATTCCTCGGACTTCAGCGGCAGGAAGGGAGCCGCATCCTTGATCCAGCCCATGGCTGATAGAAAAGTGGTGGCCAGCTTCCGTCCTTCCGGTGATTCGCCGCCGAGTCCTTTCCATCCGGCCTTGAGCTTGTCGAGCAAGCCGGTGCGCCCCCCTTCTCCCAATGCGGTTTTGGCGATCTTGGTGAGTGCTGGAATGTTCTTGTCCACGATGTCACCCGAAGCGGCGTCCACGATGCCGTAGAAGTCCTCGCTCAGGATCGGGGCGGCCTTCTTGGTCGTCTTGTTCTGCTCGTTGCGCAGACGGTTCATCCGCTCGTAAGGATCCTCGTCTTCGGCGTCCAGATCCGCTGGTTTGAGAACCTCGCCCACGGGAACGGCCTGCTCCGCAAGCGTTGCGATCAGTTTTTCATAAATCGCGGCCGCGTCCTCCTTGGGCAGAGTTGCTAGAGTTTTACCGACGGCTGCCCAGTCACCGAACATCACCGAGGTATTGAATGACTCCTCCGGCGGAACCTCGCCACCAGCGCGCTGGGTCTTGGTGGCGGCGAGCACCGCTTCCGGCGAGCGGTCGAATTTCAACTCCCGGAGTTTTTTCGAGAGCTTCTCCGCATCGGTTAGGTTCTCCTCTGCCTGGGGTGGTGCTTCCACAGCCGGCGGGTTTTCATTGGGGGCTTCAACCGCACCCCTGGGTTGAATCGGAACAATCCTGATCGCTTGGGATTGAGCCTGCACCGTCATCATCAGCAGCAGGGCCAGCGGAACCGCGTGGCGCGCCGGTTGGAGATCAAATCGTGGTTTCATGAGATTCGGATGTTTTTGTTAAATCGTGGATCAGGAACCCGAGCCGGGTTCGAAGCGCTGCATGCCGGCGCCCTTGTCGGGCGGGCCCTCTCCCTTGCCACGGCCTGGCTTCTTACCGCGTTCGCCACGGCGCTTGGCCATCTGTTCGCTGAGACCTTGACCTCCCATGCCCTTGCCCTCCTTGGGCAGAGGGCGGGCCATGAGTTCGGTTAGGCTCAGACGTTGGAGTTGCACGGCGGACTCGAGGTTCTCCTGTTGTTTGGCGGAATAGCTGGTCGCTCCCTGTGCCGCGCTTTTTTCAGTGAGCAGGCGAAAATTCTGCCGCGACAGTTCGGCTTCCTCCAGCCACAACTCCCGGCTCGCACCCTCGAGCCGCATGACCCAAGCCGCGTAGTAATGGATGCGTCCGGCCAATTCGCGCGACTCGCGTTGGAAATCCGCAGGCATGGATTTCATGCCGTCCTCGTCCAGCAGTTTGTCCGCCAGATCGATGGCCGCCACAGCCTCGCCGTTGTGGAACCGGGTCCGCACCTGGGCGAGGTCCAGCCGCAGCCTCAGGTCGGGGTTCTCACTTCCGGCCAACTTCGCGGCCTCCTGATAGAGCCGGCCGGCCTCGGGCCAGTCCTCGCGTTTTTCCGCAGTCTGACCTTGTTTCACGAGCGCGGAAGCCTGATCGAGCGCCAGCCATTGCTGGCCACGTCCGAAGTGCAGGACCACCACCGGGAGCGGCAGCAGCAACCATAACAGAACGAGGAATTTTTTCATGGGACCGTGCGGGGGCGGAGTTTCGGCATGGCCGCGGCGCGGGGACGCCACGCGCTGCCAAACCATTCTAACAAAAGTGGGGCCAGGCAGAGAAGGACGGAGGAAATTGCCAGGACCAGCAGAGCGGCGAGTCGCCGGTCCGAGCGCCATTTGGCCGCGCCGGGTTCCTCGGTATTGAGTTTTCGCAACGCGTCGCTTGGGATGTGACGGACGTTGGCATCGAAGTATTTCCCGCCGATCCGCCGCGCAAGCTGGGAGAGGTTGGCGGTGTCCTGGCGGGAAAGGTGACCGTCGATGAACGTGCCCCGGGCGGCATCGCCCACACCGGCGACGATCACATCGGACACGGCCGAGGGCATCGGCTTGAGACCGGTGGGAGCCATGCTGTCGCCGTCCGAGATGACCAGCAGGGTGGTGGACTTGCGCGGCCAGTCCTTCATGAATTCCCCGGTCTGGTTGAGCGATGCGAGGATGTCGGTCTTGCCCGGCCGGTAGGTGATGTGAAATGGAGTCCCGCCCGCCAGATGGAGGATCAGCTCGCGGTCCTGGCATTCCTTCACCATCATGCGTGCCTCAGTGTAAAATCCTGCGGCCGAAAACCTCACGTTGTCGCCCGGCACGCGATCGAGCACGGATTTCAACACGGCGGTCGCGCGACCGTTTCGTGTTAGCGCGCCACCCTCGCCCGCATCGGCCAGCAGCATCGACGGAGAGACGTCCAGCATCACCATGAGATTCCGGGGTAGGCCGACCTTGCGGTCGCGCTCGCGCACCTGCCCGTTGAAGGCGATCAGCGTGACCAGCGACCAAGCGATCCCGGCCACTCCGATCAATCTCAACGCCGGAGTCAGACGTGTCCACGCACGGGGTTTTGCGACCGGGCCGAAAGCAAGTGCTCCGAGTCTCGCCACACGCCGCGCGTGCATCCATTCCCCGCACGCGGCGATCCCGGCAGCGGCGAGCGCGGCCCATACGGCATAGGAATGGATTGCTTCGGGAGGCATCACCAGGGAGAATAACGCAGGCCTAACAGGGAGAGGCCGTAAAACAAGACCGAACCAAGACCGGCGAGCGAAAGGGGAGTGTAGGCATCCACCCAGTCCGCCGTTGTCTGCTTGAAGCGTGCCTTCTGCATGCGGTCGATCTCGTGGAAAACATTAACCAGCGCCGCGGGATCGCCCGCCGTGAAGACCTTGCCGCCGGTCCCCGCGGCGACGGTTTCCATGCCGCCCTCGCCGCCCATGCCATCCTCGCCTGCTCCGATCATGATGCCGAAGACACGAATGTGGTCCTGGGCGAGTTCCTCGGCCACCGCGCGGTCGCCGCCGTTGGCGAAATCCGAGCTGCCGCCATCGCTGATCAGGATCACCGCGCGGTCGCCTTCCTCGGTGCGGACCAATTGGTCGCGGCAGCCTTGCAGCGCGTTGGCGATCATCGTGCCGCCCATCCACGGCGGCATATTGTTAGGTCGGACGTATTGAGTGGCGCTGATGATGGCGGACAAATCCTTGGTCGGCGGGACCCAGTGGATGTATTCCGAGCCGAAAACCGTGAGCCCGAAGGCGTCGCCCTTGCGGAAGGTGCAGAACTCGCGGGCGGCCCTCATCGCGGCTTCAAAGCGCGTCCCCTCCGAGCCAAATGGCGCACCCATGGATCCGGAAACGTCGAGGCATAGGATGATGTTGTTGAGCACCCGCTCCTCCTGCGGTGGTGCGGGTTTGCGCGGGCCTGCGAGCATCAGGACGGCGATCGCCAACAACAACGCGGGCAGGGTTCCCGCGAGATTGGTTAGGAAACGCAGGACCCTTCCTTCCTTCTGTCCACCATGGTCAAATGGCAGCGCCACCGGATGTCCGCGGCGGACCCATTGCCAGAATCCCCACATCACCGGCAGGGCGAGCAACCACAGGAATTGCGGTTGATGGAAACTCATGCGCGCACCTCCTCCGTGGCTACCGCTGCGTGGCGGTAAGGTTCCAACAAGCCGTTGATTTCTTCACGGGAGGCACCACCCGGGCGGTGCAACCAGCGCTCGAGGGCGCGCAGGATCGCGCCTGCTTCCGGATGACGTTTCATCGCGGCAAGCGCGTCCGCCATCCGTGGACCGGGCAATGAGATTTTTTCCCGCCAATATCCGGTCATCAGGCGTTCCAACTCGGCCTGGCCCGAGGCGGACAATTTTCCAGTGGCGGCTTGCTCGACGAGTGGCCGCATGCGCTCCGCATAACCCGGCGGTGGCGGGGCCTGCTCGATCATGACTTCCGTTTTCTTCCTCCGTCCGAACCAATAAAACGCGAACAATCCCAGCACCCAGACCGCGGCGAGCGCTCCTAGCAGCATGCGATAGCCACCAAACCACGGAAACGGCCGTGGCACGTAAGTGTTCAGCTCGCCCATGTAATCCGGCGGCAGGATGGACTCCACGTTGACCGTGAAATCACCGACTTCGGTCGCCGGGCTGCCGTCGGGATTGATCAGATAGTCCACCAGCTTGTGCGGGCCGGACTCGAAACCAATGTAGTGAAAACTGTATAAGAATTTTCCGTCGGCCGCGTGTTCGATCTTCTCAATGCGCAGAATCAACGGTGTCCGGTCGTCGAGCGGCTTGGGCTGATAGTCGCCGTTGCCCAGGGTGATCTCGACGTCGCCCTCGATACCGACCTCGTTCGAGGAACCTTTCTCGGAGGCGGACGCGCACAATGTTGTTAGAAGGATCGCCGCCGCCAGACGCAAGATGAATGCCCGCATGCTCATCCGTTCCTCCTTGTGCTCTTGCGGTTCTTCAGGAAATGCCGCAGGCGCGGTACGATGGGCTCGTCGGTCCCGAGTTTCAGGTAATCCACGCCGGCCCTTGCCAGGGTATGCGTGTCCTCGGATGTTAGGAAGCGGCTGCGGCCGTGGGCGACGAATTCACTCCCGGTCTCCGCCTCCACCGCGCGAATGATGCCGCCACGGATACCACCGCGTTCGGCGGGATCTTCCAGATGAAGAACCGCGCAGTCATGGTCGTGAGCCATCAGCTTGATGGCCGGGATCGCGTCGGGATCGTGAAGGTCGCTGATCACCACGAAGAGGCAGCGCTGCTCCACCCGCGGGATCAGCTCGCGGATGCGCTTGCCGAGCGTGGTACCTTCGGAAAACCGATAGTGGCGGAGTTGGTGAAGCCACTGCAGGATGGTGCCTCGCGACAGCGATGGCGTGTGATGAAGATCGCGTTCGCCCGCAGACATCAGGCCCACCGGGTTCATGTGCTCCACGGCGGCGAGTGCCATGCCACCGGCAATCTGCACGGCCCACGCATACTTGCTCAGCGTCCGTGAGGTGACACACATCGAGGCGGACGTGTCAACTAGCAGATAGACGGGCATTTGTTTCGGAGCCTCGTATTCCTTCACGTGGAAACGCCCGGTGCGCCCGGTGATCCGCCAGTCGATGAATTTCACCGGATCGCCGTGCTGATAGAGCCGCGACTGCACATACTCGATGCCCGAGCCGAGGAAGGGCGAGCTTTCCTGTCCGTAGGTCAGCGCGTCGGCGAGCCGCCGTATGGCGATCTCGAACTGCCGCGCGTCGAGCGGATCGTGGGAGAGTGAACCCTGGTCGCGCATCGAAGGATCAACCGAGTTTTTGGAGCATTTCCTCGAGCACCTGTTCCGGCTTGCGGCCTTCGGCGAGGGCCTCGTAGCTCAGGCGGATGCGGTGAAGCACCACATCCTCGGCGAGTTCGAAGAGATCTTCCGGCACCACGTAGTCGCGCTCCATCACGAAGGCGCGCGCCCGGGCGGCCTGAACGATGGACAAGCCGGCGCGTGGCGAACAACCGAGCTCGATCGCCGGGTGCTCGCGGGTGAGCCGGATGAACTCGACGCAGTGTTTCATGAAAACCTCGCTCACATGCACCGACTGGACCTTTTCCATCGCGGCGACGAGATCCTGGACGCGGCAGACCGGCTCTCCACCGATCATGTCGAACGCGGTCTTGGGCATCGCGCCGCCCTCCACGCGCTTGAGGCCCATTTTCAACTGCCTTCGCAGCACTTCCTCTTCCTGATCGGCCGTGGGATAGCTCAACCGGTGGCAGAGCATGAATCGGTCGAGCTGCGCTTCCGGCAGTTCGAAGGTGCCCGCCTGCTCGATCGGGTTCTGGGTCGCGATGACGAGAAACGGAATGGGCAGCGGATAGGTCGCGTTGCCGATGGTCACCTTGCGCTCCTGCATCGCTTCGAGCAGGGCGCTCTGGACCTTGGGCGCTGCGCGGTTGATTTCGTCCGCCAGCAGCAGGTTGGTGAACACCGGCCCCTGGTGCGTGCGGAATTTTCCGGTCGCCTGATCGAGCAGTTCCGAGCCGATGATGTCGGAGGGCAGCATGTCGATGGTGAACTGGACGCGGCTGAACTTGAGATCGACCGCCTTGGCCACCGCGTTTACCAGCAGGGTCTTCGCCATGCCTGGCACGCCCAGCAGCAAGAGATGGCCGCCGGTCAAAAGCGCGATCATCATGCGCTCGACGACGACGTCCTGGCCGACGACAACCTCGCCGACACGCTCGCGCACGGCCTGGACAAAATGGGGAGTGGTATCATTCATGGGAAAAGTAATCCAAGGGGAGTGGTCGGGATATAACGCAACCTGTCTCGCGGGTTGTCTTTGAAATTCCCCATTCCGACAATCTGAATTCCTCGGCAGGGGAAATTCTGACCCGCTTGTTTGAAATCAATGCCGGGATGTCACCTTCCGGCTTTGCGCGATCCGCTACTGCTGATAGGTCGCGAGAGTTGCCTTGGCAGCGGCGGCTTCCGCAGGTGAAGCGACCGCGACCGCCTTGTTCTGAATTTCGAACGCCCGGCTTTTGTCACCGCTCAGGAAGGAAATGCGGGCGAGGGTGGACAGGGCCGCGCATTGTCCGCCGCCCTCCACGGTGCTTAGCGGGGTGGCGATTTTCCCGGCCGCTGACTGGAGGACGGCGCTGGCGTCAGGCTTGGAAACGAGCCGGGTGGCGATCGAGTTGAGGATGGACGATTTGCCCGCGAAGTCCTCGGCAAGGATTTTGGAAAACTGGACGGCCGAGTCCTCGTCCTTGCGGGCGATGAAGAGGTCGAGTTGAAGCAGCGCACCGATGTGGCGGAAGTTTTCCGTCAGGGAATCATTCAGTTCGGCAATCGTTCCCTCGGCCTTGTCGAGATCGCCCGCGTCGATCTGCCTGGCTGCGAGGCTCGCGAGTTCGGTGGCTTTCGCGCCGGGAGTGGTGGACTTGTCGCCGGAACCCGCTGTGGATTCTCCCGGTGCCTTGGTGGATGGCTCGGCAAGGAGTTTTTCCAACAAGGACTCCTCCAGCGACATCGGGTGGCCGATGTAGGCGACTTTACCGGATTTCCCGACCACGAAAGCGCAGGGAATGCCGTTCTGGCCGGCGGCTTCGAGCCATTTTTTCGCCATGGTCCCCGGCGCATCGTCAACGGTCACGCGGTAGGTCATTTTCGAACCCATCTTTTTGACAAAGGCGGAGGCGGTCTTTTCATCCTCTCCCAGGTTTTGGCCGATGACGACCAATCCCTTGTCCTTGAGTTTCTTATAGGTGTCGTTGAGGTGGGGGATGGCCGCGACGCAAGGACCACACCAAGTGGCCCAATACTCGATGATGTAAACCTTGTCGCCCTCGAATTCCTTCACCTCGTCACCCTGGACCCATTTTTTAGGCAGAACCTTCGGTGCGGAATCCCCGACCTTGAGGGCACCGAATGCCGGCTGGAGGAACAGAAGCACTGCGAGAGGTGCGAAAAGGCGGGGGAATTGCGTGAACATGATGTTGGTTGGGGATGAAAACCCCTCGTTGTTGCGGAAATACCGGCAGGCGTCAAACCCGCAGGTGCGAAATGGAACGGCCGTGAATCGCGACTGAATCTGGGTGAAGAAGTGGACGAGTCGGGGAAGCGAGTGCCTGGAGCCGCACCGGGCTGCCACCTCGTGGTCGGATCGTCGGGGCCACCTCAGTCTGCGCGGAACCGTTGAGAGGCTGTCTGAAAAATGGCAGGGACCGCTCTCCGCAACGGTCCAGCGAATGCGAGGTGAATGAATCTGTTCATGAAATGCGTGGAAAGCCCTTCATGATCGGAAATTCGCCTCCCATTCTCGCGGACCGCCCGGAGGTCGATCCCTGCCTTCGGCTATTTTTCAGACAGCCTCTGAGGAAGCAAATTTCGGCGAAGAACGAATGGCTGGCCTAGCGGATGTGCATGGGCTACCCTGCGGCAATGAATGAGGCAATTGGTAAACCGTGCGCGGAAGGATCCGAAGAACTTGGAAGTCCTGAAGAAATATGAGAATTTATATAGATCCAACGAATGACCCCGGTTTCTGTTTGGATGTAACTCAAAGGCCACTTCGGCGCGACTATGATGGCTATCGAGATTAGAGTTATGAAAACGATATCTGAAATAACAATTTTTCTGTCAATCCTGCTGACTTCCTTGGCCGCGGACCCATTCGCCCCTAAGGCAACGAACATTGTCAGGCCGGATTCGAGTTGGAGCGAATGGACAAATGAAGCCAATTCCATCGTCCAATTTCACAAAGCATCCAATCATCTTCCAGAGAAAACCAAGGTCTCGCTCCTTTTCATCTGTGTCAAACTTCACATCAGTGAACCTGTCGCCGAAAAGGGAGCTCGATTGTTCGAAATGGCCTTTCTTTATTCAGAAGCTAATAATAAGGATGGCGTCCTCGAGAAGAAGATTATCGTGCTATTTCGCGAGCCTTATTTCGCTAGGAAATGGGAGTCCGGAATACTGGAGGTAGTCGAAGGCGAAGCGGTTTTGGAGGGGGAGCTAGCCCTTAAGGGCGCAGCAGAAGATCATAAGAAGTTTCTTCAATACGTGAAGCGTGTCATTTCGCCGTTGGATCAACTTGAACCCGTGATATCCATCATAGCTTTTGAAGGTGCCATTGAAAACTCGTTGGGAATGAATATATCCGACGAAGAATTCCAGGAAATGGCCAAGCCGAAGAAGTTGGAATTACCGACTCAAAACAAATGATTGAGCAAATGGGGTCAGAATACACGGATTAGCACCTTTTGTGAATCGGATAGCATTGACGCCAATTGTTGACTCCACTCAACATTATCAGATTAGTGACATTCAGACCTGACTCCAGAAAAACTAATGATTCTTAATGTTACAATGCGAAAACTGACCCCAGAGACAGATATCAACGGAAAAGACTTACCAGACGTCGTAGTCAAAGGAGAATGGGAGGAAACCGGCATCATTGCCCACCGTCGTTTCCGTGATTCGATGCGTTCCCGCATTTGGAAATCACCCTATGCTAAACTCCCAACACCCTAAATAGGATGAAAACAAAAGTACAAATCGTCATCTTAACCGCTCTTGTTTTGAACGCTTGTGACTCAAAAATCGCATCGATTCAATCCGAGCTAAAAACCATCGAAATGACAGCGAAAGATACCACCCAAACTCGATATGTCCGGGAAAGCGCCCATACTTTCTCGGAGATCCTTTCCGAAAAAAAGGGGGTATCAGATTCAAAGTTGAGAAGTGCGCATTGGTCGATGGTGTTTGATCGAGGTGCAACATCGATTGCTACTTACGTGGCATTTCTGAAAGCAATTGAAAAGCAACTCCCTGATCAACTTCCCACTGCGGAACAATACCAAATCATGGACGCTAAAATTGGAAAATCAGAAGTCATTGAGTATGATGTGGCAGGTTTTGTCTTTATGTTGGCTAGTTCCATCAAAAATATATCTCACTATGGCGATGCGGCTGCGGACCAAGAAGTCGAAGGCGTATTGAAACGGTTGGCGGAAAAGTACGGAGCATCCGAGACGGGGAAGATAATTTTGAAACGTCTCCGCATAGAGCGAGAACAAGGCCTTGAAGGTCGCGCCGATGGCATCAAGCCATGGGAATCTCCCATGAGGCCGGGGGGGACTTATGACTGATCCCGGAACTCGGATTATGATAATATCAAAATTACAAATCGTCATCTTAACCGCTCTTGTCTTGAACGCTTGTGACTCAAAAACCGCTTCGATTCAATCCGAGCTAAAAACCATCGAAAAAACAGCGCAAGATCCCACCCAAACTCAATATGTTCGGGAAAGTGCGAGTATTTTTTCGGATATCCTCTCCGAGAAAAAGGGAGTTTTAAATTCGAAGTTAGGAAGAGCACATTGGTCGATGGTGTGCGATCGAAGTGCAACAGCGATTGCTACTTACTTGGCTTTTCTCAAAGCTCTTGAAAAGCAACTGCCTGACGAACTCCCCTCGGTTGAAACCTATCTAGATATGAGATCTAAAGCGGGAAATTCAAAGATTATTGAAAAAAACGTGGGACAGACCCAGATCATGATGAGTAATTCTATCAAAAACATCTCTCTTTATGGGGATTCAACAGCAGACGCAGAAGTTGAAGGAGTCCTGAAACGGCTAAAGGAAGGCGCGGCACCTCTGAGACCGGGAAAAAAATCTTGGAATCTCTCAACATGGAGCATCGACAAGGTCTTAATGAGCGCAAAAGAGGAATCAAGCCATGGGAATCTCCTATGAGGCGAGGGGGGGCTTATGACTGATCACGGAACTCTGGACGTCGTTATGGCGGCGCGATTTTCATCGATTCCGGCCATGAAAAGGAATCAGAAAATGGGGTCAGGTCACGCATTTCAACAAACGTCTTGTCGTCGTGCGGGCGGGATGAAAGGGGTTGCTACCTGAATCGGTTCAAAACCACATGGTGCGAGAGGCAAGCGGAGCCCCCAAAGGCGGGAGCGTGAAGCATCGGCAATTCACGCCGCCGTAAGGGAGCGTTGAGGATCGCGACAGCGTGAAAAGGGACTGGGTTTGGTTTTCAGGGAGCGACTGTAAGTTTTCTTCTGGAGGCAAGCGCCGGTATGAAGTAGATTCACGCCAGTTGAATGAACCAGACTTCCTACCTCAACCGGATCGCGACCGCACGCTCGTCGAGGCCTGCAACGACCTCGCAGGACGCTTACGCCCAAGTGGACCGGATGGCGAAATCGACGAGTGGTCCATTTACGACGAAAGCCTCCGACGACTCGTCAAATGGGCGGAAGAAACAGGGTGCTTCTTTGAAGGAGTCCAGCCGCTGAAGGAGGGCGGCAGGGAGCATGACCTGACGTTCATCGAGGAAAGCCGCATGTGGCTGAAGTTCACGAAACCGGCAGCGGCGGGCTATGTCGTTTCTTTTGAATTGGGGGCTCCCGCTTTGGAACCGGCGTTGCCCTTGGAGTATTTGGAAAGGCTTCTCCTGCAGAACGAAATCTTCGCCGACCGGGTTTCATTCGTCGGAGTGGCGGGTGAGAGACACAAGCCAAGAATCGTCACGCGGCAGCCGCATGTCCGCGGGGAGGATGCCACCCCGGACGAGATCATTTCCCTCATGACCGTTGAACTCGGCTTCAGGTTGCTTCCTGAGCGGTTTTCGGTCGGTTACGTCGATTCCCTCGCTTTTGTTCGGGAGGATGTCGCCGTTTTTGACTTGCGGTCTGCAAATGTAGTTAGGACCGAGGGCGGCGTGATTGTTCCTATCGACGCGATTCCATTCCACCTGGATGCGGCGGCTCGGGCCATTCTGAACGGCTGAGCCTTTGAGCCGTCCCGGTTGCGGGGCAGGATATCGACGAGTCCCAGACGCCGGCGGACTATCCTGGCACCAAGGGAGCCGCCGCCGACAAGCTGGCGATCACGTGGAACCGGACCAAGCTCGAGGGCTTCGGGAGTTTCACCGACGAGGGACTGGCCAAGCTCAAGAAGGGGGGATCGCCACTGATCACGAAAGGCGATCACGCCGGGGATTCCATCGCGCTCGATCACGTCTTGCCCCGCGCCATCGTGCCGGAGCTTGCCGGCCGCTTCTACAATTTGGAGGCGATCCCATCGAAAACGAACCTCGCCAAGTCTGCAAAGATTGATTCGCCATATCGAGGCTTGGTGAATCAGGGATGGGGTGGGACAACCCAAGTGTCGCTGAGGTTGAAAAGTCGAAAAATGTTGCGCTGCGGTCGGTTCTGGTGAGTCGCACCGTCGTCGGGGGGGCGGAAAATGGAGGGATTTTGCAGAAAATTGGGTTTTGCTTGAGGCGTTTCCCTGCCAATACTGCGGCGGAAGTTCCCCGCATGATCACCTACACCAAGCAACCGCACGCCCGCGAATACCGGCTCATCTTCAAGAACGTGGACCGCGAGGGCTGGGACCCGTCGATCGACTGCTACCTGCGCGACGGCGGATACGAGGATCTGAAAAAAGCCTTCACGATGCAACCCAAGGACATCACCGAGGAGGTGAAGAAGTCCGGCCTGCGCGGTCGTGGCGGCGCGGGTTTCCCGACCGGCGTGAAGTGGACCTTCATCCCGCCGAACAACACCAAGCCGGTCTATCTGATCTGCAACGCCGACGAATCCGAACCCGGCACCTTCAAGGACCGCTACATCCTCCATCAGGATCCCGCATCAGCTCATCGAGGGCATGGTGATCTCCGCTTTCGCGGTGGGAGCGAAGACCGCCTACATCTACATCCGCGAGGAATTTCCGGAAGCCGCCCTCATCGTGGAGAACGCCATCGAGGAAGCCCGAGCGCACAATTTCCTTGGCAAGAACGTTCTGGGTTCCGGCTTTGATGTTGAAATCTACGTCCACCGCGGTGCCGGTGCCTACATCTGCGGCGAGGAAACCGGCCTGATCGAATCGCTCGAGGGCAAGCGTCCCTACCCGCGGATCAAGCCGCCGTATTTCCCCGCCGCGCTCGGCCTCTACATGTGCCCGACCATCGTCAACAACGTCGAGTCGCTCTGCCACGTGAAGCACATCATCCGCATGGGCGGCGACGAATACGCGAAGCTTGGCGTGGCCAGCAACACCGGCACCCGCATCCTCTGTGTTTCCGGCGATGTGAAGAAGCCCGGTTATTTCGAGGTCGAGGTCGGCAAGATCACGATGGGCGAGTTGCTCTACGATATGTGCGGCGGACCTAAGGACGGCCGCGAGTTCAAGGCGGTCATTCCCGGTGGTTCCTCGTCGAAGATCCTGCGTGCAACGAGGTCTTCAAGCTGAAGAATCCCGACGGCACGACCAAGGATCTCGATTTCTGGGACATCCCGATGGACTTCGACACGCTGGCCGCCTGCGGCTCGATGGCCGGTTCCGGCGGCGTCATCGTGATCGACGATTCGCGCAAGATGTCCTGGGTGCTCAACAACCTCAACGCCTTCTACGCCCACGAATCCTGCGGCCAGTGCACCCCGTGTCGCGAAGGTTCCACCTGGATGAAGAAAATCTCCGACCGCCTCGTCGATGGAACGGCAAGTCCGGCCGATATCGAGACGCTGGAAAGCGTCGCCTATCAGATCGACGGCCGCACCATCTGCGCCTTCGGCGAGGCATCGTCGTGGCCGGTGGAAGCCATCATCGGCAAGTTCCGCGACGAGCTTTTGGCGGATACCAGTTCCGCGAACGCAGCCCTTCCCCACAATCCCGAGGAAGAAGCACAACGTCGTTTCCTCCAACCGGCCTAAATGGATCTGGACCGGAAATCCCAAGTTGTTGCCCTCATCGCGCGGGTGTCGCTTGGCGTCTGGTTCGTTTACAGCGGAGGTTTCAAGATCTTCGGCAGCGGTCTCGACCGCTTCACCGTCGATGTCGCAAACTATCAGCTCGTGAAGGCTCCTTGGGACGCGGTCGCCGCCTACACCGTGCCTTGGCTCGAACTGATCGCCGGCCTCTGCCTGATGCTGGGAATCCTTCGACGCGGAGCCATCCTCACCATCGCCGGATTGGTCATGGTTTTCTCCATCTCGGTGGGCTGGGCCTGGTTCAAGGGACTCGACATTTCCTGCGGCTGCCACGGCGGCGACGCGCCCATCCAATACTGGGCCAAGGCTGCGGAATTCGCCGGTTATTTCATCCTCCTTGGCTGGTTGTGGTGGATGGATTCGTATGCAGTCCAGTCCGTTGGGGCGTCTTCGGAAGCGGACGGAAAAGACGCCCTTAAGGGCTGAACTACGAACGAAGAGGTTGATCTCCCGGTCGGGCCACATAGGCTCCTTTCATGCGCTTCGCCGACAAACTCCAGCAAAGGATTACAAAAACCGGATCTCGCCTGTGCGTCGGTCTTGATCCCCGGCCCGGCGATGGCGGGGCCTCATTCGCACGGAATTTCCTGCATCAGGTCATCGAGGAAACGGCCATCTGGGCGGCCGCCTTCAAGCCGAACATGGCCTACTTCGAAGCCATGGGCATCGAGGGAATTCGCTTGCTGGAAGATTTGCTGGCAACCATGCCCGAGGATGTTCCCGTCATTCTGGATGCGAAGCGCAGTGACATCGGCGAGACGCAAAAGTACTACGCTCAAGGTTATTTCGCCGGTTGGAATGTGGATGCCGTCACGCTCAATCCATTTCTCGGATACGATTCCATCGAGCCTTTCCTCGATTGGGAAGGGAAGGGGATCTATCTGCTAGCTGTGACGTCGAACGCGGGCTCCGCGGATTTCCAACGGCAGAAGCTGGCAGACGGGCGTTCGGTTTTCGAACTCGTCACCGCGCTAGGCGAGCGGGCGAAGGAGGAATCCCGCGCGACCGATGTCGGCTACGTGGTCGGGCTGACCAATGCCGCCGATGTGTTGGAGAAAATCCCGGATGCGCCGTTGTTGGTTCCGGGTCTTGGTGCGCAGGGCGGGGATCTCGCGTCGTTGGCCGCCGCATCGCGAACCGCACCGGATGTGATCAATGTTTCCCGTGGAATCCTCTACGCCGCCGATGATCGTGGCTTTGGTGCCCGGGCGAGGGACTGGGCTGAAAAGATCAGTTCCGCATACGGCGGTTGATAGTCGGATTTTCGGTGCAATCCTACCAACCACTTTCCAGTATCCATCCCCGTGCACAATGACGATCCCTTTCCCATCAAGCCGATGCCCGCGCGGTATTCCGGCTTGCGCCCGCAAAAGGGCTGGCCGGGACGCAATCTGAAGTTTCTGCGCCATCGCATCGTTCCAGGCATGTTCCGCAAGGCGAATGGCGATGTGCTTGAGCCGATTCTCGCGCCTCCTGACAACGACAAGGTTCGTATCACATGGATCGGGCATGCCTCTTTTTTCCTGCAATTCGCCGGGCACTCGGTGATCGTCGATCCGAACTGGGCGAAATGGCATGGACCGGTCAAAAGGCATCGTCAGCCCGGTCTCCATCTCCACGCCGTTCCTGAAGTCGATCTGGTCCTCGTGACCCATGCGCATTTCGATCACCTTCACAAGCCGAGCCTGAAAATCCTCCAGGCCCGCGAGGGCATCGTGGTCCCGCGTGGCAGCGGATCGCTGGTTAGAAAACTCGGATTTCCCGCCACCCACGAGATGCAGATCTGGGACCGGCTGAATTTCGATGAACTGGAGATCATCCACACGCCATCCCATCACTGGGGCGCGCGTTTCATCCACGACACCCACCGCGACTATGGCGGCTACATCGTCAGGGCGGGAGGGAAAAGCGTCTTCCATTGCGGCGACAGCGCTTATTTCGACGGATTCACCGACATCGGGAAACGTTTCGAGATCGATGTCGCCCTCATGCCCATCGGGGCCTATGAATCGCCGAGTGGTCGCGACGTCCACATGAATCCCGAGGAGGCGGTTAGAGCGTTCGCCGACCTTGGGGCCAAGGTGATCATCCCGATGCACTACGGCACATTTCCGTTAGGAAACGAACCGCACCATGAGCCGGTCGAACGACTGCTGATGGAAGCCGATCGCCTTGGAATCAGCGACCGCGTGCTCATTCCCGAAGAGGGGGTCGGCATCGAATGGTAATGAAAATTTTCGGGAACAAATCCGGATTTCGTTTATCCTACCACCATGAAACGCTGTTATCTCCTCAGTCTCCTACTTGCCGTTTCCACCCTCCTATCCTGCCAACCCTCCAAAACCATGAGTGCCACCGACAAGGCTCCAGCCGACCCACCTGAAGTTCCCGCCGGGACAGAAATCGCCACCTTGGGTGCCGGATGTTTCTGGTGCATCGAGGCCGCCTACGGACAGCTTGACGGCGTCGTTTCCGCGACCTCCGGCTACATGGGAGGAAGTGTCGAGAATCCGACTTACGAGGAGGTCTGCAATGGAACCACGGGTCATGCCGAGGTGGTTCAGGTCGTGTTCGATCCTAAGAAAATCTCGTACGAGAAGGTGGTCTCCTGGTTCTGGGATTTGCATGACCCGACCACGTTGAACCGCCAGGGGAACGATGTGGGCGATCAATATCGTTCGGCCATTTACTATCATTCCGACGAGCAGAAGAAAATTGCCGAGGCGTCGAAAGCCGCCGCTGCTGCGAATTTCGAGGATCCCATCGTGACGGAAATCACCGCGGCTTCCGTTTTCTATCCGGCTGAGAACTATCACCAGAACTACTACAACGAGAACAAATCGAAGAATCCCTACTGTCGTTTTGTGATCGAACCGAAGTTAAAAAAGCTGAAGCTGGATCACTGAGCCAGGGATTTGGATCTCCGGTCGCGGTCCTCGATCCTTTAGATTGCTTGACAATTCAAGGTTTTGAGGGACTTCTAAGCGCGGCAAATGGCAAAACGCACCAAGGCAACCCACCAGTTGGTCCGCCTGGAAGCTCGCACGCGGGTGATCCAGGGGGCGGGACGTGTTGCCTTCATCTGCTTTTGCATGGCCATCGGATTCGTGGTCGTGGCCACGGCGGTGCCCCAGCGGCGCGAGTTGGAAAAGCTCGAGGTGAAACTCAAACAGGCGCAGGAGCAGGAGGAATCCATCCTCGCCGACAAGGAGTATCACCAGATCGAATACCGCGCCCTTCGCGAGGATCCTGCCTTTCTTGAGATCCACGCCCGCGACCGCCTCGACTATTATCGCGAGGGCGAGCGCGTGCTGAAATTCCGCAACGATTAGGCCGTTTTTTGGCGCTTGGCGAGGTGGATGCGAAAGACTATTCCACCGGCATGCGCGACGATATCGAGAGGATTCTGATTGATGAGGCTGTCATTGAAAAACGCCTCGATTCCATGGCCCTCGAGATCGAGCGTGATTTCCCGAGCGGCACCTTGGTGGTGATCATTCTCCTGAAAGGCGCACTCGTGTTCGCGGCCGACCTTCTCCGCCGCGTGCCACGGGCCTTGGAAATCGAGTGCCTGAATGTCGCCAGCTACCATGGTGGCATGGAGAGCTCCGGTAAGGTGGATTTCCTCGACCGCCATTTCCCCGAGGTCAAGGGGCGGCACGTGTTGCTGTTAGATGACATCCTCGATACCGGCCGGACCTTGCATGCCGTGGGGGAACGCCTGATGGAAGAGGGTGCGATCGCCGTTCACACGGCTGTCCTTCTGGCCAAGGACAAGGTGCGTGCCGAGGAAGTGAATGCCGACTACGTGGGCTTCGAGATCGGCGACGAGTTCGTCGTTGGCTACGGTCTCGACTACAAGGGGAAATACCGGAACCTGCCTTACGTCGGCGTGCTCAAGCTTTCGGCTGCAACGTGATTTGAGAATGCAATCCAACTACCGTGTCCGTTGGTCGAGCGTTGGCGGAAAGCGGCATCGGTTCATGGATCCCTGCTGATCCGCACATCGCTGGCCCCCCAGGATCTGGCCATTGCTTCCACTTGTTCTGCCTTGGCGAGGCAAGCGGCGGTCGCCAGGGCGTCGCTGGTTGTGGCATCGGCCGCGACGATCGTTACTGCTAGATGACTCGTCAATCCGAGTCCGGTTTTCGGATCGACGATGTGGGAGTAACGGATGCCCTCAATCTCAACGGATTGATGGAGATCGCCTGAAGTGGAAACAGCGCAGTTGGAAAGTTCTAACTGCCCTGATGTCTTGTCCTTGTCCTGGGTTTTGATTCCGACCGTCCAGCCGCGTTTTCCCGGAGGAGGACTGCCCAACCGGAGGTCGCCGCCCGCCGCGATGCTGGTGACTGGAAATCCTGCCGAGGTCATGGTTTCCAACATGGCATCCGCCGCGTAGCCCTTGGCAATGCCGCCGAGGTCGAGCCGCATGTGGGCCTTTTTCATGAGGATTGTTTCTGCGACCGGATCAAGTCCGAGGAGCTTCCAACCGCAGACGGACTTGAACAAGTCGAGTGATTCCGGAGCCGGCAGTTTTCCGGTGCGTCGTGATTCGCGCCATGACTTGGTCAGCGGGCCGAGCGTGGGATCGAAAAGGCCACCGGTTCTTTCCGCCATCGCGACCGATTTCATCAACAGGTCGAAAAGGATTCCGGAAACCTTCACCGCCCGACCTGACTTTTCTGATAGGCGCAACAGCTCGCTGCCCGCCATGTAGTCCGACGCGACGGAGTTGATTTCCTCAGCCCGCCGGAAGGCCGCGTCGGCCGCCTTCCTCGCGGCCACTTCATCCGGACCATAACAGGTGATGGCAAACCGGGTGCCCATCAATCCACGCTCGAAGGAGAAACGGGAGTCCCCTGCAACTGCCGTGCAGGCCAGCAGAAGCAGTGTTAGGGCCACCCTCATTCGGAATCGCCGTCCATATTCCAGAAGCGGTGCATCTCCTCGACGCTGGGCGTCTTGAGGGGACGAATCACCCGGAAGCCCAGCCAGGGAGCGTTGGTGAAATACCACCGGGATTTCGGCAATTGAGGATCGATCATTTTCCATGCGGGATCACTGCCGAGTCGGGCGGCCGAACGGAGCTTGTCCGAATCGTCGTTCCAGCTACCGCCCCGGACCACGGTGGGGTAGCGCCGCGTGATGGGAGTCCAGGGGTTGATGTCACCGTCATGTACTATCGCGTAGGCATTCGGCAGATATTGCCCGAGACAGAGTTCGGCGACATTGCCGTGCATGTCATGAAGGCCCCAGGGATTTGGCTTTTTCGTACCGACTTTCTGATACTGGTATTCGGCATTTTCGACAGACCAGGCATAGTCGCCCAGGTTCGCCGGATCATCACCGAAGCTGTAGGCCGTGGTTGTTCCCGCGCGGCAGGCGTATTCCCACTCCGCCTCGGTTGGCAACCGATAGAAATGGCCGGTCTGCGCGCTGAGCCATTCGCAGAACTTGCTGGCGGCATGCTGGGTGACGCCGATCGCCGGAGAATCCTTGTCGTATCCGTCCCCCATGCCGAAATTCATCGGCACATATGGCGGCGTCGGCTGGGTGACCACATCGACGAGCGTCTCGCCGTCCTTCTGTTCGGGCGCTTCGGAGGTGGTGAGGTTGCTGTCTCGGTTGAGCGTGCCGTCCTTGTTGCGCGACTTCTTGTTCTCCATGAAAGGCTGATAGATCTGCCAGGTGGTTTCCACCTTGGCCATCCAGAATGGCTCGATCCTGAGCTTCCGCTGAGGACCTTCATCCTCAGCCCGCTTGGTTTCTCCTGCGGGCGAACCGATGGTGAATTCTCCACCCGGGATGGCGATCAGGTCGAGATTCGCCCCATCGGCCAAGGGGACCTTCTCCGTGAAGGGTTTCATCGCGTCCGGCACCGGGTCGGGTTGCTTGACGATCAGTTCGTGGATCGCCTTCGTGGTGGGAAGCAGCGCAGGTTCCGGCAAGGAGTCCCCGGCATCTAACAAGCCGCCGAGGGCGAGCGGGGCGCAGAGAATGAAACGTGGCAACATGGAGAGCGGAGCGTGCGACATTTTCAGCTTAGCTTGTAAACTCCTGGCACCGGAACCGGTGCGATCGGGAAAGGATCGGCAAATTTCAAGCTATCCGGTGCCATGTCCTGACCCGCGTTCCAGAGTTGGTCCCAGGTGATGCGCTGGCCGGTGTGCGCGGCCTCGCGACCGAGGATGGCGAGCATGGTGCTGTTGGCCATGTACTCGCCGGTGTTGATGGTTTCGCCCTTTCGCAACGCGGCAAAGAGCTCGTTGTGACAGACCTGATACATGTTTTGTTCCACTCCGGTCTGCGGGCGGTACATCCACTGCCGTTTCTTGCCATCCGGTCCGAGAATCATCGGCGTGTCGGGACAAATGACGGTGCCTTTCTCACAGTAAACGCGGTCAACGACCTCGCCGTGAAGTCCGGGATACTGGCGCTCGCCAAAATGACAGAATACTCCGTTAGGATATTCGTAGGCGACGTTGTAGTGGTCGAAAACATTTCCCAAATCCGTACGCATTGCCCGGCCTCCGTTGGCGACGGCGGCGATCGGAGCCACGTCACCCATGGCCCATCCGATCTTGTCAACGGTGTGGATCGCCTGTTCCAGAATCGGGCCGCCGCTGAGCCACTCGAAGTTGTTCCACCATGCGACCTGCCACTCGACGTCGCCCATGTTGTCCGGCTTCTTCATGCCTGGTTGGAGAGGCTTGGGTGGCGTGCCCATGTAGGTCCCGTAGATTGAGATCACCCTGCCAAGTTCTCCCGAGTTGATTTTCCCATAAGCCTCGCGGACGCCCGGTGCGTAGCGCCAGCAAAAGCCGTGTTGGATCGAGAGGTTCTTCTGTTTGGCAAGCTTGGCGGACTCCATCACGGATTTTACTCCCGCGACATCGACGGCCATCGGCTTTTCAGCAAAGACGTGTTTTCCCGCATCCACCGCGGCGCGCAAGTGTTGCGGGCGGAATCCGGGCGGGGAGGCGAGCAGCACCACGTCCACGCCGCTGTTGATGACGTCATTGAAGGCATCAAGTCCGGAAAATCGCCGTGTTTCAGGCACATCGACCTGAGCGGCCAATGATCCAAGTTGGTTCAGGCTGTTCGTGATCGCGGGCGCGAAGGCGTCGCCCATGGACCACAGTTTCACGTTCGGATCGGCGGATAGAGCCTGGCTGGCGGCACCCGTGCCACGACCGCCGCAGCCGATGAGACCGATCTTGAGCACCTGCTTGGAAGCATTCTGGCCGCGGACGACGGATGGAAATCCGGCTGCGGCAATCGTGGCACCGGCAACTCCGAGAAACTTGCGTCGATTGAATTCAGGAACATTCATTGTTGAAGGGGGACGTTCTTGCCCCCCTCACTCTTTCATCGAAATTAGCGCGTGATAACAAAGTCAGGAAGATCGCGGGATTGTTCCAGGGAATTGGCGTTCATTCAGCCAGCAATCCGAACCTATCCGGATCCATGATCCCCAGCTTCATCGTCCTCTGAGGCAAGCTCGTGTTCGCGGCCGACCATGTGGGCTTCGAGATCGGCGACGAGTTCGTCGTTGGCTACGGACTCGACGATAAGGGCAACTTCCGGAACCTGCCCTACGGCGGCGCATCTCGATTCCAAGGAGCACTGGCTCCGTTTTCCGGGATCACTTCAGATGTTGGCAGAATCCGAATCAACCGATCAGATCCCCGATGGAACCGAAGTCCGGGGAGAACAGGCGCTTGTAGGTGCGGGCGGCGTAGCCGTCGGTCATGCCTGATAGGAAATCACAAACCAGCCGTGCCCGCGTGGCCTCGTCGGGTGCTGCCGCGATTTCCGCCGCCGTGTCCGCGGGGAGGAGTTGGAAGTCCTGGCCATCGATTTTCTGTTGGGAGATGTAGCGCTCGCCGAGCACTTCCCATAGCTGGCGCAGCATGCGGCTGCCCTTGTGTTCCAGTTGCTTGAGCTGCGGAGAAAGGAACACCACCTCGAAGGCCAGCCGCTTGAACAATTTTGATTCCGCCTTCACCGCCGGATCGATGACGAGCCGGAAGCGGTAGCGGTTCGTTGCTCCGCTCAGGAAATTGACATCGGTTTCCAATCGCGTGGACTGGATGTAGGTGCCGATGCGCTTTCCGACAAACGGATCGACACGCTTGCGCCGGATCGCCCGCATCAGGTCTCCCAGCGGAGTTCCTTCGCCGATGTCCTCGCCATGTTTCTCCGCCCATGCCTCGATCTTCTCGATGTTGAGGAATCCCGCCCGCACGCTGTCTGATAGATCGTTGAGCGAGTAGGCGGTGTCGTCCGCCCAATCCATCACCTGGCACTCGATGGACTTGAACTTGTCCCGTACGGAACCCGCGGTGAGCTCCAGCGGGAAGTCGTTTCCTCCCATCGCCCAGTCGAGATACTCATGCTGGCTGTCATAGATGAAATGATGCTCCGGCTGGTTTCCGAGCTCGGTCCACAGCGACTTGTATTTCAACACGCCATCAAGGAAGGCCCGGGTCGGGTCCATGCCGCTGCGCTTGGCCGAAAAGATGCGTTCTGTTAGTAGCCGGAGCGTTTGGGCATTTCCCTCGAATCCGCCGTGGCCGCGCATGAGGTGATTCAAGGTCCGCTCCCCGGCGTGACCGAATGGAGGATGGCCGAGGTCGTGGGAAAGACAGATTGCCTCGACGAGATCGGGATCGATGAAGAAATCGTCACCCAGCGGCCCGTCGGCATGACTCTTGAGCCAGTAGGAGATCGACTTGCCGATTTGCGCGACCTCGAGGGAATGCGTCAGGCGGGTCCGGTAAAAATCATACTCGCCGCTCCAGAAGACCTGCGTCTTGTTTTGCAAACGCCGGAAGGTCGGCGTGTGCAGCACCCGGTCGCGGTCGATCTGGAAGGGCGTCCGGTAATCGGATCCGTCGCTCGCCCCGGAGCGCCGCTCCGTGTCAAAAGCCCCGTAAAAGCGGTTCAACATCGGCACAAGATTAGTGGCCGGGCTCCATCCGGCAACATCAACCTTTGGCAGTGGGTCGAATCCACGATTCGGGATTTGAAATAATGGGAAAAATGTTCAAGTAGTGTCCGGCTAGCTCACGAAACCCCATGCACACCTTCAAACGCGCTTTTTTCTGGCTCTCCGGAGCAGGCACCGAGACCTTGGAAAAATGCCCCGCGTGGGAGCAGCGGAAATACGTCGCCTTTGGTGCCACCGTGCTGGTGCCTTGTGCCTTCGCCTTCATCGCATGTGCCTACGCGCTTTCGACCCTCACCGACAACGCGAGGGTCATTTACCCGGTCGCCGCGGTTTGGGCCTTCATCATCCTGACCATCGACCGAGCCTTGCTCGCGAGCTACCGGCCCTACATGTCGTTCTTGCGGAAGATCTCCCAGTTCTCGCTGCGTCTGGTCGTCGCCATTCTGATGGGAATCACCATCGCGCATCCGCTCGTCCTGCTGCTGTTTCGCGACACCGTTTCAACCGTGATCGAAAAGGATCGAGCGGCGGAGATCGAGGTGGTTCGAGCAGGATTCGAGAAGGAAAAGGAAAAGGTCCGTGGCCAGATTGATACCGTTGAGGCAGCGCTTGCCGCACAACGCACCAAGTGGAACGAGTCGTTCCAGGCGAAGTTCATCCTTCAGGAAAACGATGATGCGAAGTCCGCGATCCCCGGTCTAACCGCCGAACAGCAGGTCGAGCTCAAGGCCGCGATCGACGAGGCCACGGCACCGTTTCGCGAGCGTCTTGCTGTTGTTGAAAAACAATCCGGCGAGTTCTCGCCGCAATATGCCACGCTCCAGACCGAGCTGGGATTCTGGCAAGCCGAGTTCGAGCGCGAGCTCAATGGCCAACGCTCCGGACTGAAAGGGGAGGGGCCGCGTGCCCGCTCGATCCGTTCCGACCAACTCGAACCGCGCCGCGAGGAATCAAAACGGCTCGGAGGACTGCTCGAACACCTCACCGCCGAGAAGGCGACGCTTCAGACCCAGTCACGCCAGGCGGAGGCGGGGGCGATCCAGCTTTTTGAAACCAAGCTCGCCGAGATCGTGGCGTCTAACAAGGCTGAGGCTGAGCGCGTGGCCGGGCTCAAGCAAAAGGTCGAGGAGGACCAGGCCGGACAATTCGTCACCCAACAGAATGCGCTGCGTGAGACCATCAAGCAACAGATCGATAACCGCCTCACCGAGCTCAACCGCGTTCAGGGAGAGCTAGCCTCCGTCGCCACCGAGGAGACCAACCGCCTCTCGGCACTTCGTGCGGAACCCCGCCGCGACATTCTCACCCAAACGCTCGCGCTTCATGCCTTGTTCAAGGCTGGCAACGAGGGCGGGCAATTCGCCTTCTACACCTACATCGTTCTAACGCTTCTTTTCATGCTGGTGGACACCATTCCGCTGATCGTGAAATTTTTCACCAAGCCCGGCCCCTACGATTCGCTGGTGGATCGCGATGAGATCACCTTCGACACCGAGCATCGCGCATTCCGTCAAAGCCGCATCCGTTACATGGATCAGCTCTCAGGCGGCAACCTGATCGCCGTCACGCGCAATCCACGACTGGAGCACGCCCTTGTCGATGGCGTCGAGCACACGCGCGCCGCCCGGGAGTTTCTCGACTCGCTCGTGGAGATGGAAAAGTCATTCGCCGAGAAAATGAAGCTGGAGGAGCAATCCATCGGCGTTGCGGAGAGCGACAAGCGCATGGCGCTGGAAGCCATCAAGAAGCGGTTTTACGATGATCTCCACCATCGCATGGAAGTCTTCTTCACCACCCGGCATGCTCCGGAGGGTGTTTGACTTGGTGGGGTGGCAAGCCATGATCGAGTGATCAAATCCTTGCGGAAACATCTCTATCCCGCTGCGGGCGGGGCCGAAATCGGCAAGGCGGCTTTACTGGCTCTGGCCGGTTCGTTGATCGCCGGCACCTACGGCATCATTCACGACGAGGTCACCTACACCATCTCGCCCGAGTATTTCACGCGCATGAAGTTCGAGCAGTTCCGCGCGGCTGACTTCGGATTTCCACCCCGCGTTTTCGTCGCCGAGATCGGATTCCTTGCGACCTGGTGGGTGGGGCTGATCGCCGCCTGGTTCCTTGCCCGCGTCGCCTTGCGGAAATTCGAGCACCCTGGCAGACAGGTGATCAAGGCAATGCTTGCCATCATGGGCGTCACCTTGGTTTTCGGGATCACCGGTTATTTCGTCGGACCCTCCCTCTACGCCGATCTTCCGGGGTGGAGCGAAGCATTGGGCAAGATGGGCGTGACCGATCCCGAGGCCTTCCATCGGGTGGCGGGGATTCATCTTGGCAGCTATGCCGGGGCCTTGGCCGGTGCGCTCGCATTGATGATCCGGTTCATTCTAACCAAACCGTCAGTCCGGCTTCCGGTGACGGAGCGCGGGGATGAGTCCGAGCCAGGTCGATCCCACCGGTAGGAGAATCAGCAGCGGAACGAGTTCTCCTGCCTTGCCTTCGAAAATCTCGCGTCCCGGATGAGCCATCACGTCGCCTGTCGCGACCACGCCGAGGGCGAGGATGGTGATCGAGATTCCGGCGAAAATGACTCGCCCGATTGGGGAAGGGTTGGTGAAAACCATCGAGGCCGGAAGGGTGGTGACCATCATCACTCCTCCAGCGATCGCGAGTGGTGGGAGTTCAAAGACGAAGCCAGCCACCAAAGCCAACAGTCCGCCGAAGAAGAGGGTCCCGACGGCGGCACCTTCGATCTTCTCGGAGCGGTCAAGCGAGAGTCTGGCGACAGGATCCTTGAGCAGCAGGAAATTGGCGAGGCCTTCCGACAGCCAGCTTCCGAAAACGAAAAGGTAGTAGGCGAGGGCAAGTGGGATCACCAACAGCGGATGCAGGCTCGCCGCGAGGGCCCGCAGGATCTTGAAGCCAACGACCATGCCGATGACAACCGCCACGCGGTTGCCTTCGTTGAAGCGCTGCAGGAAAAACGACCATTTGAGGAAAAGCCGGAAAAACGCCGACCGGGCGCGGTAGGCCTGTTTCAAGCCGTCCCGCGCATGTTCCATTTGCGGGTCGATGCGGAGCGCTTCCTTGAAATGGTTTTCCGCTTCCTCGATCTTGCCGCGCTGCAAGGCTGACCAACCGGCGTTCGCGAAGGAAAAGGCGTTTTCCGGATCCCGTGCGAGGCGTCGCCTGGCCTCGTCGTCGGATTCGTCGAGCCGGTTTTGCATCCGCAAGACATGGGCTAACAGATTGGAGGCGGTTTCGTCATCGGCGTCGAGTTCCAGCGCGGTGCGGGCACAGGACTCCGCTCCTTGCCAACGGCTGAGTCCGGTCAGGGCCAGGCATTTCGAATTCCACGCGTGGCCAAACTCCGGATCGATCGATAGCGCGGAATCGGCTAGCGCCAGCGCCTCCTTCGGACGTTCCAGTTGTGATAGAATCCGGGATTGGAGCGAGAGGGGAAAGGGTTCGCCCGGAGTCAAGCCGGTGGCGGTGCGCGCGTCGTCAAGCGCTTGGTTCATCTGCCCGGGCATGTCCATCCGGTTGAGCGCGAGCTCGATGAAAGCGTGCGGATCCTCCGGCTGGTGGACCAGATGGGTGAGGAGCGTGGCGACCGATTCCTCGTGGCGTCCGCGTTCACGCAACAACTGGGCGCGGGCAAATTCGGCACTCATTTCTTCAATCCGAGATAAGTTAGGATGTCGTCGTAGAATCCGCTTTGGTTCGCGTAGAGCGCGTGGTTCTTGGCACTCTCAAACCACTTCTTGGTCGATGGCTTCACGTTCTTCGCCGCCTGAACTAACATTTTTCCAGTGACCGGGACCATCGTTCCTTTTTTCATGGCCTCGGTGAGCGCGGCCTCCGTCGCTTGGTCGAAAACCGCCTTGAGGTCCGCCCCTGAAAACCCTTCGGTTCGTTTCGCGATGTCCGCGGGATCGAAGTCCGAGAGAGGTTTTCCCTTCGCATGGATCTTCGCGATTTCCTCGCGCGCCGCCCGATCCGGAGGCGGGACGAAAATGATCCGGTCAAACCGACCCGGACGCAGGAATGCCCCGTCGAGCTGCCAGGGGGCATTGGTCGCGCCGAGGACCAGCAAGTCGTCGTTCTGGGCCTGCGCGCCGTCGAGTTCAGAGAGGAATTGATTGATCAGCGTGCGACCGGCGGATTGGCGCATGTCGCGGCGGTCGGCGGCCAGAGCATCGGCCTCGTCGAAAAACAGGACCGCCGGGCGTGACTTGCGGGCGAGTTCGAAAATCTTGTGCAGCTTCTGCTCGGATTCACCGATGTACATGTCGAGAATCTGGTGCAGTCCGACCGCCAGGAAAGTGGCGTCGATCTCACCTGCGGTCGCCTGTGCCATCAGGGTTTTTCCACATCCGGGCGGACCGTAAAGTAGCACCCCGCCTCCTGCCTTTTTGCCGTAGGCGGCGAACAGCTCGGGGTTTTTCAGCGGGTGGATGATTTTCATCCGGATGTCCTCCTTGACCGAATCCATGCCCCCCACGTCGTGAAATTTCAGGTCCGTTTTCACCCGGAAATCGATTCCAAGATCGTGTGCTGCTGCGGCGTCCAGGCCCTCGAAGGGAGTGTCGTCGTCATCCTCGAAATCGTGGATTTCTCCGGTGGAGGTCATCACGCCACGCTTTGAGCCACCCGCTTTCAGGATTTCGGCGAGCAGGGCGTCATCCGCCTGTGATCGATCCAGCTCCACGGCCTTGTCATAAAACTGTCGCGCCCGGTCAGCCTCGCCTTCCTCCAGCGAAATCCGTGACCGCAACAGCCAAGCCGCGGCGAACCCCGGTGCGCGTTGGCAAAGATCCTCCAGCCGCACCATCGCTTCCGAACCATTGCCGGAGAAATCCAGAAGTCGGGCGATTCCCAGCAATGCTTCCTGATTCCGCGGGTCGATCGCCAGCACCCGGTCGAACAAGGTCCTGGCCTCCGCCAAACCAAACATTTCCTCCTCCAGCTTCGCCACCATCAGCAGCAACGGGACATTGTCCGGCGAGGCCGCCAGGGCGTTTCGAAGGGCATCCAGATCCATTGGCTGATAGAAGGGAAAATCCCGTCGGCGGGCAAGTCCGGATGTGGAGGCCATTCCCAGGGACGTGAGACGTTCTTGTCACCTCAGGCTTGCGCGGATGCTTCCGGTTCATTAACCATCCGCCCGACATGACGCACGACCCGGACCAACATGCCTCGCTCGGAGCGATGTATTCCGACTATTTCCTCGATTACGCCAGCTACGTGATTCTCGAACGGGCGGTGCCGCACCTCTTCGATGGCCTCAAGCCCGTCCAGCGGCGCATCCTCCACGCCATGGATGAAATCGACGACGGCCGCTACAACAAGGTCGCCGGGATCGTCGGAAACACGATGAATTATCACCCGCACGGTGACCAATCCATCGGTGCCGCCATCGTCGGGCTTGGCCAGAAGGACCTGCTCATCGACACCCAGGGAAACTGGGGAAACACGCTCACCGGCGACGGTGCGGCCGCCCCGCGATACATCGAGGCACGCCTCACGAAGTTTGCCAACGACGTCGTCTTCAACCCGAAAACCACCGAGTGGCTCCCCAGCTACGACGGCCGCCGCAAGGAGCCGGACACGCTGCCGGTAAAATTCCCGTTGCTGTTAGCCCAGGGAGTCGAGGGGATCGCCGTCGGCCTTGCCTGCAAGGTGCTGCCGCACAATTTCCACGAACTCATCGAAGCCTCCGTCGCCGTCCTCCGCGACCAGCCTTTCAACCTGGTCCCTGATTTTCCCACCGCCGGCATCATGGATGCTTCCGACTATCGGGACGGCCTCCGCGGTGGAAAAGTTAGAGTGCGTGCCCGCATCTCCACCGAGAAAAAAGGCTACCTGCGCATCACGGAGATCCCCTTCGGCACCACCACCGGAGGACTGATGGAGTCGATCGTCGCCGCTTCCGACAAGGGCAAGATCAAGATCCAGAAAATCGAGGACAACACCGCCGCGCATGCCGACATCCTCGTCTATCTGCCCGCCGGAGCTGATCCCGAGCAAACCCGCGACGCGCTCTATGCCTTTACCGATTGCGAGCTGACCATCTCGCCGAATGCTTGTGTCATCGTTGATCACAAGCCGGTGTTCATGGGGGTCTCCGAGATCCTGAGGCGCACCACTTTCCACACCCGTGACCTCCTCAAGATGGAGCTCGAGATCAAGCTCGGCGAACTCGCCGAGAAGTGGCACTTCAGCTCTCTGGAGAAAATCTTCATCGAGAACCGCATCTATCGGGACATCGAGGAATGCGAAACCTGGGAAGCGGTTCTCAAGGCCATCGATGACGGCTTGAAGCCGTTCAAGAAACTCCTCAAGCGCGAGGTCACCGAGGAGGATCTCGTCCGTCTAACGGAGATCAAGATCAAGCGCATTTCCAAGTTCGACTCTTTCAAGGCGGACGAGGAAATCAAGGGCCTCGAAAAGCTCATCGAGGAGACCGAGAAGAACCTCCGCAACCTCACCAAGTTCACCATCAAATGGTATGAGGACCTCGCCAAGAAATACGGCAAGGACCGCGAGCGTCGCACCGAGATCGCCTCGTTCGAGCGCGTCGATCGCATGCAGGTCGTCGCCGCCACCGAGACCCTCTATCTGGATGCCAAGAACGGCTTCGCCGGGTATGGACTGAAGAAGGACGGCGAGCCCGTCGAGAAATGCTCCACCATCGACGACATCATCACTTTCACCCAGGACGGGAAGATGCGTGTCCTCAAGGTGGCGGACAAGGTCTTCGTCGGCCAGAAGCCCCTGCGGGTCGCCATTTTCCGCAAGGACGAGGATCTCATCTACTCGATGATCTATCGGGATGGTCGCGATGGTGCCATCCTTGCCAAGCGCTTCACCGTCGGCGGAGTCACACGCGACAAGGAATACGATCTAACAAAAGGCAAGCCCGGCACCCGCGTCCTGTATTTCGCTTTCCACAAGACGAATGAGGAAAGCGCCGCACAGATGCTGCTCGTTCACCTCAAGTCCGGCCTGCGGATGCGCAACCTGATCCGTCCGCTGCATTTCGCCGAGTTCGGCATCAAGAGTCGTTCGTCAGGAGGCAATCTTGTCACCAAGCACGGCATCGAGAAGATCATCCGCGCGCCGAAGGACTACGACCCGAACCTGGGAGCTTGACTTGGAGTGCCGCGAGGAAACTGCTAGCGGGGGAGCTTCGAAAGTGACTGCTCCTTGGTTGGCTTTTTGCTAACGGTTCTGGGCTTGAACGGCTCCAGGTCGATGGTCGCCTCTTCCTGATGCCGGAGCAGGTCGAGGTGCCTGGAGACCGCCAGTTCCAGCGCCGCCTCGCGCGCGGCGACCTGCGCGAATGCCCGCCGGATGGTGGTTAGGAATGCCTCGTCCGTCACGCAGCCGACATACTTTTTCCTGATCCGGTCAAGGGCGTCGAGATCCTGACGTTCCACGGCACCGTCGATTCTTGAGAAAATAGCGGAGCGCTCGGATTGGAACTCGCCCGCGATGGTCATCCGTTCCCGATGCTCCAGGTAAAGCTTGGCGGCAAACGGCGAAAGAAGGAGCGCGATCGCGATCGACGCGTTGACGATCCCGATCGGTTCCCTGGGTTTGTAAGGAGGGAGCGTTGCGATCATGGCGGAGCGGATTTATCGGAACAAGGAACCGGGTGAGATCTCACCGGATTCTTGCATTGGGCATGCTTAACCCGATCAGGAATCTTTGCAAGCAGTCGATGCCGATGTGCCGAAATTGCCACCATTCAGGATTCCAAGGTCCCCGTGAAATTTGGCGCAACACACTGATGAAAAAAATCGTGAAGATCAGAGTCAGCGGTTTCAAGGGGGCGGTGTGAAGACGTGTCCGTTGGACGTTGATCAACGATGAGGAACCTGCATGATCCGCGACACCCATTCGGGCGATCTGCATTTGAATGGCATGATTCAATCGCCGTGTCTCAGTGAGAGGAATTTTTAAATGGCAAACTTCAGCCTGCCCGGGATGAGGGGGTTGTTGGCGGATGAATGTGGTGATTGCTTGAGGAAACGGCCGGTTGGTCAGGTTGTGGTCGGGAAATGAGCGGTCTCAAATCGGGGGGCGCACGGAAGTGTCGAGGCGGGCCGGAGAGTTGTCACAAGGGATGCTAAAGAGGCGTGTGAGTCCTTTCGGACGTAAACCACCAATAAACAATCATCGGCAAATATGAAATCCAAACAACGACAACTCAGCCAACGGATCCTAGGGACCACCATGTTGGTGTTTCTATCCACCTTTACTTTCGCGGATGCGAAAGTCCTTGAATTCGACCTTTCTCCGGGCGGTAGCGATGATGCCGTTGGCTTGAGCCCCGCCAACGAGGTTCCAGCGGTGGTGACGAGCACCGGGACAGGTGGAGCGATATCGGGTGGCATCTTCTTTGACACCGACAATTCCATGCTCTCATTTGCGATGGGATACGGATCGGCTGCCGGCTTCACGGACTTGACCGGAGCCGCCACGGGGTTGCATATCCACGGGCCTGCTGCGGCTGGAGCTGAAGCAGATGTGCTTTTTGAACTCTCCAATGTTCATTTCCCGGCGGCCACGCCTTCCAACGGTGGACTCGTTTACGGCTCCTTCGTTCTCAGTCCAACCCAATCGGCAGACCTTCTGGCTGGCTTGGATTATGTGAACATCCACACCAGCGCCAACCCGGGAGGTGAGATTCGCGGCCAGTTGATCCGTGCAAACTCGTCTCCCGACATTGCCGACCTTGTCGATGAAACCGTTGAATGTGGGGTGCTCACGACCTACTCCGCGACCATTTCGGACTACGATGGGGATGCCGTTGCGGCCGTTTGGTTGCTGAATGGCGTACCCGTGGAAACGGACCATATCGTGGCAACCGGAATCCCGTCAAATGAGGTGGTCACCTACAAGGCGTGGCTTCCCTACGGCGTCAACCTTCTCACCTTGACCGCGACTGATAGTGACGGGAACGAAACGATCGTGGATTCCGTCATCACGGTGGAGGACACGATCGCCCCTGAAATCGTTTCTGTCTTGGCTGACCCTGGAGTGCTGTGGCCGCCCAATCACAAGATGGTCAAAGTTCACGTCAGCGCGCTGGTGAAGGATGCTTGTGGTGATGCCAAGTGGAAAATTCTTTCGGTGAAGAGCAACCAGCCGCTCAACGGAAAAGGCGATGGCAACACCGAAACTGATTTCAAGATCATCAACGATCACGCCGTCTCGCTCCGTGCGGAAAGGGCCGGCAACGACAAAAAGGGCCGTGTTTACACCATCACCGTCCAAGCGACCGACGAGGCAGGAAACAAGTCCACTCGGGAAACCGTGACGGTCAGTGTGCCGCACGATAAGCGCAAATAATCCCTAAACTGTTTGAGATTCACCCGGCCTCTGTCGCAAGTGTCCGGACCGACACCTCGATATGCCGGGTGAATGAATTACAAAGTTGAGCAAGAGTGAATTTTTTGGACTGCCTCAATTGGCTTGAGGTTCCCTGAGATGGATCAGGAAATGCAAAATTACCATCAGATCTAACAAAATGCGGTGGTTGGTGAGATCTTAGACCGATCGATCGCGTGAAGGCATTCGGCCACCGGTATTCCTCAGAACGTCTTCCGCAAATGTGACGGCAGGATGTTCAATTGCTCGCGATACTTCGCCACCGTGCGGCGGGCGACCTTGATGCCTTGCTTGTCGAGGGCCTTCATCAGCACCTCGTCGGACAAGGGCTTTGAGGGGTTCTCGGCGGACACCAGTTGCTGGATGGCCTCGCGGACCCCGGCGTTGGAAACCTCGGTGCCGTCGCTGGTCTGGTAGCCCGTGGCGAAGAAGGCGCGCATCTCCATCAAGCCGTGGGGAGTTAGAACGTATTTTCCGGCGACCGCCCGTGAAATGGTGGTGGCGTGGAGGCTGAGTTCGTCGGCGATGTCGTTCATGGTCAACGGACGCAGGTGACGCGGCCCTTTTGTCAGGAACAAGGGTTGGTGCTCGATGAGCTTGTGGGCGATGGCGAGGATGGTTTCCTGACGAAGCGAGATCGCATGGATCAGGCTGCGCCCATCGCGGATCTGGTCGCGGAGGAACTGGCGCGCTTTCGCGTCGGTTCCGCTTTTTCCAATCATGTCCTTGTAGAAATCGTTGATCCGCAGGTTCGGAAGATGCTCGCCAGTTAGACGTGCATACCAATTCCCGTCATCATCGCGCTCGATGACGACGTCCGGCAGGATGTAGGGATTTCCGGTGGGGTCGAATTCACCACCGGGATTGGGGGTCAGGCGTCCGATCCGCGCGGCAGCCTCGGCGATGCGCTCGACGGTGGTGCCAAGGGCGCGGGCGATCTGCGGGTGGCGCTTGCGGGCAAGATCCTCAAGGTGATCGCGGACGATCTTGTATTCGATGGTGTCCTTGCCGGTCGTGCGTTCCAACTGGAGAAGCAGCGATTCCGGAATGCCGGACGCGCCGATGCCCGCAGGATCGAAGGCCTGTACCAGTGCAAGGGCTTCGGACATCACTTTCGGCCTGATATCCATCCGCATGGCAAGGGTCTTGGCGGGGAGATCGAGAAATCCGCGGTCGTCGAGGTTTCCCAAGATCGCCTGTGCGGCCTCGCGGATTTCGGGCTCGACCATGGCCAGATCGAGCTGGTTCTGAAGGTGCTGCTGGAGGGTCTCGGGCGCGACGATGGAATCATAGACCCGTTGCCGGCGCTCCTCGTCCTCGCTCGTCCATGGCGAGCTCTTGCCCTCGAGAATGGTGCGGTCGCGCCAGTCGTCGTCAGTCTGGTTCATGTAGTCCAGCGAGTCCGCCTCTTCCGGATCCGGACCTTCCTCATCCAGGGACGTAATTTCGGTTAGATCCTCCAGCACCGGATTGGTCTCAAGCGATTGTTGGATCAGTTGCGTCAGCTCAAGCGTGCTCGCTTGGAGGATCTCCAGGCTCTTGCGCATCTGGGGCGCAAGCGTCTGTTGCTGGGAGAGCGATTGATGGAGAAATACGTCAGCCATGGTCGGCAATCTGCTTGCCGGGGGCGATCGTATGACGGATGGGGAAAAAGCGGAGCAAAATTTGTGCCATTCGGAAAACTTTATCTCTTGCGTTTGTCGGGAACCTCGCCCGCAGAGGTGGGGAGTCGTTCAGGCGGCAAGATCGAGCCGGAGATTTTTCAGGATTTCCTCCACCCATGCGACAGGGACTGAGGCGGATTTCGCGTGGGTTTTCCAGGACATGACCGATTGGTGGACCTGCTTCATGATGGCCTTGGCTTGTGGCGGTCTGAGGTCCGCAGCCCCGGCGGCCTCCAGCAGGTCGGCGCGGGTGAAATCGTCCCGTTTTCCCGCGAGGCTCATCTGGTGACGGCTGGTCCAGGCACCGCTCGGGTTGTAGGCGTAGATCAGGTCGAAAGCTGGGGCGAGTCGCCAGGTGCCGTCGCGTTCCATGCGGAAGGCGATGTTCTTGGTGTGGTCGTCCTGATTTCGGGAAAGGATGTTGAAGATGGCGCGGCGGTAGAGCTCGGTGAGGTCGGGTTGCGGCAGGCCAAGGCGGCGGGCGACCTGAAAGGCCTGCTCATAGGAATAGGCACCAGCCTGGTTGAAATCGAAATGCGCCATCCCGCAAAGGCTCTGGATGTGGTATTTCCCGCCTGTGGCGTCGCGGTCGAAGCGGCGGGTCATGAAATGGGCGCGGTCGTTTTCCTCCAGCAAGCGGCAATCACTCATGGTGATCCCGGCCGCGCGGGCCATCAGGTGATAGGCGTACTCGATGCGCCCGTAGCCGAGCGGGTCGCTCATTTCCTTGTCGCGGTTGGCGGCGACTCCGTCGAACTTCAGCAGCCATGATTCGAATCCCGCTTCCGGGGCGACTTGGCCGGAACGGATTTCGCCGGTTAGTGGATTCCATGAAATCACCGCCTTGGCACGTGCGCCGCCAGCCGAGGTGCCGATGCGCAGGATGGTGGCCATCGCTTCGGGCGTCTGATGGAGGTTGACGTGTAGGTTCTCGCGGGACGCGAGCGCGTCATTGGCGAGCTGGACCAGCGCGTCGATGTGCAGGGTTTCCGCCGGTCCATCCGACAGCAGGGTGGGCTGGAATTCCAGAGCCCCCATCGCGCGTTTTCCGAGGTAGCAGAGCCGCTCCACCGGATCGAAGGACTGTGCGGTGCGTCCCTGGCGGGCGAGCCATTGATCGATCAGGAGGTTGCCGAACTTGTCCGGCAGCGAATCCGCCAGCAGACCCGGCATTCCCTTGAAGGTCTCGCGTGGCAGGTTCGGGAAGGTGAATCGGCCGGGTCCGAGCGGCAACATCAGCGGGGAAACCTCGATTCCGCTGTTGAGGAAATCCGGGGCGTACTCGAACACTCCCAACTCGCGGTTCGGATCCCAAGTCACCGCGCCGATCAACGTCTCGTAGAGGATGATGTTGGCGGAAGTCATTTTTCATCCCCCCATTTCCACGGCGTGGGCGGCGGGGTCTTGCGTGGCTTTGAGGCGTATTTCCGCGGCGCATCCTGGAGCATCGCGCTCATGGCCATCGGGCTGATGCCTGGATCCGGCAGGAAGTTTTCCAAGGTGTCCAGCGCCTGGAGGGCCCGCAGCAGGGCGATCAAGGTGGTGAGCGTGGAGCCACCGCCGTTCTCGATGGCGGTGATCGTGCGGCGAGAGAGTCCGCTGCGCTTCGCGACCTGCTCCTGGCTGAGATTCAGCTCCAGGCGACGATCCTTGAGGCGCTTGCCGAGTTCTTGTTCGATTTGAGGATTGGAGAGAAATGCGATCATGGTGAGTGGAAAACTGCGCAAAATGGGTTCTTTTTGTTTAAATTGAGCATAAAGACGCGCGCTTGTCAAGCGATTGATTTGATTCGATGAGCAAGAAATCGCTCAAAATCGATCAATCTCTCCCATTTTGAGCAAATGATTGCTCGATTCTAGGGTCTATGCGAAATAGGCAACGCCGGCCGTGAAAATCGGCTGATGCTTGTTGCCCGGGATATTCCCGGCGACCCGGGAGCCTGCTCGCTCGGAGTGTCCCATCTTGCCGAACACCCGGCCGCAGGGGCTGGTGATGCCTTCGACGGCAGCAAGCGAGCCGTTCGGATTGATGCCGACCTCCATCGATGGAAGGCCTTCCGCATCGCAATATTGCGTGGCGATCTGCCCGTTTTCCGCGAGGGCGGCGATGACTGAATCACTTGCAAAGAACCGGCCCTCGCCGTGGGAGAGGGGAATGCGGTGGACTTCGCCTGGTTGGCTGCTGGCGAGCCACGGTGACAGGGTGCTAACCACCCGCGTGCGGGCGTAGCAGGAAATGTGGCGTCCGATGCTGTTGTGCACGAGGGTCGGCGCATTGGAATCGGCATCGCGGATTTCGCCATACGGGACGAGGCCGGTTTTGACGAGGGCTTGGAACCCGTTGCAAATCCCGAGGATGAGGCCGTCGCGGTTCTTCAGGAGATCCATGATCGCGTCCGCCACGCGGGAATTGCGGATGACGGTGGCGATGAATTTTGCGGAACCGTCGGGCTCGTCACCGGCGCTGAAGCCGCCGGGAAACATCAGGATTTGCGACTGCCGGATCTTTTCCGCCAGTGATGTTAGAGACTCCTCGATGTGACTCGCGGACAAGTTCCTGAAGACGTGAATCTCCGCATCGGCCCCTGCCTCGCGGAAGACTTTGGCGGAATCGTATTCGCTGTTTGTTCCGGGGAAGGAGGGAATCAGAACCTTGGGTCTGGCAATTCCGCGGGAAGTTGCGGCCTTTCCGGATGGGGTGAAAAATGGAATCTCCAGCAACCTGGATTCTTCAACGGCCGTCTCGGGCTTCGTCGGGAAGATGGGTTCCAGCGTGGAGGTCCACGCCGATTCGAGATCCGTTAGGAGATGGGCTTCGCCATTGAGGTTCAAGTTCGGTGATTCCATGGTTTTCCCGATTTCAACCGATCCAAGCCCGGAGGGAAGAGGCTCGGAATGCTCGATGATGAAGGCAAAGTAACGTTCGATGCCGGGATCCAGCGGGGTGTTGATCTCCGCACCAATACCGTTTCCGAAAGCCATTTTCGCGATTGCGGCGGAGATGCCCGCTTGACCAATGTGATGCAGCGAACGGATTTTTCCGGCTGAATTGAGATCATGCAACGTGGCGGCGACTTGCTTGAGTTCTTCGAAATCCGGAAGGGAGTCCGCGTCCCGCGACACCTGCACGAATGAAAGCGTTGAACCCGATTGCTTGAACTCGGGAGACAGCGCGAGCGTCGATTTGCCCGGAGCAAGTGCAAACGAAACGAGCGTGGGCGGGACGTCGAGATCGTTGAAGGTGCCGGACATTGAATCCTTGCCCCCGATGGCTGCCAGGCGGAGTCCGTGCTGCGCCTGCCATGCACCTAACAAGGCAGCGAAAGGCAGGCCCCAGCGTGAGGGATCGTTGCCGAGTCTTGGAAAATACTCCTGAAGGGTCAGGCGGATGTCTGACAAACGCGCACCGGCTGCGACGCCCTTGCAGACGGATTCGGTGACGGCATAGAGCGCACCGTGGAAGGGCGACCAGGAGGAGATCTCCGGATTGAAACCCCAGCTCATGTAGGTGCAGACATCGGTGTTTCCATCTAACAGAGGAAGCTTGGCGACCATCGCGTCTGGAGGCGTGAGTTGCCTTTCTCCGCCGAAGGGCCACAGCACGGTTCCGGCGCCGACAGAGCCGTCGAAGATCTCGCCGAGACCCTTTTGCGAGCAGATGTTGAGGGAGGAAAGCTGGTCCGCGATCCGTGATCCGTTAGCAGGAGAGGGGAAATTGCCAGACGGTCCGTCGACACGGATTCTCGCGGTCTGTTGGACGCCGTTGGTGTCGAGAAAGGCCCGGGACAGGTTGACGATGGTTTTTCCCCGCCATTTCATCACCAGTCGTCCGCTGTTGGTGACGTCGGCGACGTGGACGCATTCGAGGTTCTCCTTGTCGGCCTCGCGGATGAAATAATCGATCTCGGCAGGATCCACGCAAACGGCCATGCGTTCCTGGGACTCCGAGATCGCGAGTTCGGTGCCGTCGAGTCCGTCGTATTTCTTCGGCACCGCATCGAGATGGATCACCAATGAGGGAGCGATTTCGCCGATGGCCACGGACACACCGCCCGCGCCGAAGTCGTTGCAAATCTTGATCTTCCGAGTCAGTTCCGGATTGCGGAAAAGCCTCTGGATCTTTCTCTCCGTGGGTGCGTCGCCCTTCTGGACCTCCGCGGAATTCTTCGAGCGCGGTTTCCGTGTGCTCCTTCGAGGATCCGGTGGCACCGCCGACGCCGTCGCGACCGGTGCGCCCGCCGATGAGCAGGATCACATCGCCGGGGGAAGGGGAACCGCGGAAGACGTTGGAGCGCGGGGCAGCGGCGACCACCGCCCCGATTTCCATGCGCTTGGCGACGTAGCCGGGGTGATAGACTTCGGAAACCTGGCCGGTGGCGAGGCCGATCTGGTTGCCATAGGACGAATAACCGCGCGCGGCGACCTGGCAGATTTTCTTCTGCGGGAGCTTGCCGGGAAGGGTGTCGGAAAACGGCGTGCGTGGGTCACCCGCACCGGTGACCCGCATCGCCTGATAGACGTAGCGAACGTCCTGATAGCGGGTCGCGGATGCAACCGCCCAGACAGGTCGCGGCACCACCGAAGGGCTCGATCTCCGTCGGGTGGTTGTGGGTCTCGTTCTTGAACATCACCAGCCATTCCTCCTCGGGCTTTCCGTCGATGGAAACGGGAACGACGATGGAGGCGGCGTTGACTTCCTCGGAGACCTCGAGGTTGTCGAGCTCTCCGGAGGCACGAAGCTCGCGCATGCCGATGAGGGCGATGTCCATCAGCGTGATCGGCTTGTCCTCGCGGCCGAGTGATTTCCGGGTATCGAGATAGGATTGCCAGGCACGTTGGACCGGTCCGGTGTTCTCGCCGAACTCGACCTCGTCGATCTTGGTCAGGAAAGTCGTGTGCCGGCAGTGGTCGGACCAATAGGTGTCGAGCATCCGGATTTCCGTGAGGGTGGGATCGCGCTTTTCCTCGTCCCGGAAGTAAGCTTGGCAAAACGCGATATCCGCCTCCGACATGGCGAGACCGAGATCGCCGCGGCGGGCGGCCAACTGCTCTTTCGACTCGGCGGTGAATCCCGTCAGCACGGCGACATCGGCGGGTTCGTGGGTGTTTGGCTTGAGGGACTCCGGCAACGACATCCCCGCCTCATGGGAATCCACGGCGTTGATCACGTAGGACTTGATGCTTCGAAGCTCGTCCAGCGACAGATTTCCCTTCAGGATGATGACCTTAGCGGCGGCGACACGCGGGCGATCCTGACCGGTGAGGATCTGTACGCATTGTGCGGCGGAATCGGCCCTTTGATCGAATTGGCCCGGTAGGAATTCCACGGCGAAGGCAGTCTCGTTCTCACCCAATTCAAGGGAGTCTGAAATGGAATCCACCTGGGGTTCCGAGAGGATCAGACGCGACGCTGCACTGAATTCATCATCCGTAAGACCTTCCATGTCATAGCGTTGGGCGATCCTGATGCCGGTGAGTCCGGGCAGCACGAGGGATTCGTGGAGGTCGTGAAGAAGGTGGCTGGCCTCGGCGGTGTGGCCGGCCTTTTTTTCGACGAAAATGCGATTCATGGGTGCGGTGCTCAGCAGGGCTTGGGAAAGCGCTGGATGCTAGGATACCCGCCCGTGAGCGCAAGCGGAATGGACCAGCCTTTCGGGGCGCCGACCGGAGTGATTTACCGATGAAACTCCGGCAGTGGTCACTTCAAGCCATCGAGGGAAGCGGCAATCGCCTTCCTGAGCGGCGGGGAGGTGAGATTTCCAAGATGTCCGCCGTTAGGAAAAACCGTCAGGCGCGAAGGGCCAATGGTCGATCTCAGCCACGAAACATCGCTTGAGTTGAGGATGAAGTCGTTGCTGTTGATCATGACCCGGATCCGCTTGTCCGAGCGGAGTTTCGATCCATAGGTCCGCAGGTTGATCTCCCGCGCGAATTGATCGGGGCCGATTCCTCGTTCCTTGTAATAGGGAATGGCAAAGCGGAGGAAATAGTCGTGAAAGGAGAAGTTCATGATTTCCTCGTAAGCGGGCCCTCTACGCCATTCGGACAGGGGAGCCTGGATCACCCCGCGGTTGTGGCGGAGCTGGCTGTCAAACACCGTGTCACGCAGGGTCAATTTGAACGAAAGTCCGATCAGGAATTTTGACTCGATGCCGTCCAGCGGGATGTCGCCTGGCGCGGATGGAGTCATCATGGCGATGGCGGCCGCCTTGTGAACGGCATTGTTCACTTTCTCCTGACGTTGCCCGGCAGGCCATGCTTCCGGCGCGCTGTAATACTCGTCCAGCGTCTTGACCCCGTTGCGGAGATCCACCGGGGTATTGATGGCGATGTAGCGGTCAAAGCGAATGAGGTCGGGAGCCGCCTTGTCTTCCCTGGCTGCCAGATAGAGCGATTGGAAGCCGCCCATCGAGTATCCGACGAGCGCGCGTTTCCCGAACATGCCCGGATTCTTGCCTTCCAGCAGCTTGTCGATTTCCGTCAGCTCGATGAGCAGGTCGTTGCAATCGTTAGGCGGATAGGCGGGCAGCTCGGAGGTCGAGGCATTCCGCATGAACTCCGGATGGAAGATTCCGGTGGTGGTCACGACCGAATAGCCGTTCTGATAGATTGTCTCGGCGAGCGCGAGGGTGGTGTTGGAAATCCGGTGAAGTCCCAGTCCGGGCGTGATGTAAACGAGCGGTGCATTGGATTCCCTGAGCCAGCAGTTGAACTTGATCTTCCGTCCCGTGGATGGAAGGCGGACGCTCATTTCCCGCCCGCGCTGGAGAAATTTGGGATCCTCGGGAGCGATCAACGCCACCCCGATGGTTTGCAGGGAAGGGGGATCCTTTGGTGCGCTCGTGGTCCAGTCGGGCTGGACTTCCTTGGAGACATAGGTCCAGATGTCCTTGACGCCGACGTAGGGGTCGGACTCGGTGTGGATGAACTGGACCGCGGTTTCCGTCTGGTCGGTTAGACGGTTGTAGCCGCTGGCATAGGACCCATAAACATAGGGTCTGGCGTAGTTCCAAGGCTCGGCGGCCTCGTCTGCCAAGGTTCCGAACGCGTGGGTTTCATCGCTGGGTCCCAATCCGGGCAGCATGACATAGGTGTTGGGTTTCCAACCCCAGCGGACAAAGGTCTGGCCGAAGTCCGCGTCGGATTTCGGGATGTTCCACTTGCTCGCCACGTCGAAAAATCCGGCCACACCCACGGTGGTGTTGGTGAGGAACCTCAGCGATTCATCGCCCGCGCCGGACCAGCGCCCCTGCAGCATGTGGTTCACCACGCGCCCCGGATAGGTGATGTTTCGCGTGAAATCACGGATCGACTCGCGGGCCCGCGTCGGGACCACGGTCCGATAGACCCGTCCGGTGGGCTGCATCACACCGACTAGAATTCCATGGTTCACCGCCCACATTCCGCGGTTCACGGGTTCCAGCGGATCGGCGATGAACTCCGGGCTGGTGACGGCCTGTTGTTTCTTGACGGGTGGGACTGCGGAGCATCCGGCAAACAAGACCGAGGCGGAGATGCATGAGGCGAATCTTGCCGCTGCGATGGCAAAATCAGTTGAGGGTGAAACAGCGGACGAGGGAGGGTTCATGTGACCAAGCTACGGCGAGGATGAGTTAGCCGCAATTGGTGAAATGAAAAGCCCGATTTTAAAGGATTACGCCCAAATTTTCCCATCCTCACGCGGCGTTAGGATGGAGTGATGCACACCAGCAGGTCGTCGCTGTCCACTTGATCCCCTTTTTTGACCAGGATCTTGTCAACGATGCCATCCGTGCTGGCGCTGACCGTGGTGAGCATTTTCATCGCCTCCAGAATGACAAGCTTGTCGCCCGCCGCGACGATCTGACCGGGCGAAACCGCGACTTCGGTGACCATGCCTGGCATCGGGGCACAGGCTTGAGCGGAATCGTTAGGATCGCCTTTCAGGCGCGCTGCGGTAGCGACCGACTTGAGCGAGTTGTCGGCGACAACCGATTCGCGCGGCATGCCATTGAGTTCGTAGAAGAGCGCGCGGCGGCCTGCGGAGTCGGCCTCGCCGATGGAGATCAGCTTGATGATGAGGATTTTTCCGGTGTCGATCTCGATCTCGATTTCCTCGCCGATCTGGAGGCCGTAGAAAAACGCCGGGGTCGGCAGGCTGCTGAGATTGTCATACTTCGCGCGGAAGGCCATGAAGTCGGCAAAGACCTGCGGATACATCAGGTGGGAGTAGAGGTCGTCGTCGTTGATCGCACGACCAAGCTGCGTCGCGAGCTCTGCGCGGGTAGCCTCGAGGTCGATGGGTTCCGCGAGTTCGCCCGGGCGTTTGGTCGTCGCCTTGCGGGTTCCCAGCACCACCTTCTGCACGTCGGCGGGCCAACCGCCGTCGGGCTGTCCGAGACCGCCGGAAAGCATGTCGATCACGCTCTCGGGGAAGTCAATGGAGCCGGGCTTGAGCTTGGTCACATCCGCCGCCTTGATGCCGCGGGTGACGAGGAACATGCACATGTCGCCGACGACCTTGGAGGACGGCGTGACCTTGACGATGTCGCCGAAGAGTTGGTTGACCTCCGCGTAGGTTCGGGCGATTTCGCGCCAGCGGTGGCCGAGTCCCATCGCGTTCGCCTGCTCGCGGAGGTTGGTGTATTGGCCGCCCGGCATCTCGTGTTCGTAAACCTCCGCCGTGCCGGAGCGTGGCGCGGAATCGAATGGCTGATAGAACTCAAGCACGTTTTCCCAATAGTCGGAGAACTCGTTGAGCGAATCGAAATCCAGTCCCGGATCGCGGCTGGTGCTGGCGAGGGCTGCGGACACTGAATTGAGGTTCGGCTGCGAGGTTGAGCCAGACATGGATGAAATCGCGAGATCGACGATATCGACACCGGCCTTGGAGGCGGCGAGGACCGATGCGGCGTTGATGCCCGAGGTGTCGTGGGTGTGGAAATGCACGGGTATCCCGATTTCCTCCTTGAGCGCGGTGACGAGCTTGAACGCGGCATGCGGTTTGCAAAGGCCGGCCATGTCCTTGATGCAAAGCATGTGGGCTCCCATGCGTTCGACCTCCTTCGCCTTTTCCACATAGTATTTCAGCGAATACTTGTCGCGGCGGGAGTCGGTGATGTCGCCGGTGTAACAGATCGCGGCCTCGCAGACCGCCTTGCCGTGATCGCGCACGGCTTCCATCGCCACCTTCATGTTAGGCAGGTAGTTGAGCGAGTCGAAGATGCGGAAGATGTCCATGCCGGAGTCCGCCGCGTGCTTGACGAATCCTGCGACGACGTTGTCGGGGTAGTTCGAGTATCCGACGGCATTCGATCCGCGGAAAAGCATCTGGAAGCAGATGTTGGGGATCTTCTCACGCAGTCGGCGCAGGCGATCCCAAGGGCATTCGCTGAGGAAACGCATGGCCGTGTCGAAGGTCGCGCCACCCCACATTTCGAGGGAGAAGAGCTCTGGAAGGCGATGGGAAACGGCCTCGGCCACGCGCAACATGTCGAAGCTTCGCATCCGAGTGGCGATGAGCGACTGATGGGCATCACGGAGGGTGGTGTCGGTGATGAGGAGGCGTTTCTCGTCGAGAATCCATTGGGCGAATTTCTCGGGACCGATTTCTAGCAGGACGTCGCGGCTGCCTTTGGGGACCTTGGCCTGGTGTTCGATGACCAGCGAGTTCGGCACGACGGCCTTCTGCATGATGGCCGCGGGCTTCCAACCCTTGGCGGTCGGGTTGCCGTTCAGCGTGATGTCTGATAGATACGAAAGCGTGCGGGTCGCGCGGTCGCGGCGGCGCTTGAACTGGAACAACTCGGTCTTGGTGTCGATCAGCTTGGTGTGGGCCTGGCCGCTGCGGAAGGTTTCATCCGCGATGACATTTTCGAGGAAGGGGATGTTGGTCTTCACCCCGCGGATGCGGAACTCGCGGAGCGCGCGGTCCATGCGTTGGCAGGCGACCGGGAAATTGCGGCCCATCGCGGTGACCTTCACCAGCATCGAGTCATAGATAGGGCGTGACGACCGATCCGGCGTCGCCCGAGGCCGCGTCGAGACGGATGCCGAATCCGGCGGCCGAGCGGTAGTTGAGGATGCGTCCGTAGTCCGGTGAGAAATTCTTTTCCGGATCCTCCGTGGTGACGCGGCACTGGATGGCGAACCCGTTGCACGGCATGTTCTCCTGCGGAAGGCAGCGCGATTTCCTCGCCGAAAAGCGTGTGGCCCGCGGAAACAAGGATTTGTGATCGAACGAGATCGATGCCGGTGACGCACTCGGTCACGGTGTGTTCGACCTGGATGCGCGGGTTCATCTCGATGAAGAACCAATCGTTCTGGTCCATGTCATAGAGGAACTCGACGGTTCCCGCGTTGTCGTAGCCGATGCCCTTGGCGAGCGTGACGGCGGCGTCGCAAAGTTCCTTTCGGATGATCGGGTTGAGATTCACCGCCGGCGCGACCTCGACGACTTTCTGGTAGCGGCGTTGCACCGAGCAATCGCGCTCGTGGAGGTGGACCACGTTGCCGTGCTGGTCCCCGAGGATCTGCACCTCGATGTGCTTGGCGCGGGAAATGTAGCGTTCGAGGAAGACGGCGGCATTGCCGAAGGCGTTGAGCGCCTCGTTCTGCGCCTCCGCCAGCAGACCGGCAAGCTGTGAGGGTTTTTCAACCACCCGCATGCCGCGTCCACCGCCGCCGAAGGCCGCCTTGATGATGAGCGGGAAGCCGATGTCGTGGGCGACGGTCAACGCCTGGTCCGGATCGACGATGGGATCCTCGGTGCCCGGCAAGGTCGGCACATTGAACTTGTGGGCGAGCGCGCGTGCGGCGGTCTTGTCGCCCATGTTTTCCAACAGATCCGGCGATGGCCCGATGAAGATGATGCCCTCGCGGGCACAGGCTCGGGCGAAGGTGGCGTTTTCCGATAGAAATCCGTAGCCCGGGTGAATCATCGTCACGCCCTTTTGCTTGGCCAGCGTGACGATGCCCTCGACATCGAGGTAGGCGCCGACCGGGCCTTTGGAGGAATCGAGCTGGTAGGCCTCGTCCGCCTTGAAGCGGTGGATGGAGAAGCGGTCCTCCTCGGCGAAGATCGATACGGTGCGGAGGCCGAGTTCGTTGGCGGCGCGGAAAATGCGGATGGCGATCTCGCCGCGGTTCGCGGCCATCAGTTTGCCGGGTTGGCGTTGGGTTTCAAACATGTCGGCGATCTTTCTAGGGGCCGCCGGGCCGTTCGTGAAGCGGAAATCCGGGTTAGTTTATCAATCGGCCGGATGTCGCCTCATCCCTCGCTTTTCGACTTCCGGTGACCGGGGGTCGCGAGGATCTCGACGTAAACCGAGGGGCACTGCGCGGCGGCTGCCGCATCGATGGCAGGGATGACCTCCTCGACATGCTTCGGCTCCGGGGCCAAGTCGCCTTGGCCGACCTTGCAGTTGAAATCCCAGAAATCCACGCCCTCGGGGAGTGTCTTTTTCCGCTCGCGTTTCACGTATTTCCGCACGTCGCTCTTGATCTGCTCGACCACCCTGGCTGGCTGGTGCTTCTCGGAGGTGAGGGGAAATGTCTTTTTCATGCGGCCCGCTTGTGTCCCGAAGGTGGGGCGCTTGTCGAGGAGAAGTAAGGAGGGGTGACCTCCGGTCAACCCGGGTAGGCCGAAGACCCTATCCTCCTTACTTGCGATGCGATGCCGACATCCGCTACCCTTCGGCATGGCCATCGAGACATTTGCAGGAATTTCCCCAACGATCCATGAAAGCGTGTTCGTCGCCGCGAGCGCGGATGTGATCGGGCGGGTGACGCTGCATGACGAGTCGAGCGTCTGGTACAACACGACCTTGCGAGGCGATATCAACGAGATCGTCATCGGACCGCGCTCGAACGTGCAGGACAATGCCGTGATCCACCTTGCGGATGACTACGGATGTTACGTCGGCGAACTGGTGACCGTCGGGCATTCCGCCATCCTGCATGCGTGCACGGTGAAGGACGAGGTGCTCATCGGCATGGGCGCGATCGTGCTGGATGGGGCGGTGATCGGCGAAAGGTCGATTGTCGGCGCTGGTGCTCTGGTCACCGGAGGGACCATCATCCCTCCTGGCTCGTTGGTGTTAGGTTCCCCGGCGAAGGTGGTGCGGACCTTGTCGCTGGACGAGCAACTCAAGGTGCGAACCTGGGCCGAGAAATATGTGGCTGGCTCGAGGAAATACCTTGAGAGAACTTGATTTCAATTAGCGTGGTGCGCCTCGTCACTTGGATTTCTCAAGGTGCTTTTTTACCTGCTCCCTAGCATCCAATGGCAGGGATTTGACCCATTGATCGACGGCCTTCGGTTCGTATTGCTGCCAATTGGATGCCACATTCTTGAATGCCCAAAGCTTCGCGTCACCATCCGGCAAGGTGTTGATCCAGGATGTCGCCGCCGAAGGATCGGTGATGGATAGTTCCACTGCATAAGTGGAACTGGCCATCACGGGATCGTTGCCAGGAGTGCGGTCGTTGATAGATGAAGCGACGGGAGGGTTCGTCACCAAGGCGCGGATCGCGTCCCCGGCAAAACCGGGATCGACCTGCGCATACATTCCTCCAGCAGCGACCAGCCGTGCGATATTCTGTTGCTGATGGGCGGGTAGCTCGTTGAATCCGGTTCTCAATTCGGCGATCTTCGCCTTGTCCCAATTCCTCAGTTGGTTGAGAATCTCGTAAGGGCGACCTTGCGCTCCATCGATCCCACCGAATTTTTCCAGCCAATCCGCCGGTTTTTGGGATTTGCTCCCGCTTTCGGTGAGATCCGCGAGTTTTAGCTGGTTCCGGGCATATTGCCTGTCCTCCTCTGATGTCATCATCTCGATGAGTCTATCGATTTTCTCGCTGTCGTCCCTCGCGTTGCGAATGGCGTTGGAGATGACCTCCTGCCTCGTGCTGGCGTCGAAGTTTGATTCCGTCAGGCTTCGCAGTGCGAATTCCGGGTCGCTAGAGGCCATTTCCCGGAGAGCCCAATCCTTCATGGTCTTCGCTTGGGAGGCGGTGAATCCAGCTTGCTCCAAATCCGCGTTGATCCATTCCCTTCCGTTTTTTTCACTGATGTAATTGTAATAATTTCCGGCGATACCGGATTTCCAGCTTTCCGGAAGATTGGCAATTTCGGCAACCAGCTTGTTCGATAGCTCCCGGTTGCCAGATGCGTTGTTATCGAAGATCCGCCAGCCGTCGGGTCGCTCCCAAAGCGCGCGGATTTCTGTTGGGAATGAAGTTGCGAGTCGTTGCCCGCTCAATGCACTTTCCGCCGCCTCCTGCAAATCCGGTGCCAGCGATGTCATCACGGTTTCCAGTGCTGCGGGTGAGTTTTTGGCGATTTCGTTCAGCAAGCTCCTGGCCAGGCCTGTCGTTCCGGACGGGAGTCCTTTCGCGGAAAGCTCCTGCAATCGCTGGAGGGCGAGGGCGGGATGGTTTTTTGCCACTTCATCAAGGATTTGCAGCTCGGCCTTGTCGTTAGGATTGCCGCGGTAGTGGTCGATGAGGCGTTGGGGGTCGTCTTTCGCCAGTGAAAGGAGGGCGCGACCGGCCTGGCCGTAGTTGTTCTTGCTAGCCCAGGGGATGAGGCTATCGGGATCCTCATTGATCCAGCGCTCGAAAATGATCATTCGGAAAACATCCAGTTCAGGTCCCTTGCGAAAGTTGAACCGGTCTCCTTCCATCCACGCCGCGAATTCCGAGGGTGGCAGCGAATTCGCAAGGGAGACCGTCATGCGAAGTCGTTCCGTTGGCGAACCTGCATCGCGCACGGCCCGCATTTGCCTGGCGACGAGGCCGATATCCCGCGTCGGTCTGGTCGGGCGGCTGTGGTTTCGGCGAATCGCTTCGGCTGATTCCGTTTGTCCACCGATTTGGTTAGGGCTAGGTGTGGCCAGGAGCCAGCCAAGAGCCGCCATGACAAGGAAGCCAAGGAGGCTTGAAGTGATCGCGGAAATGGGCGGCGGTTTCATTCTTTGCGATGGATGATGGTCCTGAGGTTGACCTTCGTTGCCTCCGGGATTTCGGCGGAATCCAGCCAGGCAGATGCTTCCGAAGGGTTGCTGCGCGCCCACTGCCAAGTGAGATTGTAGAGGTTGCTTTTGTCCGCGCTCATTGCCCATTCGGCAGCTTCTTGAAAATGACCTAAGGAAGAAAGCGTGCTCACCACCTGGCTGGCGGCGGCGTTGCGGATCTTCGGATCGGTTTGAAGGTTCACCCATTCGGTGTAGGCGACAAAATCCCGTTCCGCCCATTTCCCAGAGAGTTCCTGAAATGTCTGGGACACGTTTTCCAGTCCGGCCGTGGTCATTTCCAAAGTTCTCGCGGGGTCCTTGATGAGCAATGATTCCATGAAGGCTTGCGCCGCGCTTTCTTCGGAACTCCAGGTGGAGCTTCCGTTAGTTGATTCGATCCGCTTTTCAGATGTCAGCTTGTCCGGACAGGTGATCAGAATATCGGTCGCGATCGCAAAAGCCTTTTCCGGATCCAGGTCTAGCAGTGTGTTTCCGATTTTTGCCAATCTCCCTGCGGCAATCAGCGGAGCTTCCGTGGATTTCGCCTTCGCCAGGGCGGCCGCAGGATCGGAGACAAGCAGGTTTTCGAAAAACGCATCCTCGATTCTCCGTTGCAAGGCACCGGACGGGGTCATGGCGGCCAGCCGTTGGAGATCATCCGGACTTCCGGACTTCATGGTCTCCAACAGAATATCAACCGCACTGTTGTCCCGTGGGTCGAGCTTGTCATTCTTCTCCAGCCAATCGTAGGCCTCCCATGGGTCCTTCAGGGCGAGTGTTTTAAAAGCAGAGGGGTTGAACCCCCTTCCGTTTGCCATCAGGAAATCCAATCTGGCTGCATGATCGCCGTCCTCCTTCCAGGTGATCATTCCATCCATGGCGGCTTGCCGGACATCTTCGGGAATTTCGTCGAAATGCTCGCGCAGCCACTCCGGCTGCATTTGCCCGATCCCATTGACGACGCTCCTCATTTCCTCGGGACCCGCAGCCGCCAGCGCCGCTTGTGGATCATTGGTTCCCCAAGCGCTCCAGGCCGCCAAAGACCTTCTTGTCCCGGCGACTGCCGCGATCGCGGCCCGCGGATCCAAACGCGTCCAGTTATAGAAGATGAGGCGTCTGATATCGCCGTTGGAATCGCCATTGAGATCGTCATTCTTGTGGGACTCCCAATAGGCGGCGATGTCCGGCTCGCTGGCATCGACGAGCCACAGCGCGAGTTCTGCATAAGTGGCGTTCGCGCCCTTTGCGATCAGGGTTTCCAGAGTCTCGTCGGAGTGGATCTTGGAATGCGGGGGGACTTCTATTTTCGAATCAGTTATCGGCTGGGATGACCTCCGTTTTTCCGATTTCGAGACGGGTATTGAACTTTCCGGTTTGGCTCCGCTTGCGACCTGCTTGTTCGAGACATATCCGAGAAACAGGCCGAGAGTGCACGCGACCAGGGTGACAAAGATGGAGTTTCTTTTTCATTACGGCCGTTTGGCTGTCCGAATCCCCTATCAGCAGTCATTACCGAAGGCGATTGAATTCCGCCAGTGCGGCATTCTTCGCCCACCTAAAGAAATGGATTGCTCAAGCGTTCCTCCCCCAGCGTGGTGGCGGGGCCGTGGCCGGGAAGCAGGATCGTGGAATCGGGAAGGGGAGTGAGAACTTCCCGCAGCCGTTGCAGCGCGTGCTGATAGAGTTCCGGGGTGCCGCAGCCTCCCATCGAGCCGGCGAACAACGCGTCGCCGGTGACAAGGACGGGAATTTCCAGCCCATCGATCTGATAGCCGACCGATGGATTGAAGTGGCCTGATAGATCGCATGCGGTGATTTCCAGGTTCCCAATCCGGAACGAATCCCCGGGCTTCACGGCGCTGGCGTGATGGATCTCAGGACCGGCGATGGGAATTCCCATTTTTACGAAATCAGGGATGCCGCCGATGTGATCGCCGTGGCCATGGGTGATGAATACCTGATCGATCGTTCTCCCGCCGATGGCGGCGGCGCAGGATGCCCGCTCATGGCCGGTGTCGAACAGGATCCTCGTGGATCCCGATTCGACCAGCCATGCATTCACTCGTTCGTCGCCGAATGGGAGATCGAGGCGGTGGATGCCTTCCGATCTAACCGGACGCGGCAGGTAGCGCTCGTGATTTGCCAGGGCATCGGGATTCAGTCCGAGCACCGGTGCAAGCTGGCGGGCAATTTCCGCGGAAAAATTTCCCCGCGAAAATGCCATCACGTCGCTTTCCCGAAGTCCCGCACGCAAAGCGGCCTCGCCCGGTGCGAGGGCGAGGCCTTTGAAGGCTTTGCGGATGACCCAAGTGAAATCGTCCTCCAACATCCCGTTCAGCGGGTGCGGTAGTAACCGTCCGAGTTGTAGATGAAATAGACGTCCTTCGGGTTGAGGCGTGGCAGCCACACAAAGGGCTTTCCGGACGAATCGAGCTCCTCGGCAAGCGCGATGGCTTTGCTGGCGGCTGGAGCATCGACCGAATCGGGATCCTTGGTAAACGATGTCTCGTCGATGCCGGTGACGATGTGATCCACCCATTTCAGCTCCATGGCTTGTTCGCCGAACTCGCTCCAGTCGCCGCTGGAGGAACGCGCGTACATCTTCTGGATGAACTCATCCGGGGTGATTCCCATTTTCTTGGCTACCGGCGTGCCGAGGCGTTGCCACCAGCGTTCGCTTTCCTCGTGGAACTCGCGTTGCTCGGTTAGATTGAGCTGGCCCATGACCACCGAGCTGATCTGGTGATGGAGAATCACGGCATTCGGATAGGAATAGGATTCCTTGGCAAGAGTTGTGATGGCGGCGGCCATGGAAGCCGCGAAGGACTTCACGACGACATGGACGGGCGCGTCGCTGGACTCCATCGACTTGAGGATGCGGTAGCCGGCCATGACGGAGCCGCCGGGGCTGGAATCGATGACCAGGAAGATCGGCAGTTCACGGTCCTTGTTGTTCCAATACTGGATGCGGTTGCAAACGTAGTCGGCGGTGCTGGCACTGATCAGGCCATTGAGTGCGATCCTCCGGTCGGAAACGACGAGAATGCCATTTTCCTTGAGGGGGGTCTTGAGATACACGGGCTTGGAATCGGCAAACTTGGAACGCTTGTCGGCAGTCTCGATGCGGGCGATGTCGCTCTGGAGACGGTTGATCTCGAGGGCAGACTCGGTCTGGGCGACCTTGAGGTCGTTGCCAAGCTTCTCGGCCTTGATTTTCGAGAGCTCACCTTCCTCGGCGAGTTTCTCCTTTTCCGCTTCCAGCTTGGCGAGTTCGCCCTGGAGCGCGATCTGGCGTTTGGCGGTCTCGAGAGCGAGTTTTTCGGTGGCCAACTCGCGTTCGAGTTTCAGCCGCGTGACCTCGGCCCGCATCGCGTTCGTTTCCTTGATCAAACGCTCGGCTTCCAGCTTGTTTTCAAGGGAAAGGGCTTCCTGCTCCTTGGTTTTCGCCTCGATCTTCGGATCCTTCGGGGCTGCTTGCGGTGCTTCGCTTGCCGAAGGAGCTTCCGCTACCGCTGATGCGGATTCCTTGGGTTTCGGAGCAACCTTTGCGGGAAGCCATGTGGTCAGCGCGAGGCCGATGAGTGCGGTGCGGGTGGTGAGACTTTTCATGATGACACCCTAGAACGGAGCCAACGTGGCCCATTGTTTCGAGAAATTCAGGAATTCCTCGCCTTGCGGGCCTTTGCGCGCACTCCCAGAAGGACAATCAATCCGGCGAATGCGAGAAATCCACAGGCGGCGATGCCGATGGTTGTGAAGAGGCGGGCTCCCGCCGAGTCCACTTGCTCCTCGCTGATGCTGTCGGCAGGCGTTTCCGCCGGATTCCTCGTCAGCAGGATTTTACCACCGGCCACCTCGACCCGGGTGAATTTCGCCATCGCTTTCCCGATTTCATGGGCCACGAGATACCGTTCGGTGATCCGGTAGGGCGACATCTGGTCAATGAATTCCTGCGGCACCTTGGCGCCCTCCACTTCGATGCGGGTGATGTCGAGGACGACCTCGTGCTTGAGCAGTTTCGGGCGGGCAATGAGAGTGCCGTTGAGAAATCGCGAGTCGGACGCGATCCATCCGGGCTCCCCCTCTTTCGCAAACCTTGGTCGCCCGTTCAGGGGGAAGGAAATCGCGATGCGCAGCAAGTCATCCTCGATTGCGGTCACACGAAAGGTGTGGCGAAGCTCCTTGAAGTCCTCGTTGCTCGCGATCGCGAGATTGATGTCGTCGGCCGTGAGGGCGAGAGTCGTGACGGAATCTCCGGCGAGATCCTGACGGAATTCTTCAACTCTAACGGCCAGTTCGTTGAGTTCGGTTTCCTTGTTCTCCAGCGTGCTGACTTCGACCGGCACGGGGGCTTCGGCGGTGAATTTCGCGATCTCGTTGAACTGCCTGAAAAGGGTGAGAATCGAGAATCCGATCAGGAAAACCATCACCGCGATGGCGGCAATGAAGATGGCGCATCCCGCAAATGGAGAGCGCGCACTGGAATCCTTGTCAACGGGTGTCCGGGTCATCGTGTCAAACTTGGGAATCAATTGGAGTTGTCCCGCGTGTTCCGGTCGGGCGTCTCCGGCTCTTCCGCGGGAAGGGTTTCAATGGGTGGCTCTTCCGGCGCAGCTTCAGAAGCCTCATCGTTAGTTTTAGCAGAATCAGTGTCAGCAACTTCTTCGGGAACTTCGCCAGGCGTTTCACCGTGCCAGCCATCGTCACCGGACTCGTCATGGTACTCGTGATGGTCATGGGAATGAGGATCGTCATGCCAATGCGAGTCATCGTAAGGTTCGGTCACCTCGGCTTCGCTGCGTTTTTCCTCGATCCGGAGGAGCCTTTCAGCCCTTTCGCGGGCTTCCTCCTCCTCCTTGATCCGTTGCCTCTTGCGGTCGAAGTAGGCCAGCCAGATGCAGATTTCGTAAAGAATGATCATCGGCGCGGCCATCACGCACATCGTCGCGATGTCGGGGGTGGGCGTCAGGACGGCGGCGGCCACGAAGATGGCGATGATCGCGTAGGAACGGGTCTTCGACATCGTGTCGTATCCTAACAGGCCAAGCTTGACGAAGACCATGACGACCACCGGAAGCTCGAAGGACGCGCCGAACAGCAAGGTGAACTGCGTGGCGAAGGAAATGTATTCACCGATCCGCCAATCGTTGGAAATCCCCATGTCGCCGCTCCACTGATAGAAAAACAGCAGGGTGCGGGGCAGCACCAGGTAGTAGGCGAACGCGGTGCCGCAGAGGAACAGCCCGAAACCGACGGTCATGGCCGGCCAGAGCACCCGCTTTTCATTCGCATGCAGTCCGGGCAGGACAAACTGCAGGATGTACAACAGCAGCAGGGGAAATGAAATCACGATGCCCGCGACGAAGGATAGCTTCATCGAGAGCATGAAGCCCTCGGTCGGCTTGAGCGCCGACATCATTTTCAAGTTTCCCTGGGCGTCGCTGTCGGTGTTGGGCTTGGTCCTCAGCAGCGCCTTGACCTGGAGCTTGAAATCCTTGGTTTCGGCCAGGGAATCGACAAATGTCTCGCGTTTCTCTTCCGGCAAGACCTGCGCCGCCCTCAGCAGGCTGATCGACTTGGCATGGAACACCAGCGTGTCGTCGCCTATTGCCTGATAGAAAAGCTCCCGCTCCTCCGGCAACAGGTTCATGGCCGCGTGTTCGACCTTGCGGGCCTGTCCCCACAATTCCACCGTCAGTGGCTTGGGCGCGTCCTCGGGCAGGGTCGCCTTGATCTGGGTGATGAGCACCTGGTCCACCGGCAACCGGAAAAAATCCATGATCTTCTTGTTGAAGACGAAGCAGGCGATCATCGCGATCAACAAGGTGACCACGATCCGGGTGATCATCGTCCGCAGGTCCTCAAGGTGTTCTAGAAACGGTTTCTCGTGATCCGGATGCGAGTTTTCCCGGAGCTCGATGGCTTTTTTCAGCAGGTACATGCGTGTGAGGGCGGGATTCAAGCCTCGCAACCCCCTGACCGCAAGGGCGGATGTGCCTCCCGGGGAATTCTGGCGTTGCGGCATCGTCCGCCATGTCCCAAGTTCGCGCGGGGCCTGTGGTCCTGACTGTTATTCCATGTTTTCCCGCGAATCACTGATCTTCGAATTCCCGATCCTGGACCAAACCATCCAGGGCAGGCCCTTGGTTTATCTGGACAATGCCGCCACCACCCAGAAACCGATGGCGGTCCTGCTCGCCTCCAGGCACTACTACGAGGCGATCAATTCCAACATCCACCGTGGCACCCACCATCTGGCCCGGCTCGCCACGGAGACCTTTGAAAATGCGCGGAAAACCATCGCCACGCACCTCAACGCGGCTTCGACCGACGAGGTGATCTTCACCTCCGGCACCACGGATGGCATCAATCTCGTCGCCAACGTGTTGTCCCTTTCCGGCCGCATCAAGGCGGGCGACGAGGTCATGATTTCGACCCTGGAGCATCATTCCAACATCGTCCCATGGCAGATGCTTTGCGAGCGGACCGGCGCGGTGCTCAAGGTGATCCCGTGCGATGACGACGGCACCCTCGATCAAGACGCTTTCCAATCGTTGCTCAACGAAAGGACGAAAATCCTCTCGCTGACCTGGATTTCCAACTCGTTCGGCACTGTCAATCCGGTCGCTGAAATGTCCCGCGCCGCGAAAGCCGCCGGAGCGCTCGTCATGATCGACGCCGCACAGGCGGTCGCCCACCAACCCATCGACGTCCAGGCCCTCGGGATCGATTTCCTGGCGTTTTCCGGTCACAAGGTTTACGCGCCCACCGGGATCGGAGTCTTGTGGGGACGTGCCGATCTGTTGGACTCCCTTCCTCCGTGGCGTGGCGGTGGCGAGATGATCAAGGAGGTCACCTTCGAGAAAACGACCTACAACGAACTGCCATTCAAATACGAGGCCGGCACTCCTAACATCGAGGGGGCGATCTCGCTGGCCGCCGCCATCGATTTCGTGAACGGCATCGGCCTCGCGTCGATCCACGAGCATGAGCAAATGATCATCCGTTCGGCTGCGGAAGCGCTGTCAGGCATCCCGGGAATCAAGTTTTTCGGCCCCGCCGACAGGGCGGGTGCGTTATCCTTCAATATCGAGGGAATCCATCATTACGATCTCGGCACGCTGATGGACCAGATGGGTGTCGCGGTCAGGACCGGCCATCATTGCTGCCAGCCGCTGATGTCCCGGTTCGGAATGACCGGCACGGTTCGCGCGTCATTTGCCCTCTACAATTCACCGCGCGACATCGAGGCGCTTGCTTCCGCGACGGAAAAGGCGGTATCCATGTTGCGGTGAAATCCAGTCCATGAAGATCGTCCTCGGTATTTCCGGCTCCATCGCTGCCTACAAGGCGGCGGATCTCGCGTCGCAACTGGTCAAGGCCGGGCATGACGTTCATGTCGTGATGACAAGGTCCGCGACCGAGTTCATCACGCCGCTCACCTTGCAGACCCTCACGCGGAATCCGGTGTTGATCACCCTTGAGGACGAGAAGCAATCATGGAAACCTGGACACATCGAACTGGCGGACAGTGCCGACCTCCTGGTCGTCGCACCGGCCAGTGCGAACGTCATCGGGCAATTCGCCAACGGTCTCGCTCCCGATCCGCTAACATCCATCTATCTCGCACTTCCCCGCACCACCCCGGTGCTCATCGCTCCGGCGATGAACGGGAAGATGTGGCTTCATCCCGCGAACCAAAGGAATGTCGCACAGCTAACAGCCGATGGCTGCGCGTTCGTCGGTCCCGCGGAGGGTGACCTCGCTTGCGGCTATCAAGGAACCGGCAGGCTCGCGCCCGTGGAGGAGATTCTGGCGAGGGTCGGAGAAGTCATTGCATAAACCGGTTTTGTTATTCCACGCCACAAGCTGTGCTTCGCTGTGGATGTGGGAGTGACTTGCTATCAGATCGGGGACTGAATCATCGAAGGCCCAGACACCACTCAAATGTTCCCCGGGCAACCAATTGAAGTGCTCGAGCAGGTTCCGTGTATTCGTTCCAACGGGACGGTTCATTCCAGCCCGGGATGAAATCCCGGGACTCGGATTCAAACTCATTTTTCGGTCCTGATAGGACCTTTCATGCACGAGCGGGATGGATTCATCTACCCTGCATGAAGTGTCCTTTCAGGGCACGAATACCTGGCTTGTTAATGGCCCCGGCACCATGTGCCGGGCTGCAATGAATCGTCCCGCCAGGACGGATGAAACAACCACCATCAATGGGCAAGGCGGGGACTAGACCGTTTGCCAAAAGAGATTGCCGAAACGCAACCTTTCAAGGAGCGGCGGACTCCGATCCGCCGAGGTCCATGAAGTGACGATGCGAGGTGGTAAACCGCTTTTCATCGGCTTCACATGGGCTTCGGCGATTCGGAGATCGCCGCTCCTTGTTCCCGGCTACGCCACCGCGCAATCCGGATAGAGGAAACAACTTTTGGCAAACGGTCTAATCACATGATTGAACGTTAAAATAGCTCAAAAATCGTGACCCGGGAGCTTCCCTCGATTGCTTTGGGTCACTTGCCCAACGCATCGAACGCCGCCTGAAGTGATTTGCGGGCAGTGCTTTCCTTTTCCGGATCCTTGTTTTCGTTAGGCATGGCCGGGTCCTCCCACAGTTCGACGACGCGCCGGAGCTGGTTCTTGTTGTCCAGCATGTAATCGCCATTTCTAACTTGTCGGGCACCCTCGTGCTGGATGTGAATCCACTCCCTCGGATGGCCGGGTTTGCCAAGGAGTTGGGGGGCGAAGCTGCGCCCGTGGATCTCCGCATCAGGCAATGAGACTCCGGTCAATTCGCAGATCGTGGGAAGAAGGTCGGAAAAATCGATCAGGTCCTCGCAGGTGGTTCCCGGCTTGATATGGCCGGGCCAGCGAACAAATAGAGGAACATGGGTCCCCCGGTCGGTCATGGTTCCCTTGCCGCCTTGGACTTTCTTTCCATCTCCCCAGAGGTTCACGAGATCCTTGTCCGTCCCGTTGTCCGCGAGGAAAATCACGATGGTGTTGTCCGCGATGCCGAGGTCTTCCAGTGTCCGCATCATGATCCCGACCTGTTTGTCGAGATAGGCCACCATGTCGGGGAAGTATTTCGGATCGCCCTTTTTGCCGATGGTCTTCTCGCGGTAGCTCGTGTCCTTGCTGTCCGGTGTCGGTTCCCAGGGGAAATGCGGCAGGCAGGTGGCGTAGTAGGCGAGGAAGGGTGTCTTCGCCTCCGCGTTCGTCCTGATGAAATCGAGATGGAATTCGAGGTCCGCATCAGGGCCGTATCGGTCCTTCATCCGGTCCGCGATCACCTTGCCGTCCCGATTCTGGTGAGGCGTCCAGTAGCGGGTTGTCTTGTTCCCCTTGTCATCGAAGATCTGCCACGTCTGATAGTGATCGAATCCGAACGCATTGATCGTGTTGTGCGTTTGTTCGTAGGACATGTGCCATTTCCCAACCAACTCCGTCGCATAACCCGCCTGCTTGAGCTGACGTGCGAAACTGGGTTGATCCGGATGCAGATGGATGTCTTCCTTTTCCTTGGTATCGAGCACGGTCGTCAATCCGTTCTTGAAGGGATAACGTCCCGTGAGCAGGGAGCCGCGCGAGGGCGAGCAGAAAGGATTCGAGAAACACCGGGTGAATCTCATGCCCTCCTTCGCCAGCTTGTCGATGTTAGGTGTCTTGAGCGATGTGCCACCATAGCTCGAAAGGCACTCGATTCCCAGGTCATCGGCAAGGATGATGGCGATGTTGGGGCTTTTTGCGGTGGCTCCTGAAGCGATGGCAACCATTCCGATGGCAATCAGTCCGATAACGGTAGATGCCCTTTGCGCACCGTGTTTCGGTGCCAGTCTGCGATGGTTCATTTCTCCAGCCATGGTTTTCGTATTCTTGTTGTTTTCTATCGATCACCAACCTCCGCGACCCACCGCAGGTGAATCTTCATCAGTTCATCGACAAGTTCCGGGTGCTCCTTCATGCGATTGTCCTTCTCCTCGATGTCGTTCTCAAGATTCACGAGCGTCAGTGCGTTACCGCCCTTTCCAATCAATTTCCAAGTCCCGTTGCGAACCGCCCACGAGTCGCCGGATTGCCAGTGCAGGATCCTGCTGACGTTGTGCCGGGTGCCCTTGAGGATGGGCATGATGTCGATGCCGTCGATGATGTGGTCAGCGGGAGGCTTCGTTCCTGCGAGAATCGCAAATGTCGGGAACAGATCCATCGATATCAGCGTCTCGCTGTTGGTGGTTCCTGCTGGGATCACGCCCGGCCATGATGCGATGAACGGCACTCGATGGCCACCTTCAAACATGCCGCCCTTCTTTCCTTGCAGCCGACCGTTCGCAGCGAAACCTCGAGGGGCGGCCGGGCCGTTGTCCGAACAGAAGATGACCAGCGTGCTCTTTTCAAGATGGTGTTCACGCAAGGCCCCGACCACCTTTCCGACGGATTCATCGAGGATCTCGATCATCTCCTTGTAGGTATCCACCGGTGATTTTTTTCCTGCGGTATCGCGGCCTTGCCATGGGTCATGCGGTGCTTCATGGGTGAGGTAGAGGAAAAACGGCTTGTCCTTGTTGCGCGCGATGAAGTCGGTGGCGTGTTTCGTCAACAGGTCGGTGGTGTAGCCTTCCTCGGTTACAATTTCCTGATCCTTCCACCAATCCAGTTCCTTCGAGCCATAGCCGGCGACATGCGTGTGATAATCCACGTTGCCGCCGACATAGCCGCGGAATTCGTCGAAGCCATAATTCATCGGGTGAAACTTGAAGTCGTAGCCCAGATGCCACTTGCCGATGAGGGCGGTGCGATATCCGGCTTGTTTGAGCAGTTGCGGAATCGTGAGCTCGTTGCGTGAAATGCCCCATGCCCAGCGTTGCGAGGGATTCTCCTTCCGCTGCTTCTGATAGACCGGGGAAAGCTCCTCGTCCCCGACCCAGGCGCAGCGTTGTTGATAGCGTCCGGTGATCAGGGCGGCGCGGGTCGGAGTGCACAACGCGCCGTTCGAGTGGAAGTCGGTAAGGCGGACGCCGTTGTCGGCGAGGAGGTCGATGTTCGGTGTTTTGACTTGGGGGCATCCGTAGCAACCCAATGAACCGTAACCCAGATCGTCGGCCATGATCAGGACAAGGTTGGGATGAATGTTAGATTTCGTGGTTGGCTCTCCTCCATCGGTTTGGGGCTGCCCCACCGCCTGAAGGCTGATGGCAACGAGCGCGCCAACCAAGGTCATGGACATTCTCATGGTTACTTCTTCCGCGGGGACTTCTTCGGCGTGGTGGATTGCTTGAAGGCCTCGGGACTAACGATTTGTCCGGCGGACAACAGTTTTTCACGCAAGGCAGGATACGGTAACTCCTGCACGCTGACCTTGGCGTCGATCGCCATGCCTGCCGCGATGGCCGCGCTCTGACTCAACGCCATGAAGACCGGCTCCATGCGGATCGAACCGTGCGCGACGTGAGAAGCGGAGATGCAAATCGGAGAAAACAGGTTTTCACACTCTCCCTTGCGCGGAATGATAGCCCGGTAGGAGATGCCATAGGGTTTCGGCGGGACGCGCCAGATGACGCCGTCGGTGTTGGCAAGGCCGCTCTCGGTGACGAAATGCTGCACGGCGTGGGAATCCATGCCGAAGGAGCCAAGCGCGACAGGATCGGGAGCGGATCGTTTCCCTTCGCAATCGAGCTGCGTCATTACATAATCTCCGACCATCCGGCGGGCCTCGCGGATATAGATCATCCAAGGCCAGCCGCCGTTGTCGGTGAACTCATCTTTTGGAAGGCCATAGGCGGCTGCCTTCTTGCGGATCTCCTCCGGCACGCGCGGGTTGTGGGCCATGGTCCATAGGAAGCCACGAATGTAAGTTTCATGTTCCTTTTCAATCTCACGACGCTTCTCATAGCTGGCTTCCGGATAGTCCCAGTTCGCGCCTGGATGATCGGAGCCGACGGCGTGCATGTTGTTCCAATCGACCTTCGATCCGGGGCCTTCGAGCGGTTCGACCAGCGCGGGCAGTCGTGTGTCGCCAGCATCGAAATTCCGCAGGAGCAACTCGTGATCGATCTCTCGATAGCCTTCCGGCTTTTCGATGGGAATGCGCAGCTTCGGATCGGTGGTGAGACAGACCCGGTAGTTGTAGGCCTGGATCTTTCTATCGCCCTGGCCGTTGGCGAGGCCGTCGATTTGGAAAACGTAAGGCAGTAATCCGCTTTTCGGATCGCCTGGAATCACATGGGGATCGACCGGCTTGATGAAGTGATCCTTGTCGCGCTGGGTATAGTGAAGCCGGGGTGTGGTGTCGCCGCGCCGCACGCCTGCTAGATCCTCGCCATATTGACTCTCCGGTTCTCGTCCGACCGTGTTGGTCGCTCCCGCCGCGGCCATCAAGTCACCCACGTAGGTGGCATCGATGAACATTTTCCCCCGATAGGTCTTTCCGCTGAGCGTGGTGATCGACTCGATCCTCCTGCCGTTCATCTTCACGCCCTTTCCAGGAGTGCGGTCGAGCATTTCGGTGTATTCCACCCGGACTTTGGCGTCGGAGAGTAATTTCTCAAACGCCTGGCGACCGATGTGAGGCTCGAAACTGCGGACGAAATCCTTGCCGTAGGCGGCAGCCACGAGGACATAGAACTCCGAGGCGATGCCTCCGAAAGTGCCTTGCCTGCCAAGGAAATCAGTCGCGCCAAGCCCGCTCGCGCTCATGCCACCCGAGAAGCCGGTGGGATTCAGCAGGATGACTTCACGTCCCTCGCGCTTGGCGGAAATCGCGGCGGTCACGGCTCCCGATGAATCACCGTAAACCACGACGTCATAGAGGGGATCTTGTGCTGGGATTTCTGGAACTGTTTCCTTGCCATGCGCCAGTGGCGTCAGGCTTGATAAAAAAATGGCGATAAAGGTGATGTGGAACTTCATTTGGATCGGACTAACGGAAATTGGATTGTGCTCCCGGCTTTTCCTGGCAAAGGCTATCGCTCGAGAACTTGAAGGGATCTTGCTTGCTTGGCCTGCTTCTCGATTTCCTTGAACGCGGGCCCGATTTGACCGGGCTTCCAATTTCCTTCGATACTGATGGCTCCCTGATAGCCACTTTTCCACAACACGTCGAAATACGGACGGAAGTCATCGCCGGAGACACCGGGGACGGAACGGGTTTTCTTCTCGGCGATCTCGACGTGGACGACCACATCCATCGCCGCCTTGAGATCTTCCGGCGTGTCGCCCATCACCGCCATGTGATAGAGATCGGCGAGCATGCGGACATGGGGATGTCCGACCGCCCGAATCAATTTCGCGCCCTCGCCGATGTGGTTGATGAAATTGCACTCCTTCGTCTGGAGTTGCTCGACGACGACGGTGATGTCCTGTGCCTCGGCCAACGGCGCCATGAGCTTGAGCAATGCAACGAATTGTTCGTCGGCCTTTTCCTTCGGCCAATCCTTCGGAATTTTCCGGGCCCCGCTGCTGCCGAAGACGATGAACTTGCCTTTGGCCATCTTCATTCTCCGGAAAGACGTGTCCGCCCATTTCAGGACGAGGTCGTGGTTGGCCTCAGGTCCGACACAATGGAGGTTGGCCGGACGGATGAAGCCGTTGCAGGCGAGAATGGGCAGGGGGGAAGCTGCTAGTTTTGCCAGATTCCTCTCGAACACCTCGTCCGGTTGATCGGGGACGAGGAAACTTCCCACTCCCTCGGTTAGGAAATCCGCGCCCTCCGCCTTGAGCGCCGCCGCCTTGTCGAGCGGGGCGGCGATGCCCAGCGAGGAAAACAGTTTCTCACCGACTGCGACCGGTGCTGCGGGAAGACGTGAGACGAGGGCGGAGCCAGCCAGCGCCAGCCCTCCCGTTTGCAGGAAGCTCCTGCGATTGCCTGAAAAACGCGTCATTGCAAAATGAGTTAGAGATGAAACACCTTGCCGCCGGCCATGACTTCCTGGGTCTTCTCATCGAAGGTCACCCGTTCACCTGTGCGGGCGGCGGCGTTGGCCATGATGGTGGCGATGGAATGCTGATAGCCGGCCTCGACGGGGGCATGCGGTTGTTTGCGCGAACGCAGGCAGTCAAGCCAGTTGTGCATGTGCGCGGTCGTGAGTTCGTCGGCTCCCATGTTGGCGGAGGTGATGGCGGGACCTGAACCCTCCAGCAGGTGGGTCTCAAGCAGATTGGGTTTCAGGCTCATGGCTTCCGCCTCGGCTTGCTGAAGCCCGCCATTGGAGGTGACCTTGTTGGTGACGAGGTTCATCTCGCCGCCGTTGGAATAGTAAATTTCCTTCGTCCCACCCGCCGAGTTGCTGAAACGCGAGCTGTAGTTGACCTGGAAACCGGTCGAAGGATCATCGAGCGGGCCGTAGTCAAAGACCGCGGTGAGCGTGTCGAAATTCTTACGGCCATCCTTCCACTGATAGATCCCGCCGTTTGCCGAGACCGAGCGAGGGTGGGGGAGTCCGGTGAACCAGTGGATGGTGTCGATCTGGTGGCACATCCACTGGCCGGGGATGCCGGACGAGTAGGGCCAGAAAAGGCGGTATTCGAGATACTTGCGCGGATCCCATTTGTCATCGGGACGGTTGCAGAGGAAGCGTTTCCAATCGATGTCCTGCTCCTTGATGGCGGCGACAAGGTCAGGGCGCCGCCAACGTCCCGGCTGGTTGACGTTCCAGGTCATCTCGGCCGCGACGATGGGTCCGAATTTCCCGCTTTGGATGTAATCGTGCGCGGCCTGATAGGATTTTCCTGAACGTCGTTGTGAGCCAATCTGGAGGATTCTATCCGATTCCTTGACTGCCTTGAGCGCGGCCCGGGCGTCGGCCATCGTTTCGGCGAAAGGCTTTTCACAATAGACATCGCAGCCGGCAGCGATCGCCTCGACGGCGTGGGTGGCGTGTTGAAAATCCGGGGTGGAGATGATGACTGCGTCCGGTTTCGCCTTTTCATACATTTCCTCGTTGTTGCGATAGGTCGGAATCTCCTTGCCGAAGTTCTTGGCGAAATAGGCCTTGGATTCCTCGCGGCGGCGTTCCCAAAGATCGGAAACGCCGACGATCTCACAGTTGAATTGGTCAGCCACCGCCTTGAACGAGGGAAGCAGCGTGCTGTTCAACCGGTCGGAAAATCCGACGATGCCGATACGGATCCGGTCGTTCGCGCCGACCGAGCGGGCCTGGGCACGAGCGGATTGGAAGGTCTGGGAGGCGAGGAGGCCGAGCGTGCCAAGTGAGCCGGTCCGGATGATTTCACGTCGATTCATAGGTTTTTGGAGGTGGGGTTTGAAGGTGTGGAATCAATGGGAACTTGCCAACAGGCTTATCCTTGCGACCCTGAGGAGCTGGATACTGCCTGACGAGAGGCAAAATCCACCAACGGTCCACTTGAACGTCTGCCGGGGAGGATGATTTTCATTTTCCGAGAATGAAGCTTCCTTCATGGAGGGGAAAACAGGCCGGGGCTTGGAATTTTCCCGCCTATCGCTTTGAATTTTCCAAGATTTTCTCAGGAATCACGTCCCCTGAGGCATTGATTTCTCCCGAATTTCCCGAAAAAGGCGACTTTGGGCTTGCAACCCTCTGCTCATCCCGTAACACCTGCGCCCCGAATTATGGCTAAGAAAAGTTGGATCGCCCGCAACGCGCGCAAAAAACAAACTGTCGAGAAATACGCTGAACTCCGTCTCAAGCTCAAGGCCGAGAAGGACTACGTGGGTCTCTCCATGCTTCCGCGTGATGCGAGCCCGACCCGCCTTGGTGAACCGTTGTGAGATCACCGGTCGCCGCCGCGCTTTCCTGCGCCGCTTCCGACTCTCCCGGATCACCTTCCGCGAGCTTGCTTCCGCCGGGATGCTTCCCGGGCGTGACCAAGTCGAGCTGGTAAACTGGCACGGTTCGCGCTATTTTCGACGTGGGGACGGAAATCTCCCGTTCCCGCGTCTCCCTCATGCCCATTTACGAATACGTTTCAGAAGCAGCGGATGACCCTGAGCATTCGTGCCGCGTCTGCGCCCGTGGATTCGAGCTCAGACGCCCGATGGACCGCGCCCCCTTGCTGGTGTGTCCGCTCTGCAAAAGCCCGGTGAAAAAGGTGATCTCACGGGTCAACACGCCCACGGTCACCAAGCCGCTCTCGGTGAGCGATGCGAAGAAGGCGGGATTCACCATTCTCCAGCGGCGCGACCAGGGCGTTTACGAAAAACTCTGACGCCGATGATTCGCTGACCACGCCATCCTTCTTTCTCGCCGACGCCGAGCCCTGCATGAGTTCCCCTCGCTCGGGCAGTCGATGCTTTACATCCTCGGCATCATATTTTTTCTGCTGCTCAACGCGTTCTTCGTCGCGTCGGAATTCGCCATCGTCAAGGTCCGGCCGAGCCAGCTCGAAGCGACGGCCAAGGAAAAGGCTCCGACCCGCACAGCTCGCGCTGCATGTGGTGAACCACCTCGACGGCTACCTTTCCGCCAACCAGCTCGGGATCACCATTGCCTCGCTGGCACTCGGATTCCTCGGTGAGCCCTTCGTCGAGGCGCTGGTTTCGCCGATGCTGATGCGTCCACCGGCATGCCGCCAGACGTGGATGTACTGGATTTCGCTGATTCTGGCCTACGCTTCCTTCACCTTCCTGCACGTGGTCATCGGCGAGTTGGTGCCGAAGTCCATCGCCATCCGCAAGGCGGTTCCGGTGACCATGTCGCTGGTGGGACCGCTGCATCTCTTCTTCAAGGCGTTCCACTGGGTCATCCGGTTTCTCAACGGCACCGCCAACTGGGTCTTGAAGGTGATTTTCCGCATCGACCCGATCAGCGAAAGCGAACACGTCCACTCGGCCGAGGAACTCGCCCTGCTCGTCACCGAGAGTGGCAAATCCCAGGAAGTCACCGAGACCGAGCGCGAGATCCTGATCAACGCGCTCGGCTTGAACGAACTCTGGGTGCGCGACGTGATGACGCCGCGAAACAAGGTGATCATTCTCGATGCGGACGATGCCGTTCGAGAGGACCCTGGAAATCGCGCTGCGCAGCAAGCACACCCGTTTCCCGCTGGTCGAAGGGGCATCTCGACAACGCCATCGGCCTCATCCACATCAAGGACCTTTTCAAGCTCATCAAGGAGCCCGATCCGGATCTGATGCGGATCAAGCGCGAGTTGAAGATCGTGCCGGACACCATGCCGCTCGATTCGCTGCTGCAGTTTTTCCTCCGCGAGCACGCCCATCTCGCGATGGCGGTCGATGAATTCGGAACACCGGTCGGCATCGTTTTCCTCGACAATGTGATCGAGGAGCTGGTCGGTGACATCCAGGACGAGTTCGACAACGAGCGCTCGTCATTCACGAAGGTCAACGACGACGAGTTCGTCATCGAAGGCGCCATGACGCTCAACGATCTGGCGGGTCATGTCCCGGAGCTTTTCCTCGAAAGCGGCGAAGTCACCACCGTCGGCGGCTATCTCACCCAACAGTTGGAACGTTTTCCTGAAGTGGGGGAAACGCTGGAAATCCTCGGCTACGAGGCCCGCGTCACCAGTACGGATGGAAGACGTGTGGGGCAGATTCATTTTCGCAAGCTGGCCGAAGCCACCGCCGATGAGGAAAAGGAGGGTCGAACTTTGGTCGACCAGGGTTGACCGGAGATCAACCCTTCTTAGGATCTCCCGAAAATGTCGCTTGATTTTCTAAATCCGGACAGCGAGATAGGCAAACATGGCGACCATTTGCCTCACTGGCAGCAAGGTGAAGCCATGCAGTTTGTCACTTTCCGGTTAGGTGACGCCTTGCCCAAGGACAAAGTCCTTCAATGGAAGGAGAAACGTCGTGTTTGGATTCTCAACCATCCGAAACCGTGGGATTTTGATACGGAAGCCAGATATCATCGCATGTTCACGTGGAGAATCGAAACGTGGCTCGACCAAAGCGCGGGATCTTGCCTGTTCAAGCAGGCTGAAAACCGTGAGCTGCTATCAGAAGCCTTGATGAAGTTCCAAGGCGAACGTGTTCAACACGAGGCGTGGGTCATCATGCCGAACCACGTGCATCTTTTGTTCAAACCATTCGTTCCGATGCCGAAGCTGATTCAGGCATGGAAGAGCTATTCGGCCGCGAAGGTCGGCAAAGGGCCGATTTGGCAAAGAAACTACCGGGATACGTTGATACGGGACACTGACCATTTCATCAATGCGGTGAGATATATCAGACGAAACCCGGTGAAGGCCAAGCTGCCGGATGGGATGTTCACGTTGTGGCAAAGCGAGAGAGCCGCGGGTATCTCATGATGAGGGTAGGCCTTCGGCCTACCCTGGTTGACCGGAGATCAACCCTCCTCAAGCTCCCCGCATCAGCGAGATCTCCGCCAAGGAGATCAATGCCTTGAAAAGGTCCTCACGCGGAGCGGTTTTCAGATCAGCGACGGTCACCGCACGATCGAGCGTGAACTTCCCCGAACGGGTGCGGCGCAACGCGCTGAGGTGCGCACCACAGCCAAGCTTCTCACCGATGTCATGCGCGTAGGTCCTCACATAGAAGCCCTTTCGAGCAATTGACCGTGAAGTCCACCTCCGGCAGTTCCACGCGGGTGATTTCATATCCGGTGATGTGCACTTTTCGCGGTTCGCGGACGATCTCGATGCCTTTTCGAGCAAGTTTGTAAAGCGGCACGCCATCCTTCTTGATCGCGGACACCATCGGCGGAATCTGTTCGAAATCGCCCATGAAACCGTCGAAGCGCTTCGGTGATCTGTTCCATGGAATAATCTCCAACAGGCTTTGTCTCCAGGGTCTCGCCCTGGCGATCCTGGGTGCTGGTGGTGGAGCCGAGCGTGAGCGTGCCGACGTATTGCTTGTCCTCGCTCATCAGGAGATCCTGGATCTTCGTCGCGCGGCCGATGACGAGCATCAGAAGTCCGGTGGCCATCGGGTCCAGCGTGCCGCAGTGGCCGATCTTCTTGGTGTTGAGTGCGCGACGGGCAATGGCCACGACATCGTGGGACGTCATGTCCTCGGCCTTGTCGATCAACAACACGCCGCTGGGGCCCTCGTGGTCTTGGGAATTTCGCATGAATGATAGATTGGAAATTACATGCCCGCTGCCTCGATGTGGCGGCGGATGGCGGCCAGCACCAATGCCTTGGCGTCCTCTAGCGGCCCCTTCATGCGGATGCCCGCTGCTAGGGCGTGGCCTCCGCCTCCGAACTCGAGGGCGATCTTGCACACATCGACACGACGGTCCTTCGAGCGCATCGAGACGCGGATTTTTCCATCCACGAGTTCCTCGAAGAAGACCGCGAGCTGCACTCCACGGATTGCGCGAATGATGTCGATGAGTCCCTCGCTGTCCTCGGGAAGCAAAGCAAGGTCGATGCGGGTCTTGTCGCGCAACTCCCAATACGCCACCAGACCGTCTGTGGAAAGTTCAAGGGTGTTGAGCAAGGCGCGCATCAGTTCGACACGGCGGTAAGGATGGTTGTCGTAGGTGTCGGAATTGATTTTTCCGACATCCAGGCCACGCTTGATGAGGTCGGCCGCCATCTCGTAGGTCTTGGCCGTGGTGGATGGGTATTGGAAGGATCCGGTGTCGGTGGAAACCGCCACATAGATCGCATCGCGAGTCTCGTCTGGCAGAGGCAGGTCGAGCGCGATGATGAGTTGATAGAGAATCTGTCCGGTGGCGGGACTGGTCGAATCGATCAGGTTAAGGTCGCCGTAGGACGGGTTGGACTTGTGGTGGTCGATGTTGAGCCAGATCTTCGCCTTGGAAGCAGCGTTTAGCGCGTTGTCGCCCATGCGGGGCTTGGCGGCGGTGTCCAGCGCGATGGCGACTTCCACCTCCAGAGGTTGGGAAGGTGGGAGTTCGATCTTATCCGATCCCGCCATGAAGGTCAGGTTGTCGGGCAATCCATCCTCGTTGATCAAGCGGACCGATTTTCCCATGGCCATCAGGGAAAACCCTAGGGCGATCTGGGAACCGATCGCATCGCCGTCCGGGCGGACGTGGCTGATCAGGACAAACGACTGGTGGTTGCGCAGCACCTCGCCGATCTGGTCGAGGCTGGCATTTTCCGGAGTGGCAGGAATTTCGCTCATGGGGTGGAACCGCGGCGCGGGGCGCGGATTCTTTCCGCCAGCCCGTTCCGCGCAAGGATAAATCTGAAAACAAGCAACTTGCGCATGTTCATCGGCAAAACCGGGGTGGCAGGTTCTTCAAGGGATGGTCCGGCAAACAACTTTGTTCTTCACGGATATCAAAAAATCGCAAACCTATCGGCTAGTCACAAGTTCTTCGAGCGCCTTTGAATCCAAGATCCATCACATGAAAATTTCCCGCCTGTCCTGTGTTTGCATTTTTTCCCTAACTTCACTGTTGGCATTCGCCGATGACAACCGGACATGGACGGATGCGGCGTCCGGTCGAAAGCTTGAAGGAAGCATCGAATCCAAAAGCAACGACGGGTCCGAGGTGAAGGTGAAGCGGAAGGACAATGGCAAGAGCGTCACGCTGAAGACCACCAGTCTTGTCGGAGAAGATCAGACCTTCATCAAGGGATGGACCTTGCCAGCCAAGGGCATCGTGCTGGAACACCAGAGCATTCTCCAGCAATCGAAGGGTGGATTCGGGAACATCATCGATGAGATGGGAATTCTATTCGCTCCCTTCGACGAGGCCAAGGATGATCAGGCAGCCCATCCTGAAGCGGTGATTTACGAAGGGACACCTGCGGACACCAGCCTGGGCGGATACTGCAAGATCACCTATCTGATGCCACTGGCGGAGGTGGAGGCAAAGTTGTTGAAGAACAGGGGAGCGGTGCTGAAACTGAAAGTCGTCGGCCCCGCTTTTCCACCCGGACTCAAGCTTTATAATTACGACATCAACATCGACGGCTACAACCATCTGGGCATCGTGACCGACGCGGCGGATCAGGTGGTGACCCTTCAGTTCATCTCCGGAAACGCCTCACGGGGATTTCCCAATCTTTACTTCAAGCTCGATCCCGGCCCTGAACTCTTGGAATCCATCGTCCACGGTTCCAAGTGCAATTATGTCGATCTCAAGGACGGTGCGGGTGGAATCGCCAGATCCAGAAAAGGAGAAACCATTCCCGTAGTCGCACAGTTAGGTGGGGGAAGCCAGTCTGTTACCTGGTTCGTGCCCAAGCCCCTGGTGAGGCAGATTCTTTTTCACGTGGCGGAAAAGAAGAAGACGCGGAAATGATGCGGAATTGAGGTTTCTAACGAAAAACACCCGGGGCATGCGCCCGGGTGCCTTTCGTTTCGGATGCTGATCAGTTGTCCAGCTTGGCAAATCCGTCGAGCGACTCGGGGATGATCACCGTGCCGACCGAGTGCATCACGCCGTTGGTGGCAGTGACATCCGCACTGAAGACCTTGGAATCATTGATGGTGATGGTGTCTCCATCCACCTCGACCTTCACCTTCTCGCCGTTCATGGTTTTGACGTCGCCATCCTTGAGATCGGCGGCCATCACGGTCCCTGCGACCACATGATAGAGAAGCAACGAACGGAGCTTCTCCTTGTTTTCGGGAAGCATCAGTTTCGCAAGGGTTTTGGCCGGAAGCTTCGCAAACGCTTCATCGGTGGGAGCGAAAATGGTGAAGGCCCCCTTTTGGCCGAGGGTGATGTCGAGGCCGGATGCCTTGAGAGCCTTTGTCAACGTCGAGAAGGTGACGCTGTCCTGGATCACGGTGGTGAGTGTGCCGGGCTCGATGGCCGGTGTGGTGGTCGTTGTCGTGGTTTCGACGGCAGTTTTTCCGTCGATTTTCATCTCAACCTTCTTCTCTACCTTCTTCTCCATGGGGGGAGTATCCACGGCAAAGGCAAACGAGGTGCTCGCGGCGATGCTGGCGAGGATGGCGGTACGGGTCATGTGTTTGGTTTTCATGTTGATCTTGTGTTTTGACGGTTGGGTCGCGGCAGCTTGATTCACTGCCGCAGTTGAGGATTGTCCTTCGCATTCGCCATGCCCGGATCATCACAGGCCTCTAACATGGAGCCCTTGTTGCTCGCCGTCATGAGGTTATGGAAATCGTGAGCAGCGAGATTGGGCTCGCCGCATCGCGCCCGGATCATGCAGATGCTCCCACGATCCGTGCACGGTGCATGGCCGGGCCCTGTTTCCGGGGAAAGGGAGTGCCGCTCCCCTGTAAGCCGGATTCTGTCCACCTCTTGCGAGGCTGGACGGCCATTTCTCTCACCCCGCCGAGGCGGGGCGCCCTGCTTGCGCAGGATGCGACTAATACCCGGAGATTAACGGGCGGGCCGCCCTTCCCCTGTTCTGTCTTGCACCACGCGAGGTTTGCCGTGCCGTCCGGTTACCCGGATTCGCGGTGGGCTCTTACTCCACCATTTCACCCTTGCCTGTGCCCTCGCGGGCCATCGGCGGTATCTTTCTGCTGCACTGTCTGTCCGGGTTCCTCTCGTTGCCCGTCCCTCACTTTCATGAGGCGCGTTGCCCTGTGGTGTCCGGACTTTCCTCACCTCCGCTTGCGCGAAACTGCGACCGTCCGGGGAGCGGCCCGCGCAAGGTGGGGGAGGGGCGCTTGCTTTCCAATCAAAAACGCATCGACAGGATATTCTGCGGAATACGGAATGTTCGGCAGAAATGGCTTCATTCTTGCAAATTGACATCGGTTGTGAGTTGTGCGAGAATCAATGTTATGAAAAGCAAGACATCCACCCACCGGCTGGAGACAAAGCTGGAGGCGGCGCTCGATCACCTGAGCGAGATCACGCGTCGCACGAAGAACAGTCTGATCAACGAAGCCGTGCGGAATCTGGTCGAAAAGCGCGGGCTGGAACTGGAAAACGAACTTGAGCAAACCTTGGAGAAACTCCGGGCCTATCGCCAGAAGGATCCGGATTTCGAGGAAGCCATCGACGCCTTCGCCCGCGCCGAGGTAGCTGGGGCTGGCGAGGATCCGCTGGAAGGAGTGATTTCCGGGCCACAAGGTGCGGTCCAGTCCGAAATACGCGAACTTTTCCATGCCTGATTGGGACGAGAACAGCGGAAAACTTCTGGAGAACCTTGGGACGCTACTCCGGCAAATCCGTGATCAGGCGCGGCATCGGGTATTGCCGGATCTCGACATGATCCGGGGCTGGCACGTGGCCATCAAGGAAGGGCTTGATGTTCCTGATGCGGATTGGGTCGGGCGCTTCCGGGGCGAGAGTGGCCTCGAGCAGGTGGAGGTCCGCATTGGCGGACACCCCGGGGTTCACTCCGCGGAGGTGGCTGCCCAGTTGCTTGAATTCCAGGAGCGGCTGCGAAAAGTCGTGATGCGTCTCGACGCCATCTTGCCACCCGGCGCGGAACCTGACGTCGATCAGCTTGCCGCGATCCTCGATGCCTGTGCTTGGGCGCATTCCGAGTGGGTGCGCATTCATCCGTTTGCCAACGGAAACGGCCGCTCTGCTAGGCTGCTGGCAAATGCGATCGCGATGCGCTACGGGCTTCCGCCCTTTGTCCGTCTCCGTCCCCGTCCGGACGGCGGATATGGGGCCGCCGGGGAGTCCGCGATGTGGGGTGATTGGCAACCCACCGCCAAGGTGTTCCGCGCCATCCTAGACGGGTTTGCCAGAGAGTCCGGGTGATCGCGCCGTCGGACTGGTTAGAGTGACCGGCACATGATTTCCAGCCGAGCTTGAATGACGGCCGGGAAGGAAACTGCCTCCCCCCAGCAATGCTGGCCGGACATTTTCCTCAACCCGCCGAGGCTGGGGAGGGGCGATTATTTTCCAATCAAAAACACATCGAGGAAAAACCACGTGATCATGAGGAGTCCGACGACGATCTTGAAGCCCATCCCCGCCAACACGCCGACGACCGAGCCGACGCCTGAAATCGCCGCATGGTGCGTCTGTTTGCGGGCGAAAGCCATTTCGCAGACAAAGGCACCGATCAGCGGGCCGAGCACCAGTCCGAAGGGCAGGAAAAACAAGCCAACGATGCTTCCAACCAGCGCACCGACCGCTCCCCAACGGGTCCCGCCGAACCACCGGGAGCCTGCCGCGCCGCTGAGCATTTCGAAGGTCTGTGAAATGGCCATGAGTAGGACAAGGACGACGAAGGACCACGCGTTCAGTCCCGAGGCCTCGCCCAACATCAAACGGTGGCCGATGGCGGCGATCAACAGGATGAGGTGCCCTGGCAGGACCGGCAACACGCACCCGATCGCGCCCGCAACGAGCAGGCAGCCGGTCACGATCCAGGCCACACCGGTACCCACGCCTTCCAAGGCCGTGCTTGACTGAATCCATTCCAACATGCGCACTCCCTACACCGTGGAGAATCCTGTTGCAATCCCCGCGGCTCGTCAGATTTTCGGGAGAGATTCCTGAGAGATGTCGGCGGACCGGAAACGTATCGGGTGCTTTGCCGCTGCCTTGCGATCTTGCTCGCGAATCAATTCAATCAAACCATCCACACCATCCCATGTCCGATCTCACCTTTAGCCGCCGTCGATTCCTCCAAACCACCGGACTTGGCGCCGGTGGAGCGCTTCTCGGATTTCCCGCCATCGTCCGGGGCCAGAACCTGAACAGCCGCATCAACGTCGGCTGCATCGGGGTGGGCAACCAAGGGGACAGGGACTCGGCCGAGACCGCCAAGGCCGGCGGTAACATCGTTGCCATTTGCGACGTGGATGCGGGCATGCTCGGCAGAAAGGCCAAGAAATTTCCCGAAGCGAAACAGTTCGTCGATTTCCGCAAGATGCTTGAGGAAATGGACAAGTCGATCGACGCGGTCGTCATTTCCACCCCGGACCACCTTCATGGCATGGCGGCGATGGCGGCGATGAAGATGGGCAAGCACATCTATTGCCAGAAACCGCTCACGCAAACCGTCTTCGAGGCCCGCGAATTGCGTCGGGTGGCGGCCGAAAACAAACTCGCGACCCAGATGGGCAACCAGGGCAGCGCCACCGATGGCCTCCGCAAGTCCGTCGAGGTGATCCAGGCGGGATTGATCGGAAATCCCCTCGAAATGCACGTCTGGTCGAACCGGCCCATCTGGCCACAGGGCATCGCCCGTCCTCAAGGTGAGGATCCGGTACCTGACACCCTCAACTGGGACCTCTGGCTGGGACCGGCCAAGAAACGTCCGTTTGTGAAAAACGTCTATCATCCTTTCAACTGGCGCGGCTGGTCGGACTTCGGCACCGGTGCTCTCGGCGACATGGCCTGTCACACGGTGAACATGCCGTTCCGCGCTCTGAAGCTCGGCTACCCCACCGCGATCGAGTGCGAGATGGCATCGCGGATCTATCCGGAGACCTATCCGCTCACCTCCCGCATCCGCTTCGATTTCCCGGAAAGGGAAGGCCTGCCACCGGTGAAATTCTGGTGGTATGACGGCAATCCCGCCAACAAGGAAAAACCCCTTCGTCCTTACCCCGACCTCATTCGCGATGTCATCGCCATCGACGGGAAATTCCCTGAGAACGGTTGTCTTGTCATCGGCGAGAAGGGACAGATTTTCTCCCCAGACAGCTACGGCGAAAAGTTCATGATCAAGCTCGATGGCGAGAAGGCGTTTTCCGTCGGGCCAACGCACGAGGCGGTCGTGGCCGTGCCACAAACGATTCCCCGCTCTCCCGGCCACCACGAGGAGTGGTATGAAATGATCCGCACCGGCAAGCCTTCCTATTCGAATTTCGAAATCGCCGGCTACCTGACGGAGATTATCTTGTTAGGCTGCATCGCGCTCCGCGTCGGCGAGGGTGTGCGCATGGAATGGGATGGACCCGGCATGCGCTCGCCGAATTGCCCGGAAGCGGAACAATTCGTCAAGCGCGACGCCCGCACCGGTTGGTGAGGCGGCTTGGAAAGGCGGTCATCGGCACGTGAGGGAGAATATCCTTGTTCAGGCCTTCTTCGCGCTCCTCGTCCGCTGAGGGCGTCCGCATGGAATGCGATGTGCCCGGCCTGCGCTCGCCGAAGCGCCCGAAGCGGAACAATTCGCCAAGCGCGACGTCCGCACCGGTTGTTGAGGCGGCCTGGAAAGGCGGTCATCGTCACGTGAGGGAGAAATGCCGGCAACCGCTTGGTTCAAGGCCTTCTTCCGCACGTGGTCCAGCCCTTGAGGGCGTCTTCTCTGCCGAATGAAGACGCCCTCAAGGGCCGGACTACCTACGGGAAATCCCGATGTGCTCAGGCCAGCCCATTAGCGATCTCCCTTTGCCCGGCGCGGCGACCCGGCTGGAAGGTTCACGGCTTTGGGGTTGAGTTGCCGATTCCGGTCGGTAAGCTCGCGCCGTTGACCTCCATGAAGCATCTTTCCTTTTCCCTGCCGCTGGCATTTCTCACCGCTTTTCTAACCGCTTCCGCGCCCGCGCAGGAGCCCGAAAGCGTGATGGTGGTCGAGTCCTATTCCGGCAAGATCCTTGTCGCGACCAATGCCTCGGCCAAGCGCCCGATTGCGAGTCTGACCAAGATCGCCACCGGAGCGGTAACGGTCGATTGGGCGACCGCCACCGGAGCGGACCTCGGCACGACGATGATCACCGTGCCACAAACGGTCACCCTGGTGGGCGGACCGAACCCCATGAATCTCCAGCCCGGTGACCAGCTCACCATGCGCGACGCGCTCTACTCGGCGTTGCTCGGTTCGGACAATCTCGCCGCCCTCTGCATCGCCGATTGTGTGGGACGTGAAATTCTAACACGTCGTGGGAAGAACGGCGATCCGGTGGCTACCTTCGTCGAGGAAATGAACAAGCTGGCGAAGGCGCTTGGCATGACACAGACGCGATTCGCGAATCCCCACGGCCTTGAGCGTCCCGGGACGAAAGCCTACTCGACCGCCGCCGATGTCGCCCGCCTTTCCGCCTATGCCATGCGCCGCAACGCGTTCAATTTCATCGTCCGGCAAACCGATCGCCAGGTCAGCTTGATCACTCCGGCCGGCAAGAAGAGTTTCAAGGTGAAGAACACCAACGAGCTGGTCGGCGAACCCGGCATCCTCGGGGTGAAAACCGGAACAACCGCCGCCGCCGGACCTTGCGTCTCGATTTGCATGGACCGCGAACCCCTCGTCCGCATGAAGCCAGACGGCACCAAAGGGGCGACCCCGCGCCGTCTGATCGTGGTGGTCCTCAATAACCCGGACCGCTTCAACCGCGCCCGGAACCTCATCCAACAAGGCTGGGCGGTTTACGATCCATGGCTGGAGTCGGGTGCCCCGGTGCAGGACCGCAATCGCGAGATCCTCTCCATGCCGAATCCCCAGTGAGCCTTCATTTCGCCATCCTGAAATCATGAGAATCGGAATCCTGAACAGCGGTGGAGATTGCCCCGGTTTGAATGCGGTCATCCACGGTGTCGTCGGTGCCGCCACCCAACTTGGTTGGGAAGTCATCGGATTTCGCGATGGATTCGAGGGCCTGCTGCCGCCGGGCGACTACATGGTGCTCAAGCCCAGCGACACCATCGGCATCCTGAAATTGGGCGGAACCATCCTCGGTACCACTAACAAAGGCCATTTCGTTGCAAAAATCGGCACGGGCGACATTGCCGAAGTGCCTGCGGAAATCATCGCGAAGGCCAAGCAGACGATGGAGAAGCTGGAAATCCGCGCGCTCATCGTCGTCGGCGGCGATGGATCTCTAACCACCGGGCTTCAGCTCTTATCGCGAGGGATGGCCCATCATCGGTGTGCCCAAGACGATCGACAACGACCTCAGCGCCACGGCCTTCACCTTCGGATTCGACAGCGCCGTTTCCACGGTCGTCGATGCCCTTGACCGCCTCAACACCACCGGGGAAAGCCACAAGCGCGTCATGGTCCTGGAAGTCATGGGCCGCCATGCCGGCTGGATCGCCCTCTGGGGCGGCATCGCTGGCGGTGCCAATGTCGTTTTGCTTCCCGAAATCCCATTCTCCTTTGAAAAAATCGCCGAGTTCATCAATCGCCGTGATGCCAAGGGCTACCACAGCACCCTCGTCGTCGTGGCGGAAGGAGCCCGCATGCCGGAAGGCGACATCGTCACCGTCGATGCCAACTGCGCGGGCGAAGTTCGCTTGGGCGGCATCGGCGAGCGCGTCGCTGCGAAAATCCAGGACCTCACCGGCAAGGACACGCGCGCCTGCATTCTCGGTCACCTCCAGCGTGGTGGTTCACCGACCGCACTCGATCGCATCCTTGGCATGCGGTTCGGCGTCATGGCCGTGAAACTCGCCGAGGAAGGGGCTTTCGGGCGGATGGTCAGCTACCAGTCGTATCACGTGGATTCCGTGGAAATCGAGGAAGCCGTCCACCAGCTCCGCCTCGTCGAGCCGGACAGCGAACTCGTCCTGGCCGCCAAGGCCGTCGGGATTTGCCTTGGGGACTGAAAGTTTTCAGTTTTCAGTTTTCAGTTTTCAGCAAACCCTTCCACCATCCCCATGTGCGAGGTATCTTCCTGAAAACTTCCAACTGAAAACCAGCAACCTCTTCCCATGTCCTCCGATCCTCTCCTCCAGCTTCTTCGCCGCAAGGCCCGTACGTCCGACCAGGAACTCGCCGACCTCCTCTCCATCGACAAGGACGCCATCGCCGTCCGCGTCGCCGCTTGGGAATCCGATGGGACCATTCTCGGCTATCACGCCGTGATCGATCCCGAGGCGACCGGTGACAACTCGGTATCCGCCTTCATCGAGGTCAAGGTCACTCCCGAGCGTGGCGGCGGCTTCGACCGGCTCGCCATGCGCATCGCCCGTTTCGATCAGGTCGTTTCCTGTTATCTCGCGAGCGGTGGCTATGACCTGATGGTCGTCGTCGAAGGAGCTGACCTGCGCGAGGTCGCGCGTTTCGTCTCGGAAAAGCTCAGTTCGCTGGATGGGGTCATTTCCACCGCGACCCATTTCCGCCTCAAGACCTACAAGGAAAATGGCTTCATCTTCGAGCGCGACTCCACCACGGAGCGCCTCGCGGTTTCCCCGTGAACGGTGCAAGCCGGATTGATAGGGGGATCCGTGGGATAGTTCCTTCGTGAGCAGTAACGATCCTAAGCCTTCCACACCGGTCGGCCGCCGATGCGAAATCTGTTTCGGAATTATAATTGAGTTGAGCGCCGATCCTTTGATAGAAGATCCGTCCTCATCAAGCGAAAGCCAAAACACACCACCTATGAAACCAACGCGCTCACATCTGATGTTCCTTCTGGGAACTGTCGCCGCCCTCTCGCTGTCGAGTTGTCTCGATACCGACGAAAAGATTCTCCTGAACCCCGATGGTTCCGGCAAGGCATATGTCAAAATCATGGTCTCGGGAGGTGCCTTCAATCTTGGCGGCGAGAAGCCCGAGCCTGCGGAGGCCGCCCGTGACACCGCCATGGGGCTGCTCGGCGGAGCGAAGGGCGTGGAAGCTTGGTCCGACGTCAAATATGGCGTGAATGACAAGGGGATCACCGAATTCAGCGGCCTCGCCTATTTTCCCGACATCACCAAATATTCGGTCGGGTCGATGGACGCCGGGGGCATGAAGATGAAAGGGGGCGAGAAGAGCTGGACGATGCGGAATGACGGAGGGACGATCACGCTGGTGTTTTCTCCGATGGGTGCCGGGGAAAAGGCGGAGCCGGGCAAGCCGCCCGCCGATGTCGAGGCGGCGATCAAAAAGCAGCGCATGGAGTTTCAGCAATCCAAGCCGATGATGACCGCAGTCCTCGGCGAGATGAAGACCGCCGTGGGCATCAAGGTGGGGGGCGCGATCCAGGGCACGCAGGCCTTCGAGAAAAAGAACGACAGTGTCGCCTCGATGGCATTCTCCGGCGCGGACCTGCTCAAAGGAGTGGAGAAAGCCATGATGGATGACGTCCTGATGCGCAAGCTGGCCGCCGAAGGCAAGCTGGGCGAGGGCACCGGGGACGGGCCTCCGCCGGAGGTGATGGAGAAGGTGTTTGGCGGCAAGCAGTTCGAGATCGTTTTCAAGGCAGGTGCTCCACTTTTTGATTACAAGGCGGAGGTCGCCAAAGCGAAGGCGTCCATGAAGGCGGACGTGAAGAAGATGATCGAGGAGGCCAAGGAGAGCGCGAAAACGGAATCTTTCAGTGATCAGGATGAAGACAGCAAGCCCGCCGGAGCCGCCGACCCCGGTTTTGAAGCGTTTGCCAAGAAGCATGTCGAGGGTCTCAAGCCCACTTTCACCACCAAGGATGGAAAGTCTATCAAGGCGGTGGTCGGTTCTTCGTCCAATGTGAGAAACGACGGCAAGGTTGGCCATATTGACATCAAGGTCACGCTGTCCGATGGCACCGCCTCCGAAGAAGTGAAGCTGACGATCAGCTTCTCAAAGTCCTCTGGCAAGTGGGAGCCAATGGGCTCCAGCAGTGCAGGGTTGCCTGATTTCCTTGGCAAGGGACTTGACCGCGTGAAGGTTGTTGGCAAATGGGCAAAGGACGAATAGCCAGCGATGATTCCCGTGGGCGCGGCGGAGCAATCCCCCGCGCCTTTTTTCTTCATCCGGCGCGGGCATCGGGATCCAGCAGGAGTTCAGGTTGGGATGCGTCGGCCGTTCGCTCTTCTTTTCGTGGACGCGGCGCAAGATCTCGTTGCCCTTCCCACGCAGCAGTTGGGGAAGAGAAAATTCACCTCCGGGCCGGCGGTGGAAGGGCGCAGTTGCGACAGAATGAAATTGTCAATCCTGCCCGCTCCGCTAGCCTGCGTCACCATGACGCAGGATTCCCGGCAGGTTCTCATCGAGCTTTTGTTTCTCTCGCTTTACCTCGACAATCATCTGTCGCTGGCGGAGGACGAGGTCTTCAGCGACGCGCTCGACTCGCTGGGCTGGGACTCGCCGTTTCCGCGCGATAAATTCATCTTTTCCGCCTTCATTGCCGCGCGTGAAGCCTCGATGGACGCGATCAAGACCGATGCCTTCCTCGATGCACGAACCCGCTTTATCAAGCGCGACGGCGAGGAAGGCCCGGCGCTCACGTGGCTTTATCGGGTTCTTGGGGCGGACGGAATCAGCCCAACCGAGAAGTGGTTTCTCAGCAGGATCGAGTCCCGGTTGTATCCCTGAGGTTTCGATGGTGGAAAAATTTCAGCATGCCGGATGCTTGTGATTCAATGCCTTCCGGCGAGTCGCCGACCCGTGGGATCGATCTCCCCTTGCAAACGGGGCAAACCGCGTCGTAGCTGCCGCACCCTTCCGCATCCGTTCGAAAATCCATGCCCTTGCATTCACTTGTCACCGCGCGCGTCACGCGTAGTTTCCTTACCTCCATCATCGCCCTCGTCGTCCCTGCGTCCGCAGTTGTCCTTAACCCGACTTTCGCTGTTAGTTTGGAATTTCGCCAAATTTCGCCCCTCTGAGACGCTGGAACCCTTGATTTTCCAGCATCGGGCCTCGGAAAACGGCTGCGGTGGAGACCCACCCCATGGACAGATGTGCCCTAACGGGATTATGCTTCATGCCTGTCGATGTTCTTACGCGCCAACAAACGATTCAAAGACGGCAAGCCGCACCGCTACTGGAGCGTGGTGGAAAACCGCCGCGTCGCAGGTAACCGAACGGTTCAGAAAACCCTGCTCTATCTCGGCGAGATCAACGACAGCGACCGCGCCTCGTGGACCCGCGCCATCGAGGCTGTCGATGAGCGCGACGAAACCCAACAGATTCATCTGTTCCCGGAGGACCGCACGCCCGACCCCTTGCTCGAACATCCCACGCTCAAACTTCGGCTCGATCACATCGAACTGGCCCGTCCACGCCAGTGGGGCGGCTGCTGGCTTGCCCTGGAACTCTGGAACCGCCTCGATCTCGACGCCTTCTGGCAACCGCTCCTGCCCGACTCCCAAAAAGGCACGCCCTGGCTCAAGGTACTCAAAGTTCTAACCGCCTATCGACTATTGGATCCCGGCAGCGAGTGGAAGCTCCACCGCTCCTGGTTCGACCGCAGCGCCATGGCCGATCTTCTCGACGACGACTTCCGGCTCGCCGCCAAAGACACCCTCTACCGCTGTCACGATCTTCTGTTAGTTCATCGCGAGGCAATCTTTTCCCACCTCAAAGAGCGCTGGACCGGACTCTTCGGCGCGAGTTTCGACATCCTTCTCTACGACCTAACAAGCACCTACTTCGAGGTCGATGCCAACGGTCCGGTCACCGAAGCGAGCCAACTCAAAACCTTCGGATACAGCCGCGACAAACGTCCCGACTGCGTGCAAATCGTCATCGCCCTCATCATCACCCCCGACGGCCTTCCCATCGGCTACGAAGTCATGCGCGGCAACACCTCCGACAAAGCCACCCTCGCCGGAATGTTAGGGAAGATCACCGCACAATATGGCAAAGAGCGGCGCACCTGGATCATGGACCGCGGCATCCCCACCGAAGAAACCCTCGATCAAATGCGCCAGTCCGCCCCCTCCGTGCGCTACCTCGTAGGCACTCCAAAAGGTCGCCTAACCAAACTCGAAAAAGATCTCGCCACCAAAGACTGGCAGCAGGTCAAAGACGACGTCCACGTCAAACTCCTGCCCCGCGACGGAGAACTCTACGTCCTCGCCCGCAGCCTACCACGCCGTTGCAAAGAGAGCGCCATGCGGCGCAAAAAGCTCAAAGCCTACTGGGCGCGTCTTAAGGAACTTCAAAAACGCGACAAACTCACCCGCGACGAACTGCTGCTCGCCATCGGAGCCGCCAAGGAAAAAGCCGGACGCAACGCCCACCGGCTTGTCATTCTTCATCTTCCCGCACTCGGAGAGCAAGTCAGCGCCGCAACCTTCCGCATCGAACTCGATCGCAACAAACTCAAAGCCACCCGTCGCCACGAAGGCCAATATCTCCTACGCAGCAATCTAACCGGCGAAGACCCCGCCGAACTCTGGCGCAACTACATCAACCTCGTTCGCATCGAGGAGAGCTTCCGCACCCTCAAGGGCGACCTCGGGCTACGCCCCGTCTTTCACCAACTCGACGGCCGCATCGAAGCCCACGTCTTCATCAGCTTCCTCGCCTACTGCCTGCACGTCACCCTTGAGCAATACAACAAGAAGGCGGCCACCGGCCTGAGTTCCCGCAGCGTGCTGGAACGATTGAGCGAGATCCAGATGCTCGATGTGACCATCCCCGCCACCGACGGACGTGAATTGCGGATGAAGCGCTACACCAAGCCCGAGAAGATCCACCACCTGCTGCTCGAGCAACTCGGCTTTACCCTCCCCGCCCAGCCACCGCCGGAAATCAGAAATCAAAAGCCTGTGGTGTAGACCTTTTGAAAAAACCAACGCAATCTCAACGATCCTGACCCGAAAAACTGCCTAACAGCGAAAGTCGGGTTAACAGCCCGTCGCAGTCGGCGGTCAATGCCTCCATTTCCTGCGGTCTCATCGACTATGGCCGTGACTATAACAACGGCGCCTACACGAACGGTGCCTGGTTTGGCGGAGCCTCGGTCGTCCTTGCCGCTGCCAGCCACGCCGGAAACACCTCCGCCGACACGCGTCTTCTCCAACAGATCCGCTTCAGCATCGTCGGGGGAAATGAAATCTGCGCCAATGGAGGATACCCGGCGCAGCACGAACTCCAGGTGACCGGCATGTTTGCCATCGCGAGGCAAGACCCCGCGCATCTGGAATCAGCTCACGGCCACCGAGAAATCACGCATCGATCTTGTCATGAAGGCCTCGCTGATCTCGTGTGCCTTCACCACCAGCAACAACAACCCGTATATCCTCGCAGGTAGTTCGCAACGGACGCTCGACAACGATTATAATGTCAACCGCGGTTGGAACCCGAACTATCGCGAGGGCATGTTGGGAAGTGTGCTGGTTGCCATGGTCTATTTCGGCGGACCGGTTCCCACCCAGGCGATTCTTGATAGTTACGTTCACACCGCCTTTGTCTCGCAACTCCAGTCGAACGGATTCGCCAAGTGCGGCACTGACCTTCAACTGGAAGGTTGCCAATCCGGCATCCACGGCTCCCACCGGCACCATGATCGAAGGGGCCGTTAGGAATTACAAATACTTCGGCTCCAGGCTCGATGACTTCATGGGACTCTACACCTCGCTGGTCAACGACACCTACGGCAAGAACGTCACCAGCGGTCTGAACAACGGTGCCGGCCTCAGTGGCAACGGCTTCACTGGCTCGGGCAGGATCTATACCGGCGCGGAGACTCTACCGAATCGCGGGGCCCTCGGAATGCTCAAGGAGTTCGACAGTAGCGACGGTGGAGGTCAGCGTAGCTCCCTTGATTACAGTTACAGCGGCTACCGCTCGCACCAGACTAATCAGCTTGTCCTCGTCATCGGGGGCTATTGGCCGAAATCGACAGCCGCGGCGAACAATGCCGTTGCCCGTTTACAAATCGGCAACACCGACCTTTGGTACAAGATGGAGAAAGGCTATATCGACTACGACAAGGGTGCGAACTATGGCTACAGGAGTCAGTATTCGGATTCCATGCAGGCTTTCTCCTATATCCGATCCCTTTGGGAAGATGTGCTTGCTCCGTATCATTTGTCAGCGCCCGATTCCGATTACGACGGCACTCCGGACGATGTAGAAATCCGTCTCGGGACTCGATCCTGCCAATGGCTCATCACGTTTCGGAATCACGATGCAAGGTCACCAGCTCACCTGGCCCTCCGCCGCAGGACTTTCGTTCTTGGTGCAACGCAGCAACGGCGCTTCACCAATGACGTGGCAAACGATCGCAACGGTCGCTGGAAATGCCGGAATATCCGCCTATACGGACCCTTCACCTCCGGTCGGCAAGGCCCTCTATCGAGTGGGTCTCAATCCTTGATTTCTCACAAGACTGGTGGGTCATGAAACAAGATGGTGGCCAACGGCTTTTACGGTGATGTGATTACCCTGAGACGGCTGAACAGTTTACCCCCTTCTGCCAGAGTTCTCTTTATCCTCACTTCCACCTTGTCGATGCCTGGAGCGTAAAAATCGTCGGTTGGGATGATGATTACATTCGTTCCATCATGAACGGCGGTATTCCAACCGGCTAGATCGTTGCCATATTCCACTGTGATGATCATGTTGGCGTCCGCATGCGCCGCATCACTGCGACGATAGGTGTAGATGAAATAGTTCGCATCCGCGCCATTGTCGAATGTCGGAACAAGCGCTGTGGCATCGGCGGATGGGCTGGAAGCCCCAAGGGTCCAGGCGATGCCATTGCTGATCCCGTCCTTGTTGTTGTCTGAACCAAAGGCCGTCTGGCCTGACCATGTGTCATAGACGCTTTGAACGGTAAAGGTGGTGGAACCCGTGTGGAACGAGCCATCGTTGACCGTGAGGGTGAGGTTGGTGCCGGCAACGGTGGGCGAGAGACTGACATTGCTCAGAACTCCCGCGACGAAGCTTCCTGATGTACCGGTGATTCCCGCGGTGCCGCCGAAGGTGACGGTGCCGGTGAACGAAGTCGCAGTATTATTAGACGCATCTTCCGCGGTGATGGTGATACCGGTGACCGGCGTGCCCACGGTGCGCGGCGAGCTGATCGCGGAGATGACGAAATGATCGACGGGGCCCGGGCCAGTCACCGAGATCACGTTGAGAAGGAGACTGTTGCCACTGATTGACACATTCGCGTTCCATCCGGGTGGCAAGTTGAGAGTTGCGGGGGCGGAGCCCGCGATCGTGTTGCCACCCGTGATGAGGGTATAAGTGCCCGGTGAGGCACCGCTGGTAGATGTGATGGTCAGCTCGGACCCTGCGGTGAAGGAGAAATCCCTGCCTGAGGAGATATCGAGAGGATCGTGTCCGGCTGCACTGGTGCTGATAGAGAATTCCAGTTTGGCTCCATCGGAAATCGTCACGTTGCGGCCGATGGTGCCGGTGCCGCCGAGGGTGGCACCCGCGCCGACGTTCAGCGCGGCAGCGAGATTGCCGAGGCTGCCATTGATGAGCAGCTTGCCTTGATTGACGATGGTGGTGCCGGTGTAGGTGTGGGTGTTGTTGAGAACCACGGTGCCAAGACCGGTTTTTGTCACGGCAGTGCCTGCGGCGGCGGCCGCTATTTCAGCAGCATCTTGCCCGGTAGGATTGGAAATGACTCCTGAGAAGGTGACCATGCCACCGGAAGCGGCGCTAAGGCTGATTCCCTTGGTCGATTGATTGTTAGATCCGAGAATGATATTTCCACTGAAGGTGGAGGCTTGCGCCGTGTTGCCGCCAAAGGTGATGACCCGTGCGCCTGCGTCTGTAAGATTTGCGGTTAGCAACTGGAAGTTGCGACCTATGGTGAACGCGCCGCCCGTGAACACTCCGGCATTCACGGCGCCGCTGGAGAGTCCCACGTTGATGGTGGAATTCGCGCGGCCGAAGGGACCATCGACATTATTTACGGAGGGAACGTCCGCACCCGCAATGAGATTGCCTTGCTGGACTGCGGTCGCTCCCGTGTAGGTGTTCGCTTGGTAGAGCATCCAATTGCCGATGCCGGTTTTGGTCACGCCGAGAACGTTGTTGCCAGTGCCGTTGACGCTGTTGGGAAGCACGCTGCTGAGTGTGTTCGCCCCTGTGTTGGTGCCGCCCAAGCTCAAGGTCTTGTTGGCCTGATCATTGGCGGTTGTGACAAACGTGGGGGTGAAGGTGGATGAAACGATCAACGCTCCTGCGCCGGAGGAATTGATGCCGAGTCCACCCGTGGAGCCGGCCATTTCAATGGTGCGACTGAATGTTAGGCCGGAGCCGGTGTATTCAAGGGTTCCGGTCAAGGTTCCGCGTCCGAGGACGATGGATGAGGCAGTCCCCAGATTGGCCATCGAGGAAAAGGAAAGAGTCCCGGCAACCACTTCGGTTTTACCGCTGTAGCTGTTGGTGCCGGAGAGCGCGAGGCTGCCGGTGTTGGTTTTGATTAGTTTGAGGCTGTTGCCCACATTGGCGATGTTGCCGCCATAGGTCTGGGTGCCACTGACAAACAGCTCCAAGGCAACATCTCCGTTGTAGCTGACGGTGCTGGTGCCCGCGCCGCCCGATCCGGCGAGGAGGCCGCCGAGGGTGCCGACACCGCTGGTGCCGGTGGTCCATTCGCTGCCGCCACCAAGACCGATGCCGAGTTGGGTGCCGGTGTTGACCGCTACGGTGCCGGAATTCGGCATGGACGCGATTTTAGAGAAGCGCAAGCCGCCGCCGTTGATAGTGGTGCCGCCGTTGTAGGTGTTGGTGCCGGCGAGGATGTGCATGCCCACACCCGCCTTGGTGAGGCCTGCGGTTCCGGCGCTGTTGGTGAGGTTGCCGCTGAAGGTGCCGAAGCCTGCCGCAAAATTATCGAACGACTGATTCGACCGGATGGTTCGGCTAGATCCGTCGAGGTTGATGGAGTTGCTGAAAGTGCCGGTGGCGCTGATGTTCGCATCCGACTCTTGCAAGATGAATTCGGTGGGAGCGAAGTTCGAGCTACCCCAGACCAAGGGAGCGGTGCCCGTGCCGGTGAAGGTGTAAGTGCCGCCACTGCCTTGCATGGAGAATCCACTGACACCGCCGGTGACGCGCATTTCACCACTGGCTGAACCCAACGGGCGAGTGAAGTTTCCGCCAAAATATTGCGAGAGAACGCCACCGGTGATTTCGATATTCCCCGTGCCGATATCAAGACTGTGGATTTGCAGGACGCCGCCGTTGAGGGTGGTGTTGCCGGTGTAGGTGTGGTCAATTCCGGCGGGCTGACCTTGCCCACCGATAACGAGTTTCCCGCTGCCATTCTTGATGATGTCTCCGCTGCCGCTGATGCTGCCGAAGACCCGGGTCGTGCCAGTGCCATCGGCGGTGACGGTGAAACCGCCATTCATGATATTGCCGGATCCGGTGGCGTTTCCGACGGTTAGAAAGACGCTGGCAGGTGAGTTGTTTTTCCATGTCTGATTCCCACCCAAGGAGATCGGGCTGTTGATGGTGGCGGCTCCCGCTCCCGCATTGGCCGTGATGCCTTCATTCAGCGTGATGATCTGGCTGGCGGAGCCCAGCGTGTAGGTGCTGGTGAAGCTGTTGAAGGTGAGCTTTTTGATGGTTGTGGCGCTGGCGAGGGAGACGGTATTGCCCGCGCCGCCGTTGCCGAAGGTGGCGGCGGATCCCGGACTCCACGTCTGGTTGGTCAACCCATCCCACCAATTTCCGCCAAGCCATGCTCCGGTGCCGTCCTGAACGCCTGCACTGGAAGTGTTCGCATCCCAGGTAAGGCCGACGATGATTTCAACCGTGGTGGATACGGTGGAGGTTTTTCCTGCGGAATCCGTGATTTTCAGTTGGATGGTATTGAGCCCCTCCAGCATGCCCCAAGTGGAGGCGAGCACGCTGTCGCTGATGGCTGTGGGGGTGACTCCGGTGACATCGCCAAAGGTTTCGTCATTGTTGAGATCCCACTGATAGAGAGTGATGGTCTGACCGGCGGATGCAAGCGATGCGCTGCCATCGAGCGACAGGGGCGAGCCACCGCTGATGACGCGATAAGGCCCGCCGGGAACCGCAACGGGATTGGCAAGATTGACGGTGACCGTCTGCTGGACCGGAGTGGCGGCGTTGTAGTTGGAGTTGCCCGCCTGCGATGCGGTGATCGTGGATGCGCCGGTCGCAAGGGTATTCAGATCCGAACCCGAAATGGTCGCGACCGCAGTGTTCGAGCTGGAGTAGCTAACAGCGAGGCCGGAGGAAGCGGTCGCGGTGAGGGGGAGCGGCGTTCCTGACAGGGGAACCGTGCCAAGTGGGTCGAAGGTGATGGTTTGCGAGGCCTTGGCGATGACGAGGCTACCGGATGCGCTGCCTGAGTAACTCGGGTCCGTGATGGTGGCCACGACGGCATAAGGTCCAGCGTTGGTGGGGGCTGTGGCGGAACCGTTGTAGGTGACCGTGTGAGCGAGTCCGGGTGGATGGGTTGTGACCAAGGCGGATTTCGGAGTGCCGTCATAGACCTGGCTCAGGTTGCCCAGCGTGATCGTGGCCGTCCACTGGGCGTAGAGGGTCGTGTTCCCGGTGATACTGAAGGTATTTCCCCCGACATGGCTGGTCCCGCTGCCGTTGCTGGCGGTGTTCCAACCCGTGAAGCTGTATCCGGCCCGTGTCAGCGCTCCGGTATTTCCGAGCACCGTGACGCTGTTGTTGTAGGGATAAGGACTGGAGGCATCGACCGGTACCGAACCGCCATCGCTGCCATTGCCCGCATACGTCACGGCATAGGTGGCCACCACGAAGTTGGCCTGAACGGTGGCGTCGCCGGTGGTTGCGACCGTGGTGCTGGCGTTGTTAGGGTTGCCGAAGCTGGCATCTCCCGAGGTGACGGTCCAATTGCCGAAACTGTAGCTGATGGCGGGTGTTGCCGTGATGGCAAAGGGACTGCCATCCGGATCCTTGAGGCCACCACCGCTGGTGGAAGCTCCGTTCGTGCCGGTGACCACGGTTAGAGTAAGTGGCACATCGTCGGTCACATCAATGGTATCGCTCCCGTTCGCGTGGCCGGTGGCGGTGGCGGTCAAGGTGACGCTCTGGGTACCATCGATGATGGCGTCATCCACTGCATTCACAACAAACACCGGGCTGGTGCTTTGCCCAGCGGCGATGGTGACGTTGGCGGGGACAGTTGCCTCCGTGGTGTCGTTGCTGCTCAGATTGACGACGAGAGAGCTGCTGGTGTCGGTATTGCGCGTGACGGTGGCGGTGGTCGCGCCGGGGCCACCGCTCTCGCCGATGCTTGCTGCGGCGATGATGAGCGTCAGGGTCGGGCCTGCATCGGTGGTGGCGTCAGCGGGGGCGGATGCACCGGTTTCGTTCTGGCCGGGGCTTTTGTCGCGGGCTTTGACGGTGTAGGTGAATTGGGTGCCCGCCTGCAGACCGGTGTCGGTGTAGGTCGGGCTGTTCTGCCAGCCGCTGTCGGTGCCGCCCGGGTTGCCCGAGGTTTCATCGAAGTAATATTCCACGCCGTTGGCATCCAGGGCGGTGGTGGCGGTCATGGTGATGGCACTCACGCCAAGAGCCGTCGGGGGAGTGGCAAAGGTCATGGGGCTCGGGTATGGCGGGGTGTTGTCCGAGCTGTCCACGTAGTCGCCATGGACAATGACTTCATCGATATTCCAACCGCAGGAATCGTCGTTGAGCGAGCTGTTGGAAGTACCCATGCCCCAACGGACATAGACGGTGGAGTGGCCGTCCGCCACGGCGGAGATGTTGTATTCGACCTCCACCCAGCCGGTCGCGGTGAGTCGAGAGTTGGTGTTATGCCAAACAGGGGTCCAGGTGGTTCCGTTATTTGATACTTCAATGTAAGCGTTGTCCCCAGTGCCTGCTCCGTAAGTGCTGGCTCCGAAGTAAATGCCAAGCCAGCGTTGAAAGCGCAGACGGACATTTGCATAATTGGAACAATCCATGGCCGGAGTGGTCGCCCAGCGGGTTGAGGTGATGCCCCGTTCGTAGTCGCCGGTGAGATTGTAGCCGATCACATTGGCACCGTTGTAGCCGGAGGTCGGATCATTGATGCCATAGTTACTCTGATATCCGGTTCCCCCCGTTGGTTGTCCCCATGTCCAGCCGCCGGTCGGGTTGTTGGCGCTGAAGGTCCAACCGGGATTGGTGTCCATGTTGTCATAGCGGATCAAGGGCGGATTGACGGTGAAATTCGCGGTGTATCGGTCTTCCACGCCTTCGCCCGTGATGCCGTCGTCGTCCTCATCCATCTTGTTGCCCGCCGTGTCATCAATTTCCGGGCCAATCATCATTTGATAGCTGCCCTGCAGCGAAGGCGGAGTGAACTGAATGGTGAGCACCGTATTGCCTGCCGACCAGGAGGTTCCCGTGATAGTGCCTGCGACCGATGTCCCGGTTGGGTCGATGAACGACACGATGTCGCTACCGGCAGAGAACGTCGCCAGGTTCATCGGCACATTGAAGGTCAATGCAAGCTGGGAGATGGCTCCGATACCTGCCGGTGTTGCCGTGGTCGCTTGTGCAATGACATGGGGCAGAATGCTGAAAATCGTGAAGATGCCGCTGTCTTGAATGAGGGTAACGCCATTGCTGACGAGTTCGACGCGGATCATGTAATCCGTTCCATTGGCGAGACCAAAGGGCACGGTCCATTGAAAGTTGCGATTTGTGGCAGGGTTCACACTGCTGGCAAGGGTGGATTGCAGAACACCGCCTTTGTAGAGCTGGATCGTGGCCAAATCCTGCATGTCGCCGCCATTGAACGAGATGGTTTGCGTGGTCCCACGCTCCCACTGCGCGGCAGCGGCAGGACTGACGACACTGAAGGCGCTGCGGGTGGTTCGGGCGGAGTTGAAGTCAATACCGCCTTGGATGGATGCATCGCTGATGTCGATGACTTGGGCGTTGTTAGCGCCGAGATCAGGATGGGTGCCATCGAATCCGGGAAAGCCCCCTTCGGAGTACATTTGAGGGTCAACGGTGGTGTCATTCAACACGTTGTAGCCGTTGACCGCACCCGTTTTTGCACCGTCGTAGAGAATGTTGGGATTGGAATAATACGGGATGGTGGCTCCGCCCCAGCCTCCGTCGTAGGCCATGATGGTTGCGTATTTATTTCCGCTGACCGGTGACTTGAACCTCCATCCGTAACGGGAATTGTCCACATTGTGATTCGTGTCACTCCAGGCGTGGGTGCACCCAAGACAGTGACCCAGTTCATGGCCGAAGACGATGCGACCGGGAGTCATATATGTTCTCGCAACGATTGTATATTTGCCATTAGAGGCCACGCCTGCGGTGCCCCCCCTGGCTTGGAGAATGATGAAACTCACGAAATCCGCACCGAGCCGGTTGCTGAAGGCGGTCACCGTGTCCAAGGGGCCATCGTTCTCCGTGCGAAGATTGGCGATTTCAGTGCCCATGTTGGTCGCACTCGAATCACTATAGCGGTAGTCGGGATCCTCGATGGTGCCGAGCAGCATCACCTCGGCATTGGCGATCCCGCTGTTGGCAAAGGCAGTGGTCATGCGGTCCACGGACGCGATGATACGGGCTTCGATTTGAGCATATCCACCGTCTGCGATCCGCGCTTCCTGGTCATAGCCGACAGCGACGTCAACGGTTCTCCAGCCAAGGGTGATGTGTTGAACGGTGTCACCGTCAAGCTGAGGGACATACTCCAGATCATCCGCGGTAAGGCCACCTTGCACGATGTCGGCCATGATTTCCGGAGCGTTCTCGCAGCCCGCGGTCATGGTCTTGTGATCCAGTTCGCGAACCATCATGTAACCATCGGCAAGGATGCGGTATTCGATTTCCTGGCCAGTATGGTAGCGAATGACACTGCCGTGGAGGACACCGTCGTGATAGACGAATTGGGCGACACTGGTTTTTTCCTCACCGGCCACGTGGCCTTGCAGCGTGTGGGTGTTCGCAGAGCGGGTTTTGATTTTCTTGAATTCCAGCGTCAGCACCTCGTCATTGAGGGTGGGGGCAAGAACACGTGAAGTCTGGCCATGGATGACCCGATCCAGTGCGGTGGAATCGAAAACCAAACGAGCCGCAACACGAGTGTGCTCATCGATTTCCTCGGGAAGGAGGTGGAAACGGCCGTCTTGCGGAGACTTGGCAAGCACGGAAGGAGTTGCACTCGAAAGCTCTGGCGCGATCTCGCTGTTAGCGGGTTCGTGATACGTGCGTGTGGCGTTTTCGCCGCGCGGGAACGGATGTTGTGGGGTGGGTGTCCCAAGTGCTGTAAATGCAGCAGGCGGTCTCCAAGTAGGCGGCGAAAGTCGCTCATGACGCCGCACTTCGGTCTCCGCCGGAGGCTGGATTTTGGCAGGGCGCTCACGTTCGGTGATGTTCTTGGTTCTCACCGCCGAAGAAGCAGGATCTGCCATCTGTCGCCAAAAGACCGAGATGATCAGAAAAAGCGCAAGGACAACGATGGCGGGAATGAGTTTTTGCTTCATCAATCAAGGAGTTGGGTGCGCAGCCTGACAAACCACGGTTGACCGCGTTGCCACCTGGGTTTCTTTTTTTCAATCGCCAATAGCTAGCTGCAACTGGATTGAGTTCAGCGGATTGGGACCGGGATTGACAGAGAATACCGTGCTTCGTTCCCACAAGGCTACCATTTTTGGTGACCTGGAGATGATGTCACGCACGGGCTGCAAACGTCTCATCGAGACGTTTGAGCCGCTTGAGTTGCCTTTTCGGAAAACTCGATCCGTTTCCGCTCTCTCACGGTCTTGGATCAGGAGAAGGAAGCAGGTTGAGGCACCGCTGACTCAGCGCTGAGGAATTACTTCCGCAGAACCACGTGGACACCCTTCTTGTTGCCCACGGCGATGTCGGGTTTGCCATCTCCGTTGATGTCGGTGGCGACCACCTGACAGCCGACTCCCACATCGCTATCAATGATCTCATGCTGCCAGTGAATGCCGTTCTCGACTTTCCGATTGTAGAAGACGACGAGTAGGGCTGGATCCTTGGCTCCAGGGTCATGCCCGTTGTGGGCGAAGTAACGTTTTCCCGTCACAAAATCCAACCGGCCGTCACCGTCGAAGTCACTCGTGGCGAGCGAGTGGAGTTGGCTGAATTGCAATCCGTCCTCACTGGTCTTCGCCGGATCCTCTGGCAGGATGTCGTGGCGGATGAAAGTCACCTTGCCCTCCACCTTGGAATTTTCAAACCACGCCAGTCCGTATCCGTGCCCGTTCAGGCTCGTGACCATGTCATTGTCACCATCGCCGTCCGCATCAAAAACCAGCATTTGTGAACCACCGGGCCCCGAGAATTTTTCCTCATGCCGGATCCATTTCGCGTCCTTGCCGGCGGGTTGCTCGAACCATCCGCCCTTTTCGATTAGATCCATTCGTCCGTCGCCGTTCAAGTCGCCGATGCCGAGTCCGTGCACGTAGGGGGTCTTGGTCATTTTCTCAGAAACAGCGATGAATTTCCAAGGCTTCGTGATGTCGGACCAATCGGGCACGCCATAGCCGAACGCGCCGCCCTGCGTGCAGACAAGCTCCTTCTTGCCGTCACCATCCAGGTCGGTCCATTCCGGGCACTCCGACGCGGCCTCGGTCATCACCACGTGAGCGGGCCAGTCGCCTTCCTTGCCGGGATTGAGATAGAGTGTCAGGTGCTTTCCCGGATGACCCACCATGAGGATGTCGTTCTTGCCATCACCGTTGAAATCCTCCACCCAACTCAGGAACGAGTCCTCCTGATAGGCCGCGGTGGGTCGTGCCTGGCCCGGACAGAATTGTTTCCGCTCCTTGAAATCCGGGCCCTTGAACCAGAACGCTCCTGCCGCTAGATCCTTCACTCCGTCACCATCGAGATCCCCCACCGACAGGCCCTCAGTTAGAAATTCGGTGCCAGCCTCGATCTTGGTCCACGGTGGCGGGCCGGACTCGGCAATCGCGGGGATGGAAAGGGTGAGAACGAACGCCGGGATGGCAATGGGGTTTAATTTCATCGGATGTGGAAACGTGGTGGATTCCCGGGGTCTTTCCATTTGTTGACCGCGAACTTCGATTTCCGGATTCATTGGAATTGCCCAAAGGGTGGGATTTGTCTTTTCTCCGGCGTCATGGAAAAGAACCGGCTTGAGGCGTTCAGCGATGGTGTGCTCGCGATTGTCATCACCATCATGGTGCTGGAAATGAAGGTGCCGCATCATGCGGCGGCGCTGGCCGACCTGAAACCGCTGTTGCCGGTTTTCCTGAGCTACATCCTCAGCTTCATCTATGTCGGGATCTATTGGAACAACCACCATCACATGTTCCACGTCACCCGGCGGGTGACCGGAGGGATCCTCTGGGCGAACCTTCACCTCCTGTTCTGGCTCTCGCTGTTTCCGTTCACCTCGGGTTGGATGGGCGAGAATCACTTCGCAGCGGTGCCGACTGCTGTTTATGGGGTGGTCCTGTTGATGGCGGCGATCGCCTATTTCCTGCTCCAGAGGTCGATCATCCGTGAGCAAGGCAGCGGCTCGCTGCTGGCGGCGGCGGTCGGCAGGGATCTCAAGGGAAAGCTCTCGCCCTTGTTCTATCTGCTGGCGATTCCGTTGGCGTTCGTGTCTCCCTGGATCTCCGGCGGATTGTATGTGCTGGTGGCGGCCATGTGGCTCATCCCGGACAAGAGGATCGAGCGGGTGCTGCAAAGACAGGATCGGGTGCCGTGATTTTTGCCAAGCCGATGCGCCCGTTCACCGCAAATCCATCGAATGCCAAGTGCGGGCTTGAGTTGGATTCCCTGCTCGTATTTCCTGCCCGTCCATGAGCGACCACGTATGCCCTTTTTGCCAAATGTCCGATGTGCTGGAACATCCGGGAAAGATCGAATGCCTGACCTGTGGCCATGAGTGGACCTCAGGCCCGTCCGCCGACGAGGCACCACAGGAGCGGGTGGTGAAGGATGCTTATGGGAACGTGCTGGAGAACGGCGACATCGTGGCGATGGTCAAGGACCTGAAATTGAAGGGGACTTCCGACGTGCTCAAGGTCGGCACCAAGTCCAAGCCCATCCGGCTCGTCGATGGGGATCACGAGATCGACTGCAAGATGAACGGCATCTCCATCGCGCTGAAGGCGATGTATGTGAAGAAGGTGGTCTAACATCAAATGCCGGATTCCCCCATCACAGGAATTTCTAACGCCATGGAGCGCTGGCAGTCGGAACGTCGGCGTCTCGAGGCCGAACTTGGAGAACCGATCACGCTCGATGCCCTGACCGGGCCCGGAGGGCTGGATAATCGCGAATCATTGCATGATGACGCCGGAGCTGAAGCCGGTTGGTTGATCGCCCAGCGCAAGGGTGGGCATCGCCATTCGATTGATGATGTGCTGACAGCGTGGTATGCGCTTCAGGTGTCTCCGCCTGTTATCGAACATCTCGATCTCGGCACCGGAATCGGGACGGTTGGACTTCTGACTTTGTGGGGAATGGGGAGCGCGGCGCGGCTGACTTGTGTGGAGGCGCAGGAAATCAGTTATCGCCTGCTCCAGTCGAACATCGATGCGAACGGCCTCCGCGAGCGGGTGGATTGCTTCCATGGTGACCTGCGCGAGCTCGCGCTTGACCGGAAATTTCCACTCATCACCGGAAGCCCGCCGTATTTCCCGCGAGGGACGGGAGTGCTTCCGTCGGATTCGCAAAAGGCTCACGCGCGTTTTGAACTGAGAGGAGACGTTTTCGATTATGCGAAGGCGGCAGCAAGGCATCTTTCGGCGGACGGTTGGTTGGTCCTGTGTTTCCCCAGCCCCCAGAAGCAGCGCGCGCTCGATGGGATCAACTCGGCCGGATTGAGGACGGTGAGGATGCGTGATGTCATTCCACGCGAGACCCTGCCGGCTCTCTTTACCTTGTTCGCCTGCCAGCATGCATCCGGTTCCGCAAGTGAGCCTGTGATCGAGGGCGATCTAACGGTGAGGCATGTCGATGGGCGGCTCACCGCGGAAATGGCCGGAGTCCGCCGTGGCTTTGGTTTTGCCGATGGGGATGCGCACGGGGGACATGGCAGGTGACACCGCTGGAAATTCTCTATCAGGATGAGTTTCTTGTCGTGATCGACAAGCCGGCAGGCATGATCGTTCATCCGGGACGCGAGCCGGAGGGGCCGGAATGGATCGCGATGAAGCGGCTGCGTGATCAAATCGGGAGGCGGGTCTATCCGGTTCACCGGATCGACCGGCCGACGACGGGCGTTCTTTTGATGGCTTTGGACAAGAAGACCGCGGGCATCGCCCAGCAGGCATTCGAGCTGAGGAGGGTAATGAAGATCTATCACGCTGTCGTCAGTGGTGTCGCTCCGGAAGCGTGGACTTGTGAAATTCCGTTGCAGGCGAATGCGGACGATCCATTGCTCGATGCGCGAACGTCATTTGAGCGGCTGGCCATCTCGCCCGAGGCTTGCTTTTCAGGCGACCCTTCACTCCGGTTGTGCCTGGTGAAGGCCATTCCGGACACCGGTCGTTATCACCAGATCCGTCGTCACCTGCAGTTGGCCGGTCTTCCCATCATTGGCGATTTCCGCTACGCGGGGCAGGAAACCAGCTTTCGGCACGGTGAAATCCTCGGGACCGGAACACGGATGCTTCTTCAAGCGAAATCGTTGGAACTCCCGCATCCACGGACTGGAGAACCATTGCACATCAAGGCACCGATGGACCCGGAGTTCCACAAATGCTTTCCGGATGCCTGCCGCGACGACTGAAGCCGCTCGCACGGGGGATATTTGATTTGATGAAATCCCCGGTGAGTCCATTGTTCAGTGCAGCCGCCGCGGTTCCTGCCGGGCTGCTCGAACCAACCAAACGAATTTTATGATTGTCAGCATTTTCAATGACGTGATCGGCCCGGTGATGCGCGGACCGTCGAGTTCCCATTGCGCCGCAGCGCTGCGGATCGGGCGCTTGGCCCGGGATTTGATGGACGAGGAGTTTTCCCAGGTGTTGGTCGAGTTCGACCGGAACGGCTCACTGCCCAACACCCACGATACGCAGGGATCGGACATGGGACTTTTCGGCGGCCTGATGGGCTGGGATGCCGCGGACGAGCGCTTGCCGGGATCTCCCCAGGCCTTGCGCGACTCGGGAGTCGAGATTTCCATCGAAACCGTCGATGCCGGCGATCCACATCCTAACACCTATCGGCTCACGCTCCATGGCCGCAAGGAAACCCGCACCGTGCGTGCGATTTCCACCGGCGGTGGCATGATGGAGGTTATCGACCTCGATGGATTCGCGGTTTCGATGTTTGGAGACTGCTACGAAACCTTGCTGTGGATCGATGGAAGTGAAACCGATGTCATCGCTGCGCTGGAGTTCGGGTTTCAAGCGGATGAGATCATTTGTCATCAGGCGGGTGATCGCCGTATGATCGAGGTGAAGGCGGGTTCATTCGTGAGTGACGAGGTGATCGCGGCGTTGCCCGGCGTGCGTTATGCAAAGAGGCTGGGACCGGTGTTGCCGGTGATGTCCAGCAAGGACACGAAGGTCCCTTTCGGATCCTGTGAGGAAATGCTCAAGCATGATGCCGGGCGTGGGATTCCGCTTTGGAAGCTTGCCGTGCAATACGAGATGGCCCGTGGAGGTCTCAGCGAGGCTGAAGTCGTGGCGAAGATGGTGGATATTGTCAGGATCGTCCGCAGGTCGATCGCCGAGGGTATTGCCGGAACCGAGTATGATGATCGCGTTCTTGGTCACCAGTGCGGACGTTTCGACGAGTTGATGCGGGCGGGGAAACTCCTCGACGGCGGTGCGCTCAACCGGATCATTCTCTACGTAACGGCCTTGATGGAGGTGAAGAGTTCCATGGGGGTGATCGTTGCCGCCCCCACCGCAGGTGCCTGTGCGGCCTTGCCCGGTGCGGTCGTCGCGATGGCCGAAAGCATGGGCCTCGACGAGGAAGCGATGGCCAAGGCCTTGCTGGCAAGTGGGCTGATCGGGGTTTTCATCGCTACCCGCTGGACATTCGCCGCCGAGGTCGGTGGTTGTCAGGCGGAGGGCGGATCCGCCGCAAGCATGGGCGCAGCCGCGCTCGTGACGCTTGCTGAAGGAACTCTAACACAGGCAGTGGCGGCATCATCGATGGCTTTTCAAAGCATGATCGGCTTGATCTGTGATCCGGTTGCCAACCGGGTGGAGGTTCCCTGTCTTGGGCAAGAACGTGATGGCGGCGAGCAACGCGTTGTCCTGCGCCAACATGGCCCTCGCGGGTTACGACCCCGTCATCCCGCTCGATGAGGTGATCGACACCGCCAAACATGTCGCCACACAAATGCCGCGCGAGGTGCGCTGCACCAACCTCGGAGGGCTTTCCATCACTCCCACTGCGATCGCGCTTGAGGAAAAGCTTGCCGCGCGCCGCGCTTCATCGTGTGGGGTTGGCTGTGGTTGCGGTTGATGCGGGAATGCGAAAGCTTCATGCTTTTGTTAGGCCGCCGCGGATCTTCTTGAATGCGACGAAGGCCATGAGGGCCAGCATTCCTGAAATGATGCCGCAGATGCCGTTGAGCAGCGTCGGAAGTATCGATCCGAGAAACGTCCCGGCACCGCCCGCATGTTCAATGCTGTGGTGAAGCCACGGAATGCCATGGACGATGATGCCGCCTCCGACGAGGAACATCGCGGCGGTTCCCACGACGGAAAGCGTTTTCATCAGAAACGGCGCCGCCCAGAGAATCGCGCGTCCCACGGACCTTGGGAGGGCACCCTCGCGCTGGGTGAGATAGAGGCCGGCATCGTCGAGTTTCACGATTCCCGCGACCAGGCCGTAAACACCGACGGTCATCACCACCGCGATGGCGGAAAGGACCAGCAATTGCTGCGTGAAATCCTTCCCGGCCACCGTGCCGAGCGTGATGGCGATGATCTCGGCAGATAGGACGAAGTCGGTTCTGATGGCTCCCTTGATTTTTCCAGCCTCGGATTCCGGTGGCGATTCTGCCAAGTCGGCGATGTTCTTTTCCGCAGTTTCCGGCGACTCCTCCTCATGGTGGAGAAAGGAGTGGGCGAGCTTCTCACAACCCTCGAAACACAGGTAGAGCCCTCCGATCATCAGAAGCGGGGTGATCGCCCATGGCGCGAATGTCCCGATGAGCAACGCCAACGGGACGAGGATGAGTTTGTTGACGAATGAACCCTTTGCAACTGCCCAGACGACAGGGAGTTCCCTCTTCGCAATCACGCCACTGACCTGCTGGGCGTTCAATGCCAGGTCGTCGCCCAGCACCCCGGCGGTCTTGGCCGCGGCTTTTTTGGTGAGAATGGAAACGTCATCGAGGATCGTCGCGATGTCGTCGAGGAGGGTGAGCAGACTGCCGGCGGCCATGGTGGGATCATTCGCCGAATGGAACGGGTCTAGGCAAGTCGTAAATCATTCCGACCATTTGCGCAGCCGTTGCGAATGGCAAAGGGCATTGACAAGACGGGGGGATGGCGATCTGTTGTCAGCAAGAAAAAACGATCATGAAAAGGCACAAATTCTATTTGCTATCCTCTGTCCTGCTGTTGATTCCATCCGCTGTTGACGCGCGAACCTGGAAGGAAGCCGGATCAGAGAGATCCATCGAAGGCGAGTATTCCCGTACCGAGAATGACAAGGTGATCATCATTCGCCCGAACGGGAGCTCCGTGAAGGTTCCGCTTTCCAAGCTAACGGACGAGGACAAGAAATTCGTCGAGGAGAAAGCCGCCGCGGCCCAACCGGCTGCCAAGGAGGATGTCTTCAAGTGGGAGACGGATCTGGAAGTCGCCAAAAAGCGCGCAAAGGATGAGAATAAGGAGATCCTCGCTGATTTCACCGGCTCCGACTGGTGTGGCTGGTGCATCAAGCTGAAGAAGGAGGTGTTTGATCAACCGGAATTTCAGGAATACGCGAAAAAGCACCTCGTCATGCTGGAACTGGATTTTCCGAACAAGAAGAAGCTCCCTGCCAAGGAGAAGGAGCAGAATGAACAGCTCTCCAAGGAATTCCAAGTCAACGGTTTTCCCACCGTCCTGCTGATGAACTCGAAAGGCAAGGAAATCGCACGCACGGGCTATCAGGATGGCGGACCGGAGAAGTATGTGGAGCACCTGAAGGGCCTTTTGAAATGATTTGGCTGCCGAGGGGAAATTTTTTGGACATCGGGCATGCTTGAGATGGGTCCTCCTGTAATCCTGATCACCGGCTCCACTCGCGGGATCGGATTCGCGGCGGCAAAGCAGCTTGTTGCCCGCGGTGCCACCGTCATTGTCGCCAGTCGTGAACTTCAGCGAGCCGAAAAGGCCGCGTGTGAGATCGGAGCCGAGGCTCTCCAGCTCGACATCACCGACGCGACCTCCTTGCGTGTGGCTGCTGATAGGATCACCCGCCGCCATGGTCGGCTCGACGTTTTGGCGAACAACTCCGCGGTCCTGCTTGATGACTCCGAGTCCTTGTCATCGCTTGAAGCGGAGATGTTGCGAGAGACCCTTGAAACAAATGTGATCGGCACCTTCCGGGTGTCCCTTGCCATGTTGCCGCTGTTGGAGAAGTCTTCCGCACCGAGGATCATCAACGTGTCCAGCCGGGCCGGACAGTTGGAGGGAGTGCCTCAGGCGTGGGCACCGGCCTATTCGATCAGCAAGACCGCGGTCAACATGCTCACCCAGCAGCTCACCGCCGCGTTGCCACACGTCATGGTCAATTCCATGTGTCCGGGATGGTGCCGCACGACGATGGGTGGCCCGGAAGCGCCGCTGAGTGCCGAGGACGGGGCGGACACGCTCGTTTGGCTGGCGCTCGACGCACCCCACGATTTGCGCGGTTCATTCGTTAGACAGCGGCAGGTCATCCCCTGGTAATCCGCCCGCAGAGATTACAATTCCCGGTAGCGTTCCCAATGGACGCATCTGCGGCTTTGTCGATGATCTCGTCATGCGATACGTGATGAAGCAGAAAGTCTGGTGCCTGGGAGATGACTTCACCATTGGTGACGACCAAGGCAACAGCCACTATCAGGTGGATGGCAGTGCCTTCAGTTTCGGCAAGAAACTGTCTTTCCGGGACATGGCGGGCAATGAGATGGCTTTCATCCGGCAGGTTGTTTTTTCATGGGGACCGACCTACGAGATCCATCGGCCCGGACTTCCGGTCACGATCGTGAAAAAGGAGCTGTTCACGTTTTTCAGTTGCCGTTTCACGGTCGATGGTCCGGGCGATCAGGATTATGAGGCAAGCGGTGACTTCATGGATCACGAGTATGAGATTCACGGCCCCGGAGGGCTGGCCGCCATTGTTTCGAAACAATGGTTCTCTTGGTCGGATACGTATGGCATTGAAGTCGATGATGGTAAGGATCCCATCTTGCTCCTTGCGACCGCAGTGGTCATCGACGCCATTTGCCACGATGGTGATCATGATTGAATTCCCCGGTCTAACAATGCTGAGGGACGGGAAAAATCAATCGGTTTGCTGTGGTTCCGATGTCGAAAGGTTGTTCCCTTCAGTCTTGCGGCGGCCAGATCACACCATCGAGTTCGGCGGGCAATTGGGTGGGCTCCACTGGATAGATGAGTGAGAGGTCCATCTGCGATTTCGATCCCTGAAGAAACTCCAGTTCCTCCGGTGCGCCGATGATGAGCCATAGCACGTCTTCTTCAGTGTCGTTGAACACCTGGCGCAATTGATCCGGTCCGACGAGCACGCCGCCGTGTTTCGGCACGGTGACGGTCTCATCGCCGATCCGCATCCGCCCCGTTCCTTCGAGCACGAAGTAGAATTCCTCCGCCCGGATGTGCTTGTGCAAGGTGTTCGCGCTCATCGGTGGCATCCGCCACAGCCGCGCTCCCATGTTCTCGCTCCCGGTCCGTTCAAGGAAATCGGCGTTGGGAATCCGCATCAGGTTGGACGGCCGCCAGAATAGGTCGTCCGGGGTGATGAGTTGGTATCCGGTGAACGTTTTCATGAGAGGATGCCATTGGATAGGGCATCAGCCTCCGTCTTGACAATTCCTTTTGGACGACACCGGACGCCACGTCAGGCTAGTGTCTCATAAAATTTTATTTGTCGGTTAGGGAATTTTAAAATTGTACGATTCTGAGGATGTGTACAATCAGACAGGTGCCTGCCAAACTACACCGAATCAAGCTATCACAATCCGAGCGCGATGAACTCGAAGCCCTCCGCGATCAAAAGCGCGGCAAGGCCTCCGGCGTCATACGTGCGGTCGCTTTGTTGCTTTCCGACGAAGGACCGCACGGACCTGCCCTGAAGGACGCCGACATCCAATCACACACCGGAATGTCCATTCGCAACCTCGAACGTCTCCGGCTGCGTTGCTGCGAGGTCGGACCGCTTGCCGCCCTCACCCGCAAGCCTCGCGCCACTCCGGGGCGCGAGGTCAAAATCACCGGCGAGGTCCAAGCCCGCATCACCCAGCTTGCCTGCACCGAGCCTCCGGCCGGCCATGCCAGATGGACTCTGAAACTGCTGGCAAAACATCTCGTCGAGATCGAAGTGATCGAAAGCATCTCCCACCAATCCGTCGGAACGGTTTTAAAAAAAGCGAACTCAAGCCCTGGCGGCAGGAACGTTGGTGCATCCCACCCAAGCAAAACGCATCCTTCGTAGCGGCGATGGAAGACGTGCTGGAAGTCTATTCCAGACCGCCCCGGGAGGATCGTCCGTTGGTTTGTCTGGATGAATTCGCCAAACAGCTTCTATCGGAAACGCGTGCGCCGGTAGCCGCCATTCCCGGTCACCTGGCCCGCGAGGACTACGAATACGTCCGCGAAGGCAGCGTGAGCGGCTTCATGATCGCCATGCCTCATTTGGGAAAACGCGATGTCTTCGTGGGTGGCGACGGACGCCGCACCGCGTTGGATTTCGCCGCTTGTCTCGACCATCTGGCGAACACCCTCCTGCCAGACGCCGCGAAAATCGTGTTGGTCATGGACAACCTCAACACCCACAAGGAGGCCTCGCTATACGAAGCCTTCCCGCCCGAAAAGGCACGTGCCTTGTGTGAGCGCTTCGAAATGCACTGGACGCCCAAACACGGCAGTTGGCTGAACATGGCCGAGATCGAAATCGGACTTCTTGGTCGGACCTGCTTAAATCGCAGGATTGGCTCGGTCACAGAATTCACAGCCGAAGTGAAAGCCTATCTCGCCCGGAAAAATGAGGAGTTAAAATCCATCAATTGGCAGTTCACCAACGAAAAAGCCCGGATCAAACTCAAATCACTCTATCCAACAATTTGAGCTTTACGAGACACTAGACGCCTTTCAGCGATGCCATGTCGATCACGAATCGGTATTTCACATCGCTCCTGAGCATTCGCTCGTAAGCTTCGTTGATCTCGTCCATGCGGATCATTTCGATGTCGCAGGTGATGTTGTGTTCACCGCAGAAATCGAGCATCTCCTGGGTTTCGGCGATGCCACCGATCAGCGATCCTGATAGACTCTTGCGTCCCATGATCAGTCCGAACGAGGCGACCGGCAGCGGCTTCTCGGGCGCGCCCACCAACGTGATGTTGCCATCAACGGCGAGCATGCCGAGGTAGGCGTTGATGTCGTGGTCGGCGGAAACACAGTCGAGGATGAAATCGAAAGTGCCGGCATGCTTTTCCATCTCATCGGCGTTGCGGGACATGACGACCTCGTGGGCACCGAGGCGAAGGGCGTCATCACGCTTGGATTCCGAGGTGGAGAATACGACGACGTGTGCGCCGAAGGCCCTGGCGAATTTCACGCCCATGTGACCGAGTCCGCCGAGTCCAACGATGCCGACCTTTTTCCCAGGGCCGACATTCCAGTGGCGCAGGGGCGAATAGGTGGTGATGCCCGCGCAAAGAAGCGGCGCCACACCTGCTAGATCGAGATGCTTCGGAATATTCAGGACAAAATGCTCGTCCACCACGATGCCTTCGGAGTAACCGCCGTAGGTGGGCAGGTTGAGCTGTTTGTCCATCGAACCGTAGGTCATGATCATGCTGGGGGAGAATTGCTCCAGGCCCTTCTTGCAATGGGGACACGACAGGTCCGCATCCACCATGCAGCCGACGCCCGCCAGGTCGCCTTCCTTGAATTTGGTCACCGCGGAGCCGACCTTGGTCACGCGTCCAACGATCTCATGCCCGGGCACGGCGGGATATTGGGTGAAGCCCCATTCGTTTCGGGCGTAGTGGAGATCGGAATGGCAGACGCCGCAAAAGAGAATCTCGATTTGGACATCACGATCGGTGGGATCGCGACGTGGAATGCTGGTGGAGGCGAGGGGAGAAGTCGTGCTGGTGGCGGAATAGGCTTTGGTAGGATTCATGTCGGTTGATTTCGGGAGGTTTTGTCAGTTGCGGGATTCGTATGCTTCTTCGCCCACGTGCGCCATCCATTCAACGACTTTTCCATCGGGTGTTTCCCGGATGGATGGTCGGTGATCATGGCGGGGGGAGATTCCGTGCCTCCTGCCGGCCGATCGGATGCCATTCATGATTTTCCACCCGACCTCGCGCTTTCTCATGGTGGCGAACAGCCCACTGTCCATACTCGTCGTCGCAACCATGCAGCACTTCCCTGATATCCAGCTCACCTTTCAAGAAGCCCGTGTCCTCGGCTGCTTGTTGGAAAAGGAAATTCTCACGCCAGACAGCTACCCGCTCACCCACAACTCGCTTCTAACGGCCTGCAACCAGACCACCAGCCGGGATCCGATCACGCGCTTCACCGGAGATGATGTATCGGAGGCCCTCCGCGGCCTTTCGGAGAAATACCTCGTCGAGAAAATCCTCGGCGGTCGTGCCCCGAAATTCGAGCACTGCATTCAGGACGTGCTGAGCATGCAGCAAAGCGAGCGCGCCGTCCTGACGGTGCTGTTGCTGCGAGGAACCCAGAGTGCCGGAGAAATCCGCCAACGCACCGATCGGCTGCACACCTTCGCTTCCCTGGATGAGGTGGAAGAGACACTCACCTGGTTCATCGAATATCCGCACGGTCCTCTCGTTAGACGGATTCCGGTTGGCGAAGGCCGCCGGGTCGAGAGTTTCACCCATCTCCTGTCACCGGCAGCTCCGGACAGTTCCATCCGCACCGAAATCTCGTCCGATACTCCTGCGGAAGTCGATTGGCGTGCCGCCATCGAGGCGCGCCTCGCAGCACTCGAATCCGAGATCGCCGAGTTGAAAGACCACCAGAAATCGTAGGATTTTGGGACAGCATTCTCCCGGGCAATCGGGTCGGCAGGAGCTCAAACAGGGAGAGGAGGAAATGGATTCAGTCGGGACTCGCGCGCTGTACGAAATTTTCCGACGAAGCCGCAAGCGGGGTTGGCGTTGCTCGGATACCCGCCTTGAAAAGCCAATCGAAGAAACGTTGACGCCCGCCGGGACAAACCGCTTTGATTTTTGGGAGATCCACCGATGCTTTACGCGGTGCTGCAATCCTTCGTTCCTCCCGATGTCATCCGTCAGTCGCATTCTTCTAAGCCTGCTTTCAGTTGCCGCGAACGTCTGCGCCGCTGGAAACGACTGGATGACACCGCTGGACGGCACGCTTGCGCTATCTCGTTTCTCGATCCCCGGCACCCATGATTCCGGGGCGCTCCACGAGCCGGTGCCCGGCACCGCCAAATGCCAGGATCTCACCATCGCGGAACAACTGAACGCTGGGGTGCGTTTTCTGGATGTCCGGTGCCGCCATCTGGACAATGCATTCACCATCCATCACGGAGCGGTCTATCAGAAGATCGGTTTCAAGGATGTCCTCGACGATGCCTATGGTTTTCTGAGCGCGAATCCCGGAGAAACCATCATCATGAGTGTGAAGGAGGAATTCGAAGCTACTGGAAACACCCGCAGCTTTGAGGCCACTTTCGATTCCGATGTGGCGATGAATCCGTCGAGATGGCTGCTAGGTCAGGCCATCCCCACCTTGGGCGAGGCGCGCGGCAAGATCGTGCTGTTCCGGAGATTCGGTGCCACCACTCATCCGAAGGGTATCAACGCGAGCCACTGGCCGAACAACACCACCTTTTCCAACGCCCCACTGCGCGTGCAGGACAATTATCGGGTGATCAGCAATGACACCAAGTGGGAAAGTATTTCCTCGCTTCTCAATGAAGCACACAACGGACCTGAGGGAACGCTGTATGTGAATTTCTCAAGCGGCTATGTCAGCGGCCTCTTTGGTATTCCCAGCGTCACCGGCGTGTCTAACGATATTAACCCGCGTCTCACCAACTTCTTCACGGCGAATCCGAAGGGGAGATTTGGAACGGTGCTCATGGACTTTGTGGATGGTCCCCGTGCCGCGCTGATCTACAGCACGAATCCTGTCCCGCGGCCGTGACACTTCACCTGTCACTGGAGTTGAGGTGGAGAAAAATGGGTTGCCGGGAGTTGCTAGAATCGAATTGGTGCGAGCCACTTCTCGCGCCGGAACCACGTCTCCTGCCGCTTCGCGTACTGGCGGGTGGCGGCATTGATGAGCTCCTCGCAGGTGGCGCGGGTGATCTCTCCGGCTAGAAGGGAACGGATTTCGCGGAAACCGATGGCTTTTTCCAGATTGCCCGAAACATCATTCAATCCGGCGACTTCCCCGATGGCTCCACTGTCTAACATGATCTTGGTCCGCAGGGCGATGCGGGCATGGAGGTCCTCGCGGGTACGTTGGATGACGAGGCCCCGCAGTTGGGATGAAATCTCTGCGGTTTGCTTTTCCCAACCGTCGCGGAGGTCGGAAGCCTTTTGGCCGCTGAGGATACAGATCTCCAGAGCGCGGGAAACGAAACGGCGGTTCTGGAGCGCGGTGCGCGAGGCTTCGACGGGATCGAGCCCGGTGAGGCGGGCGACGAGTTCCTCAAGAGGTTGCGAATCCATCTCCGCGCGGAGGGCGGCGTCTCCGGTAGGGAGCGGGGCTGCGCCGTGGGTGAGGAATTTCAGATAGAGCCCCGACCCGCCGGTAATGATGGGAGTTTTTCCACGTGAGATGATCTCGGCAATGACGGGCTTTGCGAGATGGACATAACGCTGGGCATCGGCGGAGTCGGTGGGGGCGAGGACGCCGTAGAGGTGGTGGGGGACTCGGGCTTTTTCCTCGTCCGAAGGAGCGGCGCTGACAATCTCGAGTCCTTGATAGAGTTGGAAAGCGTCGGCGTTGACGATCTCGCCATCGAGTTCCTTGGCATAACCCAGCGCAAGGGTGCTTTTACCCGAGGCGGTGGGGCCGCAAATGTAATAAGGAGTGACGACACTCCTGTCGTCACAAGATTCGGTGGGGACAAGAGTGTCCCCACTCCTTAAATCGCCTTTGCCTGTTCGCTTTGCCATAGGGTGAAAGTTTCTTCTGTCAACTTCGCGGGATTCCTCCGAATATAGCGGACAGCATTCGCGAAATGAGTCGCATCTCGGATCAACGTGTCGCGGTAGTTTTTCTGCCAGATACTGCCCAAGCCGATTCGTCTGGCTGAGATGCCTTTCCAGCTTTGCATGAGTTTTTCAAGTGGTGCCAACGGTGTGAAAAGCAGATGCACGTGATTCGGCATGATGACCCAGGCGTGATGGATCACCTTGATGTCTTGATCGTGTATCAAGGTATTCTCCAGAGCCAAGCGGGTTGCCGGTTCGTTGAAAATGCAGGAGCCGAAACCTTCATCCAACCAGGTTTCCAATCGCCACGTGAATTTGCGGTGGTATTCCCGCTCGACTTCATGACTCCATGGTTTTGGGTGTTGCTTTGTCCAAGTGACGAGTTCTTCCTTCCACTGACGAATTTTGGATTGTGGCATGGAGTCCGCGAGGCGGAAGGTGACGAATTGGATGACTTCGCCCTGTTGCCAATGGGGAAGTTTCTCGCCATGTTTTCGGGTTTCGCGCCCGGGGTGGTAGAACTCTGGCATGGGACGATGCGGGATTGGTGGGGACAGGAGTGTCCCCACTCCTTATCACTCCCGATCAGAATGGAAACTTGCCGCCGAGGCCCTTCATGATGTCCTTCATGCCGCCGGGGCCGCCGAGACCGCCCATTTGCTTCATCATGGCACCCATCTTGCCGGGGGATTTCATCATCTTGCGCATCTCGCCGAACTGCTTGATGAGCTGGTTCACCTCCATGATGGAGGTGCCGGAACCGGCGGCGATGCGCTGGCGGCGCGAGCCCTTGATGATCTCCGGGCGACGGCGTTCCTGGAGGGTCATCGAAAGGACGATGGCCTCGGTCCGCTTGAGTTTCTTGCCGTCGAAGGCACCGGAAGGAAGCTGTTTCTTGATCTTGCTGAAACCGGGCATCATGCCTAACAGTCCTTCGAGAGGGCCGAGGTTCTGGATCATCTTCATCTGGTCGAGGAAGTCGGTGAAATCGAATTTTCCTTCCTGCATGCGCTTCATGGAGCGCATGGCGTCCTGCTCGCTCACCTTGTCGGCGACCTGTTCGACCATGCCGACGATGTCTCCCATGCCGAGGATGCGGTCGGCCATGCGGCTCGGGATGGAATTCGAAGAGCTGGTCGAGTTTCTCGCCCTCGCCGGCGTATTTGATGGGCTTGCCGGTGACCGCGCGCATGGAAAGCGCCGCACCGCCGCGGGCGTCGCCATCGAGCTTGGTAAGGATGATGCCGGTGATGCCGACGGCCTCGTCGAAGTGCTGTGCGACAGACACCGCCTGTTGGCCGGTGGCGGAATCCGCGACGAGGAGCGTTTCCTTCGGTCTGACGAAATCGTGCAGGCGCTTGAGTTCGGCGACGAGCGTCTCGTCGATTTCCTGGCGGCCGGCGGTGTCGAAGATGAGGACGGTGCCTTGTTGTTTCTCCGCCCAGACGAGGGCATCCCTGGCGACCTTGACGACGTCGGTTTCGGTGGCTTCTGGGGTGTAGCACGGGACGTCGATCTGCTTTGCGAGCACCGCCAACTGGTCGATGGCGGCGGGGCGATAGAGGTCGACAGGCGATGAGAAGGGGCTTGCGACCTTCCTTTTTCAAGCGGTTCGCCAGCTTGGCGGAGGTGGTGGTTTTGCCGGCACCGTTCAGGCCGCAGATCAGAATGCGTGCGGGTGGATTGAGATCGAGCGGTGCCTGGTCTCCGCCTAACAATGCCTCGAGCTCGTCGTGGAAGATTTTCACGATTTGCTCGCCCGGCTTGATGGATTTCAGGACGTCCTCGCCGAGCGCCTTTTCCTTCACCTTGGCGATGAAATCCTTGGCGACGGCGAATTCGACATCGGCCTCGAGCAGTGCGATGCGGATTTCACGGAGCGCGTCGGCAATGTTCTTTTCCGAGATCCGGCCGACGCCACGGAGGTTGCGGAAGGTCTTGTCGAGGCTATCTGAGAGTGATGAGAACATGAGGATGAAGGCAGATGTGATGAAATCCGTGATGTGGGACGGACAATTTCCTGCGCGTTAGTGCCACGAAACGGCGGATCGCGCAAGAGTCCATCGGGGATCGCCCGATTGACGAGGAGCGACGGTCATGGATTGGTTTGGACCCTGAGTCGGACGAAGAGTTTTCCGGCTGAGGGAGCGAGGGGAATGGTGGCGGTAACGAGTTCCGAGGTGCTGCCGATGCTTTCTACGGTCACATTTTCATTGGAAACCGGGGTCCAATCGTTCGGCATCAAAATCGACGAGGATTCAATCACGGTCGAGAATTCCTGGGTGGCGGTTTTTGTCCGGTGGAATTTGAAGACGAGCGAAGTTTCGGTTTTCACACAGGTAGGGAGAATCGATGTGTCGGATGCTCCGGGACCGATGGGAACGCCGCCAAGGACATATTCCAGCAGGTTGGCCACTCCGTCCATGTCGGGATCCGCTCCGGGGTTGGCGTCCGGGCTGTCCGAACTGCCGAAGTATGAGAATTGCCATTGGCCGAATGGAAGGGGGGCACGCGTGACATTGAGCGTGTAGGTTTTCGTGGTGGTGCCGTCCTGGGCCGTGACGGTGGTGGTAATGGGATTGACTCCGACAGACAGGGGGATGGAGTTGCTGGCGGATCCGGAAGTGGCGGGGATTCCGTTTACGGTCACTGTCGCGTTGATTTGCGCGAGGGTGGGAGTGATGGTGAAGGACTCGGTTGCGTTGGAGACGCTGGCGGTGTAGGCGATGGTGTTAGGTTCGAAGGCTGGCGACAGCGTGCCGTCGCTTAATCCAAGAATGGCTAGATCTGCATTGTTTGAAGGGAGGCGCGTGACATTGAGCGTGTAGGTTTTCGTGGTGGTGCCGTCCTGGGCTGTGACGGTGGTGGTGATGGGATTGACTCCGACGAACAGGGGGATGGAGTTGCTGGCGGATCCGGAAGTGGCGGGGATTCCGTTTATGATCACTGTCGCGTCGATTTGCGCGAGGGTGGGAGTGATGGTGAAGGACTCGGTCGCGTTGGGGACGCTGGCGGTGTAGGCAATGGTGTTAGGTTCGAAGGCTGGCGACAGCGTGCCGTCGCTTAATCCAAGGCTGGATAGATCTGCATTGTTTGAAGGGAGGCGCGTGACATTGAGCGTGTAGATTTTCGTGGTGGTGCCGTCCTGGGCTGTGACGGTGGTGGTGATGGGATTGACTCCAACGGTCAAGGGGATGGAGTTGCTGGCGGATCCGGAAGCGACGGGGATTCCGTTCACGGTCACAGTCGCGTCGATTTGCGCGAGGGTGGGAGTGATGGTGAAGGACTCGGTCGCGTTGGGGACGCTGGCGGTGTAGGCGATGGTGTTAGGTTCGAAGGCTGGCGACAGCGTGCCGTCGCTTAATCCAAGGCTGGATAGATCTGCATTGTTTGAAGGGAGGCGCGTGACATTGAGCGTGTAGGTTTTCGTGGTGGTGCCGTCCTGGGCTGTGACGGTGGTGGTGATGGGATTGACTCCTATGACCAGGGGAATGGCGGGGCTGGCGGATCCGGAAGTGGCTGGGATTCCGTTTACGGTCACTGTCGCGTTGATTTGCGCGAGGGTGGGAGTGATGGTGAAGGACTCGGTCGCGTTGGGGACGCTGGCGGTGTAGGCGATGGTGCTGGGGCCGAAGGCGGGCGACAGCGTGCCTTCGCCAGGTACAAGACTGGCTAGATCCGCGTTGCTTGAAGGGAGACGCGTGACAGTGAGGGTGTAGGTTTTGGTGGTCGTTCCATCCTGGGCCGTGACGGTGGTGGTGATGGGATTGGCTGCCGACGACCAGCGAAACCGGACTGCTGGCGGATCCCGAAATGACGGTGGTGCCGTTGACCTTGACCGTGGCGTTGGCCTGCGCGACGGTGGGGGTGATTGTTAGGGAGGTGGTCGCATTGGGAACAGTGGCGGTGTAGGCCAGAATCGCCGCACCAAAGGCGGGGGAGAGTGTGCCGGAGCTTGGCGCAAGGCTTGCCAGATCCGCGTTGCTTGAAGGGAGACGCGTGACAGTGAGGGTGTAGGTTTTTGTGGTCGTTCCATCCTGCGCCGTTACGGTGGTCGTGATGGGATTTGCACCGACGATCAGGGAAACCGGACTGCTGGCGGATCCCGAAGTGACGGTGGTGCCGTTGACTTTGACCGTGGCGTTGGCCTGCGCGACGGTGGGAGTGATGGTTAGAGAGGTGGTCGCATTGGGAACAGTGGCGTTGTAGGCCAGGGTCGCCGCACCAAAGGCGGGTGAGAGTGTGCCGGAGCTTGGCGCAAGGCTTGCCAGATCCGCGTTGCTTGAAGCGAGTCGCGTGACATTTAGCGTGTAGGTTTTGGTGGTCGTTCCATCCTGCGCCGTGACGGTGGTCGTGATGGGATTTGCACCGACGATCAGGGAAACCGGACTGCTGGCGGATCCCGAAGTGACGGTGGTGCCGTTGACTTTGACCGTGGCGTTGGCCTGCGCGACGGTGGGGGTGATTGTTAGGGAGGTGGTCGCATTGGGAACAGTGGCGTTGTAGGCCAGAATCGCCGCACCAAAGGCGGGTGAGAGTGTGCCGGAGCTTGGCGCAAGGCTTGCCAGATCCGCGTTGCTTGAAGGGAGACGCGTGACAGTGAGGGTGTAGGTTTTGGTGGTCGTTCCATCCTGGGCCGTGACGGTGGTGGTGATGGGATTGGTGCCGACGACCAGCGAAACCGGACTGCTGGCGGATCCCGAAGTGACGGTGGTGCCGTTGACCTTGACCGTGGCGTTGGCCTGCGCGACGGTGGGGGTGATTGTTAGGGAACTGGTTGCATTGGGAACAGTGGCGTTGTAGGCCAGAATCGCCGCACCAAAGGCGGGGGAGAGTGTGCCGGAGCTTGGCACAAGGCTTGCCAGATCCGCGTTGTTGGAGGAAATGACTTGATCGATTCCGTAGGTGATTCCGGAACTGTTTTGAGCCGCACAGCGGAAGTGATAGCCGCCCGGAGCAAATCCTGAAATGGCCGCGCTCACGCTTACACTGGTGGTGCCGCCGCCGATGGATTGGAGCGCGGTGGTGCTTCCGTATGCCGTGGTCGGGCCATATTGGAACCACACGTCCGTTGCCAAGGCATTAGGCAGAACGTGTCCATTGAGGGTCGCGCCGGTGGCGAGGAGATTGGTTGTCGCGTCGGTGAAGGCTTCGGGCGCCGATTGATTGTTGATGGTGACGGTGTGCGTGCTTGTTCCGAGATTTCCGCCGGTGGCGTTGTAAAGCTGGAGCACGATGGTCTCCGCAGGTTCCGGGATGATGTCCTGATGGATCGTGATTGGAATGCTGAGGCTGGTGGTGCCCGTCGGGAAAGTGAGCACGCCATCCGCAAGAGTGAAATCGTATCCGCTACCGGTCGCGGTGCCGCTGCTGACGTGGTAGTTCACAGATACATCGCCGGTTGGAACCCCGGTGATGCTCACCGCGACATTGTGGGTGCCTATGTTTTCCCCGGCACTGCTGGTGGATGTGGCAAAGCCAACCGTTCCACTTGGAAACGCGTCGTTGTCACCGAGCAACATCGTTGCGGACGGCGTGCGCAGTCCATAGGTCCCTGGGGCCGGAGTGATGTTCATGACGATGCTTTCCACTCCTTCAGGGATGGTGTCATTGACCGGGGTGATGGTGATGTAGGTGCTTTTTGTGTTGGCCAGGATGGTTGCCGTGCCGGTCGTGCCGGTGTAGTCCACTCCTTCCGACGCGGTGCCTCCCATCGTATAGTTGACAATGAGATCGGCTGCGGTGGAGACCTTGCGCGAGACAATGAAACGAAGGCTCGCCGTCGTTTCGGTTCCTTGAGTGGTGAGTGTGCTTGTCGAGTCCGCCACTGATACATCGATCGTCGGCTGGTCTCCATCGAGGATGACCCCTGTCGCACTTGAATTCTGGCTCGCCATCAGCGTATATCCGGTCCCGGGGAGGAGTGTGAGCGTGACCGATTCCGTGTCTTCGAAAAGCGAGTCCGCCAGCGCCGAGACATTGATCGTCTTGCTGGTGTCACCCGATGCAAACGCGATGGTTCCCGGCAGTGCGGTGAAGTCCGCGCCGCTGGTTGCCGTGCCGCTGATGGCGTAGTTCACGGTTGTCGCCGTGCCACTGGCCGGGCGGACAATCTGAAACGCAACGGCGGTGACTGAACCGGTTGCAGGTTCCGTCACTCCGCTGGTGGTCAGCTTCACATAGACTTGCGGATTGTCGTTGTCCGTGATGTTGACCGTAGCGATCCCGGTGCCTCCGATCGCGTAAGCGGTGGTGCTGCGGACCTGGAGAATGACATCCTGTGTACCTTCGTCAACCGCGTCGTCGCAGGGGTAAATTTCCACCGTAGTTGACGACGCGCCTGAGGGAATGGTTGCGCGACCATCAAGGCGACGGTAGTCCGCCCCATGGACCGCGCGGCCGGCGAGCGCATAGTCCACCGTCAGCGGCTGATAGGGATTGCCGCCGGTTCTCGTGATGGTGAAAATGCCTGGATTTCCGGGTGTTTCGGTCGTTGTAGGGGCGGTCGCGGCCACGGTCACGGTCGGAAGATCATTGTCGTGGATCATCACGGTTTGTGCGTTCGACAGGGTGTCGCGGGCGTATGCGGCGTTGGCGGCGATGGTGACGATCGCGGTTTCCATTCCCTCCTGCACCGTATCTTCGACAGGCGTTAGGTTGAAGGTGGTGCTTGCGCTGTTCGCCGGGATGATGACGGAGGAGGGAACCGCATAGTCTGTCACGTTGGTTGCGGTGCCGGTGAGCGTGAGATTGACCGTGAGAGGGGCATTCGTCGTGACGTTGCGCTCAGAGTTTGAGCGTTGCCATGTCGGGACCTGTCTCGGAGGCCACGTTGTCCAGTTGGGTGAGTTTGACGACCGGCAGGTTCGGGCTTTCATCATCGACGATTTCCACAATGCCAACCGCAGGGCCGGCGAGGACATATCCGCCGCTGGTGTTGGCGAAATTCAACGCCGCGTACTCGGTGCCCTCGGTCGTGCTGTCATTCACGGGGGTGACGGTGATTTCGAGGAATGCCGCACCTGCCGGGATGTCATATCGCGAGGTGCCGCTGCCGCCATCATTCGTGGATGCGGTGGGCGCGGGTGAGAGCGTGTAATCCGTGTTTCGGGTAGCAGTGCCTGTGTTGGCGTTGAATATCTGGACTGAAAGCGCACTCGCCGTACTGCCTGTGCGTTCGAGCCTGATCTTGCCGGTTCCCGGTGTCGCGGCTTCATTCGCGACCGGATCGATCACGTTGATGGTGACCGTCGGCAAGAGTGCGGAGGTGAAATTCTTACCTGTCGCGCTTGGCCCCATGGTTACGGGATTTGTGAAGCCTGACGCGGTGAATTCGTTTGGATAGAGCGTCGGGGTGATCGTGTAGCTGCCTGCGGTGATCCCGGTGATTGTGTAGTTGCCGTCACTGTCCGTCCAGGTGCCATGGAAGGTGGCGCTGCCGGTATGGCTCGTGTTGCTGGATGGGGCGTAGTTCGCGACATAGACGCCTTCGAGCGGCAGCGAGTCAGGGCCGGTGATGTTTCCGCTTGCGGTAAACGTTGTCGGAGTGCCGACGGTGATCAGGACCGAGCGCGTGGTGCGTTTCCCCTTCATGTCGCTCGCCGTGCAGAGCACCTGATAGTAGCCCGCGGTGCTCCACGACTTGGTCTGCACGGGACTGTTGTTCGTGGAGTAGGTGCCGTCATTGAAAACCCAGGCATACGCCAGCGGGTCGCCGTTCGGATCCGATGCGGTCGCCGTCAGCGTGATGGTGCCGGAGGTCGCTGGTGTCGTGTTGCTCGCGCTGATGGAGAGTGTCGGCGGGAGATTGCCGGGGGTGTCGCCCATGGAAACATACACGTCCATCGAAGGCGGCGTGGTTCCGGAATTTTTCGCGATAGGCGTGACGTGGATGTTCGCGTCGTTGTCGCTGAACGTGCGTCCGACCCAAAGTGCCGAGTCATTGCGCGTGTCCGTGATGCCGTTGCCAAAAGAACCCGGCGTCATGTCCAGAAGTTGGGCTCCCTTGTTGCTGCCATTTGGAGGAGCACCTCCGCTACCGCCGATGTTTCCCTGGCCCCAGCCGTCCCAGGTCATCATCAGGCCGTTCATGAATCCCGTGTTCGTGGTGAGTCGCTGGCGGAATTCCGCCCAATACTCACGCTCGGCGTCTCTCTTGATTCTCAGCGCATAGCGGAAGGATGGGTCCGCGATCGAGGAGTCGAACTGATAGATCCGGTAGCTGCCCGGGCTGTTTACCGTCCAATGTGTTTCGTTAGGCAGCCAGCTCAGGATGTTTTTGAAATGAGAGGTGAACTGTCCCAAGCTGCCGCTGCTGCCCATCACGTCGAACAGGTTGCCATATTCCAGGTTGTTTCCGGGGCCGGTGAAACTCGGCGGCGTGGTGCGCCAGTAGTTCGCGTGCCACACTCCAAGATTGTGCCCGAGTTCGTGGCAAAAGGTTCCCACGGCGTTTGTCTTCAGCCGCATGCCGCGCCCGCCGACCGACGCCGAACCTCCATAACTGCCGACACTGCCGTTCCAGCGTACGGCGTCAAAATCATAAGAGAGATAGTCATAGCCCATCTCCCTGGCGATCGTGCGGGCCTGGTTCTGGATGACGGTATCGGCGCTGGAGCCATCTGCTTGATATTGGACATACCAGCTTTCCGGATAGGGCAACACGATCAGCGGGGCGACGGTGTAGGTGAAATAGCAACGCCCATAACTGGCTTGTGTGATGTAGTCCGCCATTTGCCTGAGGGAGTCGTAACACTCCGCATCCGATTGTGGATCGATGCGGTGGTCCGGAAAGGTCGCGCGGATGTAGAGGAATTTCCGCTGACCTGTGGTCCAGCTTCCGGGAATGGTCCCTATCGGACCCGGGCCTGCACCGGATCCCGCGCCGGCGTTCAGATAGACTCCAAGCGATTCCCAATGCTCCCTTTCCTCGTCCTCGGATAGATTTTCAACCACCTGGCTGATATGACCGCCCGAACAGACATAGACGATGCGCTCCGGCGTCTCGAAGGCGGGGGTTTCGTCTGTGATCGCCGGCAACTCACCGGAGGCACTCTTGTCGATGGCTGTCTCGATTCCCGATACCGGACAAACCTCCACCACCTCGCGCCCAACCGGGGCAGGACGCTCGCCTTCCTCAAGTTGCCGCAACGGTGAGTCCGCCACCGCCATGTCATTGCCGACAGAGATGCCATTGATGGAAGCTGCCGACATCGTGCGCCGGTTCTCCCGGGCTCCATAAACGAAAGCGTTCCATTGACGGCCATTTTTCGCGGTGACCGTTCGGGTATAAGGTTTGAATTCGGAGGCGGCCGGTGCTTCCGGTGCCGGTAGGTTTCCATAAACCTCCAATGCCCCTTTCATGCTCACCCGATCTTCTAACAATCTCACGATTCGTGACGGAAGATCCTGGCGGACAACCATTGGCACGGCGTTGTCAATCGCCTGTTTTGGATCAACGCGGATCATCGATGCGATTGCCCGCGTGTGTGCCATGGCGAGTTCCTCTCCCTTGGCGACCATGGAAGTTCGTTCTGACGGTGTCGCAGCCAAATAGGCATTCGACCAGTCCTTGAAATCTGAAATCCCCGCCGGTTCCGGACGAGGATCCTGATTTGTCAAAACAGCGGGTTCCGCTACTTTCGCGACGGACGAATCCTGTTCCTTACCAAAGGAAATCCGTTGCTTGCGTGCGGACTCACGGTGTTCAGCGACTGGTGAATGAGCCTCGCTCGTTTTCCAATTCGATTTGAAGATCAGAATGGCGATCAGTCCGACGAACAACCAAGGTAGGGTTTTTCTGGTCATTGGTGGGTTTTGGCTGTTGGCAGCGTGTGTTTAACCCCAAAGGGGAAGCCATGCAAGCATGCGGATTCCGCTGGGAATCCAGCCGGACCGGATCGGCCATCTATTCTTCCTCGGGAAGATAAGCGGCTTCGCGATCGAGTTGGAAGGACCAGCGGAGCGGGGGCTCGACGAGCTTGCCGGAGGCGTCCTTCCATGACACCGAGATCTGGCAATTGGGCTGCCGCAGCTTACGGTTGACCTGCCATGAGAATTTCTTCGTGTCGGCCGCGAACTTTGCGGGCACCTCGCCAAATCCCGCCACCTTCATGCTCAATGAGGCGGGATCGAGGTTCTCAACGGTTGCCAGGTCGGCGGAAATTTCGGGGAGACGCGAGTTGACGATTGCTCCCGCTTCCGGGGAGACCGGGTAGGGGGTGGTCGGGTTGAGTTCCATGACCTCGCCCGCCAGTCCGCTGCTTCCCTGACCTTCGGTGAAGGTGGTGGCCAGATCGAAGATGTGGTCATGGCTGCCGAGGATGATATAACGTGGCAGCTTCTCGTCAGGCGTGGAGCGCTTGATCTTGCCGGGCAGCACGGTGAACATCTGCTTGTATCCGAACTCATTGCCGAGCTTGAACATCTCCTCGGTGATGAATCCGCCCGGGTAAGCATAACTCGACACCTTCCCGGGAAACTTGGATTCAAGGAAACGCTTGGATTCACCCATCTCCTTGCGCAAATAGGCATCAAAGGCGTCGGGGCCCTTCTTCCTGTAACTCTTCACGGTGATCGGATAAGGATGGCTAACAGAATGGCTGCCGATGCTTGCTCCGTTGCCAATCATTTCCTGGATCATCGGGATGGTTAGAGCCTTGCCGCCGCCGTCCACGTAGTTCTTGTACAGATAGATGGTGAAGGGATAACCGAATTCCTTGAGAATCGGATAGGCATCGGTGTAAACGGATTTCCATCCGTCGTCGAAGGTGAGCAGGACGCTTTTCGCGGGGATTTCCTTGCCCTCTTGCTTCCACGCGTTGAACTCTTCGAGACTGATCACCTTGAGCCCGAGCTGACGGAGGGTTTCCATTTGCTTGCGGAACTTCGAGGGATGCATCCGCATTTCCGTCTCAGGCAGGTTCTCGGCAAACTCATGGAAACCCAGGACGGCCACCCTCACCCCGTCGTCCGGGATTTCAGGCTCGGCGGCAGGTGGCGCGACGGCAGGTGGTGTGTCAGGTGTCTCGGGTGCGGGAGTCTCCTGAGCGCACAGGCAAACGCTGGTCAGAAAACCGATCAGTAGGGTGAATTTCATCATCGCTGGGCCGAAACTAGGAGCGGATGTGGAAATTTGAAAGTCCCAAGAACCCGTCTCATCTCAGAACCGCGTGATTGGCGACGAGGCCGAACCCGATTCAAGAGCACCGGTTGAGTGCCCGCTGGTGCAAATCCTCGATCGCGCCATCCGGAACGGGAGTGGGATCGGGGTAGTCGAAAATTTCTCCCTCGAAATTCCGCAAGGTCAGGTGACCGGCGGAGGAATCGACCACATAGTTCGGGTTGATCGGGATTTTTCCGCCGCCGCCGGGGCCGTCGATGACGAATTGCGGGATGGCGTAGCCGGTGGTGTGGCCGCGCAGGCCCTCGATGATCGCCACGCCTTCCGCGACGGGCGTGCGAAGGTGGGCGGAGCCGTTGATGAGGTCGCACTGATAGAGATAGTAGGGCTTCACCCGGCACATCAGGAGCTTTTGCACGAGTGCCTTCTGGACCTCCACCGAGTCGTTCACGCCGCGCAGCATCACGCTCTGGTTGCCGAGCGGGATGCCGGCATCGGCGAGGCGGCCGAGCGCGTCGCGCGACCTCGGTGGTGAGTTCGCGCGGGTGGTTCGAGTGGATGGAGATGAAGAGCGGGTGATGCTTTTTCAGCATCGCGCAGAGCTCGGGCGTGATCCGCTGCGGCAGGAAAATCGGGATGCGCGAGCCGATGCGGACGAACTGGATGTGCGGGATGGACCGCAGACGGGTGAGGATCTTGTCGAGCTTGTCGTCCGAGAAGAGCAGGGGATCGCCGCCGGAAAGCAGGACGTCGCGGACCTCGGTGTGCTTTTCGAGATATTTGAAAGCCGGCTCCCACTGGGTTTCCAGATGCTGCTCGCCGACACCGGAAACGACTCGCGAGCGCGTGCAGTAGCGGCAGTAGGAGGCGCAGCGGTCGGTCACGAGGAACAGCACCCGGTCCGGATAGCGATGGACCAGTCCGGGCACGGGCATGTGGGAATCCTCGCCGCAGGGATCGGCCATTTCCTCGGGAGCGTTCCAGCCTTCCTCGATGCGCGGGAATCACCTGCCGGCGGATCGGGCAATCCGGATCGTCGCGGTCGATGAGGTTGAAAAAATGCGGGCGTGATCGCCATCGCCAGCTTGGTGCCGGCCAGCAGGACCCCGGCGCGTTCGACGTCGGTCAGGTTCAGGCGGAGTTCGAGGTCGGCGAGGGAATCAACGCGATTTCTGAGCTGCCAGCGGTGATCATCCCAGTTTCCCATGGCATCGTCCGGCCAGTAACCGGGAGCATGTGAGATGAAGGTGGGGTCGAGGTCGGTGGGGCGCATGGAAAACGGGGCTAAAGGAGGGGAAATGGAACTGGCCCATTTCGCCGGAGGCAATTCAATGTCGGATTTTGACCCGCATCGGGATTTCCGCAACCGGGAATGTTAGCCGGGGAAACTTTCATTTTTTCGCACAACGGCGGATCAATTCAATCAACCGGCCGGTGGAAGCCGCCACCGTCGGAGCAAACGGGAGCCGGTTGTCCGCATCTTCTCCGGTCAACATGGCCCGCGTGGCAACGCGGACAGCGGGCAAATCCATTTCAAATAGCATGCTCGCCAGATCCGTATCTTCCCCAAGGCAAACGACTTCCGCGCCATAGACCGCGCCGAGACCGGAAACGAGCTCAAGCGGCGCGGCAGTCACCTCGCGCGAGCTGAGCCACAGGGATTCTCCGGCTCCCATGGTCTCCACGCAGAGGACGGCACGTGGCTTTCCCGCCAATTTCGCCAGCTCCAGAAATCTGGCCGCGGTTTCCAGAACAGGCGAATCGAGGTCGTTCGCATGCGGAAGGAACACGAAATGCACCGGATGCTCCGGCTTGTCCCGCGCGAGCGCCTGGGCGGCGGCGAGGGTGGCGGCGAGCCCCGTCGCGTTTGCCTCGGCGCCCTTCGAGCCTTGGCGGCTGTCGTAGGAGGTCAATACCCAGACCGGCGAAGCGTTGGGATTTTTCCCCCTCAGGGTCACCTGGATCATCGGCCATTCCCGAGCTCCCTTGTTCTTTTGAATCGGGTATCCCGTATTTCCCGGGCCAAGAAGCCCTTCGATCATCGACGACATCGCCGAAAGCCCCTTTGCCGCGCTCTCGGATGAGGCATTCCGCTCGCCGATCACCTCAACGATTTTCCGCAGGTCGTCCTCCAGCATCGGGATCGAAACCGCCTGGGCGAAACGTTCCTGTTCCGCATTCGCATCGACCTTCTCCTTGTGCAGGAAATACCAGATCGCAACCCCGCCGGACGCGACCAGCCAGAGCGGCAGCACGACCAAAAGGATGGGAAACCAGGCCGGACGGCGTTTCGTCGAACTCATCTCAGACTTCCTTTCTCGCCTCCTCCGCGGTCACGACGACCGGCGCTTCCTCATCCACCTCCACCTCGATTTCCTTCCTCAGCTTTTGGGAAATCCATGGTCGCACCAGACCGTAGATCAGAAACGCACTGAAAAGCACCACCGGCATGACATAGCGGAACTGCACCGTCACAAACACCAGCAACACCGTGATCACGATCGCTCCCGAGGTCCCTCGCGTTTTCCAATCCACCCGCTTGAAGCTCGGATAGCGCACATCGCTGATCATCAGCAGCGAGAGACCCAGCATCGCTCCGGCGAGGATGTATTTCCAGGCACCGAGTTCGTGGTCGTTCTTGTAGAGATCGATGAGCAGGAAAGTCAGCGAAGCGATGAATCCAGCCGCCATCGGGATAGGAAGACCACGGAAATCCGTGCTGGCGCCGGGTTTCTTGGGAAGCACCGCCAGGCAGTTGAACCTCGCCAAGCGCATCGCCCCGCAGATGAGGTAGATCAGCGCGATTGCCCAGCCGACATCTCCCAGTGGAAAAAGCACCGCCCTGGCGAGCAACATCGCCGGCGCCATCCCGAAGGAAATGATGTCCGCCAGCGAGTCGAATTGCTGGCCGAAGGGGGATTCCTGGCCGCCCAACCGCGCCAATCGACCGTCCAGCAGGTCGAACAGGCAGGAGCCGAAAATCAGCAGGATCGCGTATTCGTAATAAGTCTTGGAAATCTCGTAATACTCCTTCGGCGGAAGCTTGCCCGCACCCGCCATCTTCTGGACCTCGATGAGCCGGACCTCGGTCACGCCTTTCAGGATCATCAGCACGGCGAAGAACCCGCAGGCCAGATTGAGGGCGGTCATCAGGTTCGGCAGAAAGTAAATCTTCGGTTCGTCAGGATCGCGTTCCCTCGGCATGGCGGGAGTCTATTCCACGAATCCGCCCTTGGAAACAGCGGAAAATCCCGTTTGTGCAGCCAATGGTTGGTTTGATTTCAGAAGTTGAATCATCCGTCCCGGCGGGACGATTCATCTCAGCCCGGCACACGGTGCCGGGTTGGTGATTCTCCAGGTATTCGTGTCCTGAATGGACACTTCATGCTGGGGTGCAATCCATCCCGCTTGAGCATGAAGGATCTTTTCAGGACACGAATACGGATTTTATCCCGGGCTGGGATGAACCGTCCCGATGGGACGAATCATGAGACCTGGTCCGTTCTCTCAGATGATCTTCCGGGGAACCTTCCGCAATGGATGGAGGTCCAATGATTCAATTTTTGGAAACACGACTCACGCATGAACTTGTCATCGCCAAGGAGTCACCCCGGACGGAAAGGTTGTTTTTCCTGCTTCAACCGCTAGCTTGTCCCCGATGGAAATTGCCGAACTGACTGCCGACACGCCGATGGGAGTGATCCTCGAAACCTTGCCCGGCGCGCGGCGGGCGATCTTTGCCCGCTACCACCTCGGCGGTTGCCAGAGTTGCGCTTTTTCCAATGACGAAACCCTCGCCGATCTCTGCAAGCGCTCGGAAATCCCGGTGGACGAGGTGCTCGCTCATCTGCTTGCCAGCCACGTGCATGATTCCGCGATGCTGATGGAACCCGCCGTCGCCATGGAGCGGATCGACTCCCTCCGGCTCGTCGATCTCCGCACCCGCGAGGAACACGAGGCGGTGGTCATTCCGGGATCGGATTTCTTCACCCAGGATCTCCAGCAAAAACTCTTCGCCGGCGATTCCACCGCCCGCATTCTTCTCTACGACCACAGCGGCAGGAATGTCCTCGACCAGGTCGCCTGGTTCCGCGGCCACGGACTGAACGAAACCTACGGCCTTCGCGGTGGGATCGACGCCTGGAGCCGGGAGATCGATCCGTCCATTCCGCGCTACCGCATCGAGATGGACGGCTAACCGATTCAGTTGCCCCCTTGGATTTCAAAGGAGAAACCTCGTTCGTTAGGTCTATTTCTTCCGTTGGTCGATCCGGACCTTGGGATCGGGTGGGACGGGCTTGCCGACCTCATCGACCGGGTGGAGGAAGAGGTAGCGCCAGACCGGCTCGTGGATGTATTTGCCATCGGGTCCCTTGACCGCGGCACCGCCGGGGGTGGAGGAACTGTGGGCGCGGTTGTGATCTCCTTTGACATCCGCATCCGAAATCAGGCGGCGGGTGTTTCCATAGGGCGGGGGAGTCTTGTCCACATTCACGATGGGGCCGTATTCCTGGAGACCCATGAGCTGCCAGGAGCGCGGGTAGTGATCGCCGATCCAGCCGTCGTCGAGGATGTTGGAGAAGCCGAAAAACCGGTTGCCGGGAGTGGCGGAGGGAAGTTTCTGCCAGACCTCGAACTGGTCGCGAGGCCCGGAGAACATGACGACGCGATCCACCTTGATTTGCTTGGCCATGCGGGCGGCGGTGGTGGATCCGTGGGAGGCACCTGACAGGATGACCTTGTCCCATTGGAGGTCCTTGCCGTCGCGGGTGAGGAACTGTTTCCAGTTTCCCTCGGGATTCCTGACGGACAGCCATTTCACGAACTGATAGGAACGCTCCATGATGCCGTCCGGCTTCGGGATGTCCACGGCCTTGCTGTAGTCATGACCGGTGGCGGCCTCGAGCCGGATTTTTGATAGAAAAAGGTCGTCCGCAGGTGGCTCGCCGGAATAGAGGGTGGGAAACCATTCACGCGCATAGTGCACCTGGATGGAGTTCATGCCGTAGCTATCGAGGTGGTTGAAGAGTTCCTTGTTGTAGCCCATCAGCCAGATGACGAGTTTTCCTTGGGACGGGACGCGGGTATCGACGCTGGCATGCTCGACATCCTGAGGCTTGCCACCCTTTTCCAGGAAATGCCCGATTTCAGGGTGGGCCTTGGCCCGCTTGTCGATTTCGCTCGCGCGGGCGGTTAGTTCATGGTGTTTCCCCGCGGCGGGAGCTGCGGACAGGTGGGAGGCGAGGAGGATTCCGAGGATTGGATAGAGAAATGGTTTCATCGGGTGAAGTCAGTTTGCGTTCGCTGCTGGGAGGAATCCCTGCTTGGTCAGCCATTCGAGGGAGCCGGTTTTCCACGCTTCCCACATGGGGCCCTTGTAGCCATTGAGGCCGTGGCCGCCGGATGGCAGCTTGAGATACTCGGCGGGAACATGGTGTTTGATAAGCGCCTGGTAATACATCTCGCTGTTGACGGGAGGGAGCAGCTTGTCGTCCTGCGCGTGGGCGAGGTAGGTCGGGGGTGTATCGGCAGTGACCTGCTTTTCGTTGGAGAAGAGATCCACGGCCGCCGCATCCGGTGAATTTCCTAACAATGCGGTCCTGGAGCCTCCGTGGGTGCTCTCGCCCATGGTGATGACCGGATAGATGAGGATGGAGAAATCCGGACGCGAGCTTTGTTTCCCGATCGGATCGGCGGATGAGGGATCGCCCTTGTCAAAATGGGTGGCGGCGGTGGAGGCGAGATGTCCGCCAGCGGAAAAGCCGATGTTGCCGATGCGTTTTGGATCGAGTTTCCAGTCCGCCGCATGGGTGCGCACGATGCGGGTGGCGCGTTTGGCATCGGCAAGCGGCAGGGAGGAATCACCATTGGGCAGGCGATACTCGACGACGATGCCGGTGACTCCATGTTCGCCGAACCATTTCGCGATGCCATGGCCTTCACCTCCAACCACCAGCCCACGGTAGCCGCCACCCGGATAGATGACGACGGCGGTGCCGTTCGGGTGTTCCGGATGATGAATGGTCATGACCGCTTGTCCTTTGGTGGGCTCGTCCTTTTCAATGGGTTTGCCGGTGGCGACGGAGAATCGCTCGGTGGCGGGAAGGTCGGCGGCACTGACTTGCGAAATCAGCAAGGCGGAAAGAATGAGCGGGGCAATGAGGCGCATCGGGTTTTACGTTGAGGGTTGGCGAATGGAACGTGCTTCCTGCACGGGTTTATTCAATCGGTCGCTTCCTCCGTCTCGGTGGGAGCCATGCGGCGGGTGGTGATTTTCACCTTGAGGGAAGTGCCGATACCGGAAAGTCCGCTAAATCCACCGGTCACCGGCATGACACCGCGCGGGTGATGGCTCACTCCCACCGCGATGTGTCCCGGACCGACGCGTTTGCCGATGGATGGATCGTATCCCGTCCAGCCACGCTCGGGCAGATAGATTTCCGCCCAGGCGTGCGTCGAGCCGCGGCCAACCTTCGAATTGGCGCTTTCCAGATAGCCGCTAACAAATCGTGCGGGGTAGCCGAGGGAGCGGCTCGTCTCGATCATCAGCACCGCCATGTCCCGGCAGGATCCGGTGCCAAGCCGCAGCGTTTCGGATGAAGACTGGACACCGGTTTCCTCACGGCGGTTGTAGGCGATAGTACGGTGGATGAGGATGGCCATGTCGTCGAAGATGGCACTGGTCTTACCGGGGGCGGGGGCAAGTCCCGAGGCGGTGAACCATTGGCGAAGCTGGGCGACTTCCGGCGGATAGATGTACTGGAGGTAAGGGCCCGAGACGAGTTGCTCGATGCCGGCGATCTGGGACGGATGGGGAATGAAAATCGGAGGGAGCCCCTCGGGTGGAAGTGGGGGGACTCTTACCGTGAACTCGTGATGAATTTGCAAGGAGTTCGAAGGCTCGGTGAACTCGGCAATGGCAATGGAGTTGTCCAGAATGTCCCGGCTCCAGGTGATGGTCGAAGCCGGAGTGGTTGTTAGGTTGAGCGAGACCAGCCGAAGGTCGTGACCCTCGCGAGGCCGGAGAACCAGGCGATGGGGAAGGAAATGGACGGGCTGGGAATAGGAGTAGCTCGTTTCGTGGATCAGGTGGATTTGCTCCCATGAATCGGGAGGCGTGTCGAAAATTTTCATGGATCGTGGCCGATCAAAGCAACGCGATGGCTTCTTGTCGAGAAGTCAGGGAATCGCGGGTCACCGGGACGAAATTCGAGTCCATGCATTCACAGCTCACATTGCTGAACGTGAGTTCGGGATTTCCGAAAATCGTGCAGACTGCGGCATCTGCGGCGTCCCGGCCGGTGGCGATCCTCACGAGACCGTTGAGTGGTGCAAGTCGCGTGGCGTCGAAGATGTACCACCAACCGTTGATGAAGGCCTCGAAGCAGGCGTGGAAGTCGGGCGGATTGAGCTGATAGGCGTAGCAGGTGGCATAGCGCGCGGGGACGTTCATCGACCGGCAGAAGGCAATCGCCAGGTGGGCGAAATCCCGGCAGACGCCTTGCCGTTGCTCCATGGTTTCGACGGCGGAGCTGGTTTCTCCCGAACTGCCGCTGACGTAGGACACGTGCTCGAAGATCCAGTCGCTGACGCCTGTGGCAATCTCGTGGGCGGTATTCAAGTGCCCGAACAGATCCTTCGCCTGGTGGCGGAACCGGTCGGCCGGACAATAACGGCTGGGAAACAGATAGGAAATCGCCTCCGGGCTGAGGTCGCCGGGAGATTCGGCATTGAGGGAATTCACCGGGACGATCTTGTGCGAAATGCTGACCTCTGCCTGATAGGAAACATTGAGGGTTCCCGGATTGAGGGTCTTGAGGCGGGAGAACCGGTTCATGCCGCTGCCGATGGTGAAATCCTCGACGTCAACATAGGGTTCGATATTCATCGACTCACGGATGATCTGCTGGCCGGAAGTCTCGATGCATTTCAAGGCAAAGAGAAAGGTGGCGGGATCATGAAGCGTGTAGCCGAGCTGGCAGGAGACATTGAAATTCATGATCTGGATGGGGTTGGATGGTCGAATGGTGGTGGCACGGCCGGGACGGAACGATGGGATGGCAAACGGATCACGCCGCAGTTTCCTCCGGTTCTGGTTCTGACTCAAGCGCCGGGACCGGGGCGAGATTGGAAATGAGTTCCGCCGCCTTGCTCAAGGACATGAGAATCTCATCTGCCCCGGATTCTGCTAGATCCGGGGTGGAGTCGAATTCAGCTCCCCAGACACCGATGATGATTTTCAAATCGGGCGAATCCTTTCGCAACCTCGAACAAATGCGGCGCGCGTGGGAGAGTGTGGTCGGTGGAACTGCTGAAATGCAAACCACATCCGGTGCCGCATTTTTCACCCAGGCGACGAGATCCGCCACTGGCAAACCGGCGGAGGCATTGCGGGCGGGGATGCCATTCATCTGAAGAAGATCGGCGAGCATGTCGCCGGCGATCTTGTCACGATCCGCCCTCGCCGGAACACAGCACACCAGGAATTCCTCGCGAGCCGGCGCGATCTTTGCCGTGGATTCGTGGCGGATCTCGAGTTCGTCGAGAATCTCTCCAAGTCCATGCCTGATCTGCTCCAGTTGAGGAGCCTCCAGCAGGCCCGAACGATGGTCGGACTCCGCGGCGGTGATCACCGGCACGAGCACCGAATCGTACAGAGCACCGAGTGGATTGGATTTCAGAAACACATCCACCAGTTCCATCTCGTCGTGTGCGCCCGAACGATGGAGGCGGTAGTAACACTCCTCCGCAGGTGTTAGGGCCTCCTCGTCGCTCAGGATGATGCTGAGGAAGGCCAGTTTCGGGATGTGCCGACCCATGACCACCAGGCAGACGGTTAGAGGTGTTGCCAGCACGAGTCCGACAGGTCCCCACAGGAAGGTCCAGAACAAGGCCGCCACGATCAATGCGACGGGAGAAACTCCCGTGCTTGAGCCGTAGAGCCATGGTTCCATCACGTTGTTGCTGATCAGCTCCAGAACGACGAACAGGCCGATGGTCAGGAGGGGCGTGATCCAGTCGGGAGAGATGGCGAGTGAAATCAGGATCGGAAACGCCGCCGCGATCCACGGGCCAACGTAGGGGATGAAACGGAGGACTGTTGCCAAGGCACCCCATAGGATCGCATTCGGGATTCCGATGAAATAGAGGCCGATTGCCACGGGAATGCCGTAGGAAACATTGATGACTAGCTGCATCCGCAGGTATTTCGAAACACGCGATCCCGCGTCATCCAACGCACGGGTGGTGGCGCCGATTCGTCCTTGCCCGATGAGGCGGATCAGGCGGTTCCGCAAGTCCTCACGTTGAAGGAGCATGAAGACCAGCAAGAGCAATACCAGTCCCGCGGTTCCCAATGGACCGAGCACGGGCGTGAGAATGACCTGCATGAATTCCAGGCTGCTGTCCTTGCTCTCGACGATGGCGACCGGTGTGATCCGCTTTTGCTCCTTGAGTTCCTCGGGCGTTTTCGGGATCAATCCCTCCTCACCCGGAAGGTCTTTTCTGAGTTCCTCCAGGGTGTCGGTGATCTTTTTCATCGGTCCGTCCTGCTCGATTTGGAGGGAGCGGAGCTTCTTCTGGATGTTCACCTTGTAGTCTGGCAATTGGTTTGCCAGATCGACCGCCTGTTTGGTGATCACGATTCCAGCGCCTGCCGCGACGGAAACGACCAAGGCGACCAGACAGAGCACGGATCCGATCCTTCCGAGCCAGCGCTGCAACCTCGTTGCCAATGGCGCGAGCATGAAGGTCAGCAGCGCCGCCAGCGCCAAAGGCACCAGAATTTCACGACCGAAAAACAAGGCTGCCACGATAAACGTGGTGAGCAGGACATTGGAGATCGTGGCAAGAGAGTCCGCGTGGGATGCCTTTTTGATAGGGATAGCCATGATCTTGCGGAAATACTGCCTGCTGGAGCGTTCCTCCGCTCCATTGCACTTCGGGTGCCATGTCCCGGAATTGACCAACGATCCTTGTTTCGGGACCTTTGTTCGGCTTTGTCCAGGTCCTTGTGCAATGCGGACTGCCGCTGGTTCGTGCAAATTGCAAACCTCCCTCGGGCCAGGGTCCGGTGAAACGTAGGATTCGCCCTAACGAAAATGTGACAAATGCATTGACCCTCTCGCCCGGTTTTCGATAGATGTTTTCAGGTTATGTCCGCATTGGCCCATTACAAACTACCTTGGATGGCGGCATCGTTGGCAGCATTGCTGACCGCGGGTTGCGGCGACCAGGAAGGGAAAATCGCCTGGTGGCGGGGCGAACAGGAGCGGATCGAACTCTCGCACCAATTGGCACTCAATCAATTACGGCTTGAAAGGCTTGGGGGCGGCGAGGTGTCCAATCTGGAGGAGCTCACGTCGGCCAACCGCACAATCGCTTCAGCTATTGAATCGTTGAAAACCCAGAAACTCGAATTGAGCGATCAGGTGGAGTCCCTTCAAGGCGGATTCGAGGGATTTCGCAAATCCATCCTCAATGCACAGCGCCAGAAATTGATCGGGAAGTCGTTCGAGAAATTTGAATCCCTTTCCGGGCGGTCTTACGAAATGGTGACCATCGCAACCATCGATGATGCCGGGGTGACCCTCCGTCACTCCGTCGGTTCCGCACGATTGGGATACGAGGATCTCGGCCCGGATCAGTGTCGTCATTTCGGAATCGATGTGGATCTCGCCCGAACCGCGGTGGAGCAGGAAAAAATGGAGGCGGTTGCTTACGACCAATGGATCGAAGGACGTTTGGCCAAGGCACAGGACAAGAAAGACCAATACTCAGAGCTCGCCATGGCGGAGGAATCGAAGGCACGCCAGCAGCGGGCGATTTCCGCCTCGCGCGATCAACTTTTGGCGAGCCTTCGGCCGCTGGCGCAACCGGCAACTCGTGTGAGTTCGGGATACTCCTACCGGTCCAGCTATTCATCCTACCGGAATTACCGGCCCACCTACCGGTATGTCTATTACACTCCCTCCTACTATCAGGCGAATTTCGCCCAAGCGTGCAAACCCGTCACCTCGAATTCCTGGAGCCGTTCCGGAACCCGGGGCAACCGGCGGGAGCTCAAATGATTTCAAATGACCAACACCCCTTCCAACCCATGAACCTTACAAACCGATACCTTTCCTTGATCGGCCTGCTGGCGATCACCTGCGCCTCCTGCGGTGAGGACCCCAAGATGGTCGAGAAGCGCGAGAAGCAAAAAGCCGAGATTTCACGGTTGAAAGGCGAGCTTTCCCTGATCGAGGAAAGGATGAAAAACCTCCCTCCCGATGTTTCCTCGGAACTCGCTGAGGCGAAAAAGGTCTCAGAAAAGCAGTCCGCGGAAATCACCGCCCTTGAGGCCGAGGTCGCTTCCCTTGAGGCGAAAAAGAGTGCCCTGCAGTCGGAATACGACGCCTATCAGGTGAAATACCAGGTCAAATAACCCAACCGGAAACAGAACCATGTCATTCACCGATATGATGTCCAGCGGCCGGGGACCCGGCGTGATTGGAATGTTGCTCGCGCTGGTGGTCCTTGTCGGCTTCAGCGTCCTTTTCATGTTTGCCTTCGACGAGGGATTCCAGGGCGGTGGACGCACCATCGAGTCGGAAATCGCGGCACAATCCAAGGACATCGAAAACTTCAAGGACGGGATCGCCAATGGAAAGGAAAAGCTCGCTTTCGCTCCGGCACGAATCAAGGCCGCCGATGATTTGAGGAGCGTGAAGGCCACCAACGAGAGACTCGCGCAGAATGCCGGTGCCCTGAAAGGCACCATCAAGGAACGCCTCGCGGAAATCCAGGCCAAGCAGGATGAGTGGACTGCCTACAAGGACAAATACCGCGAGTTCATCCGTGGGAAATCGAAAGGCCAGGAGCTTGCAACGCTGCAGACCCGCAAGGGCGACGTTTACAAGAACGTGAGCATCCGTGAGGTGACCGCGGTCGGTATCCAGATCCGCCATGACGAGGGGCAAAAGCGCATTCAGTTCGAGGACTTGACCGACGAGATGCAGGACTACTATCAGTTCGATCCTTCCCAGAAGGCCGCCGCCTTGGCGGATGAGGTGGCGATACGCGCGGCTCACGAAACAGCAGCGGATGCTGCCAACTCCCTGGCGGACGAGCAGATGGCGAAGCAACGCGAGAAGAATGCCGCCGAGGCCAAGGAGAGAGTCATGCGGAGCATCCAGGAGAAACAGGCACAGATCGATATCGCGATGAATGAGATCAAGGGTTACGAGGCCGACCTCGTCCGGGCGCAGGCCGATGCGGATGCCGCGAGGGCGGCCGGCAAGATGCACCTCAGCAAGTCGGGCAGCATCAACGGCAAGATCGCTTTCCAGAAGAAACGGATCGCCGGTCTCCAGAGCGACATATCCATGTTGCAGTCGCAGCTCTAACCATCAGCGACCGGCATGCTTTCCCCAGATGACAATCCAGGGATCTTCTATTCACTCGTGGGGGTGATCGTCGTCGTCATGACGGCGGTGGGCCTTTCGATGTTGATGGAAAAGAAGATGAGTTTTTCATCCGGAACGGCGACGGCCAAGCGGGAGGTGAATGCGCTTGGGGCGGAATTGGCCGGACTGAAGTCCAGATACGACGAGATGTCCGCTGGTTATGCGGACCTCGCAGCCGGGCGTGAACCCACCATGAAGCGGCTTGAGAAATTTCGCGAGGAGTTGCCTGTTTCGACCCGTCGCAAGGCAGAACTTCTGGCCACGATCGGGCAGCTTCGGGAATCCATCCGGGCAACGGAGGATGGATTCGCCGATTACCGGGCGAAGTATCGCCGGAAGGTTCGGTTGGATGCCGTTGGCCAAAAGATCGCCGTCCTCGCCATCCGTGGAGGACGCGAATTTCGAAACGTGACGATTTCCGAGGTGACCGATGTCGGTCTGGAGATCAAGCACGAGCATGGCAACGCCAGGGTTCACGCGCCGGATCTGGATGCGGAATGGCAGGACAAGTTCCAATGGTCCGATGAGGAGCGTCGGACTCTTCTGAAGCAGGAACTCGCCAATCGGATCGGGCTCGAGGGCACCAGTGGCAAAGCAACTCCCACCGAACAAGAGCTTGATCCAGTCAGTGTGGAATCGGTAAGACCGGAAACGAAGGCCGCCACACCGGATGGTGACACCGTTCAGCTCCAGACCCTGAGAACCCAGGTCATCGCATGGACGTCGAAGGTCAACCAATTGAAATACGAACAGGCGGATGCCTCGTCCAAGGCCGGATACGGGAACCAGCATTCCGTCCCCGGAAGTTTGGAAACATGGAAAGCCAAGGCATCCCGATTGAGCGGGGAACTCGCGAAGGCGAGGGTGGAATTGTCCGTCGCCAAGGGCAAACTGGCGGTAGTGGCACCTGATGACACGCTACTTCGGGTCCCAGCCGCCCAGGGTTACTGAAGGGACCATCAAATTCCTCAAAATCCTGATTGCCCTGTTGAGGCAGATACCTTGAAGTCTGGCGATGCGTTACGACCCGATTTCACCTGATTTTTTTGTCCACAATCGCGCGAATCTCCGCGCCCTGATGAAGCCCAACAGCATGGTCATCATCCATGCCAGCGACATCTACCCGACCAGCGCGGACGGGACCATGCCATTCAAGCAGAACAGCGACATTTTCTACCTCACCGGTGTCGATCAGGAGGAAACGGTCCTCGTCCTCATGCCAGATGCGATCGATCCCAAGGAGCGGGAAATCCTTTTCACCAAGGAAACCAGCGAGCACATGGCCATCTGGGAAGGCGAGAAGCTCACCAAGGAACAAGCTCGCGCGGTCTCCGGCATCGAGCGCGTCGAGTGGTCGGATTCGTTCGAAACCTTCCTGCATCGCATGGTGCCCCAGGTGGACAACATTTATCTCTCCACCAATGAGCACCTCCGTGCCAGTGTGGTGGTCGAGACCCGCAACGCCCGCTTCATCAAGCAGTGCCAGGCGCGCTACCCCCTGCACCGCTACGAGCGGCTTGCGCCGTTGCTGCACCGCCTCCGCATCACCAAGCACGAGGAGGAGATCAGGATCATGCAGCATGCCTGCGATATCACCGAGGCTGGATTCCGCCGCGTGCTGGGATTCATCAAGCCAGGCGTGGGTGAGTGGGAAATTGAGGCAGAACTCCTGCATGAGTTCATCCGCCGCCGCTCCCGCGGATTCGCCTACACCCCCATCATCGGCACCGGGAAGAACGCCTGCGTGCTCCACTACATCGAGAACGACAAGATCTGCCAGGATGGCGACATGGTCCTGATGGACGTCGCCGCTGAATACGCAGGCTGGGCCTCCGACCTCACCCGGACCGTCCCGGTGAACGGCAAATACACCAAGCGCCAGCGGGACGTTTACAACGCGGTGCTCAGTGTCTTCAACGGTGCCAACGAGATCCTTCGTCCGGGCAACACCCCGATGGAATTCCAGAAACAGGTCATCGAATTGATGGAGCGCGAGCTCGTCAACCTCGGGCTGTTCACCGCCAAGGAAGCCCGCGAACAAGGCCCGGAAAAGCTGTTGGTGAAAAAATATTTCATGCACGGGACCTCGCACCACATGGGACTGGATGTCCACGACGTCCATCCGCCTCACGAGCCATTCGCCGAGGGCATGGTCTTCACCATCGAGCCCGGAATCTACATCCGTGAGGAAGCCATGGGCATCCGGCTGGAGAACGATTTCGTCATCGGCAAGGACAAGAACTTCGACCTCATGGGCAAGATCCCCATCGAGGCCGATGAGATCGAGGAACTGATGAATTCCTGAGAAAAAGGGGTGAACCTCCTCATGTCTCAATCGAGATCATTGCAGAATTTCCAAAAGGCTTCCCTCTTCTTGCTCGCTGGCCGCACCCGCCGCGTTATGGCCGGCGAGGCTGCGGGCGATGACACTCATGGGTTAGGGAAGTTCCAAGACGTCGGTCATGACTCTAACGGTTGATAGGCGGGGAGGCACCTTTTGGGCGCTATTCCTTTTCTTGCTCCTGACTCCAATCTATCAACTTTTCTTCGGCGGAGGCGGATTGACGATGATGCGGGCCTCGGGATTGCTGAAGAGGTAGGCGTAGGCCCAACCTAGCAGGACGGCGATCTTGTTGCGGAAGCCGAGCAGGAAGGTGATGTGGATGAAAAGCCAGGCGAGCCAGGCGATGAAGCCCTGGAGGCGGAATTTGCCAGCCTTCACGACGGCGTAGTTCTTGCCGATGATGGCCATCATGCCCTTGTCCCAATAGCGGAAGCGCGGGCGGAGGTCGTGCTTGCGGTCGGCGAAGCGGCCTTTCTCAAGGCGGAGTTCCTCCTTGAGCAGCTTGGCGACATGGACGCCCATTTGCGAGGCGGCGGGAGCGACACCGGGGACTGGAATGTCGTCGCTGTCCTTCATGGCGACGAGATCGCCGGCGACGAAGATGTCGGGGAAGCCGGGAATTGATAGATCGGCATTCGGGGTGACGCGGCCACCGCGGTCGGTGGGGACGCCGAGGAAACCGGTGAGGGGATTCGCGGCGACCCCGGCGGCCCAGATGATGGCGGCGGCCTCGAGGACGGTGCCGTCCTTGAAGTCGAGCGCGCCATCTCTAACATTGGTGACGCGGGTGTTGTTGCGCAGCTCGACGCCGAGTTTTTCGAGACGTTGGCGGGCATAGAGACTTTGCTCGCGGTCGTAGGCCTCGAGGACGAGTTCGGATCCTTCTATCAGAATGATGCGGAGCTTGGCAGTGTCGATGCGGCGGAAGTTGGATTTCAACGAGCGGTGGACGAGGTCGGCGAAGGCTCCGGCGAGCTCGACGCCGGTGGGACCGCCCCCGACGATGGCAATGGTCATGAGCCGGGCGCGCTCGGCCTCGTCGGTGGTGAGCTCCGCGCGTTCGAGATTGGAAAGGACCGTGCGGCGGATGTTCTGGGCATCCGCGAGGGACTTGAGCCCGAGGCTGTGCTCCGCCCAGGCGTCGTTCCCGAAGTAGCCGGTGCGCGCGCCGGCGGCGAGGAGCAGCCAGTCGAACGGATAGACAGTGCCCGACGCCCCGGTGGCGGATTTTCCGGCAGGATCGATGGCGGTGATCTCGTCCATGAGGACGGTGACGTTCTTCGCATCGGCAAGGATCTGCCGGATCGAGCGGGCGATGTCCGGGGCCGCGAGGGATGCGGTGGCTACCTGATAGAGCAGCGGTTGGAAGAGGTGGTGGTTGGTGCGGTCCACCAGGGTGACCTCGAAGCGTTCGTCATTGGCGAGGGTCTTGGCGCATTCAAGACCCGCGAAGCCGCCGCCGATGATGAGGAGTTTGCGGGGCGGGGAATCAGGCATAAGGGGATAGGTCGTATAGGTCTTATAGGACCTATTTCTTCACCGCCTGCACTTTTCCAGCAGCCCGGCGAGGAACCAGGTGATCTGGACGAGAGCGTCCGAGTGGACGGACTGGCCGAGCGGGGCGAGGTCCTCGCGGCTTTGGGCGAGAAGATCGAGCGCGGTATCGACGGCGCTTTCGATGGCTCCCTCGTATTCGGCGATGCCGAGGAGCACGGGGAGGTCGAGCGGTTCCTGGTCGAGGATGCGCTTGTTGAGCTTCATGCGCTGGGACTCGGAGGCGGTTTCCAGGAGGTTGAGGATGGGCAGGGTGAGCTTGCCCTTGATGAGGTCGGTGCGGAGGGTCTTGCCGACGATTTCCTCGGAGCCGACGAGGTCGAGGCAGTCGTCGTAGATCTGATAGGCGGTGCCGAGCTTCATGCCGTAGCTGTGGAGGCGGGCCTCGGTATCGGCATCGAGACCGGATAGATTGGCGGCCAGTCCGGTGGCGGCGGCGAAGAGCGCACCGGTTTTCATTTCGATGATGCGGAAGTATTCGGCCTTGGTGAAGGTGAGATCGAAGCGGCGCTGGGTCTGGATGATTTCCCCCTGGCAGACTTCGCGGGCGGCGTTGCCGACCTTGCGGCAGATGTCGATGCTGTTGAAGTCGGTGGCGAGGGTGAGGGCGTGGGAGAAGAGGGCGTCGCCGAGGAGGACGGAGAGGGCATTGCCCCATTTCGCATTGGCGGTGGGAACCATGCGGCGGGTGTTGGCGCCGTCCATGATGTCGTCGTGGACGAGCGTGGCCATGTGGATGAGCTCGAGGATGACGCCGATTTTCAGGTGATCCGGGGTGACGCCGCCGGCCGCGCCGCCGACGAGAATGGCGAGCGCGGGACGGATGCGCTTGCCGGAGGTGTTGCAGATGTAGGCGACGTAGGGCTCGACGGCGGGGTCGAATCCGCGGACCTGCTCACGGATGGAGACTTCCACTTTTTCGAGTTCGGGGCGGACGAGTTCGAAGGGGAAAAGATCGCTGCGAGGAGATTGGGTGGGAGTGGCTGCCATGGTTGCGGGGCTGCGACAAACATCCATAGACTTGGAGTTCCCGCAACCCCGGATGTGATACGGACTTGAAAGAAGGACGGTTGAATCGTGGTTTTCATGCCTGATGAAATCCAGCCCGCTGACTCTTTTTGCCGTGTCCTTGTCCTGTGGTGTGGCCAGTGCCGAGATCCACGGCTATCCCGATGGCCCGAAGCTTCCCGGGGTGCCCTACTCGGTGCATGATCCCGCCCGGCCCCAGCCGCCGGTGGTGGTTCCCGCAGGCGCGGTGGTGGTGAAGCCGCCATCCGATGCGACGGTGTTGTTCGACGGTACTTCGCTGGATGCCTGGACGCCGGGGTGGGAAATCAAGGACGGCGCGATGGTGGCGAAAGGGAAGGACATTTCCTCGAAGGAATCCTTCGGGGCGATCCAGCTTCATTTCGAATGGCGGCTGCCCGCCGGTCGCAAGGTGGACGGCCAGGGAGGCGGCAACAGCGGGGTATTCCTGATGGGGCTTTACGAGGTGCAGGTGTTGCAGAGCCATGACAATCCGACCTATCCGGACGGTCAGGCGGGAGCGATGTATGGCCAACTTCCGCCGCTGGTAAATGCGACCCTGCCGCAGGGCGAGTGGCAAAGTTACGACATCGCCTTCGAGCCACCGGTCTATGAGGACGGAAAGGTCGTCAAGCCCGCGAAGCTCACGGTCATGCACAATGGCGTGTTCGTCCAGAACGGGGAATCCTACCTCGGGCCCACGCAGCATCGCGTTCTCGCGCATTATCCGGACAAGCATCCGGAAACGGCCCCGCTCAGGTTGCAGTTCCACGGTGATCCCATGGAATACCGGAACATGTGGGTCCGACCGCTTGGCAGCAGGCCCTGAGGCCCGGAAGTGGAAACTTTTCGGGGATTTATAGGGCCAATCTTCTTGCTAGGTCGGTTCCGGCAGTTCTTGCTGTTGGCCTCTATGAAAAAGAAAGCAAGTTGGTTGTTGATTCCCGCCGTGGCAATGGGCCTCGGGGCCTGTGGCAAAAAAGAAGAAGCCAAGGCACCGGACGCTCCTTCCACCATCGTGGACAAGGTCGTCGAGGAAGTGAAGGACGTGATCACGCCCGCACCGGCTGTGCCCAAGATCGGCGTGGACGAACGTGCCGCGAAGCTGGGATTTGCGAAACACCTGCCGCAGGACACCGAGGTGGTGCTGGCATTTTACAACGGCACGAAAACCGCCGAGCGCTTCAAGAACACGAAGATCTGGAAGCTCGTCCAGGAACAGATGGGAATGGGCGGGATGATGCCGGGGGACTTTGGGGACGAAGTCGCTCCTCCGGCGGAACAAGACGCCGGCGATCCGGATGCGGCGGAAGATGCCGATGCAGCAGTAGCCCCGGGAGCTGAGCCAATGGATCCCTCGGCCCTCTTCGGAACGGAATTTACCCTGGCAATGGGCAAATCGACCGGCGAACAGGCAGGGAATTTGTTCAAGGCTTACAGCCGGATCAATTATTTCCAAATGCGCAACATGGCCAGGTCCTTCGCCAAGATGGCGAGCTCCGGTGACAGCGACGGCATGCAGGAAGCGATGGGCAATCCTTTCAGTCCCGAGCTGATGAAGGATTTCGTGAAGGACCCGCAGTCGGGCATCGCCGCCATCGAAAAGGCGCAAATGCCGCCCATTTACATGGCCTTCAGGACCGAGGAAGCCCAGCGCGCCTCTGCTTCGATGGAGATCGCCTCGATGGTGGAAAACATGGCCATGTTCGGCCCCATGGTCGAGCCGGTGAAAATCGATGTGGCCGGTGCCACTTTCGAAGGCATGAAAGTTTCCGGCGCGAAAGTTTCCGAAAGCATGGCGGAAGATCGCGAGCAAATGGAAGAGCAGCTTGACGCCGCGACGGTGGACAAGCTCATCGCCGCGATGGCAAAGAAGGATCTGGTCGTGGTCAGCGGAACCGTGGGTGACTACGTGATTCTGTTCATCGGTAGCTCCACCGATGCCCTGAAGCTCGCCGCGACTCCTGCGGAATCTCTTGTCGGCTCCGACGCCCTGGCATTCAGCGATGCCTACGCTTCCAAGGATCTTGCCGTCCTTTCATACGGGCAAAAGGAATCCATGGAAGTCCTGGTGAAGTCCGTGGGCGGCATGTCCGACATGACCAACGGCATCCGTGACGGTCTGGCAGGAGCGGAAGGCCTGGGTGACACCCGGGACCTTGAGGCGCTTTTCCAAATCGTCGCCGAGCGCGAGACCGCCTTGCGCAAGCTGGCCGGGATGGAATCTTCCGGCATGGTGGCCTTCTTCGAGGAAGGTCTGAAAATCGAGTCCTTCGGCGGTGCCGACTACGGGATGGTGGATTGGAAAGCGACCAACCGTCTCTCCCATCTTGGTGATTCGGAGGACGTCCTGATGTTCGCCGACGTGACATCGGGTGCGGAATACAGCGAGAAATCCCGCGCCTATCTCGAGGCGCTGATGGAGACTGGTTACGCGATGGCCATGAAGGCCACGGAGCTTCCCCTCAAGGGCGCGGACATGGAGCAGTTCAAGGGCATGGCCAAGATGATCGATGAGAAATTCCGTCCGGACATGGTCTCGCTCTGGAGTGCTTTCGGAAAAATGACAAACAGCCTCGGCAAGGAGAGTGCGATGGTGATCGATCTCAAGGGCGCCGCACCAGCGATTCCCGGAATCCCGCAAGAAGTGGTGGACGCGGCCAAGGTGCCCCGCATCTCGTTCATTTCTCCAGTGACCGACCGTGCCCAACTCGCCGGCTCATGGGACCAGATGAACACGACCATCACCGGAACGCTTGCGAAAATCAGCGAGATGACCGGTCAGGAAATCCCGATGCAGAAGCCTCTCAGCTCGGACAAGAACGGTGCCACCACCTGGTTCTTCCCGATGCCGTTCTTCACGGACGATTTCCTTCCTTCGGTGACCGTGAGCGACAAGTGGTTCGTCACCTCCACTTCGAAGTTGCAGGCGATCGACCTCATCGGACAAGCGGAAGCCGCCAAGGATGGAATCCCTGGTGTCACCTTCAGCATGAACTTCAAGACGCTGCAGAAGTATGCGGACGAGACCTTGAATGTCATCGCAGACAATGCGAAGGCGATCACCGGCTCCGAAATGTCCGCAAGTGACAAGAAGCAGGCGAAGGACGTCATCGCCGCTCTGGGCGATTTGGACAAGTTGACCGCCTACTCCCGCCGCGAGGGTTCGGTGCTCCGGACGAGCGTCCATTTGAAGACCCGCTGAACCGTTGATTTGATCTTTCCCCCCGAGGCATGACGCTCGATCCGATAGGAACCGTTCGTTCGTGCTTCGGTGGAAAATTCGGCGTTCCCCGGCAACCGGGACTTTGCCCGAGTGCCTGGGGACGGCTAGAGTTTCACGAGGGCTATCGATTTCCCGAGGCGGTCCGCGGGATCGAGGGCTTCTCGCATCTCTGGCTGATTTTCGGATTCCACGAAACCGTGGACCAGGGATGGAAGCCGACCGTTAGGCCGCCACGGCTTGGCGGAAATGAGAGGATCGGCGTGTTCGCCAGCCGTTCCACCTTCCGGCCCAATGGCCTGGGGCTTTCCTTGGTTAGATTGGAGGGCGTGGATATGAATGGTTCCGCCGGGCCACGCTTGTTGTTAGGTGGAATTGACCTGGTCGATGGCACTCCGGTTTACGACGTGAAGCCGTATTTGCCCTATGCGGAGTCGGTCCCCGACGCGTGCGCGGGATTTGCCGTGGATGAGATTCCCAGGTTGAACGTCGAGGTCAGTGCGGATGCGACGGGTGATTTCGAGAAATTACCGGAACGGTCACGGCAGGTGATCCGGGAAGTCCTCTCGCTGGATCCCCGTCCCGCGACCCGGACGGCGGAACCCGACCGTGTCTTCGGAGCCTTGCTTTGCGGGTGCGATGTGAGATTCAGGATTTCTGACGGGGTCTGTGTGATTGGTGAAATTGAAGCGGCATCAGGTTCGGGGTTGAATACTTAGGAAATCCTAAGTAAAGTCCTCCCATGATCGGGATTTCTCCAAGACACCTCGCCATTGCGGTGTTCATCGCTGGCGTTCCAACCTTGTTGCCGTCCTGCAAAAAGCGGGTGGATGTGGTGAAGTCGGATCTCGGCGAGGCCGGATACAAGCTCACCGCCGACGACTGGTTCCGCGCGAGCCGGGAGAACAACGTCTCGGTGCTGAAGAAATTCGTTTCGAGTGGTTTCGCCCCCGACACCCGAGATGCCAAGGGGGATACCGCCCTTCACGCCGCCGCCGAAAAAGGGGCGAAGGATTCCTCGGAATTTCTCCTCAATCGCGGAGTCGGGGTGGATGTCACGAACGATTCGGGGCACACGCCCTTGATGGCGGCCGTGATCGGCGACCAGACGGACATGGTGCGCTGGCTGCTGCGCCAGGGTTCGAATCCGCAACTGAAGGACAAGGACGGATTCCGACCGCTGATGCTTGCGGTTAGAGAAGCAAGTGCGGGTTCGGTGGGGGAGTTGGCCGCCTATGATCGGGAAGATCTCGATCCGGCCTTGTTGCTCGCGGCATTGCTTGGTCAACCGGAGGTGATCGACGCCCTCACCAATTACGGAGCATCGGTCTATGCCCGCATGGAAGATGGTCGCACCCCGCTGATGGTGGCGGCGGAGAACGGTCATCTGGAATCGGTGAAGCTTCTGTTGGAAATCGGATCGAGCCGTTATACGAAGGATCCGGAAGGCCGGACGGCCGCGGATCTTGCCACCGCGGCAGGCCATGCGGAGATCGCTGCCATGATTTCCCGCGAACCTTTGCCCGAGGAACTGGCGTTGGAATCGAACGAGGAAATCGCGGTGTCGATGGATCACTTTGTCGATGCCGCATCCCAGGAAGTCGCGGATTCCACCGGAGTTTCCAATGAATCGAAACATTCTCCCTCCATCCCGATCGAGGGGGAAACGCTCAGCAGCGCGGTCGTTTCAAATTCTGACCATCCGTCAAAAGCACAACCATCCGCCACCCCGGAGCCGGATGGCGCGGAGTCATTTCCCATGCCTCCGCTGGTGATGCGGCACTATCGGGAACGGGAGGTTCCGGTCAGTGTCGAGTCGGTCCAGCAACAGACGGCGACGCTCAGGATTGCCGGGAATCGGCCGAAGGAAGTCAAGGTCAGCACGGGTGACACGGTTCCCGGATCGGACCTGGTGGTCGTGCGCGTCCAGCGGCGGATGGAGGACAGCAAGCTTCATCCGGATGGAGATACGGAAATTTCCGTCGTCGAGCTTCGGGATGCAAAAACCGGGGTCACCCGTGAATGGATGGCTGGCGTGCCTTCCAGTTCCCACGATCCGGTCGCGCTGGTGGAGGATGCGGCCACCGGCAAGCGTTACATCGCCTCGGCCGGGCAACGGTTCAAGGCCGCCGACGGATCGGAATTCCTGATCACCGACGTGAGGCCTAACCAGTTGGTGATCCGGGACGAGACAAGTGGAACCGTGAGGACGATCCCCTTGCGTGGTCCGCGCGGTTGAGATAGCCTCGCGCCCATGGAATCTGAGACCATTATCGACCATGCGGAGCCCGTGCGGCAATTTTCCGTCATGTTGCCCAACCGGGCCGGCGCGCTTGCCGCGATGGTGAAACTCCTGCGTTCCCAAGCCATCGAGGTCATCGGCCTGAGCGTGCAGGATTCCCGCGACGCGACGGTGGCTCGCCTGGTCGTTTCCGATCCCGATACCACCGAGCAACTGTTCATGGAGAAGGGGATTCCCTACACGACTTGTGAACTGGTGGTCATCGCGATGCGCGAGGCTGGTCCGGGGCTGCTCCAGTGCCTCGACTCACTCATGATCGCCGAGACCAATATCGATTTCGCCTACGCGCTCATGCCCAGTCCTGAAGGTCAATCGATGCTCGCGATGCATGTGGAGGACTATGAATTCGCCGTGGCGGTCCTGCACCAGAGCGGATTCAAACTGATGTATCAGGAAGACCTGAGCCGCTGAGGGAGAGAAGAAGATTGGAGTCCGATGTTTGGGATGTTTGCCATGATTCGTGGCTCTTTTGGAGATTGATTAAGAATTCTGTATTTCTTGGTTTTGTGTAACATGTTAAAAAAGAGGCGGTTGCGTTGCGGGAATTCACGCATTTTTTGAACGAATGATTCAGCGGAGGGTCCGATAGTAAGGAACTCCATGAAATTTTTAACCACTGATTATCCATCCATCGCGACATTGGGGCGGTATTGGATTGATGTGGATCGCAGGTTGCGAATTGAGGAATATCAGGGGAAAACCGGGTTGGCCGACATCAGGGCGATCCTCTCGGCGATGTCATCGGACCCATGTTGGTCGCCGGAGTTTCATGGGTTGATCGATTTCAGCGGTGCGGAGCTTGATTTGAGCGCCAACGATGTCCTCCGCTTGGCTCTTTTTCTCCGACAGAAGGAGAACCGGACGACAGGATGGCTGGGTTTCGTTGCCACGAATTCCATGGCTTACGGGATCGTCAGGATGCTGGGCCACTGGTCCAGAAACATGGATCGAATCAGGATCTTCCAAAGCCGGGCCGAGGCTGAAGCCTGGCTGGAGCGGAACAAGAACCAGATGCCGCCGAGATTTGTCGAGGGCAAGGGGGCTGAATTCGTTTCGGCGATTCGGAATGCGATTTAAATCGGCAATGGTCGTCATTGCATGGGAAATGTCTGCGAGCTATGCCTAGCGCGTTCACCACTTCTCACTTTGGAAAATCCCACACCGCCTGCTTCCTCTTCCCAATGGCTGATTCGAATTTCCGAGGTGTTTTCCGAATACTCCGCGGAAATCATCGCTGAGACGGGCGGAGAGGTCCCTGAAGAAGCTCGGAGCCGAATACCATCTCATCCGGATTCCTGATCAAACGGCGATCCATTCGTCGGCCGCTGCAAAGTACATCCGCTGGAACCTGCCGGTGGATCACGCCTGGCCTTGCAATCCCGAGAAAATGGACGGGTTTGTCGAGAAGGCGGCCCAAGCCTTGTTTCGGAAATTCGCACCGAGGAATCCGCAGGCGATCTTCATCGGCCAACTCGATCCGGCCGCGACCCACCGTTACTACAAGACCCTGGCATCCAATCTTCGAGGCAGGACCTTGCAGCTCTTTCCCGAGAAAATCGCGAAATTCAGCGACGTGGAGGCCCAGGACAGCACGAAACCCACCTTGTTCTGCCTGGTCGGCAAGGAGGGGCTTTTCTGCGGAATGCAAAGCCCCAGGGACTCGAACGGCTATTTCCCCGGCGGGACGAAATTCATCAGCCAGAACACCGGCGATACCATCAGCCGGGCCGGTGCGAAGATCGCGGAGGCGCTTCATTATCTCCGGATGTATCGACCCGGTTTGAAGAAGGGAGCCCGCTGGCTGGAACTCGGAGCCAGCCCCGGTGGCATGACCTCGGAGCTTCTTGGCAGGGGATTTCAGGTCACGGCGATCGACCGCGCTCCTCTCGACAAGCGGTTGGACGGGGTGGCGGGTCTCAATTTCGCGATGATGGGAGTCGCCGCATTCCAGCCGAATCCCAGGATGACCTACGACGCGATCCTGTCCGACATGAATGGTGATCCCCGCGAATCCATCGGCCACGTGATCCGTTTGTCGAAAAACCTCGTCGCCGGCGGGCTTGTCATTTTCACCCTGAAAACCCAAGGCGTGGTCAGTTACCTCCAGATGAACGAGTTGTACGAATTCGTCATCGACACCGCAGCCGCAGCGGGATTTCACCGGATCGCCACGACTCACCTGACTTACAATCGCCACGAGCTCACCTTGTTTTTCGAGCTCCGGGAGAATCCTTGAAACCTCCCGGCTTGACTACCTGATCCGGTTCGACAAGCTCACCCATCATGAAACGTCTGGTTTATTTGATCACGCTGGGAGCGGCCATTTTGTCGCTCAATTCCTGCGGCTTGCCCGGAGCGATCATCCGTTCCGCCGGAAATCTCGTGAAGGGAGCAAGCGGTCTCGTCGGCGGGGCCTAAGAGAGCGGTGGCGAAAGGCGGTGGATCGACCGGCTACCGTCCGGTTCGACTGAAAATTGAAGCCAGAGCGCTTCGGGCGGAAGCAACTCAGGAAACTTGTCGCCCCATTCGGCGATGACAATTCCGCCTTGTTCCAGAAGTTCATCCCAGCCCAAGGCCAGCAGCTCGGCCGCCGATTCCAAACGGTAGAAATCCAGATGGAAGATGGGGATTCTGCCGCCCGGATATTCGTGAAGCAGCCCGAAGGTCGGGCTGGTCACATCGGCACTTGATCCGAGCCCCGCCACGAAGCCTTTTGTCCAGTGGGTTTTTCCCGCGCCAAGACCGCCCACCAGGGCAATCACGGACCCGGCGGCGATGGTTTCCGCCGTCTTTCGGCCCAGGTTCTCCATGGCTTCGGGGGATTCCGCGTGTTCTCGCATGCCCGATTCGGAATGCGGAACATCGCGGGAGTCGATGCCAAAGTTTGGCTTGATGCGGTGATTAGATCCTGCTAGATGCGTTCATGTTCGGAAAAATCGTGATGACGTGTGTGATGGTGTCGGTCACGTTGAGGGCGGCGGAACCCGTCGCGCTCTTCAACGGCAAGAACCTCGACGGTTGGGTCTTCGACAACATCGATCCGAAGGCAGCGCCTGAATCGGTGTGGTCGGTTTCCGAGGGCATTGTCATTTGCAAGGGCCGCCCGCCCGGTGTCATGCGGACGGCGAAGGATTACTCAGACTATGAATTGACCGTCGAGTGGCGATGGGCACCGGGCTCGAAGCCGGAGAACAGCGGCATCCTCATCCATGCCTCCAAGCCCAAGGAAATGTACACGTGGCCGAAATCGATCGAGGTCCAGTTGGCCCACCTCAACGCGGGTGATTTCTGGACGATCGGCGAATCTCTAACCGTGGCGGGTGCCAAGGCTGAAGGGCGGCGATGGGTGAAAAAGACGGACTCCGCCGAGAAGCCACCCGGCGAATGGAATGTGGCGAAAGTCCGGTGCGTGAAGGACAAGGTTTCCGTCTGGATCAACGGCACACTCATGAATGAGGGCACCGGTCTGAGTGTCACCAAGGGAGCGATCTGTCTCCAGGCCGAGGGCGGCGAGGTTCATTTCCGCAAGGTCGAGCTGACACCCGTCGAGTGATATCCTGATTTCGGCAAAGATTCGCGTTGATTCACCACCCCATCGCCCGTGAGAGTCGCGCCGCCATGCTCGATATCCGCGTCATCCGCGACAACCCCACCGCCGTTCAGGATCGCCTCAAACACAGGGGTGGCGATCATTGGAAACTTGTCGATGAAGTCATCGCCTGCGACGAATCCCGCCGTGCCGCGGAGACTTCCAAGCAACTGCTGCAAAGCTCGCGCAAGACGATTTCCAAGCAAATCGGCATGCTCAAGGGCAAGGGCGAGGACACGTCCGCCATCGAGGCCGAGGTCCGTGGCATCAACGAGCAAATCGCCGCGCTCGATGCGGAGACCGAAGCCGCCACCCTCCGGCAGAACGACCTGCTTCTGAATATTCCCAATCTCACCCACGAGGCTTGTCCCGTGGGCAGCGATGAGACGGCCAACCCCGTCGTCCGCGAATGGGGCACGAAGCCGGATCTGATAGAGCCGAAGGACCATGTCGAGCTCGCGCTCAAGCATGGCCTGGTCAACTGGGACGACGGCATCCGCACCGCTGGCTCGGGCTTTGTCGTCTATCGGGGAAAGGGCGCGCGGCTGGAGCGCGCCCTCATCAATTTCCTGTTGGATACGCAGACGGCCAACGGCTACGAGGAGGTCAATGTTCCGCATCTCGTGAAACGCGAGTGCATGGAGGGAACCGGCCAGCTCCCGAAATTCGAGGACGACATGTATGGCACCGATGCCGACGAGAACGGCATCAACAGCCTGTTCCTCGCCCCGACCGCCGAGGTGCCTGTTACCAATCTCTATCGGGACACGATCCTCGCCGAGGCGGACCTGCCGGTGAAAATGGTGGCCTACACGCCTTGCTTCCGCCGCGAGGCCGGCTCAGCCGGTCGCGACAACAAGGGGATCATCCGCATGCACCAGTTCGACAAGGTCGAGCTCGTCCAGATCGTCCACCCTGACCATGGCTTCGAAGTGCTTGAGAAGCTAACGGCCCATGCCGAGTCGATCCTTCAGAAGCTTGGGCTCCACTATCGGACCATCGAGCTTTGCACCGGCGACATCGGATTTTCATCGGCGAAAACCTATGACATCGAGGTCTGGGCACCGGGGCATGGGAAATACCTGGAGGTTTCGAGCTGCTCATGCTTCACCGAGTATCAGGCCCGCCGGATGAAGCTCCGCTTCAAGGATGCGGAGGGAAAAAACCGCTTCCCGCATACCCTCAACGGTTCGGGTACCGCGTTGCCACGACTCTACGTGGCCCTGCTGGAACAGTATCAGCAACCCGATGGGTCCATCCGCATTCCCGAAGCGCTGGTGCCTTACTTCGGAGCGGAAGAGATCAAGTAGGGAGAATGGCGGCTTCTCCATTGCCGGAGGTCAAGTTGGCATCACCCGGATCTTCTCGACCGCATCGCGGTCACGGATGGTAGCCGTGGACTTCAGTCCACGGTCTCTTGGACGAAAGAATTCCCGTGTCGCGTTGCGCCACCGGAACCCATTCTGACCACCACGTCTCCGGGGCTTGATCCTGCGTCGCCATGCGACACAAATTCCTGTCGTGCCTTCAACCGTGGACCGAAGTCCACGGCTACCATCCCTCACCACGATGTGGTGAGATGATTATTGATCCCAACCCGTGATGACGGGGAGTCTAACTTTCCTCTGGCTCCGCTTCCTCATCCATCTCGTTGTCATCAAGTTCGGCTCGCGTGCAGCAGCATCCCTCCTGATAGAGCTTGTAGGCTCCGTAGGCGAGGAGGCCGAGCACGACCGCGCCGCCGACCCAACCCGCCGATTGGCGGGGTGGTTGTTGGCGGAGGCCGCGCAAGCGGGTGGCGGCGTAGGCACCGCCCGCGGCGAGCCGGGATTTCGCCTGTTCGGCAAGTTCCCGCGCGCCGTTGGGCAGGGTGCTATGAGTGGTGTGGGAAACGAGATTCCCGATGTCCTCGCGCAGGTGGGAAACATCTTCCCTGACCCGGGTGAGGAGGTCATTGACGCGGCGATCCTTTAGAAGTGTATGGCTCATGGTGATGGAGGGGTCGTGGTTTGGATTTAGGGATTCTTCCCTTGAAGCGATCTGGAGATGGCGGACACGATCAGCAGGACCAGAAACACAACAAACAGAATTTGTGCGATTCCGGCCGCGGTGCCCGCGATGCCTCCGAATCCGAGGATTCCCGCGATGATCGCGAGGATGAGAAATGTGATGGACCAACTTAACATGATTATGATTTTCCGTGCCGGAGATTGATTGGCCTGTCGGGAACCCGGCTTGTTCCCGACAGGTTTCTGGTTAGAGTCAATGGCCCAGGGCCTGTTCGAAGGTGTGGATCGCCGCTTTCAGCTCGTTCGCGATTTCTGCTAGAATGGTGAAGTGCCGCGATTCGAGAGTGCCTTGTGCGAGAGCGGTGTTGACCGTTCTTTCAAGTTCCTTCTCGCCACGCACACACTCGGCAAGCGTCGCTTCGAATTCCTCGGTGGACATCTGGGCGCGAACGCGGATCCACCAGCGATGTACCGCGGCTTCCGGGCTTCCCGTTTCATCCGGCTTCTCGCCTTGCTTCTCGATCATGCTCGCGACATGTTCGACGATCACCTTGCGTCGATCAGCAATCTCAAGGAATGCGGCCGCGAGATGCGGTGAATCGACCACTTCCGCTGCTTGCCGATAGCCATCGCAGGAATCCACATAGCGGGTGAGGACGTTTTGCAGCTCGGGAGCATCGGTGATCGATTTTTCAATGACGGTGTCCATGCCCGTCCTTTCGCAGTTGCGATACCAAACCGTAAAACTCCTCCAAAACGCCTGTATTGCGCGGTTTGCGGACGATTCACGGAGACATCCATGGGTTCACCCCATTGCAAATTGCCATCCCTTGGGCAAATTGCACCCGATGAACCCGCAAACTAGGCGAGCGCGTTCTCGAGCGTCTCGCGAATCATCGCGGTCACCTCGTCGGGATCTCCTTTTGTGCAGATCACCCGCGCGAAGGGCTCGTCCTTCAGGGAGAGGAAAATGTTCCGGCATTGCTCGAGGTTGTCGCGCTTCTCAAATTCATTCGCAACGTCGCCTCGCGAGCCAATCCTTCCCAGCGCGGAATCGACATCGACATCGAGGATGAGCAACACATCCGGAACCGGTGCGAAGACCTCGTTCTTCCTGCGGATTTCCGCGGGATCGAAACCGCGTGATCCCTGATAGGCCATCGTCGAGAAATAGTAGCGGTCGAGGATGACGACCTTTCCAGCCGCAAGCGATGGCTTGATGACTTCCTCGACGTGCTGGAGCCGGTCGTTGAGGAAATACCGGAGCTCATCCTCCGGAGAAAGGCGACCGGTGCCGCCGGATTCTCTAACTTTCTTTCCCCATGGACCGTCGGTGGGTTCACGGCTCAACACGACTTCGCGGCCTTGCGAACTGAACCATTCCCCGAGGCGGCGGGCTTGGGTGGATTTCCCGGTGCCGTCGATTCCCTCGATGACGATGAAGAGTCCTTCCGACATGATGTTAGAGGTAGCGGTTCCTGAGATGGGTTAGATAGTCCGAGGTCGAGGGTGGCGCGCCCGTAGCCTGCTCCATGAGCTTGGCGGGATCGAGCGTGGCTCCGTGTTGGTGAACGGATGTCCTCAGCCAGTCCAGCAGCGGCAGGAAATCGGCTTGCCCGATTCCGGACTCAACCGCCGTGCTCTTCCGCGCGGCGGCGAACAACTGGGCGGAGTTGATGTTGCCCAGCGTGTAGGTGGGGAAATAGCCAAGGCCACCCATGGACCAGTGGATATCCTGGAGGCATCCGTGCTTGTCGTCCGGCGGTGCGAATCCGAACAGCTCGCGGAAGCTTTCATTCCATGCGGTGGGCACGTCGGCGACAGCAAGATGGCCGTTCAGCATCCTGCGTTCGATCCCGAACCGCAGCAGGATGTGCAGGTCGTAAGTGGCTTCGTCCGCCTCCACCCGGATCGGTGAGAACTCGGCGCGCCAGAGATACCCGAGAAATTTCTCCAACGGAAATCCCGCGAGTTGCGGGAAACATTCCTGCGCGGATGGATACCATTTCTCCCAGAACTCGCGCGAGCGGCCCACGTGGTTTTCCCACATGCGCGATTGGGATTCATGAATGCCTAACGAAACCGGACTGCCGGAAGGGAGTCCGAAATCTTCCGCAGGCACCCCTTGTTCGTAAAGTCCGTGGCCTGCCTCGTGGAGCACCCCGAAGAGCGATGAGGTGAAATCGGATTCCATGTAGCGGGTCGTTAGACGCACGTCACGCGGCCCGAGCGTGGTGCAAAACGGATGCGTCGTGGTGTCGATACGCCCCCCGTCGAAATCGAAACCGATGGCCCTGGCGATCTTCTCGTTGAACCTCTGCTGTGCCTCGACGGGGTAGGGGCCGGCCGGGAGTTCCGGCGAACGCGCCTTCGAATTCTCCACCGCCGCAGCGGAAATTTCCCTCAGCTCCGGTCTCATCTCATCAAACAGACTGGCCACCGCCGCGGTGCTGGTCGCGCGTTCGAAGCCTTCCAACAGCGCGTCGTAGGGCTCGCCCTCGTATCCCCAGAGGTCGGCCTTTTCACGGGCGATGCCGAGCAAGGTTTCCAGATGAGGAGCGAAGATCGAAAAGTCGGATTTGCCGCGAGCCTCTGCCCATGCGTGTTTCGCCATGGAGCTTGCCTGGGAATCCCTGGCGACAAGTTCCACACTGAGTTTCGTGGAGCGGTCGAAATCCCTGCGCAGCTCCTTCAGGTTGGCGGTGAGCTTGAAATCATCACCGGCATTCGCAGCTTCGGCCGATTCAAGATCCGCTCTCCAGCCGTCGGAAGTCGCCAACTCATGGGCTCTGGACGAGAGCCAGGCGAGCTGATCAGCCCGGTGTTTGGCGGCAGCAGGGGGGAGGTAGGTTTCCTGATCCCACCCGATGACGGCGGCGGAGGAACTGATCACCGCAAGCTCGCGGACTTTCTCAAATATCGGCATGCGGGATTTCTGAATGAATCCCCGGTGGAGGCAAAGACCGAAAACACCTGATAGGCGACTTCACTTCGAGAAGCGCCGGCGGACGTCGTCCGGCACGTTGTTGGTCGCGACCCAATTCTTCGCGGCTGCCGGATCCTTGCGGGCCCAGTCGCCAAGCATGCGATGGTAGAGCTTGCGTTGTTGTTCGGGATCGGTGACCGCCTGGATCCAGGCGGCGGATTGCTCGGGCGCCCTGTTGTCGCAGCTCCAGACGAATTCCTCCACCACACTGTCGTAGTTGGGAGTGCCCACGAGGCCAGTGACCCATTGGGCGGTTCCGGCGATGTCGGACGACGACATGACAGGGATGACTCCTCTTGCGGCTTCCGCCTGGGCTTCGGGTTGCAGGGTTTTTACCCATGCGGCGGCCTTGGTGGTATCGCTTTTGGCTAGCGCGGTGCCCACCTCGCGAGCGGCCCGGTTCTGGATGGATCCCTGGTCCATCGAGGCGAGCCACGTGGCTGCCTGATCCGGGTCCTTGCGCACCAGGCGGCTGGCGATTTCATCGACGAACCCACCGCGCAGATGGTCCTCGGCGATGGTCGCGGGAAATGCCATGGCGGCCTCGATGCCCTGCATGAACAAGGCCTCGGTGATGCCCTTGACCGCATCGCCGCGTTCGCCACCTTGGGGCATCGCCTGCGCCAACTCGGACGCATGGGAAATGTCGTTGGCGGCGATGCCGCGAATGACTGAAGCCATGTAGGGATTCGCGCCCTCGCCTTCGAAATGCTCGATGGCCCAGCGCTCGGCTCCGGCGGCATCATTGACGGCCCAGGTCGAGAGGATGGCGGCACTTGAATTTCGGCTGCGACCGTGCTGTTCCGAATATTCGAGGGCACCGACCGGGTCGGCCTTGGCCCAGCCACGCAGGAGCAGGTCATAATCGCCGCGGGAATCCCCGAACCGGTTGATGTCCCGGATTTGATCGGCCATGCCGGCGAATTCATCCGGTCCCAAGGAGTCGATGAGATCCATCAGCGAACGTTGCCGCTGGAAAGCGTCGGTCATGCGGGCGATGTCGGCGAGCCGCTCTGGGGCTGGCCTCGTGTCCCGTTTTGAAATGGAGCGTTTCTCGTCTGTCCTTGTGCGCTGGATCCGCGAGCCCTCCTCCATTCCGCCTCCAGCCTGACCTCCGCCTGACGATCGGGCGGAGCGGGTGTTTTCCATCGCCGAGGAAGTCTCCTCAGGTTGGCTTCCGCCATGGAAAATCATCGCGGCGGCGATACCCACGGAGAACACGGCGGCGTGGGTGAAAATGAGATTTTTGTTTTTCATGACGATCAAGCGGCTTTTACGGATTTCCTAAACGAGTTGTTTCAAGGTTCGGCGGAGATCGTAAGGACATGCTCCACCGGTTGCATCGCATTGGTGATGGCCTTTTCAAGAGGGGCGCGGACTTTCTCGGTGAGGGCGAAGGTCGCATCGGCATCGGTCATGCCCTCGGGGCCGTGGGCCAGAATCTTGATCTGGCGGGTCTCGTAGGCCTGCTTTTTTGAAACGGCATCACGAATGGTGTTGAAAGCGGGCACCAGCGGGTTGTTGTCGAACTCCTTCGCAAGGTTGATTCCTCCCTCAAGTTGCTTGGCCGTGAAGGTCTTGCTTTGCTCGCCCCAGATGACCTTGTAGTTCGCTGCCTTGGGAGACTTGAGGGTGAACATGAAGCGGTTCAGATCGTCATCGAAGGGCACGAGCGCGAGTCCCGCACGGATGGAGTCGTCCTTGTCGATCGCGCCCGGGCCCGGGACAGAAGGGGAGTCGCGTGCTGCGGATACGGATGGTTCCATTCTCACTCGTTAGAACCTCGTGGCCGCCGGCGGCCGTTGCCTTGCCGGTCGTCTCGTCGAAACTAACGGAACCCAGGTCGCCATCCACGCCAAGCCCCTTGAGGAAGGCATACGCCATCAGGACATGTCCCGCCCAACCGGGATGCACCCCGTCTTTCCCAGAGATCCGGAAATCCGGTCCGTATTTGGCTTTCGCGGTTTGGTTCGCCAGCAGCATGGGCCGATAATTGTCCGCGAAGGCGACGCCCATGTGGTTCGCGATCTCGATATCGATATTTCGATAGTGTGACAAACTACGGTTGAGCTCCTCCTTGGTGCCGCTTGCCGTCTTCACCCAGTTAGGAACCGAGTCGATGATGCCTGGCGAACCTAACACCACCCGGCAACCGATCCCCTTGAAGGCTTCCACCACCGCCATCTGGTTCTTCTTGTACTCGGCGGCGATCGCCTCGTCGAAAGGCACGTAGCGGAAATCGTTCATGCCATAACAGGTCGTCGCGACGGTCGGCTTGAATCTCAGGACATCACTTTCCATCCTGGCGAGGAATCCGGCCGCCTGTTCACCGCTCCAGCCGTATTGGCGGCAGGTGATCCCGAGATCCGGCAGGCATGCTGATAGATAGGTTTCCAGCAGGACGGAATAGAGCTTTTGCTCGGTGATCGAGTCGCCGCAGATTGCAAGGCGGTCGCCCTTTTTCAGTAGCGTCTCCTTCGTCTCGGGGGCGTGTTTCAGGACATAGGCTGAAAGCGATTTCGGCAGCGGTGGAACGTCCCGGGCCGTCAGTGAGGATGCGAATACGAGAGGAAGCAGCCAGGAGAATCGGGTCATGTCCGAATAAACGGAACCATTGCCACCCACCTTGCAAGTTCCCACGAATCACCGGGGGAACCAATCGTCCGCCTGGACGGAGAGGATTTCGAAATACTCCTGCTTGTCCGGAGTCATCCGTTTCACCACCTCCAGCACGGGGTGATAGCTCATGCCTCCCGCGGTTTGATCGTGCAGTCGGGTGGCCGCTTCGGATCCGTTCTTCACGAAGGCCATCCGCGCCTTGTCCGTTAACGGGGCTTGCAGAAGATAGGGCGTGAAATTCTCGTTTTTCAAGGTCGCCACCTGCTCCGGTGCAGGCATCGCTGACCATCAGGTGGAAATATCCCGCCTTGTCCGCCGGTCCATCGACGAAGGACTGGAATAGGTCGTCGCGGAACTCCACGAAAGTCAGCCAATCCACCAGCCAGCCGCCCGCAGTCTCCTTGACCGCCACCGGGATGCCGGACGGATGCTTCGCCGTGGTCACGAGGAAAATGAAGAGCGTGTTTCCCGTCGCTTCGTCGATCTGGCTTTGCTTGACCGAGACCGATCGAACGGCGGTCGGGCCGTCCGGCACTTCCTTGGAATAGGCCTCCATCGCGGCTCTCACCTTGTCTGGATTCAGGACGTAAGCGCTGCGGGCCGCCCAGTCCGGTGCTTCGAGAAATGCCCTCAACGATGCCTCGGCAGCGGCTGACACCTTGGAGGGGGGCAACGGTTCGGGATCGGTCTTCGGCGCCTCGATCACGGGCTTCACCAGCACCGGCACCGGCTTCGGTTCCACCACGGCGGCACGAGGTGCGACGTCCGTTTCCGCCTTCGGTTGTTCCAAGGTCGGCGGCCTGGCGGTCGGGACTTCCAGCAGGCGCTGGGTCAGTCTCACTCCGATGGCGAAGCCCATGGCCACCCCGACCGCCAGCGCCATGCAACAGGAAAGCGCCAGAATGGTCCGTTGGGAATCTCGACCGGTCAAGTGCACCACCACCGGTGCAGGTTGAGGCGGAGGTTCCGGAATCGAAGGTGCGGGCTGGGGCGGAGTTTCACTGATCGCAGGGGCGGACGGCGTACGCTTCGGGATCTCGCGAGCAAACGGTTCCTGCATCATCGCCGGCGGCGTCTCCGCGAAAGGATGGGTCATCTGAGCTTCCAGATCCGGCACCATCACCGGCGGCACCATCATCGTCGGAACCGCGCGGCTGCCGATGCCCCTCGCCGGATCCGGGGCAATGATTTCCCTGTCGCAATGCGGACAAGGCCCCTGATGCGCCGCCATCGCGAGTGGAAGTCGGAGCGTGGTCCCGCAGGCGGGGCAGTTGAATTGGATCACTTCGGCCATCGGCGGATCTTGGAATGCGCGCGCTTCTTGCCAGATCGGTTCCGACCTGTCGATCTTCGTCACCGCATCGCGAAATTTTAACCTTTCCGAAAAACCGTTGGAACTCCCGCCCTCGGGGAACGACAATGCCGCCCGCCACGTGAGAAAGATCATCCACATCGACATGGACTGCTTCTATGCCGCCATCGAGGAACGGGAAAATCCCGCCCTGCGCGGCAAGCCCGTCGGCGTGGGCGGGAGCGAACGCCGCGGCGTGCTCACCACCGCCAACTACGAGGCGAGGAAATACGGCTGCCGTTCCGCCATGCCCGTTTTCAAGGCCCTTGAGCTTTGCCCGCACCTCATCCTCGTCCCCGTCCAGTTCGATCTCTACCGCGCCGTCAGTTCGCAGATCCGCTCCATCTTCAGCCGCTTCACCGACCTCATCGAGCCGCTCTCGCTCGACGAGGCCTATCTCGATGTTTCCCACCTCCAGACCGACGGGGCCGCCATCGCCCGCGAGATCCGTGCCCAGATTTTCGAGGAAACCCGGCTAACCGCATCCGCCGGCATCGCGCCTAACAAGCTCATCGCCAAGATCGCGTCGGACTGGCACAAGCCGAACGGCCAGAAGCAGGTCCGCGAGGACGAGATCCCCGCCTTCATGGCGGCGCTGCCCGTCGGCCGCATCTGGGGCGTGGGCAAGAAGATGCGCGAAAAACTTTCCGCCCTCGGCATCGAGACCTGTGCCGATCTCCAGGCGCTCGACCAGATCGAGCTCGCCCGCCGATTCGGGAAATGGGGCATCGAGCTCTGGCAGCTTTGCCGTGGCATCGATGATCGACCCGTCAGCTCCGACCGCACGCGCAAGTCGGTCAGCAGCGAGACCACCTTTCGCGAAAACATCGAGACCCTGCCCGCGCTCCTTTCCCCCGATGCGCGGCATGATCGAAGGGCTGCGGGAGGACCTCGCGAAATCCCATGCCGACCGCGTCATCCGCTCGCTCGTCGTGAAACTCAAGTTCGCCGACTTCGACCGGACCACCGCGGAGAAGGCCGGGCATATCGTGGACCCCGCCATCTTCGAGGAACTTCTCACCGAGGCCTGGAAACGCGGAAACAACCGCGCCGTCCGTTTGTTAGGCGTGGGCGTCCGTTTCGCGGATCCCAAGGAAATCGAGCAGCTGGAGTTCTTCTGTTAGTTTTTTCCGGAGCGCAAGGCAGGGACCGACACTCCGGGCGGTCCGGCGGCTGAGATGGGAATGAACAAGCCGATGTGTATCCGAAATGCCGACGCAACCATCGTCCGCCGAACATGCCTCAGAGGCCAATCACTCATTCCTCCGCCCTGCCTTTCGTGGACATCATTCCCTGCCGCGGACAAACAGCCTCTCAGTTGCTCTGCGCCGCCCTTTTCCACATCAATGACGTCAGCCAGAAGGCGAAGGCCACGGTGGTGAAATCCTCCCACTGGCCACTGATGCTCGCCCTGCGCGTGAACGAATGGGCGGGTGTGATTTCACATGAGGTTCCTCGTCCGGAGAGAATCATTGTCCTGCCAAATGCCGATTTTGCCTCCAACAGGTAGCGGTTCCCTCCGTACAAGATTTCCATCGTCCGGGTGAACGGGTTCGGCTTACGGGCCATCATCAACTCCCGGCCGTTCTGTTGGAGCACCCAGGTGCCGCTCATGAAACCTTGCTTCGCCACCTCATGATGGGAGGATCCGACGGACAGCCGACCGCTCTCACTCATCCGGTTCAACTCCGTCCGCGCGTAACAACCGTCGCCCTCCAACTGATAGTTCCAGGAGCAAATTCCTATGGGGCTGCATCGGATCATGGTGGTGGTTCACAGCATGGCGCTGATCGTCACGATGAAACACGGTCGCACCGCCCCGCACCAGTGGAAAGCCCATCCAAGATTGGAACCCACCATGGAGTGCGGTGGGAAGCGACAGTGCCACACTGCTTTGGATGAATGCTTCGTGCCGGGAATCCATTCGAATTCACCCGACAAATTCCGTACGTAGTCCAGCCCTTGAGGGCGTCTTCCTCTTAACCTGAAACGACACACCCGAAGCGTTAGATCCTTCGCGAGAATCGATCCACATTTCCACGAGCGACGTTCTGTGGAAAATGGCTCCATGACAAAAGTGGCTGGAGCGTCCCGCTCCGGACCGTCGGGGAGGCGTCCTCGGCACGGCGTAGCATTGCGAAGACGGCTCGCCTCCAGCTTTCCAGCTCCGGGCAAGCAAGATTCGTCTCCCGTATGTAGTCCAGCCCTTGAGGGCGTCTTCCTCTTATATCCCCCAAATCTCGAATCTCTCCAGACGCAATGAAACATCCAAAGCGGTGCCGCTGCTGCGCTTTGCCACCGCCCTCCAAAGGCCTCAAAGCTGGAAGCGGTCTTCCGCCGGAGTCGCGCCGATGGAAATCTGCACCTCGCCGTTGGCCGATAGATGGGTGAGGCAATGGTAAACGTCCTCCGGATCCGCATCGATCTCCGTCGCCACTTCCTCCGCCGTCTTCGCGCTGGCGGTTAGATGGCCACGGACCTTGTTCAGCGTCTCGATGAACGCGCCCGCCGCCTTCTTGCCGGCCTCCACGCCGGGCTGGTGATAGGCGTTGATGTTCACAAGCGTCGCATAGAACGAGACGGTCCTTTCGAACAGCGCGATGAGCAGTCCTAACTGAAACGGCGTGACCTCCGGAATGGAAATGGTCACCGACTTGCGGCCGCTGTCGTGGAGCGCCTTGCGCGTGCCGCGAAGGAAGCCTTGCAGATAGTCGGCGGTGGTGGTGCCGGGATCCACCTGGATGCTGTGCCCGTCGCGGCCCTTCCTCACCTCGATGAAGGTGGCGAAGAAATTGTTCACCCCGTCGCGGAGCTGTTGGACGTAGGCGTGCTGGTCGGTCGAGCCCTTGTTGCCATACACGGCGATGCCCTGGTTCACGACATTTCCGTCCAGATCGAGATGCTTGCCGAGCGACTCCATCACGAGCTGTTGGAGATACTTGGAAAACAGCACCAGCGAGTCCTTGTATGGCAGCACCACCATGTCCTTCTCACCCTTGCCGTTGGTCGCGCTGTACCAGGCGATGGCGAGTTGCATGGAGGCGTTGGTGGCGGCGTCCTGCTTGCGGGTTTCCACATCCATCGCCGCCGCGCCGTCGAGCATCGCGTCGATGTCCAGTCCTTGAAGCGCCGCCGGGACCAGGCCCACGGTGGAAAGCACCGAAGTCCGTCCGCCGACCCAGTCCTCCATCGGGAAAGTCGTGATGAAATGGTTGGCGGTCGCGAACTGGTCGAGCTTCGAGCCCGCTCCTGTCACGGCCACCGCATGAGGGCCGAATTCAAACCCGGCGGATTCATAGGCGGCCTTCGCCTCCAGCATCCCGTTGCGCGTTTCCGCCGTGCCGCCGGATTTTGAAATCACCAGCACCAGCGTGCGGTCCAGTCCCGTTACGGAAAGCTTCGAAATCACCGCGTCCATGCCGGCCGGGTCCGTGTTGTCGAAAAAGTAAAGCGGCAGCCGCGCGTCCTTGCCGATGGCCTCCGAGACGAGCTGCGGTCCCAGTGCCGAACCGCCGATCCCGATGAGCAGGACCTGTTTGAAACTCCCGCCCGTCGGCGAGGTGATGCTGCCGGTGTGGATCTTCTCGGCAAAGCGCTTCAGGTCGTTGAGCGGATCGATGATGGAGCGGCGGATCTCCTCGGTCGGGGCCAGGCTCGCGTTGCGCAGCCAGTAGTGGCCCACCATCCGGCCCTCGTCGGGATTCACGATCTTGCCGGCCTCCAGCAGTTCCATGTCGGAAAAGGCCTTGGCGATCTTCGGCTCCAGCGCCGTCACCTCTTCCGGCGCGATGTCCATCAGCGAGAGGTCGAGGGAGAAGCCGAATTGCGGGTAGCGGACGATACTTTGATTGTAGGATTTCCAGGACATGATGGGGAGGGGTTGTTCCACCCCATGCTTGACCGCCCGGGCCGCCGGATCAATGACAGAACCGTCGCCGGGATGAAAAATCCGGCTCCTCAGTATTTGAGGATGGAATGCACCGGGTAATCTCCCAGCAGATCCCGCCCGTTCAGGAATTCCAGCTCGATGAGCACGGAAATGCCCACCAGGTTCGCTCCCAGTTGTTCCAGCAACCTCACCGCCGCCGCTGCGGTGCCGCCGGTTGCCAGCAGATCGTCCACCAGCAACACGTTCTCGCCGGGGCTCACCGCGTCCGTGTGGAGCTGGACCACGTTCTCGCCGTATTCCAACGAGTAGGCTTCCTCCAGCGTGTCCCACGGCAGCTTGCCCTTCTTTCTAACCGGCACGAATCCCGCGCCCAGCCGTTCCGCCACCGCTGCCCCGAAGATGAAGCCCCGCGCGTCGATCCCCACCACCTTGTCGATCCTCACGCCACCCGCGGTTGCGCACAGCAGCGTGATCGACTCGTGGAAGAGCGTGGCGTTCGAGAGAATGGGCGTGATGTCCTTGAAGACGATTCCCACTTTCGGGAAATCGATCACATCACGGATGGCGGCGCGGAGGGTGGTGGACATGGCGTGCGGAACCTACCCAAGCCGCCTTCCGATTGGAAACGCAAATTGCGCCGCTGTTGTGCAACGTGGCGGTGGCGTCCCGCCGCAGATGAACCACGTGGCTGTGGCGTCTCGCCGCAGACCGTCGCCCGGGCATCCCGCCCGGATCTTGAAGGGCCAAGACGCAATCTGAAAACTGGAGCGCGGATCTTCAGTCCGCCTGTTAGGGATGGTTCCTTCCGGGAAACTCGGATTCTCTAGCACCATGAACCAGACCCATCAAGCGGATCTCTGATTTTCCAGCGCACTCTCCAACTCCACGTATCGCTTTCCACCCTCAAAGGATTCTATCAGTCCCGCTTCTCATCCCTTTGCGACCTTCGCGCCTTGGCGTTGAAATGCCGGTGGTCTGGGGGAATCCGTCCCTCTGCAGCCACCATTCCGGAGCCGGTTTGCGGGGTGGGGGAGGCGGCTGGGAGCACCTTTCTCAAGCAAGGAATCCGGGGCCTCCCGTCGCCGGGGAGGGGCATTTTGTCAGTTGAATGAAGCCTTCCGTCTGTAGGAAAAAGAATCGTCCGGGATGTCCCAAAGGTCGGGACATCCCAAGGCTCCGCTTGGAAAGGGGAACTGGCCTTCCGCCTGTTAAATCCCCCTGTCAGGTGGGCTGAGCGGCCCATCCGAAGCCGGAAGTTTCTGCTTTTCCCCAGGCCGGTGACTGTTAGCTTGGAGTCGGGAAACGCACAGCTTTTAAAATCACCGATGAACAAAAAGGACCTCACCGAGGCGGACATCCGCACCAAGTTCATCACTCCGGCTATTGAGGCAGCCGGTTGGGACAAGGTGACCCAGATGCGTGAGGAATACTTCTTTACCGCAGGCCGGATCATCGTCCGGGGCAAGCTGGTCGCCCGAGGAAAGGGGAAGAAGGCCGACTATCTTCTCTACGGAAGCGGGAAAGCCCCAATTGCCGTTGTCGAGGCAAAGGATAACAAGCGCGGTGTTGCGGACGGAATGCAGCAAGCGCTCGGCTACGCCAAGGCTCTCGATATCCCATTCGTGTTCTCTTCCAACGGCGATGCTTTTGCCTTTCACGACCGGACGGGAACGTTCCCGAAGACAGAGTGCGACCCTCCTTGACGGAGCCGTGGCCGGGGTCCTGATAGTCGATGGGGGTTTCGTCGATCTCAAGATCGGTGGCCTGGAGGATCTCGGCTTTGATGGCTTTATCGATGGGACCGAGGTGGCGGGCGGTGGCGTGGGTCCAGGTGTTGAGGGTCTGGCGCCCGATGTCGGCTCCGTGTCGTCGTCGGAAGCGCTGGGACTGGCGGTAGTGGGGAAGGTGGTCCTGGTATTTGTCGGCGATGATCTGGGCTGCTAGAGCAGGGGCGATCAGGGTGCCGGGGATGGAGGGAAGCGGGGCGGACGCGATGACGGGCGGGCGGGCCTTGTCGGTCTTGTGGACGAACTTTTTGCGGATGGTGCGACGCCAGAAGATCTCGGACTTGATGACGTCGAGCTCGTCGTGGTGTTCCTCGCCGATTTCCTTCCAGTCGTCGGGGTTGGTGAGGACTTCATCGGGGATGGTGACGGCATCGACGATGATTTTGAGGTTTTTTGGAAAACGGTCAGCCTTGGTGCGGCGGGTTCTTGCTGCGTTTGATTTTCCCTCCTCCGGTGCGGATGTTTCGTCGCTTGCGTCCGGAAGAGGTGCCGGTTTTCCCAGCAGGAGTTGGTCTAACTCGAACTGGAGCTGGTCGGGGTCGAGCTTCTCGGAGCTGGAGCCGAAGAGGCGCTGTTGGAGACCGGCGATGATCTTGTCCTTGCGGGTGAGCTCGGACTTGAGGTGGGTGTTTTCAGCCTCCAGACGGGTGAGCTTTTTCTCAAGCTCGCCGAGGCGGTTGAGGAGCTGCCGGGTGTCTGGTGGGGTGCCGTTTTCCACTAAAAACGTAGTAGCAAATAGCGTGCCTAACGTATGCTGGCTTTCAGGAATTTTGTGGATCAATCGGGGCGTTCATACCATGGCTTGAAGGTGGCTCCGCGGAGGTCGACGCCGTCGATGAGGAGTTGAAGGGCTTCGGCGTGGAGCTTGATGCGGCGCTGGCCGGGTTCGCTGGGGGCGGGCCAGCTGAAGCGGCCTTTTTCGAGTCTCTTGGCGGCGACCCAGGTGCCGGTTCCGTCAAAGTAGAGGAGCTTGATGCGGTTGCGGCGCTTGTTGGTGAAGACGAAGAGGGCGTCGGGTGCGGGGGTGCTTAGGAGCTGGTCGGAAGCGAGGGTGTGGAGGCCGTTGAAGGACTTGCGCATGTCGCAGGGATCGAGCGCGAGGTATACCTTGAGGGAGGAACTGGTGAGGTTCAGCACGGGCGACCTCCTTTCGCGGCGAGGTGTTTGCGGAAGGTGGTGATGAAGTCGGCGGCGAGCGGGATGGCGGCTTGGTCTTCTAGCAGGAGCGAGAGGCCTTCGCTGAATTGGATGACCAGGCGGGGCCGGAGCTGGCGCGGAAAATCGACTTCGACGAAGCGGACGTCGGTGCAAGTGAGCCGACAGGATGGAACGGGGCGTGGTTTGGACATCCGGGTGAGGATGCGCGGTCCGAGGCGGATTGGTAGGGGGTGGATTTTGGGACGCTTACAGATTTTGAACCACCAAGTTTGGAAGAGCGCACGTCGTCGTTGCACGATGCCGGGGCAAGCCAAGGGGAGGAGGATTTGAAGTCGTGTTCTTCCAGCTTGTCTTTCTTGGCGTCTTGGAGGTGAAGATTTTTTGAACAAGAGGGGCAGAGGAAACGGAGGGGGCAGGGGGCAGGGGACAGGGGACAGGAGGCAGGAGGCAGGAGGCAGGGGACAGGAGGCAGGGGCGGGCGTCTTCGCTGGTTCTTTCTCTCAACCCTCAACCCTCAACTCTCAACCCTGACCCCTGACCCCCGGTCATCAAACCCACCGACCGCCCGGATTCCCGGAGTTCGTTTCCTGCCGGATGGACATTCTCAAACCGGGATCGCTCCCGGCATGGGGCAAGGAGGACTTCGGGGCGTCGGCCTTGTTGGACGGAAGTGGGCTGGAGTCCGGCCGGTCGCGGTGGAGTGTCCGGTAGGGAAGGGACATGGCGCTTTGCATCCAGTAGGAATTCAGCATGTGGGGTTGCGGTTCGTTTTGCATGGCGTTGAAGCTGCTTTCGCAAGCGGTGTGCCAAGGGAATGGAGTGCCTGGGGAAGTGAGGGATTCCTTGTGAAATCGAAGGAAACGCAGGGTCCGGCGGGCTGGGAGTGAGAGATCAGCCACCGGAGGATCAGGCAAATCCGAGGACTCCGGGGCGGATTGCACGCAGGAACATTGGGGGGGCGTGTGGATCAGAGAATGGACGAATGTAGATGTTTGATGGGGAGAAAGAGGGAGCAAGATGCTCCTGAGGCAAACCGCGGCGAGACGTCACCGCCACGTTCGGGGAGGCCGGATGCCGCAGTTTCTGATAGATACAGGATGAGGCCTTGAAGGCATGGACTTCTCTGCGACCCTCTGCGGCCTTTGTGCCTTTGCGGTTGAGGATTCCACCTCGGATCAAGCCGGCGGTGAAAAGCGCTTCTGGAGCACCGGATGGAGAAAGTTCGCGAGGACGATGGCGAGCGCACCCAGATAGAAGGCGGGCTTGAGATTGCCATTTTCCCCGAAGATCAATGCCGCGGCGATGATGCCGTAAACCGGTTCGAAATTGGCTGCTAGATTGAAGTCGTAAGCGGTGATGGTGCGGAGCAAGTGGTTGGTCAGGGCTTGCGCGAAGACGGTGCAGACCCAGGCGAGGAGGAGGATCCAGAGCCAGTCCCATGGATCGCTAACAGCGAGCGCGGGGAGCCCCGCGGGATCGAAGATCGGAATGGCGACAAAACAGACGGCGGTGGAGGCGACCATCTCCCAGCCGACCATCACCATCGGGTCGCCACCATCGACGACGATGGTGCGGTTGATGACCATGAAGACGGCGGCGAGCAGCGCGCTGAGCAGGGCGAGGCAAAGGCCGGGGAGATGTCCCGTCTCGACCCCGGCGATCAGGCCGATTCCGGCGAGGACGAAAATCCCCAATGCCACCTCGAAGGGCCGGATCCTGCGGCGGGTGAGAAGTGGCTCGGTGAACGCGGTGAAAAGCGAAAGCGTGGCCAGTCCGGCGAGTGCGATGGAGACGTTGGACAGCTTGACCGCCCCATAGAGGCATAGCCAATGCAGGCCGATCACCGCGCCGACCCCGAGCAATTTCCCGACCGCCTTGCGCCCGAGCCAGATCTTGCGATCGCGCTTGAGAACGACCCATAGAAACGCTCCGGCGGCCGCAAGCACACAACGCCAGGTGATGAGCACCGGCGCGCTGACCGAAGCCAGGCGACCGAGGATGGTGGTCGCCGCGAAGATGACGACGAGCAGATGGAGTTGGAAGAATGGGGTGATGCGGGAGGGTGGTGGGCGGGGTAGGGAGTTGGAAGGCTGATTTAGGGGGAGCTGCCAGTTTTCAGGGGAGAGTGGGGGGGATTTCCTTTGAATAGGGCGGATCTAACATTGCTTTTCAGCGCGACGCCTTGATCGCTGCGTAGCGTTTGGCTTGGGCCTGGATCGTGTTTTGCGGGATTCGGAAATGTGCCGCGATGGATCGGACGCGGTGGTCGAGTGAACCATGGGAGTTGGTATCCTGATCGGGTTCCGTTAGCATCCAGCCGAGAAAGGCCTCAAGCCGGTAGCCGGCGGCCATGGCGTAGCGGGCACCGGCGATGTCGGCCTTGAGTTCGTTTGCCGGGTTGGTCTGGCTATGGGCTCCCAAGGCTTCGACTTGGTGGGCGAATTCGTGACCGAAGATGAATGCCCAGGTGTTGGGTGGAAGTTTGCGGGCGGCGACCGGGTGGATGTAGATGGTGCAGTCGTCGATCCCTCCCCGAATGATGGCGAGAGGACCGGGGTCCTGACCGGGTTTCAGGTGCCAGTTGATTTTCCGACCGGTGGCCTTCGCCACTTCGCTGGCGACGGAATGCAGTTCTGAAAAGTTCGAGGGCGGGCGATAGCGTGGATCCGGACGACCCTTTGGCGGCCAGGTGCGAGTCATTGCTGCCGGTCTTGTCGCTGGACGAGCTGAGTGCCTGTCAGGGGATGTCCGGGTTTCATCCGCGGCGGAGATCGGTGCCATGGTGCAGGACGGGCAAACCACGAGGGCAAAGACGGTAAGCGGCGAAAGCTTGTGCAGAAAACCGTGAGTGAATGGGCGCTTCGTCATCCTGAGATCCATGAGAATTCAGGATTATCGCAGAGAAAATGCGAATGGAAAGCGGGAGAAACCGGGGGGAGTGCCCAGCGGGCAGGGCGGCAGTATGCTGTTAGCGGGAGAGGGTGATGAAAACCTTCCGGACGGAAGTTTGGTGACCGTGGGAATCGTGGGCACGAATGCGGATGGTGTTAGAACCGTGACGGAGCAGGCTTTCCTTCACCCCGAAATGCCATTTGCCGGCGTAGCGGATGCCGGTCGTGTGCCAACCGCCGCCGTTGACGCTCCATTGGACATGGGAGGCGGTTACCGTTGAATCTCCGCGGATGTAAGTGGCGGGTTGATGGGCCTTGCGGTGGCGACTGCCGGAATAACTGAACGCAAGGTCGGGATTCGGGACAACCGCGCCGGAAGCGTCGTATTTCAAGCCACCGCTCCAGTCGCTGCCACCGGGGCCGCCCTTGGCGTCGATCTGGTTGTTGTCGAGGGAGATGCCCGCCCGGGCGAGGGCGCGACCTCCGCCGCTGGTCTTGCCGCCGAAGGTGATGCTGGTTCCGGCGAGGTAGTTGCCGGCAATCTGGTTGTTCGCACCGATGGTAATGCCGCTACCGGCATTCCAGAAGACTCCGCAATCCCGTCCGCCGTTGGAGCCGGGGTTGATCAGGGTGACCGAGGAGTTCACGGCGGTGGTTAGCGCGGTGCCGATCTGGAAGACCCAGAACGCGCCGTTGCGGCCGCGGGCATCAAGGACCAGCGCGCCGGTGAGATGTGCGGCGCCGCTGAAGGTGTAAACGCCGGGACGTAGGGTTTTACCGCCGAGATCCACATTGCTGAGGATCTTGTCCGAGGGCATGCCGGCGAGGCCGACCTGGGCACTGATGAGATCGAGCCGTGCCTGGCGGGTCACCGGGCCTGTGGCGATGATGGCACCGTTTTGGATCACGGCCGGTGGAAATCCGGTGATGCCGGAAGTGGCTCCCGGCGAAAGTCCCACGTCGCGGTTGCGGATGACTGTTCCAGCCACCCCGGTGCTGGTGATGGCCGTGCCGCCGAGGAGGGTGAACTTTCCGGAGGTGAGCAGGATGGAGGCTGAACTCGTGGGCGCGGAGAAGAGGATCGCAAGCGTGGCCGAACAGGCGGCGAGAAAACGGGTGGGTGTCATGGACCGCGTCTTTCGTCTTGCGTTGCTTCAGCGTCAATTGGGGTCTTACCCTACCATGGGGACTTGGTGGGTTTCTAACGGGCGATCCTGGGGCTTGGCTGCGATTCCAAGAGTCTCTGTAGGGCTGGACGACCTCCGGCGATGTGCTTTCACAAAGCAGGCAGGCATCAGGAGAAAATGGATCGCTTTGGGGTGGGGGAATGGAAGAGCATCTTTCCGAGTCCGAACTGGAAAATAACCCGGCAGGTCGGGCCGCGTGCGGAAGTAGGAGCATTGGCATGGACGAGAGTGAACCCAGAAAAACCGGCAGCGACGAAGCCGACGTTCGTTTCCTCAGGCTGTTTGTCCGTCACGAGCAGGCATTGCGGGCCTATGCGCGCGTGATGGTGCCGACGTGGGAAGCGGTGGACGACGTGATCCAGGAGGCGAGCGTGGTCATGTGGCGCAAGCTCGACCAGCTCGACTCCCATGAGAATTTCCTGCCGTGGGCGAAAGTGATCGTGCGTTTCGAGTCGCTCCGCAGCAGACGCAAGTTCGCCCGTGACCGTCTGGTCTTCAGCGAGGAGTTGCTCGCCATGCTGGCTGACGAGTCCGCCGATTCCACAGATGACGAGAGGGTGCTGGAGAAGGCCGTTCTGAAGCGCTGTCTCGGAAAACTTTCCTCGGCCAACCGCGAACTCGTGCTCGCGCCCTACGCCGGCGACGGACGGATCAAGCAGCTCGCGGAAAAATCGCGGCGCAGCGCTAACAGCCTGTACAAACTTCTGGGCCGCTTGCGGACGAAATTGCAAACCTGTGTGGAAAACGAAATCTCGGTTTCGGATCGATTCATCGGAACCCGGGAATTTCACTGAGCCGCTGACCATGAACTCTAGCAACCATCGCGAAAATGCCGCCGATCAGGAACTCCTCGATCTGATGCACCGATATCTCCTCGGTGTGCTGGAGCCGGAGGAGCTTGAACGACTGGAGAGGGAAATGATTTCGTCTCCGGATTTGCGGGATCGTTATTTGAAGGCTGTCCGCATCGATGCCGCCCTGCATGACGAGGCGAACCGCGATGAGGAACCCAAGTCCGCCAACCCGCAAGTCCGTTGGTGGCCGCGCATTCTCGGGATCGCCGCGGCCATCGGGCTGGCTGCATTGGGGTATTGGCGGATCTCGCCGCACACCGGTCCGGCGGTGGTGATCCGTGAAATTTCGCCTCCTATGGAAATCGCGACCATGGCGGATAGCCGGGAGTGCAAATGGCAAGGCGCTGGCGAGGTGGAGGTGGGCAAACGCCTGACCGCCGGCCGGATGGAGCTGGTGTCCGGTGTCGCGCTGATTGAATTCGACGGTGGGGCGCGCCTGGCACTCCAGGGACCGGCCGGGATCGAGTTGCTCGGCCCCAAAACCGCGCGCCTGACGCACGGCAATGCCTCCGTTAGATGTGAGGAAGGATTGTATAGCTTCAGCCTGCTAACGCCCACTTCCACGGTGATCGACCTGGGGACCGAGTTCGGGGTGGCGGTGGGACCGGAGGGAGACTCGGAGGTTCATGTGCTCGATGGTGAGGTGGAGGTGACGGGGGCCTTGCAGGAAGAACGCCAGGAGAACCGCTTTCTCAGTGAGGGGGAAACCCTCCTGCTTTCATCCAAAGGAAATAACAGGGTTCTCGATGCACCTACCCGGAGCTGGGTGCGGGACTACAGTTCCCGCGCGGACCGCGATGCCAAGGCGGCTTCTCCACGGGTGATCGCGCGAGACCGCTTTCCCGAAAGCTCCACCCAACAGGACCGTTTCGACCTTGGCTCCGGGTGGAGGGACGCCTGGTGGCTGTCCACTCCCGGACGCAAGGGGGAGTTCCGCTTTGCTCCCATGGCTCCGCTGGTCAAGCGCGATGACAAGCCCGGACTTGCGATGGTCGTGGGCGGCTGGCTGGAGGCACGGCGTTTTCTAGCAGAACCGATCGATCCCACCCGGGCACAGACCGTCTATGTGGGATTCACCCTCTATCGGATGAATCCCAACCAGCGTGACAAGTCCGGAAAACTCAGCGAGGCGACGGTGATGTTCCGCAGTTCCAAGGATCCTGCTTCCGTGCTGGGGATCGCCTTGAGCGGGCGCAATTACTGGGTGGTTCTCGAAAAGGGCGGCTTCGAACGCTCGGATCTGCCTGTGTCCGGCAAGGGGCCGTATTTCGTGGTGGCCAAGGTGGAATTCAATCCATGGCGCGGCAACCGGGTCTCGATGACCGGCTTCGAGCAAGCGGCCCCTGTTCCATCGGAAGAACCGGAGGAATGGAGTCTCGTCACCACCAGGCAACTTGCCGAACTAACGGCTCCACTGGACGTGATCGCGCTGCAAGTGAGGCAGGCTCCCTTCAAATTCGGCGAGATCACGTTGGGGAATTCATGGCAGGCTGTCACAAATCCCGCGCCGGAGGGTCCGTGAGCATTCCCGGTGGAAGTTGCATGCGCGGGATGCGAATGGATAGCGCCACGTGCCTTGCAAATTGAGCCTCCTGATCCAGAGTCCTAAACGCAGCGCATTACCCAATAGCGTGAAAACCCGAAAAGCCGACATGATTCCGATTCGATTCATTTTACCGCTTTGCCTGGCACTTCCGGCAATCCTCTCAGCCAATCCCATTGCCTTGGTCAATCCATCCGGAGAGATCAACAACGGCATCGACCGGACCTCGATTCCTGCTGCCTCGTTTCCGGGGTGGACCGGAACAAACGGGCAATCGATCATCGGCAAGACCCACGGCGGCAACGGGGCATGGCGGATGTCGCTCGGGACTGGAGCCGACCTCCGGCAGTTGACGGGGCACGTCATCGCCGCCGGTGAGGCATACAGCCTGCGTTTCGATGCGGCGACGTTCTCGGGCCTGCCTCCCGACATCACGGCGCAGTTCTACACGGAGAACACACCGGGAACGGTTAGCGTGATCCTCACAAAAGCTTTCAGTTTCAATACCCCCTTGACCTCCGGCTATTGGGAAGGATTCCAGTTCCTAACAAACTTTGGTGAGCTGGACGCGCATGTGGGCAAGGCCATCGGCGTGCGTTTCCTCAATCCCATGACCGGAGCCTTCTTGTCCGTGGACAATGTCAGGCTGGAATCCTTCGCGTCTCAATCCGCCGTGACGAATTTCTCGAAGAACTGGTCCACCACTGCGGATCGCCCGTGGGCAGGTGCCGACTTCTGGGCGAACCGCCTCCAGGACTGGGAAGTCAGCGGCGGCAAGCTTCAGGCAAGGCTCGGGTCGTCGGGCAGACCCCTCAGGACCGTGCACCGGTTGACGACGTCCATCCGCGAGGAGCCGGGAAACTTCTCGCTCAGCGTGCGCACCGGTTTGGTGACGGGCGATACGTGGACCGCTGGCGCGCTGACAGGGATCTTCATCGGTGCGGGGGCAAGTCACGACTACCGTGGAGCCGCACTCATGCATCAGAAGGGAGGTCGCGACGGTGGCATTTTTCTCGGCGTGAAAAGCAATGGTGCGGCGGTCATCCAGGACAACCGCCTGCTCACCTTGACGCAGCTCGCCCTCGGTTCCACTCCGGCGTCCATGCCCGCGAGTTTTCGCGTCGAGTTCACCGCGACCTGGCAGGCCGTGTCACGCAACTATCTGCTAGCATTGAATGTGCGGGACGGCACGAGCGATGCGATGGTTAGCCAGACAAGCATCACCGTTGAGCCCTACACCGTGCTGGGAAATATCGGCGTCTTTTCCCATCCGGCATCGGGCACGTCGAAATTCTGGTTTCAGGATTTCTCCGGCTCCGGGACAAAACTTCAGGATCGCCCCGAACGCGCTTTCGGACCGGTGATCTCCACCCAATACACCCTCAGCCGGAACGTGATGAAGCTCACCGCCCAGCTCGCACCGGTCGTCGTTGCCGGTGCACCCAATGTCGCATTGGAGCTGGATACCGGCAGCGGTTGGCAAGTTGCCGCCACCGCCGCCATCGATCCGGACGCCTACACCGCGGGATTCCGGATTCCTAACTGGAACCACACGACCGCCATTCCGTTCCGGGTCGGTTTTTCCGAGAATGGAACCACCACCTATCGCACCGGCACCATCCAGGCGGATCCGGTGGACAAGCCGGAGATCGTCGTCGCGGCTCTAACATGCATGATCCATTGCGCCGCCGACACCGCGAACGACGGCTTCAACGGCATCGACGATGCCGCGGGTGGAGCCGTTTCATGGACCCGCGACCGGATCAATTTTCCCCACCTCGACATCACCGCGAATCTCCCGAAACAAGCACCCGACCTTTACGCCTTCACCGGCGACCAGATTTACGAAGGCGGCAGCCCGACGTCCGCGGACTCGTCAAGCGATGAAAACCGCCGCCTCGACTACCTCTACAAATGGTATCTCTGGTGCTGGACCTGGCGCGACGTGCTGATGGACCGGCCTTCGATGACCATTCCCGATGACCACGACGTGTTTCAGGGAAACCTCTGGGGCGAGGGAGGGAAAGCCATCGACCACCCAGGAAAACGGCGGCTACACCAAGCCCGCCGCATTCGTGAGAATGGTCGAACGCACGCAAACCTCCCACCTGCCGGATCCGTTCGATCCCACGCCGATCCAGCAGGGCATCGGTGTCTATTACACGAGCTGGGTCTATGGCCGGATCGGCTTTGCGATCCTCGAGGACCGAAAGTTCAAGAACGGTTATGCGGACGAGGGATTCGGTACCATCGGTGCCACCAATCCGGCTTCGGATACCACACGCTTCAATCGCACCGATCTCGAATTGTTAGGATCGCGGCAGGAGGCCTTTCTCGATGCCTTTGCCGCGGATTGGGCCGGGCAGGACATGAAGGCCGCCATTTCCCAAAGCCCCTTCGCCAGCTCTAGCACCCATACCAGCGCCGCCTATAACCGCAGCTACTTCGACATGGATGCGAACGGCTGGCCGCAGAACAAGCGAGACAAGGCCATCGGCCTGCTCCGCAAATCTTTCGCACCGCATCTCAATGGCGACCAGCACGTCAGTGTCATGCTCCAGCACGGCATCAGCGCGGATCGCGACGCGGTTTATTCGTTCTGTGTCCCGTCCATCGCCAATGCCTTCTCGCGGTCATGGGATCCGGGAGACACCACCTCCGGTCAAGCCACCGTCGAGCTTCCCTACACGGGTTCCTATCAGGACGGATTCGGAAACCGGATTCACGTTCTGGCTGCTGCCAATCCTGCCCATTACTACGGGAAAACCACCAATCAGGGATCCCCGCTTCTTCACGACCGTGGCCCGGGCTATGGCATCGTTCGTTTCAACAAGTTGAACCGCACCACCACTTTCGAGTGTTGGCCGCTCTATGCCGATCCGACGAATCCCTCCAGCGGCTCGCAGTATCCTGGTTGGCCGCTGACCATCCGCCAGACGGAAAATGAAGGTCGGACTCCCGCCGCATTTCTCCCTGTCATCGACACCGGTGGAGTTAGAGATCCGGTCGTCCGTATTTACGATGAAAGCGACAACTCGCTGGTCCATGGCTACCGGGTTCTCGGCGACCGCTACCGCCCGCCGGTCTATCTGGCAGGACACACCTACCGCACCGAGGTCATCCCATCCGATGGCGGTGCCATCCAGATCACCGCAGGCGTGACCGCATCGGCCTTGCCTGGCCATTCGATCATCTTGTTCGAGGGAGCGAGCCGCTATGCGATCCATGGAGAACCGTTCCGCCTTCGCTGGGATTGTCCGTCATCCGTCTCGATCGTCATCAATCAGGGCATTGGCAACGTCGCGGCCAACACCTTGCAGGGCATCGGATTCATCGATGTCACACCTGCCGCGGACACGACGTGGACTCTAACGTCCACCCCTGCGTCCGGACCCGTCCTCCAGGCGCAGGCTTCCGCCCGCGTGTTCTCTAACAAAAGCGAATGGCGTGCCGCCAACTTCTCCCCCGCCGACCTCGCGAACCCAGCCAAGGAAGCCACCGTATGGGGAGATCATGCCGATCCGGATGGCGACGGTCTGATCAATGCCGCCGAATACGCCGCCCAGAGCCCGCCCTTGTCCGGGAAGCTCAGCGATGTCCTCCGCAGCGACGTCGCCGGCATGATTGTTAGTTCGACCAGCGGACTTTATCCCATCCATATCCTCCGTGATTTGCTGCCCGGCGCGGGATATGAATACGAAGCCCAATGGAGTGATGATCTCACCGTATGGCATGAGGAACCGTGGGAAAATCTTGTTGAGGTGAACCGCCAGACAGGCGGTGCCGGACTAACCGACCTTGTGACCTGGCGCATGCCCGACTCCGTCGCCCAATCCGTTGTGGGAGCGCCCAATCGCTTCTACCGGATCGTCCTGAAGGCCATCGGGCCATAGAGCGATATCGATTTCTGGAAAAAAGTTCAGCTAATTTCGGCAGGTTTGCATTCCGGCAGTAGTGTAATGATGCGGTATAGGTGCCATTTGTGGCCGATGTGCCTGCCAACCCATCAAAGCCCCAGAAATCCATGAAACCCAAGACTCGTAAAGCTATCGACTTCCTCTCTCCGCTTCATCTCATCGCCTTCGTAATGCTAGTTCCAAGTGCGACTTACGCTGACGACTACACTTGGGACGGTGGCGGTGGCGACGCCTCCTGGCTCACTGGCACCAACTGGGTCGGAGATCCGGGCTCGGTCATCATGGGGATCGATTCCACCCAGACCTTCATTACCCCCGGGGCCTTGAATCTCGACAGTTATCTCGAGGCAAACCGGGTTCTTGGGCACCTCAATTTCAATTCCGCCGCAGTCAACAACATCAGCGTGCGCTTCTACAGCAACGGCATCGGCACGGGTGGAGGCAACCGGGATTTGAACTTCGACGTCTCCAGCGGAAACGCATCGATTACCGTGGTTCCCAATGCGGCCGCCAACATCACCCTAGGGGTCGCGGGCGGGAACATGGTTCTCAGCGACAATCTCGACATCATTCACAACGGCAGCGGAAACCTGACCATCAACCAGTTCATCACAGGGCTGGGTTACGGATTGACCAAATCAGGCGGGGGAACGCTTACCCTCTCCGCCATCAACAGCTTTGACGGTGGACTGGCACTTTCAGGAGGCACGCTCAACATCAACCACCAGGCCGCGTTGGGCTTCGCCGCCGGCACCTTCCTCGTCGGCGGCGGCACCACGATTGACAACACCAGTGGCGGGGCCGTCACCAAGTTCAACCACCCGATGACCATCGACGGGGATTTCACGTTCACCGGAACGCAGAACCTCAACCTCGGCACCGGCGCAGTCACGCTGGGAACCACGGCCGGAACCGAACGCACGATCACCGTGAACGGTGGCGAGTTGGCGATCGGTGGAAATATCGCCGACGGAACCACCGCCACCGGGCTCGTCAAGGCGGGTGGCGGAGCGCTCGTCCTTGCCGGTGCTAACAGCCATGTCGGAGGAACCACTCTCCATGGTGGGACTCTCACTCTGGACTATTCCGTTTCGGACACCTCCAAGCTTTCCGATACCGGCGTCCTCGACCTCAAGGGCGGAACGATCAATCTATCAGGCGGCACGCATGCCGAAGCGGTTGGTTCCACCACCATCACGGCCGGTGGCACCCAACTCAGCCGACCCGGTGGAACGGGCACCCTCGCCCTGGGAGCCATCACCCGCAGTCCCTACGCCACCCTGAACATCAACTCGGACTTTGCCTCGACGACAACCACGGCGGTGAACGGCATCCTGGGTGGCGGGATCACGCGCTTCGGGCGCTTTGCCAAACTTTCCGGAACGAACATTGTCATCAACACCGGCGAAACAAATCTCCCGCCGGGGGCAACGTCCGCCACGGTCAACTACACCACAGCAGGAAACATCATCCGCACCGCCGACAGCACCCTCTATTCGTTGCGCTATCAGGCGGGGGCCGCCCCTCTCAAGGCGGTCGATCTGGGAGGCTTTGCCCTCACGATCGACTCCGGTGGCCTCATTCTGGTCAACAACAACGCCAACCAGATCCTCAACGGAACCCTCAAGGGATCGGCGAGTGGGGAACTGATCGTCCATTGCGTGGGAACCATCGACCAGGTACTCGACGCGAAGGTTTCGAACAATGGTGGAGCCACCGCATTCGTGAAGGCCGGACCTGCGGCCTTGAAACTCGGGTCCGCCGCCAACGACTACACCGGACCGACTTTTGTGAACGAAGGGTCGCTGAAAACCACCGTCAGCGAGGTCATTCCGGATACTTCCACGGTGACCATTTTCACCGGTGCCACCCTGGATGTCGCCGCCAATACGGAAACCGTATCAACAGTGCTGTTGGATGGCGGAACCATCAGCTCCTCCGGCGCGGGCACGCTGAACAACACCGGCAGTGCCTATGACATGCGCAGCGGCACCGTGGCCGGCAAGCTTGGCGGACCGGTTGGTCTTGTGAAGTCAACCAAAGGCACGCTCACCCTCTCGGCGGTCAACACCTTCACCGGTGGAACCACCATCGACGAAGGAATCATCAAGGCTGGTTCGGGAAGCGCTTTCGGAACCGGGAACGGCACCCCCGTGGTCATCAACAGCGCGGGCACTCTGGATATCAATGGCAAGGGGCTCTTTATCTCCACCTTCTCGGGAAGCGGGATACTGGACAACACTTCGTCCAGTGCCAACACTGTCCAAATCGGTAAGAACGGTGCAGGTGGCACTTTCTCGGGGGTGATTCGGAACAGCGGTGGCGGTAACATCAGTCTCTGGAAATGGGGGGGCGGCACGACCATTCTATCAGGAGCTAACACCTACACCGGGCTCACCTGGCTGGTGGGTGGAATCATGAGCGTCGACTCGATCGGCAGCATCGCGTCACCCGCTCCCAGTTCCTTGGGTTCGCCAATCGATCTGGCGAACGGAGCGATCCGTTTCAGCAGCGGGGCCGCATCCGTAGGAACCTTGAAATACACCGGAGCGACAACCAGCACCGATCGGCCGGTTGACCTGAGAGGTTCAACAGCCGGAGGCAACATCGATGCATCAGGCGCCGGACCCATCACCTTCACCGGAGACGTCATTGCGACCGGTGTCGGTTCCAAAACCTTGACGCTTCAAGGCACGAATACCGATGCGAACACGTTCGCCGGCCTGATCGTGGACAACGATCTCGGAGTGAATACAACCTCGGTGTCAAAAAGTGATGCAGGAACCTGGGTCCTCACCGGAAACAATCCCTACACCGGCACCACCACGGTTGATGGCGGCAAGCTGATCGTCAACGGAATCCAAACCGGAGCCGGAGCCTGCTCGGTCTCTGCCGCCGCAACCCTCGGCGGGACAGGAACCCTACCCGGCACGGTCACTGTCTTCGGAACACTCGCGCCCGGAGCCAGCATTGGCACCTTCTCCACCGGTCCGCTGGTCCTCGAAACCGGAGCCATCCTCGCCGTCGAAATCAACACCAGCACCGTCACCGCGGACAAGATCATCGTGACCGGAGATGTCACACGTCCCGGCACCACCGCAGACCTCGTTCTAACCGACCTCGGCTCGGACGTCGCGCTGCCTAACGGCACCAAGTTCACTCTCGTGGACTACTCCGGCACCTGGAACCCGGCTGACGTCGTCCGCTTCGGTGGGGTGGAAGTCCCGAACAACTCCACCATCACCCTTGGCGCCAACACCTTTGCCTTGAAATATGACGACGGCACCGACATGACGCTCACTGTACAGGGCGGCGCTGCCTCGCCGTTTCAAACCTGGATTGACACCTACAGCGTCCAGATCCCGAATGCCGCGGACCGGCTCCCGGACGCGGATCCTGATTTCGACGGTGTCTCCAACCTCGCCGAGTTTGCCCTCAAGGGCGACCCTGCCAACGCGTCCAACAACGGTCTAACGGCGGTTCTGATCCAGGACACCGATTTTCCCACCGACACCAATGAACTCACCCTCGTGGCGGCGGTGCGCCGAGGTGCCACATTCACCGCAAATGGCGACAACGCACAGGCAGCGACCGTGGATCAGGTGCAATACACCGTCCAGGGCAGTCTGGCTCTTGACCTTTGGAACAGCGCGGTCAGCGCCATCGCGCCAGGCGCGGACACAGCTCCGGTCGGCAGCGGCCTCACCGAAGACCTGACAGGCACCGGTTGGGAATACCGGACCTTCAGCCTCGATGCTTCCGAGGGACTTGCCACCAAAGGATTCCTTCGCGTCAAGATATCGAATTGATCCCGAACACCACCCAAACCCATGAGATTCGTATTCCCTAACGCCGGTTGTATTCTGTTAGCACTATGCCTTCCGGCGGCGGGGCTGACCATCAATGCGGATTTTAGCCGCGATATCGTCAACGGGACCAACCCCTCGTCAAATCCGGAACCCGTCCTCTATGCGGGGACCGGTCCGGCACCGGACACCGGCACGCTGTGGAACGACCTCCAGGTGCCACTTTCCGCCACGGGTGACAGTGGTGCGAACTCCATTTCACATCCGCTGCTTTACAGCAATCTGGTTGCCTCAAATGGTGCGGCCACCACCATCGGAATTCAACTCACCAGCGGATTCACCTCCTCCTTCAACAGCGCTTCCACCTTGTTCAGCAGTGTGACCTCGCTCCAGAATGACAGGGTGTTTCCAAGTCTGGGGGCACTTGCAACCCTGAAGATCCAAGGCCTTGATCCGACAAGAAGATACACCCTGTATCTGATCGGCGCGTCGGGCTTCAGCACTGCCTTCACTGTCAACTCGTCCACCAAGGTGGCGGCAGGCACCATTTACGATGGTGCTTGGACGGAGGGTGGCGAACACGTGACCTTCACCAGCGTGGCACCGTCGCCTGCCGGCGAAATCACCGTGCAGGTTCAGGATGGCACGGCGCCAATTGACAGTTTCGGAGTTCTATCAGGACTCCAGATCGCGGAGGCTCCCCCGGCGCGTTTTCTCTATGCCAACGGGGTTTCAACCACCGGTGGGGAGTTCAGCGCGACCTATCCGCCCACCAACCTGATGAACGACGGGTTCACCAGTCCGACGGATCCCATCGACACCAGGGTCACTTATCCGGCCTCGGGGAACAACTATGCAACCGCCGGCGGGAAATCTGGAAACTTCGACCTGACCTTCGACTTCGCCCAGGCTTGCGACATCGACGGCATGCACGTTTGGAATTATACCTATCGGGCGTCAAATGGTGGTGGCGTTACCACACCCGGCGTGAACAGTTACACTCTCACCTTCCGTGATGGTGCCGGAGGTAGTGGTTCCACGGTGGGAAGCGTCTTCAGCGGCAATCTGGCGGAAGCCAAATTGAATGCGATCAATCTGGCCGAATCGGTCTATTTCCCGGCGACCTACGGGAATGTTCGATCCGTGGTGATGCACGTGGTGTCAAACCATGGTGGGAGTTACACGGGCATGGCCGAACTCGCCTTCAACGGAGCCACGAATGTGGCAACTTCATCGATCAACACCTTTTCCGCCTCGGCTCCGTTCGTTCAACGTCCTGCCACACCCGCCTTGAGTTGGTCGGTTAGCGGGACGGTCACCTCACTGTCGATCAGCCCGGGCATCGGCGACGTCATGCCACTCACCGTGGATGGCGCGGGAAGCATTCCGGTTTCCCCACTCGGCGAGCAGACCTACACCCTCACGCTGAACGGCACGATCACCCAAACCGTTTCCGTCGTGGGACTGCCGCCCAAGGACAAGGTGCATCTCTATCTGTTCATCGGCCAATCGAACATGCAGGGAGCCGGTTCGCCCTACAGTGCCACTTTGGACGCTCCGGTCCCGAGGGTGGTGAAATTCGGCAGCCGCACCGGCATGGAACCGGTCTTCGTCAAGGGGGGGCACAACCTGACCGGACTTGCCACCACCAACAGCGGAGTGGGCATGGGTATCGAATTCGGGAAAACCATCCTCGCCGCCCAATCCGATCCCGAAGTGGTGATCGGCATCATCAATCATGCCTTGGGATCGTCGGCCATCGAGTGGTGGGCACCGGGTGTGCAGGATAACAAACAGATCAATCCCCAGACGAACCTCAACTATTATCTTTACGACGAGGCCGTCCAGCGAGTCAACGCGGCGTCCCAGTATGGTGTGCTCAAGGGGGTCCTCTGGCATCAGGGCGAGTATAACTGCGGCACGAACACCGATCCCGCTTCCGATCCCAATGGCTACGCCGCCCGCATCCAGGCGCTCGTCACGAATCTTCGCAACTCGTTCAACAATCCATCCCTCCCGTTTGTCTGCGGCAAGTTCGTCCCGGCGACCTGGACCTACGCCGATGGCAGTCCTGGCGCGTTCAACGGCTTGCCCTACCGCAGCATTGTCGAGGGCGCAATGACCGACCTGCCAAACCACCGCACCAACACCTTCTGCGTGAACAATGACGGCCTGCGTGGACGATCGGACCAGTTGATCCACTTCGACGCTTATTCCCAGCGCCTGCTAGGCCAGCGCTATGCCAATGCGGTTCTCGGCTTTTATGCGGACCCTTACCGGCTCTATCTCGGTGGTTTCCTCACACCGACCGAACTCGCCGACCCGCAGGTCACGGATCCGCTTGGCGATTTCGATCACGACGGAATAAGCAATTTCCTCGAATACGCCTTCCTGACAAATCCCAAGCAGCCGCAAACCATCCAGCCGGTCAGCTACGCAAACGTCAACGTGCCCGGAGAGGGGGATTTTCCCGCCATCTCTTTCCGCCAGCGTTTCGATGCCGAGGCCCCGCAATATGTCGTCCAGGTGTCCGGCGATCTAACGACATGGACCAGCAATCTCGATGGACCGACCGCGGTCACGGAAATGGTGGGCAGCCCCGTCGACAACGGCGATGGCACGTTCACCACCACCGTGCGGGTACTTGCACCTCCGGCCCCCTGTTTCCTGCGGGTTCGCGCTTCCCAGCCCTGATGATCGATTGAACCCAGCAAATGATTCACGTTCATAAAGGATGGAAATAATCATACCATTCCCGCTCGTCACCTTCGTGGAGCCCATCAAGGTACGGTTGCTTTCCCGTGGCCGCCCGATCACTCCTGTGACTCCCCGGGATTGGGAGCCTCCCATCTCGTATCATGAAGTGGCGCAACCATGACGGTCTTGACGCTGGTCTCAGAATGTTATTTGTCTGCGAACAACAGGCGATCGCCCGACCTTCATCCCACAACCCACCGAGTCCAAGCCAAGAAGGGGAGGATTTGCAAAAATCCGAAAGTGCGTTAGATATCCCATGTTGGTATGGAATGTAAACCCATGAATTCGATTCAACATCCGGTCAGACCAAGGGGATTTGCCCTCGTGGTGACCTTGTCACTGATGATTCTTCTGACCATCATCGCTGTTGGATTGCTCAGCCTTTCCAGCATTTCGTTGCGAGCTTCCTCCCGTGCGGATTTGCAACAGCAAGCCCGCCAGAACGCGCGATTGGCCCTTAACCTCGCCATCGGCCAGCTTCAGAACTACACCGGTCCGGACCAGCGGATCAGCGCGCCGGCCCGGATCCGTGGTGCCAGTGCGGCCCGGCCCCATCTAACGGGAGTTTGGCAAGGCTGGAAGTGGGATGGACAGGGAACCCCTGGCTACAAGGACAAGAAGGATTCCCAATTCCTTCACTGGCTCACCTCCAGCAGGGAACCCGGCGCGGCGGACTCGGTGGATTACGTGAAGAATGCGCCCACCGGTTCAACGGCCAAGCTGGTTCCGGAAAACACGACATCTCCCGAAAGGGATCAGGTAGATGCCGAGATCATCACGCTTTCGAACTCCAGCAAGACACTTGGCCAAGGAGTCGCATGGGCGGTGTTTGACGAATCCACCAAATTGCCCACTGCTCTTCCGGAGCCCTCCGCCACCTCTCTAACATCGAACATGCATCGGATGTCCGCAGCCCCTTTGCCCGGCTACGCATCCACCACCTTGCGCAACTGGGATCCCATCAGTCTTTTGGCGGATAACCGTAAGAAACTCATCACCACTGAGCAATCCGGTTTGATCGGCATGCCGGTTGAGGACAGGAGTTTCCATGATCTGACCTCGCGAACCGCCGGCGTGATCGCCGACGTGGGAAACGGGGGCTTGGCAAAGGACCTTACCAGGCTTTTCAGCAGTTCCACCAGCCTCCCGAGTTCGTATTCCGGTCGATTCCTCTATTCCGACACCAACACACCGCTCGTGCCGCCGCCAACCCGTTTCAACGGTGCAAATCCTTTCCCAAGTCCCGATCCATCCTGGAACCTGCTCTATTCCCACTACCGGATGTATGACAAGCTGGGAGGTGGCTTGAATCCGGTCATCAGCACCACCACCACCGCGCGTCCCCCCGCGGGGAGCACCGGTAATGCTGTCTTGAATTCGCCTTATTTCAAGAACCAGCAGATCGTCCCGGCGATCGCCAAAGCCCAGTTCGTGTTCAGCATGGGTTTTGGTTGGCATCCAACCATGAACGCCTTCACCACGCCGCAAAACGCCGCCCTGCCCGACAGCGATCCGAAAAAGGATCTCTACATCACTTGGCTGGTGATCGATCCCGTCATCACCCTGTGGAATCCCTACAACGTGAATCTCCGTTTCACCGGTGGCAGGATCGATCTCTATCGGGTCCCGCTGATGTTTCGAATCTACAAGAACGGGAAGCTGATCAATGCGGAATATACCCATATCGCGAACTGCTTCGTGAGTACGGATTTCGCAAACCGGGCAAACACCTACTTCCGCCTGAACCTGCTCCCGCCGAGCGGCTCCAACGACATCATGATGGCTCCCGGCGAGCACATCGTGTTCAGCGCGACGAACCATGTGAAAACCTTCCAGAACCAGTTTTCGGAAGTCGGTGTGGAACTGCGGCCGGGATTCAAGCCGCCCGCCGGAAATGCGAGTGATCCGGAAGTCGGCGGTGTATCAAGCCTCAACGTTTGTGTCTCATCCAACGGAAGCAATTCGGGGATCGACTATGGCAAGTCGGTGCGCTCGGTTGCGGTCAAGCCGGGTGACGTCATCCAGCTTGATGTGAAGCAGGGTCGTGCGGCCGTTGACAAACCCAAGGAAACCGGTGGCAAGGAGGTCTCCGGATTCCTGAAATATTACGTGGGTAATCCTTCGAGCCCGACCTTGGTGGGTGGCATCGAGCTCGACTATGGTGACAACGAGGCGGAGTACCTTCCGCCTTTCTCAAGTAACGACTTGCCATCCTTCGTCGTCAGCAATGCGATTCCGAAGAATGCCAAGGCGGACGACTATCAGGGAAACAAGCCGCCTCCGGTGGTCCGCTTCAAGGAGCCTTTCCTGATTTCCACCTTCCAACTCAAGACCGAAAGGGATTCGAAGTTTCCATCACAAGGGTGGCTTCGGAATTCGCCGGTCAATCTCTACGCCTCGGAAGGTCTGGATCAGAAGGAAAGCTGGGCCGATCATCAGTTCGAACTGCAATGGGAAGTCATGACCGACTGGCCTCCGGCGAGTCCGACCATTGAAATCAGCAACACCAACAACCGCGGCTACGGCGGTTCGGGAATCTATGCCCAGTCCGGGGTCGAGTTCGCCACCCACAGCTCCATCCCCCTCGGTCCCGACTTGTCACTGGCGCAACTGAGGCATGCCCCGCTTAACACGGGCGGCCAACTGCCTCTCACCTCGCAGATCGTGGGCAACTCGTTCGCGCCGCCGCTCCTGCCGGTTACCTCCATCCGCAGCGCTCCCGACGCCAGGACCTTCCTGGACCATTCCTTCCTCGCGAATTCCGCGCTGTTTGACAAATACTTCTTCTCCGGACTGGCCGAACCGGGTGGGCCTCTCGATCAGAAAATCACGGTTGCCAACTCCATCACCGACTTGTTCAACACCGGCAAGCCATTGCCTAACAATCCGAGGTTCATGCCCGAGCCCGGAGGTCGCGGCACCGCTGAAATCGCGAGCGACCTGACAGGACCCGAGGGATACCTGAAGACCGCGGCACACCTTCTCATCGACTGCCCCTTCAATGTCAACAGCATGAGGGTTGATGTCTGGGAGGCCTTGTTAGGCAGCACCTTCGGCACGGAGGTTCCCCAGTTCGAAAAGGGCAAGATCATCTCGGCCAAGGACGACAATATCGCCGTGACACGACTGCTGCCGAGCAATGGAACCTCATTCGAATCAGCCGTTGGACAACTCGGTCAGGATCTCGCGAAGTGGAACGGACATCGACGCCTCACTCCCGACCAGGTCCGCAAGCTGGCGGAGGAAGTCGTGAAGGAAGTCGAAAGCAGGGGGCCTTTTCAATCGCTCGCGGAATTCGTCAACCGCCGTGCCGAAAGCGGTGAGTTGGGGAAAAACGGGGCGTTGCAAGCCGCCATTGATCGTTCCGGAATCAATGGCAAGGCCTTGGATCCGACGTTCAATATCAGTTCGGCGACCAACCCCGGTAATGCCGCCGACGGCGCGCCAGGTATCCTGAACCAGGCGGATCTTTTGACTCCCATTGCCCCGGTCCTGACAGCACGCGGGGACACCTTCCGGATCCGGGCCTATGGCGAAGCGGGACCCCAGAACGGCACCAAGGTGCGGGCATGGTGCGAGGCAATCGTCCAGAGGCTCCCCGGATATCTCGATCCCAGCGACCAGCCATGGGTGACCCCGACCAACCCCGTCAACGTGCGTTTCGGACGACGTTATGAGGTGGTGAGTTTCCGATGGCTTTCCCCTGCTGAAATCTGAAGAATCGAGACTCATGAGAATTCTATCCATCTTGTTGGTCCTGCTTCCCGGATTCGTGGAGGCCGCTGAGCCGGTCAGGAAAATCCCGGTGGCGATCTATGCCTTTGATTATGTCCCTGGCAAGGAATCGGTCGAGATCCGTTCCGGTGCCGACAGTTTCGAAGCCGTCCGGCTGTCAAAGGCGAACATCGTCGGACCATATTCCGCAGTCACGATGGATGGGGTGATCCAGATCCATGACAAGGCGTTGATGGTCGATGGCAAGGAGACTCACCCGGTCTTGGCCACCGCGAAACTAGCGGAAGGAACTTCGAAGGCGCTGGTCATCTTGTTTCCGAATGCGGCGAACAGCAAGGAGCCCTACAAGAGCATCGTCTTCAACCACGACCTCAAGGATTTTCCGTTAGGGGTTTACCGGATGATCAACATATCACCCCATTCCGTCAGGGGCTCGATCGCGCGGGACTACATCGAGGTCAAACCCGGTGCCGTCGCGAATCTCGAACCGAAGGGCGAGGTCGGCTCCATCGTGCCGGTCCGCTTCGAGTTCTTTGAAAGCGAGCGGTGGAACCTCCTCACCGAGACCCGCTGTGCGATCCGGAATGACCGCCGGTGGCTGACCTGCATCTATCAGGATCCCGTTTCCAAGAGATTGAACATCCGGAGCATCCCGGACCGCACCACCACTCCGACAGCTCCACTTTCAGAGTAGCAGGTTGCCTGTTAGCCTACTTGTTCGGATGGTCGCGCAGGGGAACACTCTTGATGTTCATCCGCTTGCCGAGCTTGTCGAATTCGAAGCAAACCAGCGACCTGCGGTCCTTGCGGGAAGCCCACCGCGCGCTGCTCATGAGTTGCCAGCCATTCCCGGGATTGTAGTCGATCGTCACCGCGACGGATTCGCCCGCGGCCACGGTGGGGGAAAAAACGCTCTCCGCCCCGACCGCGATCTCAATCATCCTGGATCCCACATTGATCCGCACGGGATAGGGGGAAAGATTCACCATCTTGAAACTCCCTAGCGGGAATTTTTCCAAACTTCCATCAACCGCCCTCGATTTGAAAGGAAGTTCAGAAGCTTCGTCACTTGGGACAAGGACGACCAGCGGACGTTCCATTCCCGCGATATCCACCGAGGCGACCAGAGGCTGCACGCCATCTGCCGCCGCTGGACCGTGAAAGGAAATCCTGCCGTCCTCCACCATTGCGCCTTCCGCCTCGACCACGTTGGCGGACGACAAGCCGAGACTTTGGTAGGTATCCGCGCCTCCTTTCACGAAGACCGTTTTCAATCCATCCACGTAGATCGGACAAAACACGGAAATTGCGGTCTTTGTTCCTTGTTCGGCATTCGCTGAGGGCAATGCCATGAGGGAACAGACCAGTGAAAACGTGGCAAATTTCATGAGTGGAGCGATATCATTTTGAATGTCTTAATACGATGAGGATTTTGCAAATTTTCAAATGGCTTCACCACCTCGGCATTTCCCATTACCATCTCCAAGCCAATGCCGCGGCGAATTTGCTATCGTTGAAGAGCGTGTAAATTCGCATGTTTCTTTGTTTCTCCATCAGAATTGGTGATTGACGGGGGAGTCGGTGCTTGCTGACTTCTACCAGACATGAAATGGGCGTTGATCATCAGTTTGGCTCTCAGCGATCTCGGCTCCGGTGCCGTGATTTCGGTTCCCGCTTCGGATCTCGGCTTGTTCTCGTTGGATCTCGATTCCGATGGATTCGCCGAGTTCGAGCGTTTTTATTTCTACGAGGAGGCAAGCCAGATCTATTTTTTGACCCATGTTGATGGAATCGACAGCTCCACGACCTTTCCGGACGAGGAGTTTGTCGGCATCCGGTGGGGTGTGTTCGCATCGACGCAAGAATTGGCAGCCTCCTCCATGTTCAGCGGAGACTTGCTGGTTCCGGAAGGTTTCAACCGATTGTATGATTCCATTCAGGGAATCATGACCATCGACCAGGCCGAGCCGCTGTTTGCTGCCTGGATGTATGGAAGCCTGGGAACCGGATCGGACGACCTGAGGTTGTTAGGGATGGTGATCGATGCTTCGGATTTCTTCAGCTCTGGCGGAACCGCGGATCTCAGGATTTTCTTTCACGACTACGGATCCTATGGCGGTGGAGAGGGAATCAATGGCGCAAGCCTTGCTCAAACCGGAATCCTCTCGGAGGGATTGAAACATCTGGATTCGGTGGCGGAATTCATTGGACCGAGGTCAGGCTTGATCCGTGTGCCGTCTCAGATTGGAAAAACCTATCAACTCATGAGGGGCAAGTCTCCCGGAACCGGTGTCACCATCGCGACCCTGCAAGGGTCCGGGCAGATTCTGACCTTGAGTTGGGATGATACGGAGAGCGCGGACGCCAGCGCCTTCTTCTGGGTGGTGGAATCGGGGCTGTGATTGACTTGGCGCGGGGGAGTTGTCAGAAAGAGGTGTGCTCCCGGCAGGTCCATCCCTATCCGAATGACGTCTCTCTGGTATCGTTGTTGTCACAGGCTGTGTGCCCGGATCTATTATGAACGGATCACGGTGCTGCATCCTGAGCGGATTCCTGCCGAAGGGCCCGTGATGTTCATCGGGCTGCACCGGAACGGCGCGGTGGATGGATTCATCTATCATCAGTTGGTGCCGAGAGGGGTGTTTCTGGTCTCGACGCAGTTGCTGCGGAGCTTTTTCGCGAGATTGTTTTTTTGCGGGATCGGCGTGGCGCGAAAGAAGGATAATGAGGACGCCGGGAGAAACGAGGAGGCCATGCGGGAATGCGTGGAGCTTCTGGAAGCAGGGGGAGCGTTGATTGTTTTTCCGGAAGGGACGAGCTCGCTTGGTCCCCGGCACCTTCCCTTCAAGGGGGGCGCGGCAAGCATGGCGCTGGATGCCATCGGCCGGGGAATCCCGCTGCAAATCGTGCCGATGGGCATTCACTACGAGCGAGCATGGTCGTTCCGCAGCAAGGTGGAGGTGGTGGTGGGCGAATTGGTATCGACCGATCTAACCGATGTTTTGGGAAGTCTTGGCAAAATGCGGGAGATGAAACGCCGCATGTCCGACGCGCTAGAGGAGGTGGGAGTGAATTTCGCTTCAGCCGATGATCAGAAGATGGCGGAATGTCTCGCCTATGCCTCCACCTTGGGAACGGGGAGGAGCTATTTCAGATCGCTCAAGGCCATGGAGAGTGGCGTGCCCGATCCGTTGCTGGAACCATGGGAAAAGCTGTCCCGGCAATTCCGGTCGTCCCGTTTCTTGCTGCATCAGGGCGTGCCCTTGTATCCGGGCAAGGCGTGGGGGATCTATGCCGGTGCACTGATGTTCCTCGGGCCCTTGGTCTTGGCCGGGGCGATGGTGAATTTGCCACCTCTGATCATCGGCGGGCTGGCAGCATGGAAACTGGCGGATGATCAGAACGTGATCGCGCTCTGGCGGCTGATGGTGGGCGTGCCGGTCTTCCTGATCTGGGCGGTGCTGGTGGTCCTCTCATTGGCGGTCTTCACCAGTATCTGGTGGACTGCGGGATATCTTGTTCTAACGGTTGTCGCGCTGGAGACGATCTATCGCACGAGGAAGGTGGCCATCTCGGTGTGGAACGGGCTGTTTCATCCATCCCTTGCCGGACCCGCGTGGGATTTTCACAAACTGCTATCAGAAAACCTTCCATCCGAATGAACTTCCTCCGCAAGGCCGGGCTGCTGCCCCATGAATGGTTCTTCGGGCTCTTCCTCGCGGTCCTCTGGGCGAGGCTGATGATCGCCGTGGGACCTGCCGACCCGGACACGATCCTCTACACCTCGCTGCTGCTGGCAAACATGGGAATGCTCGCCTGGTGTCGCCGCCGCGGGACGAAGGGGAGGTGGTTGCTCCGGCTCTGGTTCTATCCGGTGGTGATGAACGTGGTCTTCATGAACATGAAGTCCTCCGTGATGAAGGTGAATTCCCACAAGTGGGACGCGGTCCTGGCGGGATGCGACACGGCCTTGTTCGGCGAGATCCTGAGTGTGCGGGCACAGGCGATGATCACGCCGGTCCTCACCGAGATCCTCAGTTTCTGTTACCTGCTGTTCTTTCCCTATCTGATGATCGCCTGGGGCTACTATGCTTATCGTGGAATGCCGATGCTGAGGAAATTGTTCGTCGGGCTGTTCACGATCTACGGAATCGGATTTCTCGGCTACACGCTGGTCCCCGCGGGTGGTCCGCATCTTGCCTATCCAGGAGGCATTCAACGTGCCTCTAACTGGTTGGGCGGTCACCCGTTTCAACGCGATGGTGGTCGAGAACGGCAGCAACGGCGTGGATGTGTTCCCCAGCCTGCACTGCGCGGTGTCCTGTTTCCTGCTTTTCTTCGATTTCAGGAACGCCCGCTGGCGGCACCGCGTTTACCTCGTGCCGTGCGTGGGAATCTGGCTCGCCACGATCTATTTGCGCTATCACTATGCGGTGGATCTTCTCGCGGGCTTCGGTCTCGCGGCCTTCGCGCTGTGGATCACCCGCCGGTGGGAAAATACCCACGCGGAATCCCCGCTTTCCCCAATCCCCGAATCATGAGCCTGACCCTGCGCTTCGACGAACCCGCCGCCACCCGCCTTGAAACGTGCGGTGGAAAGGGCGCGAATCTTTCCATCCTGACACAGCGCGGCTTCAACGTGCCGCCGGGTTTCGTGGTGACGGCGGCGGTCTATCAGGAGTTTGTGTCGCAGGCCGGAGAGCTGTTGGCGCACCTGGACGATTTGCCTTTCCATGATTCCGCGGCCCTGCGTGCGGCGGGCGATGAGTTGCAGTCGGGATTGTTGAAATTGCCAATGCCGCTGTCCGTGCATGAGGGAATCAGGGAGCAACTCGCCAAATTTCCGGAAGGCACCGCGTTTTCCGTGCGCTCATCCTCGACGATGGAGGATCTCTCGGGAGCGGCCTTCGCGGGACAGCACGAGACCTATCTGAACGTGACAGGTTTCACGAACGTGCTGGACCGCGTGCGCGACTGCTTCGTTTCGCTCTGGGCGGATCGGGCGATCGCTTACCGGCACCAGCAGGGATTCGACCACGGGAAAGCGGTGATGGCGGTGGTCGTGCAGCAGATGGTCTTCAGCGAGTCGGCAGGCGTCGGCTTCAGCATCAATCCGATCAACGGCCGGTTGGGTGAGATGGTCATCAATTCGAACTTCGGCTTGGGCGAATCCGTGGTGAGCGGGGAAGGGGAGGTGGATCAATGGATCATCGACAAGTCCGCGATGGCTGTGAGTTCCGCCTCCATCGGCAGGAAATCCCTCAAGGTCGTGAGCGGTGATTCCGGAACCCTCGAGGTGGAGCTGGGCGATGCGGACTCGGCGAAAGCCAGCCTGGACGAGGGGCAACTGAGGCGAGCTTGCGGAGTTGTTAGTCGCCGTGGAGACGAGCTACGGATTTCCGCAGGACATCGAGTGGGCATTCGCGGAGGGGCAGCTTTGGTTGCTGCAATCCCGCCCGGTCACGACCATCCCGCCGGTCTGGACGCGGGACGAGTCGGCGGAACGTTTTCCGAATGTCATCACTCCGTTGACATGGGATTTCGTGGAAGCGGGATTCCACCGATCCTTGGTGCATTCGTTCGCGCTGTTGGATTTTCCGCAATTCTCGGGCAAGTGGTTCGCGAAATTCGACCACTACATCTATGGCAATCAGAATGCCGTGGAGCTCTATGCGAGGCGGGCTCCGTTCGTCGTGCGCTCGCTGGAGGAGCTCCGGGAAATGATCCCCCGGCTGCGGCAGCAATTTGCCTGGGTGCAGGAACTTCCCGTCGCGTGGATGCGGGATCTCGACCACTACCTGGTGACGCTGGGCCGCTATCAGGCGGAGCGTCTGGACGCCATGACACCGCTGGAAGTCTGGTGTCACGTGCTGGAGGTGAACGAGCATGGCGCACGCTACTTCCTTCCTAACATCGCCATTTCCGTGGCACATGGCGTGATCTATCGGGTGCTGCACGGTCTCCTGCGGATGGTGATGGAGCCGGCGGAAGCGGCGGCGATGTTCGACCACCTGATGGCGTGGTGCGAGACCAAGACCGGCCAGATCAACAAGGAACTTTTCGAGTTGGCGGGCTTGGCGTCACAGGATGCTGGATTCAAGGAGCATCTTCTTGCGAGTGATTCCCGGGAGGTGATCGAATCCGGATTCCTTGCCGGGTTTCCCCAGTTTCAAACCCGCTTCGTGCATTTCCTGCGCGACCACGGACATCGCGAGGTGGATTTCGATGCCTATGTGCCCACATGGGGTGAGTCGCCGTGGATCGTGCTGGATAACATCCGCCTCATCCTGCAAACGCCGATGGACAAGACGCCTGCGGAAAAGCAGCGGGAGCTGAAGATCTGCGCACAACGGGCGGAGGTGGAGTTGTTTTCAAAACTCCCGCCCGACCTGCATTTCTTTTTCCACGAACTCGTGCGGCTGGCCCGGGCCTACACCAGCCTCGACGATCTGGAACACTATCAGACGACCCGGCTCACCCCCGCGCTGCGGCGGGGATTGCGGACGCTGGGTGAGAGCCTTGTGTCGCGGGGAATTCTGGCCGAGCCGATGGATGTGTTTTTCGCGCATCAGGCGCAGATCGAGGAGGCGCTTGTCAACGACACGGACGAAGGATGGCTCGCGTTTGCCCAGCAGGTCAGGGATCAAAAGGAGGCCTATCTGATGGATCGGGCCCGCACGCCGGAGTGGATTCTCGGGCAAGGAGTCGGACCTGCGGGTGGATGTCCTGAAGCGGCAGGAGATGTTCTAACGGGAATGGCCGGAAGCCCGGGAGTGGCGGAGGGACCCGTGTTCCTGGTGCTGAAGCCGGAGGATTTTGCGAAATTCCCGAAAGGCGCTGTCCTCGTGGCGAGAACGACGAATCCCACCTGGACGCCGCTGTTTTACAGCGCGATCGCCGTGATCACGGAGAGCGGTGGCCCCTTGTCCCACGGCGCGGTGACTGCCCGCGAGATGGGCATCCCGGCGGTGATGTCGGTGCGTGAATCCCTTTCCTGTTTGAAGAACGGGGAACGGGTTCGCGTGGATGGTGGGAATGGGAGGGTGGAAAGGTTGAAGACGCCCTGAAGGGCTGGACTACGAACGAGGAAGCGGATTTCGGTCTTGCCGGGGGATGGGGATTCCCGATGGTTTGGGGGGAGATGTTGTCGGATCCGGGAGTTTATGCGTGGGCGCTTCTGGCGGCCTTGTGCATCGGTCTCTCGAAGGCGGGATTCAGTGGAATCTCGATGGTGGCGGTGGTGGTGCTGGCGGACATTTATGGTCCGAAGACTTCCGTGGGCTTGACGCTGCCGCTGCTCATCGCGGCGGACCTGATGGTCTATCCGGCGTTCCGGAAACACGGTTCCTGGAAGCCGGTGTGGAAATTGTTAGGTCCCGCGCTGTTGGGGATCGCGGTGGGTTGGTGGCTGCTTGGGGCGATCTCGGAAACGACGGCACGGCGGGTGATCGGTGGCTGTGTCCTTGTCATGGTTGCCCTGCAAGCGTTGAGGCGGTGGAAGCCCTCGGGATTCGACCGGCTTGCGGAATCGAGCGGCTTCGGTCTCGGCGCCGGAGTGTTGGGCGGATTCGCGACGATGCTGGCGAATGCCGCGGGGCCGGTGATCCAGCTCTACCTGATGGCGAGGAGGATTCCGAAGATGGAACTCATCGGCATCGGCGCACGGTTTTTCCTGCTGATCAACCTGATCAAGGTGCCGCTCAACGCCAAGCTGGCACTCATCACGCAGACGAGCCTGATGGAGAACCTGAAGCTCCTGCCGGCGGTAGGGCTGGGAATCCTTGGCGGGAAATGGCTGGTCAAACGGGTGCCACAGGCGGCCTTCGAGTGGATGATCGTGGTGTTCTCGGTCATCGCGGGCCTGCGGATGCTGATCTGGTAGATCAACGCCAGCGGTTATCGGTTTCCTGAAGGGCCTTGAACGCTTGAAATCCGAAAGACGCGAGAAAGATGGGGAAGAGGAAGGTGCCCAAATACTTGAACATCAAGACGGCGGCGATCGCGGAGGTGAAGATGGTGATCCACAGGGTGATTTTGATGCGCTGCGGGCCGAGGATCGCATTCAGGATTTGGCCGCCATCGAGCGGCAGGACTGGCAACAGATTGATGATGGCCCAGAATGCGCTGATGCCGAAGATGGTGAAGAAGAAGTGGTAGGCATTTTCATTGGTGTAAATCGCAGGCACATGCTGGGTCATTAGAAAGGCGATCACGGCGAGAAGCAGTTGGATCGCCGGGCCGGCCGCTGAGACGAGAAAGCTCTTTTTGCGGTTCAGGATACCTGCCGGATAGGTGGCGAATCCGCCAAATGCCTGAAGGGTGACCGCGGTGGGGAGCCCGAAGCCTTTGATGGTAAGGGCGTGGCCAAATTCGTGGACAAGGATGGAAATAAATCCGGCGATGATGAAAAGTCCCATTTCGAGCAACGCTGGCAATGAGTCCGCACCGAAGGCTCCACCAATCAATGCCATGGTCACCCAGAAGAAGGGTTGGATCTCCACGGGAATGCCGAACAGGGAAAAACGAATCATGCGCGCTGTCGTTATGCCAAGAATCTGCCACACGCAAGGTTGACCGCTTCCTAAACAAGGAACGAATCTTGCTGTTTCTTGACGTGTCCACCATCCGCGATTATTGGACCGCCGGAAATTTGTCGCGCTCGACAGTTCCACAAAACCTCTTACCTCACGATGACCTTTCGCGTTTCCTACCCTCAAATCACGGGCATGTCCTGCCTTGCCCTGGCTCTGCTCTCCGTTTCCTGCGGAGTCAGCAGGGAGCCGGTCAACCGGCATCGGGCGCAAAGGGTACTCTGACGGATGGTATGACGACGGAAATCCGGGGAAAATGAATGTGCGGATCAGCCTGACGGACCAGATCGCGGAGTTCAAACGCGGCGATCGGGAAATCGGCTGGTGCTTCGTGGCCACCGGCAAGGAGGGGCACGACACGCGCCCCGGAACCTACAAAATCACTGAAAAAATAGCGGACAAGCACTCGAACATCTACGGCTGGATCGAGGACGAGTTCGGAAACGTGGTCGATGGCGACGCGAAGGCAAGCGACCGCGTGCCCGAGGGCATGGTCTATGTGCCGGCGCCGATGCCCTACTGGATGCGGCTCACCTCATACGGGGTGGGAATGCATGGCGGGATCATTCCGCAGCCAGGTGAACCGGCCTCGCACGGTTGCATCCGTTTGCCCAAGGAATTTGTCTCCACCGTCTTCGATGTGGTGGACGTGGGCACTCCGGTCGTGATCACCAATGACCCGAGCAACCATCGGTTCCAATCTCCGGGGAGCGCTCCGACGGATGTCCCGCATGGCGGGGAACATCAGTGGACCCAAAGCGGGGATGGCGGGCAAAGCGCGGAATCGGTGACCTACCGGAACGGCTTGCCGGTGACCTACCGCTGAAAAATCCGGATGGGATTTCGTTTTAAAACCCGCCCGGAGGAATGCTCCGGGCGGGTTTTCTTCGTCCTGTGGGGTGCCGGGGCGCGGAGTATCGCTTATGGCTGGGCGGGTACGTAAAGTTCCGAGCCCCTTGCCAGGACGGTAGCATTCGTGAGATCGAGTCCGTTGAGGGCATTGAGCCGCTCGGTGTTGGTGCCGTGGTTGGTGGCAAATTCTCCGTAGGTCATCTCCCCGTCGATGGTGACCGCATGGATCTTCTTTTGTGTCCCATTGTCCACCGGGGCGCTTTCCTTTTCCGCAACCGCCGCAGGAGCGGAATCAGGAGCCGGGGTAGTGGCGGCTGGTGCTGGCGCGGGTGGAGGAGTGGAAACCGGGATATTGCGGGGCGCTGCGGCGGGAACCTTGGCGACGGGAGCCGGTGCGCTGCGGGATTCGTTCGACGTCCGTTCAGCGGCGATCGTGGTGGTGGCGGATGAGTTGCTCACCAGGCTGACCATTTGTCCGGGGCGCAGTGCGGAAGGCTTCACCGTTGGATTGGCGGCGATCAGCTTTTCGGTGCTGATTCCGTGTTTCCGGGAAATGCTGTAAAATGTCTCTCCCTCCATGACCTTGTGGGTCTTGGAGCTGCTCGCCACCGGCGCAGGTGCGGCCGGGGTGGACGCCGACTTGCTCGCAACCACGGTGGCTGGTGCGGTCGTGCCCGGCACCTTGAGTTTTTGGCCGGGGCGGATCATCGCGGTGATCTTCAGGCCATTTGCCTTGGCCAGTTTCTCCGGCGTGGTGCCCACCTTGCGGGCGATTTTTCCAAAACTGTCACCCGCCTTGACCGTGTAGGTGGTTGCTGAAGCTGCCGCGGGCGCTGGCTCCGCTGCTTTCGCGATCTCGGCCTTGCCGACAGGCTTTGAAACAGGTGTTTCAGTCGATGCCTTGGAACGCGATGGCGGCTCGATGGAGCGGAGTTTCGCGTTCTCATCCTCCAGGAGGTGGATCTGGCGCTCCTGCTCCTTGCAAAGGGCGCGCAGCGTCTCGAGCTCCGACTTCGCCAACAAGGTTGGAGTCGTGAGAACCAGTGACAACGCGGTGAAGAGCAGTGTTGGCTTCATGTGGATAGCTTTTTCAAAAAAGACGATTAAGATCAAGAGAAATTAAGATATTCCGAAACAAATGATTGTTGGGTCGCTTTCGAAGGATCCGGGCACAAAAAAACGGGCGCTCCCGAAGGAACGCCCGTTGAAGGGTTTTAAATAGCTGTTTGAAATGCTAGTTCGCGCGACCGGTGTAGGAATTGTCCTCGGTCTTCACGTTGATCCTCTCGCCGACATTGATGAAAAGCGGGACTTGGACGATGAGGCCGGTCTCCATGACAGCGGGTTTGTAAACGTTGTTGGCGGAGTCGCCCTTCACGCCTTCCGAGGATTCCGCCACGGTCATGACCATGGAAAGCGGGAGATCCACGGCGACGACGATGCCGTCAGCGACCATCAGGTTGTAGATCTGGCCCTCGATGAGGTAGTTTTTTACCCCTTCGATGAGGTCCTCATAGACGACCGCGTCCTCGTAGGTGTTGGGGTCGAGGAAATGGTAACCGCTGCTGTCCTTGTAGGAATATTCGTGCGGGGTGCGCTCGAGGACCACGCCCTCGACGCTGTCGTTGGAGGTCATCCGCAGGTTGAAGACCTTCTTGGTGGCGACGCTGCGGATCGACATCTGGACATACGAGGCCATCCGTGGGGGAGTCTTCAGCTCGTGGTCGATGACGAGGCAGACTTCGTTGTTGTGACGGACGGCGTGTCCCTTGCGGAGGTTGATAATGGGTGTGCTGGCCATGATTTGTGGGTGGGGGGATAGGCCGTGCCGCCGGGGGAGGCAAGCACGGAGTTTCCGCCGTGGCGTTGCGCCTGCTGAAATCCGGTCAGGCTTTCAGTGTCTTGATCCAGTCGGCGATTTTCTGGTCGGTGTCGCCGGCGGCCCACACGTGGCGGAGAAAATCGGCGGGATGGATGTCGCCGTATTGCCTGAAGAAATTCCGGTCACCGCCGCAGCAGAACATGAGGTTGGGATCCAGCTCGCCCCGCAACTTGGCCCGGGCCTTGGCAATGAGCCGTGGCAGATAAGCCATGCCGTCCAGCTCATCCCCGCGGCTGGGGACATCGTCGGCGGTGACGCGCTTGTCGCCGGGAGCGCCTTTCAGGACGGTCAGGAAATAATCCCTCCGCACGGCGGCGACCAGCAATGCGGTCGATGCACTTGGCGATCCGTCGCCACAGAAATCCTCGACAAAGTCGAAGAGCTCGCGCGGCTGGTAGCCGATTTTCCCGAGAAACGCGAGTTCGTCGGGGCTGTAATAATTCTCGTAGTCGGTGTCGCCCGAGTTGAAGCGGGTGGCACAGCGGTCGAAGAGGGCGAGAAATTGGTCGTTCCAGGTCATGGCGGGAATAGAGCTGGGGTTTATCCTTCCGCATTCTTTTTTCTCAAGCCGGGTGCGATATCGTCGATGGCCGCAAGCAGGCCCTCGTCGGGCATCGGCGATTCCAGCGCATCCAGCGAGTCGTCGAGTTGGGCGACGGTGCGTGCGCCGATGATCGAGGAGGTGACGGATTTCGAGCGCAGGGACCACTGGATCGCCAGGTGGTTGAGCGGCATGCCGTGGGCGGCGGCCAGATCCCCAAGCGCGCGGATTTTTTCCTGTTGGGCGGCCACCTGCTCGGGCTGGAGAAACCCTTCCGGACGCGCGGCGCGGGATCCTTCCGGGATGCCGTCGACGTATTTTGGCGTCAGCATCCCCTGGGCCAGCGGGCTGAAGACGATGCAGCCGATTCCCTCGTCGAGCAGGTAATCGAGGATGCCCTCCGTTTCCGGCCAGCGGTTGAGGATGGAATAGGGTGGCTGATAGATCAGGCAACGGACGCCCATGTCCTTGAGGATCTTCACTGCCTTTTTCAGCCGCTTGAGCGGGTATTTCGAAAGGCCGACGTAGAGCGCCCTGCCGCTGTCCACCGCGGTGACGAGGGCGGACATCGTTTCCTCCAGGCGCGTGTCGGGATCCGGGCAGTGGGAGTAGAAAATGTCCACGTAGTTCTGGCGCAGCCGCTTCAGCGATTGGTCGAGCGAGGCCAGCAGATGCTTGCGCGAACCTCCTTTTCCGTAGGGGCCGCTCCACATGTCGTGGCCGGCCTTGCTGGAGATCACGAGTTCGTCGCGATGGCAGGCGAAATCCTCCACCAGGATGCGGCCGACATTCTCCTCCGCCGATCCCGGAGGCGGGCCGTAGTTGTTCGCGAGATCGAAATGGGTGACGCCCCGGTCGAACGCGCGGCGCATGATGCGGCGGGCTTCCTGGAAATCATCGACGTGGCCGAAATTGTGCCAGAACCCCAGCGAAATGGCGGGGAGCAGAAGGCCGGAGTCGCCGCATCGCCGGTAAGGCATGCGACCATCATAACGCGCTGAATCGAACATGCCCGGAAGCTGACGGACCCTTTCACCTTTGCCAAGCCCAACCCTCCGCGCGGAATGAGGAACCACGAATCAAACGGATCTAACGAACCCTCGGAGTTCCAGAGGCGCTCTGAAAGTGGCTGTGGCGTCTCGCCGCAGATCGTCGTCCGGGCGTCTCGCCCGGTTCTTGAATGCTTGAGGAAAAGAAGAGCATTGGACCACGGATAAAGAGTGAGGCCGTCTGAAAACTGGAGCGCGGATCTTCAGTCCGCCTCTTGGGGATGGTTCATTCCGGAAAACACGGATCGCCCGGCACCACGAATCACGGAGTTCCCGGAGTGGCTCCAAATGTGGCTGTGGCGTCCCGCCGCAGATCGTCGTTAGGGCGTCCCGCCCTGACATGGAAAGCGGGAGGCGAGCCGTCTTCGCAATGCTACGCCGTGCCGAGGACGCCTCCCCGACGGTCTGGAGCGAGACGCTCCAGCCACTTTGCCGTTCGTCAGCTACCAATAAGCTTCGCGTCCCTTTGCGACCTCCGCGCCTTTGCGGTGAAATCCCGTCGTCGTGGGTGGCTCCAAACGTGGCTGTGGCGTCCCGCCGCAGATCGTCGCCCGGGCGTCCCGCCCTGAGCTCAAAGGCTGGAGGCCGTCTGAAAACTGGAGCGCGGATCTTCAGTCCGCCTCTTGGGGATGGTTCATTCCGGGAAACGCGGATTGTCCGGCACCACGAATCACACGCATCTAACGAATCTCCGGTCTTCCATCATCTTCAATTCGTGAACCTTCGTGTCTTTCGTGGTTAATATCTTCTCTTCCCATTTCGCTTCAAAACGGAGCGAGGATCTTCAGTCCGCGTGTTGGGGGTGGCCGTTTCCGGGGCTCTTCGTTCGTCGTCCGGGGCAGCGGAACGTCTTCCCTACGCCCACCCCGGCGATTCCCAAATTTCTTCTTCCAGCCTCCCCGATTGCCTTGTTAGTCTGCGGATGCAAAATGCCCTCCTCCGATTCCCAAGCCTTCCTCCGCGAGCTCGACAAGAAGCTCTGGACCGCCGCCGACAAGCTGCGGTCCAACCTCGACGCCGCCGTTTACAAGCACGCCGTGCTCGGCCTGATCTTCCTCAAATACGTCTCGGACTCCTTCGCCCAGCGGCAGGCGGAGATCGAGGCGATGCTGAAGGACCCGGACAGCGACTTCTTCATCGATCCCGACGGCTACGACGACGCTCGCCGAATACGACGAGGCCATCCGCGCCGGAGCTGGAGGAGCGGGACTACTACATCGAGAAAAACGTCTTCTGGGTGCCGGCGCTGGCGCGGTGGAAGACCTTGCAGGACTCCGCCAAGCTCCCGGCCGGCACCGAGATCACGGTGAAGAACGGGAAAACCGACCGATCTTACAAGATCACCTCCACCGGCAAGCTCATCGACGACGCGCTGGAGGCGGTGGAGAAGGAGAACCCGAAGCTCAAGAACGTCCTCAACAAGAACTACACCCAGCTCCAGATCGATCCGGCGAACCTCGCGGGGCTCATCGACCTCATCGCCACCATCCCGTTCCAGCACGCGGACCTTCACGCGAAGGACATCCTCGGCCACGTTTACGAATACTTCCTCGGCCAGTTCGCCCTGGCGGAGGGAAAAAGGGCGGCCAATACTTCACGCCCAAGTCCATCGTCAGCCTCATCGTGGAAATGATCGAGCCCTATCAGGGCCGCGTCTATGACCCGGCGATGGGCTCCGGCGGCTTCTTCGTCCAGTCGGAGCGCTTCATCGAGGAGCACGACGGCACCATCGGCGACATCATGGTCTTCGGGCAGGAATCCAATCCCACCACCTGGCGGCTGGCGGCGATGAACATGGCCATCCGCGGCATCGACTTCGACTTCGGCAAGGAACCGGCGGACACCTTCACCCGCGACCAGCACCCGGACCTGCGCGCCGACTTCGTGATGGCCAACCCGCCCTTCAACATGAAGGAATGGTGGGACGGCAAGCTGGAAGGCGACGCCCGCGCTGGAAATACGGCACGCCGCCGCAGGGCAACGCCAACTTCGCCTGGGTCCAGCACATGCTCCACCACCTCGCGCCGAACGGCTCGATGGCGCTGCTGCTCGCCAATGGCTCGATGAGTTCGAATTCCAACGGCGAGGGCGACATCCGCCGCGCCTTGATCGAGGCGGATCTCGTCGAGTGCATGGTCGCCCTGCCCGGCCAGCTCTTCACCAATACCCAGATTCCCGCCTGCATCTGGTTCCTCACCAAAAACAAAGCCAAGCGCTCCCGTCCCGGTGCAGCCGCCCTGCGCGACCGTCGCGGCGAAACCCTCTTCATCGACGCCCGCAAGCTGGGCTACATGAAAGACCGAGTGCTGCGGGACTTCATGCCCGAGGATCTAGAAAAAATCTCTGGAGCGTTTGGTAACTGGAGAAAAGGAACCCACGAGGATGTTGCAGGGTTTTGTAAATCTGCTAGTCTTCAAGAAATTGCGATGAATGGCCACGTCCTTACAGCTGGTCGCTTTGTAGGGGCAGAAGACGTCGAAGAGGATGTCGAAGCATTTGACGACAAGATGGGCCGTATGGTGGAGTTGCTCGAATCGCAGTTCGCCGATTCGCTTAGGATTGAGAAGTCAATTAGGAGAAATCTGAAAGGGCTTGGGTATGAAAAGTGAAATAGTATCAAAAACTATTCCGCTTTCGAAGACTACGAAGTTTATTGTAGATAACCGAGGCAGGACTGCGCCAACTGAAAATGCGGGAATACCCCTCATCGCGACCAACTGTATTTCAAATACCCAGCTTTATCCTACGTATGAGAGGTTGCGGTACATATCGAAAGCGACTTATGAAAACTGGTTCAGGTCACATCCCCAGCCTGGTGACATCATACTCACGAACAAAGGAAGTCAAAACGGAGCGATATGCTTAGTGCCCGATCCGGTGGACTTTGTTATAGCGCAGGACATGGTCGCCCTGAGGGCGGATGAAACTATAATTGATCCATTCTTTTTGTTCGCTGCGCTACGTTCCCAGGCGTCCAAAGGCAAATTAGAGATTTGGACGTCAGTGGAGTTATTCCGCATTTGAAAAAAACCGATTTTGATAAGCTTCATCTTCCCTATCCTGAGCGTTCCGTTCGGGAATACATTGGTAGCACCTATTTCGACTTCTGCCATAAGATCGATTTGAACCGGCGCATGAACATTACGCTGGAGGCAATAGCTCAGACGTTGTTCCAGAACATGTTGGTAAATGCTGTTGCAGATGGGCTCCCTGAAGGGTGGTCGGAAGGAAAGGTCTCAGAGGTGGGATCGCTAAATCGTGGGGCACTGGCCCCGGGAAAGTATCCTCAAGAATTGTTCTCTCACTACAGTTTACCCGCTTTTGACGAAGGAAAGCTTCCGAAACAAGAGGCCGGGAATGAGATTATGAGCAACAAGACAATTGTTCCTTCCGATTCCGTGCTAATTTCGAAATTGAATCCCCGCATTCCTCGGATCTGGCTGCCTGCATTATCCGAAACGAACCGCGCAATTTCATCGACCGAGTTCTTGGTGGTGTCTCCGAAGTCTGGTATTTCCCGTGAGTTTCTGTATTGCCTCTTCACCACCGATTCTTTTATGAGTAAACTTGCCACGATGGTAACTGGAACATCGGGCAGCCATCAACGGATTAGACCTGATAGTCTTCTGGAAATGCAAATCGTGGTTCCGTCGAAATCGGCTATTAGTGACTTCACAGAAGCGGTTGCCCCGCTGCTGCAAAAGGTCCAATCCAATATCGAACAGTCCCGAACTCTCGCCAACCTGCGCGATACACTGCTGCCAAAGCTGCTGGCCGGGGAATCACAAATCGAACCGATTCCCTAGATGCCAAATCTGACACTCACCATCTTCTTGCTGAAGGATTCAATCGAGTCGCCAGAGGACGCGCTGGATCCGGACAAGCCACGCACGCCAATCGCTCTGGCAGAAAATTCCAGTGTCGCGGGGACATTGTTTGTAGGCGGGCAAAAGCGTGCCGTGCCAGATTGGGTGGCGATGCTCAATCAGTTTCTGGTTGAACCGGTTGGCAACGTCTACAGCGCCAGCATTGCTGCGGTGCTGATCGTTTTCCACGAAGAGCGTTACTTCGCGCTGACTTTCGGAAGTGGGCGATTTTTGCTAGATCCTCGTGCTTGCGTCAGGGATTTTGGCCTGAAAGTTACTTTGAACAGAGTGGATCCTGCGAAACTGAGGAGCATGGACTCCAGGGTTTATGACGATCTGGTAGTTTCAACCCGGAAGCAGCTGAGCAGAAGCGGAGCCGTGGCAGATTTTGAGTTGGACGTCGGACGTGCCGCGCTGATTCGGGGGGTGACCGGTGAGGCGAATGAAGGGGAGATATTCAAGCGTCTGACGGGGGCTACAGCGCTGCGGATGACAACGGAACTGCCTTTTTCGCAATTGGACGAAATTTTGGAAGAAGTTCTCTCGGCGTACAAGAAGACACCGCTTATCAAGCCAACTTCAGCTGGATCGACAACATTCAAGAGGTCGATGAGGCTAGCGCCGAAGAACTTGACTCGTTGTTGGAGGCAGCATTGCTGACGCCAAATGCCGGAGGGGCATATCTTGCTCCTGCCGAAGTGGTGGATTGGGCCGAAATCGATGGTTTCAACTACACTGGTGGCAACAACGGAATCGAATATGAGGAGCTTTCCATCGCGAACTACATCGCGATCCATACAGGGCGGGGGCAGCCGCCCGACGTTGACGCGCTGAAGCGGCACAAGGTGAGGGTCCGCCGGAATGGACAGGCACCGTGGAGGGATGAGTGGGCCGTTTACGATTGCATCGTCTGGGAGACGGATCTCTACGGGCGGAAGCATGTAATTTTTGACGGGCGGTGGTTTGCCGTGGAGCAGCATTACGCCACCCGAGTGCTTGCCTACGTGGCATCGATCTCCGTCGACCCAGGCGGATTGCCGGACGCCGTGCTTGGAGAAGACGAAGGAACCTACAACGCTTCGGTGGAAACCGATGCTCCCAATTCTTACGCCTTGATGGACCGGGTGCTGTTCACGCCGACAGGCGGTGGCTCGCCGATTGAGTTTTGCGATCTCCTGTCGGCAGGCAGGCAGCTCATCCATGTCAAAAAGAGGTCGGGTTCAGCGACCCTCAGTCACTTGTTCGCACAAGGTTCGGTGGCCGCGGATCTCTTTCTTCAGGATGCTGGCCTACGCACGGACGTTCGCCAAAGACTGAGTGCCGCGGGCAAAGCGGGCTACGCCGCGCTCATTCCGACAGAGCGGCCAATTCCATCCGATTTTGAGGTGGTCTATGCTATTTTGGTGAAGCCTGGGCAGGGCACGTGGCCTCCAGCTCTTCCGTTCTTTTCCGCGGTCAACCTGATGCACCATGCTTCACGTGTGCAAAACTTTGGCTTCAGTGTATCCATCCGGCATGTCCGGCTGAATTGATCATTTCTTACCTCCATGTCTTACATCCCATCACGCGCTCTCGAACTACTCCGTCTTGGAACACAGAATCCCAATGCGACGTTTCGCGATAATCAGGAGGATGCGATCCAGCATGTCGTGGAAGGTCGGGGCCGTCTGTTGGTGGTTCAGAAGACCGGGTGGGGGAAGAGTGCAGTGTATTTCATCGCGGCGAAACTCTTGCGCGAGCAAGGCGCAGGACCGGCAATTCTCATTTCGCCGTTGTTGTCGCTGATGCGGAACCAGATCGCGGCAGCGCTGCGGATGGGGGTTCGGGCTGTGACGATTCATTCGGGTAATACTGACGAATGGGATGCGGCAGAGGCGTCGCTCGCAGGAAATGAAGTGGATATATTGTTGATTTCTCCGGAACGCCTCGCGAACGATCATTTTAAGAATAATATCCTATGGCCACTTGCCAATCGTATTTCACTTCTCGTGGTAGATGAGGCGCACTGTATATCAGATTGGGGGCATGATTTCCGGCCGCACTATCGCTTGCTTGAACGGATCATCCGCTTGCTCCCACCCAATCTGCGACTGCTGGCTACCACAGCGACAGCAAACAACCGAGTGCTCGAAGATCTGCAAAGTGTGTTGGGACCAAATCTGTCAATTTCGCGGGGCGATTTGAATCGCCCCTCCCTATTGCTACAAACCATCATCATGCCCAGCCAAGCAGACCGCATGGCATGGCTTGCAGCATGCATACCAAATATTCCGGGGAGCGGTATTGTTTATACCTTGCTGGTCCGCGACGCGGTTCAAGTTGCTGAGTGGCTGCGCTCTCAGGGAATTCATGCCGAGGCTTATACTGGACAAGCGGGAGATCGCCGTGAGGAACTCGAAGAAGCTTTGCTCAACAATCAGGTAAAACTGCTTGTGGCTACAACCGCACTCGGTATGGGCTTTGACAAGCCTGACCTTGCGTTCGTGATCCACTTTCAATCTCCAAGTTCGGTAGTTGCCTACTACCAGCAAGTCGGAAGAGCGGGACGCGCGTTGCCAGCAGCTTATGGAGTTCTTTTGGCCGGAAGCGAAGACGATGGAATTGCGGATTACTTTATCGAAAGCGCGTTTTCTACTCGGGAAGAGATAGAAGCTGTGCTGGCGGCACTTGAAGAATCTGAAGAAGCTCTGTCAATATACGACTTGATGGAAGTCGTGAATGCATCGAAAGCGAGAATCGAAAAAGCTCTGCTTCATTTGTCGCTGGAGTCGCCATCTCCAATCGCCCCGCAGGGGGGGAAATGGATACTTGCGCCGGTAACCTTGGACGAGTCTTTCTGGGCGCGTGCGAACAGACTGACGACGCTACGACGTGCTGAACAACGACAGATGCAAGAATATGTGCGCCTTAATGAAGGTCATATGGAGTTCCTGATTAACGCGCTAGACGGCGACTCGACGGGAATACATGGCCTTGCGCTTGTTCCGTTACCGTCAGTTGTTCGGCCGGATCTTGTTTTACAGGCGATAGCCTTCCTTCGTCGGACGAGTTTGCCCATTCGCCCCCGCAGGCAATGGCCTCCCAAAGGAGGATTGCCACAATTGGGTTTACGCGGAAACATTAGACCTGAAAAGCAATCGCAGGAAGGTAAAGCCCTCTGTGTTTGGGGGGATTCTGGTTGGGGAGTTTTGGTCAAAAGTGGAAAAATTCAAAACAGGTTTCCTGATGAGCTTGTCGTTGCTGCAGCAAACCTGATTCGCCTCTGGGCTCCATCTCCTGCTCCAACCTGGGTGACTTGTGTTCCATCGCGCCGCCATCCGGTTGTAGTCCCCGATTTTGCTCAGCGATTGGCCACGGCTCTCAATCTGCCATTCAGAGCCGTTCTTGAGCAGTCCAACGACAGGCCCGAGCAAAAATCCATGGCAAACAATAATCAGCAGGCGCGTAACGTGGATGGCTCGATAGCGGTCAACACGGCTTCCGTCATTGCGGGTCCAGTTTTGTTGGTGGATGATGTTGTAAGATCACGTTGGACTTTTACATTGGCCTCTTACCTCCTTGTCACGAATGGTAGTGGCCCTGTTTTTCCGTTCGCATTAGCCCTAGTCAATCACGTCGAATGATCGCACCATTGTCAGTCAATTCGCAGGCAATTCTGCTGCTCACTGCTCCCTTGATGGCTGGACGCAGCGATTACTCTCGCGAAATATTAAGCTTATCGGAATACAATCGACTCGCGCGTTTATTGAGAGACAAGGAGAGACAGCCTGCGGATCTTGTTGGCCCTAATGCTTCAGAAACGATTGCAATATGCGCAACCTTGTTTGACGCGTCACGCTTGGAGCGACTTTTGGGGCGTGGGTTTCTTCTGAGTCAAGCGGTGGACCGATGGAACTCGCGTGCCATCTGGGTCGTGAGTCGTGCGGATCCGGAATATCCGCGAAAAATTAAGACCCACCTTCGAGAAAATTCGCCTCCCGTGCTGTATGGTTGTGGAGATGCTGCGTTGCTGGAAGCTGGTGGACTTGCCGTTGTCGGATCTCGCCATACTAACGACAGTCTGATGGCATTTAGCGATGAGGTTGGACGACTGGCGGCTGAGTCTCAACGTGCGATAGTTTCCGGTGGCGCCAAGGGCATTGACTCAGCAGCTATGACCGGGGCGCTACGAGCAGGTGGAAATGTGATTGGGGTTATGGCCGAGAATCTTGAACGTGGCGCACTTTCACGTGAGAATCGCGAGCCCCTCCTTGATCGGCGTCTTGTCCTTGTCTCACCGTTCGACCCGGCGGCTGGTTTCAGTGTAGGACATGCGATGCAGCGTAATAAGTTCATTTACGCTCTTTCTGATGCCGCTCTAGTAGTCACCTCGGATTTAGAAAAAGGCGGAACGTGGGCTGGTGCTATCGAACAGCTCGACAAACTGAAATATGTGCCGCTTTTTGTTCTGGGTCGTCCTGGGACCGGGAAAGGCAACTCGGCTCTTCTTTCCAGAGGCGGTATGCCTTGGCCGGATCCACGCACTCGGAATGAGTTTGAATGCGTATTCTCTATCCCGCAGGAATCTGGCGGTGAAAGATCTAAGCAGGATACGTTGCCGTTAAAGCTGCAAGAGGATCCCACCGAGTACAAGGTAACTCGTATTCCAAAGACCGATGAGGTGGAAACTCAAATAGCAGAGCCTGCCGCTGACGTGAAGTCATCGCCGGAAGCTGAGTTGCTAGGTTCGGTGAGAGATATTCTAGCAATGGAGTTGCTGGAAGCTCGTAGTGAGGATGAAGTCGCAAAGCTCTTAGGCGTCTTGAAAGGGCAGGCTAAGGCTTGGCTTTCTAAATTGATCGAAGAGGGGAAGGTCGAGAAGGTTGCAAAATCTAAGCCGGTGCGTTTCCGCTCAGTCAAAAGTAACGAACGCCTGCTTTGATTTTCAGATGATCACCGAAGACCAACTCGAACAGCTCGCGATCCAGTGGTTTCAGGACACGGGGTGGAATTACGTCCATGGCGCGGTGATCGCGCCGGAAGGCGTGGCGGCGGAGCGGCAGGATTTTCGGGCGGTGGTCTTGAAGGGGCGCTTGACGGAGGTGGTGCGGCGGTTGAACCCGAAGCTGCCGAGCGGGGAGTTGAGAGGGGTCGAAATAGAAAAGGAGGCAGCGAGATGAATGGCTCGTTGGTTCGAGTAGGCGCCGATCAAAGTATTGGTGGGGGATCTTGGAATGGTCCGGCAGACTCGCGGACAGGTAATTTCGTGTATGTCGCGATCCCGGAATATGCTCCGACACATCCAGTGATGATCACGCCGTTTTCCCTTCTTGGTGCACATCTCCCATCCATGGGGGTTACGCTTCCGCGGCATCTTGTAGGCAAAGACATGCACCTGGACCCGGATTTTTCCCATCTGACATACGGAGACATGGATTCGCGTGCTGCTCAGATCAGCGCGTTTATTAGACCGGGAGATCTACTGGTGTTTTACGCAGGAATGCGTGACACCCAGCCGCCGGGTAGCCTCATCTATGGAATCATCGGACTCTATGTTGTGGACGCGCTTGTTTCCGCGTCGGCGGTGCCTTTCGCGCGGTGGCATGAGAATGCTCATACGCGACAGGTTTTGCTGCCAGGATCAAGTGATATAGTGGTGCGGGCTCAGCCGGCGGTTTCTGGCAGACTCTCTCGCTATATTCCCATCGGTGACTACAGGCAGAAGGCTTATCGAGTGTTTCCACATTTGCTCCAAGCATGGGGCGGCTTGAACGTCACCAATGGCTATCTGCAACGGAGCGCGAGACTTCCGCGGTTTTTGAACGCTAATCAGTTCTACGCTTGGTTCAAGACCCAGGGCGGCGGCACCTTACTTCAGCGCAACAATTAGGCATGTTTATCGCGAAACTCCAATGATCACCGAAGACAAACTCGAACAGCTCGCCATCCAGTGGTTTCAGGACACCGGGTGGAGATACATTCATGGAGCGGTGATCGCACTGGAAGGCGTGGCGGCGGAGCGTGAGGATTTTTTAATTAAACACATTAATTCATGAGGCATTCAGCACCACTCCACATTCTGTTCGGAGGATCGTCGGACGAACGTGACGATTACGCGACACTTCAAAACGCTGCAAGTTCAGACAAGTCAACAGAATGGTCGTGTCTGAAAAACGGCGAAAGGGTGATCGAGTCCTGATTTATCTGACACGGAACCCCAGGGGGCAGTGGTCGCAAGCGCCGAGATTATGAAGGACGCGGCACCTGGATCAGACTGGGCTTACGTGACAAGGCTTGGAAATGTTCGCGTGCTTGATGCGCCGATCAGTCGGCAAGAGATTCAGCAGATGTTTCCCTCATGGGGATGGGCCAAGTTCACGCGCGGTCAAACCTACGTGGAACAATCCATGGGCGATTTGTTGTGGGAGCGTGCACATCGAGAGCCAGAGGTGGTTGAAGCAACGGAGCCTACTGCAAACGGGGCTGGTTTCGGCTGTGCCGAAGAGAATGCGCTGGTTGAGGCGGCTGCCGTTGGGAAAGTAACTGACTTGCTGGAACAGCGGGGATTTCGTGTTAAATCTCGGGAGAAGGAGAAGATAGGGTATGACCTAGATGCGCACAAAGGTGGAGAATCTTTACATGTCGAGGTGAAGGGCATTTCAGGTTCATTGTTGCAGTTCGCCATCGCGGTTAGAGGTAGCACAAGCGTCTTCTGATCCGGCCTTCAGGCTTTTTGCAGTAACCGGGGCACGATCTTCAACGTTCAAGATCCATGAGTTTGCCGGAGGTGAATTTCTGAAATGCTTCGGTCTGAAGCCGCTGGTTTTCATGGCTTCTTTCAGTATTGTCCGACGTAAAAGCAGTTAGTTGTTTTCAGAATCATGTTCCAGCCCCAAGTGAAGCTTGAGTTCGTCCGCCGGTATTGTGACCCAGCGGAAGGGTGGAATGTTTTTGTGGATGTGGATGCCTCCGAGGTTGGGAAGACTGGAGGTGAGAGACTCACCGATGAAACCAAAGAAAAGCAAAGACGTATGGTGATGGAGGGCGAGGAAGCCAAAGGATTCCATGCTCTCGTCGGGAGTCGCTGTGGGAGGCAGTCGGTCTACTTGGGCGCCGAAATATCATGTGCCGTTCATTAAAGGGGATAGCGCATTGTGGCGTTTCATACCAAGCGGAAGGTCTGTCTGGTCGCTGAATTGAAGGGGCTTCTTCGGGCCAGCCCGAACAGAAGCTTTATAAAGCAGTCGGCCAGATCATCAGAGCCCGAAGCGAATTTGTGGCGCAAAAGTGGAAACCATGGTTTGGCGTCGTGATTCATGACGTGGATCCTGATAAACCACCTCCCGGGGGCCTTCCAGCTGTCTCCGCTGGCCGGGCTGCCCCTGATAGCCGTTTTCACGCTGATTGGGGCCCGAATCGGCTATAAACGCCGTCAGAGCGACGGGTTTCTCTATCTTACGCTGATCTGCTCAGTCGCCCTGCTTTCGATGATTATGTACGCCTCTATGAACGCAAGCCAGGCAGCACGCATGGTGAGCCTGCAATCCCGGGCTCCCTCCCCCAGGAATCAACCAGTACCCGATAAGTAACTGACAATTCAGAATTTATTTCTCATTTCTGTTCAGTGGTTCGACAACCAGGAGAGTCGGTATAATCTGTTCAACATGAAAAATGACCCCCCGCAGGCCGGACTTGAGGCGGCACGCGCAGTACTGGCAGCCGAAGCAGAGGCAATAAGAGATGTATCACAGAAACTGGATGGCACTTTTTCGCTCGCCGTTCGTGAGCTGTGCAATCTCTCTCCCGGCGGCAAGATCATCCTCTCAGGAATGGGAAAGGCCGGTTTCATCGCCATGAAAATCTCTGCCACCCTGGCGAGTGTTGGCCTGCCCTCTTTCTACCTGCACCCGGCTGAAGCGATCCACGGCGACCTTGGACGATTCACCAAAAACGATATTGCGTTGATTCTTTCAAACTCGGGCGAAACACCTGAAATACTGAGGCTGATTCCGCACCTGAAGCGGGTCGGATGCCCGGTCCTGAGCATGACCGCACTGGCAGACTCAAGTCTGGCAATTCACAGCGATATCAGCATCTGCTTCGGAAAACATATCGAAGCAGAACCTCTTGGAGTAGCGCCCACCGTCAGCACTACCGTCATGCTCGCACTGGGGGATGCACTGGTCATGTCGCTGGTTACCAATCTGGGAATTACCCGCGAACATTTTGCGGTATTTACCCGGGCGGAGAACTTGGCAAATCACTGACTCTCGTATCGAGCGTAATGCGCTCCGGGGCTCGCCACTGCGTAGTAGAACGTACCCTGCTCGTTCGTGAGGTAATCCGCGCTATGATTGCAACTCAAGGCAGACCGGGCGCCGCCACCGTTATCGACGCGCAGGGGAATTTATGCGGCATACTTACCGACGGCGACATGCGTCGCTGTCTCAGTCAGGGGGCGTCATTCGTAGAACAGCCGGTAGAAGAAGTCATGGGCAACAATCCCAAGACAATCCTGCACAGTCGTTTAGTTGAAGAAGCCCTGCGAGTCATGCGCGAACATGCGGTGGATGAGCTGATTGTTGTCGATGAACACCGTAAACCACTCGGCATGATCGACATTCAGGACATCGTAGCGCTCCAGACATCTTAAACAGAAGTCTCGTGATTTATCCTTGTGCACGAACGTTCGTTTCCAGGTAGCACAGCTTGAGGAAATCCTTGAATGTTGTCTCGAGATCATAGCGTAAAAAGATCTCGTCAGGTCGCGCAAGCCGTGCCATTTTTTTAAGCGCTTCCTCTTGATTCGGGCAGACGCATATGACTTTGTTCCCACTGATTCTGGCAATATTGACTATCTGTCTGAGAATGCCGCGCTCCTGAATATCTTCCCAGGCCATATCGATTATGGCGACACGATTAATTACCTTCATCTCCGCAAACATGCGGTCTAGTTTATTGGTACTGATGGGAAACAGCTTCTCGGCCTGAGCCAGTCGCCGCAGATTTTCGGTAAGAAATCGATCAGTACTTCCAATAATGACTTTCATAATGAAAACGGCTCCAAGGGTTGCCGCATTACTGACCATCCTTTCCCGACGTTGATACAATCTATTAAGTCACCGCCAGGAATATCCAGGCATACCATCTTTGAAGGTTACGTGAGGGCGCGCAGGCCGCACACGATCGTTCAGGAAATGTAGTTACTCTCTCTTCCTGTATCGGCCAATATCCTGAATATTTGAGAGGTTTTATCTGTTCTGAACTCCGACAAGAACCCATCAGTTCCGGCATCTATTGAACAAATATTCGCTCAGCATCAGAAGGCACTCAACAGCTTTCAACAGGGTCAAAAAGGCAAAAAGCGTGCAACAAAACAGCAACTTGAGCTGGCACTCACGATTCTGCTGGTAGAACTGGCAAGTGCCGATCAGAATTTTGATACCGAGGAATACAACCGCATCGTCAGCGGACTAAAACGCATATTCGGTACTGACCGGACCACAGTCGGCACACTCATCAGTCAGGCCAACCATGCACTTGCCAACCTGCGTGGGAGCAGCCAATACGGGGAGCTGCTCAAGGAAAACCTGAATCTTGAGCAACGTCACGCGGTGTTGGAAGTGGTTGAAGAAGTTGTCTATGCCGACGGTCATGTCGATGGATTTGAGCTGTATGTTCGCAATAAAATCGCCAGCTTACTTGGGCTGCCCGCAACAACGCTGCCAGACAGGACAGAAGAAAAGTAACCCGTTCCCGATAAAAGCGCTCCAGAATATCAATTGAGCGTCACCTGCATCCGATGACTCCTCGAGAAACCAAGAGGAATGCGCTCTCGCGAGCGTTTTGAATCAGAGGAGTCCCCATGTCCAGTTCATTCATTTCAAGCTCGTCGAGCATTGGCCGCCAGTTAAATAATTCATTAAAACTGGTTGATAAATATTCAGAACGACTTTCAAGTGGCAAAAGAATCAACAGCGCTAAAGATGACGCTGCAGGCTTGGCCATTGTCGAAGCGCTGACAGCAAGCTATCGCCAGAGAGGCGTGGCATCACAGAACGTCAGCTATGCACAGTCTGCAACCGATATTGCATCAAGTGCAATTTCTCAAATCAGCGACATCTCAACTCGATTGAGCGAGCTGGCCGCACAGGCCGCTAACGGCACCTTGTCAGACACACAACGCGGCGCTCTGCAGAGCGAATACACTCAGTTGACGCAGGAAGCGACACGCATTACCCAGACTACCGAATTCAACGGGAACAATCTCTTCACTGGAGGCAGCACCAGCTATCAGGTGGGCACCGACGGAAGCAGCGATTCAACCATTCAGTCAGGCTCAAGCACCGTCAGCTCAATTACCAGTGCACTGCCTTCCGATATTTCGACGCAGGCCGCAGCCCAGGCCACGCTTGATGGTCTGCAAAATTCGCTCAATCAACTTTCTCAACAACAGGGCAACCTGGGAGCTACCTCCTCTCGCCTTGAATACGCCGACAGCGTCAATCAGGCAACCAGACTGAATGAAGCTGAGGCCGCATCAAGAATTCAGGACGCTGATATTGCCGGAACTATATCGGATTACACTTCATCACAACTGCGCGTGAAGGCAGCTTCGTTTGTCAGCTCGCAGCTGAAGGAATCGGAAACTGCCAAATACAGCACGCTGCTCGGCAAGGCCTGATGCGCACGCACCAATCATTTTCCGAGCGTTAAGCAACTGTATTCAGTGAATATTTCTGTCCTGCAGGCATGTGTCCGACTTGCTCAGCACCGTAAATGCTGTACAATCGCCCACAGTGTCAAACCAAACGGGCAACGCCTCGAAACCAACAACTTTTCTCTCCATCCGTGGCGCATCCAGCCTGGTACGATCGGTCTTCGCTCGCGAACGTCAGGAACTGTGCGAAGATCAGTTCTACCAATTCATCAAAGTGCTCGAACAACGTGAATATCAATCGACGGTAAATGCACAGGACGCTGTCGACAATCTTTACGTCGAGTGGGCAAAAAACTACGAACTGCTTAAAGACGAATTTAATTCGGTCTGGGATCTGTTCCACGATGTCGAACATCGCGTTAATGGCTGGTATTGTATCTCGCCCAATCTGGCGCGCTGGAAGACCGTAGCAAATACAAAACTGGGCTATTCTTTCGCCGCCTGCATCATGAAAAATCACCACCGGGATGCACCGCTTTCCGAAAAGAGCTGTCCGTGTCGTTTGGCCTGGACGATCAGCCACCTGGCATCGGCGATGAACGCATGATCGGATTTCAGGGTGCTGTGTCAGACACACTCGCCGGACTTTCAGGATGTACCCCCAAGAGTCTGCGGGAACAGGGAGACGGCATGCGCGCGCTCTACCAGAAGCTGGAGAGCAAACAGCTGATTTTTCGTCTTAACCATCGATCACTGGGGCAGCAGGTAACCAAACTGCCGATCAGCATACTGCAGGAATATTCTCTGAAAGAGAATTGTGTCAGGGGCTTTTTCTGATGCTCAATAACGACATCATTACAGAGCTGAACTCAGCCATGGGCAGCCCCAAGAAACTGCTCGCTGCGGTCGAAACCGTTCGCATTCAGCATGGAGAGCCTGCGCACGAACCCGCAATAGAATGGGAACCAGTAGCAATACGTCGC
>CAWENZ010000046.1:0-48687 GCA_963810445.1 uncultured Verrucomicrobiae bacterium | reverse complement strand
CGGGTCCCCGGGAGTAGTTAGCTCCCGGGTCCCACACCACCCTGCGTACGGCTCCGTACAGGGCGGTTCCAATCAGCTTTCCCGGGCTTGCTCCGGGTAGTGAAGAACGATCCAGATGGCTCTCATGTCGGGAACTCCTTGTTCCTCTAACCAACGGTTGTTCAGCGCGAATCGCACAATCTCGTTCTGGCTCATCCGCCAGTAGCCTTTGCGGCTGCGCGTCGCCATGTGCACATGCTTCGGATCCGCTCCCAAAGCTAGCAAGTTGCGGCGACGCGTGCGCGGCTGCTTCCACTGCTTCCAATAATACAACCTCACCCGCCGCCTGACCCAACCCGCCAGTTCTCTCACTTCACCGTAGGTGGAGCTGAGCTTGTAGTAGTTGAGCCAGCCGCGGACATACAGGTTGAGTTCGTCGATGACGTCCTGAACCCGGTGCCCGCGGTTGCGGCTGGTGATTTCACGGACCCGCTGCTTGAAGCGGTGATGCGCCTTTTCCGTCCACGCCAGCTCGGCCCTGTTGTTGAGCCGGTAGCCCAGGAACGCACAGGATTTCAGCGGCGCGGCGCGGCTTTTGGCGCGGTTGACGATCAGTTGCAGTCGTCCTTCGCAGTAACGGATCAGCGATGCCATCACCCGCTTCGCCGCGTTCGCGCTTTTCACCATCACGATGAAGTCGTCGGCATATCTCGCGAACTTGTGTCCGCGTGCCTCCAATTCCTTGTCGAGCGGATCGAGCGCGATGTTGGCTAACAGCGGTGACAGCGGGCCACCCTGCGGCACTCCCAGAGGCGTGGCCTCGCGGGTGCCGTCGGGCAGCTCCACTCCCGCCGTTAGGTAGCGACGGATGAGGCGTAGCGTCTTGCGACACCGGACCTTTCCCCGCAGTGCTTTCATGAGGCGGTCGTGGTTGACCGTGTCGAAGAACGATTTGAGGTCGCATTCCACGGCGTGGCGGCGGCCTTCCTTCCAGCCGGCTTCCATCTCGGCGACCGCCTTGTGGGCGGAGCGACCGGGACGGTAACCATGGCTGTGTTCGCTGAAATCCACTTCGAAAAGCGGACCCAGCACTTGTGCGACGGCCTGCTGGATCACGCGATCCAGCACCGTCGGGATTCCTAACGGGCGTTTGCTCCCGTCGGGCTTTGGAATCCACGCCCGGCGCACGGGCGCGGGACGGTAGGTTCCTTCTCTAATCGCAGTGGCGATCCTCGGCCAGTGCTCCCGCGCGAAAGCAGGAAAGTCCTCGACGGTCATGCCGTCGATCCCCGGAGCACCTTTGTTTCTCTTCACGCGTTTCCACGCTTGGGAGAGGTTCTCCGGTTCAAGGATTGCCTCGATCATGTTTCGTTCCTGAGGGGCTCCATGCTTCCCTCCGCCACGGCTCTCAAGCGCACCTCGCCGTCTGGCGTCGTCGGTTGGCTTGTCCGTCGCGGGGTCGATCCCCTCCTCATTGGTTCGGTCCTTCATCGGTTGAGGCCTCCGGTATCGTTGTTTATGCGGGCATCACGCCCCCGGCTCGTTTTACCGACTACTATGACCTCTGCTGACTTCTCCGCCGCTTTCGCGGTTGAGATCTCCCCAGGTAATTGCACGTTGCTCCTCCGCACTGCCGCCGGATTTACCTCCACGGGCATACCAGACGTCTTCGGTGTGTTGTGCCACCTCGACGCGCCGTGTCGGCCTTCTATCCGGTTCTTGTCCATCAGCTCGCGGATTTCTCCTAGCCTTCCTTCCCGGACAGGTCGCCCTGCTCCGAGTTGGCTTCAGATGGTAGTTTCTTCATTTTCATGTTCTGGTATTCCTACAAGGGACTTGAACCCCATTTACAACGTGCCCATGCTGGGCACACACAAGCCGTGAGATGCAACCGGCGATAACGTCCTTCGTTGAATTCAGGCTCGCCACCGCCGGTGCATCCACTCTAACGTTGTGCCAGAAATATGAAAACATTAGTCATCGCACTTTTAGCGGGCATCGTCTTCCTCCGAGAGATTGGAGCCGCCGAAGAAGTCCAAGTATTCACGCCTGATTCATATGGCACAGTTGCCATGGCTGGAGCTCCGACCCATGTGGTAGCCTTGATTGACCAGATCAGGAGGGCCGACATGACAAGTTGGGTTCTCTCTGAAGCAAAAGGTCCAAAGTGGACCTTAAGTAACGTGACGATAATAGATAAAGACTTGATCATGGTCAGGCTATCGGATGGCCATGGTGCTGAGGACATGTTGTTTGATCGAGACGACGAGAATCAATGGACTATCATTAGGATAGTCCCGATCGGAGACTGGAAGCCAGAGGACAAGAGACGTGGTGGCCGACTCGGCCTCTTACGTTTCCAAGAACCCAAGGCACAACAAGACGAGACACGCAACCCCCACTAGCCGCCTTGTCGACAACGTCGCCCTTAGTATGAACCTCAACTCCCGTCTCGACGCTCGCTTCCGCTAGTGGGGTTGCGTGCTCTTTGACGTTCTGCAAATAAACCAATGCCAGTGACCACGATAGATCAGTTAGCAAAGGACCTCGCGAGGTATTCGCGGAAGTCGCACTTGATCACAGTCTGTCTTGTTTCAGTGCCTGCATTAATCGGGATGGCGTGGAGCCTCTTTCCAATCCTCGAAGAGCGGAATCTCGGATATCGGTTCTGGCATCTCTCATGTCTGTTCGGCTTCATGGTCGCAGGATTCGGTGTTTCCTGTTGGATCTCAGAGCGATTGTCTGGCATTAGGCTCCCATCATGGGTCTCACTTTTTACTCTCATTTGTTTGGGTATTGCTTCGGTGGCTCTATTGTTTTTCGGCAACTTCTATTGGGCCTTCCACCGTGGATACTTCCTCAACTGAAGAATGCAGAACCCCAAAGATAGGTTTGGGCGATAGCCCCGAACCTATCGGTTGTTGGACGAGCCCGTCGGGTGCTGGGGACGAGGGTGGGATGCGGATTGCATCTACTGTCTGTCCGGGATCTTGAATCTATGGGATCTTGATTTGGCGAAGCGCAGGTTTGAGATGCCATGCACCTTCTCATCGACGGCCAGCACTATTGGAGCTTCGTCCGTCTCTGCCAGTTGAGAGTGATGCCGACTTTCTTCGAGAATCTTCCATCCCAGTCCGGTTCAAATCCATGCTCACGGAGACAATCACTAACCTCGTGGGCAATCCCGAGGGCGTTGACCTCATTGACATCGGCGGCAACTTTCGAATCGTCCGGAGAGAACCATCCATAGGCGAGATAGACAGAAATACGGGTGTTCTCGGAAAGCATATCAGCCATATTCTGATCGATGAAGAAGGCATATCCACGCACCCCGTCACGGAACCCGGGATGCTTCCGGTCAATCTTGTCGATCCGCTCGGCAAGCTCACTACCGGTGCAGGTGTCGCAACAAGGCGAGACCTGCCACAAGAGGATGCCCCGATCCCGCAAAGAGGCCTCGACTTGATCAAGACGATCACAATCAGTCTGTTTGGGCCAACCTGCCTGGTCCTCCAGATGGCTTGCAACGGCCCTGTTCAGCTCATCCTTCGAGAACTGGACAAAGTTGTCCCTCTCATCTTCAGGACATTCCTCCTCAATGTAAGCTTCACGACAGATGTCGATGATTTCATCTTGCTCGTTTTTCGACAGTCGCACCTCGCCCAGGACAAACTTGCGTATCGTTTCCCTGAGTTCTTCGCGTGATGTTTCGTTCCACTTGGCGTCTTCACTCATTGCATGTGTGGATCGCGTCTGTCCTGAATCGTCACAACCGGCGATCATAAGAGCAACCGCCATTGCAAAACTTCCCACTGCATGATTCATTTCCTAATGATAGAGCGGAATCGCCACAGGAAGGAAGGGATTATTGTCGCCGGTTCAATCATTGGGACGGGCCGGTTTGTTCGATGCGCCAGAATTTCTTCGGCTCGGGGCCGATCACGGGCTGGGCGACGTATTTCCCACCGGAGATGACGGGTATGAGCGCGGATGGCTCCCAGGTCTGGAGGTTGGGGCTTTCAAAAAGTGAGTAGCCGCTTCCGCCGGCGGTGGGCCAACTCGAGGGAGAGCGAGCCGGGATTGGTCCCGGTGGCGATCGACAATGGAGGGGCCACACCGGATGGGATGCTGTCGGTGAGAGGGGTGAGGGTGAAGGTGGTGGCGGGGTTGGTGATGGTCTGTGTGTAGTTGTTGACGACGACTTGGGATACGCTGCCGACCAGTGGAACGAGCTCACGCGGGGCACCGCCGATGGCGAGATCGAGGAGCAATTTTCCATCAAAGGCGTCGGAGACCGGGCCGAAGAAGCCGTGGGTGAGTCGGTTGGATGGCAGGAGGTTGCAGAGGCCTGCATCGGGCAGGCATGAGAGGAAGACGAAGTCCTTGGCTGCGGCTCCGTTGATGCGGCCGTCGTCGAGTATGCCCATGAAGAAATAGGAATCGCCGCGGTTGATGATGCGCTCGGGGACCTCGCGTGGTGAACCGAACCAATCATAGCCGATGAGCCATTTCGGCAGGAGCTTGGGTGTGAGGGCGACGATGAAAGAGGCGGCTGGCGTTTGGTTGGCGGGGCCGGTCTTGCAGGCGAGCACCCAGCCGCCGTCGGTGCCGGTGGTCACGGCGGAAGCGTAGTCGTCGAGATTGCCTTCCTTGTTGACGCCGGGCATCCCGGAGGCCGCGAAGGAGCAGCCTCCGGCGCTGCTGCCATCGGCATTGAAAATGTGAATGGCTGGTCCGCGCCAAGGGTCGTAAATGCCGTGTCCGAGAGAGCTCCCGGACGCGGCGATGCGACCATCCGGCTGCACGGCGACATCGTTGAAGCTGAGTATGGCGGCTGACCACGCCCAGAGCACGCTGCCGTCGGGTGCGATGCGGACGACGTAGCCGTTGTCGAGTTCGTCCGGGAATGGATTCTCCGCGCCTTCCGGTGGCGTGTAGGTGAACTCGCGGATATCGTTCCATTTTGCGTCCGTTTTTCCGACGGCGACGCACCCGCCGTCCGGCGTAGCGCGGATGCCGTAAAATGATTCCTCGCCCTGGGTGACGTAGGCTTTGCTCCAGACCAAGTCGCCATTCGCGTCGAGCTTGATGGCGACGGCTGTGGTGTCATTTGTCCCCGAAATGACATCGGTGACGGCGGCGAGGTAGGCGGAGAAATCATTGCCCACTCCGGGGGCGACGTCCATGTCATAGAAACGCAGGGTGTTTCCAGTGGAGGCGACTAAATTTTTCTGCCAGACGACATTCCATGATGCATCGAGACGGATGAGCACTGGGGAGGCGAAGACGAGGAGGCCACCGTCGGGAAGGAGGCGGACGCGCTTGGGGCGATTCGCGGAGTGTAGAACGTTGCCGAGGGCGCGGCGGCGGACCTCCGTGCCATAGGGATCGAATTCCACGAGCAAAAGGGAAATGGCAGAAAGAGTGTTGAGCGTGACGAGTCCCTTGTTCGGCAGTGGGATGACATCCGTGGAGTCCGTGGCGAGGGGCAGGTTCGTGTAGGTGAGCGCCTTCGCCCAATGCGTGTCCGCGCCCGCGGGTCGACCGAGTGGATCGGGTGGCGAGGTGGAAGAAATGTGGGGTGAGGAGATGGCGGGCAGGTCTTCCGATTTGGTGTCCACGCCCGCCACGCTGAATCCGAGAACGCGTCCGGTGAGGGCGAAATACGGATCGATGCCAGTGGAAATTTTCCACCAAGGCGTGGCGAGCGGATCGACTTCAAGTTGTGCGAAGGCGTCCACCGCGCCCTCCACCTCGGCGGAAATGAATCCACTGAGGCTCAGGTCGATGCCAAGACCCGCGCGGATGAATCCCTTGATGTCGGCTTGGGTGGAGGTTTGCAGGAACGGCCCGGTCTGGCTGTCGGCGGAATGCGCTTGAGAACTGCTGAAGGTGGTGGTCACGGGCAGCGGATCGCCGGTGAGTAGATCGCGCCCGCCATCCACGGAGGCGGAGAAGGAGGTGACTGAGGTCTGGCTCCAGCCTGCGGTCCCGGCGAGGGAGATGGAGCCACTGGCTCCGAGTTCGAGGCTTGGTGTCACGGTCAAGGTGAGGGCGAGAGGACCTACCGGCACCGCCACGATGGGAAGCGGGACCGGTGGTACGACTGGCACGGTGATTTCTCCGAGTGAGAGCTCGCGCTCTGCGGTGAGGTTCAGCGATGCGGCATGCTCGATTTCCCCCGCTCCCTCAAGATGCAGGTGGAAAGGGAGTGGGAGTGGAGGGATATACGGAGTCACCGCCTTCCAGGGGGTGCGGCGGCCATGCTAAAGAGCACACGGCCCTTGATCCGCCGCAAGGATGCCTGCCCGGAGATTTCCAGACCCTCGGTGATTTGCACTCCCTGCTGCGGCCAGTATTGGGGGGCGATGAGGCCGTTTTCACCGTTGGGAGAAGTAGGATCGCCCTGGGAAGCCCCGAGGGTGTCGGGCGGACCATTCTCGCTTTCCGAGGTCCCGTAGGCGCCGGTGAGGGTGCCGGACTGGATGAGGGCGTGGGGTGGCACATTCAGCGGCGGCGGGTCCGCCATGTTGAGGGTGATGTTGAAGGCGGCGACGGTGTGCCCATTGGGTAACATGTGCGCATAGTAGCCTCCCGAGGTAGTGAACTGCCGGGGCAGATCCTCGGCCGGAGGCAAGAGGGCTTGTTCAGTCTCCGTAAGTTGGGCGCGACGCACCGGGTCGCTGATGAGGACGAGCGCGGGATGGGTTTCAATCGCGGGCAATTCGGGATCCGTCGGAGCCGAGTAGATGAACGGGGTGAAGAAATTCGTCTCGTCGGAATTCTTCAACGCTTCCGCCCATCCTCCCACGATGGGACCATAGAACTCGCTGCTGGGTGGAAAAGCGGTTTCCAGGCCGGGAAACACGTAGCGATAGGTGGCGGCACCCACTTTTTCGAGAATGTAGGGATGGTTGTTGTTGTCGTCGTCGAGGGCCCGGCGTCCGCTAAACGGGTAGCCGTAATCGAGGCCCGCGAAGAGGTCCTCGACGACGAAAACGCCGGAGGCGAGGACGGGGAGTTCCGCTGCGGTGACCTGCCAGGTAAAGCCCGGACCAGAGAGGGCGGCGAAGAAGGTTGCCTCGGGTGAGAAGGTTCCGGCAGGAGCGCGGAGGGTGATGGTATCGAGGAGGAGGCTGAGGGAGGGAGGTTGCTTGATGCGGGGAGAGGGGGCATTGACGGCAGAGTCGATGACTCCATCCACAACCTCGATTCCCGGAGGGGCGGAGGTCAGCGTGAAGGCGGCGTTCGTGAAATGGGCATTGACTTTGGCTCCCGCCTTGGCCCGCGCCACGAGTTCCTGCCGACCGTCGATGAGAGTGGTGAGGGAGATCGTTTCCCACTCAGCCAGGCGGAGTTCGGTGGTCGGCATCACGGGACCGGGCTCGAGGAGATTGTTCGAGGAAACGGGCGCATCCAGCGAGACTGCGGAGGCGGCTCCGGTGAGCACCAGGGCGAGAATGGTTAGGCGGAGGGAATGAGTAAAATGATTCATGGGATCGTTTGCGCTCGGGGGGCTGAAGCGAGGCTGGGGGGAAGGTTGATTTAGCGGATATAACGCTCCTTTAGCGATATTTGGAGTGCATGAACAGCCAGAAATGCATCGTTACGCGATTTCGGCAAAACTTCAGACCCTTTCGAATTTCCCACGCCCTTCTGTCGCTCATCGCCGGACGGCAATGCATATCTGCCGTGCGTTCCTTGAATCGTGATCGACTGGTGAATAGGGTCAGAGTACACGGATTAACATGGACTTGATCCGTTCTCAAATTTCAATACCCCAACCGGCATTTGTCAGAATTTTGAGCGAGCTGCAGCATGAATGCAGGGAAGTGGCAATGTTTCCTCTGGAACGGCAGTCCATGTCACATTCTCATCTGTTTCCTTCTGATGGTGATCAAATGATCGAGGTGCCACGTGGTTGCGATCCGTTTGAAATCCCGGGTTGCCTCGTTGCGATGACGCGCGACTTTGCGAAGTGCCAGCCAAAATCATTCCCACCCGCTCCGCCGCGCTCGAACGGTTGGAGCAATTTGTCCCGTTCGCCGCGAGATACGCCGGACTCCGGAATTTCGATCTCGGGTCGGGCAAGCACGATGGGGTTTCCAGGTTGTCCCCCTACATCCGCACGCGTCTCGTCACCGAAGAGGAATGCACCCAAGCCGTTCTCCGATGCCACGGCGCACGCTCCGTGGAAAAGTTCCTGCAGGAGATCGCATGGCGGACTTACTGGAAAGGTTGGCTGGAGATGCGACCGGAGGTTTGGCGTCACTACGTCGCTTCTCTAGCGGAGTTGGATCGGTCGGACGCCTACGAAACGGCGGTCTCCGGAAATACCGGGATCGATTGCTTCGATCATTGGGTGGGGGAGTTGACCGGATCAGGCTATCTCCACAATCACGCGCGAATGTGGTTTGCCTCGATCTGGATCTTCACCTTGAAACTTCCGTGGCAACAGGGTGCGGAATTTTTTCTCAGTCACTTGCTGGATGGTGATGCTGCTGCTAACACACTTTCCTGGCGCTGGGTGGCCGGGCTTCATACTCCAGGGAAACATTATCTCGCCCGCGCTTCCAACATCGCGACGTTCACAAACGGGCGCTTCAATCCTGTGGGCCAACTCGACGAGTCGGCGCCACCCATCGTGCCGGACGGGTGTTTTGAAATTCAACCGTTGCAACTACCTCCGGACCCGGAACCGAAGGGGCGTGTCGGCCATCTGATGTTTCCGGAGGATCTGGCACCTCCTCCGGAATCCGTGGGAGCAGTACATTCCACCGCGGCCTTCATTCCACCTGTCTTGAATGGCTCGCCACTCGTGGAGGAATTCCTCGCCGGAGCCGTGACAGACACGCTTGAGCGTTCCGGTGGGGTTTTACTGACGGGTTCCCTGGAAAGCTCCCTGATCGATTGGATTTCCGCCGAGAAACTTGATGGCGTCGTCATTTCACGTCCCACCGCCGGCCTAACAAGGGATTTTCTCCAAACCCAAGGTCTTTCCATCGAGCCTGTGCACTTCGTTCGCGGTTGGGATCGTCAGCTTTGGCCCCTGGCATCCTCCGGCTTTTTCAAACTGAAGAAAGGACTTCCGGAGATTCACAAATCCATCGTGAATGATCCCGGTTTCTTTGAGCTTCGCGCTCAGGAGAGGGGTTCATGAAATTTGCGATGCGATCTCCGGGCCTGAACACCGGGACTGCTCCACCCAACTCCCGAACGAACCCGCTGTCTTTCCAACCTAATGATGAAAATGAAAAATTCTCCTGATATCACCATGACCAGTCGTCCGTTAGGCGGGCTTCGTCTCGGCTTGTGCTGCATGTTTGCGAATGAGCCCATCAAGTTCCGCGCCACCACGGTCACGGCAATGTTGCGCCTCGACCGGCCGGATCGGTTAGGAAGGCTTTCGGCGCTCTGCCTGGGCAATGCGAACGCGCTTTTCTCCGCGTTGGAATATTGCTCGGCCAACGGCATCGGCGCGTTCCGTGTGAACAGCCAGATCCTTCCCGTCAGGACGCATCCTGTGGCGGGTTATGAAGTGCCTGAACTGCCGGATTGCGACAGGATCGTGAAGCGTTTCCGGGAATGTGGTGAGTTTGCCCGAAGACATGATCTCCGGCTTTCGTTTCACCCCGACCAGTTTGTGGTGCTGAACTCTCCGAATCCCAAGACGCTGGAGCATTCACTGTCCGAACTGGACTATCAGGCGGAGGTGGCGGAATGGATCGGAGCGGACACGATCAACATTCACGGCGGTGGGGCATACGGTGACAAGGTCTCCGCTCTTCAGGTGCTGCGGGCCAATATCGAACTCCTGCCAGCCAGGGTGCGTTCGCGGCTGACCTTGGAAAACGACGACAAGATTTACACTCCGGGAGATCTGTTGCCTGTCTGCTCGGACACGTCCGTGCCGCTGGTGTATGACGTCCATCATCACCGCTGTTGTCCGGATGGAACGACGGTGGAAGCCGCCACGGAGGCCGCGTGCCGGACCTGGGCCGGACGCGAACCCTTGTTCCATCTATCAAGTCCGCTGGAGGGATGGAAGGGGCCGAAGCCGGAGCGGCATCACGACTACATCGATGCCGGGGACTTTCCCGCAGAGTGGCTGGGGTGCCCGTTGACGGTGGAAGTCGAAGCCAAGGCGAAGGAACTCGCGGTGGCCAGGCTTATGCACGACCTCTCGTGACGCCTTGATTCCAATGAATCCAACTCAAGGACATGGTTCATTGAATTCATCCGATGTTGTGTAATCGTCTGAAGGCCCTCGGGGTCCGAAATATTTCAGGTAAGTCACGATCCGGGGTCGGTGATCCCCCTTCGCATCCGGCCTGGGCGAATCATGATCGGGGAGTGACAAGCGGATGGTTCCACACGTATTTTCATCCCTGCCGGAAACCCTTATGAAAAATTCACTGTTCATGGACCGCAAGTCCCTTCGCCTGGCGGCCATGGTTGCCGGATTCGCTCTGGTGGCCGCAGTCAGCACGACCGGACTTCAGGCGCGGACATGGAAGTTCGCCGGTGTTTCAAAGACGCTTGAAGCGGAATTTGTCGGCATGAAAAACGGCTGGGTGGTCCTGAAGGACACCAACGGCAAGAGCTTCGAGTTCAACCTGGAGAATTTCGTTCCGGCGGATCAGCAGTATCTACGCGCGCTCGAAGCCGGAGAGAGGCAATCCAACACGCCAAGGGCACCAGGAAAGCCCGCGACTTCACGAAAGGACTACGCCTCCAAGTCGGTCGAGACGCTGGCCGACCAGGTGATCACCCTGAGTGGCAGTTCGGAGCTCCACGTCACCGGTGAGGGCGATCCGATCGCGGGGTCTTCCTTCATTTTCACCTCACCCGACGCATGGTTGTTTCTGGATCACGTCCCACCGTCGGTTGTGGAATCCAAGTTCCTCAACCGGATGCGGGTCGATGGAGCGAAGGCGAATGCCGGCACCAACGTGCGGGTGGTGCAATACGCGTCCGGCACCGTGGTCATCCCGCACGAACCGGACTACGCGGCGATGACGATTTTCGACGGCAAGGGTCTAACGGGCTCGTCGATTCCCCTGAAGTGTTACGTGGACTACAACGGGGCGAAGTTGGCCAAACTGAGAGGTCCGGCAAGCTCGTTCGTCCTCAAGCGCGGCTACACCGCCACCATCGCGCAGAAGGAGGACGGCACGGGTATTAGCAGGAACTACGTCGCGCAGGACCACGACCTGGTGATCGACACCCTGCCGGCTGGCCTTGAGGGCGGATTGAAATTCGTCCGCATCTTCCCGTGGCGCTGGGTGTCTAAAAAGGGCATTGCGGGTGGGATCTGGAAGAATCTCAACATCGACTGGTTTTATGACTGGAACATCGGCGCGAACTCAACGCCGGATCTCGAATACGTCGCCATCCGCCAGAAACGCGACTGGCCCGGCATGGACCAGGATTGGAAAAAGAAGGGCATCACCCACCTGCTCGGCTACAACGAGCCGGACCACAAGGACCAGTCGAACCTGACCGTGGACCAGGCCATCGCGGGATGGCCGGTGCTGCTGGGTACCGGTCTGCGGGTAGGGGCCCCGGCCCCGTCCGACGGCGGACTCGGCTGGCTCTATCAGTTCATGGACAAGGCGGATGCCGCGGGCCTGCGTGTCGATTTCGTGCCCGTCCACTATTACCGCGCGGTCAACGATCCAAAGGACGCGAAGGGAGCGGCGGAACAGTTCCGGCAGTTTCTCAAAGGCGTCCATGACCGGGTGAAACGCCCGCTGTGGGTGACCGAGTGGAACAACGGCGCGAACTGGACCAAGGCTCCCGATCCCAGTGAGGCCCAACAGAAGGAGGCGATCGACAGAGATGACGAAAATGCTCGACGAAACCCCGTTCGTCGAACGCTACGCCCTCTACAACTGGGTCGAGGACTGCCGTATGCTCGTGCGGAAAGACGGCTCGCTCACTCCGGCCGGGGTGGTCTATCGGGACAGGGAGTCACCATTGTCGTTCACCCAGCCGAAGTGACCGGTCAAGGACCGGGATGGGTCCTTTGAATTCGACCCACCGGGAAGGAAGTTGCAAGTTTCTGCCGGCAGAGCTCGCGCCAAGCCGGGTGGGGAAGGAGGGTGAGATGATTTCCCAATGATCAATCATTTTGGAATGTAAAGTGGTCCAACGGCATGAAACCAGGGAGACGAAGGATCAACGCGTTACAAAATCGCCTTGATTCCTTCAAAGAGTGCTTCCGGATCAGCTGCCACTCGCCCCCTTGTGGATCCATCTTGCGACAGCATTCGGCCTTGAAAGACTCCTTCGTTATGAAAAGCATTGGGACGGAATTGAGCTCCGCGTGTTGATGATGGCCAAAGTCCGTTTGGTGGCCAAGATGTGTCGGCTTCGTCCAATCTTTACCTACATTTTACGCTCCAGGCTACCATTCGAAACACGCCCTTTACAAACCCTTGCTGACGTAGGTCCACAAGGGTGCACGGATTCAACCGTCATCGCGGATCTAACATCATCACGACATGAAACCCAGGAATCGTACAAGCGGCGCACGGACCCTGATGGTCCTCTCCGCCATCATGGTCACCATCACCCGGTTCAGCAGTGCGCAAACGCCGCACCACGGACCTGACGAACCGCTCGGGAAGGCGCGTCCCGGGATGCACCACAAGGAGCCGTCCAAACCACAGAAGTTCCATCGACCAGCCTGCAACCGAACGATTTTCCCGGACGAGTTCCGTGCCGTGGATGGCAGGGGAAACAACCCGGTTCAGGGCGACTGGGGCTCCGCGGAAACCACCTTTCTCCGCATGGCTCCTAACAACTATGATGACGGAGCCTCCACTCCGGCCAGCGAGAATAGACCCAGCGCAAGGTTCATCAGCAACGAGGTGATGGCCCAAGGCGAATCCATCCCGAACTCCAGGGGCGCCACCGACTTCCTTTGGCAATGGGGCCAGTTTCTCGATCACGACATCACCCAGACGCCGACGATTGATCCTGCGGAGCCCTTCGATATCCAGGTGCCAACCGGCGATCCATGGTTTGACCCCGAATCCACCGGGACCAGGACGATTCCGCTCAACCGGTCCTATCACGAGACCGTGAACGGCATCCGTGAACAAGTGAACGAGATCACCGCGTTCATCGACGCCTCCAATGTTTACGGTTCCACCGTCGGGCGTGCCAACGCACTTCGCACCCTGGACGGCACCGGACGCCTGAAGACCACCTGGTCGGCCAATGGCGACCTGCTGCCCTACAATGAAGGCGGCCTCGCGAACGCCCCCAACACGAGCACGGAATACTTCCTCGCCGGAGACGTCCGGGCAAACGAGCAGGTGGGCCTCACCGTGATGCACACCCTCTTCGTGCGCGAGCACAACCACTGGGCCGCGATCTATCAGTCCTCCAATCCGGATGCGTCTGATGAGCGGATCTATCAGTATGCCCGCGCCATCGTCGGCGGCGAGATGCAGCGCATCACCTATCAGGAATATTTGCCCGTGATTCTCGGACGGCCGCTTCCTCCCTACAAAGGCTATCAACCGCGGATCAATCCCGGCATCGCCAATGAATTCGCCGCTGCCGCGTATCGCTTCGGGCACAGCCTGCTTTCTCCGGTCCTGCTGCGCCTCGATGCGGGTGGGGAGGAAATCTCCTCCGGAAACATCTCCCTCAAGGACGCGTTTTTCTCACCCTATCATGTGGCCACCGATGGCATCGATCCCGTGTTGCGCGGCCTCGCCGCCCAGACCTGCCAGGAGCTGGACAGCAAGGTCATCGATGAATTGAGAAACTTCCTCTTCGGCCCTCCGGGAGCCGGCGGACTCGATCTGGCAGCCTTGAACATCCAGCGCGGTCGCGATCACGGATTGCCCGGATACAACGGCATGCGCCGTGCCTTTGGTGCCGCTCCTGCCAGAGACTGGCGGGCCATCAACAGGGATACGGTGGTGGCCGGCCAACTGGCCACCGCCTATCAGACCATCGACGACATCGACCTCTGGGTCGGAGCCTTGTGCGAAACCCATGTGAAGGATGCCATGGTGGGCCCCATGCTTCACCAGATCTTGACCAGCCAGTTCACGCGCCTGCGCGACGGCGACCGCTTCTGGTATGAGAGCTATTTGCCCGGTGACATGAAGAAGATCGTCAACGATCAAACCCTCGCGAAAATCATCCGCCGCAACACCTCCATCGGCGAAGAGCTTCCGGACAACGTCTTCGTCGTCACCAACTCCAAGCACGGAAAGAGGTCGGCTAACAAATAGTCCGGACCGGAAAGTCGCCCGGAGTCGGCCACGGGCAGGTCCAGGCCATCTGCCCTGTTGAAACCAGATCTTGTGCGCAAGGTGATTTGAACTTTCCCGTCGTGAGATTTTCGGTCTTTACCCGATTCTCCGTTGCTGCAACCTCCATTCGATACGATCCTGGCTTTCACCACCAGGGAATGGCGTTCCCCTCATCACCTATTGACATGAAATCCCTCCTTCTCGGCAGCCTGCTTTACTCGCTTGTTTCCGTCCTTTGCGCGCAGACCTATACGGTCAAGGATCTCGGCACTCTTGGCGGCACTGCCAGTTATGCCTATGGCATCAATGCCACTGGAACCGTGGTTGGCCACTCTCAAACCACCGGGAACGCCGCTTCACATGCCACCCGTTTCAGTGGCACCGGCACTGGCAATACGGACCTTGGCACCCTCGGCGGGACTGATAGCTATGCCTACGGGATCAATTCCGCCGGCCAGGTCGTTGGTTACTCACAAGTCGCGGGAAACACCAAGTATCGCGCCACCTTGTATTCCGGCAGCGGGAATCAGGATCTCGGTACCCTTGGCGGCACCGGTGGCAGTGGCGCGTATGGGATCAACTCCTCGGGATCCATCGTCGGAGATGGCAACGACACCGGTGATACAGCAGCTTACGCCACCCTCTTCGGGGGGGTGGAAAACATCAACCTTGGGGGACTGGGAGGTCCACTCAGCTATGCTTCCGCCATCAATGACTCCGGCACCATCGTCGGACAATCCCAGCTCCTGGGAAATTCCAATTACATCGCCGTTCGCTTCGCCGAAAGTGGAAACATCAATCTCGGCACGCTCGGCGGAGTCAGCAGCCATGCCTACGCCATCAACGCTTCAGGCACCGTCGTCGGCTACTCGCAGACCAGCACCGCAGCCACTCACGCCGTGCGCTACGCCGCCTCCGGCAATGTCGATCTCGGTACTCTCGGAGGAACCAACAGTTATGCCTACGGCATCAACTCGGCTGGAACGATCGTCGGTGCCGCGGAGGCTTTGGGTAGCACCCAGAATCGCGCGTTTATCTATCAGAAGGGGCGCATGATCGATCTGAACACCCTGATTCCCGCGAACACCGGCATCTTTCTCGCCGAGGCCCGTGGAATCAACGATGCCGGCCAGATCGCCGTGACGGGAGGAAATGCCAAGGGCCAGATCCATGCCTTCCGCCTTGATCCCGTGCCACCTGTCGCCAGCTACAAGATCAAGGCCACCGCCAGCCCATCCTCCAAAGGCGCGGTGAAAGGCGCTGGAACCTATCAGGCAGGGAAAACCGCCACCCTCACCGCCACCGCGAAGAAAGGCTTCAAGTTCCTCCAATGGACGGAGAACGGGAAAAAGGTGAGTTCCAAAAAAACCTATTCCTTCAAGGTCACCAAGGCCCGCACCCTCGTGGCCAAGTTCGGATAGCAGGTGTCATCGCGGCGATTCAGTCCACTGAAAGACCCGAACTCCAACTCTGCGGGAGGCGCGATATGGGAAAGCGGGTCATCAGGCATTTCATTGGCAGACGATCAATCGGTTAGGGCTGGGGCAAGGCCGGCGCGGAACGTGGCTGGCGCTGGATCTCCTCCAGGTGTTTGGCGAGCTGCCCGGCCTGTTCAGGATGCTCGTGAATGACGTTGCGCGTTTGTGATGGGTCGGCGTCGAGGTCGTAGAGCTGGGCTTTCGGCGCATCGGCCATCAGTTTGCCGTTTTCGACGTCGCTGTTCCGCTCACCGGTGAATTTCAGCGCGGCGGGACCACCGAGACCGTGCTCGCCGACCTTGTTGCCGTTGAATCCGCCACCGCCCTGTGCGCCGATGTAAAGCCACCGGCCTTCGCGAAGGGCGAGGTGTGTCTTCTTGTTAGGTGAGAAGACCGCATGATCGCGGATCGGATTCGCGGGATTGCCGACAAGGGCGGGCAGGATGTTGTAGCTGTCAGGCCCATCGGTATTGCCGAGAGTGGCATCCGTCAGTTTTGCGAAGGTGGCGAGAAGGTCGGCATGACAGATGAGCTGGGCCGATGTCGAGCCCGCCTCGATCTTGCCGGGCCAGCGTGCGATGAACGGAACGCGATGTCCGCCTTCCCACGCATCGAACTTGAAACCTAGCAGGTCGCCATTGAGCCGATGCCCGGCCTTCCACGCGTCCTGTCCGCCCTGGTTCAGCATGCCTCCGTTGTCGCTGGTGAGGATGACCAGCGTGTTCTCGCGCAGCTTGAGTTCGTCGAGCGTGCGCATCACCTCGCCGACCATCCAATCGAGTTCCTGAATGAAATCCCCGTAGCGTCCGGCCTCGCTGCTGCCCTTGAATCGCGCGCCCGGAGTGAAGGGATGGTGGATGTGCGGCGTGGCAAAGTAGAGGAAGAAGGGCTTGTCGTGCTGATCGCGCATCCATGCCAGTGACTTTTCCGCTAGATTGGCGCCGAGTTCCTCATCGTTGTAAAGTGCGTGTGCCGCCTTCGCTCCCGACATGGCGGGCTGCATCATTTTCTCCGGAAACTCCCGGGTGATCTCCTTGCCGCCATAGACCAGCGGATCGGCTGGATCGAGGCCTAACACGCGGTGATCCTCCACCCAGACGAAGGGCGGGTGGCTGCTCACCACCGGGATGCCGAAGTAGTGATCGAACCCGAGCTCCAGCGGACCCGGTTTCAGATCCTCGTTCCAGTCCGGCTTGATCTTGTCTCCAAATCCGAGGTGCCATTTGCCAAAGCAAGCCGTCGAGTAGCCCTGTCGCTTCAACAAGCTCGCAAGGGTGGTTCGCGACGGGTCGATGACCAGCGGGCTCGGGTTCATCACCGGTCCCCAAAGATCCTTGCGGAAGGGATATTCGCCGGTCAGCAGGGCATAGCGCGACGGCGTGCAGACCGCGGACGCCGAATGCGCATCCGTGAACCGCCGGCCCTCACTGGCAAGCCGGTCAATGTTCGGTGTTTTCACCTTCGTCGCGCCGTAGCAGCCGAGATCGCCATAACCCAGGTCGTCCGCGAGGATGAGGACGATGTTGGGCTTGGATTGTTCCGCTGCGGTTAGAACGGCAAGCGGGACGAGCATCAGTGCGGCGAATCGGGTGATCTTTTTTATCATTGGGAGAAATTTCCTGTTCGTTCGCCCTCACTACGGACGGGATGACGCTGAATTTCCAGCGTCTCGTTGCCCGCTTGCAATCAGGCGAACAACGGAATCAGGAACAGGGAGTCGGAACACGCATCAAATGCCGAGTTGGTGAGGAATCTATCACCCTCCGGTTTTTCCGGGACTTTTCTCTCATGGCTCCATAGCGTTCCTGCCGCATTTTGAACTTCGTGATTTCCTTCAAACCTGACTTTTGCAATGATTGGCCTTCAACGATTCCCGCATGCATTCTTTCATCCCATCTCGTGCCGCGATCCTGGTCCTGCTGTTGTTCTCTTTCGGGGTCAGGGTCCTCGAAGCGCAAACCGCGTGGACCCTCCACCCGGACGCTCCACTGGGCCTGCCTTCCAATGCGAAGCTCAAGTATTCCGGGAATGCGTTCCGGTTGGGTTGGCAGACGAATTCCAACGCTCCGGTTTTAATTTCCATGGCGGATCTCTCGACGGTTCCGGATGTTCCGACGCCCTACTCACTGGTCGTCAACTCACAGTCGATGGGGGTTGATCCGGCACCCGGATTTCCCAAGAAGCTAACCATCCGCTACGCGACCGGATCCGGGGAATATGTGGCACAGGTCACGGATGGCTCCCAGCTCAACATCCCCAGCGCGGGCCACACCCTCGTCGGTCCCGCACAATCGGTGACCGGATTCACGGTGGTGTCCGCGACCTACGGCACCACCACGATTTCGGCGGATGTGAGGAAAGTCTTCCGAGTCAAGTCCCTGTCCGTCGCTGCATCCTACCTGGATTTCACCCTGACCGACTTCACCGAGGATGGGTCTGGCTCGTTGCTGTTCATGAGCGGCGGTTACTACCCCGCCGCAGCCTTTCCGCCTGGCAACGGGAACTATCTGGTCAGGAGCATCAATTACGGTAGTTTTTCCTCCAGTGTGAAGGCTTGCGGAGTCTTTGGAAACGGCAAGCTGGTGATGGGATTTTCGGATCCTTCCTCCTCGTATTACTTCCAAAATGACTCCCTTGTCCATGCTTCCAGTTCCAACGGCTATTCTTCATGGGCCTACCCCTATGTGTCGCCAGCGTGCAACATCAAACAGATCGTCTGGGAGGCGGGTAAGTTTGTCGCGGTGGGTAGCCGCTACGATGCCTATTCCCCCTATGCGGTCAAAGGTGTCGTGCTGGTATCGCCGGACGGAGTGGAATGGACGCCGGTGGTGATCCCAGGCACAAGCTCCCTGGAGGCGGTGTGTCGCGACGAGGAGCAATGGGTGGCGGTCGGAGACTCGGGTGCGGTCCTCACGTCGCCCAATGGTTATGAATGGACCAAAACCACCGTGCCGGGAGCCGGAACCCTCCTCAGTGTGGCACATGGCAATGGAACCTGCGCGGTGGGATCGTCGTCGGGAACCGTCTATACCAGCACCGACCTCACCTCGTGGAGCAGCCAGTTGACGGCGAGCGGCTCTGCCACATGCCTGGCGGTCGGGGACGGACAGTTCATGGCACTGGTCGGGACCAAGGTCTATCAGTCGCCGTTTTCTCTAGCGGGAACTGCCGACATCGTTTCCCAGCCTGCAAACGCCTTCATCGTTCCCCAGCAATCGGCTTTACTCACCGTCGGGGCAGTGGGTTCCGGGTCGCTTTCCTATCAATGGTATGAAGGGGTATCTGGAAACATTTCCGCGCCGATCGACGGAGCCACGGAATCCAGCTATCAGACGCCGCCGCTTGACGCGACCGCGAGCTACTGGGTGCGCGTGTCCAACAGCATCGGGAGCGAGGATAGCATGACGGCCGCGCTGACGATGCAGATGCCTCCGGTCATCACCGCTCAACCGGCCGGCAAGACGCTCGCAATGGGTGCCAGCGATTCAACTTCGGTCACCGTCACCGGCAACAACATCAGCTATCAGTGGTATCAGGGTTTCAGCGGCGATGTATCCAATCCTCTCGCCGGAAAAACATCCGCCAGCCTCACCCTGCCTAACCAACTTCCGGGGGTGATCCACTACTGGGTCAGGGCCAGCAACGCCCGAGGCTCCGTGGACAGCACGTCCATGCGTGCCGAAGTCACGCCGTTTCCGCCGGCGATTGTCGATGAGCCGGTGGATGTTCTTACCAATGCCACGCATTCAAAATCACTTCACGTGTATGCCGTCGGCCCCAACCTTACCTACCAGTGGTATGGCGGATACAGTGGCGACACGAGCCAACCGGTTTCGGCATCATCTTCCTATTTCTATCCGCCCTACAATCTTGCCGGTAATTACCGGTTTTGGGTAAGGGTTTCAAACGCCTTGAGTTTCGTGGACAGCCGCACGGTCGTTTTCACCGTTCTCGATTCACCGGCACCCGTCATCACCCGGCAACCCTATGACACCACGACCTATGTCGGATCCAGCAAGTCGATCTCCGTCGCCGTCACCGGCGACGCCTTGCGTTACACTTGGTATGCGGGCGAAAGTGGCACGACGTCGGTCCTTCTATCCGACAGCAGTTCGTCTTTCTCTCCAAGTTATACCGTGCCCGGGATCTATCGTTATTGGGTCAGGATTTCCAACGAATCCGGACAGGTGGACAGCACTGCCGCCACCTATGTCGTCAAACCGCTTGCAACGGGCCTGATCACCAAACATCCGCTGGATGCGACCGCCGTGGTGAACAGTTCTGTCTCCCTGACGGTGACCGCCTCGGGTTCCGGCTTGTCCTATCAATGGTATTCCGGCGTCTCGGGCGACACATTCACCCCGCTTTCCGGGAAAACCTCCACCTCGTTCAGTCCTCCCGTGACCACTCCCGGCCAGCAGACCTACTGGGTGCGCGTGACTTCCGGAGAGTCCTTTGAAGACAGTGAAGCCGCGCTCGTGGAGGTCATCCCTCCCATCCTGGTCATCACCGCCCAACCGTTGGACCTGTTTACCTATGTGGGTGATAGCGAATCCTTCAATGTTTACACCAACGGCCTGGGCCTGACCTATCAATGGTATTCCGGATTTTCCGGTGACACCTCGAATCCAATCACGAACAAGACTTCCTACTCCTTCAGCCCACCAACGACCGAAGCCGGAACATTTCATTACTGGATGCGCGCGACCTCCGGCGCGGAGCACGTGGACAGCCTAACCGCAACCGTGACCGTCATCGGGCGACCGCCATTTTTCACGACGCAACCCCTGGACAAGCTGCTCACCCAGGGAACCGGGAGCGTTTCCCTTTCGGCCTCACTGGATTACAGCACCGGTGCCACCTGGCATTGGTATCAGGGAGAACGCGGCGACACCTCGGTTCCGCTCGCTGGAAAAACCAGTTCGTCCATGAGCATCTCGAACCCGCTGGCGGGAAGTTACTCCTACTGGGTCCGGGCGACGAATCCGTATGGCACGGCGGATTCCCGGACCTCATCCGTCATCGTCACTCCGGCGAACTACTCGCACTGGTTGGTTCAGAACGGTCTCCCGTCGGATGGTTCCGGGCTCGGAGCGCCTGACGTCTCGCTCTATCAGGACGGCGTTGCCAACCTTCTGAAATTCATCCTTGGAATGCGGGTCACCGATCGCTTCGACACCATGCACGGTCCTCACTCCGGATTTCGGAACATCGGTGGAAACGATTATCTCACCCTGGAATTCGTCCAGTCTCTAACCGCCCAAGGCGTGGCACTGGTCGTGGAGGAATCCGCGGATCTCGGTGGCTGGAGCGCGACCCCCGTCGAATGCGGCCCCTCCTACGACAACGGTGACGGCACCATGACCCGGACTTTCCGAGGTTCCCAACCCGTGACCTCGGGGAACAGCGGTTATCTCCGTTTGAAGGCCACTGCGAACTGATGGGGTTAGGGGGGCGATTGTCCTCCCGACGCCAATCGGCCGGGTTCGATTTTAGCATCGATAGGATGCACTTCCCGGATGGTTTGATTTCCCGGTAGCTGGGGATTTTCAAAATCGTCGCGATGCGCTGTGGGCGTTTGACAGGATTAGGGAAATTCGATTATCAACATCCATGAATCAATCCCCGGACGCTGAATGGTATTACGCCGGAGGTGGCGAAACCGTGGGTCCGTTCAGTTTCGCGGAATTGAAGGTGAAGGCGGGGAACTACATGTTGAAGCCGCCGATGGAGGCGGTGTGGACGGAGGGAATGGAGGATTGGAAACCCGCCTCGGAGATTGAGGGGCTACTGGCGAACAAGGGTGCGCCGATCCCGGAGAAAGCGTCGGGGAATCCGAAGGATCAGTGGTTTTATATCCAGAACGGTCAACAGTTTGGCCCGGTCGGTTTTCCCGAGATGAGGGAAAAAGTTTGGGATTCATCGATGGATCCGCCCGTGAGCCAGGTTTGGACGGAGGGGATGGACCGTTGGTTGCCGGTTTACGAGGTGCCGTCGTTGTGCGAGCCGATCCACGCTGCGGGAGCCGTGAAGGAACAGGAAACGAAAGTTTCGGAAGAGGATTCGTCGAGGGTCGATGTTTCGGGTATTTCCGGAGAAGCGAACGGAATCGAAAACCCTCCACTGACCCAGAATCTTGGGAAGAGGGCGGAAGAGCAGGCGAAGGCAAGGGCAGAAGCCGAGGCGTGGGCCGCGCAGGAGGAGCGGCTCAAGCTGGCAGCGGTGGCGGAAGCAAAAGCGATGGCCCGTGAGCGGGCCATGGAGGAGGCGCGGATCGCGGAAGAGGAGAAGAAAAAGGCAGAGAAAGAGGCAAAAGCCAAGGCGGCCGAGATCGAGAGAAAGAAGGTAGCGGCGGAAGCGAGGTTGGCGGAAGAGGCAAGGGTTGCTGCGGACAAGGCCCGGGCTGAGGAGGAGGCTCGGTTGGCGAAGCTGGCCAAGGCGAAGGAGGAAGAGGCCGCCAGGGCCGCGGAGGCGGCAAGATTGAAGGCCGAAGAGGAAGCCAGGGCCAAGGCGGCGGAAGAGGCACGAATCGCTGCCGAGAAGGCAAGGGCCGAAGAAGAGGCTCGGGTAGCGGCTTTGGCAAAACAACGGGCGGAAGAGGAAAGGCTCAGGGCGATTTCGGAGGCAAAGGCTGCCGAAGAAGCGAGGTTGGCCGCACAAGCATTGGCGGAACAGCAGGCGAGGGAAGCTGCGGAAAGGGCTCGCGCGGAGGCGGAAGCCCGTGCAGCGGAGCAAGCAAGAATGCGCGCCGAAGCCGAGGCAAAGGCTGCGGAAGAGGCGAGGTTGGCCGCACAAGCATTGGCGGAACAACAGGCGAGGGAGGCGGCGGAAAGGGCTCGTGCAGAGGCGGAAGCCCGTGCAGCGGAGCAGGCGAGAATGCGAGCCGAAGCCGAGGCAAAAGCAGCGGAGCAGGCGAGGTTGGCCGCACAAGCATTGGCGGAACAGCAGGCAAGGGAAGCTGCGGAAAGGGCTCGTGCCGAGGCGGAAGCCCGTGCCGCGGAGCAAGCAAGAATGCGCGCCGAAGCCGAGGCAAAGGCTGCCGAAGAAGCGAGGTTGGCCGCACAAGCATTGGCGGAACAGCAGGCAAGGGAGGCTGCGGAAAGGGCTCGTGCCGAGGCGGAAGCCCGCGCTGCCGAGCAAGCAAGAATCAAAGCCGAGGCCGAGGCAAAGGCTGCGGAAGAGGCGAGGTTGGCCGCTCAAGCATTGGCGGAACAACAGGCGAGGGAGGCGGCGGAAAGGGCTCGTGCCGAGGCTGAAGCCCGCGCTGCGGAGCAGGCGAGAATTCAAGCCGAGGCCGAGGTAAAAGCAGCGGAACAGGCGAGGTTGGCCGCCCAAGCATTGGCGGAACAGCAAGCGAGGGAAGCGGCGGAAAGGGCTCGTGCGGAGGCGGAAGCCCGCGCTGCGGAACAAGCAAGAATTCAGGCCGAAGCCGAGGCAAAGGCGACGCATGAAGCGAGGACTGCCGCGCAAGCATTAGCGGAACAGCAAGCGAGGGAAGCGGCGGAAAGGGCTCGTGCGGAGGCAGAATCCCACGCTGCTGAACAAGCGAGAATTCAAACCGAAGCGGAGGCAAGGGCCGCGCATGAAGCGAGGGCCGCCGAGCAGGCATTCGCCGAACAACAATCCCGTGAAGCGGCCGAAAGAGCTCGCGCTGATGAGGAAATGAGGATGCGGGTTGCGGAAGAGGCGAGACTCAGGGCCGCTTCGGAAGCTCAGGCCGCAGAAGAAGCCAGGGCGGCCGCACTGGCAATGGCGGACCAACAGGCAAGGGATACGGCTGCCAAAGTCCGTGCGGAAGAAGAAGCCCGGGCGGCGGAGGATGCGATCGCCAAGGCAAACGCTGCCGCCGTGGAGTCCGCTGCAAGAGCGCTTGCCGAAGAGCAGGCGAAGGAGATGGCTGAGAAAGCCCAAGCCGATGAAATTGCGAGAGCCAGGGCCGAGGAGGAAAAGAGATCCGCCGGATTGTCAAATTTCGAATCTCTGGCCACGGACTCCACCTCCCGGGCAAAGGATGAGGTCACGGCAAGGGCGCAGATGCTCGATGCCGGAATCATGGCGCTCGCCGAGGCGAAGGCCGCCGAGGAGGCGAAGGCCAGGACCGAACGCGAAGCCCACGAGTTGGTCGCCAGGCTCCAGGTTGAGGCGGACGCGAAAATCAAGCTCGCCGATGAGGCAAAAGCACATGCCGTCAAGTCTCGGAAGGTGAGAGTTGGATCCGCAAAAAGCGTCTGGTTTTACACCAGCGAGGGAGATCGTGTCGGCCCGGTGACTTTCGACGAGTTGAGGGAAATGGCGAAAAACGGAACCCTGAATCCCCGTTTGGACATGGCGTGGAAGGAAGGTCTGCCGGAATGGAAGCCCGCGGGGCAGATCGACGGCTTGTTCGAACGCCGCACCGGCCCCGGTGAGCCTCAGGAAACCCTTGCGCCCGCCCTCGCCCCCACCCCGGCTGCCGGTGGTGCCGCCATGCCGCCGACGACGATGAAGATCGTGACCAAGGGATCGCGGCGCAGGTCCTTCCTGATCGTTACCTTCCTGCTTCCCATCGTCTGGATGTTTGCGCTGGATGCGGCTGGCCCGATCCTGATCAAGCAGTTCGGCAAGGAACGAATGGGAATGATGGTCGATCTAGCGCAATTCCTGCCGCTCCTCGTGATCGCGTTTTTCGCGTTGAGACGCTTCACGAATCTCGGCATGAACCCGTTGTGGATCCTCGGATCGATCGTGCCGGGATTGAACCTCTGGCTGGGTCACCGCCTCTTTGCCTGCCCGGCGGGATATGCCTATCACAAGAAGATGGATGGTGCCGGCATCGCGTTGGCGATTCTTTATTGGCTGTTCGTTCTGCTGATGCTCCTGGTCATCGCTGGTCTGGTCGCCATCTTGTTAGGCGCGATCAAGAACCCTGAGGTCCAGCAACAGATCCGTGACGCGATCGCGCCCTTGTTCAAGATGCCCGCCAAGACCTGACCCGTTCAAAAAAGGATTCCGTTAGATTGGCCGGGCCGTCCGCATCCGCTGGAGAGGTCTGGTCAACTAGGGTTTCGCCGGAGCCAGCTTGTCACTGATGCGCTTCACGCGGATTTTTGAACCGTCGTCCACGAAGATGACGATCGTGCGCTTGTCGGCGTGCACCGGCCAGTAGGTGGAGAAGAATGTCTTGGCCTTGCCATCAAACTCGGCCTGCGCGAGGACGGCGGCACCCTGGGCCTTTTCCACCTCGATCCGGTGGGTCATGGCAGAACCCGGGTTGATTCTAACGGGCTGTGAATTCTCGCCCACCCTGAAGGCGATTGGCTTGATCCCCGCGTTGATGAGCAGCCAGTCGTTGAAGCGGGCGGTGCCGAAATCATCATTGATGGCGACATAGCGGGTCTCCTCGCCGGATTTCCACGCAAGCAGCAGGATTCCCTTCGCGCCGGCCGGAAGCTTGACGGTTTGTGACACGATGAAATCCTCCTTGCCCTTGGCGTCCTTCCCGCTCGTGTAAAGGGGCAAGGGGTTGGCTGCTAGAGCGGACACGGCATCGTCCGGTTGTGTGGCCGAAAAGTTAAGGGCATGATGTCCCTCCGGCCCCTTGACGTAAACTTCCGGCAACGGATCCGCCCTCAGCGCAAGGGTGCGCACACTGATGGTTTGGGCGGATGCGGTGCATGTCCCGAGGAGGGACACGAAGGCGATGGCAAGGGCCTGGAAACGGTTCATGTGGAAAGCTGAGGTTGGTGTCGGGATCAAATTTCGTTAGGACTCAGCCAGCGGAAGGAAAGGATGCGGAAGCTCCGCCCGAACTTTCCAGCCGGATTGACCAGCGCATCCATGGAGGATTGGGCGACGCCGGAGTCCGGGACGGGATCCGGGTACCGTTGGACGGTGGCCTCGCACCAGGCCCGTGCCCGGATCTCGTTGGTGGCCGGGCTGCGGGACTCGCCGTAGGCGCGGATCGTGAAGCTGTCGGAGCGCACGGTCATGTAAGGCGAGAGGGATTGCAGGATGTCGCCCTGCTGCAACTGGCCGGGGAAGCCCGCTCCCTGGGTGCTGTCCGCGGGTACATTTGAATTGCCGGCCTTTTCCCCGAAGTCGCTATCAAGATCCTTGTTGACCGTGGCATCGAGCGCTGTCTGGAGAGCTCCGCGCTGGCCGAGTTCCCCGGTCTCGAGCCTGCGGTTGACGAACTCACCCATGGTTAGAAATGGGCCGCGTTTGCGGATCTCCGCGACGATGGCCTCTGCCAGCGCACGGACTTCCTCCGGCTTGAGGCTGCGGAATCCGGTCCAGAAGTTCTCATCCAGGGCGTTGGTTTCCATGCCCTTGCCGAGCACGGACTTGACCCTTGGAAAGCGCACGCCGGCCACTTCCCCCGCGGTGGAGAATCCGCTCACCGATCCATTGGCCGCGAGTTTCTGATAGGCCAGCTTGTGGGTTCCGGATAGAAAGGCCTCCCACGCGTCGATGGAGGTGGAATTGACGTTGAATGATCCATCCACGAGGAGGTGGCCGGCATTGTGATGGAATCCGCCGGTGGCTCCCCTGGTGCCGGTTGTCATCTGCAGCGTTGCCTTGTCGAACTTCGAGCCCGGAGGTTCGTATGGGATGAAGCGCGGGTTCGGAAGCAGGAGTTCCCTTTTCAACAAGGCCTTGAAATGGGCGTCGTTCGGAACGGGTTCACCGCCGCCGTAATTGTCCGCGACCTGTGGAATGGTGGTGAACACATAACTGTCCCACAGCTCCTCGTTCACCAGGTAGGAAGCATCGTAAAGGTTGAAGCTTCCCGGGATCACATAGTCCTGGAGCCCGTGGGCCGGGGTGCTGAAGGTGTCTCTAACGGATGTTCGCCAGTCGTCGCTGGGTATGCGGAGGTTGGCATGGGAATTGCCGACGATGTAGCTCGGCTCATAGCTGAATCTTCCCACTCCGGCGTGCTGAAGTTGCCCCAGCGACACCAGATCCTCGCGCGGGATGTCAAAGAGGATGACGCGGTCATGGCCGTCCGGAGGACCATTTCCGGCACCCCAGTAGGTATATCCCTTCGGAGCGTCCCGCGTGTTCATCTGGAAGATCTGCTCGTCGGTCTCACCGCGGTTCTCCGGCGAATACGCAGCCAGCAGATCCAGGCCCAGCGGTGAATCCCATTTCGGGTTGCAAAGGATGGCGCGGATGTTGGCATCCACGAGCGGGCGGATGGCTCCTCTCCCCTCCCGGGTGGTCCGGAGGTTGAACGCGAGCGATGCCATGGTGTTCTCATTCAACTCGCTCGCACCGGCGCTTTTGGTGATTTTCTTGCCGGGCCGGTTGCTGATGGCATCCCAAGCGAAGGGAGCCCACATCGTTTGCGCGACCTCATGGTTGGCGCTGTAGGAGTTCGAGTTTGCTCCCTGGATCATGGACGGCCGCTCGAGGACAAAATTCACCGAGAGCGACAATCTGCCGGAAAGTCCGGAGGTCACCTCGAACTCGTCGTAGAGGCTCTGGAGCGTCAGGTCCCGCACCTTGTCGTCGAAAAGGAACTCGTCGTCATCCAGTCCCTGGTCTTTTGCCCCGCTTGCCTTGAATGCGCACACGTGGCTGCGTCCCGGGCCTAGCAGAATCTCGTGGGGAACGCTGGTCTGGCGCTTTCCGTTGAAACCCGAAATGTTGTTGAAGGCAACGATGTTTCCCTGGTCGTTCCTCACCTGCACACCCGGAATCGAGAAGTAAACCTGCGGATAGTTGGTGATTCGCGGGCCATAGCGGGCATTGTCACCGAGGACATCGAGGTTGATGTTATAGGGATTGTATTGGGAGGTCCATAGCTGCACATGGGTCCTGAGCATTTCCTTCCCGTTCCTGCCGACGGCGGGGACCCTCTCCACCCATGCGTTCTGCTGCAACCGCGAGAGAATCGGAATCACCGGGCTGTGCTTGTAGGCATCGGTGCTCGAAGGGGCCGGGATCACCACGTAATCCCCATAAGGCAACGGTTGATGGCGGGCCTGCACATTGTTGTTAGGTCCGATGGCGTGAGGCCCTAACTGGCCCCTGGCGAAAGGAGTGGAGTTGTCGTTGAAGATGTCGTTCTTGTCGATGAGGACGGTGTCGAGGGTGTCGAGGCCGCTGACCTTGCGGATCGATTTCTTGATGTTGTAGAAATCCTTGAACATCTCCCAGTGGATGTAGCCATTGCTCTTGAGCTCGCTGGCCTGGCCAAATTTCTTCGCATCCATGACGATGTAGCGGGGATCGAATCCGCTGGATCCCTTGGGGAAAACATTCGCGAAGACGTCGTCTTTCTCAAAGGCGATGGTTAGGTCGCGTTTCAGGCCACCCTTGCGCACGTCGGAAAGCACTCCGAGCGAGAGGGTGGTGTAGCCGAGGCGCTTGGTCCGGGCGATCCGCTTGTCGGCTCCGATGAGGGGCAGGTCGTTGATGGAAAGAAGCCGGAAGTAGTCCGCGCGCGGCTTTCCTTCCAGGCTGTTCATGTCTTTTAGAATGCTAAGGTCGTAGGTGCCGGTCAGGACGCCGCCGCCGTAGGGTGGCCGACGGTCGTTGGTCACTTTCGGGTCGCTGGCGGCCAACTGGGCCTTCATCCCGTTGTCGTCGATGAAGTAGGCGAATGCGCCGGTATTTCCGCCGCGCGTGTTGTAAATCATCACCTTGCCGGCCTGGATCGGCTGACCACCGGTTAGGGATGCCATGTCGATGGAGTTGTCACCATACATCGACACCGGATCCTTGAAGGTGCCCGAAATCTGGGATGCCGGTGAAGAGTTGGGATCAAGCCCCGAGATGAGCCAGACGACCGGAGCTGTGCCCGGACCGACGGGCTTTTCGCGGTCGCTGTGGGACACTCCGACCCACCATGCCTTCGCGGTGTTGGAGGGTATTGTCGCGCCGAGTCTCTTGTCCTTCGCGAGCGTTTCGGCACGGGCGCTGATCCGCGCGTCAGGCCCCATCAGCTTCTGCAGGTCTCCAAGTGCCAGGATCAAGGCAAGTCTCGCGTTGGCCCTTGCTTCGGATTGTGCGATTTCCTGCGAGGTGCTGCGCAGCGACACGGTGGAGAGGCTCAACAAACCGACCGCGAGAATGACCAGAAGAATCATGAGGGACAGCGTGACCATCAGTGCGAATCCACGATGTTTCTGATTGTTGCGTCCGATGTCTTTCTTGGGTTGGTTGACTTTCAACATTCCGATGTTGCGATGGGTTCATGAAATCGGGCTGCGGTTGTATCAAGGTGCCATCATGAGACAATGGATATTATCATTTTTTTCGGCCGGCGTGGCGTGGGGTGATGGATCTGGCGATGCCGGACTCCGGAAATGCTCTAGCAGAAAGTTATGCGTGATCCTGCATGTCGCAGGTATGATCGCCGTTCGTTCCGGAGAGGTCGCGCCTTCCCTCAAGCAGTCTCATCCACAAGACCATCTAACGGAAAGTGGGGCGGAGCCGGTGCGCCGGTTCACAAGCCTCCGCCGCCACCCATGTGGTTCAGGAGTTTCTGGTTGAACTCGTCGGCCATGTTGTAGCCGAGTCTCCGGAGTTGCTGGTCCAGCGCGGCGATGGTGACCATCCGGGCGGTGTCGCGCCCAGGGCCCACCGGGATTTCCACATGGACGACCTCCTGGCCGAGGATCTCGTAGGTTTTCTGTTGGAGACCGACGCGGTCCACCTCGTTGAGGTCGGCCTGGGGCTTGAGGGTGACGACGAGATCGAGCCGCTTGTCCGGCCGGATCGAGGCGAGGCCGTAGAGGTTGGCGACGTTGATGATGCCGATGCCGCGGATCTCCATGTAGCCTCTTGATAGATCCGGCGCGGTCGCCACCAGATCGCCGCCCACGTATTTCACGCGGACCATGTCGTCCGCGACGAGCGACGCTCCCCGTTCTAACAATCCAATGGCGGTTTCCGATTTTCCCGCGCCGCTGCGGCCGACGATGAGCACGCCGACGCCGCGCATGTCCACCATGCAGCCGTGCAGCGTGACACTGGGGGCGAACTCGTGCTCCAGCCGGATGGTTGCGGCGTTGAGGAAATTCATGGTCACCTGGTTGGTGCCGAAGACCGGGATGCCATGTTCCCTGGCGACCTCGGAAAGCTTGTCCTCCAGCTTCGATCCGCGGGCGATCACGATGCAGGGGATGTCCCGGTCACACATGCGGCGGAAGCGGTCGATGCGCATGGATTCCGGCAGCTTCTTCAGATAGGAGAGTTCGGAATTTCCGAGCACCTGCACGCGTTTCCTCGCGAAGTAGGAGAAGAATCCCGCGAGCGCGAGACCCGGACGGTTCATCGCCGGCTCGCTGATCGGACGGTCGAAACCGATTTTTTCGCCGTGCAGCACCAGCCCCAACGCGGTGGCGTGGGCTTCGAAGAATTTTTCAACGGAGATCGAAGCGACGGTTTTGACGCGGGGTGGCATGGCGGGGATACAACCAGATCCCGCGATCCACGGCACGCGAAATTCCTCGTCCGGAGGCTGCGGGCATGGATTCCGCAGGCAAACCCGGGGTTGCGCGGGGGAGGGAACGTGATACAAGACCGCCCGGAAACCATGCCAAACTACGATTACGAATGTCAAAAATGCGGGAAACGCTTCGAGGTGTTTCAAAGCATGAATGATGCGAAACTGACGGATTGTCCCGCAACCGGACTGCGACGGACAAGTGAAGCGCCTGCTTGGCACCGGCGGGGGAATCATTTTCAAGGGCTCGGGATTTTATCAAACCGACTACCGCTCCTCCTCCTACCAGGCCGGAGCCAAGGCCGAAGGCGCTGCCAGTGCTCCACCGGCCGCTCCTGCCGCACCGGCGGCCACGCCAGCGCCGAAGTCGGATGGTTGACGCCCGCGAAGGGAGGCTTTGCAAGCCGTCCCGCGCATGTTAAGCAAGCCGCTCATGTCCGAACCAAAGAAACCCAAGTCCGGCGGTGGATGCTTTTCGAAGCTGCTTTTTCTGATCCTGCTGGCAGCGATGGGCGGGCTGGGAAGCGCGGTGTATTTTGTCACCCAGGCACAGGATTTGACCGATCTCGGCGGCTACGGTCCTGCCGTGAAGGCGACTCCTCCGCGTGACATGGAGGAGGTGCTGCGGAATGCCATCGACAGGAACTACGCCGTCACGCTTTCCGAGGCGGAAATCAACCTCTGGCTCGCAAAGACCCTGGCCATGAAACAAGGGGGATTCCTTGCGGATCAGGTCAAGCTCGAGCACTTCTGGGTCCGCCTTGAGGAAGGCCGGGCCGAGCTGATCATGGAGCGCTCCATCCTTGGGAAACCCTTCACGCTCTCCATGTATTTCAAGGTCGATAAGGAGCAGAGCGGCAAGGAAATCATCACCACCTTCAATCCCACCGGGGGCCGATTCCTGGCAGACTACGATTTCCCCCAGAAAGGCGGACGGCTTGGGCAACTTGTCGTGCCACAGGGATTCCTCCATCTGGTCATTCCCTCGTATGAGAAGGTGGCGGCGCTTTTCACCGACGAAATCGAGCTGGCTTTCAACAAAATGCAGCGCATCAATATCGAGAACGACAGGCTCGTCCTTGATCCGCGCGAACCTTTGGGCGATCAGGGAATGCCGCAAACCTTCTAGTTTTCCATGATGATCCGCACGCTGGCACTTGGATTTCTAACCGCCTCGCTTTCGGTGGCGGAGGAAATCCCGCGTGCCGTGCAGGTCGTCGAGCCGCCCGAGACTCCCAAGCTTGAGGGCCAGGAGCGCGTCATCAGCAGCACCAAACAGTTCCGCGTGAACGGTGGCGAGGCCGGCGACCGTGCGGCGATCGCCATGCTTGCGGAGGAGGCGAAATCCGAACTGCTCCGCCTGACCGAGGACATCACGTCGGACAACATCCTGAAGGAAAAGGACAGCGAGTGGTGGAAGGTTCCCATCTCCATCACCCTCCACGGAAAGTCCGGCGACCCGCTCCCTCGCCGGACCGTCGCAACGCGCATCCTTGTCAGCGAGGTGGGTTACGAGGTGCATCTCGACGTGCACCTCAGCCGCGGCATCGAGCATGAGCGGTTCAAGTATGCGACCACCGGAGCGCTGATCTACGAGCGCGCGCTCAAGGACCGGGCGCCAAAGGAAAACGAGGTTCCGTTTTTCGTTCCGCCGTGGCTGATCGACGGCCTTCGGGAGGCCACCGCATGGCGGCTGAACAAGAGCGACCGGAGACTTTACGAAGCGCTTTTCAAGAGCGGCGGGCTGTTCAAGATCGACGACCTGTTCTCGCTGGACGAGCGGGGTTACGAAAACATGGATGGAGCCATGCGGGCCGCGTTCCACGTCTCGTCCGGAGCATTGGTCATGGCATTGCTCCAGCAACCGCAGGGCAAGGCGGCGTTCCGCGAGTTTCTAACGGAGGTTGCCGATTTCCAGGGCGAGATGCCCGCGCTCCTCCGCAAGCATTTCCCGGAACTCAATCTATCGGAAACGAGCCTTTCGAAATGGTGGCAGCTCCAGTTGGCGAACATCGGCGGACAGAATCTCACCACCGACATCCTCACCGTCGCCCAGACCGAGGCGATGTTGGTGGACGCGCTCCGGCTCAATTTCCGCGACGCGGAGGGCATCATCCAACAGAAGGAACTCGTCGCATGGCCGGAACTCGCCGCCCTTCCCGAGGCGGAACGCATCAACTCGGTTCGTCTTGCCGAGGACTCGCTGGTGCGGCTGAGCTACCGTTGTTTCCCTTCCTACCGGCCGATGCTGTCCGAATATCAGATCATCCTCTCGGATCTGGCCAAGAACAAGGTCAAGAACGCCGCCGAACGTCTCGCGGCACTTGACGAACGGCGTGCAACGATGACCGCCAAGGCGCTGCGGGCTCGCGATTACCTCGACTGGTTCGAGATCACCCGCGCCCGGGAAACCAGCGGCGCCTTCGACGACTACATGCGCCTCAAGGACGGTCTCAAATCCAATCCCCATCGCCGGAGCGACTATCTCTCGCGATACCTCGACCGCATGGAAGGCATTTTCGAACGGGCCATCGATCCGCAACAATCGCCGGTCGAATCCGGGCCGTCGGACATTGGCCAGCTCCCCGAACTTCCACCCTTGCCCAAGCCGTAGCCATGTCCGTCATCGACCAACTCGGGGTCGCGCTCGGCCTCGCGACACTCGCGGGACTCAACCTCTATCTAACGGTGCTGGTGGCCGGTCTGGCGGTCCGTTTCCACTGGCTGGAACTGTCAGGCTCCTATGAGCAAATGGCCATCCTCGGTCATCCATGGGTCCTCGGGGTGGCCGGAGCCCTTTTCCTCGTCGAGTTTTTCGCCGACAAGATTCCATGGGTCGATTCCATGTGGGACCTCATCCACACGGTGATCCGCCCGGCCGGAGCGATCTTTCTGGCGCTCGCGGTCCTTGGTAAAATGGATCCCGCGGCTGTGACGGTCGCTGTGCTGTTAGCCGGAACCGCCGCCCTTTCGACCCACGGCACCAAGGCCGGTCTGAGGGCGTTTCTGAACCTCTCGCCGGAGCCGGTATCCAACACGGTGGCGAGCGTCGCGGAGGACGGGCTGGTGCTCGGTGGCCTCGGATTGATCGGGCTGTCTCCGGCCATCGCGTTGTTTCTTTTCATCGGCGTGGTCGTCCTGTGCGCGGCCTTCGCGATCTGGCTCTGGAAAAAGGTGTTCCGCCTCCGCAGGCGTCGGGATGCGATCCAGCAACAAATGGGATAGGCCAGCTGCGCGACCGGATACTTCTGCATGATCATCTACCTTCTCGTCTTTCTCTCGGGGTTCTCCGCCCTGATCTATCAGGTCTTGTGGATGAAGCAGCTCGGGCTGCTGTTCGGCAACACCTCGCATGCCGCCGGGGCCACGTTGGCGGCCTTCTTCGCGGGCCTTGCGGCCGGAAGCTGGTTCTGGGGTAGGCGCTCGGCCCGATCCGGGAATCCGTTGCGCGTCTATGCCGGCCTGGAACTTGGCATTGCCATCACGGCTCTTCTCTACTTTGTGGTGATGATGGGCTATCATGCCATCTATCCGGAAGTCTATCAGAGCGTGCATTCGGGCGCGTGGCTTCTGCTGATCAAGTTCCTGCTGGCGCTGGTGCTGATTTTTCCCCCCGCCTTTTGCATGGGCGGGACCATTCCGGTCATCGGGCAGCATGCCATTAGAAACCCGCTCCGTTTCGGATCGACCTCCGCGTTGCTTTATGGAGTCAACACGCTGGGCGCGACGCTTGGCGCATTGCTGGCCGGGTTTTTCATGCCGCTGTGGTTCGGCTTCCGGGGGACCTGTTTCATCGCCATGGGAATCACCGTCATCGCCGCGGTCCTGGCCTATCTGGTTTCGCGAACGGCCCCGGCATCGCACGCCGTTGAGGATGAGACCTCGGCCAACGGGATGGATACCACGCCTGCGATGAAACCGGACAAGGACCGTGTCGCGCTGACGGTCATTTGCTTCATGTCGGGGTTTGGTGTGCTGGCCCTGGAAGTGCTCTGGACGCGGATGTTCGCGCTGGTGCTGGAAAATTCGGTTTACACCTTTGCCGCGATTCTGGTGGTGGTCTTGTCCTGCCTTGCCGGTGGCTCCCTGATCAGTTCCTTGCTCGCCCGGAGCAAGTGGCCGCCTAACACGGTTCTCGCGGTCCTGCTCGGCCTCAGTGGCATCTCCATTGCCATGACACCCGTCGTTTTCATGAAATCGACCGATTCCTTCCAGTTCATGGCCGTCAAGGCGGGTTGGGGGGATTTCGTGTTTCTGATCTTCAGGAAATGCGCGCTGACCATCGGTCCGCCGGCCCTGGTGCTGGGTGCGGTTTTTCCCTATCTGATGAAAACCGAGGAGAGGTATGCCACGTCGCCTGGAAGGACATTGGGACGCCTCGCGACGATCAACACCCTTGGCGCCATCCTCGGCTCGCTCATCTGCGCGTTTCTCTTTCTCGAGCAATTCGGCATGTGGCGCTCCATGCAAATCATCGGCGTCATTTACCTCCTGATGGCCGTGTGGATGCCATCAGTTAGGGGGCGCGTGGGGATCGCGATCAAGTGTGTCAGCGTCGCCGGACTGATCCTGATGTTCACCGGACTTGATCCGTCCCGGCTGCCGGTGACGGGAGGACTTGCCGCACGCAAGGATGAGGTGACCCTCAAGGCGTGGGAAGGCAGTGATTGCACGGTCTCGGTGGTTCGAGGCAACGACGGGCTGACCATCAAGATCAACTCGGACTACGGCCTGGGCTCCACGGATGGTCGCGTCAGGCAGGCCAGCCAGGCCGAGATCCCGCTGATGCTCAAACACGATGCGAAGTCGGTCTTTTTCCTGGGGATGGGAACGGGGATCACCGCTGGGGCCGCGCTATCCGACCGCTTTCCCCAGGTCGAGCGGGTGGTCACCTGCGAGTTGGCGCCCCACGTCATCACCGCCTCCAGGGAATACATCACCGACGTTGACGGGGTGGATCTAACCAACGGTCTTTTCACCGACCCACGCTCCACGGTCCTGACGGAGGATGGCCGTCACTATCTCATGGCCACCCGGGAGACGTTCGATGTCATCGCCGCGGATCTGTTTGTCCCCTACCGTTCCGGCGCAGGCAGCTTGTACACCAAAGAGCATTTCGAAAGTGTGAAACACCGTCTCAAGGCGGACGGAATCTTTGTCCAGTGGTTGCCGGTCTATCAACTGACAGATTTCGACTTCCACGTGATCGGCCGGACCATGCTGGAGGTGTTTGACCAGGTCTCGCTCCTGCGCTGCGACTTTGCCCCATTCGATGAGGTGGTGGCCTTCGTGGGACACAATGGGGGAACTCCGCTGGCGGCTTGCGACATCGATGACTCCACGACACGGAAGGGCTTCCTCCAAGGAAATGACCATGATGATATTTACCAGACACTCAATCCGCAGACCGCCCTGTTATACTATGCCGGGAACGTGACGGCCTCGAAGGAATTGTTCGCCGCATATCCGGTCAATACGGATGACAAGCCGGTGATCGAGTACATGGCTCCAAGGCATTACCGGAACGAGGGCAAGGATAAGATGCCCTGGTTCGTGGGCCCTTACATCCTCAGGTTCATCAAGGACCTCCAGAAAGCCTGTCCACCGGACAAGGATCCCTTGCTGGTCAACCGGACTCCTGTCAACCGGCGCTTGTCGTTAGCCGGCAGCGCGTATCACGAGACAAGGTTGTGGGCCAAGGTCGGAAACGATGCCGAGTGCGAGCGGAGTTGGGAACGGTTCATCAAGGAGTGGCTGGATCAATAGCACCGCATCATGCCGGACATCTGCGCTACCTCTTGGGTGTCCCGCGCGCCGACAATCGCAAAGCCATTGTGAATAGGCGACGAGACAGTGCCATTCGGAAGGGGCTTTTCTTTTCGTAATTATCCGGATGCCGTGCTCCTCCTTCTTGAATTTGGAAATGATATCCCTTTCCCGCAATGCCTGCGCCAGAGATGGATTGACTTCGCTTTCAGAAGTCGTCGGCCTTTTTCCGTAGCCTGCGATTTCTTCATACGGAGGGCCGATTGCCTCGGGATTGCGCATCACTCGGGCCATATCCTGAATTCACAAAAGAAAAGATCCTCCTTGTGCCAACGGTCCGAAGCACGATGCAAGTCACCGTGGCCAGCAGCGCGGAGCGTTCGATGCGGCAAATTGAGCGGTCCGGAGCAATATTCACGTCCCCAGCCAATTCAGAGGAACGGAGGGCGAGCCAGGATTTTTGATCGGTGATGATAAAAGCCATGCAATCCAACGTTCTCATGGCCATGCGAATCAAAAACCTTTCATGCCTCCTATTGTTGTCGGGAGGCATGGTGCTTGGAGTGAGCACCGCCACGGCCAAACCGAAGTCCACGAAAGCGGCCGTGTCCTTGACCTCGGAAGGCAAGAAACTTGAGGCGCAATACGACGCCTTGCTCAAGTCTTCGCTGGCTGAGATCACCAAATCCCTCCCGAGCGTGAGTGCGCAGAAACAGGCGGATCTCAAGTCAGCCACGGAAGCCGTCAAGAGGGCGGAAGCAGAGGTGGAGGCGGCACAGAAAAACATGGGCGCGATCAATTCGGGGAAAGCCCTGGTGGATCACGCGAAGGGGAAATGGATCGGCGGAGCCGAGAAAGGTATCGCCGCCGCGGAGGCGGCTCTAAAGAAGGCGAGAACAGCGTCCGAGCGCGATGCGGCGGAGAAAGATCTGGCGAAGTGGAAGGAGAACAAGGAGGACGGCCTCAAGGCTCTCGCGGAGCGCCAGGCTGCCTATGATAAGGCGAGGGCCGACGAACCGATGCTTCGCAAGGCATCTGAAACCGCCCAAGCGGCGTTGGTCAAGGCCAAGGCTGCGGAGGCGAGCGCTGCCAATGTGATCCAGGCGGAACTTGCCTCGGTTCTTTCTAGCGACAAGCTGGACAAGAATCTGGTGCAATGCACGGTGCTTACCGAGGCGACTCCAGCCGGATTGGCCGAGTTTGCCCAACAGGACCGGGACAAGGAGGCCTTGGTCGCGAAGCTATTGGCCGATGACAAGCTCATGAAGGAAATGCTCGTCCAGGGCGGAGTCGATTACGGCAAATACGGGCGGGCGATGGAGATTTACAGTGCCATCCAGAAGGCCAGCCCGAAGGCCGGTTCCGGAAACCTGTTGCGTTTGGCCCTCGCCACCAGCCTGGAACATGCCGTGCCGGTCGCTCAGTCCAACCCGAAGGATGATACCAAGTCACCCACCACGGTGGATCCGGTAAAACGCTACCTGCACTACGAGAAGGCATTTCTCGATGGCGAGCTGGATCCCGCCTTCAAGGACCTGACCACTTGGGAATATCGCCACGTTGTCAACTGCGATGCTCCGGATGAGATTCTGGCCTGGGGACGTGAAATGCTCCGCAACTACCGGCCCGACCACATTTACAATAACAACTACGGCTGGCGCTACGTCTCAGCCGTCAAAACGGAAGTTCCTTATGGTTCGCAAAACGTGAGTTGCGACCTCTCGACTTCACATAACTATCAGAACATCATCATGAACGGCGGCGTGTGCGGCAGACGGGCGTTCTTCGGCCGTTTCATCCTGCGCACTTTCGGTATCCCGGTGTGGGGCGTGACCCAGCACGCTCACGCCGCGTTGAGCCATTGGACTCCGAATGGTTGGGTGGTCAATCTTGGGGCGGGCTTCGAGCACAGTTGGTGGGACAAGGATGAGGAGTCGCTCAGCGGGACGCAGTTCCTGTTGGAGGCCCAGGCGCGCGAACACGTGCAGGAGTTTCCGCAGATCCTTCGGGCCCAGTGGATCGGCCGCATTCTCGGCGAGGAAGCCTACAATGAGCGAAGGAAAGTGGCCGGTGGATTCTGGAGCAACCTGGCGCACAATCAATCCATCGCCATTGCGTCAAAGTCCGTCAAACTCGGTCCGCTCGGGGAAGACCTTGCCGAGGCCAATGAGCCGGAGGAGAGGTTGAAGGGGGATTCTGCCAAGGTCGAGGCGTCCGATCAGAGGGTGGCCGTCGAAAATGGTGCGATCGTTATTCCAGCGGTGGCTCATGAGAAACCCTCGGGCAAATTCAGCGATATGAAAAGTTTCTCAGGTGGCATGCAGGTCCACTGCCTCGGTGGATACAAGTCACAATACGAGTTCGATGCACCACGGGCCGGCAAGTATGCGCTGACTGCCAAAGTGGTGACGGTGCAGGAAGGTCAGACTTTCCTATGCGCCGTAAAAGATGCCAAACAACCGGTCGAAATCCCGGTCCCCTACACCATTGGCAAGTGGCAGCAAACCAAGCCGATCGAAGTTTCGCTGGTGCAGGGAAAGAACGTCCTCAATTTCGAACTCAAGGAAGGCAGCCGCGGAGTGACGATCAAGGATTTCACCCTCAAGGCGCTGTGAGCTGATAGAGGAAACAGAGTGGTTCACATTTCAGCGCCTCCTTACCAAGATATATGGGTGGGAGGTGCCGGAATTTGAGAATTTTTGGCGAACAGACAAAGTAGCCTATCCGCTGGAGAAAAGGTCTCGAGCGAGCTACGGATTCGGTTGGCGAAGCGGGTGCAGCCTCACAGTGCCAGTCCAATCTCCGGCGGCGAGGGTGGTGCCGTCAGGACTAACGGCGAGAGCGTAGATCCAGTCCGCTCCGGAGCGCCATTGGCGTTCGATGAGATCGCTGTCTCCGCTGATGCTGCGGATGATGCCTTCCTGGCCCGCGGAGTAGAGGTGGTGTCCGTCCGGTGACCAAGCGAGGGCGAGGACAGGGCCGTCGTGGTTGCGGACGATGCGGATCATGCGCCCGATTTCCGGTTGCCAGATGCGGACGGAGCGGTCGTCGCCAGCACTTGCGCAAGTGGCGGGGCCGTCGCCGGCGGGGCGGAAGGCGAGGGCTTGCACGGCTTCGGTGTGCTGGCCGAGCGAGCGCTGGAGCTTGCCGTCGGCGACGGACCAGACTTTGAGGGATCGGTCGGCGCTGGCGGTGACGACGCTGCCATTTCCCGGAGTGAAGGCGGCGGCAAGGACAGCGGCGGAATGGCCGGTGAAAGTGAGGTTTGCCATCGGCGGGGTTCCTTCGGTGAAGGTCCAGAGTTTCGCGGTATGATCGGCACTGGCGGTCACGAGACGGTGGCCGGTGGAGTCGAAGCTCACGCAGACAATGAGATCGTCGTGGTTTCCAAAGCGATATTTGAGCACGCCTTCGGGCCAGGAAAAGAGGATGGCCTCACCGCGCAAGCCGGGGTCGCCGCCGGCTGCGGCCAACCAGTGGCCATCGGAGGAAAAGGCGAGCGAGGCGATCTTCGGCAACGGGCAGGCGATGCGGCGTTGGACCGTGGCGTCCTTTGGCGAGCGCACTTCGATGGCGCGGTCACCATTGCTGACCAGCGCGCTACCGTCCGGGCTGAAGCCCAGCGCGGTGACGGGCACGGCATGCAGCGCCGGGCTGAAACCCAGCCAAGCCAAGGCGATCAGGCACAAAGTGGGTTTCCTCATGTCAATTCGCGGATGAAGCTTCCTTCGCCCATGATTTTCATCGGGCGGCCACCCGGCGACATGAGTTGGGCCTCGGGGTCCACGCCGAGCAGTTTCAGGATGGAAAACGCGAGGTCCGGTGGCCCGACCGGCCGGTCCACGGGGAACTCGCCGAAGCCATTGGTGGCACCGATGACTTGTCCTCCGCGCACGCCGCCACCGGCCATCATCACCGAGCCGGCGCGCGGCCAGTGGTCGCGGCCACCGATGGCGTTGAGCTTGGGGGTGCGGCCGAACTCGCCCATCAGAACAACGAGGGTGGAGTCTAGCAGACCGCGCTCGCGAAGGTCGGTGAGCAGGGCGGCATAAGCACGATCGAGCGAGGGGAGTTTGCCGCTGCCGGGAAACCGCGAGTCGGGCATTTCCCTGAAAATCTGCTGGTGCATGTCCCAGCCGGGATCGACCACGGTGACGAAGCGCGAGCCTGCCTCGACCAAGCGTCGCGCGAGCAGGCAGCCCGCGCCGATGTTGGCGTGGCCGTAACGCTCGCGGGTTTTTGCGGGCTCGCGGGAAATGTCGAAGGCGGCCTTCGCCTCGGGAGAGGAGAGCAGTCGCCAGGCTTGATCGTAAAATGCGTCCCGGTTCGGGCCGTTGCCGTGGTCGATCTTCCGCGAGAGCGCATCCATTTTTTCCAGCATGGCGCGGCGGCGATTGTTGCGCTCGAAACCAACGCCCTCCGGAAGCTGCAAGCCATCAACGCGCGAGGGATCGCGGCCGGTGCTAAAGGCGGAGAACGATCCGGGAAGGTAGCCGGACCTCGCGGCGGTGGAGTTGCCACCTGCACTGTCGTGGGGGATTGCAACGTAGGGCGGAATCGTTTCACCGGACCCGGCGGCGTGAGCGACGAGGCTGCCGAGGCTGGGGTATTCCAAGGCGGGCGTCGGACGATGGCCGGTGAGGAGGAAACGGCTGCCGGTGTCGTGATTTCCCAACTCGTGGGTGAGGGAGCGAATCAACGCCACGTCCTTCATCACGGCGGCGGTGCGCGGCAGGTGCTCGCAGATTTGCACGCCATCCACGGCGGTGCCGATGGGCTTGAACTGGCTGCGCACTTCCGACGGGGCGTCCGGCTTCATGTCGAACATGTCGAGATGGCTCGGCCCGCCATCCAGCCAGATGAGGATACACGACTTGGCCCGAGCGGGGCCCTTTCCAGTCTCCGCAGCGGCGGCCTGCATGCGCAGCAGGCTCGGCAAACTCAGTCCGAACGATGTCAGCACGCCAAGATGCAGGAAGTCCCGGCGGGAAACGCCGTCGCATCGGTTGAGGAAAGGGTTCATGGCGGGTCAGTGGTTGGCGGCGAATTCGCGGGAGTTGAGGACGGTCCAGATGAGGTCGGCCACGGCATCGGCGCGCTCCTCGCCTGACGGCAGTTCGGCATCCCACGCGCCGATTTCCTGCGGTGTGGGAAAGCGGCTGAAAGCTCGGAGGTAAAGGGATACGATGATTTCGTGGTTGGTGAGGGCCGGGAGTTCGGCCGCGAGTCCGGCGCGGAGCTTGTCGTTGATGGTGCTGCCATTTATCAGGTGAAGCGCCTGGGCGAGTCCACCGCCGCTAACGGAAGAACTGTCGCACGCGCGTTTCCGCTCGCAACGGCCGAGCACGTCGAGCGCGGGCGACGGCGTGGTCGGGCTAACAAGCTGCACGGCACGGGTGCCGGTGGGATAGCTAACGAAGACATCCTGCACGCCAGTGACCTGGGCAACGGCGTCGGCGAAAACGGCGGCCGGCAGTGGCTTGAGTTGCGCTCGCGAAAACAGCCGTGCGGCAGCGGGATCGGTGGAACCTCCCTGCGAGGCGAGTTGCCAGGTGCGCGAGGACACGATCAACCGGATAAGGCGGCGCATGTCGTAGCCGTGATCGGTGAAGTCTGCTGCGAGAGCATCGAGCAACGCCGGGTGGGTGGCGGGATTGGTCGGTCGCAGATCGTCCACGGGCTCGACCAGTCCGCGGCCTAGCAGGTGCTTCCAAACACGGTTCACGAAGGTCCGGGCAAAGAACGGATTTTTCGCGTCCGTCATCCAATCGGCCAGCGCGAGGCGGCGGTCGGAGTTCTCCGGTATCACGATTTCAGGACCGCCGAGCGCCTTTGGTTCGAGCGGGTGCCCGGTTTTAGGGTGTTCCACCTCGCCGCGGTCACCCGCGACAACCTTGCCTCCATCGCGGGTGAGACGGGCAAAAAAGGCGGCAAAGCGATGATAGTCTTCCTGCGTCCAGCGGTCCGTGGGATGGGCATGGCAACGGGCGCAGGCGATCTGCGAACCAAGAAAAATCCGGCCCACGTGCTCGGACAAGTCGCGAGGATCGGACGCCAGCAGCATGAACCCGGCAGGACCGTTGCGTGAAGGATCTCCGGACGCGGTGATCAGTTCGCGCGCGACGCGGTCGAAGGGCACATTTCCAGCGACCTGTTCGCGGAGCCAGCCATGCCAGGCTTTTGCCACGGGGGCTTGGCCGCCTAGCAGAAACAGGTCGGCCAGCTTCATGGTCCAGAAATCCACGAAGTCATCGCTGGCGAGCAGCCCGTCGATGACGCGGATGCGTTTGTCCGGGGACGCGGGTGCTGTTAGAAATTCCCGGGTGGTGGCTTCGTCCGGCAGCCGCCCGGCAAGATCCAGCCAGGCGCGGCGCAGGAATACCGCATCGTCGCAAAGGGGCGCGGGGGATACTCGCAGCCTGACGAACTCCGCTCGGATCGGTTCGTCGATGAAATTTGCCACAGGAAACGCGCTTGCCGCCACGCCCGGCCCATCAAGTGGCGCGGCGACTCTAACCGCGGTGACCTGCCCGCTGTAACGCACCATGATGCTGGCAACGCCGCGACCGGTTAGGGTCAGCACGCCTTTTTTCGAGACTTCCGCCACGGCATCGTCGTTTGCGGTGAAGAGCGAGAGGCTTGAAACGTCACGCTGTGAGCCGTCTGATAGAGTCGCCGTCACACGAAGCTGGCGCGATTCGCCGGGATTCTCCAGCAGCAGATCCGGCGGCTCCACCGAGATGCTGGCAACATGCAGATCCGGCGGCCCGGCCGGTGCGCCGGCGGAGATCCAGTCGCGGAGCAGGGCGTAACCCGCGGAGTCATCCCTCAACTTGAGGCCACCCTCGTGAGCCACTTCCGTTTCAGAAGGCTTGCGCAGCATGAGGCTGTCTTCGGGGTGCGCCTGGTCGATACGCCGCCCGCCAAACTCCCGGGTGATGCGCTCGAAATCGGCATCGGGGTCGTAGCCGAAAAGGCTGAGTCGCAATCCACCGTGGCCGCTGGCCGCGCCGTGACAAGCACCGGCATTGCAGCCGGCCCGTGTCAGCACTGGCAGCACGTCCGTGCGAAACGCCGGAACCTTTTCCGCCGCCATCGCAACCGGCAGGCCCATCAGAAAAATGACGCTGGCACAGGCGGCCCTCATTTCTTTAGCTCATCGAGAAATGCCTGGCCCTTGGTGCGAGAGTATTCGGTGCCATAGGTGTCGCCGAAATGCAGGACGCGCGTCCAGCCGTCGATCGTCTGTTGTTTCAGATCGGCGTTGTCCTTGATATGAGCACGGACCTCGGCCAGCAACCCATCCACCGTGGCATCGTCGTTGTCTTTTCTGATGAAACGCCGCAGCAAGCCCTGGAGCTCCGCATCCGTGGGCACGGCACCGGGAAATGGAACCTTGGCAGCTCCCTCGTTGGCAGGCCGATTCGCTTGCCGCTCCGCAGGGCCTCGATTGCCACCACGGACCGCGTCGAGTTCCGCGCGGAGACCCTGGACTTCACCGATGAGCGCCCTGACCGCGCCGCGAAGCCCGTCCTCGGTGTTCAGGTCAAACCTGGCCATGTCCGGCTTCGGACGTTCGGCCATTTCACCACCGGGACGCATGCCGCCCTCACGACCGCCACCGCCGTCCCGGCCCATCGGGCGCTGGTTCAATTCCTCCACCGTCGGCGGATGTGCGTCGCCGCTCACCTTGGCCAAGGCTTCCAGCACTTTAGGGGCATCCGCGATGCCCGGTTGGCCGAGCGCGAAGTTCGCCGTCACCGTGTTGTCCTTGGCCACGACGATGGTCATCAGGCAATCCTTGTTAAGCCCGTAATTTCCCGGTCCCTCCGCGCCGTCCATTGACAGCCCCACCCGCGCCTTCGTTTTCAGCGATCCCGTCACGGCCTTCGCCCGCTGTTCACCCTCGAGTCGGTCGGCATTCAGAAAAATGATCTCCGTCTTCAGCGAATCCTTTCGCCGGGCTCCATATTCATCGATCACGCGAAGCAGCGGCATCATCGAGCGCTCGACGCCATGCATGAACACTATCGCCGTGGCTCCGCCACCGTTGTCGGTAATCACATCGCGCTCCTCCCCCGCGTTCGCGCCGTTGATTTCCACCGCCTTGAACGGCGTGGTCTTTTCACCCGGCTGAGGACCGGAAAAAACGGGCTCGGCCGCATGTACGGAAGCAAGGAGGGAAACGGAAAGTGCGAACAATTGGAGGTTCATGAAGTGTGGTGATTGAATTCGTCCGAGCGATTGAGTGCAAGATCCCTAAAACACCTCGTTGGCGTTTTTGTTTCTGGCAATATTCCCTGCAAGACGACCGCTTGCGGAGTATTCAAGCACCGGGTGGCATTGGACGGGGTCATGTGTGGACGCAAGCATCGTATTTCGGATGATTTCAGTCACCAAAAACCTGTTCGCTTGGCTGGCAAATTGTCCGCACATTCTTTTGACGTGGTTCAAAATGCCGGGGCCATGATGGCTCGTGAAAATATGGGGTATCGTCCGTGGGACGATCGACAAACGGTCGCGTTTTTCTTTCCTGATAAACGTTTGCCTGCGCGACGTATTCATTTTCGCCCTCCCGTCATTCAGTCCACTCTAGCAGGCACGGGCCAGGAACTCCACCAAACCATGAAATCGATCCTTCTTACTAGCAGCCTCTTCTCACCGCCGCCAGCGCACACGAGTTTAACCTCGACAAGGGCTGGCCGAACCTTCCCGAGGGTCTTGAAAACTTCGGCGACTCCCACGGCGAGATCGATGTCGATTCCAAGGGACTCTTCTACGTTTCCATCGTCGGTGGGGCGAAGAACGGCATCCAGATCTATTCTCCCGAAGGCAAATACCTCCGCAACCTCCCCAACGCCCGCAACAACCACCACGGGTTCACGATGGTTCAGGAAGACGGCAAGGACGTCATCTACGCCGCTTGCCTTGGCGATCCCAAGACGGCGCTCCTCAAGCTCGGTATCGATGGAGAAGTCCTGCTGGAAATACCGCTCTCCGCCATCCCTGAAACCGTGGGGAAAAAATTCGCCCTCACCCATGCGGACCGCGCGCCCAACGGCGACATCTGGGTCATCGACGGTTACGGCTCCGACCGGATCTTCATCTTCGACAAGGACGGCAAATTCAAGAGCGTCACCGCCGGAAAAGGTGAACCTTGGAAATTCAGCACCGCCCACAAATTCGCCTTCGACTACCGTTACGATCCCGTCCGCGTGCTGGTTTGTGACCGTGCTAACAACCGCCTGGTCCATCTCGACCTCGAGGGCAATCCGATCGGCGTTTTCGCAACCGATATCCCGCATCCCTGCACCGTCGATTTCCACGGGGACTTCGTCGCCGTTGCCCAACTCGGCAGCGGTGTCAGCATCCTCGACAAGGAAGGAAAGCTCATCAAGGAACTCGGTCACAACGACAACCCGAAAGAGATCAACACCAACAAGGTCGCTCCTGCCGATTGGCGGGAGGGTGTCACCACCGCACCTCACGGCGTCACTTTCGACAAGGATGGCAATGTCGTCACCACGGAATGGAACAAATGGGGCCGCATCCTTCGCTGGGACAAGGCCGTCGCCAAGTAAGCTGTCGCGTCAGAACTAACGGAACGTCGGCTGTCCACCGTGGCTTCAACGGCAAGATAGCCGTTAGGTCATCGGGGCACAGTCGATCGCGGACGACTTGAGAAGGGCATTTCACCTCCGGAATCAAGCGGCTTGAGGCGGTGCCAGATGACGGCCGAGTTCGTTGCGGATTCCCTTTTTCGGTGACCACACCTCGATCCGTTCGCCAATCAACAACGTCGTCCTGGAAGGCGCGCAGTAAAGGTAGAACGTCCAGTGGTTTTCAAATCCCATCAAGCGGGTGAGCAGGTCGCGGAAAGCCTCGCGATCGCCACCCTTGAAAAGATGCCCCGGCGTGCTGACGAGGGACTGGCATTCCCCGAGTTCAGACCGGAAGGATGAGATTTCCTCCAACTCCTCATGCCCCTGTTGCGGGGTTGGAAGGATTTCAACGAGCTTGTTGCCGTCCTTTGAAAGTAGATCGGCGAGGTAGGCGGCCAATTCCAACCGACTTCGACGCCCGGTCGGGTTCGGAAAATCGCCGGCCACGGGCACACCACAATCGAGCGGTTGGTGGTGCATCCCTTGCCCGGCCAGCCACTTGTGAACTTCTGAATTCGTGAGGCAGCGCATGGTTTCAGGGGAGTGATGAACATGCCACTCGGTCCCGTGGCAGTGGGAACGCGTCAGGCTGACGCGCAACCGTTAGGAGGAGCACTCGACGTGCCATTCGCCCTTCGAAAATTGTGAAGGTCGTGGCAGGGAAGCTCATTCCAAATTCAATCAATGGCAACGAGCGCAAGAAGCGATCCGTCTGCCGAGTAGAACAAGACCGCATCATGAAATTCCATTCAGCTCTCACCGTCATCGCCGCCCTCGTCACAGCTAGCCATCTGGTTCAGGCTGAAATCCCCATGAAACCGGGCGACAAGGTCGCCTTCCTTGGCGACTCCATCACACAGGCGGGGCAGGGGAGTCCCGGCGGCTATGTGCAACTCATCGGCACAGCCCTGGCCGCCAATGGCGTGAAGATCGAGATCATCGGTGCCGGCATCAGCGGCCACAAATCCAACCAGATGCTCGAACGCCTGGAGCGTGATGTGCTGAGCAAGAAGCCACAATGGATGACCCTGAGCTGCGGCGTCAACGACGTCTGGCATGGAGCGCGTGGCGTATCTCTTGAGGACTACAGGAAAAACATCACCAGCATCGTGGATCAGGCCCAGGCGGCCGACATCAAGGTCGTCATCCTCACCTCGACCATGATCGGCGAGGATCAGGCAAATCCCAACAACCAGAAACTGGTTAGCTACAACGAATTTCTCCAGACACTCGCGAAGGAAAAGAAATGCTACTTCGCTGATCTCAATGCCGAAATGCAAGCCGCCCTGGCTGAAGCGGCAAAGACTCAGCCGAAACCCGCCCCGAAGAATATCCTGACCGTGGATGGCGTTCACATGGCCTTACCCGGCAATATCATGATGGCCCTCGGAGTGCTAAAGGGAGTCGGCCTCGATAGCGCCGAACTCGCCAAAGCCAAGGAAGCCTGGCTCGATATCCCGGATACCAACACGGTCAAGGCCCAGATCGCTCTCTCCCAGCGTCAGACCCAACAACTCGAAAAGCTCGCCGCTGCAAGCAACACCAGCGTGGAAAAACTGATCAACGAGGAACTCTCCAAGCTCGTCATGTCCCGACTGAAGTCCGACAAGGGCGCAGCCGACAAGTCGAACAAAGCGCAGCCCGAATAAGTTCAGCGTTGCATTCAAGGGCTGCGTTGCCTCATCCGCCATCACCGGGAAACCACGTGATCGCGGATCGCCGGGTTGAGACTCACGATGCCGCAATTGACGGGTCAATGCGGGTGCTCCATCTGGCGGAAATGGAGTGCTGGGCCTTTCCCTCAATTGGATCATCATGTTCTGCCATTCGCGGCAAAACGGGCCTGTGGGACATGTCCAGCGCGGATGGCTGGTCTGCCGCCCCTTTACACGCATCGAGTTGTTTCCCCTCCCGCATGACGTGAATCCAGATCAAGCCATCCCCTTGCGCAGATCCCTCAAACTCCACAAGAAGCCGCTCGCAGGAGCTGAATCTCCTTTCAGTCGTCGTCGCTCCGGTTTTTCTCTTCGGCCCGAAGCGCTCCCTGGATTTCGCAAACGCCTCGTCCACGAATCCCCGGCTACCGATCACCGCGCCGTCCGTGAAATAGCGCACACGGCAGCGCAACATCCTGCCGAAAGGAATTTCTCCATCTTTCTCCCGTTCGAGCTCAGCAGCCTCCTTCGAGATTCCCTTGCGCAAGATCTTCGTCACCTCCTTTCCATCCCGGCCAATCGATTCCGATGATTTTCCAACAGCTCCCGCCATCAGCAGTTTCCGATATTCGCGCGATACTCCGCTAGACCACAAATCGGCATCCGCCCCCATCCCCTGATGGGCGCGCAATGCCCTAACCAATCCGGCTCGCGCGGTTTTCCCATTGCCCTTCGAACCACCGCCAATCGCCTCGCCATAGCTGCTCCAGCGGTAATCCGCCGGATCCTTCACCATCCCGGCCCGCACCGGATTCAGGTCGATGTAAGCGGAAATCGTCTTCGCCGCCACGCCATCCTCCACGATCAAGCTCTTGAACCGGTCCTCCCACAGCCGTCCCGTCCTGGAATGAGCCCGGTTGAACCATTGGGTGAAACGCTGTAGCAGGCCCTTCATGAACTCGCCAAGGTCCTGCATGCGATAGGTGAAACGTTTGTGAATCGCCGCCAGCGCTGTCTCGAGCCCGCCCTCCTCCACGTAGTCCGCCGTCCTCGCGTCGGCCAATTCCTTCGCCACTCCGGCGACGAACGCCTCGCTATAAATCGCCGACAACCGCGTCAAAAGCACCTCATCCGACAACCCGGAATCCGCCATCGGCGGGACCTCCAGCAGGAGATGGAAGTGGTTGCACATCAGGCAGTAGGAAACCACCCGGCAGCCGGTGAATTTCTCCTGCAGGCGCATCAACGCCCGGAATTTCTCCTTCTCCTCCGCGCCAAAAGCAAACCGCCGCTCCACCACCCGCGAAATCACGTGGTAAAACACCGGTTTCCCTGCGGATTTCCGCCACTCAGCCAGCCATCGTGCCTTTCTCATGGCGAAGAACTACGGAATCGAAGAAGAATCGCAAGCTTTATTACAGGCCTGTCCCT
>CAWENZ010000045.1:0-115959 GCA_963810445.1 uncultured Verrucomicrobiae bacterium | reverse complement strand
CCCAAACTCGACGACGACTTCCAACGAAGCGCTGCCGTCGCCGCCTCCTCGCTCATCCCGGCCGCCGTCATCTCAGCGGCCCTCGATAGCCCGGACGCTCCTGCCCTTGCCCCGCTCGTCTCCGCCCTCACCCAGGATTTAACCGACCCCATCGAAGCCGGAAAACTCCTCGTCGCCATCTCCCTTAAACCCGCCTCTGCCGACGCGCTAAAATCCACCATTCTCGAATCCCTCACCAAAACCGTCAAAGGCACCCCACCGATGTCGTCCGATCTAACGGAAGCTCTCGCCAAGCTTCTCGATAGCAGTGCCAGCGCCAGTGTTCTCCCGCTCGCCGCGAAATGGGACACCGCCGGCACTCTCAAGGGTGCCACGGAGAAACTCGTCACCCAACTCTTCACCCGCCTCAACTCCGGCTCTGACAACGACCGCCTAGCCGCCGCCCAAAGCCTCCTCGGCCTCCGCAGCGTCAACGACAAGGCTCTCCCCGCCGTTGCCGCACTCCTGAGCGATCCCAAGCTCGCCTCCCCGACCAAGTCCGCCCTCGTCACCGCCCTCGGCGGAACCGGGCGATTCCTCCATTGGCAAATTCCTAACAGTCGCCTATCCCTCGCTCGACGCCGCCTCACAGGCCTCCGCCTTCGATACCCTTCTCAAGCGCCCTGAGTGGACCAACGCCCTGCTCGACGCCGTCGAAACAAAAACGATCACCCTCACCAATCTCGGCCCCGCCAGCATCGCGCGCCTTCGCACCCACCCGAACGCGAAGATCGCCAAACGCGCCGCCTCGATGCTCGATGAACTCAACCCCATGGCCAAAGCCAAAAAGGAGGCCATCGCCAAGCTCACCCCTCTCGTTTCACAACCCGGCAATCCCGACAACGGCAAGGCGATCTTCACCGCCACCTGCGCGGTCTGCCACAAGTTCGACAACATCGGCGCCGACATCGGACCCGGCCTAACAGGCATGGGTTCCCACGGCATCGGCGAGCTCCTTGCCGCCATCGTCGATCCCAACGCCGAAGTGGATCCTTCCTTCGTCCAGTGGAACATCGAAACCAAGGACGGCCAGTCCTACGCCGGCATCATCTCCGCTGAGAACCCCGCCACCATCACCCTGAAAAGCCTCGCCGGCGTCCAGCAGATCAAGACCGCCGACATCAAGTCCCGCGTCAACACCGGTCGTTCGCTCATGCCTGAAGGCTTCGAAGGGCTCGGCGGTGACCCTCTCCGCGACATCATCGCCTACATGCAGAACGTTGACGGCGGAAAATACCGCACGCTCGACCTCCGGGACGCCTTCACCACCACCACCGCACGCGGCATCTATCAGTCCCAGGAGGCCACCGACCAAACCCTCCACTTTGCCAAAACCGGAACCGTGAATCTTTCCGGCGTTCCCTTCAACGTCGTCTCGCCCGGAAAATCCGCCAACGGCAGGAACGTCATCGTCCTCAAGGGTGGTCCAGCTAACAGTTACTCCGGATCTCTCCCGAACAAGGTTGAGATCAGCGTCGGCGGCTTCAAGGCCAACCGCCTCCACTTCCTTGGCGGCGTCACCGGATGGGGCTTCCAGCCCGGCCGCGAAACCAGTGACCTCGTCCGCGTCACCATCCACTCCACCCAAGGCCAGCGCGAGGCACTCCTCTTCAAGAATGGCGTCGAGTTCTCCGACTACTACAACCGCCTACGATGTCCCCGGCTCGAAATTCGCGGAAGGCATCGTCCGCGACCATCAGATCCGCTGGTTCTCCAAACAGCTCGCCCAAACCCAGGAAATCGACCACATCACCATCGAATCCCTCGACAGCGGTGCCGCTCCCACCTTTGTCGCCATCACCGCCGAACTCGCCGACCCCGGCGCGCCCCTCCAAAGCGGATCCGCACCCGCCAAGGATGATTCCGGCGCTTCTAACAATTCGGATCCCGGCTTCAAGCCCCAGTTCTCCGATGCCGTTCCACAGCCACCCGCCACCCGTCCCGCCAAAGGGCCGCGCGTCCTCCTCGTCGGTGGCGGCAGCTCGCACGACTTCGTCAAATTCTTCGGCGAGGCCGACAAGGCCATCCTCGCCGACACCGCCGGCTGGGTTGATTTCACCCAGAACCTCAACGGAATCGCCCCCATCCTCGACCGCATCGACGTCCTCGTCCTCAGCGCCAACCAGCCTATCAACACCATCACCCGCAAGGCGCTCATCGAGTTCGCCAACTCCGGCAAAGGCATCATCCCCTTCCACCCGGGCACCTGGTATGCATGGAACAATTTCCCCGAGTGGAATCAACAAATCGTAGGCGGCGGCACTCGCGGTCACGACAAGCTCGGTGCTTTTCCCGTCGAAATCACCAACCCGAACCACCCCGTCACCAAAGGCGTCCCCCCCACCTTCGAGATCACCGACGAACTCTACAATTACACTCCTGACCCCGCCGCCACCCCGATAGAAGTCCTTGTCACCGCCACCAGTCCCAAGACCGGCAAAGTCTTCCCGCAGGTCTTCGTCGTCAAGCATCCGAAATCGCGCATCGTCGCCATCACCCTCGGTCACGATGCCCGCGCCCATGACCTCCCCGCCTTCCGGACCCTGCTCAAGAACGCCGTCATCTGGACAGCCTCCAAATAGCACTCATTCCGCCCGCGAATGTTAGGGAAGGCGGTGAAATCTCCAGATCCCGGCTTCTGGGGCGCCACCCTGCCGGAAGGGAAGCCAACTTGATCGAGCTTCTCTAACATTCGCTGGAAGCTTCCTCTGCGGCAGAAATTCCGGATCTCCGGGCAAAAATGGCAGGGACCGTTCTCCGCAACGGTCCTGCGAATGGGAGGCGAATGAATCCGCCCTTGGAAAGCTCGTGAATCGGTCCATGGTCGAACATTCACTTTCCATTCGCAGGACCGCCTGGAGGGCTATCCCTGCCTTTGGATATTTCCCTTACAGGCTCTTCAGGTAGGCCGCGATGTCGGCGATCTTTCTGGGCGTCCAGGCCAAGCTGGGCCGGAGTGAACATCAGTGATTTCTCCATCGGCTTCATGTTGGCGATCCGCGACTTCGCGATGGTCTGGGTCTGGCCGCCGAGGCACTTCATGATGACCGGATCGCCTTCGCTCAAGGCCATGCCGGTGATGGTGAGTCCGTCGCTCGTCTTGACGATCGATCCTTCAAAGCCGTGCGAAATGTCGGCGGAGGGATTTGCGATGGAACCGATGATCACCTCGAGCGGTTGCTGTTTGCCGAAGGTGCTGAGGTCGGGACCGTAATCCACGCCTTGGTCACCGACGCGGTGGCACATGTAGCAGGAGGCGATGGCGGTCTTTCCGTTGGCGACGTCACCCTTGAGCTTCAAGATCTCCGCGACAGGCGGGAGCTTGGGCGCATTGGCGGGCTCGGCGGGCATCTCGACGGCGACCAGTTTGGCGCTGGCAGGATCCTGACCCATGGCCTTGAGGATGCCGTCCACATTGAAGGGTTTCCACAGGTTGCCCTTGCGGTTGTTGACCCACCATTTGGCGAGCTCCTTCTGCGCGAAGCCGGAGTTGTTCGAGAGCTCGATCATGGCCGCGGCCGCGGTGGCGCTGGGCGTGAAGCCGAGAGCGGTCAGGCTGAGCTTCACCTGTTCGGCGCTGACCTTGGGTGAAAGCGCGCGGGCCTTCTGGTCGGCAACCGCTTGCGGCGGGTGAAGGCGCCAGGCGAGCCAGGCGAATGTATCCGTCCAGGCATCGGGCGCCGCGGTCATTTCCTTGCGAAGCGCATCGTAGACGAGGGCTTCCTTGCCGCTGCAGCCGAGACCGAAAGCTTCGAGGTAAGCGCGGTCCTTGCCATCGAACTGCTTGGCGATCTTCACGAGGTAGGGCAGCGATTGATCCGCGGGCACATCGCGAAGGCTCAGGGCGATCTCGCGGCGAACCATCGGGGAGGGATCGCCGGCCAACTTCTCCGCCAATGTCATGACGTTGCCACCGGCGGCACGGATCGCGCGGCAGGCGACGAGGCGGGTGCGTGCATCGGGCGATGCGAGCATTTCGACGACCCGCATCTTGCCACTGTCGCCCATCTGGGCAAGCAACCATGCGGCGCGGGCGGCGATGTATTTGTTAGGATCCTTCAGTATCGCGGCCACGGCGGGCACCGCCTTTTCGCCCTGGTCCTTGAGGCGGACGAAACCGCTGTTGCGGACGTTCACAGCAGGGCTTTTCAGCGCGAGGATCTGGCCCTCGGTGGTGGCGAGGTCGAGTTTCGGCACAACGGATTTGAAGCCCTTTGGCGCGATGCGGTAGATGGTGCCGGAGCCGGGCTTGTCGAGTGTGCCGTGGCCGCCGACGCGTCCATCGAACCAGTCGGCGACGTAGAGCGCGCCATCGGGGCCGACGGTGACGTCGGAAGGACGGAAGAGGGTCTTGAGGTCTTTGCCCACGCCGCCGATAAAGTCGGAACCGGCGAATTCCTTCTCCTTGTTCGAGGTGAGGAAATCGATGCGCTCGAGTTTGAAACCGGCACCATCGGGCACGGGCAGGTAGCCGAAGACCACGTTCTTGCCGGCTTCGCAGGCGAGCAGCAGGCCCTGCCATTTGTCACCGAGCGCGCCGTTTTCGTAGTAGGCAACGCCGGTCGGTGAGCCGCCACCGTAAACATCGCCCGAAGGCATGGTGCCGGGGTCTTCCTGGCGCCATTCGGCGGTCGGCGTGTCCTGGCCGGGGCGCATGTCCGCTTCCCACGAGCGCTGGCCGTCGGCGGACGAGAAGCCGGCATTTCCGCCTTCCATGACTTCCGCGACACGGCAGGCCGGCGGGTCGTCGTTGTCGCTCTGGAACATGTCGCCGAAGGAGGTGAGGGCCTGCTCGTAGGAATTGCGGTAGTTGTGGCCGACGATGCGGGCGTTCGTGCCATCGGGATTCATGCGGACGGAAAATCCGCCGACCCAGACCTTGCCGTCATCGCTAGGTTGTCCGGCGATCGAGCGGGTGTCGCTGTACCAGGTGCCGCCGCCGCTTTGATAGTAGCCGCTGCCGATGCGGAAGGTCTTGCCGGACTTGTCGGTGAAGATGCCGGAGCAGTTGCCGTTGTTGAAATTCCATTGGCCGTCCGGACCGGCGATCACGCTGTGGAGCGAGTGGTCGTGCTGGCGGGCGTTGAAGCCGGTGAGCAGGACCTCGCGCTTGTCCACGGCGGGGTCGAACTTCCGGTCGCCATTGACGTCGGTGTAAACGATCAGGTCGGGCGGTTGGGAAACGACGATCTTGTTTCCGAGCACCGCGACACCGAGTGGAGACTCAAGGTTCGGGTCCTGGGTGAAGACATCGGCTTTGTCGGCCTTGCCATCGCCATCGCTGTCCTCGAGGACCACGATGCGGTCGCCTTCGGGACGCGTGCCCTTGGCATGGCGGTAGTTCACGCCCTCCGCGACCCAGAGACGGCCGTCGGCGTCGAAGTCGATGTTGGTCGGGATTGTAGAGCAGCGGCGTAGTGGCCCAGACGGTGATCTCAAGATCGTTGTCGGCGATCGCGAACATGTCTGCCGGGACAATCGTCTCGGTTCCTCCTCCGGAAGCGCCCGGCTTCTCGGTGAAGACCTGGAATTTCACGTCGGACGCCTGGGTCTTTCCTTGCTGGAACATCCCGCCGTCATCGATGCCGACCTTCGCCGTGAAGCATTCGCACGTTTTCCGGCAGGTTGAAAACGATGACGGAGGCGGCATGGGTGCCGATGCCCTTCTCGTAGGTCTTCTTATCGATGGCGAGAGGTTTGCCCTCAACGTTCTTGTTCATCTGGGATCGAGCCCCAGCCGGATGATGCGGAAACCCACTTCATTTCGGTAAGATCCTTCACAACGCCGCCCTTGAGAGTGATGCGGGGTTCGATCCAGTTGGCCCAATCGAAGGCGAGTTCGCCGTTGTCCGCGACGACGAGGTAGAGTTGCTTGGCACCCGTCAAATCGGCCTTCAGCTCATGGAGGCGCGGGGTTTTGGCATTCATGACCGGACTTTCCGCGACGGGTTTCCCCGTTTGGCCCATGGCTGCGTTCTGCTTGTCCTGTTTCTTGGCCTTTTTCTGCTGCTTCCCGGCAGCGACATTCTTCACGGACTTGAATCCGGCCTCGCGCTCCACTTGCACCGGCGCGGTTGGGATTTTCTTGAATTCTCCGGGCTCCACGAGCTTCAGCCGGACGACCTTGCCCTTGTCGTCCAGGTTCGCGTTGAGTTCTTCCTCGGTGAGTGATTTCGATTTTACGCCGGTGGAGGGGACTTCGACCTTGGCGGTCCAGACGATGGCGTTCAGGACGAGGGTGCGGAAGCCATCGACCGACCAGTTACGGTGGTAGTGGCCACCGGTGAATCCGACGCCGCGCCCGCCGTCGGCGCGCTCGATGCCCCACATCAGCGTCTGCTTCTTGTCGAGGCCGTCCACGCCGTTCTGGTTCCAGAGGTTGATGTATTGCTTCACCCGCTCGCGGCTTGGCACAGCGGTGACGAGGTCAAGCACCTTGGCGCGATCGGCCATGAAGCGCATGTTGTAGTAAAACTCGTCGTAGGCTTCCACCAGCGAGCCGACTCCGCGGGAGACCGGGTGATCCGGCAGTGCTTTCAGGTCGGCGACCCAGTGGGGGTTGACCGAAAAGTCGGTTTCGAAGGCTCCGCCGATCCAGGGGCGGTAGTATTTCTCGCCCTCCTCAGGGTTCGGGTGCACGGCGTAGTGCATGAACATCAGGCCGACGCCGCTCTTGGCCATGCGGTCCACCTTTTCCCAGCCCTTGCCGACCACGCTGGTGCCGTCGGCGTAAATGACCAGCGCCTTGGCACCGTCGAGGACCGACTCGTCGGAGGGCCAGCCGCTGTGGACCTCCGCCTGCACGTTCAGCCCGCTTTCATTGAGCGCTTTTGCGAGCAGAGTGCAGCCGGCGCGGAATTCGTGCTCGCCCGGACCGTGGCTGCGGCCGCCGGCGAGGAAGACGATCTTGTTGGCGGCATGGCCCTGCGACACCATGAGGGTGCAGGCGAGGAGGAGGCGGATGGGGTTCAAGGTCATTTCGGCTGTTGTAAAAGAGGGTGGGATACGGGGGCGTTGGTTGGTTTCTTAGCGCGTTCCCGAGGAAATGGAAGGCCGGGGAACCGAGGAAATGCCACGACTGGTGCGAGATCAATCCGGTTTACTCCCTTGCCACTCATGTTGCTTCACGAATCGTGAGCCATTTGGAAGAATGACCGCCCCCTATGGAGCTTGGTCATTTGCACGTAGCTCAATCATCACCAAGGTGGGCCCGCTCGGACTTGAACCGAGGACCAAGGGATTATGAGTCCCTCGGGCAAAAGTTTTGATAGCTCAAAATCAATGGATTACGAAATTAGGATTTACAGAATGTGAGTTTAGTGCAAGTCTCAAAAAGTGAGCGCTAAGAAAAAAGGAACGTGGGCAGTGCTGGAGCCCAAGAAGCTGCCCTCCGGCGGGTGGATCGTAAGTCTAGGTTGGGAAAAGGACACTGGCAAAAACCCCCGCAAGAAATTCCAGAACAAAGAGGACGCTCAGGCGTATTGTTTGGATGAAAAAGCGAGAAGGAAGGCTCACGGACAAGTCACCGCCGGAGCAGACGGGGTGCTCGTAAAGCGTTGGATGGAGCTTGATGAAAAATTGAAAGCGTCAAGAGCGGGTTCGCTTCTTGAAGTGGGCAACAGAGTGCTGGTCGACCAATTGGCGATTACCACCTTTGGGTCCGCGAGAGAATGCTTTGATGCGTGTCACGCTGCACTTCGGGCTGATGATAGAAGTGGAATTTACTTGGCAGATCTTCGCAATCGATGCGGGAGGTTCCTTCGTTGGTTCGGCGAGGACCGCTCCATGGTTGAAGTATCGCAGGCGAAGATTTTTGAATTCTTGGGCACAATCAACAACAAATCGAAAGTAGACCGCAGGACGATTTCAGCCTGGACTGGCTGGGCAGCCGCAAATGGTTGGCTGGCGACGAATCCTTGCATTGAGCAACGGCGCATCGGAACCAAGCGCAAGAAAAAGGTCAGGGGTAAGGCGGTGATCCTCACTCCACAAGAAACGACTCGGATACTTGCGGCGGCTATCCATTCCGAGTCGTGGGATGTGTTGTCCTTCTTGGTGCTGTCGTTGTTCGCAGGCATCCGGCCTCAGGAATTCCGCAAACGCGCCAAGGGCTTCGGGCCAACTAATCTAAGCTGGAAAGACTGGAGAGGGCAAAACATTGCGATCAGAGACGAGATGGCCAAAACAGGCCTCGGCCGGCTCATTCCGGTGCAACCTGTCCTCCGGGATTGGTTGAAGTTCCTGACTCAAAAAAAAGGAAAGAAACTAGCAGGGCACATTCTTCCATCCGGCTGGGTGAAGCTGTGGAATCGATGGAGGAAGGAGCACTGGCTGGATGCCGATGGCAATCCCCTGAAATGGCATCCCGATCAACTCCGACATTCCTTCGGCTGCTTTCACCTTTCCAAATTCCGCTCTGCTGGTGACACCGCATTGGCGATGGGCAACTCCGCCGGGGTCGTGCTGGATAGCTATTGGAAATGGGATACGTCTTCGAGCGAAGCTGAGGTATTCTGGAGTCTAACACCGGCGGTCGTCTCGAAGAAGAGTGGTGCGGCTTGAAACCCGATGACGGTTAGGGCCTCCGGTTCGCAGACCACAGACGGAAAGTTGCGTGAACGACCTGATGGAGATTTTCGGTTCTTTATATTTCGGTTTGACACCTTTCTTTTTTTTGGTAGTCAATTGGTTCGCATGCTTTTAAAGGCAACCAACCAAGAACTTCAACCGGCTGACTCCGTCCCAGGAATTTTGGGATATGGAACCGCGGCTGCGAGTTCGGCGTGGGTAGCTAAAGACAAGGGATGCCGAGACGGGAAATGGTCAACCGCCATCGCCTGGACTCGAGAAAAGGCCTATACGGGACGATCAAAAGAATCACGCTCGCGGAGTTTGGCGACTCGGCTTATGAGCACCCGGATGCCAGCCAAGGTGACACAGATTCCCGTGCCAGGCGACTGCGGGGAAAATCTGGTCACTTGGCGAGCGCCTGTTTGGCGCCGTGAGCTGCTCTAATTGCAATCGCAAAGGCGACGGTCCGCGTCGCTATACCGTGAAGGAAGCTGCTGCCTACATGGGCTGTTGCGAGCGAACAGTTCGCAAAGATATTGCCGAGCAAAAGATCACCTATCGAAGGAACGGCGGCATCTATTTCCTCGAAGAAGATCTCATTGAGAAGATGCGCCCCGCTGGCGGCCCTGCTTTGCTTGCGAGATCCGGGAGAGGACGAAAGAAGGCTCCCGATCGCGAGTTAGGGCGATTGGACAATGATGCGGGCAACCATAGCATTCGGGGAATTTCGACATACGGATCGGATTCCACTCTGGTTCTTCTGGTAGTTTTCAACCCTTCAGAGCCGCAGTCCTCCGTGCTGATGGATGCGGAGCGGAACCATCCAATTTCCAGAGGGCAGCATCGTTCCCGACGTCAACCACCCACAAAAAGACAACCATGACAACAGCACAGGCCAAAATCATCCCTATCAGGACACTTATATGGGAAAACACGGAGGAGGCACTCAAGAATCACCTCGACAGATTCAATGACACAGACATCGAGTATGCCTGCATCCTCGCGCCCATGGCGGCTCTCGAGCATGCATTTCATCGACTGAGCTACGAGCAGTTTGAGTATTGCTGTAGACGTGTACCACGGTTCGCCTTGACGTGTTTTTTCGAAGATCTTAGCTTCAAACTGTTCGACGATTGCATTCGGGCCGATCCAGACGCTGCCTTGAGCTGCTACGTCACATTGATGACGCAAAGCCAGTTCGATGCATGTGTCAGGTTATTGCCAGAAAACGCACTTTGTAATTGGGCTGCTCGTGAACATCTATCAATTAAACAGTTGGATTCTTGTATCAAGAGGTGCCCTGCAGATGCTCTCCAATATGTGTCAGATCGGCTAACATACAGACAACAGGAATACTGCAGCAAAAAGTTTCCTAAGAACGCCTTGCGGTTCGCTGCAAGTAATCTGTATCGATCAATACTTGCGGGCTGCTGCAAAAAGATGCCGGGATACGCACTTGAGGTGGCGGCTGAGAAGCTGGATGCGGATTTGGTGGACTACTGCTGTCGTCTCGCTCCGAATGCCGCTCTGCGCTACGCTGTGGACAAAATGACCCGTGATCGGTTCGACTTCTGCGTCCGCAAAGATTCGTGGCAGGCCATGCAGTCTGCTTCCCACTTATTATATCCCAATCAAATAGTTCAGTTGGCTTCTTGCCATCGACAGGAAATCAAACAACTCCTTGCGGAAGACCCCGATCATGAAATCGTCAAAATTTTGGCTCGATATCTTGGTCTCCTCGATCCCGTAACGCGCAAGGCCGTATCGATTGCGATTGCCAAGCGTATTTAGTAACCGACGACCTCGGTGAAATTGGGGCTTCGACCTGGGTTCCGCGGCATACCGGCTTCGAGAAGATTCCGAGGGGTTTAGCTAGAAAATCATGGACGTAGAATGTTCTGATGAGCGGGAAGTTTGAGCAATGGAGTAAGGGGCGGTTCCGGTTGATAGGAAATTTCACGGGCATTGCCGATCGGATTACCTTTTCGATCCAGTAAATTCAGAGGCATTGCCTCGCCGACGGCGATGCGTCTGGCAATCTCCCGCAGGACCGATGCGGCTCCATTTCGCCAAGCTTATGGCTTTTTGGTGTCATTGGAATTTGTTCGGGTGGAATGCTGTCCGAGGGTAAACGTCCCAGATTTATCCCTCTGCGTTTGTCAGCCTGGGGCTGTGGAGGCGCGGGCGGTCAGGCGACTTCTTCAGCTTCTGCCTTCGCCCGGCGCTCGGTGGCGATGCGGGCGGGGGTGAGCGCCGAGGCTTGTTCCGGGGTGGCGTCGTGTGGGAGTCGCGTGATGACTTCGACGAGGTAGTCTTCGGGATCGAGATCCTGGGCGCGACAGTTGGCGAGCAGGGTGTAGATGAGGGCGTTGTTCGTCCCGGCTTCGAGGCTGCCGAAGAACATCCAGTTCTTCATGCCGAGCTTGGTGGGGCGAATCATGTTCTCGACGAGGTTGGTGTCGATTTCGAGGACTCCCTGACTGAGGCAATGACGGATTTTCTCCCACTGGTTGAGTGTGTAACCGAGGGCTTGGCCGACGTTGCTGGCCGGACGCTGGGTTTTGTATTGCACGAGGATGAAGTGGTGCAGTTCGTCGGCGATGGGCAGGCTGCGGGCGCGGCGGATCAATTCGCGGCATGGGGGCGGTGCCGCGGTCTGGCGGGTTTGTTTTTCAATCTGGTAGATGCGCTGGATGTGGAGGAAGACGGGCAAGGTGACTTCGGGGGCGGCGGGGCCGAGGTCGGTGAACTTGCGGCGGGCGTGGGCGAGGCAGCCGCCGTGGCGCAGGCCGAACCTGGAGGCGACGGCGTCGTAAACTCCATAGCCGTCGGTGTGGATGCCGCCTTCGTAGGCGATGGTGTTGGTGACTTCGTCGTAGCCGAGCATTTCCAACAGGCAGCCGGTGGCGCGCCCGGCGTGCCAGTCGAAGTAACAGGTGCCGGCGACGGGGTCGCGGTAAGCCCACAGGCGTCCTTCCCTAACGGAGCCGTGGCCGGGGTCCTGATAGTCGATGGGGGTTTCGTCGATCTCAAGATCGGCGGCCTGGAGGATCTCGGCTTTGATGGCTTTATCGATGGGACCGAGGTGGCGGGCGGTGGCGTGGGTCCAGGTGTTGAGGGTCTGGCGCCCGATGTCGGCTCCGTGTCGTCGTCGGAAGCGCTGCGACTGGCGGTAGTGGGGAAGGTGGTCCTGGTACTTGTCGGCGATGATCTGGGCTGCTAGAGCAGGGGCGATCAGGGTGCCGGGGATGGAGGGAAGCGGGGCGGGCGCGATGACGGGCGGGCGGGCCTTGTCGGTCTTGTGGACGAACTTTTTGCGGATGGTGCGACGCCAGAAGATCTCGGACTTGATGACGTCGAGCTCGTCGTGGTGTTCCTCGCCGATTTCCTTCCAGTCGTCGGGGTTGGTGAGGACTTCATCGGGGATGGTGACGGCATCGACGATGATTTTGAGGCTTTTTGGAAAACGGTCAGCTTTGGTGCGGCGGGTTTTTGCGGCGTTTGATTTTCCCTCCTCCGGTGCGGATGTTTCGCCGCTTGCGTCCGGAAGAGGTGCCGGTTTTCCCAGCAGGAGTTGGTCTAACTCGAACTGGAGCTGGTCGGGGTCGAGCTTCTCGGAGCTGGAGCCGAAGAGGCGCTGTTGGAGACCGGCGATGATCTTGTCCTTGCGGGCGAGCTCGGACTTGAGGTGGGTGTTTTCAGCCTCCAGACGGGTGAGCTTTTTCTCAAGCTCGCCGAGGCGGTTGAGGAGCTGCCGGGTGTCTGGTGGGGTGCCGTTTTCCACTAAAAACGTAGTAGCAAATAGCGTGCCTAACGTATGCTGGCTTTCAGGAATTTTGTGGATCAATCGGGGCGTTCATACCATGGCTTGAAGGTGGCTCCGCGGAGGTCGACGCCGTCGATGAGGAGTTGAAGGGCTTCGGCGTGGAGCTTGATGCGGCGCTGGCCGGGTTCGCTGGGGGCGGGCCAGCTGAAGCGGCCTTTTTCGAGTCTTTTGGCGGCGACCCAGGTGCCGGTTCCGTCAAAGTAGAGGAGCTTGATGCGGTTGCGGCGCTTGTTGGTGAAGACGAAGAGGGCGTCGCGGGCGGGGGCGGTTAGGAGCTGGTCGGAAGCGAGGGTGTGGAGGCCGTTGAAGGACTTGCGCATGTCGCAGGGATCGAGCGCGAGGTATACCTTGAGGGAGGAACTGGTGAGGTTCAGCACGGGCGACCTCCTTTCGCGGCGAGGTGTTTGCGGAAGGTGGTGATGAAGTCGGCGGCGAGCGGGATGGCGGCTTGGTCCTCTAGCAGGAGCGAGAGGCCTTCGCTGAATTGGATGACCAGGCGGGGCCGGAGCTGGCGCGGAAAATCGACTTCGACGAAGCGGACGTCGGTGCAAGTGAGCCGACAGGATGGAACGGGGCGTGGTTTGGACATCCGGGTGAGGATGCACGGTCCGAGGCGGATTGGTAGGGGGTGGATTTTGGGACGCTTACGCTTATCGGTGACTTGGAGACCTCGGACGCTACCTGTTTTAGGAAGATGATCGAGAGCTCGCTTGAGATGCTTCTCCACTGCGTCTTGTGCTCGGCAGGTGCGGCTGTAAACCGAGTATTGGAGCATCAAGTAGCCATCGTTGAGTAAAAAGTTGCGGAACTGGGTGGCCGACCGCCGCTGTTCTTTCGTTTTTACAGGGAGATCGAAGAAAATGATGAGCCACATGAGTTTAAGGTCACCTTTCATGGATGTGGTTCGGGAAACGCAAATAGCTTGGGATCTTCGCTCTTCAAGGCATTCTTCAAGCTCGCAACAGTAAGGGATATCCCGTGAAAGAGAGATACGGTCTCCTTGCCTATGACAACGTCTCGTTCCAAGATAGAAACAAGCGCACGCCGGTCTTCGATGGTGATTGTTTCGTTAGAAGATCGCTCATTCAGTATGCGCATTGCAACGGCATCAACAAATGGCCGATATGGTTCGATGAGATCGTCAGCCAGGTTGTAAGCATTGGACAAACTGCAATGGTGAAGGCCGAGCTGGGGTATGAAACCGATGGCGCAGAGTTGCCGGGCGATGGCGGCTCGAATGATGGCATAACCATAGTCGAGCATGTGATTGGGTAGATCATCAGCATGGCGGATGAATGGGCGATCCGGGACAAGCTCCTTGAAATAAAGCTGGGCGGCGCGTGCCTCGATATTGTCAGGATCTCCGGAACGGACGGTGTTTGCCAGTGTCCGGATGTGGGTAGCTCGGTTTCTGCCCAAGGCTTCCAGCGCTGCTGCTTGTGCAAGGAGTTTCAGTTTCACAATTTCCTGCCAAAGTCTCTTTTTCTGGGGAAGTGAAGTGTTGAGTTGAAGATTCAGAACCTCTCCTTGCCGGTGGAATTTTGTCCATGGGAGAGATGTCCAAACGGGTAAATGACGCTCATCTACGCCCAATACCAGGACGCCTGAATCACTGCAACGGGCGAGAAAGCCGGAATTGAGAAGCGTTTGAGGACTGTCGATGACCAGCCAAGCCAAATCCTCCAGAGGGAGTCTGAATTTCTCCGGTTCCAAGCCGTCGCGAAACTCAATGCTGAGAGAGCCGCGTTCGGTGTGGAGGTAGGCCGGGCGGCTTAGATGCAGACCCTTCCACGCCATGTTCGTCTTTCTCTCGGGATTGGGAAGACTCGCCCGAGTCGGTCGATATAGAGTTTTTCAAACTTTAGAGAGGTAACAGGTGATACATGAAGGGAATCTGCGCCATGATCGTTGGTATCGTTATAGGTGATTTTACCAGTTGTTCGATCAAGACCAGAGTAATTGCCCTCAAGAACTTGTGAGATCGTATTACCTCGCTTAGGCCTTTCAGTCACTCGGAAACGAGAGTTCTTCCAAAGGCTGAATTCGAATTGATAGGTGTCATCGACAAGATGCCAGTCGCTTTCCGCTTTGAATGCCTTGATCGCGCGGTTGGGTGGTTCGGAATTTCCCAAATGGTGGGAATAGACTGGAATCAGTGCATACTTTCCATTCTTGGAAAGAACATCGCAGCGGATCATGTCGCCATTGGTCACCCAACCTCGGTCGATTTGGCGCATGGAGTTGCTGCGCTCTTCGATAAAAACTTTGACGATAGGTTTTCCATCGGGACTGACCGGTGGCTTGTCGGTTGGGCTGCCGGACTGAATCCATCCAAGAAGAGCATTGCGAAACCACGGATTGGCGCGCGGCTTTGCCATGTCGAACTCGCGGGCTCCTCTGATGGATTCGATTTGTTCCAGCTTGGTGAAATTAGCCTTTCTCTTGGTGCCAACGGATCCTATCAGCGAGGTTCGCTTCCAATAGATGCCTGCATCATCTCGACCGTAAACTGTGTCATTGTGCAGTGAACCTTTGCCTTTGCGACTTTCCCGGCGCGAAACCTGGATGCTGTTCAACGCTGCGACTACCGTGTTCCTAAAATCCGGCCATGGTAGCGGCAGCTTTTTAGGGATGAGGCAGTGGTCGTGCAGAGTTTCCATATCTCGCCATGCCTTGCTCAGCGCGGTGACGAACTGACTTTGAGATTCCTCGATACAAGCGCAGATCAGCGCATCCACCGCGTGGTGTTTGTCGCCAATGCGTTTCCCGTTGAGGTCTTTCTTGAGATTCTCAAGGCCCCACGCCTTACGGATCATTGCGGTAAGGGCACCGGGGCGGACGTTGATCCGACGATTGGATTCCTTCTCGTTCGGCATCTTCTCGCCTGCAATGGTGTAGATCGTCTGGAGGAAAGCGGTTACGACCCGGCCCACGTATCGAGTGTCGTTGAGGTTGCGACTGATAAATTCGCTTTCGCGTTCTGCAAAAGTGGCGTCGAGGAGATTGCGGCGCTTGCGCCCACGGATACCGCGCATGGAGCCGACGATGGTTTGAAATTCCTGCCAGCGATTCGGGGAAATACCGTTGAAGAACTCGAAGGTAGTTTGGTTTTTCTTGTTTTGATTCGAAGCAGTGAAAACGAGTACTTTGTTGAAATAGGAGTTATCATGACTACGGCTGCGTGGCAGGATGTGGTCGATCTGGTAGGACGCTTCAAAAAGATCCTTCGTTGTCGGGATGGTGTCCCCGGAATAGGGGCAATATCCGCCTTGTTCGACGAAGAGTTCATATCGCAGAAGCTCGTCGTCGGTGACTTCGGTCTCTTTCCTTCCGAGAATTTCCGAGGCTTGTTGACGGTTAGCGTTACGCTCGGTGGTTCGATCCCTGATTCCCTTGTCGATCTCGTTGCGCTCGTCGATTGATTTCCCAAGATCGCGACCTAGTTCGATGTTGATCTTGCCGGGAATCACACCGGTTTCGTCGATGAGGTGGACAATCTGTTTCATCGTCTCACGAACGACTGACTGAACGACGGGATTGGTGATACTCTTTAGGGTGAAGTTGGAATCGGAGTGATTGTAGCCGGCTGCCGCCATCGCATCGGAATAGACGAGTCCTTGTGCGAGAAGTGGTATGAGGCTCCGGGATACTTGGGAGGAAACGGCTACGCTGCCTTTGAAGCCGACAAGGATGGAAACTTCAGATTGCAGATCAAGGGTAACCGCTTCGATCAATTGCGGCCATGCGGCGCAGAGAAATTTCAACTGTCCCAAGACGGTCTCGTCAGTGTTCTCATCCTCTATGACTTCGTAAAAACTGATAGAGAAGGCAGCAAGATCGAGTGGCTCAAGCCCATTCCGGGTGATAGTCTGCCACGAGTCACCAAGAAGCTTGCGAAAAATGGACGTCGCATGTGCACATCCCGTGGCGCCGCGATTCACGAAATCCTGCTTTTCGAGATCCTGAACGGACTTGGCGGGTTTCTCGGTTTGGGCTGCCTTGCTTTTTCCTTTGGGCTTCTGGGAAATGGAGAGTTCCTTGAATGCAAGATTCTCAGGGATTTGGAAAATCTGTCGAAGCTGTTGCCAAGTCATTTTCTGAGTTTTTCCGAATTCCACCAGAAAGCGTGGATAGGCCTCAGGGTCACTACCGGCAAAAACGCGCAATGGTGTTTCCATGCCATCATGAGACCGCAAAGTGAGAGTATTGAGACGTTGGAGTGCCCTGGAAAGCTCGAACGAAGGAGCGCATCGGCTTCCGCGCAATTCGCCAGGAACAAACGGGCAGTCTTCCAGAAGTTTGACAGGGTTCTGAAGAGGGAGTTGGGTTTGAAGGGTTTTGATGTACTCTGCTTCAAAGGTGTCGGAGGCATTTGGGTTCCCAAACGCGCGTTGCTTTCCAAACAGGATTTGAATCTCACTTATCAGATCGGCGCGAAGCACTACAGAGGTGTAGGAGCCATCGCGATTACGCTTCCGCTCAGCGAAGCGATAGTCGTTTGCAAACATTTCTCCGAGCGTTTGATAGTGCTCCAGTGCTTCGCGATTTTTCTTCGATGCTTCGAGAACCTTGCCATCTTCACTGTCACCCGTCCGGTCAGACTTTTTATTGCTGCGGAAGCCCCGGTGTTTTGAGAAGTGAATCAGCATGGCCGCCCATTGACGTGGTTCGACCAAATTTTCCAGAGCGTCCACGCGCCAATCCCATGGCGTTGCTGCTTCGTGGAATTTTTTCCATTGTGGAGCTTGGACATTGTAATCTGGAGGAAGAAGGCCTTCGGTGACTAACAGTTTCCGGATAGCCCTCATCCTTTTCGCTCGCCGGGATATCCCCCTTCGTAGCAGCCTTGTTTGGCGGCGTTCGGGATTCTTGAGCTTTATGCCTGTTTTTTCTTTCGTCTCGGGAACATCGAAAGTCCTCACACCCAGGAACGAGATCCTAGAAGGGAAATCCGGCAGCCCTTTGATCACGGGCTTTCCTACCCCCGTCTTGTGAATCAACGCAAGGCCGCACGATCCGACTCCGATGTCGATACCCAGCGTGAGTTCTTCACAGATTGTTGTTGGGAACGATTTGGGTAGTTTGGTGATTGGATGATCTTTTCCAACCAGAGGGGGATACTCGTTTTCGCTCATATTGGTAAACGGGCTTCTAACCATGAGACTATTCGAAAACAAGCTTGCATTCCATAAAATTTACCAGAAGCTAACGTCTGAAATCAGGAGGGCAGCCACGGTAAGCGTTACAACTTACGAAAGTGACTGTAACCGTTGTTGAGTTACCCCCACCCGGAAACGGTGTTGGGGGGATCTCATTTCTGGAGGACTGACTTTTTGTCTCATTGGTCAATGGCACCCAAAGAGGGAAGACAAGATCTTACCGCGAACAGGAGTGTGCTTCGGGCGGACCAAAGATGATTTTGCGATGTCCATTTTCACTCCGGAGCGGATGAGAAATCCCTCAGGCGCAGACCTTGGCAATCGGGACAGGTCTCGATCTGTGCGAGATAGAGCCCGTGGCAGCGTGGACAAAACTTGGCCGCCTGTGGATCGCTTGTGCGGTCGGGCGGAACATCGAAGTCGAGCGCAGTCTTGCCGCAGGATGCCAGCGCCCGATCGAGCGATGGTCGGATTGCGGATTGGAGCTCCGCATCTTTCGTTAGAGGATGGAGAACCTTCCGGACAAAATTTCCGAGCCATGGATTCTCGAAATCGCCTGATGACAGGATGAGTCCCGCAGCGTGCGTCGTCACCATGGCGTGCACGGAAGCGATTTCCATGGCCCTCATCGAATGAAAGGGGACCAGCAAGGAAAGCAATGCATCCGTGCGCAGCGCCGATCTCGCTCCAGGATAAACTCGTTTTCCCAACCACCACAAATGGCATGCCGTGAACGCCATCACGCACCACAACCATCCGGCGAGCATCAAGGTTGGAAGGCTGCCCATCTTTACATAAAACCAGGGCAACCCGCCGAAAAACCCGACCGTCAGGATCCACCCATTCATTTGCAAAGGACCGGAGACCATTCGCCAACGCTTCCATTCCCGACCGGCCCGGATGGGTGAAATGGAGTTTTTCACCGCTTCTCGAACCGCGATCTCCAGGGAAACTCCACGAGCTTTTGCCCTTCTCAGCACCTCGACACAGCGGGGCGAGGAAATCCGGGTTTTGCAGTCACCCACCATCAGGTGGTGCTGCTCCTCCCTCACGGCATCCCAGCCAATTTTCCCGAGGGTCTCGATTATTCCGTTAGATTTGACCATCGAAAAAACTCCTCGTTTGTCAACGAGCAATGGAAAAGCCTGGCAGGGAGCGAGTCCGGAATCGGGCGGCAATGGCAGCATTGCGATCAACCCAATCTCGCGGGTTGCGACCAGGCTGCCCGGATTCAGCGCACGCCAGCGGTTGCCCGACCAGCGTTTCCTGAGTGCCGTGGCACGCAGGGGAAGCCAGAGGGTGGATTCCCAGAGATAGAGAGCGATCGCGACCAGCAGGAACTCAGCAAAGGCCGACATCGATGATTTCGATTAGATCGACTCCTTGGTCTTGCCGACGAAGATCCGCTTGAGGAAAGCACCCACGATCAGAACTCCAGCGATGATCGGCTTGATCAGCTTGCCAAGCAACCCGGATTTCGCGGCGACCAGAAGACCGCCACCGACGATCAAGGCTGTTAGGCCTCCCTTTGCGATCTTGTCGCCGCTGACGAAAGACGCGTAGGATTCCTCCTTCTTGTAGCTGAATCCCGTGAGAACTTTCTGATAGGCCTCGATCACGACCGGGAGCTCCTCCTCGCCGCAGACGAGCACCACATCCATCACTCCACGGCGGCCGAGGATCTTCGTCTTGTAGTTCACCACATCTCCATCGCTGCTGTGGAGCCGGATCGCCCACTCAAGATTGTGGGTGGCGGGGTTGTAGAATGGCGGGGTTTGCCATCCGAGCACCTGGAGGGTTGGCATGCCGCGTTTCGAGAGTTCCACGTTGGCTTGTTGCTGACCTTCCTTGAGTTGTTCGAGGATCTTGTCGGCGTTGAGATTGTCCTTCTCGTCGTCCTTGACGTAGCCGATGTCGTCGAACTCGAACACCGCGAACCAGCTCATGTCCTTGGGTGAGATGTAGCCCAGTTCCGACCCGTTCGTCAGGTTCCCGTAAGCTTCCATCAGTTTCACCGTCCCGGCCGTCCCGGTGAACAAATAATCTTCCGGAACCTTGAGCGTCGCGAGATTGCCGAGCGATCCATCGGTTCCGCTTTTCCAGTCGATGCTCTTCATGAGCTTGATCATCGGATTGTCCTCGGCGGATTGCTCCGTCGCGGCTTTTTCCGGAGCTTCGGCCTGGGCGACCGCTGTCACGCTTGTGGCGATGGCGAACGCGGCGCCACACAGGATGAGGTGAATTTTGGACATCATGGCAGTGAGCGCTTGTTAGCTCTTGGATAGTTACCCCGCGTTTCTGCACGAAACCCCGGGATTTTGCAAGAAGCGTTGTTGGAATCTGAATAGACTGCCCGTGTCCGGGGTATCTACTTGCTAGCATTCGTGGCGATTGCCAAAACTTGGCGTATGGTCAGCGGCGAAAAAGCAGAAAAAATCCAAGAGATGCTCGCGAGGATTGAAAGCGAGCGCGGTTTCCGGATTTTGTATGCATGCGAATCCGGTAGCCGGGCCTGGGGATTTGCATCTCCGGACAGCGACTATGATATCCGCTTCCTCTTCTCACGTCCTGAAAAGGATTATCTCGGAATCGCCGCACCGCAGGATGCCATCGACCTGCCCCTTGAAGGTGATCTGGATGCCGGAGGTTGGGATCTCCGCAAGGCACTTGGTTTGTTAGGAAAATCGAACGGCGCGCTGGTGGAATGGCTCCACTCGCCGATCGTCTATCGGGAAGAACCGGGATTTCTCGACCGCTGGCGTGAAGCCGCTCGTGCGGTCTTTGCACCGAAGTTTTCGGCAGATCACTACCGGGGTCTTGCGAAGCAGATGGTATTTGGAAAACTCGATACGGACCGGGTCCGCGCGAAAGACTATCTTTATGCCCTTCGCGCGGTATTGGCAGCGGAGTGGGTGCTTGAAGGGCGAGGCATTCCCCCGGTGCCATTTGCCGATCTATTGCCAATCGCGCCTGCGGAAATCCGGGATCTTGTTCCAGCACTCCTTGAACACAAGGCCCGCACGATGGAGGGCGAGAGGATGGAGAGAATCGCCGGACTCGATGATTTTCTCCGGCACCTTCTTTCTGAAAACGCGGGCCGCACCGCCACGATGATGACTCCTGCGGATTCCCGCGTCAGACTTGATCGGTTGTTTCGTCACGAGATCAGCGATGTGGTGCCTGAGACGGCGGAGGATTACACGTTGGATCGCATTCGACGTCCGGATGTCCTGTTGTTCGAAACGGTTGCCGGAAGTCATGCCTACGGAACGAACGTCGAGGGTTCGGATCAGGATCTGAGGGGTGTGTTCGTGGCAACACCCGGACTAACAGGCGGACTGGATTTGATCGAGCAAGTGACGGACGAAAGGAACGATGAGGTGTATTACGAGATTGGCCGGTTGATGACGTTACTGCTCAAGAACAATCCGAACGCACTTGAGTTGATCGCCATGCCCGAAGACTGCATTCGATTCCGGCATCCCTTGTTGGATCGGCTGGAACCTTCTTTGTTTCTATCCAAACTATGTGCCAAAACCTACGGTGAATATGCGATGGGCCAGATCCGCAAGGCGCGTGGCTTGAACAAGAAGATCGTCAATCCCCAGCCGGAGAAACGGCATTCCATGCTATCGTTCTGTCATGTGCCACACGGCCAGGGCAGCGTGCCAATTCTCGATTGGCTTGAGGAAAAAGGAATCCGGCCCGGGGATTGCGGACTGACGGCCGTCCGCAACGCAGCGGGTATGTTCGCGATCTATCAGGGGCCGGCGGGAACCTTTCGCGGTCTCTTGTCGCCCAGGGATCCGGATGCGCTTGTATTCTCAAGCGTGCCGAAGGAAGCGGAGCCGGTGGCATGGATGCATTTCAACGAGGATGCCTTCAAGTCACACTGCAAGGCCCACCGTGAATACTGGCAATGGGTGGGACAACGCAACGAGGAGCGTTTCACAACCAATGTCAGCCATGGCCGCGGCTATGACTCCAAGAATCTCATGCACACGATCCGTCTGTTGGAAATGGCTGGGGAGATCGCCCGCGAGGGGATTCTCCGGGTTCGCAGACCGAACCGGGAATTCCTGCTGGAAGTTCGATCGGGTACCTTCTCCTATGAGGAGCTTGTCGCCCGGGCGGAAAAACTGCATGCGGGATTGGAAGAGGAGTTTGCGAAATCCGGACTTCCTGAAGCGCCCGACCGCCATCAGGTGAACCGGATTCTCGTCAGCATACGGGAAGAGTTCCGGATCGGTTGATCGCTTGGGGTTGGAGCTGACAATCCTGCTGATGGAAATGACGAACAGGAGCGCCGACTCCGGACGGCAACAAGCCGGGGCCAGCAAATGACTGGGAGCGATCTGGATATCTTTCTCCGCCCTGCCATGTTGCAAAGCTTGGGGTGTCGATGGGTGGCGCGAAAGATTCGGTGTACCGATTCTAACAATGTTCTGGACATCTACTGATCATGCTCTTGCATTCCTGCCGCGGTCACCTGGCCCGGACGTAATGTCTGACACCGGAGATTTTCGGCCAGGCTTGCCTCATCTCGCCGATTCTCGGTAACCTCAGGGCATGGGAAAACACGATTTGATGAAGGATCCGTATTTCGCGGAAATCATGATGAGCATCGAGAGCCGGATCACCGATATGGATCGTGAGTTCCGGGACGCGGGGACTCTCGTGCCCAAGGACTCGGCGGTGAAATCCGCGCTGAGGAAGACGGAACTGGCGCTCGGTGGAAAGAAGCCCGTGAACCCTCCCAAGGATGATCTGGAGAAATGGACCGCCGCGCTGTCCTCATCTCTGATAGATCTCAGCAAGGAACTGGAGACTGAACGTGGCGTGAGCAAGGGCGAGTTCGCCACGACGCTGGGCGCGGTGAAGGACTCGCTGGACACGCGGCGCGAGTTGGCGGGAACACCGCGCGGCTACCTGGATTTCCTGGAAGGTTTCATCCGACAGGTCAGGGGAGCCTGATCTGGGAATGACGCGGTGAAATTTCGGTCATTGCCGGGCAGGTTCGGCTGCCCGGGTGCTTCTCTGGGCATCCATTGAGTTCTTGGCAGTGCGGAAGCGCAGATCCTGCGGCTGTCGAATTTCTCGACTTGGCCGCATCCGGCAACTTGAATCCGGCTATGATATTGGAAGCCATGCTCCAGCGGCTCTATCAGAGCTTGTTGAAGGGACCGAGCCTCAATGCCAGGCCCAATCACAGCCGGCAGCGGATCGACGTGATGGAGCTGGCCGAAATGAGCGGGGGTTCGGCTGCAACGTTTGTGAAACGCCTGCTCGCGGATGGGAAAGTCGAGATCCACGCGTCCGCGGAAAGGTTCAAACGGCCGGAGTACCCTGAAGCGGAATGGTCCGACGAGGAAAAGAAGACGCGGGATGCGTGGGAAAAGCAGGGACGGTTGCTGCGCAAGCTTGCGGGAATCGCGGCGGACGCGAAGGAGTATTCCGATGATCACGGAGAGGACGCCTTGTTCGTCGGCTACCCCATTCTTTCACTGCCTCCCAAGGATGATCGTGAGGGTTTCGGCTCGACCCGGGTGCTCGCTCCGTTGGGAATGATTCCGATCCAACTGACCGTTAGAGCGGGAGCAAAGGCGGGCATCACGGTTGAAACCGCCGAGGAAGGTTCCGAGCGACTCGTGGCGAATCCGGCGTTGCTGGCTTGGATTGAGAAGGTCACAGGGGCATCCTCCGAGGAAATTCTTGCAGACGATTCCGGAGATGAACCATGGCAGGAATTGAGGGAGATCCTCGGATACGTTGCGAAGGGTGTGGGCATCACCGGGTTTGAAATCGATCCCGAGACGGCGCTTGTGAAGTTGCCCGATACCAAGGCGCTTCCTGAAGTGCCGGCAATTCTAACATCAGCGGTCCTTGGCCTCTTCCCGATGACAAATCCCGGGCTCATCAGGGACACCCAATGGATGATTGCCAACGAGACCGGGCTAACAGGACCTGTGCGTCCTTTTCTTGCCAAGGAGGCCATTTATGCGGAAGAGCCGCATGCCTTGCCGCCAGCAGAGGAGATCGGAGTGGAGGAACAGGCAAGATGTGTGCGCGATTTCGGCAGGGAGTTTCTCATCACACGGGCGGACCCTTGCCAGGCTGCGGCCGTGGAGGAAGCGGCGAGGGCACAGGCGCTGGTGGTGCACGGGCCTCCGGGTACGGGAAAGAGCCAGACCATCGCCAACATCATCGGCGATCATTTGGCACGAGGAGAACGCGTGTTGTTTGTCTGTGACAAACGAACCGCCCTCGACGTGGTGAAGTTCCGGCTGGATGCCCTCGATATCGGTCACCTTTGCGGCGTGATCCACGATCCTCAGCGCGACCGGAAGGATTTCTACATGGCGATGCGGGCACGTATGGAGGAATTGGTGGAGGATGCGTTACCATCTGATGCGATGCCGGCCCTGAAACGCGTGAACAAGCGCCTTGGCGCCCTCCATCGTGAGCTCCGCGATGCCTATGCTTCTCTTCATTCGGAAGAAGCGGACGGCGAATCCTTCCACGCGCTTGTCGGTCGCTGGCTTGAGCTGGCCGCAGGTCGCTGGCTGATAGAAGGTGGTGAACTCGTGACGGGTGAAATGGTGGAGTTGCACCGGGCCGATTTGACCGAGATCTGTGAACGTGCACTGGCGGCGGATCTGGATAAAAATGTTCTGATGGACAGTCTGGATTGTGATCTCGAGTCATATCTTTCGGCGAAACCCGGAGATCCCGAAGGACGGCTTCGCGAATTTGCCAACGTGCTCAATCTGCCGGGCGATGGCGAGGATCTGCCCGCGCTACCCGATGGTGATCCGGTCCGCATCGCGGAGGCGAGGGAGAACATGAGCCGATGGATACGGGAAATCGGTCAAGCGATGACCGGGGCTCTTGTTCGTGCGGTCCTGCTTGCCACGGATGGTGAGGGCTTGTCGCGTGAGTGGAACGATCTAGCAAAAATTCGCGATCAGGTCATGACCGGACTTGACCGCGAACTCGCCTTGCAGGTGAAGGGTGTCGAGCCGGTTCTGGCCAACATCAATCCGGCGCTGATCGCCCTGAAGGAATATCAGGAAGCATCACGCAAGTGGACGAAGGTTTTCGCCATTGGCAAAAGAAAGGCCGCGTCGGCGGTGCTTGCCGCGCTTGGATTGCGGCTCGATCCATCATCGCTGGAGCGGGCGGTTGGCTTTCATGAAGGTCTGAAAGCGAGAATCATCCTGGGCGATTTCCTCGCCAATCTAGCAGGCGTAGAAGGAGTTCGGGATGATGGGGCTTGGAAAGATGATCTAACGACCTTGGATTTGGCAATGGATCTGGCCCGGTTGCTTCGCGCGGACCCTATTCTCGAGGCCGCCGAAACCCGTCGGATCTTGGCCGAGTCGGGTCCCGGAAACCACGCCGACGTCCTCGCGACTTCCGCCACTCGCGCCCGCGCGCTCGGGGCTGCAATGGCGATTGCCCGCACCCACGGGATGCTGCGGGAAAGCGCCCTTTCGGCATGGGATCGCGACCTCCGCTCCGGTCGATCCGGTGGCGAACTCGGGCCGGAGATCGATCAATCGGCAACACACCTCGAAGGGGTGCTGCGGTTGCAGAACTGTCTGGCAAATATCCCAGTCGCTTTGGTTCCTGCCATCAGGTCGCTTGCGCTTCAAGGATGTGACGCGGGTGATGCGCTCACCGCACTTACCCGTATTTCTATCGAAAACCGGATTCGTGGGTTGATCGCCGCCCGTCCCGAACTCGCTCGGATTGACACAATGCGGATCGAAGCCGCTTTCAGGGAACTCGGCGAACGCATGGCGGAGAAACAGATTCTCGTTCAAAGGGTATTGATTCGATCCTGGCAGAAGCGCCAATCCGAGCGTGTGCTCGCGAGTACCGGATCGCGGCTAAGCCCGGCTGGCTCCACCCTCCGGCAGCGTCTCTATGTCCGGGGCAAGAAGGCCCTCCGATTGCGCCAGATGATCGCCGCAGGAAATGGAGCAGAAGGTGGGGATCCGCTTTTCGATCTTTGTCCGGTCTGGATGGTGAGCCCCGATACCGTGGCGCAGATTTTCCCGCGTGAGTGCTTGTTCGACGTGGTGATCTTTGACGAGGCAAGCCAGTGCCGTCTGGAGGAAGCGCTTCCGGTTCTGCTCCGCGCCAAGCGCGTGGTGGTGGCGGGCGACCCGAAGCAGCTTCCGCCCACCCGTTTCTTCGAGTCCGCCGTGGTGGATTCCGGCAATGGTGATTTCGAAGATGAGGAGGAACTCCACGCACAGCAGATGTCGGAAATGGAGGATCTGCTAGGTGCGGCGTTGAATCTCGACGTCTCCGAGTCGTTTCTCGACGTCCACTATCGCTCGCGCAACGAGGCGCTCATCGGCTTTTCCAATGAATCGTTCTATGGCCGACGTCTGCAGCCCATTCCGGGGCACCCGAAGAACAAGGCCCTAGCAGCACCGATTCGCCTGATCCATGTTGATGGGATTTACAAGGATCAGACCAACCCGGCGGAGGCGATGGCGGTCGTCGCCCTCGTCGCTGAAATGCTTGATGATGCGGAGCCTCCCAGCATCGGGGTTGCCACATTCAACCTGAAGCAGCGAAACCTCATTCTCGAAATGCTGGATGAGAAGGCGGCAGAGGATTCGGTATTTGCCGGCAGGCTTGAGGAAGCGCGGCGGCGCAAGGGCCGCGATTCATTTGAAGGGCTGTTCGTCAAAAACCTCGAGAACGTCCAGGGCGACGAACGGGATGTGATGATTGTTAGCACCACTTTCGGGCGTGACGAGACCGGTAAATTCCGCCGGAATTTTGGCGCGCTATCAAGGATCGGTGGCGAACGCCGGCTCAATGTTCTGGTCACCCGGGCCCGCGCGGAAATTCATGTCCTTACATCGATTCCTCGCGAGGAATATCTGGCCGGTCTCGGAGCCGCCATGGGCAATCCGCCCAATGGACGGGTGCATCTCTACAGCTATCTCTGTTATGCCGAGCGGCTTGCCGACCTTTACCGCAGTTATCATGATGCGCTGGAGACGATGCGCGCCTCAGATACCGCGGAATGTGAGGTGTTGGAGACCCGGCAACCGTCGCGCCTGGCGCTGGCGTTTGGCGAGGAACTGAGGAAGCATGGAGTCGGCTCGACCGTTCACTGGGGTAACAACGGTTTCTCTGTTGATGTCGCATTGGCCCACCCGGCGATGCCCGAGGACGTTACCATCGGGGTGCTGACCGATTTCAACCGTTACCGGAACACTCCCGATCCGATCGACTGGGAGTTGTTCCGCACGGAAATACACCGCGCCCAGGGTTGGAAACTGGAACGTGTCTGGTCGCCACGCCTGTTCCGGGACCTTGCGTCCGAAATGACGAAGATCGTTGGGCAGCATCGGCTTTCTGTGGACGGTGGATTTGGCTCCAACGAATCTTCGCCACAACCACGTGGGTCCGAAAAACCTGCCGGTTAATCAACCTAAATCCCCAACCTCTGTCCAAGGTTGTTTCGCCCGGTAACGAGATCACCACCCGAACTGCGGAATGTCCCGGGTCTTGTAAAGGTGGTCGTGGTTGAACTGGAATGTGTAGTAAGCGGATTTTCCGTTAGGTGCGGTGAGCAGGATGGGTTGGGTGGCGAAGGCGACATCCTCATTTCCCGAGCCGTAGGTTTGGACCTTTTGTCCCATGATGGTGACGAACTCCTGCGCATCCGTGTCGATCCGCTGATGGTCCTGGCCTTGATAGAAAACCTCCACCACGTCCTTCGGCGCTCCCTCTCTCACATAGCTGACGCGGCTGTATCCCGTGACGTCCAACGATGGCTTACCATCGCCAAGCACGCGCCAACCCGGAGTGATGACACGGGGCAACGTGGCGGTGGCGGCTTCCTTTTCCCGCACCATCACCTGGTTCTGCCGTGCGGCGGCAGGATCCGGGGCCTGGCAGGAAATGGTGCAAGCACCGAAGGCTGCTGATAGAATCAGGATGGTCGGGTGATTCATGGCGAGCTGTCAGTTCGCGACGATATTGAAGATCTTGCCGGGGATGAAGATGATCTTGCGGATGGTCTTGCCTTCGAGGTGTTCACTCACCTTGGCGCTGGCGAAGGCGACGGCTTTCGCGCCTTCCTCGTCGATGTCCTTGGAGACCATCAGGCGATCGCGGAGCTTTCCGTTCACCTGAACGACGAGTTCGATCTCGCTTCTAACGAGCGCGGCCTCGTCATAGGCGGGCCAGGTCGTTTCCGAAAGCATCGTCGTTCCTCCGAGGCGGCTGTTGATCTCCTCGGCCAGATGGGGGGCGAAGGGATTCAGGACGGTGAGGAGCTGGGTGAACTCCTTCAACGGCACGACCTCGGCCTGGGTGAAGGCGTTGGTGCAGATCATCATCTGCGAGATGGCGGTGTTGAAACTGAGCTTCTCGATGTCCTCGCCGACCTTCTTGATCGTTTCGTGGACGACGCGCAGCAGCTCCTTGTTCGTGCATGGCACGTCCTGGATCTTGGCGGAAATCTTGATTTCACTCTCGGTTTCCTCGAAGGCAAGGCGCCAGACGCGGGCGAGGAAGCGGGACACGCCCTCGACGCCTTTCATCTGCCACGGCTTCACTTGTTCCAGCGGGCCCATGAACATTTCGTACAGGCGCAACGAGTCGGCGCCGTATTCGGAAACGACGTCGTCGGGGTTCACCACGTTGCCGCGTGACTTGGACATCTTTGCGCCGTCCTCGCCGAGGATGAGGCCTTGGTTGACGAGTTTCTGGAATGGCTCGGTGGTTCTAACGTGGCCGAGGTCGTAGAGAACCTTGTGCCAGAAGCGGGCGTAAAGCAGGTGAAGTACGGCGTGTTCCGTGCCGCCGACGTAGAGATCGACCATGCCGGGCTTTGTCGTCCGTCCAGTAGTCCTCGGCTTCCCGGGAAATGAAGCGTCCGGTGTTCGTCGGATCGCAGTAACGCAGGTAATACCAGCACGAGCCGGCCCATTGCGGCATGGTGTTGGTCTCGCGGATGGAACCGTCGGGAAGCTCGACCCAGTCGGTGGCTTTGCCTAGAATGGGTTCGCGGCGAGCCGCTTGGCTTGTAGTCGTCCAGCGGTGGCGCGAGCAGCGGCAGCTCGCTTTCGGAAATGGCCTGGTGCTTTCCGTCTTTCCAGATAATCGGAAATGGCTCGCCCCAGTAACGCTGGCGGGAGAACAGCCAGTCGCGCAGCTTGTATTGGATGCGTCGCTTGCCTTTGGAATTGGATTCCAGCCAGTCGATCATCTTGGCCTTGGCTTCAGCGGTCGGAAGGCCGTCGAGGAAGCCGGAGTTGATGGCGATTCCATGGTCGGTGAAGGCTTCCTCCAAGGAGGGGGGCACAGGCGTCTCGCCTGTTCTTCCTTTCACATAGACTCCTGCCTCACCCTCTCTCAGCCTCGCTTTGCCAGGGTTCTCCTCCACATAGGAAACCAAGGTCTCCAAATGTTCCGCGGACCGCACGATCCGATCAAACGACTCATCCTGCCAGACTCTGCCTTCATTGCCGGCAGCCTTGTTGATCTGCTTCGCCGTGAAACTTTTCCAAGAATGCAAAACATCGGATAGATTCTCAGCCTTGAAGAGGCGGATGATCGCATGGACATGGTTTGGCATGACCGCGGATGCAATCAGGTCGTAGCGTTCGCCATCGAAATGATGCAGGGCATCTTCAACGATCTTCCGCAAGGCGGGATCCTTTAGGATGCACGCCCCTTGTCCTGCGTCGAGCCACTGCTCGATCTTGTCGGAAAACAAAGAATGGAACTCCTTGGTCTTCTTCTCATCAAGAGGCTCCGGATTTTGCTGCTGCCAAGCGTGCCTCTCGTCGTGCAGCTCCTTGAGCTTTTCAGCAGGGAGGCTGTCCGCCAGCCGCCAGGTAAGGAAGTAGTAGGAATCGTCCTGCTGCCAATGCGGGAGATTGCGGCGGGATTTGGAAATGGGGGTGTGGGTTGATAGCTTGGGAGAGGGAAGAACAGGCGAGACGCCTGTGCCCCCTTCTTTAATTGCATCCCCGACGACTTGTATGATTGGAAGCTCGAAGCGCTGTGCGAATTCAAAGTCCCGCTCGTCATGTGCCGGCACCGCCATGATCGCGCCGGTGCCATAACCCATCATGACATAGTCAGCGATCCACACGGGGATTTGTTCGCCATTCACCGGATTCGATTGCGAAGGCACCGGTGAAGACGCCGGACTTGTCCTTGTTCAGGTCGCCGCGGTCCATGTCGGACTTGCGAAGAAATGGATTTCTGATAGGCCTCGACCGCTTCCTTTTGATCGGCAGTCGTGATCTCCGCTAACAAACGGATGCTCGGGAGCGAGCACCATGTAGGTCGCGCCGAACAGGGTGTCGGGACGAGTCGTGAAAACCGTCGACCGTTCTCCCGTTGATCGAGAAATCGACCTCCGCGCCCTCACTCCGGCCGATCCAGTTTTTCTGCAGCAGCTTGATGCCTTCCGGCCAATCGAGCGTGTCGAGTTCGTCGATCAGGCGCTGGGCGTATTTCGTGATGCGCAGCATCCATTGGCGCAGCGGACGGCGTTCGACGGTGTGGCCTTTGCCTTTCCACTCCTCGACTTCCTCATTGGCGAGCACGGTGCCGAGGTCGGGCGACCACCAGACGGGCGTGTCGGCGACGAAGGCCAGGCGGACGTCGTCGATCTGATCGCGGGTCCAGCCTTTCGCTTCCAGTTCGGTAACCGGGCGCGCCTTGTTCGTTTCCTCGCAGAAATACGAGCCGTAGAGCTGGAGGAAAATCCACTGCGTCCAGCGGACGTATTCCGGGTCGGTGGTGGCGATTTCGCGGTCCCAGTCGTAGCCGAAGCCGAGCGACTTCAACTGCCGGCGGAAATTCTCGATGTTCGCCGCCGTGGTGATCGCGCGGGTGCTGGCCGGTCTTGATGGCGTATTGCTCCGCGGGCAGGCCGAAGGAGTCCCAGCCCATCGGGTGCAGGACGTTGAAGCCCTTCATCCGCTTGTAGCGGCCGATGATGTCGGTGGCGGTGTAGCCTTCCGGATGGCCGACGTGCAGGCCCGCGCCGCTGGGGTAGGGGAACATGTCGAGCACGTAGTACTTCGGCTTCGAGGCATCGAAATCCGCATCGCCCGGGCCGGGGGTGCGGAAGGTCTTCTCGGTCTCCCAGCGGGCTTGCCATTTGGGCTCGAAGTCGCGGAAAGGGAATGGTTTGCGTGCGTCTGACATGGTCGGGAAAGGGCGCGGACTGTGGCCACCGGTGCATGATTTGAAAAGAAAAACCCCGGAACTCTGGGGAGCGGGATTGTCGGCACCCGATTCAGGGCGGCAGGTGGCGCTTGAAGTCCATGGCGGAGTGGACCTTAGCCTTGACGGCGCTTTCAAGCTCGGGCGTGAGCGAGATATGCATGGTGGAATTCCTACAAAAATGGACCAACGTTGTCCAACTGGGAGCGAGCTACGTAAAATCAGGGTTTGGCGGCCTTTTTCTTCTTCTTCGCGCCCTTTTTGGCGGGTCCTTCCAGATCGGTGAAGTGGGGCGAGGGCACATGTTCGCGAGCCATGATGGCCTCGACCTTTCTAACCACGTCTGGAAAATCCGCGGACACGTCGGACTTCTCGAAGGGATCCTTTTTCAGATCGTACCAATTCCAAATGTGCCTTGGTGCCCTGGCGGTATCCCTTCCACTGATCCATCCGCACCGCCTGTTGGAATGGGCCCGGACCTTCGTAGATTTCCCAATACATCGCCTCGCGTGGAGTGGGCGTACCAGTGCCGGTTAGAGCTGGCAGCAATGAAATCCCGTCCTTGACCAGCGGCGCGGGTCCGCCGCCGATCTCGGCGGCGGTGGCGAACCAATCGAGGTGTCCGCAGAGCAGGTCGCTCTCGGTGCCGGGTTTGATCTTGCCGGGCCATCGGGCGATGAAGGCGTTGCGGATGCCCCCTTCATGCAGATCACGCTTGATGCCGCGGAGGCCGGCGGCGCTGTTGAGCGGCTTGATGAATTCTCCGTTAGGTCCGTTGTCGGAGGTGAAGATCACGAGGGTGTTGTCGTCGATCCCGAGTTCCTTCAGCAGCGCGAGCAGGCGGCCGGTGTCGTGATCCATCAGCGCGACCATGGCGGCGTAGTTTCTAACGGTCTCCGGCCATTCCTTGCCCTTGAAGGCACCGGCATCGGGGATCACATACTTACCGTGGGGTGGCGTCCAACAGGCGTAGGCGAAAAACGGGCGGTCCTTGTTTTCCCGGATGAACTTGAAGGTTTCCTCGGCGATGAGCGTGTGGCTGTAAACGCCCTGTTTGCCGCCTTGGTTTTCGGGAATGGGAACATCCACCGAGTTCCGCACGAGGTGGTCGGTGTAATAGTTGTGGGCATGCGTCTGGTCGTAATAACCGTAGAAGATGTCGAATCCCTGCTTTTCCGGAACGCCGCTGGTGCCTGGATTTCCGAGTCCCCACTTGCCGAAGCCTCCAGTGGCGTATCCGGCGGCCTTGAGGGACTCGGCGACGGTGAGTTCCTCATCAGGCAACGAGAGCAGGCCGTCGTTGCTGTTGTTTGCCCGGCGCTGCGCGTGGCCGGGATGCTTGCCGGTCATCAAGGTGCAGCGGGTCGGCGCGCAGACGGCGTTTCCGGAATAGGCGTTGGTGAAACGCATGCCCTCGGTCGCCATGCGGTCGATGTTAGGCGTCGGGATCGCCTTTCCTCCGTAACACCCGAAATCGCCGAGTCCGGCGTCGTCGATCATGAGGAAGATGAGGTTGGGTTTGCGATCGGCGGCGTGGGCCAGGAAGGGCAAGGACCATGCCGCGAGCAAAAAGAGATGAAATTTCATGGAGTGGTGTCCGGATACGGATGGATGTGGTGCGAAATAGCAATCGAAAATCCGAGCGCTGTCAGCGGCGGTTGCTCGCTTTCGACAAGCGCTCGGTGAACACCGGCATGATTTCCGCCGCGCCCTTGGTCACCGTGCCGTGGTCGAGGTCGGGGAGCTCGTGGAACTCGACGTCCGGATGGCCGAGATTCCGGAGCGTCGCGAACATCAGCTCGTTCTCCTCCACCCGACACTTGAACTCGATCTTCCGGTCGCCCGTGATCAGGCAGATCGGCGGCAGGTCCTTCGATACGAAATGCAGCGGTGCGAATTCATCGATCACCGGCACCAGAGAATCGCCCTTGAAGCCGCGAAGTTCCTTCACATGGAAATGCGTCGTCACCTGCGCGCTAACAGGCAGCAGCCCGGCAAGCGATGCGGGAGCGAGCCCGTGGGGTTTTAGCCAGCGGGGATCCATCCCTAACATCAGCGTGAGATAGCCACCTGCCGAGTGCCCGCCGACAAAGACCTTCTTCGGATCGCCACCGTATTCCGCGATGTGCTGGAGGGTCCACGCCACCGCCGCCGCAGCGTCCTCGATGAACACCGGGCAAGCCACCTGGGGTGACAAACGGTAACCCGCGGAAACCAGCGCCACTCCTTCGCCCCCGAATTTCGGAAACTCCCGCTTTCCGCCTGTTAGCCCGCCGCCGTGGAACCAGACCAGTGTGGCAAATCCCTCTTTTCCCTCCGGCAGTTTCAGGTCCACCACGCAGCGCGTTTCCGGATCCTCGATCTTCTTGTCCGCCGGGTAGTAGGAAATGCCTCGTGTGGCGGGAGTGTCCTTGGCGGATGCGATGCCGGTGACAAAGGCGAGGGAGAGGATGAATGTTAGAAAAAACTTCATGGATTTGATAGCAATGGGAGATACCGGCCTCCCGGCACCCGTGTTTCATTGGGAAGGTGATTGCCTTCGCCGTCAACCAACGTCATTGAAATCCCGATGCATGAAATCAACCTTGCCATCCGCGCCGCGACGGAAACCGCCGCCGCCCATGGCGTGACGCCGGATCGCTGCGACATCCTGCAGAATGGCAACACGCTCGTGCTCCGACTGACGGAATCGCTGGTCGCACGGGTCGTCCAGGATGTTGACGGACCGCGCCAGGGGACTGTGTGGTTCGAGCGGGAAATCGCGGTGGCCCGGCATCTGGCGAGGAATGGGGCCCCGGTGATCCCCTTGCATCCCGAGCTTCCGCCCGGACCATTCGAACATCTCGGATACCCGATCAATTTCTGGCAATTCGTCACCACCACCGGTGAGGAACTCGATCCTGCGACAGTCGGAAAAACCCTCTATCAGTGCCACGAGCGGTTGCGGACTTTCAAGGAACCACTACCTGAGCTTGCGATTCTCACGGAAAGTGTCGCCTTGCTTGAAACGCTTGAGGATCGATCCCTTTTTCCGCCAGCCACGCTGGAACTGCTCCGCGAGCGCCTCGTTTCGTCGATCGACGCGCTCCGCAAATTTCCCCATCAGCCCCTGCACGGAGATGCCCATCCCGGAAACCTGATGAACACGACGCTCGGGGTTCTCTGGACGGATTGGGAAGACACGTTTTCCGGTCCGGTCGAGTGGGATCTGGCCTCGGTCATCTGGAATGCCCGGATCATCGACGAGGATCATCTAACGGTCGGACGTATCCTGGATGCCTATCGCGGGGCCGGCGGTCGCATCGATGAGGCCGCTCTCCACCACAGCCTGATCGCCCGGGCGGCGGTGATGAGCGCGTGGTATCCGATTCTCTATCCGGATCCTTCACCCGAGCGGGTTGAGAAGCTGAGGTTGCGGTTGGATTGGCTGGCGGGCCACGGCTAATGCTGATGTTTCAATTTATCGGGAACCATTTGAAGATAATAGATGCGCCACATCCTGCCGAGCAGGTCCTTGGAATTTTTTCAACACTCAGGCATCGGGGGCAATTCGAGTGGGTAGCAAGTGATCGCGTTCTCGCCTACCATCGAGACGGAGCAAGATGCTCCGGCGACGGTCTGGCGCGAGACGCGCCAGCCACTATTGCCGACCAATTGGAATCGCTGGCAATCCAGTCGATTGGGTTAGATCACTCACCGTCGGCCACCCGGACGACCTGCCAGAAACCGCGCGGGCCTGAGCGGGTGACGGGGACTTCCAGGATTTCCGCGTCGTTGGCGGTGGTGGTGCGGACACTGGCGATCTCGTCGATGATCTCACCGGGGTGGGTTCCGAATCGGACGGTGTAGAGGTGGCCGGGCAGACCGTCGAACACGAGGACGCTGCCGGCGAGGGTGGCGGAGATCGGATCCTCGACCATCGGCATGGTGGTGGCGATGGAGTGACGCCAGAATCCGTAGTTTTCAATGTCGGTCGCGCCGGTGGGGCCAAAGGCGGCCTCGCATTGGTTCATCACCGTGTTGAAGTGGAGGATGGTGGGCCACAACCCGCCCGGACCGGTTTTCGGCTGGATGCCGACGCGGGCTTTGCCGGTGAGGGTGCCGCCACGTTCAAAGGCCGTGGCGATGTCGATGTCCGGAAAATTGTCCTTGGAAAAGGTCATGATCGAAATGCCGGAGAGCGCGCCCGCGATGCCGGCAAACCAAGCATCGCGGTCCGAGGCGTCGGTCCAGCCGATGGAACCGCCGTCAACAGGCAGCTTGTCCCAAGTGTACGGGATGTCGGCATAGAGCGGCATGGCTGCTAGTCCGGCGCCGTCCAGCAAGGCGCGAATGTCGATGTATGCCTGGGCAAGATCATCTAACAAGAATCGCCTGGTGGCAGGTGTTCCGCCGTCCCAGAGCGCGAGTCCCTGGGGCTCGAGGTCGAGATGGAGCGCGTCGAACTTCGACGCGTCATCGCCTCCGAGAGAGGCGTTGAAATTGATCAGGCGGTTCGTGATCTTGCCGAGGATGCTGCTCATTTCCACGGGATTGTTGACGGCGTTTCCGTCGATGAGGATTTGCGAGCTGATCCCGGCCGTGTCCAGTTTCGCGTTCCAGGCGGCGATCGTGCCGGGATGGGAAACGGGGCGGTTCTGATAGCTGCCATAGACCCGTTTCACGCCGTGGAGGCCGAAGAAGGTGATGGACTCGTCTTCCGCGGCCGGGTTGCCGACCACCACCGAGGACCCGAACGGGCTTGATGTTAGATCGGGCAGCGTGGTGCTGCCCCAGAACCAAACACCGCGATGCAGTTCGGCATGCAGGGTGAGTGGAGCCGCGAAGATGAGGGCGAGGATCCGGAGAGTCGTGGGCAGGGACATCCGGGCATGCTAGGCGTTTTTCCCAACAGGCCAAGCATCAAGGGACGCGGCAGACTATTTCTTTGCCTTGGCGAGGACTTCCTTGAGGTGCTTCACGTAGTCTTCGGCGTTCGCCTTGAATTCTCCCAGGTCTTCCGTGGAGATCTTGTTGCCCTCGGCATCGAGCAGCCAGAGGGTGGGGTAGCCTGCGTTGAGGTATTTTTTCTCAAGCTCGGCATTCTGCTTTTTCAAATCGGCCGGTTGCTCCTTCTTCTTCGGGAAATCCGCTTCCATCAGGATGAGGTTCTCGGCGGCGAAATCCTTGAAGGCCTTTTGCGAGAGCACTTCCTTCTCGAGCTTGATGCACCAGCCGCACCAGTCGGATCCGGTGAGGTTGATGAGGATGGGCTTGTTTTCAGCCTTGGCCTTGGCTTTCGCTGCCTCCCAATCGGTCATCCAATTCTCACCTCCTGCGAGGGCGAAGGATGCGGTGGCGAGGATGACGGCTGCGGAACGGAGTAGTGTTTTCATTTGTGATTGGAGAATTGGAATTCCCGGGATTTTTGGAACGTGGGCAGATTACGGGTTCAGTCAAGTGGATGGATTCAAAAGTCCTCGGCTGCGGCTTGGGATTTGAGCTTCGGGAGTGATCCCGTTTACAAGCTGCAAAAAGATGCGCCCGTGTTCATCGAACATCCATTGCAAGCCAATGAAAGCAGGATGGCTCAACGCAAGCGATCCATCAATCGGGCGGATGAGCCTGCCGACAATCGCCTGGAAATAAAGTTTCACGACATCCGGCTCCGGATGTCGTAGGGATGTGGACAACATGAAAGCCCTGATCCTTGCATTTCTGTCGGCGCTGTCCGTGACGTCCGTCCTGGCGAAGCGCTCCGCCCCTGTTGAAGTGCCGCCGGTGGTGGTTGGTGACGTCATGGTCTCAGTTCCCCATTTCACTGAGATCGATGGAGCGGCTGTCAAAGGCGGTGTGCTGGAGGCGCGTGATTCGAGAACGAAAAAGCTCCTTTGGAACGTGCGGGTCTATCAGACCAATCACGATCCCGGGCTGGAGGAGGATGTCCAGGACGTCTTCATCAAAACACTCGTGCATGATGCCGCCCACGGCCTACTTGTTCTATCAGACGAAATGGACAGGGTTTTCGTCGTCGATCTCAAGTCGCGGGCGGTCACCCCTGTTAGTCGGAGTGGCGCGCCAGAAACGGGTGCTGAGGGAATCGAGGTCGAGGCGTCAAAGGAAATGAAGGCCGGCGATCTATGCCAGCACTGGATTCACTCCCGCGAGGAACAGAAGGATCCGAACGCAATCGAACAGATATTCCGGCCTGCCGGGTCGAGACCGTTTCCCCCCAGCCGCTTCAGGATGGCCTACCAGTTTTCCAAGAATGGCGATTGCCAATGGATGGATCTGGATCCGGCCGATGCCCATCATTTCAAACCGGGGACCTGGGAGCTTGATCCTGCTGAAAAAAGCCTGCTGAAAATCACAAAGGACGGGGAAACGGAATCGTTTCGCATCGTCGAACTGACGAAGGAAATCCTGCGCCTGGCTCCCGCAAAGCCGATGCCGTGATCAACTTGAATTTTGTCGGGAAAGGAAAGCATTGCTCCGTGTCCCATGTAGTATTCCGCCAACATGGACATCCGATCTTCATTTTCCCGCCGTCGTTTCATCACCGGAGCCGCTGCAACCGCGGCGCTTGGCCCGACAATCTTGCGGGCCGCCCCGGCCAAGGAACGTCTGAACATCGCGTTCATCGGCTACGGCAAGCGGGCTTTCGGCGTGATGGGACAAGCGTTGCGCGAGAAGGAATTGCAGATCGTCGCGGTGTGCGAGGTGGAGGGAACGCGGCGGGCCAAGGCGAAGGAGGTGGTCGAAAAGAGCTACGCCAACGGCATGAAATCCGGCAACTACAAGGGTTGTGACACCTACGTCGATTTCCGCGAGCTCCTCCAGCGCGACGATCTCGATGCGGTGGTGATCATGACGCCGGACCACATGCACGTGCATCCCGCGCTTGCGGCGGTTAGAAAGAAGCTGGACGTCTATTGCGAGAAACCGCTGGCTCAGAACATCGCTGAAGGTCGCCTGCTGGTGGAGGCGGTTAGAAAGAGCGGGATCATCTTCCAGACCGGAAGCCAGCAGCGCAGCGAGTTTGGCGGACGATTCCGCACCGCGGTGGAAATGATCTGGGCGGGCAGGATTGGCAAACTCAAGACCATCCGGATCGGGGTGGGTGAGTCGCCCAAGCCCTGCGATCTCCCCGCCGAGGAGCAGCCGGAAAACGTGAATTGGGATCTCTGGCTCGGCCCGGCTCCCCAGCGCGCCTACAACGAGATCCTTTGCCCGAAAGGCATCCATAACCATTTCCCCGCCTTCCGTCACTATGAGGAATATGCGGGTGGGAAGTTGGCCGACATGGGAGCGCACCATTTCGACATCGCGCAGTGGGCGATGGAAATGGACGGCAGCGGGCCGGTCACGGTCGAGCCGCCGGCCAAGGGTGACAGCGGTCTGAAATTCACCTACGCGAATGGCGTTGAGATGTTCCACGGCGGGCCAAGCGGCTGCACCTTCGAAGGAACGGAAGGCACGATCCGCGTGGACCGTGATCTCCTCGAATGCGATCGGCCGGATGTCCTCAAGACCCCGCTCGGCGAGAACGACCGCCGTGTTTACCCCTCGGACAATCACCTCCGCAACTGGATCGCCTCCGTCAAGTCCCGCAAGGAAACCATTTGCCCGGCGGAAACCGGCCACCGCACCGCCTCGGTCTGCCACCTCGCCAACATCGGCTACAAACTCCGCCGCAAACTGACCTGGGATCCGGCGAAGGAGCAGTTTGTCGATGACTCCGAGGCAAATGCCCGGACCACCCGCAAGCCTCGTGGTGGCTGGGAATATGCATGAGGTGAGCGGAGGCTGCTGGGTTCATGGTGGACCGGGGCTCCCGTGGAATTCATTGACGGGAAGCCTCAAATCGTTAGTGTGCGCGTAAATCAATGAAAAACATCGCCATCCTCCTCGGTCTTGTCCTGCTTCCTGTCACCGCGTTTGCGAAGAAAAAGGAAGAAAAACCCGCGCTTCCATCGGCCACCTTATCGGACGTCAAATGGGGCACCCCGGTCAACGAGGCACCTTTCGATGAGAAGGCGCTGACTGGCAAGGTCGTCGTGGTTGAAGAGTGGGGCGTCAATTGCGGACCCTGCATCGCGAGCCTGCCGGACCTCGCCAAGATGGCGAAGTCCGGTGAGAAAAGGGGCCTCGTGGTGGTCGGTCTTGGAACGCCAGAACAGCCCCAAGGACGCCATTCTCAAGGTTCTGAAATCCGCCAAGGTCGAGTATCCCGTGATGTCGGGTGGTTCGGCTCCCGGCTCCACCGGCGGGATCCCTCACGTTTGCGTTTTCGATTCCACCGGCAAGCTGGTGTTCAACGGCAGTCCCCACGACGAGGACTTCGAGCGCGCGGTGAAGAAGGCAATTCGCGAGATCAAGGCGAGCTGAACGCCACCTCGTTCACCAGCCGGGCGACTGCTGGCGGACCGCCTCGTAAAGCACGATCGCGACCGAGGTCGAGAGGTTGAGGCTCCGCGTTCCGCCGGGAGCCATGGGAATGCGCAACGCGTTTTCTCCGGCTGAGGCGACAAGTTCTTCCGGGAGGCCCTTGGTCTCGCGACCGAAAACCAGATAGTCGCCCGCCGCGAACTCCGCCTGCCATGGCGATTGGCTGGCCTTGGTGCTGAGAAACCAGAACCGCGCCGCCGGATCCGCGCTGGCCCGGAGATCATCAAGGGATTTCCAAACGTGAAGCTTCACGTCCTTCCAATAGTCCAGCCCGGTGCGGCGCACGTGCTTGTCGTCGAGCGAGAAACCGAGCGGTTCGACCAGATGAAGGTGGGAATCGGTTGCCAGCGCAAGCCTTCCCGCAGCACCCGCGTTGTGGGGGATTTCCGGTTCGTGGAGGACGATGTGGAACATGTGGCTCAGGGCTCCCTCCGGCGGGCCAGCGTGATGGACAGGCCGAGAACTCCAACGAAGATCAGGTAGCAGCCTAGCAGCTCCAGGTAGCCCTTGCAGACCTTCGGGACTTCCGGGGAAAACGCGGGGCCCAGCGTGGCTTTCCAGAACTTCGCGTTGCCGATCACGCGGTTGAAAACATAGATGATCAAGAGTGCCGCGCCGACGAATCCCGACCCCGCGTGATTTCCCAAGGTGGAGAAGAAATGCACCATCACCCGGCGGTGGCGCAGCGCGGTGATAAGGGCGACCAGCAGGATGACCCCCAACACCCAGGCTTCGGGAAATTTCAGACCCAGGATGCCTGATAGAAAATCCTCGATCTCCGCGATGAACGCCGCGAAAAGGACGATGGCCACCACCCGGCAGACCGGGCGGTTGAACCCGGCGTGGGACGACGCTCCCAACATCACCGCGGCGGAGGCCGCGAGAAGGGATGCCTGCAGGAGCTCGACGGTCCCCCGCTCGATCGGGGCGGAACCGCGGTTCGGCAGCCAGGCGGGAAGCAGGATCGCCACCGCACCGCCGCAGATCAGGGTCGCCCGCACGAGCGTCCGCGACCATGAGTTATTCCGCCGCGCGTTGAGCGTTTCGCCAGTCATCCACCGCGTGCCTAAGGCCTGCATCCGTCCGATGCAAGACTGATGCGCCCGGCGGCAGTTTGTGACAGCCATTCAACAGCCAGTCTTACGGGTGGAAAATATTTGCATGATTCTAAATGCACGAAATAAAATACGTGTTATGAATGTCTCTGTCGCCTCGGAAGCGCAACCATCGAACCACCACAACTCCTGAAAGAATCATGAAAAACATCCATCCATTTCCATGTCTTGTTGCCATCACCGGCCTCCTCCTCGCCAACGTTCATGCCGCCGAGCCAGCCCTGCCCCCCACGGCCGAGCAGCAAAAGGCGCTTGAACCGAAGGCCGTGCTCCAGCAACTGCTTGACGGAAACAAGCGCTACGCGAGCGGCAAGGTCACGCCTCCGAACGTAATCGAGAGGATGGCGGCCACCTCGTCCGGCCAGTATCCGAAGGCGTATATCCTCTCCTGCGTGGATTCGCGGGTCCCGGTGGAGACGGTCTTTGACCAGGGTATCGGCGATCTCTTCGTCGGTCGCGTCGCGGGCAACATCGAGTCGGTCGAACAGCTTGGTTCCATCGAGTTCGCCACCAAGGTGGCCGGTGCGAAACTGGTCATGGTCCTCGGCCACGAGGCATGCGGAGCGGTGAAAGGTGCCTGCGACCACGTCAAGCTGGGCAACCTGACCACGCTGTTGGGAGAAATCGAACCCGCCGTGGATGCGGTCAACGGCGTCGAAGGTGAGCGGAATTCGAAGAACCAGAAATTCGTCGAGGCCGTGATTGAGAAGAATGTGCGGTTGACCGTGGCAGATCTCCGCAAGCGCAGTCCGGATCTTGCCGAGCTCGAAAAAAGCGGCTCGGTCATGATCGTCGGGGGCATTTACTCGCTCCACGACGGAACCGTCAGGATTCTCGATCCACAGACTCCGTGAATCCGGAGTTCACCACCTGAAAACCCGAACGGTCGCCACTTGTGGCGGCCGTTTTTCGTTTGAAGGATCAACCCAGGAGGTCGAGCAGCTCGCCGATGGTGTGGCGGCTTTCCAAGGGATGCCGGAGCCGGGTCTCGCGGTTGATCACGTAGCTGTTCCTGCGCCCCTCCTTGTGGACCTCGATGATTCCGCCCTCGGTGAGTTCTGCAAGGATGCGCTGGACCGCCCGCTGTGTGATCCCCACCTCGTCGGACAGGTCGCGGATGCGCTTGGAAGGCTCTCTCGAAAGGACCACCAGAATGTGCATGTGGTTCGTCAGAAAGGTCCAACCCACCGTCTCCGACGGGGTTCCTGAAATGCTTGATGATTTTGATTGCATGTAAGTTAAAACATGACACAAACTTCGCATATTGAGCGCGCCGACCGGATCAAGCAACCAAGTGGCCGCTCATCAGATCGAACAGAAACATGGACCTCCTCATTCAAAATCTCATTTCTCCGGTAGTGCTCGCATTCGTCCTCGGAATCGTCGCCCGATGGGTCAGAAGCGATCTTGAGATCCCGAGCGCGATTTATCAAGGCATGTCTGTTTACCTGCTTTTCGCCATCGGATTGAAAGGCGGGGTATCGCTCTCGCAATCGTCTTTTGCGGAGGTGGCCGCTCCGGCCGCGTTGACGGTGGTGCTCGGAGTACTCACCCCGATATCGGCCTTTTTCCTGCTGCGTGGGTTCGGCAGGTTGGGGAGGATCGATGCGGCGGCCACCGCAGCGCACTACGGATCCGTCTCGGCCGTCACCTTCATCGCCGCATTGGAAGCCGTGAAACTGGCGGGCATGCCGACCAACGGCTATCTCGCGGCCCTGGTCGCGGTGCTTGAGGTTCCCGGCATCATCGTCGGCCTGCTGCTCGCCCGTCAGAGCCGTGCGGGCGGCGTGAAGGCAGCCCTTCACGAGGTGATCACCGGAAAAAGCATTTTCCTGATGGTCGGTGGCATGGTGATCGGCACCCTTTGCGGAGCCGCAAAGGTCGAAAGCGTCGCACCGTTTTTCATCACTCCGTTCAAGGGCGTGCTTTGCCTCTTCCTGCTGGAACTCGGCATGGTCGCGGCGGGCCGCATGAGCGATGTCCGTAACGCCGGCTGGCGGATGATCGTGCTCGGCTGCGCGCTCCCCCTGCTCCATGGCACGGTGGCCACGGCGGCGGCGACCGCGGTGGGCATGGCGTCGGGAGGCGCGGCGGTCTTCGGCGCGATGGTTGGCAGCGCCTCCTACATCGCCGCTCCGGCCGCCGTCCGGATCGCCCTGCCCCAGGCCAGTCCGGGGATCTATCTGACGCTTTCCCTCGGCGTGACATTCCCCTTCAATCTCTGCATCGGCATCCCGCTGTTCATCAAGTTTTCGGAAATCCTAACCCAACTCCAGCCATGAAGGTTACTCTAACACTCGTCACCATCGTGATCGAGGGCTTGCTCAAGGAGCAGCTCATCCAACTGCTGCGCCGCCACGGAGCGACGGGCTTCACCATCACCCGCACGGAAGGTGAAGGTTCGCGCGGGGTCCGCGCGAGCGATTGGGAGGGGCCGAACCTCCGTTTCGAGTGCATCGTTTCCCGCGAATCCGCCGATCCGATCCTGGAGGATGTCGCCCGGACCTTCTTCGAAAACTACTCGGTCATCGCCTGGCTGACGGAGGTCAGCGTCGTGCGCGGGACGAAGTTTGCGACGGGGGAAAAATGATCTTCGCACGTAGGCCGTTTGCCAAAAGAGATTGCCGAAACGCAACCTTTCAAGGAGCGGCGGACTCCGATCCGCCGAGGTCCATGAAGTGACGATGCGAGGTGGTAAACCGCTTTTCATCGGCTTCACATGGGCTTCGGCGATTCGGAGATCGCCGCTCCTTGTTCCCGGCTACGCCACCGCGCAATCCGGATAGAGGGCTGGACTACATACGATTTTCTAACGGGTGGTCGAAAGCCGCGACCTGATGGACCGGAAAAGCCGCAGCTTGCCATAGCTGATGCGTCCTCCGAGCTGTTCGAAAACCGGCTTCAGCGCGGGCTCGTCGTAGCCTTCGAAGGCCGCCTCCATCTCGCGTTCCTCGGCAGCGGAATAGAGTCCCCGCGGATCGAGCTTCTCACCGCTCTCGATGGCCTGCGCGAGGTGGCCCTCGATGGTGGACTCGGCGAGATTCCGGGCCTTTGCGATCTCCGTGACGGATTGTCCTTTCCTGAACTGTTCCAGCGTGAGGACCGATGTTCCGGCCATGACTCCCGCCGTGCGCGGGGCCGGAGCGGACGATGTCTCCAAAGGCGCAAATTCCTCGCGCGGGTGCTCGGTCAACCATTCGCGGATCGCCTCGATGAAGGTGCGTCCGAAGTCATCAAGTTTCTTCTCCCCGACGCCGGGAGCGCGCAGCATCGCGGCGTCGTTGGCAGGATAGTCGCGGCTGAAATGGCGAAGCGTCACGTCCGAGAAAATGACATACGGTGGCACGTTGCGCGCGTCCGCCAGCTCCTTGCGCAATGCCCGCAGGCGTTCGAACAATCCGGCATCGCACGGGATATCCCCCGTTCTAACCGACTTGGATTTCGGAGTGGCCAGCGAACGGGTGAGCATGACGGTTTCCCGTTTCTTGATGACATCGATGCCATCCTGGCTGACCGCCACGGTGGGAAACTTGTCCGTGCTTGCCGCGAGCAGGCCGACGCGGAGCAATTGCCGCCCGAGGTCCACCCAGTAGGGACGTGGCTGGTCCTTGCCGATGCCGTGGGTGCTCAGCTTGTCGTGATTCCACCGCAGGATTTTCTCGGAAAGCCCGCCCGTCAGGACTTCGGCGACGTGGTTGAGCCCGACGCTGAAACCGCCGGCCTGGCGGATGCGCAACACGCAACTGATGAGCTTCTGGACATCCGTGGTGGCGTCCCACTTCTCGCGCGGACTCAGGCAGTGGTCGCAGCCGCCGCAATTCTCCTGGCTCCAGTTTTCCCCGAAATACCCTAACAAACCCACGCGCCGGCAGTTCTCGTCCTCCGCGAAATGGGTCATCTGGTCGAGCTGACGCCGCGACACCTCGCGTGCCTGCTCGTCGGGGATTTCCTCAAGGAATTTCATCAGCTTCATCACGTCGCCGCGGGAAAAAAGCAGCAGGCAATCGGCGGGCAGGCCATCGCGCCCGGCGCGGCCGGTTTCCTGATAGTAGCCCTCGATGTTCTTCGGCAGGTCGTGCGTGGATGACGCAGCGGACGTTCGGCTTGTTGATGCCCATGCCGAAGGCGACGGTGGCGCAGACGATGCTGCGCCTCGTCGCGGAGGAAGGCGTCCTGGTTGTTCGCGCGCTCCTGCGGCATCGAGCCCGGCGTGATAGGGAAGCGCGGAAAATCCGTTGGCGCGGAGGGTCGCGGCCATCGCCTCGGCGCCCTTGCGCGATTGGCAATAGACGATGCCGGATTCATCGGGCGCGGGCGTTGGCGAAATTGCAGACCTGCGCCGCCGCACCCGGCCTTGGCGACGACCTGATAGTTGAGGTTGGGCCGGTTGAAGCTGGCGAGGAAAATGGCCGGGTCGCGCAGCTCGAGCTGGAGGGCGATGTCCTCCCGCACCCGCTCGGTCGCGGTGGCGGTCAGCGCGAGGACGGGAATTTCAGGGATCAATTGCCGCACCTCCTTCAAGCGCCGGTATTCCGGGCGGAAATCATGGCCCCACTCGCTGATGCAGTGCGCCTCGTCCACCGCCAGCGCGGCGATTTTCCATCCTTTCAAGCGGCTCAGGAAATCCGGCAGCATCAGGCGCTCCGGGGCGACGTAGAGCAGGCGGTATTCTCCCGCGTCCAGCCCGTCGATGCGCCGACGCGCCTCTTCCCCATCCAGCGTGGAGTTGAGAAAGGTCGCCGCCACGCCGCTGGCCTCAAGCTGATCCACCTGGTCCTTCATCAAGGCGATGAGCGGTGAAACCACCACCGTCAGCCCCTCGCGGACCAGGGCGGGAAGCTGGTAGCACAGACTTTTCCCCGCACCGGTCGGCAGGATGGCCACGACATCGCTGCCGGCCAGCGAGGCTTCCATGATCTCCCGCTGCAGCGGGCGGAACCCGTCGTAGCCGAAGGTTTTCTTGAGACAGCGGGACAATTCTTGAACACTCACGAGATCCTTAAAGAGTGATCGCTTGAACACGTCAAGCAGTTCGTGAAAAGCAGGTCAATTTTGCTTTTGCCGGGAGTTTCCAAATTCGGCTAAAGTTCCCCCGACTTCTGGATTCCCAGTATTTTCCGATGAAACTCCGCGCTTCCCTCTTCCCGTTCCTTCGCAGGGCGTGCGCGGTTTCGTTTTTCCTGATCGTCCCGGCCATGGCCCAGGACGCGACGCTTGAAAGCCTGGTCGATGGCTCGAAGGTGGCGATGAAGGAAAAGAATTGGGAGCAGGCGCTGGATTTCAACACGCGTGCGATCACGGAATTCGGCAGCGGGGAGCCGCTGCGGGAATACGGACCGCAGTTCGGGATCATTTATTACCACAAGGGCCTGTGCGAGATGAAGCTCAAGCGCTGGAAGGAGGCGATGGCCTCCTTCGAAACCTGTTATCGGGAATTCCCCAACCGTGGGGCGGCGGGTGGCAATACCTATCAGAAAATGGCGTTGCGGAAATGGGCCGAGTCCGCGATGGGTGCGGAGCAATGGGAGCTGGCCGTGGCACAGTTCAGCAAGTTCATCAAGGAGCGGGACAAGGAGAATGACACGTTTCCGCAGGGTTCCTTCTACATCAATCTCGCGGTCTGCCATTACAAGCTCGGCCACATCGCCGAGGGTAGCGAAAATCTTGAAATCGCGATCCGCAACAAGACGAATTTTTCAACGTCCGGTGTCGGGATCATCACCGGTTTCCAATCGCTGGTGAGTGCGGTGATCGAGACGCGCGACGAGCAGGCGCTGCTGGACTTCATCGGCAAGAACCGCGGCGCGCTCGTGATCGAGCCTTACGAGATGTATCAGTTCTCCCAGGTCTTCATGAAGCTCGCGGGCGACGCGGTGGGCAACGGGATGACGCGGGCGGCGATGGAGATCTATCAATTTGTGCCGTCCACCGATGTCGCGATCGACGATGTCCGCGCGCGTCTCAAGGCGATGGGCACGGCGGAGCTTCTTGAAGACGGTGACGTGACCATTTCACGGAAGAAGCTGGAGGAGGATCTGGCGACCTTCGAGGCGGATCGCAGGGGGAAAGGTGCGACGGAGATGATCAAGCTCGCGGCCATCGCCTACCTGCACGAGGCCAGCGGGAATTTCATGGGGGCATACGCTGCCTATCAGCAGCTTGAGCTCTATTTTCCGGGGGCGGAGAAGCGCGACGAGAACCTGTTCAACCTCATCCGCGTGGCGTCGCGGGTCGGACTTGGCGCGGAACTGCGTGGCTACGCGGAGATCTACCTGAGGGATTTTCCGGAATCCCCGAGGATTGCCGAGGTGAACGGATTCATCCTCTCGTCACTCGATCTGGAAGGTGATTCGCAACGCTGCGTCGATGGGGCGGCGGCGATGTTGGGCAAGCTCGCGGCGGGAACTCCGGAACACGAGCTCTGCCTGTTTCTACTGGGTGTCTCGTACTACAAGCTCGGCGAGTTCGACAAGGCGCTGCAGATGCTGGACCTCCATCGGGAACGTTATCCCGATGCGGCTCGTGCGGACGAAGCCGCCTTCTATCAGGCCTCCGCCGCCGGCAGGCTGGGCCAGTGGGAGAAAGCGGGGGTGCTGCTGGATGGATTCATCATGAACCATCCCGAAAGTGCCTTTGCCGCAAGGGCGATGTATGAACGCGCGGCTTGCCACTTTTCCGCCAACGAACCGGGTGCGGCACTCGGGGTGATCCAGCGATTGGTCACCACCTATCCGGATCGCCCGGTGATCGCCCGGGCCTACATCCTCTTGGGACAGTTGCAACGTTTGCTTGCCCGGCCGGAAGAGGCGGAGAAGGCATTCGGCAAGGCGTTGGCGATCGCTTCCGAACATCAGGACCGGCCTGTGATCGATGAGGCGCTCTGTGAGCTGGTGGAATTGTTAGGGAGAAATGATGGTTCCGCCGGTTTGGCGAAACGGGCGAAGGAGGTCGTTGCCCTTTCCGAGCGTTTCTGGAAGGAGCATGCGGAGAACCCGGTCTATCAGACCAGGGTCGCGGTTGCCCAGGTTCGCGCATTCATGAAGGTGGGCCGCGGAAAGGAAGCCATGGAGCGCTTGCGGGAGATCATTTCAAAGGGCGTCCCTGAACCGGGCGCGATGGGCGGCCTGATCGACTCCTATGCGGAGGCATTTCTCGAAAGCCACCGCGCCGGGGAGTTGGCACGTGAGTTCGAGGACTTTCCAGGCATTGATCCCGCGAACCGGGGCCTGCTCGCCCGGCTGCGGATGGCGGTGATCCTTGCCTACGGGAAGGAATCCCGCGAGGGGAAGGATGACGCGCGGAAGGCGGAGGCGGGTGCCATGGTCAAGGCGCTCTATCAGAAGCTGAAGGCTGATTTCGTGGCCACGGAGCTCGATTCGCCCACGTTGATCCGTCTGGGTGACCACCTCCGGCTCAACACATCGACGCCGGGTGAGGCCCTTGCCTGCTATGACGAGGTGATCCGTCGGGATGATGGTTCGCTGCGGATGACCGCGTTGTTAGGACGGGCGGATGTCAAGGTGCGTTCCGCGACCGCCGGGGAGATCGATCTGGGAATCGCCGATTTCAAGCGGGTCCATGAGGAGTCGCGGGATGGGGTGGAGCGCGGATACGCGATGTTCCGCGTGATCGAGTCGCTCATGGCCAAGGGCGATTTCAACGGGGCGGTCAGTGATGCGACGTTCTATCTGAAAGAAGAAAGGACGGGAAATCCGGATCTTGTTCCCAAGGTGAGCCTGATGCTTGCCAGGGCCTATCAGGAGCTGGGCCGCAACGATGAGGCGATCGCGGAATATGCGGGTATCTGGTCGGACCGGATGGAGGACCTGGGGATCTCGGGTCCGGCAATGATGGCCTGGATGCAGTTGCTCTGGACACGGAATCTTGTGCCTGACGAAGCGGGTGCCCTGTCCGACCGGCAAAAGGCCTATGAAGGCGGGTATTCCTATCTTGAAAAGACCCGGCATCTGGTGACTTCGGACAAGGTGGAGGATCAGGCTTCGTGGCATGAGATCGAGCAGGCGGTGAAGACATTTTCAACCAGCCCGGGAATCAAACCCATCGTCACGAACAACGAAGCGCCGGTGGGGGAGGGGATCAAGCAATGAGCCGGAAGTTGTCAGGCATCGGATGGATGGCGGGATGTCTTCTCGCCATGTCCCCCGTGTTTGTTAGCGGTGCGGCACCGGCCACCAAACCGGAGTTTCACACCGCGGCATTCCTGATCAAGAAGGATGCGGCTCCGGAAAAGATCGAACTGATCGCAGCGACCCGCACGTCCATCCGTTACCGGATGCCGGGCGGATCGAAGGATGTGTTGGATTTCGTGCTTCACGATGGAGACGTGGTCCATGTCGGCGAGCCGGAAGATTTCACTGCCGCGATGAATCTTTACCGTGCGAGGCGGTATCAAGAAGCGCGGACGAAGTTTGTCGCGGTGAAGGACCGCTACCGGCCGATCGAGGGGCTTGAGGACAGCATTTCGACGCTTGCGGCATTTTATGAAATGGAGTGCCTGCGCAAGGAGGGTGACCTTGAAGCACTGGCCACGGCGTTGCAGAAATTTTCCAAGGGACCACTCTCGCGGGAATACCAGAGTCGGCAGTTGGAGCTGTATGTCCTGTGGGATGCGGTGCGCACGAAAAGCTGGGAACGCCTGGAATCCCTCGCGAGGGAGCGGGCAAACGTGAAGCTCCCAGGTGATCAGCGGGCGCAGGTGGCCTATTGCCTAGGCCTGGCACTTGAGGGCTTGGGAAGGCCGGGTGAGGCGTTGGTTTCCTACAACATGGCGATCACGGCGGATGCGGGGGCTTCGGAAGTGGTCACCCGCCGAGCGGCGTTGCGCATCCTTGCCATTTACCATGACGACCCCGAGGTGAAAGCGGCGGTGAAGGCCGGGAAAAATGAAGATCCGGATCGACCATCCAGTGGGGCCGTCAAGCTGGCCCAGGCACGATCCGTCGCCAGGCTTTTCGAGCTATCACTGGGAGCCGGACTGCCATTGCCATCAGAATTCAAGGAGTTCCGGGTGCCAGAGGTGGGAAAATAAGGTTGATATTAAGGCTTGGTTAACTATTTTGGTCGGCATGTCTCACGAACGGACGGCCAAACGGATCAAGTGGATCTTCTTCCTCCTCTTGACGGTCGGAATCATCGGGGGGGTCTTTTACTATCCCAAGCCCAAGGATGAGGTGAAGAAGGAGACTCCCACCTATGCGCCCGGGGAAGAACCCCTGTTCATTTATCACCACCACCTTCCGGGTGATCCGACCAGCGAGCAGCTCGCCGACATTCTCAACAAGATCCAGGCAAAATACGACAAACTCGTTCTCGTGACGCGGGTGGATGTTCGGAAAAATCCCGAGATTTCCAAGGAACAGGGAGTCACCACGCCGCCGCAGGTGGTGTTTCTTTCCGGCAAACAGAAGGTTTATGAATTCCACGGCCTCTGGTCCCACGAAATGGTGGAGCGCAAGGTGGACGAGATCCTCCGCGGGCTAAAACGCGCCGGCAAGGACTGGCGTCCGGTGGTTCCAGGCATGACGAAGGCCGGAAGCTAACGGTCACCGGACCCAAGGCGTCCGGATCGCGGAAATCTGCCGTATTTCTGGGCAGTGTGGAGCGCGTGCGAAAATGTCCGGGCGTTCGGGGTTGAACGTACCACGACGGCTGTTCAATCTTCGCCGCAACCCGCCCTTTACAAGGTTCGGGAACCCTGCCACACACCTCGAAATTTAGCCGCGCCGACGGCCGCTTCCCGAACCTTCCCTGACCATGCCCAAAGACACCTCGATCCGGAAAATCCTCGTCATCGGCTCCGGCCCCATCGTCATCGGCCAAGGCTGCGAATTCGACTATTCCGGCGTCCAGGCCTGCAAGGCGCTGAAGGAAGAAGGCTACGAGGTCATCCTGGTGAACTCGAATCCGGCCACGATCATGACCGATCCGGAGTTCGCGCACCGCACCTACATCGAGCCGATCACGCCGGAGGTGGTGGAGAAAATCATCATCCGCGAGAAGCCCGACGCGCTGCTGCCGACCCTCGGCGGCCAGACGGCGCTGAACACCTCGATGTCGCTCTTCAAGTCCGGCGTGCTCGAGAAGCACGGCGTCAAGATGATCGGCGCCAACGCCGAGGCCATCGACAAGGGCGAGGACCGCCAGCTCTTCAAGGAGGCCATGATCAAGATCGGCCTCGACATGCCGCAGCTCCGGCATCGCCCACACCATGGAGGAGGCGACGAAAGTGGCCGAGGAGATCGGCGACCTTCCCGCTCATCATCCGCCCCGCCTTCACGCTCGGCGGCCAGGGCGGCGGCATCGCCTACAACCGCGAGGAGTTCGAGGAAATCATCCACCGCGGCCTCGATCTCTCACCCGTCTCCGAAGTGCTCATCGAGGAGTCGCTGCTCGGCTGGAAGGAATTCGAAATGGAGGTCATGCGCGACTGCGCGGACAACTGCGTGGTCATCTGCTCGATCGAAAACCTCGACCCGATGGGCGTCCACACCGGCGACTCCATCACCGTCGCGCCGATCCAGACGCTCACCGACCGCGAATACCAGATCATGCGCGACGCGTCCTTCGCCGTCATCCGCGAGATCGGCGTCGAGACCGGCGGCTCGAACATCCAGTTCGCCATCGACCCGAAGACCGGCCGCATGATCGTCATCGAGATGAACCCGCGCGTCTCGCGCTCGTCCGCGCTCGCCTCGAAGGCCACCGGATTCCCGATCGCCAAGATCGCCGCCAAGCTCGCCGTCGGCTACACGCTCGACGAGCTGCCGAACGACATCACCCGCGAAACGCCGGCGTCCTTCGAGCCGACCATCGACTACGTGGTCACCAAGATCCCGCGCTTCACCTTCGAGAAATTCCCGACTGCAAATGCCGTTCTGACGACCCCGATGAAGTCCGTCGGCGAGGCGATGTCCATCGGTCGCACCTTCAAGGAGAGCATGCAGAAAGGCCTGCGCTCGCTGGAGACGGGCCGCTGGGGCTTCGGCTTCGACGGGAAGGAGCCACAGAATCCCACGCGCGACGAGATCGCCCGCAAGCTGCAGATCCCGAATGCCGAGCGCATTTTCTGGCTGCAAACCGCCTTCGTCAACGGCTGGACGATCGAGGAGGTTTTCGACGCCACCCAGATCGACCCCTGGTTCCTTGGCCACCTCAAACAGATTGCGGACGAGGGAATGGACATCGCTAACCATTCAGGAGAAAAAATCATCGCTGCCATTCCAGAGGCTGAGCGCAGCCCGGAACGCATCGGGAAAGAACTCTCCAGCCACATGCGCCGTTGGAAAAAGCTCGGCTTCTCGGACCGCCAGCTCGCCAAGGCCTTCGACACCACCGAGGACCACATCCGCGAGGGGCGCAAGGAATTCGGCATCATCCCGACCTACCGCCTCGTCGACACCTGCGCCGCCGAGTTCGAGGCCTACACGCCCTATTTCTACTCCACCTACGGCGACGAGAACGAAGCCCGCCAGTCGGACAAGAAGAAGATCATCATCCTCGGCGGCGGCCCGAACCGCATCGGCCAGGGCATCGAGTTCGACTACTGCTGCGTCCACGCCGCCTTCGCGCTGAAGGAACTCGGCTACGAGACCATCATGGTGAACTCGAACCCCGAGACCGTCTCCACCGACTACGACACCTCGCGACAAGCTCTTCTTCGAGCCGCTCACGCTCGAAGACGTGCTCAACATCTGCGACCAGGAACAAGCCGCACGGCGTCATCGTCCAGTTCGGCGGCCAGACGCCGCTGAACCTCGCGGCCGATCTCGAACGCCACGGCGTCCCCATCATCGGCACCTCGCCGAAGTCCATCGAACTGGCCGAGGACCGCAAGTTCTTCTCCGCCCTGCTCGACAAGCTCGACCTCAAGCAAGCCGAAGCCGGCACCGCCACCAACGAGGAGGAAGCCCTCGTCATCGCCAAGCGCATCGGCTACCCGGTGCTCGTCCGCCCGTCCTTCGTCCTCGGCGGCCGCGCCATGATGATCGTCTACAGCGACACCGAACTCACCCGCTACATGCGCGAGGCCGTCATCGCCTCGCCCGAGCGCCCGGTGCTCGTGGACCGCTTCCTCGACAGACGCCACCGAGGTGGACGTCGACTGCATTTCCGACGGCGAAACCTCGGTCGTCGGCGCGATCATGGAGCACATCGAGCAGGCCGGCATCCACTCCGGCGACTCCGCCTGCGTCATTCCCGTCATTCTCTCTATCAGACTCTATCAAGGCGGAAATCACCCGCGCCGCCATCGATCTCGCCCGCGAGCTCAAGGTGCGCGGCCTGATGAACATCCAGTTCGCCGTGAAGGACGAGCAGCTCTACGTCATCGAGGTCAACCCGCGCGCCTCCCGCACCGTGCCGTTCGTCAGCAAGGCCATCGGCGTTTCCCTCGCCAAGCTCGCCGCCAAGGTGATGGTCGGGGAAAAGCTCGCCGACCTGGGCTACACCGAAACCATCGTCCCACCGCATTTCTCGGTGAAGGAAGCCGTCTTCCCGTTGAACCGCTTCCCCGGCATCGACATCGTGCTCGGCCCGGAAATGAAATCCACCGGCGAGGTCATGGGCATCGACGCCGACTGGGGCATGGCCTACGCCAAGGCCCAGATCTCCGCCTTCAACCCGCTGCCCACCGAGGGCAACGTCTTCCTCTCCGTCTCCGACCGCGACAAGGACCGCGCCGTCCCCGTCGCCCGCGACCTCGCGGCGCTCGGCTTCAAGATTTACTCCACCGGAGGCACCCACCAGCGCCTTCTGGACGAGGGCATCCCGAGCAGCCGCGTCTACAAGGTGCTCGAGCAGGCGCGCCCGAACGTGATCGACATGATGAAAAACAACGAGATCCACTTCATCATCAACACCCCGAGCACCCACGAATCCCGCGCCGACGAGATCCTGATCCGCTCCACCGCCATCGCGCAAAAGATCTCCCACGCCACCAACCTCGCCGCCGCCGAGGCCTCCGTAAAGGCGATGCGCTCGCTCAAGGAGAAGGAGTTCACGGTGAAGAGCATTCAGGAGTATCATTCCGTTTAGATTTCGGTATTATTCCCCGAGCAGTGTCTTTCCTGACTCCAGACCATGTCGCCGAACAGCTCCAAAGCATTGATTTCGCTGCGGAGCATATAATCGGCGACGTTCATCTTTGGGACAACGGGCTGACCATCTCGAAACTGGCCTACTGCCGGGCACCGCACGACCTCCGAAGTGCGGGGATCGCTGTGATCGATGTGCCCATCGGTGGGACGAGCAGCCAAGCGGTCGGAAGCATGAAGGCATCCGGAGCGCCGGTAGTGGTAGCCCTAGGTGGTGGCGACGATTGGGAGGTCTGGCGACAGTCATTTTCAGGCTCGGCTCGGCTCGTTGGACACGGAAATTCCCGCGAACTCGGCGGTTTTCTGCGCGAGAACCGCCAAGACCTGAACCCTGACGCGATCTACCGGGCGAAACTTTGGGGACGCTCTGAACCAAAATCTCTTCAACCTGAATTGGTTGATCTCAGCTATCTCCCTCTCGTCGAGCGGGGTCTCGGCGATAAGGTAGCCACCTTGCTGGAAAACTGTTTCAGCTCATTGGTCCAAGAACTCGGCTGGGAAATCGGTGACGATCTTTCGCCTCGGAACGCAAAGTGGCTGGTGAAAGCCCCCTTCTGGCTACTCGCGGCGAAAGTATTGCGAGACAAACAGGTCACCGGCTTCAAGAACATTCAGCTTGCAGATTTCCCGACAACCTTTGGAAAACTCGCCAAACACTATCAATCCAGACATTCCGAACACACTCCGGTCTCAGTAGCAAAATATCAGACCAAAGCCCTCGAAGCGGTAGCATTGCAAATTGATCGGTTCCCGTCCTTGGAGCTGATGAGCACCGAGGCTCTTGGACACGTTTACGAAAGTGCGATCATTAACAAGGAAACTCGCAAACGTTGGGGAACCCACTCCACCCCCGTGTGGTTGATCGACTACATGTTGGGTCGTCTTCGACCCCTCATTGCCGAAATGCCTGCCGAAAGAAGAAGAGTCTTCGAGCCGGCGGTAGGCCATGGTGGATTCCTGGTCGGCGCGCTGCGCGTTCTGGACGAGCTAATGCGGGGACTGGATCGCCAACAACGCAAAGACTACCTTCGCAAGCGGCTTTCCGGTGTTGATATCGATGACTTCTCCCAAGAGGTCGCACGTCTCGCTCTGACACTCGCAGACGTGCCGAATGCCAATGGCTGGGATCTTGAACACGCTGACATGTTTCAGGGAGACTTGCTCGCGCGTCGCATCAGTCAATCAGACATCGTTTTGGCAAATCCGCCTTACGAAGGATTTTCAGCGAAAGAGCGACCAAAAGGGGCTCTCGTCAACAAAGCTGCGGAGGTATTTGACCAAACCATGCTGGCCCTTCCTCGTGGCGGAATTTTTGGCTTCGTCATGCCACAGTCGTTTCTAACCAGCAAAGAAGGTGCCGACACAAGACGCAGGCTGCTTAATGACTGCGACATCTTGGAGATGACGCTGTTTGCTGACAAGGTCTTCGAATTCGGCCAACCCGAATCGGTGGTGATCCTAGGGCACAAACCCATGCGGAAGACACACGCCCGGAAGTCAATGACCTACCAGAGAGTGCGCGAGAAGCAGGTATCAATTTTCAAAGCCACCTATGAACCCTCAAGTTCCGTCGAAACCGACCAAACGACGTTTCTCAAATCCGAACGGGCAAACTGCATCCTGCCAACTCTTTCTCAACTATGGGATCAGTTGGAGAAGAATCCCCGTATGGGCGAGTGGGCGGAAGTGGGACAAGGATTTAGTTTCAAAGGGGAGAATGATCCTACACTTCCGAAGGGAGCGAACAGACAATCTAAAACTAAATTCGAAGGTGGAGTCCAAGGTTATACTTCAGTGAAAGATGCCAAATACTCTCATTCTGTCCCTGAGGTTTGGTGGTTCAATTTGAGTAAAGACGTTATTTCTAGATCTCGTAGCGGATTGGGCGAAAAAACGCCTCAAATTCTGTTGAATTATTCTCCGACGAGTCGAGGCGAATGGCGACTGAAAGGTTTGATTGATGAAATTGGGCGGCCTGTCACAAGCTGCATACAGGTGATACGACCCGGAAAATCTCGAGTAGCTCTTAACTTCACTTGGGCGTTAGTAAATTCACCAATCGCAAATGCTTATGCCTTTAGCGTTTCATCCAAAAGACATGTAAAGGCTGGCGAGATACGTGATTTCCGACTGCCAAGGGAATTAGATTCCACCTCAATACGACGTGTCGATTCCGCAGTTCAGAATTATCTTGCTGCCGCTGAGTCGTATGACGACCTGAAATCCAAGGGGCTATTGGTGTTGGAAGAAGACCTGTTCAGTGCATCTTCGCCACTTCATGCCTCCCTGGCTGATGCCGAACTCAATTTGAAGCATCTCCATTGGCGGGTGGATGCCGAAGTGCTCAAACTTTACGATCTGCCGCCAGAACTTGAAAGAGAACTGCTTGATATGTTCACCGGTGTCGAGCGTCGCGGGGTTCCCTTTCTCCAGACAGAATACTTCCCAGCTCATTTCACCGATTTACAACGGCTTGAGGATTTGCTCGCGATCACGGCAGACTGGGATAAGACCTCCACACGTAAGACAGAGTTGATTGACAAAAAGATCGGTAAGAAAGCCACAGACGAGGACCTGATGGAACTTGATCGGCTCAAGTTCCTGACTGAAGCGCGCGGCGAACTCTACGCACCCTTGCCCCTGGAACAATTGAAGGCTCTCAAGAGGCGGTTACAATCAAGAGGGCAATGGGAGGGAGCTCCGTGAGTGCGTCACCTTTCTTATATCCCTCCGAGCCTCATGTGAGGCGTCATGGGCCGACTGGGCACTCGACCTATCGGCACTACCGCCCCTGGTTGCGCGACGAATTTTGTTTTCGATGTGTTTATTGCCTGCGGCGGGAGACGTGGGCTTTTCACGACAGTGATTTTGAATTGGATCACGATGTTGCCCAGAGCGTCGCTCCCGAGCTTTGCAAGGAATACACCAATCTGGTCTATGCCTGCCACAACTGCAACAAGCGCAAAGGGAGCAAGAGCATCCCGTCACCATCAGATGTCGGCTACGGTGCCTGCATGGAAGTAACAATGTCTGGATCGAACAGCGGGAAAATCAACGCGTTGAATGACGACGGAACCAGAATCATCGACGAGCTTTCACTCGACGCCCGCAAGATCACCGCGATGCGTCGCGAATACATCGCAACAATCAGATCCTTCGAGAAGCACGACAAACTACGGCTTCTTTTCTGGCTGGGATTTCCCGAAGACCTTGAGCTTCCGGATCTCTCAACTGTCCGTCCACAGCCGAAAGGAAATACAAAGCCATGTGGAATTTTCGATTCTTGGTTTGAAAAAAAGCGAAGGAGCGAACTTCCGGAAATCTTCGAATGATGTGGACTGTGGGGAATTGAAAGTCGACAAAATTGGAGTCGGGAAGGGCAAAAGACCCGCGGGAAGGATATGGATGACCAATGGGATCGCCAAAGAGGCGAGTCTCAATCTCCGGAAGTCAGCCACCAACCTCGCCGCCGCCGATGCCTCGGTGAAGGCGATGCGCTCGCTCAAGGAGAAGCAGTTCAAGGTGAAGGGCATGCAGAAGTATCAAGCCTGAACCGGTAGCTTTTGGTCTTTTGACGGTAATTGGTTTGGCATCATGACAACCTCCGTTTCACGATGATCTGCCAAGCACGAGCATGTTTGTCATTCACCTGATCGGAAATTGACACCCGCGTCGCCCGCTTGATTGAGTTTCCCCCATGGCCAAGCGGAAGAAGAAATCAGGTGGTGGCGCGTTTGGAGGGAAAGCGAATTACAGGCCGCCGAATCCCTTCGGCTATGGCGAAATGGATGCGGCGATGGACGATCAGGAGCGCGGGATGAGAGCCATCCAGCGGGCGCTCGTCTCGAAAAACCTGCGGACCCCCGAGGAGTTGGAGCGGTTTCTCCTGGATAAGGTTGCCGATAAGCCATTCGACGAACTGATGGAAACCCTGGCAGAGGAAGGCCTGCGAACAGAGTTGGAGGAAGCGGAGGATCTGATGGACTCGCTCGATGAATTTCACACGCCTCTTGAAGCGACCCGGACCGCGAGGGAGGCCCTTGAAATTTCCCCGGAGTGCCTTGAAGCCTGGCTTGTCCTCGGCGTCCATGAAACGGATCCGGAAAAGTCCTTGGAGTTCATTGACCAGGGCATCGCTTACGGTCGTCTCCGTTTTGAATCGCTCATCTCCTGCGTGGAAGACGACATGGGTCTATGGGGCTGGATCGAGGCGCGGGATTTCCTGCGGCTGATGGAGCAGCGGGCAATGGTCCTCCAGGAGCTCGAAAGGGCGGATGAGGCCATTGTCACCTATCAGGAAATCATCGGCGCTCAATCCGAAAGACAACCAGGGCGTGCGTGGTGAATTGTTGCGATTGCTCATGGTTTTCCGCAGGCTGGAGGATGCCAACGCGCTGATGGACCGTTTCAAGAACGACATCATGCCGGACATCGCTTTTGGCAGCGCCTTTGTGAGCATCGTCGAAGCGATGGACAAAACAGACTACGAACTCCCGGAAGCCGATGAGTCCGGCGGGCTCGATAGCCCGGTGGCCCTGATGAAATCGCTCGGCCCTGAATTCGACGAGGCACGCAATAGGTTGAAACAGGCGGCGGAGATCAATCCCTATATTCCGCTTTTCATCTATCATCCCCAGATCATGGGTGTGGAGATCCCGGAATTGATCAGCATCGGGGGCCCCTACGAGGCGGTGGTTTACTCGCGGAAATGGGCTCCGCTCTGGTATGTCACCGGTCTGCCGATCATCCTGCTGACGGCACACGCGTCGCCGAAAGCCTTGCGTCCGGCGAGAAAGGACAGGCGGATCGCCCAGGAGCTTGCCGAGGTGATGGAGACGCTCGACCGGCTCGATGATGAGCCATGGTGGAATTTGATGCCGGACGACAAATGAGATGATGGCAACTCCGCCCTTTCGTCCGGCACGATTCCAGCTATCATCCCGGCATGGTTGACCGCAGGCGATTTCTCCTTCTTTCCGCAGGCTTGCTCGCCACCGCCGGGTGCGGTGAGAAATCCGGATCGGCCGGCAAGCTGCCGGACCTTCGCGTGGGGATGGAGCTGAGCTATCCGCCGTTTGAAATGCAGGACAAGACTGGCAAACCCGATGGGGTGGGAGTGAAGCTCGCGGAGGCATTGGCGAAAAACCTCGGTCGAAAGCTCACCATCGTGCCAATGGATTTTTCCGGGCTGATCCCGGCGCTCAAGACGAACAACATCGACCTGATCCTCTCATCGATGACCGCCACCGACGAACGGCGGAACTCGATCGACTTCTCCAATCCCTACGCCTTCACCGGGCTTGCGCTGCTGGTGAAGAAGGATTCTGACGTCCAGTCCGTGGAGGATCTGAAGAAGCCGGGCCGGACGATCACCGCCAAGGCGACAACCACCGGCGAAGGGTGGGCGATCCAGAATCTGCCGACGGCGAAACGCGTGGTTTTCGAGGACCAGACGGCCTGTGTGCTCGAGGTGGTGCAGGGTCGCGCGGATGCCTTCATTTACGACCAGCTCAGCATTTATGAATACGCGAAGGAGAATCCCGACACCACACGGGGAATTCTAACGCCCTTCGTCGAGGAGTCGTGGGCCATCGGGATCGCGAAGGGAAATGACGCGTTGCGGGAGCAAGTGAACGGGTTTCTCGACGGGTTCCGCAAGGACGGTGGCTTTTCGAAACTTGGTGACGAATACCTGAGCGAGCAGAAGAAGTTCCTCGAGGATTCCGGAATTCCATTCATCATCCGATAACGTAAAGCCTAACGGAATGACCCGTCGCCAGCTTGTCTCCAACATCGTCGTCGCCGCGGCACTGGTGGCGCTGACGGGTTGGCTTTGCACGTCGGTCTTCGCGATGTTGGGAAAACAAACCGACTGGTCGAAGGCTTGGGAATACCGCGAAACGCTGGTGCGGGGATGGTTGGTGACCTTGCAAATCTCGTTCGCCGCGCTCGCCGGGAGCATCGTCTTCGGGTTGTTGTTCATGCTCGGGCAGCGTTCGTCGCTGGTGGTGATCCGCTGGACCTGCCGTGGCTTTCTGGAATTCGTCCGCGACACGCCTTTGCTGGTGCATCTGTTGTTCGGTTATTTCGTGATCTTCGCGCCGCTGGTCTCGCGTCCGTTAGGCGGGTATGGCTTCGATGACAAGCTGATCATCGGTGTGCTGCTTCTATCCGTTTTCGAGGGTGCCTACTTGGGCGAGATCCTGCGGGGTGGCGTGGAGAGCATTCCGCGGACGCAGTGGGAATCCGCGCGGGCGGTGGGATTCAGCCCGCTGCAGGTCTATCGCTATGTGATTTTTCCCCAGGCCCTGCGGCGGGTGCTGCCGGCGATGGCGGGATTGTTCGTCTCGCTGATCAAGGACTCGTCGCTGCTCAACGTGATCGGCGTGGCGGAGTATTTCTACAACACGCGGAATTTCATCTCGCGATCCTACGCCGGTCTTGAGGGCTATGTGCCGCTGGCCCTGGGATACCTCGTTCTAACAATACCCGTCGCGTGGCTGTCGCACTGGTTGGAAAGGCGGTTCCGGCATGAAACTTGAGGTGGGTCAAATGCGGCACGACCTAGCGCCAACTCCTAATTTGCTCCTAATTTGTTCCAAATTAGGAGTTGAGGCTTGCGCGAGCCGATCCATCTCCTATCTTGCGCTTGGATTTCCCAAAATCAGGAGCAAATCACATGCAACTTCCAGCAATCCCGCCGCCTTGGCTGCCCTTGATGTCCGAGGTCACGGAAAAGGGATTGATGAGCGAGTTCCTTCAGTTCGGGCAAGAGGAGAGCCAGCGGCCAGAGCGTTACTTGCACTGGGATGAATTCCGTCACCGCAGTCCGACGGCTCATGTCCTGACGATAGAAGAACGTTGGGCTGCCATCCGAATGAGCCGTTCGTTCCGAGCCCAATCCGTGGGGTTGACGGATTCGCAAGGCAGGCCGTTCACTTTTTCACTCACCCAAAAGGCTTTCGAAACCCTCCATGAAATCGACCTCCATTGCGGCGGAAGCGTGGGCGTTGCCGAGGATGAGATCCTACAGGATCAGACGCGGGATCGCTATTATGTAAACTCGCTTTTCGAGGAAGCCCTGACATCAAGCCAGTTGGAGGGGGCGGTCGTCACCCGTTCGGAAGCCCGGGAAATCATCCATGATCACAGGCAGCCCACTAACGAGCACGAGCGCATGGTGGTCAACAATTACCTCACGATGCGGCTGGTCGCGGATCTCAAGGATGAGGATCTTTCCCCTGAACTCATCCTGAGAATCCACCGGGAAATCACCGCGGGGACGATGAAAAACCCGGGAGACGAGGGGCGCTTCCGGGATCTCGCCGATGATGTGCGCGTGGAAGATCAGGAAAGCGGTGAGGTCATCCATACTCCTCGGCCCGCCAGTCAACTCGAGGACAGCATTGGAAACCTGTGCCTTTTCGCAAACGAACGCGGAATGAATGGTTTTCTCCATCCGGTGCTGCGTTCCATCATCCTGCATTTCTGGATCGCCTATGATCACCCCTTCATCGATGGCAACGGTCGGACAGCGCGAGCACTCTTCTACTGGTCGATGCTCCGCCACGGCTTTTGGCTCGCGGAGTTCTTTTCAATCTCACATGAGATTCTCAAAGCGCCGAAGAAGTACTATCGAGCTTTCCTGTTCACCGAAACCGACGGAAATGATCTGAACTATTTCCTTCTCCATCAACTGGATGTGATCGCGAAGTCGATTTCCGCGCTGAAAGTTTACATTCTCAGAAAACGGGAGGAGTTGGAGAGCGTGAAGCAATTCCTCGGGCCGAATAACGGGTTCAACCACCGCCAGCTCGCGATCGTGAAGAATGCCTTGAAGCACCCTTTCGCTGCTTACACGGTCGCTGGGCATCAAAACTCCCAAGGCGTATCCTATCAAACGGCAATGAACGACCTGGCACATCTGGAGACCGGCGGATTCCTGCACAGAAAGAAGATCGGGAAGGCCTTCGTTTTCAGCCCGGTGGCGGACTTGGCGGTTCTCTTGGGTGGAAAAAGTCGAAAGCCATGATTGTTGCCGACATTAACGACTCTCGATCAGCAATCGCCATACAGCTCCTAATTTGCTCCTAATTTGTTCCAAATTAGGAATTGCTCTCCCATGAAACTTGAGGTCACCGATTTAACGAAATGCTACGGCAAGACCCGTGCGCTGGACGGGCTTTCGCTGCCTGTCGCATCGTCGCGCGTGCTGGTCCTCATCGGCCCGTCGGGCGGGGGGAAAAGCACCTTGCTGCGCGTGCTTGGCGGGCTGGAAACGGCGGATGCCGGATCGGTGAGGATCAATTCCCACGTTCTTTCCCAGGATCCGGCCGTGCTCCAGGCCTACCGCAGGAAAAACGGGTTTCTCTTCCAACAGTTCAATTTGTTCCCGCATCTAACGGCCATCCGAAATATCTCGCTGCCGCTTGAGAAGGTGCACGGGCACACGCCGGCGAAGGCGCGGAAGATCGCGGATCAGGCGCTCGACCGCTTCGGCCTGCTGGATCATGCGGACAAGCTTCCGGCGCAGCTTTCCGGTGGTCAGCAGCAACGCGTCGGCATTGCCCGCGCGGTGGCCCATCAGCCCGAGCTGTTATTTCTGGATGAGCCAACCTCCGCGCTGGATCCGGAGATGACGGCGGAGGTGCTGGAGCTCATCCAGGAACTCGCGGAAGCCGGGCAAGACATCATTCTTAGCACGCATGAAATGGGATTTGCCCGCGCCGTCGCGGATCAAGTCGCCTTCGTCGCGGCGGGGAAAATCGAGGAGCTCGCCCCGCCGGCGGAGTTGTTCGGGACACCAAATTCGGCGCTGTGCCAGCGCTTCCTTTCACGGGTGATGCGCTACTGATAAACCCCGGGTTTGTTAGTTAATCAGTTGCCGGATGTTCCTGCCCGGAAGAACCGCGTCGGATCACTGGTGTCGGTTAGGCGGAAGCGGAGCTGATAGTTTGATGAACCAAGATCGGTTGCATCGAGAAACCGCAAGGGTGCGAAATTCCAATTGAGGAGGTCGGTGGACGTTTGCGGCAGGGGTGCGAGATCGTCGCGGTTAGATGCCGCGCGGAAGGTGAAAACGGCTTCCTTCGCACCAAGTCCAATTCCAGTTAGATCCTCGAAAGAGAGAGCCGTTGAGGGTTTCGAAAAGGCGTCAAGCGCGTTGGTGCCCGCGCCGTATTCCAAGCGGTTGGAACTGCCGTCGCCATCGGCGTCGCCATTCGGATCGGCGAGCTGCGGGTTTCCACCGGCCCACGCGGCATAGGTTGTGCCGGGGCGGGTTCCCTGGGTGTTGAGGTCGGCGCTCAGGGTGCTGACCACCGAGGGGTTGCTGGCTGAAACGTCCGCAAGTTCGTAGCGAAACGAGGAGAGATCGTAGAGATCGTAATCGCCGCTGGTGTTGATGAGCCGCCAGGCGGGCGTGCGGATGGTGGTGAGAGAACCGTAGCGGGAGTAGGCACGGCTTTTTCCTGGGGCGAACGGGTTTCGCAGCATCGGCACCAGTGAGGAACCCACGGTCGAGGCCGGCGGGGTGAGCCCGCAAAGCTCGGCGATGGTCGGATAGATGTCGACGGTCTCGACCACGCCCTTCGGCGGGGACACCGGCAAACACCTCGGGGCGATCGTTGGCGGGCGGGCGGATGATGAGCGCCGACTCGAGCGCGCGTTCGAGGACGGCGTGCTTGCCGATGGTGCCGTAGTCGTCGAGACGCCAGCCGTGGTCGCCCCAGAGGACGACGACCGTGTTGTCGGCGAGGCCGAGGGTGTCGAGTTCGGCGAGCACCTTGCCGACCTGGGCGTCGATGTAGGAGACGCAGGCGAAGTAGGCGTGGCGCAGCTGCGCACGGTCGTTGCGATTGGTGTAGGGGTTGATTTCGCCGGAGTTGGTGGTGGTGGCCGGGTTGGCCCCGACGGGTGCGCTTGCAGGGCTCGGGCCGGGCAGGGTGGCGGGGTTGTAGAGATCGAAGTAGGCCTTGGGGGCGTTGAATGGCAGGTGCGGTTTGAAGAATCCGACCGCGAGACAGAAGCGCGTGCCCTCGCCGGCGAACTCGCGCAGCTTGTCGATGGCGGCATCTGCCATCTGGCCGTCGGGGTAGGCATTGTCCGGCAGGCTTTGCCCTGCTCCATCGACTCCGCTTTCCCAGGCCGAGTGATACCCCTGACGCCCGCCCGGTTCCGTCGGCATAGGCGAAGATCGGGGTGCGCTGGGCACCCCACTTGTCGTGGTCGAAGAGGATCTCGTTCCATGAAAACCGCATGTCGGCAACGGTGGCGGAGCTCCGGCCGATGTCGTAAACGGAGGGAAAGTTCCAGCGATAGCCATCCGGTTCGTGGCTGACCTTGCCGAGCGAGACCGTGTGCCAGCCGTTGCGGCGCAGCAGGTCGGGCCAGCTTTCCGGTTGGACGGGCAAACTCGAGGGCATGCTGACTTCAAAGGCATTGTTGTCGTCGGTGGCGGCGGTCGGGCGAAGGCCGGTCATCATCGCGTAGCGCGAGGCTCCGCAGGTCGGCACCGAGACATAGTGGTTGCGGAACAGCCGACCCTGGCTGGCGAGCCTGTCGATGTTAGGCGTGACCATGTAGCTTTCGCCATAGCAGCCGAGCTGCGGCCGCAGGTCATCGACCGCGATGAACAGCACATTGGGCGGAACCGCGTGGCAGATCGTGGCGGTTAGAAGGAAAAGTGAGGCGCGGAGGCTCATGGGTTGGGTTGGGAAAGTTCAAAGCCGTTGAGAAGCAGGAAGCGATCGACGCCGTTCGAGTCGATGGCGCGCAGCCGGATGGTAAGCGGCGAGCCACCGTTGTGTGTGATGGGAAAATCGAGCGTTGGGATTTGTGAGTTGTTGATGAAGGTGGTGTTGAGCCCGGGTGCTCCCAAGGCAGTGGGTTGGACCGCGGCGCGTGTCAGGCCGCCGACCTGGGCCTCGATGAGGTTGGGCGTGGTGTTGGTCGCTCCTTGCGCGAATCCGAGCGTGCTGCCGGTGGACGTGTCGAGATGCCACGACCGGAACTGGTATTCACCCGCCGCGAGTCCGGTGATCCGGATGTCGATCGCCCCCTTGCGGGTGGCGATGAAATCGGAAACCAGGTAAGAGAACGAGGTGTCACCACCGGGGATGGCGCGAGTGCTGTCGGTATTGGCACCACGGAACTCGAAGTTCGTGCCATCGGGCTGCGAGACGGTGACCTGATAGGCACCGATCATCTTGGTGTAGGACGCGGCATTGGCGGCCTGATTTGCGGCGGAGCCGGACACGATCCGGAAACGCGACTGGCTGGGCGAGCCGAGCGCGTCATCACGGTTGAAATCCACTCCCAGCACGGGCGTGTAGGTGGGCGTGGGAGGAGTTGTTCCGGCGAGCTGATAGCCAAGCCCGTCATACCAGACCCGCCAGTTGCTCGTGCCGACGAGATTGTTATCGATGAAAACATCAACTGCGGAGCCGCCGGCAACCGTCACGTTTCCGAGATTCACGCCGAAGAGGTTTTGCTGATAGATGGAGCCGCTGTAGGCCTGTTGGATTTTCGGGGTGGTCGTGAAGGTCAGGTCCGCGGCGTTCGACACATTGTCCGTGATCGCTCCCGCGATCGTTGGTTCGCCCGGAGCGCTGTAGGTGGTCAGCGAGCCTGAGGTGAGTCCGGTGGAGATGCCCCAGTTCTGCGAGGCGCTGTCCACCTGATCCCAGAAGAACGCCCAGATGGTGTAGGTCCCGTCCGCCAGACCGCTGAGGCGGGTGGTGATCTGCGGGAAGTCTCCCGAAGCGGCGATCGATTGCAGGACCTTGTCGTTGATGCCGAAATTGTCCACTCCGGAGCGCACGATCCACTGCGTGTTGTTAGCGGCTGAGCTGTTCGCCGTGGTGTTGAGCCAAGTGGTGTTAGGTGGGCTGCTGGTCAGGAAAGTGTTGCCGCCGGTGACGGTGGAGGCGTCCACGTAGGTGATCGCACCGGCTTGTGGGGGGCGGCGGCTCGGGGGTCACGTCGAGAGGCACCATGCCGCGATCGATTTGGATGTTAGAAAAGCTGGCTTGCGTGGCGTTCAGGTTGTCGCCCATCAGGAATGCGACGCTGTCGAATGTGTAGCCGTTCAGCGTCAGGTTGAGGAGGTTTTGTGAGGCACGGTAGGAAGCGCCGTCCGTGAAGCTCGCCGCGATGTCGAGTTTGTCATGGTTGCGGGCGATCATCAGGGTGAATCCGACCGGCGTGTTTGCCGGCACCGTGGAGGAGGCGGCTGGAATGGGGCCGAGGGTGGTGGAGTTTGCGTTCTCGAAGGGTTGGCTTCCCGCGCCGATGCCAGCGGCGATGCTGGTATTCGCGGTGGCCGGTGCGCCCGCCCAGATGCCGGCGTAGCCGTTGCCATCACCTGCGGTGACCGGATTGTCTCCATCAAAGAGGCCGATGCGGAAGCTGTCCCCGGCGAGCGGAGCGTTGAAGGTGGCGGTTCCGGTTAGGCGGACGAATCCGCCATCGGTTAGGGTGACCTGCCCGAAGTTGGCGGCGATGGCATCCCCGTCCGCGTCGGTGGTGACGGGCGCTGCGGTCGCCGCGCTGCCGCCGGTGAAGTTGGCGTCGCCGGAAATCGTTTTCCATCCGCTCGTCGGGGAGGGTGCGTTGCCCGGGTCGGCAAGCCAGCCGAGCGACACGAGGAATTCGTCGGTCTTGAAGAGCGTGTCCCGGTAGCCATAAAAAGGACCACTGGCATCATTCGGCACATCGAAGTTGAAGAAGCTGTGCGGCTGCCCTTCATAAAGGTGGAGGTCGCAACGCAGACCCTGCGCTTCCATGGCGGCCCGGTAGCTGACCCCGGTGGCGACGGGAATATTGACGTCGTTGGTGCCGAGGAAAAACACCGTCGGCGGTGCGGTGGCACCGATGTTTTGAAGAGGCGAGATCGTCTGCCAGTAAGCCTGTACCGTGCTGTAGCCGTAGCCACCGGGTCCGTTGTCAATCACCGGATTGTAAAGCACGAGGGCGTTGGGTTTCGAGCTGATGGTGAGATTCTCTCCCGGTTCATCGTAGGCGGTGAGGATCCCAGTAGCTGCGGCGACATGGCCACCTGCCGAGCCGCCTCCGGCTGCGATCCGGTTGGGATCAATCCCCAGTTCGGCGGCGTGTTGGCGGACGTAACGGATGGCGGATTTGCCATCCTTCACGCATTCCTGCGGAGTCGTGCCGTGCTGGTTTTTCACCCGGTATTCCGCCGAGATCGCGACCATGCCGCGCGAGGCGAGGTATTCGCATTGCGGATGAAATTGGCTGGCCGAACCATCGACCCAACCGCCGCCGAAAAAGAACACGACGGCCGGCCGTTGGTGGGACGGTTGATGGCCCGGTGGCGTGAACACATCCAGATTCAGGGTGACCGCACCCCCGGTGCTATTGGTCGTCTGCTTGTAGGGAATGACCTGGTCGGGAGTGAAGCCGGGAATGTCGTAGGCATGCGCCACGGGCGCTACCATGGAGAGCATGAGGAGGATCAGGACATGTGCTCTGCCGATATTCATGGACGGGGATCTGTTCTGGTTTGGGTTTAACTAGAAACCCCGGCCCGTGGTGCGGGACGGGGTCTTTGACACAATAATTGAATCGGCGTTCCGTGCCAGATCAATTCCGGCGGCGGCGCAGCAGGGCGAGCAGGCCAAGGCCGCCGAGCAGCGCGGCGGAAGGCTCGGGGACGACGGTGATGTTGTTGAACTGGACCGTGTCCACATCCAGGTTACCCCCGAGCAGGAAGCCCACCCGGTTGAAATCGCTGACGGAACGCGTTGTATCCAAAAAACTGCCCGCTCCCATTTGCACCGAATCCGAAGCGCGGATGATTGATGTGTCGATCTGCATGCCGGTTCCAACCCGTGTGAGTATCAGACTGAAGTTGTAGGTGCTGGCAGCGCCGCTTTCGAAATTCACGCCGGGAGCCGTCGCATCTGCGACGAGTGTTGTTGCACCCGTCGAGGATGAAAAACTGGCGGTGTTCGGATTAATACGCTCGTAGATACGACCGCCTTGGGCGGCATCTCCATTGGTTGCAAAGTAGCCGAGCCACCCTGTATCGTTAGCACTGCCATTCACATCGTAGAGGCCAATGCGGAACATGTCGCGAAGAGTCGAGGCTCCCGAGATGCCCGTGAATGTGGCGCTACCGCTGAGGGTGATGGAACTTCCCTCGCTGGGCAGGGAAATTGTGGTGAACGAGGCTTGGAGCCAAGCGGTGTCGGCACTGCCTTCGGCGCCCGTTCCGACCGTAGGAGAAGCGGTGCCCGCGTTGGTCACTACAACGCTGTTGCCCGCATTGACTTCGGTCCATCCGGTGACGAGAGCGGCTTGGACATTGGTGGCAGTCAGGACTGCGGCCGAAATCACGGGTAAGACAAGTGGGTATTTGATGTGCACGGTTTTTTTAAGGATTGAGGAGAATAGGTTCGAAGGCATTCCCGGCTTGGAATGAATTGTCAGTAGGTAATTCCGCGACAAGCGCTTCGGGTTGTGGTGATTTTTTTATTTTTCCGGAAGGCGGTTGATGGGCGCTTGGGAGGCGAGATGGGAAAATCGCGCGACCCGGGCCTGTTTCCGCGGCCGGTCTCACGGCGCGGTTTGTGCGCGGACAAAGTTCTTGGGAGCGGAGCCAAGGTCCATCCGGACCGTTGCCAAACCGCTGCCATCGGTGGTGACTTGGCTGTTGTTGGTACCGCCGATGGTTCCAGGGCCGGCCAAGACCAGGTTTTCCACCAGCGTGCCAGGAGTGAAGTTCAGGGTGGTCGAGGAGCGGAAGTCGTAGATCCCACCGGCTGCCCCCTTGAGAGTCAGTTCCCATTGCCCGCCGCCTACGGCGGTGAAAGATGTGATTGCCAGTTCGGCCGGCGGGGAGTTGGCGACGAGCTGATAGCCGACGCCGTCATACCAAGCGCGGTTTGCGGCGCCCGTGAGGTTGTTGCCGATATGGACCTTGACGGGTGCGCCGCCGGAAACCTCGACTTGTCCGACCTCCACGCCGAAAAGATTGCGGAGATAAACCGAATTGACGACGTCGAATCCTGCCTCGACGTTCACCGTGGAAGTGAAGCTCAGCGCCGTGGCATTGGTGACGCCAGCGGTTGTGGCTCCGGGAACCGACGGTTCGCCGGGCGAGCTGTGGGTGGTGAGTGAGCCCGGGGCGAGACCGGCCGAGAGGACCCAGTTCTGGGTGTTGTCGACGACCTGGTCCCAGTAGAAGCCCCAGATCGTATAAACGCCGTCTGCAAGGCCGCTGATTTCCGTCGTCAGTTCCGGGGGAGGCGTCGTGCTTGATGCACCCTGATAAAGGAAGTCGCCGTTGGATTCCAAGCCCGCGCGCTGGTTCCACTGGGTAGTGCTGGTCGCACTTGAATCCGAACCCACCCATGAGATATCCGCCAAATTACTGCCTGTGGCGTAGGTATTGCTACCCGGTACCGCATCCACGTAGGTGATGTCCGAGAGGGCGGTGGTGAAGGTCCAGCCGCCGGACCCCGCGATCCCGGCGTAGGGGTTCCCGGAGAGGTCGGTGAAGGCACCGGCCTCGATCGAGACGTAGTAAGCCATCCCAAATCCCAGATCGATGGAAACCGGGATGGTGACTTGCCCGCCTGAAATCACCGCAGCGGATGCATCGATAATTTCCACCGGCGTGCCGTCCTGAAGTCGGATCGTGATGGACTTGGCTCCCACTGCCAGCACGCTCTCGTCGAAGCTGAGAGTGAGATCGGTGCCGCGCTGGGCGCCGATCGTTGCAGTCATGGGTCCCATCGCGGTGGTCGATGGCGGCGTTCCGTCGGTGGTAAAAATCCAGTTGGGGTTGTCACTCGCCAGCAGGCCGGTGAATCCGTTGCTGGAGAGATCCGCGACGGCTCCGCTGCTGATTTCGATCACATATTCATCGCCGGGCACGAGATTGATTGCCGGATCGATGATCAGGTCCGACCCTGAAGCGACGAGGGTCCCGTCCGGGTCGGGGCCGGGCAGGGAAATCACGGTGTCGGACGGATTCGTGAGGTTCCGGATGGTGACGCTGCCGGCCGCCCCGAGGACGATTGGTTCGTCAAAGGTGGCCACCAGGCTCGCTGAAGGGATCGCGTTGGTGGCGTTGTCGGCGGGCGCGGTGCCCACAATGATCGGCGGACCCGGAACGGTGACGACGAAGTTGTCAAAGGTGCTCGGATTCGAATAGGTGCTTGTGACGGAGATGTAGTTCTGGTCGGTCGCGCCCCAGGTGGTGGAACCCGTGCCAACGGGACTGCCATCCAGGAAGATCGCGTAGTTGAGTTGGGTCCCGGCATTCATGTTGGCGAAGGTGAATACGGCCGAGAGCGTGTCGGGGCGGGAAGGTGTCCCGACTGGAAACGCCAGCAGGGGGCTGGTCACATTCGTGCCATTGTGAAACACCGCGATTCCCTGAGTCGTTCCGATGCCGTCGTAGCCAATGTAAACATCCGACGGATAGCCGGAGGCGGACACCGAGGCCAGGGCGCCGAGTTCCGCCAGGGACTGTCCGATGCCGAAGCCGAGTACCCGGCTTTCGCCGCTCGATGAGACCGAGCTGATGTCGATACTGACCTTGAAGGTCCCGGCGGTCTTGATGCTCGCATCGATGAAATTGTGGTCGCTGATATAGGCCAGCCCTCCGTTGGCGCCGTTGGTGTCGACAGCGTCCATGCGCAATCGACTGCCGTTGATATCGACGATGTTTCCAGTAGCGAGGAGGGCGGTTCGCCCGGTCCATGTCAGCGCGCCGAGCGAGCCCGATTTGCCAACGGTCGATTCGTTGAGGGCGGAGCCATCCGTGGTGGAGCTGTTGGCCCGGTCGAAAGTGTCGGCAAAGAGAAGCTGATCGCCAAGGAGAGGGCCTGCGGCGAAGAGGAAACCGGCAACGGAAATGGCCAGTGGGAGATGGGTTGGAATCGGAGTTTTCATGGCGGCGGATGGGTCACTAGGTAATTCCGCGAGAGGCTGGTGAGGTGGTGGGGAAACTTGGATTTCTCATTTTCCACCCGGCCCGGAAACGTGCTCCGTGCCGGTTCGCGGACGGAATCCGGATTTTCCGCACAACCCGGAGCCGTTTCTTGGTATCACAGAAGCAGAGAATCGACGCATGCCCGACGCCCCCGATATCGAGGAAACCTTTGTCCAATTGATGGTCAGCCACCAAGCGGCCCTGAATGCTTTCGTGCTGGCCCTGCTGCCGGGGCATCCGGAGGCAGATGACGTGGTGCAGGAAGTGAACGCCTCGCTGTGGAAGAAGCGCGGGGAGTTCGCGGTGGGGACGAATTTCAAGGCCTGGATGTTTTCGGTGGCGAAGTTCAAGGTGTTGGCCTTGTGGCGCGACCAGAAACGCCGCGTGGTGTGGTCCGTGCCTGAGGAAACCCTGAACCTGCTGATCGAGGATGCGGCGGAGGTGTGCTTCGTGGCGGAAGACCCGCGGCACACGGCGTTGCGGCAATGCATTCAGGAGCTGGGCCCGCATGACCGGGGCCTCATCCTGCGCCGCTACTTCGAGGGCTACAGCCTCGATCAAGTGGCTCGGGAAGTCGGCCGCAAGGCCGAAAATCTGAAGGGCAGCATGCACCGCATCCGCCTCGCGTTGCGGGCTTGCGTGCGGAGGAAAACCGGATTCAGGAGGGCGATGTCATGAGCCGTTTTTCCCAACAAGATGATCCTCTCGACGTGCCGGACTTGTGGCGGGCGCTGGAGGAATTGGAGGAGGGCACGCTCGAACCGTCGCAGTGCGAGGATCTGATGGCGATGCTCAACCGCTCCCCCGCCGCCCGGCGGGCCTACCTTGAGTTTTTCCAGCAGTCCGCCATTCTCCGGATGGAAGCGGCCAAGCTGCATGAGCAGGGTCTCCTGCCAGTGGTGCGTCGGGCACCTAAGACTCGCCGATCTTTCCGGGCTTCGGTATTCGCGGCCGCTGCGTTGGTCGCTCTTGCGGCGGTCGTCGCCGCCTTGATCGTGGTCACCCGGCCAAAGCCCGCCCGTTTGGCGGCAGAGGCGGCGCCTGAAACACGCTGGAGCATCGACGGCGTCGCCCAGCTTTCAGGCAAGGAACCGATTTTCGTGGTCGAGGGCTCCACCGTCAACGTGCTTTCCGGAACGGTGAGACTGAAAGTGGAGTCTGGGGGGCTGCTGGTCCTTCAGGGGCCGGCGAATGTCGCATTTCCCACCCTGCATCGCCCGCAACTTCTGCACGGTTGGATATGGGTCGATGCGTCGAAGACTGACGAGCCGTTCCTGATCGAGGCCGCCGGACTACAGGTCCGCGACATCGGGACGCGCTTCGGAGTACGGGTGCCGACGGAGGGAGCGGTCGAGGTGCACCTGGTCGGAGGCCGTGTCGAGGTGCTCGGCTCGAAGAGCGGGGAAGTGTTGGGCGATTTGAGGGAAGGCGGAAAAGCCTTCGCGTTCACCACGAAGGGCGAGGAGGAGGAACTCCCTTTGACGGCCGATCCCTTCCCGGATCTGCCCTCCCTTATCAAGCTGCCTGCCAACTATCGGACCACGGTGCTCGGCCAAGCTCCGACAGGCTACTGGCCGCTTGACGAACCGAAAGAAGGAGTCCTTTCCAACCAAATCCGCGAGAGTTCATCCGGAATCCTCGGTCAGGCGGTGCGCGTCGGCGAACCTGGTCCCGGTCGGGAAAATGGCTTCCCGGGATTTCCCGGCACCAATCGCTCGCTCTATCTGGATGGTTCGCCCGAGCAGTCGGTGGTGGCCGGCATCGACGGCCTGCATGGCGTGAGTCGAAAAGAGGGTGCCGTATCGTTCTGGATCCGCAGATCGCCTGGCGAAACCGCGAGGGACGAGATCCTCTGGCTCGCGGGCTTCGGCCAAAAGAAGAAGTGGTTGCCACCGAACCAAGCGATCCTGCAAACCTACCTCACCGCGTCCGGGCGGCTCGTTTTCGAGATCGAGAACGGGGATGCTGATGTCTCTCTCTCGTCATCGAGGAGCATCGTTGACGAACGCTGGCACCAAGTGGTGGCGAGTTGGGGTCCCTCGTCGGTGGATCTCTACATTGATGGCCTCCTCGCCGCACGAGACGATAAGCCCCGCACGCTGGAGGAAGCGAATCTGAGGGGTAAACTTGTTCGATTTGGCAAGCCGAGCTGGGATCTCCACCATGATTTCGGAGCCTTCACCGGCTGGGTGGACGAGGTCGCGGTTTGGGATCGCCCGCTGAGTGCGACGGAGGTTGACTGCCAGTTTCAATCGGCCGTCGGCAGCGCGGAGAAGTAGCGCGAATCGCAGGTCACCGAGTCAATAGGGGAAACTGAAAGTGCGGGGTAAACGAGCGCGTTGATCGACTCACATGGACAGGGCGAAGCGGTGTCCGCTTCGCCATGAATGCTCGATTAGCAGGATCGGCACGTTAGATCGACCTCCGCGCCGTGCCAGCGCTTTTTGTCGAAGGTGATGCGCTATTGATTACTTCGCGAAGGCTTGTTCCGCCTGTTGCCGGGTAATGCCCCAAGCCTCGAATTGTGCATCGCTGATTTCAGCAACCTCCAGGCGACGATGACTGGCATTCATCGTCTGGAACGCATGCAGCCGGGCGGCCGGAGAGGACAGTGCGGTGATGGCGTTGGCATATTGTTCCATCGGTCTGCGGGTGGAATTCATGACCAAGGCTTCCGTTAGAAAAGCGTCTGCCGTCGCGTCGTCCCGCATCGCCCCGGCGATCGTGTGGATCTGACTGGCAAAATAATCATCCGAATTGACGATCGTTTGGATGAACCTCTCCCGCGGCATGGCGGGGTCCTGCAGTCTTGCGGCGAGCCAGCCGGACGATGTATCAGGTTGGAGGCGGTCCATTGCCTTCAGGATATCTCCCAGACCACCGACTGGAAGCGAAGGGTTGACTGCCCACCATTCGAATGCGCCATCCGGATCAACTTTCGACCATTCCGAGAAGAAGTTGGCTGGAAACGATGAGGGACGCTTGTTTTTCTGCTCGCTCATGAGTTTCACAAGACCATCCGCCGCAGTTTGAAAGTCAAAATTCTCGGCAAACTTCTCATTGGGAAATGTAGTCGATTTGCCACCGAAGGGGAGCTGTTTGAGCGCGTCGATATAAGCTGCCGCGCTGATTCGGAGTTTAGAGCTGAGAAAATTGCTCGGGGCGATGGACCAGAAATCCGGCTCCACGGCCTTCTGTTCGAGATGAAGGGCGAACGCGCGATCGGGATCGGTTTTGGCAAGCTGGGCCAGCACGGTTTTGCGCATGAAATCCGCCAGATCCGGATTCTTTGTGGACCGTGCGGCTGTCCACGCATCGGCGAAATTCTCAATCGCCCACGATTCCAGGATTTTCTCCATCATCTTCTTCACCCCGTAGCTCAGGCCATTCAAGCCGGCTTGGGAAGCGAGTGCCTCCAGTGCGGCGAGTCGATCTTCGGGGTCGAGTTCCTTGACTGCTTTTTCGCGTTCCTCCTTGTTGAGATCGTTTGCCCGTTTTCCGAACGCAGACCATTTCCCGGCATGGGGGGACTTGGTGGGGACAACGTGGCGAGATCTAGCGGATTTGGTGTCGGGCGTTTGCACCACCGTGGCATCAGGCTTTGCTGGATAATTGTCGCGGATCACCCAAGCCACCGGAATACCGAGCGCGAAAACTAGGAATACCGGTAATTTCCTCATTTGCTTCCGTACGATGAATCCTGCGGTTGGTCTGTCAATCCACAAGCGGAGCGACCTGTGAGGCCTGATGAACCTTGCAATATCATCGCGAACCGCTACGCCTCAGACCGGATAAAGAAATTTTCGACGAACCTACTTCCCAATGCCATGAACGAGAAAAAAGCAATTTGTGTGAGCGGGCTTACCCCCTTGTTCCTGTTGATCCTCGCCGTCTTTGCCGCCCTGGTGACGGGCCGGCTGCAATGGGTGCTGGATAGCGCGCCGTTCCTGCTGGTGCTGATTGTTCCGGCGGTGTTGTTCTGGATGAAGGGGCTTTTCATCGTCTCGCCGAACGAGGGCAAGGTGCTCACGTTTTTCGGGAAATACACCGGCACCGTGAGAACGCCCGGTTTCTGGTTTGCGAATCCCTTCGCCAGTAAGGCTAGGATCTCGCTGAAGGTGAGCAATTTCCAGAGCCCGCAGCTCAAGGTGAACGATGCCGGAGGGAACCCGATCGAAATTGCCTGCGTCATCGTCTGGCGGGTCGTGGACACCGCGAAGGCGATGTTCGACGTGCAGGACTACGGGGTTTTTGTTCACATCCAGTGCGAGACGGCGCTGCGTCATCTGGCCAGCCATTATCCGTATGAGCCGCACGAACCCGGCGAGGTTTCGCTCCGCGGATCTCCGGAAAGAGTCGGCGAAACGCTCCAGCGCGAGGTGCAGGGACGGGTGCAGCTTGCCGGCATCGAGATCATCGAGGCGCAGCTTTCCCATTTGGCCTACAGCCCGGAAATCGCGCAGGCGATGTTGCGCCGCCAGCAGGCATCGGCGGTGATCGGTGCCCGGCAAATGATCGTCGAGGGCGCGGTGAGCATGGTGGAAATGGCGCTCAAGAAGCTGGAGGCCGACAACGTCGTGCACCTCGACGAGAAGGCCAAATCCACGATGGTCAACAACCTCATGATTGCCCTCGTTTCCGAATCGCACATCCAGCCGGTGATGGCGACGAGCACCAACAGTTGATCGGGAAAGTTAAGAAAAGTTTACAATATCGGCTTGCGGGTTCGGTCAATTGGGGTATGTATTTTGCCCATGAGAACGCTAATTCTTGCTACTGCTGCGGCAGCCGGACTGCTGCTGGGTTCCTGCAACACCATGATCGGCATCGGTCGCGACATGCGGATGGGCGGCGAAGGCCTTGAAAATACCGCGAACAAGGCGGCTGGTGGCGGCGGCGGTGGTGGAGACACCTCCGGAGCTCCGGTTTACTGATTCCATTTCAAACAAAACGGCGTCCTCCACTTCAGGTGAAGGACGCCGTTTTGCGTTCTGATCGATGGGATAAATCAATAGCCGCGCCAGAACATGAAGGCGCAAACCAGCGTGGCGACCCCGTAGCCGAGACCCGCCACTGCAAAACCGGTCCAGCGTTTCTGGTCAGCGGTCGCCCAAGTCACCGCGTCGCGGAAAAGGTAAGGCATGCCGACGCAAAACATGGAGGCGGTCAGCAACGCGTAGGCGTAAATCGGCACGAGCAGCCGCGATTGCGGATCCTTGAGAAAGGCGGCCCCGAGGAGCGGCGCGGCGACCATCAATCCAAGTAACCCCAACGCACGGACGGCGAGGAAATCCCGCACGCTGCGGCAGACCAGCACCAGTGCCACAGGAACCAGGATGCGGAGGAGGCCCTTCGCGGAGTTGAATTCACCGAGATCCATGGTCAGCGCACTGAGCTTGCCCATGCCGGTTGGCGCGATGAGCAGCCAGAACCAGAACATGCCGATGCCGAGGATGATCTGGCCGAGTTGGTCGTTTCGTGGAAATTTCTTCAGAAATGCCTGCGTCGCCGTCGGCTTGGCCAGCATCAGCGCGTGACTGGCGATCAGCCAGATGGCCAGCACCAGGCCGGTGGTGAAGAGCGGCAGGTGTTGATACGGGTGCATTGGATCCATGCGGCCCCCGCAGTACGGCGGGGGGGCGGAACATTCAAGCGCCAACTCCACCCCCGGATTCACGAAAGAATCACGCGAATCCCATCACCGGTTCACAAACCGGTGATTTCATCGCCTGCATGAATCTCCGCCAACTGATCCAGCCAACTCCCGATTGGCTGGACGCCCCATCGCCCCGGCGCGTGGCTTGGGTGGCGGGAACGGCGGTGGCGGGCTTGGCGATCTACGGCTTCACCGTCGGCTATTGGCGGGACCCGCTAATGGGATTCTATGTGGCGGTGAAAATGCCGTTGCTCGTCGCGCTGACGTTGGCCTGCAACGGCCTTCTCAACGGCCTGCTCGGTGTTCTTCTCGGGACCGGGCTCGGATTTCGCCAATCCATGCTGGCGCTGCTCACGGCATTCGCCCTTGCCGCCGTGATCCTCGGCTCGCTGGCACCGGTGACGTTTTTTATCGCTTGGAACGCCCCGCCACCCGGCGCTCCGGGTGCTCCGCAGGCCCACGCGGCCTATCTCGTCGCCCACACCGTGCTCATTGGGATCGCCGGCATCACGGCGAACATCCATCTCCACCGCATCCTCGCCGCCAAGGCCCCGACACGGACGGCGGCGACGGCCACCCTGCTCGCCTGGCTCGGTGGAAACGGATTTCTCGGAGCCCAGTTCTCGTGGATCCTGCGGCCGTTTTTCGGCACCCCGAGCCTGGAGGTCCAGTTCCTCAGGCCCCACCCGATGGAAGGGAATTTCTATCAGACCGTCTGGAACTCCATCGTCAAGATCAGCGGGGGTGGCGGCATCCCCGTGCTCTTCCTTGTGCTGCTCTTTCTCACCGCTCCCATCCTGCATGCCATCCTAACCAAACCATCGAAAAAATGAACACGTACGCAACACCCACGCCCGTCCCGCCACCCATGCCTGAAGCACCGCTGCCGGAGAAACTGGATTTGAAAACCCTTTTCGAGGCGCTCCTCCGCCGACCCCAGGCGCTGGTCGCCCGCCTTGCCGAGCCGAACCACGGCGCGACGGGCCGCTTCGCGATCATGGCGATCGTTTCCATCCTGTTCTTCGGCTTCGTCCTCGGTTGCTTCGCGAAACACGAACAACTCTGGGCTGCACCCGTGAAAATCACCGTCGGCCTGATCTTCTCCGGACTGATTTGTTTCCCGAGCCTCTACATCTTCTCCACGCTCGCCGGGGCACGTGTCAGCATTTCCCAACTCGCCGCCTGCCTTGCCGGTGCCCTCGCGTTGGCCGGCTTGCTTCTGTTGGGTTTTGCGCCGGCCGTCTGGATCTTCGCGGAAAGCACCGACTCGCTCGGCTTCATGGGGACCCTCGCGATCGGAGCATGGATCATCGCCGTGTTCTTCGCGTTGAAATTCCTCAAATCCGTCATTCTCGCCACCGGCGGCACCCAGAAGGGGCCGCTGGCCATCTGGAGCATTGTCTTTTTGTTAGTCACGCTGCAGATGACCACCTCACTCCGCCCCATCCTCGGGCGTTCCGATGTGTTTCTCACCCAGGAAAAGAAATTCTTCCTCGAACACTGGAGCGACACCTTCGGCGGTTCGCTCAAGCCACAGGCAAAAACCACTGCCCCCAAACCGACCCGCGGAACCGACGTGGAATCCAGCGGTCGCAATCCTTACCTGGAAAACTGATCCCATGAAGCCCGAGGAAAAGCCGGCTCCGCCATCACCGCCGCCGCCCGGACCAAAGCCGCAGGATCCCGAATACGCGGATTGGCGGCAGGAGCTTCTTTAGCGGATCTGCGATTTACAGGGAATTTACGCTATCCTGCTTGAGCTAGGCCCCCGAAAACGCTCCATTCCCAGAATGATTGAAATGCCTCACCTGTGGACGCGGCGGAAAATCATCGGGACCCTCGCTCTTGCGATGAGTGCGCCCGGTGCCTTTGCGGAACAACTCATGCTCACACCCAAGCAGACGGAGGGGCCGTTCTATCCGGATCATCTCCCACTGGACACGGACAACGATCTGCTCGTCATCAACGACGGCATCACTCCCGCGATTGGCGATGTCACCCATCTATCAGGCCGCCTGCTCGATGCGAAGGGCGACCCCATCCGCGACGCGGTGGTGGAAATCTGGCAGGTCGATGGCAAGGGCGTTTACCTCCACTCGGGAAGCAACGGTAAAGAGGGAAAGGATCCGAATTTCCAAGGCTTCGGACGTTTCCTGACCAGCTCGACCGGTGAGTATTATTTCCGCACCATCAAGCCGGTGTCCTACCCAGGCCGCACGCCGCACATCCACTTCGCCGTGAAGATGAAGGGCCGCGATAAATGGACGACCCAGTGCTACATCAAGGGTGAGCCGAAAAACGAGAAGGACGGCGTGCTGAAAGGGATCAAGGATGACAAGGTGCGCGAGTCGGTGATCATCGATTTCGCGCCGGTCAAGGATTCGAAGATCGGCGAACTCGCCGCGAAGTTCGACATCGTGATGGGCTTCACGCCTGCGGACATCGGGCACTGAGGGGATTTCCAGCGGCGTGCCACCGCTCTATTGACGCGAGACGGTCTGCTGGGCACGCTGGCACCATGAACGCAGCGCCAGTCGTCGGTATCATCATGGGAAGCACATCGGATTGGCCGACGATGGAGCACGCCGCCCGCACCTTGCGCGATTTTGGAGTCGTCTGGGAAGCCGAGGTCGTGAGCGCGCACCGCACGCCGGACAAGCTCGTTTCCTATGCGGAAACCGCCCGTGGCCGCGGCCTGAAATGCATCATTGCCGGAGCCGGCGGAGCCGCCCATTTACCGGGGATGACCGCCGCCATCACCGATATTCCAGTGCTTGGCGTACCGGTGGAATCCAAGGCGCTGCAGGGCGTGGATTCGCTGCTTTCCATCGTGCAGATGCCTGGTGGCATCCCGACCGCCACTTTCGCCATCGGCAAACCCGGCGCGATCAATGCCGCGCTTTTCGCTGTCGCCATGCTGGCCAACAACGACGCGGAGCTCGCCGACAAGCTCGCCACTTTCCGCAAGAAACAGACCGCCTCCGTCAAGTCCGCCACATTGCCCCCTCTCGATCCCATTGACTGATTTCATGTCCGTATCCCTCCCTCTTCACGCGCCGCATTGTGTCGTCGGCGTCATCGGTGGTGGCCAGTTAGGCCGCATGATCGCCCTCGCCGCCCGCCGCATGGGCGTCCGCACGGTCATTTGGACCGGCGGGCTCGAAGCCCCAGCCGTGGAATGTGCCGACGAGGTGATCGACAAGCCTTTCGACGATCCGGAAGCGCTCAAGGAGTTCTGCAGCAGAACCACCGTTGCGACCGTGGAATTTGAAAACATCCCCTGCGAGACCTTGGAGAAGGTCGCCATGTGCACCGGCCTCCATCCGTCGCCACGCGCCATCTGCATCACGCAGAACCGGGAGCGGGAGAAGAATTTCCTCAAGGAAAACAACATCCCGCACACCTGGTATGCCGTCATCTCCAGCGCGGCCGACCTCGCCGCCGCGATGAAGGAGCTCGGCGGCCCCGGCGTCCTCAAGACCGCTGATTTCGGTTACGACGGAAAAGGTCAGGTGAAACTCGAAGGCGACGAGAACCCCGAGGAAGTCTGGGCGGCCTTCGGAACGCGTGCGGTGTTAGAGGCGTGGGTGCCTTTTGAAAAGGAACTCTCCGTGATGGCCGCGCGTGGAGCCGATGGTGTCACCGTGACCTACGATCCTGCCGAAAACCGCCACCGTCACCACATCCTGGACATCTCCATCATCCCGGCCCGGGTTTCTCCGGCAGTGGCGCTGGAAGCCGCTGCCATCGCCCGCCGCGTGGCCGAGGCGCTCGACTATCGTGGCATCCTCGGCGTTGAGTTTTTCCTGAAATCCGACGGCTCTCTGCTCGTCAACGAAATCGCGCCGCGCCCCCACAACTCGGGCCACCACACCCTCGATGCCTGCGTGACCTCGCAGTTCACCCAACAGCTCCGCGCCGTGATCGGCCTTCCGTTAGGATCCACCCGCCTTCACAGCCCGGCAGTCATGCTGAACTTGTTAGGCGACATGTGGCAGGATGAAACGACGCCGCCGGACTGGCTGCCGTTGTTTGAAGACGGCGAGGCAAGCCTGCACCTTTACGGCAAGCGTCACGCCCGCGGCCGCCGCAAGATGGGCCACGCCAATTTCCTCGGAGCCACCGTCGAGGATGCCCTCGCCCGCGCCGAGGCAATCAAGGCGATGTGGTTGGAATGAATCAATCGCGCCGGGTGGATGCCCGCACGATTAGCTCCCCCTGCAGCCCGATCTCGCTGACCGTGCGCTTCGGGTCGTCGATGCGCTTCATCAACAGCTCCGCCGCCGCTTCGCCAATGGCCGTTGCCGGCTGACGCACTACGGTTACCGGCGGATCCACGAAGCTGGCCCACGAAGGATCGTCGAAACAGGCGAAACCGATGTCCTGCGGGATGCGCCGACCGCTCTCGCGCAAGGCTTGATAGGCCCCCGTCGCGAGCAACGCGCTGCTACAGACCACGGCATCCACCGTGGGTTCCGATTGGAGGATTTCCATCATCAGCCGTTTCCCCTCCGCCTCGAACGCCGGCGCCTGATAGATGCCCAGCATGCGGTCCTCCGCGCCCTCGAAAGCCGCCTTGAAGCCGGCGATCCGGCCGCTGGCCGTGTAGCTTTTCGCACCGAAAATCCCCGCGATTCTCCGGAAGCCACCATCGATCAGGGTCTTGGTCAATTTCAGCGCAGCGTCTTCATTGTCGATCACCACCGAGTCCAGGAGCGCCTTCGGAAACTTGCGGTCGAACAACACCAATGGCGGCAAAATCGACGGGTCCAATGAGTTCGCGCTCGACCGTGTCGGCGAGAGCAAAATCCCGGCGACCTGCTCCTCGTCCATCAGCTTCAGATAGTGAGCCTCCTTTTTCGGGTCTTCATCGGTGTTGCAAATCAAGACATTGTAGCCGTGCTTGAAGGCGACCCGCTCGACCGAACGGCTGATCTCGCTGAAGAACGGGTTGCAGATGTCGGAGAGGATGAGCCCGATCACCCGCGACTTCCGCGCTCTCAGACTCCGCGCCACGCGGTTCGGACGGTAGCCGAGCTCCTTCACTGCCGCCTCCACCTTCTCCCGGGCCTCGTCGCTGATGTAGCCCTTGCCTGCAAGCACCCTTGAAACGGTGGCGATGGAGCAGCCAGCTTGGCGAGCAACGTCTTTGATGGAATGAGCCATGGGTGATATCGTTTACAGAAAATTTCGCCAATAAAAGGCAATTCCCAGGACCAAGACCAAGAAATTTAGGGGACAAAATCTTATGCTTCATAAGGTTTTCGTGCTATAATCTCGATCTTCGATTGTGATCGCACAAAAATCGCTGTTGACCAACCCGTATGTAAACGTTTACACATATTCCCACAACGAACCCGGTTGTCTCACCTCCAAACCCCAAACCCACCAAAACCCATGCTTGCCATCACCGCAAACGACGTCCGTCTCGGCGCGTCGGTCACCACCAAGGAGGAAGCCATCCGCGCGGTGGGCGACCTGCTTCTGCAAAGCGGCTCGATCGAGCCGGAATACATCGAAAGCATGCTCGCCCGGGAAAAGACCGCGACGACCTTCCTCGGCAACGGCATCGCCATTCCCCATGGTCGCCCGCAGGACTCGGACCGCATCAGGCAAACCCGGGTCGCCGTCCTCCAGATCCCGGAAGGCGTTTCCTGGAAGGACGGCAAGACCGCCCACCTCGTCTTCGGCATCGCCGCGAAATCGGACGAGCACATCGGGCTGCTCCGCCAATTGACCGGCCTCGTCGGTGATTCGGAACTCGCCAGCCGCCTCGCCCGCACCACCGATCCCGAGGAAATCCTCGCCGCCATTTCGATGCATCCCGGGGATGATGACGAGCTCTCGATCGACCCGGACTTCTTCGGCAGCGAGCAGGAAATCGTTTTCGACAATCCCCGCGGTTTCCACCTCCGTCCCGCCGGAAAATTCGCCCGCGCTGTGCAGGCCTATCCGGGAAAAGTCACCTTGGTCGTCAAACGCCGCGAGATCGAGGCCGACAGTCCGTCCCGCATCCTCGCCCTCGGCATCACCGCCGGCGACACCATCCGCATCCGGGTCAGTGGCGACGACGAAACGGACACCCTTTCCTCGCTGGCCGCGCTGCTGGAGGAAATCAACAACGAGCCGCAGGACGAGGAAGCCGCGGCAGCCGCGACCACGGTCTGGAACCCCGAGCAGGATTCCGCCACCACCCTCAAGGGGATCATGGCCGCTCCCGGCCTCGCCCTCGCCCGCACTTGGAAATGGGCACCCGTCGACCTCAGCACCCGCAAGCGGGCGATCGGTGATACCGACTCGGAGATCGCCTCTCTTCGTAGTGCGATCATCACCGCCCGCAAGCAGCTCATCGCCCTCACCGAGGGCGACCTCAATCCCGTGCAGCGCGGACTTTTCGAAGCCCACGCATCACTCGTCGAGGACGATGAGATCCGAAAGGAAGCCGAAGGTCTCATCCAGGAAGGTGACGACGCGCTCACCGCATGGAACTCCGTTATCGATTCACGCGCTTCGAAAATCGAGAAAATGGAGGATGAGAACCTCGCCCAGCGCGCCGCCGATGTCCGCGACGTCGGACAACGGGTTCGGAAAATCCTTCTCGGTGTCGATCTCGACCCGATGGCCGAGGTCACCGATCCCGTCATTCTCATTGCCGACGATCTGGAACCCTCGGAAGCCGCCCAACTCAATGTCGGGAAAATCAACGGCATCTGTTTGAAAAAGGGCAGTCCCAACGCGCACGCCGCCATCGTTTCACGCTCGCTCGGCATCCCGATGCTGGTCGCCATGGGCAGTGATCTCGACGCGATCCCGCTGGGCCACAAAATCATTCTCGATGCCTCCGGAGGCCGGGTGATTCTGAATCCCAGCGACGCCGACCGGGAATCCGCCGCAGCCGCCATCTACGAGGTCGGAGCCCAGCGCGACCTCGATTGGGACCACCGCTTCGAGCCCGCCATCCTCCGCGACGGCCACCGCGTCGAGGTCGTCGCCAACATCGGCCAAACCTCCGAGGCCCACGCCGTCATCGACTCCGGCGCGGAAGGCGTCGGCCTGCTTCGCACCGAGTTCCTCTTCCTCGACCGCGACCACGCGCCGGACGAGGAGGAGCAATATCAAGCGCTGCGCGAAATGATCGAAGCGCTCCAAGGCCTGCCGATGATCGTCCGCACCATGGACATCGGTGGCGACAAGCCGGTCTCCTACCTCGGTCTGAGCGAGCAGGACCTGTCGTTCCTCGGGCTCCGCGGATTCCGCCTCAGCATGGCTCGTCCGGATCTCGCGATGACCCAGCTCCGCGCCATCTTCCGCGCCGCCGAGCATGGCCCGATCCGCTTGATGTTCCCGATGATCGCGACCCCTAACGATTTCCTCAGGGCCCGTGAAATGACCGAGAAAGTCCGCCGTGAGGTCGGTGGGAAAAAGGTCGAGCTCGGCGTGATGATCGAGGTTCCGTCCGCAGTCACCATGGCACCCGAGCTCGCGGACCTCGCGGATTTCTTCTCCATCGGCACCAACGATCTCACCCAATACACCCTCGCCATCGACCGCACCCATCCGCTGTTGGCCCGCCGCGCCGACAGCCTGCACCCCGCCGTCCTGCGACTCATCCAGGACACCGTGAAGGCCGCCCACGACAAGGGAAAATGGGTCGGCGTCTGCGGAGGTCTCGCCGCGGATCCGCTGGGCGCACTCATTCTAACCGGACTCGGCGTGGACGAGCTCAGCATGCCACCCGCGCTCGTTCCACAGATCAAGGCGCTGCTCCGCCGCGAGGAGCTCCAACACCTCGGTGAGCTCGCCCAAAAGGCCCTCAACCAACGCGACGCCCGCGCCGTCCGCGCCCTCCGTCCCCTGAACTAACACGACCATGGATACCCACTCCGACATCGTCACCATCACGCTCAATCCCGCCATCGATCAAACCGTTTTTCTCGAACGGCTGGTGGTGGGCAAGGTCAACCGGACCCGCCACCACCATCGCCAGGCCGGTGGCAAGGGCGTCAATGTTTCCTCCATGCTCGGCGGCTACGGCCTGCCCAGCACCGCCACCGGATTTCTCGGAAAAGACAATCCGCGGGTGTTCGCAGATCTTTTCAAGAACAAGCTGGTCCGCGATGAATTCATCCGGATCCCGGGTGAAACCCGCACGGGAATCAAGATCGTCGATGACGCGACCCGTGAGACCACCGACATCAATTTTCCGGGGCTCGAGCCGACCTTCGCCGAGCTCCAGCAGTTCGAGAAAAAACTCCGCAAGCTCATCAAGCCGAACCGGTGGTTCGTGGTCGCTGGCAGTCTGCCCATTGGAATCAGTCCGGACTTTTTCGGTGAGATCCTCGCCCTGATCAAATGTGGCGGGGCGCAAGGTCGCCGCGGACACCAGCGGCGAAGCTCTCAAGATCGCCATCGATGGCGGCGCGGATCTGGTGAAACCCAACGAGCACGAACTCGCCGAATACCTCGGTCACGAACTGCCGGACTTCGCCTCCCGCGTGGAGGCCGCCCAGCAGCTCCAACGCGACAAGGTGCCGCATGTCATTCTTTCGTTAGGCGGTGAAGGCGCCCTCTTCGTCACTCCGGAAAGCGCCCTGATGGCCTCCGCGCCTCCCGTCAAGGTGGTCAGCACCGTCGGCGCCGGAGACTCCCTGTTAGCCGGGTTCCTCGCTGGCCTGACCACCGGCCTGTCTCCGACCGGATGCGCGAAGCTCGCCACGGTTTTCGCCTGGTGCGCGCTGGAAGACGTCCGCCGCCAGCTTCCTTCCGCCGCTGAAATTCAAAAGCGCCTTCCCAAGATCAAGGTGCAGCCACTTTCCAAAATGAACCTCTGAAACTCCTGAAATCCCATGAAAACCCTATCCGCCGTTTTTTCATCTCCCGCCGACGAGCCGCTCAGCCGCCTGGCCATATCCGCCCTCGAAGCCGAGGCCAAGCTCCGTGGCATGGAAGCCAGCATTTCCCATGACCCGTCTCTAACTCACGACGGTGTCGAACTGAGTTCCGGAGAAACCAGCATTGAAACCAACCGTCCCCACCTGATCCGCGAAACCGCGAAACTGTTGGAAGGTTTCGCGCCCCGGCTGCGCCAGACTCCGACGGCAGTTGCCGCTCCGAAGATCGAGGCCGCGCCCGTCGCCAGCAAGTTCCTCATCGGCGTCACCTCATGCCCCACCGGCATCGCCCACACGTTCATGGCCGCCGAGGCACTGCTCAAGGGAGCCAAGGCGATGGGTTATGAAATGAAGGTCGAGACCCGTGGCTCGGTCGGTGCGAAGAACGAGCTAACAGCCGATGACATCGCCCGCGCAGACGCGGTGGTCGTCGCCGCCGACGCGAGCGTGGAAACCACCCGGTTCGCAGGCAAAAAGCTGTTGGAAACCGGCACCAAGGCCGCGATCAACGATGCCCAGAGCCTCATCCGCGAGGCCTTGACCCTCGCTCCCTCCGAACCCGGCAAACCGAAAGCCGCAGGCAAGAAGGAACGCACCGGTCCCTACAAGCATCTCATGACCGGTGTCTCCCACATGCTTCCGCTGGTCGTCGCCGGTGGCCTCATGATCGCCCTCGCCTTCGCCGTCGGCGGCATCAATGCCGGTGATGCCAAGGGCACGCTCGGCTGGGCGCTCATGCAGATCGGCGGCGCATCCGCCTTCGCCTTGTTCATCCCGGTGTTCGCCGGCTTCATCGCATTCTCCATCGCCGACCGCCCCGGCCTCACTCCCGGCCTGATCGGCGGCATGCTCGCCAGCAGCGTGGGTGCGGGATTCCTCGGCGGCATCGTGGCGGGCTTTCTCGCAGGCTATTTCACCCGCTGGTTGAATGGCGTGCTCAAGCTTCCTGACAATCTCGCGGGGCTGAAGCCCGTCCTGTTGCTGCCTCTCATCTCGTCCCTCGTCATCGGTCTGACCATGATCTACATCGTCGGCCCGCCCGTCAAAATCATCATGGACAGCGTGTCCGCCTGGCTGAACTCCATGCAAGGCAGCAGCGCGCTGGTGCTCGGACTTCTCCTCGGTGGCATGATGGCCTTCGACATGGGCGGCCCGCTCAACAAGGCGGCCTACACCTTCGCCGTCGGACTGCTCGCCTCCAAGATCTATGGCCCGATGGCCGCGGTCATGGCCGCCGGAATGGTGCCGCCGTTAGGAATCGCCCTCGCCGCCACCTTGTTCAAGAACCGCTTCACCGAGGACGAGCAACAAGCCACCAAGGCGACCGCCGTGTTAGGTCTCTCCTTCATCACCGAGGGCGCCATTCCCTACGCCGCCGCCGATCCGTTGCGCGTCATCCCCTGCACCATTGCCGGATCCGCCGTGGCCGGTGCGATCTCGATGGCCGTCGGATGCAAGCTGCTGGTGCCGCACGGCGGGATCTTCGTCCTCGCGATCCCCAACGCCATCAACCACATGCTCGGCTACCTGATCGCCATCGTCGCGGGAACCCTGGTGACCGCCGGCATGCTCTTCTTGCTGAAAAAACGTCAACCCGTCGTCCTCGCCGAACCCGCCATTTCCTAACATTTAATCTCCCGAAATCCATGAAATCAAAATTCCTGCTTCCACTCCTTCTCAGCACCCCGCTCCTCGCCGATGGCACATCCTGGCTGGATGGCGACCGCCTCACCGGTGACTGGAGTGGCAAGCGCACCTCGCTGGAGGAATCCGGCTACAAGTTCTTCGCCTACTACAGCGGCATCTCGAATTCCAATGTCAGCGGAGGAAACTACTCGGACTCCAGCTACTCCGGCGACCTGTTCATCGGCATGGAAATCGATCTGGAAAAAACCATCGGCTGGGAGAACACCAAGTTCGTTCTATCAGGCATCGATCGTGCCGGCAGAAGCATCGACAAGGCCGTGGGCGGCCAATACAGCGTGATGCAGAATGTCGGCGGACAGAACGCCTTCCTTTACAACGTCACGTTGGAGAAAACGTTTCTCGACGACAAGCTGTCGGTGAAGCTCGGCCGGATGACCGCCACCGATGATTTCGTCGGCTCGCCCTACTATGGATTCTCGGTGAACAACGCGGTGAACGGACAGATCCGCGCCGCCTTGTTCGACGGCGTGATGACTTCCTATCCGTTTCCCGTGTGGGGCGGCCGGGTGAAGTATCAGCCAAGCGAGGAATTCTATGCGATGTTCGGTCGTCTTCCAGGTTTCCCCGACGACATGTTCGACCGGAATGCCCAGGGCGTGGACTTCCAGTTCGAGGGTGACGATGGCATCTCCATTTTCACCCAGGTGAACTGGAACCCGAAGTTCAACGACCGGCCGGCGCACTTCTTCGCCGGAACCAACGTCTCGTTGTTCTATCAAATGCCCGAGTTCAACAGCACCGGCACCCGCGAGGAATTCGTGCGCTTCTACGGCCACGCCGACTATCAGGTATTCGCGGAAACGCCCGGCAGCGAGGAAGGGCTCGTGCTGTTCGCGACGCTCGGCTACTCGCCGTTCCAGGACGCTGCGATCATCCCGGTGCAATCCACCTTCGGAGCGAACTACACCGGACTTTTCCCCGGCCGTGAAAAGGACAACACCGTCTTCTTCGCGACCTACGGAAATTTCAGCAACGACTACGCCGACCAACAATCTGCCGCAGGACTCGGCAGTCCGGAATATGAAATGGTGCTGGAAATCGGCCACCGCTTCCAAGTCACCCCGTCCACCTATTTTCAACCGGACATCCAGTACATCGTCCACCCCGGCGGCACCGGAAACATCGACAACGCGCTGGTCGTCGGTCTCCAGTTCGGAACGAGTTTCTGACCCACCCGAGTCTTCAAGGGCGACAGGAAAATGACACTTTTTTGGAGCCCGGAAAAATCGCATCCATCCAAGTTCCCGAGCCACAGGCTTGACGCGGACTCACCATGTCGGACCCTGCCGGGGCTTTGCCAGAAACAGACGACATTTCATCATTTCTCGGGGATTCCCGGTGGAAGGACCGTTTTGACGACGAGATCCTCGCCGCCTCGAACTCCCTTGTGAGCAAGGTGAGGGATTTGCGGATCGAGGAAACGGCGCCGGGTTCCGTCAGCCTGATCGGCACGGTCGCCAAGGATGAGACCGAGGTAAGCCTCTGGCAGTCGGGCGGAGGTTGGGAATTTGAAACCTTCTGCTCGTGTGAGATCGGGAGCTTCTGCCATCACGCGGCGGCCATCCTCACCAAGGCCGCCAAGGAGCGGGACCCGTCCAGGCTCCAAGGCCGGAGCGTCGCCGGGGCCGTCGCAGCCGCGCTGCCCACCGCACGGGAGCTGATGAAGGACCCGCCGCCGGATCTTCCACGCGTGCGGATGGAGCCGCGCTTCGAGCTGCGCGTCAACCGCGAGCCGGTGGACAAGGCGACGCGGCTGTTGCTCCAGTCGCTGGGCCAGCCGAACGTGGATTTCTGGATCACCGCCGAAGCGACCGTGAACTACGGTTCCCATCGTAGTTCCTTGCGATCCAGCGCGCCGGAGTGGATCAGCTCGATCACCCATGACGGCCAGGCCGCGATCCTCCAGCACGACGCGGCTGCAGAGAACGCAGCGACCCAACAGCTCCGCGAAACCGGACTTTCCTCGCTGCAGTCGAACTCCGCATGGAAATTCCTGCTCAATCTCAAATCTCGCGACCAGACTAACAGCAAGTCGCCGGACCGCTGGTTTCCCGATCCCAGCCGCGTGGCGACCGATGCATTCTGGCATCAGTTCCGTGGCGAAATGGTCGAGCGCCTGGAAAATCTCGGCTGGCAGGTCACCGTTTCGGACAACGTCGGCCACCGCGTCCACGAGGCGGATCCGGTGAAATGGGAAACCTCTCTCGACGCCGGTGACGGCGGATGGTTCAGCCTGTCCGTCGGCTTCGATGTGGGTGGGCAAAGGTATGACTTGCTCCCGATTCTAGCAGGACTGCTGGAAAATGACTTCCTCGAGGAAACCCTCGATCGTCCCGACAACGGCCACATCTACGCACCGCTCCCCGATGGCGATGCCCTCAAGCTCCCCATCGGCCGGGTCCGGAAGATCCTCAATCATCTATCCGCCCTCATCGACCCGAAGTTTCCGGACAAGGCGCGCCTGCACTCGCTCGATGCCGCCTCGCTCGCCGGGCTTGAGGGCTTGGGCATCGACACGCCGCCCCATCTCGCGGAACTCGCGTCGAAGCTGAAGGATTTTTCAGGCATCGATCCGGTTCCCATCGCGACGGGTCTTCAAGCCACCTTGCGTGACTATCAGCTCGCCGGATTTCACTGGATGCAGTTCCTCGCCCGCCACGGACTCCACGGGATTCTCGCCGACGACATGGGCCTCGGAAAAACCCTGCAAACGCTCGCCCACATCCTCACCGAGAAACAATCCGGCCACTCGCGCGGTTTGCCGACGCTTGTCGTCGCCCCCACTTCCGTCGTTCCCAACTGGCGGGCGGAAGCCATGAGATTCACCCCGGACCTGCGGGTCCTCGTGCTCAACGGCCCGGAGCGGAAGAAATACTACCGCTCCATCCCCCATGCGGATGTCGTTCTAACATCATTTGCCCTGCTCCAGCGGGACATCGAGAAGCTCTCTGCCGTTTCCTTCCACCTGGTCGTGCTCGACGAGGCGCAATACATCAAGAATCCGCGCTCCAAGATGGCGCAGGCCGCCTGCAAGCTGGATGCCCGCAACCGGCTCTGTCTATCAGGCACCCCGATCGAGAACCACCTCGGCGAGCTCTGGAGCCTGATGAATTTCCTCGTCCCCGGATTCCTCGGCACCGAGGACGCCTTCAACACCCGCTTCCGCAACCCCATCGAGAAGGATGGCGATGCCGAACGCAACGCCGTCCTGAAAGCCCGCGTCGCCCCGCTCATCCTGCGCCGCACCAAGGACCAGGTCGCCAAGGAACTCCCGCCGAAAACCGAGCTCGTCCACCTGATCGAACTCAACTCCGGCCAGAAGGATCTCTACGAAACCGTCCGCGCCACCATGAACAAGCGCGTCCGCGAAGCCATCGCCGCGCGGGGCATCGAGCAAGTCGCAGATCGTCTTCCTCGACGCCCTGCTCAAGCTCCGCCAGATCTGCTGCCACCCCGCGCCTGCTGCCGGAAGATTACTCGAACGACGTCGTCGAGTCCGCGAAACTCGATTTCCTCACCGACCTGCTCGCCGTGCTCATCGAGGAAGGCCGGCGCATCCTGCTCTTCTCGCAGTTCACCACCATGCTCGGCCTGATCGAGGCGCATCTCGTGAAGGAAAAAATCCCCTATCTCAAGCTAACCGGAGCCTCCAAGGACCGCGGCAAGCTCGTCGAGGATTTCCAGAACGGCAAAGCCCCCGTCTTCCTCATCTCCCTCAAGGCCGGCGGCACCGGTCTCAACCTGACCGCCGCCGACACCGTCATCCACTACGACCCGTGGTGGAACCCCGCCGCCGAGAACCAGGCCACCGACCGCGCCTACCGCATCGGCCAGACGCAGCCCGTCTTCGTCCACAAGCTCCTCTGCCAGGACACCGTCGAGGAACGCATCCACAAGCTCCAACAGGAGAAAGGCAAGCTCGCCGACGGGATCCTGGCGAACGCGGATATTTCCAACAGACTCGACGCCACAATGGTCCGGTCCTTGCTGGAAGGGTGAGGGCACCAACAACTGCGAGAGCCAATCAGAACCCCTGCATCAGGAGTTCCTCACTGTGCCGGCGCGCGGAGGCCAAGGCACGGATATCTTCCGATACCGCCTTGCTGAACTCACTCATATCGGCGTCCAGTTCCTCTTGGCTGGAATACACCGGTTGCCACACTCCATACTGGAGTTCCGGCTTTTTTGGTTCCGAGTGATCTGATTTGGGCGCTTTGGATCGCTTCCTAGCCATGGTGGGGAGTGTGTTGACGGTGGTTCAAGTTATCGTTGAACGGCTCGAAGGAGCTAACCTCCGCGTTCGGTGTTTGCAAAGGGAAAACCACAATGTCCTTTGGCATCGGACCCAGAGGACGATTGAAGTGCGGCGTCAGGTTCATGAAAAGTAATCCTGGATATTGAAGGAACAGGAATCCCGACAGATTTTCCGGAGCCGCTGTGGCATCCCAGACGACCTGCCCTATACAACGCGCGGGATATTTATCAAGTTCCAATACCTCGGTTACCCAAATGAAATGCGGCAGGCTATAGAGCAGATAGGGTTCCAGGAATGGAACGGGAAAGTCCTTTCTCTTTGATAGTGAGCTTTTGAAACGAGTTCCCGTTGTGAGAAAACTCCGCAGGACAATTTCTCCCCTTGTGACCGCCGCCGCCAATTCTGGACAACGTTGGGCCATGCTGTAGCCGCCGGTGGTGAGCAGTTGTCTCGCCAATCTTTGGTGGGTGTCCGCTGGCAGGAAGGTTTTCTCAGGCATCGGGGCGATGAATGCGACGACCTCCTCGAACTCTGGGACGGCTCCGGATTCAAATTCCATACGCCCGTAGGGAAGTCGCGCGTCATCGTGGGTCATGAATCCTCGGTTCAGCACCGAGGAATGAAAGAATCCATCCGTGGTGGCATCCTCCGCATCTGGCTTGGCGGAATAATCGGACAAATGGCCGAAGGCTACCAACGCGTGTGATTTGGTCCCTACCAAAAGGGGAATGCCAGACTCGATGTAAGTGTAGAACAGATGGGCGAAAGCTTTTTTGGCACACTTGAAGCCGAGTCTGGCGGCGAGTTTTTCTCCTTCTTCATCCTCGAATGCGCGCCGGTCGTGAACTACCGGGTGGAATCCGAGGCGCCTGAGAATCTCCGCCGACTGCCAGACGGTCAGGCCGTTGCTCGGGAAAAGCCGTCCCAAGTGGATATCTGCCACCAGATTGGCAAGTTGGTGCGGTCCCACTTCCCGGTAATTCGGATACTTGTTGCTGAAATAGCGGACCAGCATCCACAACGATGCCTGCGCGCAGCGGGCGATTTCCTGGTCCTGACAGGTGTAGGGGAAGCCGCTGACCTGGAAATTCCGGCCAAGCAGGTGAATCGTCTCCTCACACGTTTTAGCGTGAAGATGCCAACCCTTTGGGCAGGAAACCAGCTCGGTGGAGATCAAGGTTCGTCCCATGCCTCCGGGCGTGATTGAGCTGATCACCGAATAGCCGAGATACTCCAAGTCCTGTCGATCGATCCATGGGTCTGTCAGTTCTCCCCGGAAGAAATGAAGTCTCAGGCAGCGGTTTGACGGAGTGTGGAAACGTTTGGAAAAGTAAGCGCTGTAACTATCCCGGAAATCCTTGTCGATGTAGTGGCGCTCGATGACCACCGTCAGGTTTCCGCTTCCTAGCAGCCACCCTAGCTTGGTCTCTATCTTTTCCACATCGGGATAGCCCCGGGCGATTTGCTTGAGTTGCTGCCAGTCGATTGCGTGGCGGATTCCCACCAACTCGATCGTCTGTAGCAGACCCATCAGGCTCGGCGGACTTTCGGTTTTTGGCACTGGGTCACTCATTTGCTGGGTATCAGTTGAAAGCAGCTATCGCTTTGGCTAACAAGGCCAAAACCATGCCGCTGCGGGTTCCGGGGTGTAGAGTCATAGATTCAAGCCAATCGGGAATTCCTCGAAATAATCTCCAGGAACGGGGGTTGGATAGACTTCACCTTCTTTCGGCGGCACGGTCCACTGGAGGTGACGCCATGCGTTTTTCTCGGCCCAAATGATGCGGTTTTCGCGCATGACGACACAGGCGTTCTCGTCCTCGCGAGTGGCCTGTGATGGTGTGGATTTCCTGGCCAGATGCCACGTCCCAGAACCTTAATGTGCCGTCGGGACCTGCCGAGACGATGGATCGACCGTCAGGAGAGAATGCGACTGAGGTGACCCAGTCTTTGTGTCCTTCGAAGATGAGCAGGCATTTTGCGCTGGCTGACGTCCCACAGCCGTAGCGTGCCATCGCCACCCGCCGAGACGATTTTGTGCCCATCGGGTGAGAAGACGGCGGAACTAATCGGTGTTTCGTGTTCCTCGAAGGTAATGCAGGCATTTTGCGCTGGTGGCGTCCCACAGTCGTAGCGTGCCATCAGCACTCGCCGAAACGATGGAGCGCCCGTCGGGTGAGAAGGTGGCGGAGTTGATCCAATGTTGGATGTCCCTCAAAGTTGAGCAGGCACTTCGCGCTGGCGGCGTCCCATAGCCGTAGCGTGCCATCGTCACCCGCCGAGACGATGGATCGCCCGTCGGGTGAGAAGACGGCGAAGTTAACCCAATCTTCGTTTTCATCGAAGGTGAGCAGGCACTTCGCGCTGGCCACGTCCCACAGCTTGCAGGCGCCATCGTCACCCACCGAGACGATGGAACGTCCATCGGGAGAAAATGCGGCGAACATAATCCCGTCGTTCGTCCGCCTCGAAAGTGACCAGGCAATTTCGCGCTGGCGACGTCCCACAGCCGCATTGTGCCGTCGGCACCCGCCGAGACGATGTGAGCGCCCGTCGGGTGAGAAGGAGGCGGAGTGGACGCAGTCTTTGTGTCCCTCGAAAGTGAGCAGACATTTGTGCTTGCGGAATCCACAGACGCATCCTGCCGTCGATCACCCGCCGAAATGATCGAGTGTCCGTCAGGAGAGTAGGCGACGGATGTGACTAGATTTTTACGTCCCTCGAAGGTGAGCAGACACTTCGCGCTGGCGGCATCCCACAGCCGTAACGTGCCGTTGACCCCGCCGAGATGATGGAATAACCCGTCAGGCGAGAAGGCAGCGGAGGTGACCCGGCCTTTGTGCCCTCGAAGGTCAGTAGGCACTTCGCGCTGGCAGAATCCCACAGCTCGGAGCGCGCCGTCGCCACCCGCCGAAACAATGGAACTTCCGTCAGGCGAGAATGCTGCCGAGGAAACCCCGTTTTTATGTCCGGTGAGGATGGCCAGGCATTTCGCGCTGGCGGCGTCCCACAGCCGCAACGTGCCGTCGATACCCGCTGAGACGATGGAGCGTCCCGTCGGGAGCGAAGGCTGCAGAGGTGACCCGGTTTTTGTGGCCCTTTAAGATTCGCAGACATTTCGCGCTGGCAGCATCCCACAGCCGCAACGTGCCGTCGGTACCCGCTGAGACGATGAAGTGTCCGTCGGGTGAGAACGCTGCGGAGGTGACCCGGCTTTTCGTGTCCCTCGAAGGTGAGCAGGCATTTCGCGCTATCGGCGATCCCACAGCCGTAGCGTGCCGTCGGCACCCGCCGAGATGATGGAGCGCCCGTCGGGTGAGAATGCGACGGAGGTGACTCGGCACTTTGTGACCCTCGAAGATGAGCAGGCATCTCGCGCTGGCGGCATCCCACAGCCGCAGCGTGCCGTCGGCACTCGCCGAGACGATGGAGCGCCCATCCGGTGAAAAGGCGGCGGAGGTGACCGAGCTTTTGTGTCCCTCGAAGGTGAGCAGGCATTTCGCGCTGGTGGCGTCCCACAGCAGCAACGTGCCGCTGCCACCCGCCGAAACGATGAAGCGCCCGTCGGGAGAGTAGAGCGGCTACCGAACTGCCCGACCCTCGGCACGATGGACAGAGCATTCACCACCACTTCGGATGATGGAATGCTACAATGGGAGTAGGCTCGATGTCTCGGCAACGATGGAGATAGAGTTGTGCGATGGCGAGAGCCTTCGAATTTCACCGCGTTTCCAACGCAGTCGATGAGATGCGCCGAAGTAAGATCGGCATCCGAAAAGTCGGTGCCGGTCATGAGGCAGTCGGAGAAGTTGCTTTGCTGAAGTTCGCACTTGATGAATCGGGCGTTTGTCAGGTTCACATTTTCCCATTGAGTGCGCCTTAGATTGGCTACCCGTGAAATCCGCATTGGCGAGGGACAGCGGCGAGGCTCCCTGCCGCCCCCGATATCTCCAGCTCTGATAAGGTCACACCCCGCGAGGGAAAAGCCGCCCGGCCTCGGGAGGTGGCAGATCTTCGCGGGCTGCCAGTAGGAAATAGTGAAATGCGTTCAAGGTCGCCTGGTGAAATTGTGCCTGTTCCAGCAGATCCTCCAGCGAGGAGATTTGAGAGGGCGTTTCTTCCGAAACCGCCAGCCACTCGCCCAGAAAGCGAAGGGTTTCCTGCGACGGCTGCGGCATCTCCCACTCTTCCAGCCTCCCGTCGACCAAGGCTTCGTGGAGATGGAAGGAGAGGAAGTATTCCAGTAGCGACGAATGCGCGAAGCGGAAATTCTGATCCTCGGTGTCGCGTCGCAGGATGAACGTCGCCGTACGGAGGTCTTCGAGCAACAGCGCCCTTTCCTTGTTCTGATAGGCAAGGGCGAGTTCCGGATTCGACAGCAGGAAGGAGTCGAACCACTTCATGAGCTTCGACCACGGCCATTCGCGCGCGCCATCCTTGTGCATGGCTGCGGCGAGGGCTCCCATGAACCGTGGTTTGTGCTCCGGATCGATGTGGTGCTTGCCGGCGTCCCGATCCAGCCACTTGCGCGTCATGATCTGATAGAGCGTGATCGGACGGATGGGTTGGCCGGATGCCTTGAGTTGCTCCAGTTCCTCGATGTGGCTGGTGATCAGGCTCAGGAGATAGGGTCTGGAGGCGAGATCCTTCAGGTCATGGATCTCCGTGAGGAGATCCCACGCATGACGCCCCGCCTCGTCGCCCAGTTCCTGATTCAGGTAGCTGCGGATCTGCTCGACCGTGAAGGGAAGGATGAAGGCGACCTTGTAGTGTGATGGTTTGAGGCCTTCGCGTTGCTCGCCGGTGAGCATGTTGTCCTGCTGCTTGAGGTCCTTGAAATAATGGGAGCGGCAGGAAATGAGGACTTTCGTGGAAGGTGGGTTCGGCCCGCCGATCAGGGCTGGCGGAGTGATCGACCAAAGTTCCCGGATGAAGGTTTGTGCGTCGGCTTCCGAGAAATGGACGATTTGCTCGTCGAGCCCGTCGAACAACACGATGGCCTTTCCTTGCCGCGCGAGTTGGATGAGCTGCTGTGCGTTGACCGTGAGAGATTCGGTCTTGCGCCAATTCCGCTGGAGGGCGTTGTCCAGGATTTCCTCCAAGCGGGGAACGCCGTTCTTCGGGTTCATGCGGTGGCGCAAGTCGATGTAGATGGGCAATGGCAGGCCCGGGTCATGTTCCCGTTCCTCCAGCAGCCTTCGGGTGAACTGTTTCAGAGTGGTGGTTTTGCCCATGCCATATTCGCCAAGAAGGGCGAAGAAGGGTGGCTCCTTGGGGTTGAGCGTCCACTCGCGGAGGAACTGGATGGCATCGTGGTCCTGATCGGAAGAAGGCGGCGAGACATCGACGGCCTCTCGGTATTGGATTCCCCAAGCGCGGGCGCGGGTCGGGATGAAGCCCGCCTGGCAATCGGGATCCATCGCCGCTTCTTCCGCGATCTGATGGAGCTGGGGTTTAGATGGTCGAAAGGCAGAGGTGGATCTGATTGGCCGGGGACTGGGGGGATGGACTTCGAGCCGGACGTAAATGCCTTTGGCCAAGTCACGGGCAAACGCTTCGCGGTCTTGCTTGGATTTGAGCAGGGAGAACGCCTTGTGGCCGGTGGCTTGCTTGAGGCGGAAGATTTGGCGCTCCTCGAGGCCGAGTAGTTTGTGGTTCTTGAAATCGACGGTCTTCAGTTCGACGGGAATGCAGGGCTTCTCTCCGGTCACAAATGCTGGCAACTCATGTTCCTTGATGTAGTCGCCCGCTAGAAATGTGGGACTCACAAGCAACAGGCCGAGGTCACAGGCTTGGAGGGCGGCCTGGATTTCAATGTGCCATTTTTCGCCCAAGATGATTTGCCCGTCCGTCCAGAGCTGGAATCGGTATTTTTCGGAGGCGACGAGTTCCTCCTGCAATAGCGCGAGGAGCTTTTCCTTCTCCTGATCATTCTGGTGGGAAAACGAAACGAAAAATTGGACCGGAATGCGGGTGTCCTTGGCGATGATGCGTGAAGGCAAAGGCTCATGGTCTTCCGTGTTGGCGGCTCCAGCGCGGGAGAGTTCCTCGATTTCGGCAACCAACGTGTCAGGGCCAATGATCCAGCAGGCGCGTTGGTCGTTCGGGCTTTTCTTTTTCGAATCGCCGGAAAGCTGAACATCCGGGTGGCCGGACTCCTTCGCTGCATTGTTGAAGTTTAGGCGGAATTTTCGCAAGGCCGCAGCGGCTGCATCCGCGCCGAGTTCGGGAAACAAAATTTCGTAGCACTTGCCGAGATTCGCATTTCCGGTGTCCGGATCCATCAGACCAAGCAGAACCCTGAGGCGGTCTTGATCCTTGGCGCCGAGTTGAGCGGTGATTTTAGAGCGATAGCGTTCGAATTGGTTCGCCCGGAGAGGAATCAGCGTTTGCTTCATAGGTGGATTCACTACCGAATCGAAAATCCAAAATCAAGAACGAAAAGAACGATATTCGAACGATTTGAAACGTTTTGGAATCTCAGAACGTGGCACTGCCGCTTTAACGTCAAGGAATGCATCCACAAACTCCAACAGGAGAAAGACAAGCTCTTCGCCGGTATCCTCGCCGACGCTGACATCTGCAACAAACTCAACCCCGCTATGGTGCAGGCCTTGTTGGATTGAGAAACGGCAGAGGAACAGGGATTACAGGGTAACGCTCATTTCCGGGACGAAAGGCTCTGAACGTGGGGATAGGCGAGGATTTTTCCGCCCGAAGTCAGGACGGTGAGACGGTGGACGCGGGCGGTGGCGACGACGAGTTGATCCGCGGGATCCTTGTGGGACCAGCTCGGTAGGCGGGTGGCGTCGATTGCAATTTCGGGTGAGAAATCGATGACTTTCACGCGGTTGTACGGCAGGGCGATGTTGAACCAATCGGCGAGCGGCATGCCGAATAAAAGTTCGGCCCTGGCCTCTTTCCGCGCGACCTCCAGCAAGCTGATGGCGGAAACATGGATCATGCGCTGGGCGGTGATGAGTTTGCGAATCCGGGGTTTCAGCAACTCCGGAGCGGAAAAGGCGTCGATCCAGGCGCAGGTATCGAGGAGGTAGTTTTCGCTCACGACCTTCAGATGGTGTCAACTTTCCCAGTCATCCGGGTCAAAGGCCGGGGCGGAAGGATCATACCCCGGGGCGAAGGTCACGGTGCCCTTTCCGCTACCGACCCAGCTTTCCAAGGTGGGAGCGGATAAAGCGGTGAACGGCGGCTGAATCACGGCCACCGTCTTGCCATGGCGGGTGAGCTCCAGGACGAGTTCGCCCTTTTCCACCTCGCGGATCTCCTCGGTGCAGTGCGCCTTGAACTCGCTGATGCTGATTTGCCGGGTGTTCATTGCCGGGAATGTAAAGTGATCAAAAAAATGGTCAATTTTATTTCCAGATGAAAATTGAGAAATCCCGACTGCAATCGAAGCCACCGACAGCGCCTACCGCATCGGCCAGAACAACCCGGTTTTCGTTCACAAGCGCCATCTGGAAAATGACAACCTTGCCGAGCTCACTTCGCCGATGACGGAACTACGGTTGGCCTTGATCCAGGCGCTATTGTTGTTGGTGTTGCGGCGGCTCAGAAATCAGCGCAGGCCTGCGACGAGTATGTCGCGCACATCGGCCGGTACTTCGGCGCGGGCGACGATTTCGGGCCATAGGGTGAGAGGCGGTTCGGCGACGAGTGATGGAGCGAGATGAACATTCCGGAGATCATCACAAAGATATTCCCGCCTCCCGCAATGCGCTGCCTGGCAACTCTGACGGATGCCCGGCGCGCAGATTTTGTAGGAGCAGATGCGACCGAGATATTTGCCGTTAGAATCGCGGAGAAACACGTCGGCTCCGCAGCAGTCGCCGGTAGCCATGGTCTTGCCGAGCAGGCTGCGCTTGAGGCGGGCGAGTTTGTCGAGAGGCATGGCGTCACTGACCTCGACGAGGACATCGACGTCCTTGGGAATGGCCTTGGTGGTGGTGAGCGAACCCAGCAGGGCGATGCGGCTGACTCCGGGCAGTTTGCGGGTGTCGCGGACGAAGGTGAGCACGGCCTGGAGCAGATCGCCACGTTTGTCGGGCAATGGCGGTGGTTCGAAAATGTCGTGGCTCCATTCCGGCTCGATGTTGTTGGCGCGGAGCCAATCGACGATGCATTCGCGATTCCGGCGGGTCTCGAACCAGCGCCAACGATGTTTCAGCTCGACGTTGCCGTCGCCGAATACGATCTGCTTGAAACGCCGGAACGCTCCCTTGCCACTGATGGCTTTCTCCAGTTGTCGCCGGAGCGGATCGTCCGGCAGGGAATCCACGAAAAGTTCGAGTCCGCCATAGGCGACATCCTCGAACAAGCTGTCGGGCAGATCGAGGTGGTTCTTGTCGCCTAGCAGAATTTCGATTTCCTCGTCGCCTTCCGCCGTCACCACCTTGCCGGAGGTCAGGTTCAGGAAGAAAAAACAGGGTTCGTCTTCAAAAGCAGGATCGACCGAGGAGGTGTACTCGAAGGCTGATTCGAGTTCGATGATGTCCAGGAGCAGCTTGCGGGGCGGTTGTTTCATGGCGGGTTCTGTCGTTTGTGGTCCCTCGTCCTCCAGCATGCGCTGCCCGATGAGGTCCCAGCGTTCGATTTGGTGTAGATAGCAGTCATCGGCATTGTCGAGAAGCCAGGAATCGAGATCGTCGATGATCTCTCCACCGATGACCGTCACCCGCGTCTCCGCCGCTTCTGTCTTCCTCCGACAAAGTAGTTTTCCCAAACATAGGGGCCCCGCGCATCGGTGTGAATTTTCGGCTTTTTCTGCTTCTTGTTTCCTTTCTTTGGCATCGGCTTTTGGCTCGCAAGGCTCCTTTCCCGGCAGGGTTTGTCAATTCCCCGGATCAGGATCGTCAATCTGTTGGATTGGCAGCAGCCGTCGTTTCACCCGTTCCGCAGGTCAACCGAGCAAGCCGGGATACCAATCTTTTGTTAGGTCGTCACAAAGGAACTCCGGCGCGACTAACAGATAGCGGGTGCCGGCCACAGGCTGCATGTCCCACGAGCGGAAGTGGCGGATCAAGGTTTCCAGATCCTCCGCGGGCGAGTTCCATGGCAGGTCGCGCACCTCGTCGTCGAAGTGATCATATCCATGAGGGAGATGTTGGAGCGGTTGGGCGTTGAGCAGCACCATGCCGGTTCGTTCGTCGGCAAAGTTGCGGACCACCTCGCTCATCACCTCGCGGCCAAGTCCGCGGCGGCGGAATGGTGGCCGCAGGGCGATGAAATTGACACATAGAATCCCCGGGACCATCACCACGAAATCAGGAATCGGATCACGGAACCCGCGGTTACCGGGCGCGATGATCTCTTCGAAAATGCGACTGGTCCTGCTTGTCGAGATCCCAGAGCTCCATGAACGCTTCAGGTGATTCGGGTTCCTCGGCAAACAGATAGTAAGCGTCCACCAGACCGGCCGCTTGCCCGTCGCATTCGATTTTTCCTTCGATTTCCAGCAGGCATTCCTCCTCCGCCAGACTCTTATCCCCGCCTTCGTCGAGACGTTTGATTTTCCAATGGATGTGCATCACCGGACAGAATCATAGCAATGGTTTCCCAGACGACTCAAGTGCCGGATGCAAGCATTGCGGCGTCCATTTCGTGCACGCTTGGTTCTCTTGGTGCATACGGTTTGGGCGCATGGCAAAATTCAAGTGGATCCTCATACCATCTACCTCAAACAGGGTGAAGCTCGCGGAGTAATAAACTGGAGCGCGGAATTCATTCCGCCTGAACCGGTATGGAGATTTCACGCTCCAATGGAAGGGTTACCCTATTTCCGAGATTGGTATCACTCCTCGGTGTTAGGAACCTTCAGTGCCTCCTCGAGCGCCTTCACGCGCTCGAGGAGCTTGGGCAGGCGGCGGAGGTTGGCGCGGAGTTTCATGTCCTCGCGGAAGGGCTTGGCGGGGCGACCGGAATAGACGACTCCGCCGGGCAGGTGGGTGGTCACGCCGGTACGGGCGGCGAGCGTTGCCTTGTCGCCGATGGTGACGTGGCCGCTGATGCCGACCTGGCCGGCGACGGTGACGTAGTTGCCGAGTTTGGTGCTGCCGGAAATGCCGGTCAGGGCGACGATGAGGCAATGTTTGCCGATCACGACGTTGTGGCCGATCTGGACGAGATTGTCGATTTTCGTGCCTTCGCCGATGATGGTCTTCCCGAAGCGGGCGCGGTCGATGGTGGTGTTCGCGCCGATCTCGACGTCGTCATGGATTTCCACGGTGCCGACCTGGTCGATCTTGACGTGGCGGCCGTTGGAAAACTCGTAGCCGTAGCCGTCGGAGCCGATGACGCAGCCGGGTTGCAGGAAAATGCGGTCGCCGAGCACGCAGCGCTCGCGGATGGAGACGTTGGCCATGAGGTGGCAATCCTTGCCGATGACGACCTCCTCACCGACAACGCAATTGGGCCCGATTTCCGAACCATCGCCGATGGTCGCGCCGGCCATGATGACGGCCCCGGCATGGATCCGGACCTTTTCGGGATCCAGCAGCGCGGTGGGATCGACCGAGGCGTGGGGATGGACGCCGGGAGTGAACTTGCGGGTCGCGGCGGCGAAATGCCGGACGACCACCGAGAAGGCGAGCGTCGGGTTGTCAACAGCGATCAGGGCGGTGCCATCCGGGCCTTGGGTGACGCCGCGCGGGACGATGACGGCGGCGGCCTTGGTGACGAGGAACTGGGGGTGGTATTTCTCGTTGCCGAGGAAACTCACGTCGTGGGAACCAGCGGCGTCGAGCGCGGCCATTCCGGTCAGAGACAAATCGAGCTCGCCCCGGACGATGTCACCATCGACCCACTGGGCGAGCTCGGAAAGCGTGAGTGCGATTGCCAATTCGGTAGCGAATTAGTTCTCGGTGCCGCCCGGAGGAGTGGAGAGGTCCGGGATCTCTGGCTTCGGATCATTGGCCGAAGGAAGCGATTCGGCAGGAGCATCCTTGTTGAGGTCCTTGAGAAGGCCGGCGGTGATGTCGGTGGCGTCCTTGGTGTAGAGAAGGAAGGGAACCTGCGAGGTGCTGAGGCCGGACTTGTCGAAGACGTAGTCGTAGTTGTCCACCTTGGCCTTTTCCTCCACGAGCTTGCGGATTTCCTCAAGAATGCCCTTCATGCGCTGGACCATTTTCTCGTTGAGGGCCTGGTTGCGGCGTTGGAGGAACTCGCGGCGCTCGCGATCGAGGGCGGTGCCGGTTTGTTGGTCGGCCTGCCAATCCTTGTAGAGCGACTGCTTCTTGGTCTCGTTGAGGGACGGGTCCTCAAGCTGCTTGCGGAGCTTGGTGAGGTTTTCCTCGATCTCGCGGATCTTGGCGAGGCGCTCGTTGTTGTCCTTCTGGATGCGGGCGCGCTCGATGTTGATCTGCTTCTGCGCCTCGTTCGTCCGGTAGTATTGCTTGAAAAGCTCCTGCATATCGACCGTGGCGATGTTGAGCTTGGCGTCCTGGGCGACAGCCATGGTTGCGAACGATGCCGCGAGCGCGACGGTGAAAATGCGACGAATAAAGGTCATCTGTGGGGTAAGTTGGGGTTCCTGAAGCGGATTACGGTGGCGAGCATGAACAAATTTCACCCCTCGTCAACAGTCATCCGGCGTGGTCAAAGTGGCCTCGATCGCGATTTCCTCGATCAATTCCTGCGCATGCTCATCAGGATCCGCAGGACATACCAGAAAAGCAGTGCCACGCTGGCGAAGAGCGACAAGGCGGCTGCCACGTGTTGGCCGGGCTGATAGCGATGGATCAGGTTGCTCGTGTTGTAGAGGATGGATCCGGAGGCGAAAACCACCATCAGGCCAGAGAACCAGAGTCCGAGCGAGATCGGGAAAATGAAGGACGCCACGATCAATCCCAGCGCGACGAACCCGCCGATCTTGAGGATCCCGCCCAGGAAGCTGAAGTCCTTTTTCGTGGTGAGCGCCACGGCGGAAATGCCGAGCACCATCGCGGCCGTGACCAGACCGGCCTGCATGATCAGCGAGCCGTCGCCGGTCATCCGCATGGCCACCGTGATCATCGGCAGGAAAATCACCGCCTCGGCCACCGTGTAGAGCGCGAGGCCAGCGTATTGCATGCCCTTGGAAGTTCCGTTCGTCGCCCAACGGTCCGCCAGCCAGGAAACTCCCATGAAGGCACCGAGGACGATCAACCACGAGTAGCGCCCGGTTCCCAACAGGTTGAGTGCCACGACACCCAGACCCATCTTGATGAACAGCGCTTCAATGATCACAAAAAGGCCGATGGCACCCGCGAGATGGAAATAGGTCTCGCGGATGAACTCGGCACGCGCCGCCTCCGGCGAATCTGAAACCATGCCGACAACGTAGGGATTCGTGTATGAACTCATCAGACCGGGATTCATGTCAGATTCCGAAATCCCTAGCAACCTCGAATCTCCGGCAGGTTCATCTCCATTCTGCCAAAAGCGGGACAGCCGGAAAGAGCCGTCCGACATTTGAATTGAGCTCCAATCCGAACTCGCCCATGCTAGATCCATCAATTTGCGAGAATTCAAGATGAACAATCCAATCATCAGATGGCGGAAATTCGTCGTTGGACTCGGCTACTGGCGAGCTGCGTTTCTTCATGGCTTCATCATTGTTCCGTTAATATCGGTGGCGTTTTGGCTCATGATCCTCAGTGTCCTTGGAAATGCTTCGGCTGTGGATTCTGGCGTCATTCGATCCGCATTGATTGCCGGACCCCTCTCCGCCCTTTGGCTTGCCCCCTCGGTTGTTTTCGGGCTCTTGGCTTGGCCCATGTGTTGTCTAGGAATCAAGTAACCCGGTTGTGAACAATCTCCTTAAATTACTCGTCGACGGAGCGTCCGATGCGGGCTCCCTTGCGCACTCGATTGCCGACTCAGGTCTCAAGTCAGTCAGCGAGGTTTTCCAACGGGTCACGATTTTCGGATCCCTTTCCGCCGCGGAGACCACGGAAGCGGTTTATGACGAGACCCACTATCTGCTCGTTTCTTTGTTAGGTGGGCAATCGAGATATGCGGTTTACACCAAGCGAATCCTTCCTCCTGACATTGGGGTGACAAATTCCCTGCCCAAGGCACGCATTTTTCATGTCCCGGACGAGTCCGGAAAGGAACTTCTGGAGCGGGAACTGATCGCCAACCTGGTGAACGAGAGACTGGATCCTTCAGCCGGTTCCTCCGAATTCGCGGACTTGTTGGAGAAGGTCGCGGATCAGATCGATGGCGAAACTAGCAGGATCAGCGGCGGGCTCATTCTCATCGGTGGAGTGGTTGCATTGGCGAACCCGATCCTCGGAGTGGGGATTGCGGTCAAGGGGCTGTTGCCATCGATCGGCACCATGGCGACCAAGGCCGGAGCAGGGTATGTTGGAAACAAGCTACGTGATTGGAGCAGATCGTCCGCGGAGTCGAAGCTTCGAAGCGAGGTTTCCAAAGAGGTTCAAAGACTCAAGCCGAGGATCTACCCGAATCCGGTTCTCCGCAGCCTGGAGGCGATCGCAACGAATCCTGAAACCGACTTCGATCCCGCGCTTGACGAGCGTAACTGGATCGACCGGTTCGAGTCCCCGCATTATCACAGGGTCACCGCGGAGGCAATTCATGAGGTCTATCAGGCAGAATGGAAATCCATCGATCAAGGTGCCTATCAAGGATTTCATCTCCGTTGGATTCGTTCTTTCAGCGATGAATTCGCATGATTTCGAACGAGCAAAGAAAATCGTCGCCATTTGGACTCCTGCGGTGTGATTGCCATCAGTAAAATACAAACCCGTCATGCAGCGCATCATAAGCACACTACTTTCGATGGCCATTGCGGGACATGCAACCGCTCAGCCTGCCAACCCGATCGATGGACACTTTTCCACTTGGAAAGACGTTCCTGGTATCATCGCTTCCATGAACGGAGACGATGATAAACAAAAACTCGAACGCCTTCATCAGCTCACGCGCATCAAGCTGGGCTTCACCCAGTCCTCCGTTTGCCTGAACGATGAGGAACACCGGCTCTACATGCTCCAGACGAAGCAGCGATGGGAACAATGGTGGGAGTCAACCGGCAAACCGGTTTCGATCGAGAAGAAGCGGGATGCGAAGGTTGACGACCAGGCATTCCGGATGGCTTGGGAATTTCTCGGATCCAGGGGGAAGCCGCTGGAGGCGATCCTGCCCGTCTGGATCCCCGAGACGTGGACCCTTTGCGTCACCTATTCCAATGGGGACTACGGGGGAATGGAAAAGGAAGTATGGATGCTGGATCGCCAGGACTCGACCGCAAGTTTGACCAAGCTGCGGGGGGACCATAGCCAGGGTGAATGGGGTGCTTCACTAACGGAATACGAGGACTTCTCACCCGCGCTCGCCGACCGGGTGCTCAAGGCGCTTTGTTACCTTCATCGCCATGCTCCGGCGTTTGGCAAGACGGTGCCTGAAAACGAGATGCAGGGACTTTATTACCCGCACTCGACCCTCCACCTGAGGGACGGCAAGGATCGGATTCTATGGAACACGGAGGGCTACGATTTCTTCAAGACTCGTCCGGAGTATGGCGATGGCGAGTCCGGCAGGAGCTGCTATTTCCTCAGGACGGTTTTCGCGGACAAGAAGAAATGGAAGGAGCTAACAAAACCAACGAGCCAGCAGTTTGCTCCCTATCGAAAATTTCTGACAGCCGGCAAACCCTATTTCAGCAGGGCAGCTCCTGAAATCGTGCGATTGTTCGGCCGATGCGGAGGACACCTTGAACTCGAATCGATGTTGCAATGGGCCGAAATGCAACAGGCCGCTACCGACCCGAAGATGAAATGGAAGGTGTGCAGCGGCGATTTCGGAACCGGGTCGAAAGAGAATGTGATCAATTCCACGAGGTTTGATATCCGGGAGACGCTTCAGGAGATCAAGAGGATCGCCAATCGTCTTGAAGACGGGAATGGCCTTGCGGATCCGGAAAGGAAGAAAGTGGTGGAGCTTGAGGGTTTCGTTGCCGACATGCTGGCTATGGAGAAGAGGGAAAAAGCGGCGGAGTTGCAAAGTTACCCCCTTCCGCTTCGTGATCTGATCCAGGTCAAGGAGCGTCCCGATGATTCGGACTTGAAACACCTTTCGGCAGCCATCCAGGCGATCCGGAAGAATCCCGATCCGCGGTTGTTCCAGCAGCTCGTGCGGGAAATGCACGAAGGGACCTCGCGAATCCGCGGACTTCTGGAAAGTATTCTTCTCAACGACGGGGATCTGTTGGATCTCGAACCGTGGGGCGCGAGGGAAGAGCTGATCGCGGTGAAGGGGTGCATCGATGCCCTGCCCCTGGCCAAGAATGGATCGAGGGATCAGTTATTGGCGATCCTTCTCCAGTTCTTTGGCGGCGGAACGATCGAGATCGGCGGGGAGGAAGGAGCAAGAAGGATCGAGGTCAAACTCACGAAGGACGGTCACTCCTCGATATTCGGAGGCGCTTCCCATCCGCTTCCCATGGAGCAGGCGCAAAAGGAACTTCTGCGGCTTTACTTGAAATCGAGGGCTGGGAAAGACATCACTCTTCCCGGTTCAGAATGACCTTCCGCATTTTCAATCTAGCAAACAACTCCATGAAAACATTCGCACTATTCGCCATCCTCCTGTTTCAACCCCTGTTCGGAGGCACGCCGTCGGAAGCGCTTGGGGCGTTCAAGAAGGCCGCCGCGACGAAGAACTTCGAAGAGACCTGGAAGCATGCTGCCAAGTTCGACGGTGTGCCCGACCAGGTCACGGAATACCTGAAGAAGAAGGTCGGGAGATTCATTGATCTAACGGACAAGGGATGGGACTTCGAGATCCTTGAGGAGAAGATCGAGGGGGATTGTGCGGTTGTCGTCATCAACGAGTCGAAGAAGGATGGGAAGAAGGCTTTCGATCTGGATCCCGCCTATCTGATCAAGCAGGACGGCGAGTGGCGGGTTTTTCCCGATGTTTCGGATTGGGACATGGCCAAACAGTTCGCGAAGGACAAGGTGGATGCCTATCAGAAACTGGAAGCCTGGTTTGAGGAACGCAAGGAGGTGCTGAAGAAGAAATCGACCGCGCAGGAATGAGCGCCAGGGAGGGGCTCGGGCAGGGCGGACAATACTGTCTGACTAGCACTCAATAAGGGAAGTATAACCGCAGATGAACAGGATGTACGCAGATGGGAAAAGAAGGAGTTCACTCTTTATCAACGTTCTTCATCTGCGTCCATCCGAGTTCATCTGCGGTTGAAAATTCTTAAACTGACGGTCTCGGGCAGGGCGGGGCTGATCCATTCACATGGCAAGTTTCAACGCCTCCGCCCATTTCCGCAACAGGGGTGTCTGTTTGGGATCAATGAGGAGATTTCGCCGGCCGCGCACCTGCACGATCCTGCGGGTTTGGCGGTGGACCTCGATGGTTAGATGGCTGGTGGGCAGCGATCTTCCATCCACGCTTTCACGGGTTCTTGCGCTGAAGATGGAAGTCCGGCCCGACAGGCAGGATCGGCCATAGGTATCCACGCAATGTCTCATGCTCCGGCTTTCGGCAATGAGCTGCGACTGGGAGGTGAGTTCCACAATTCTAACAATAACATGATTCTCGCCGTCGATGCAGGTGGACTCGAAGGGCTTGGAGAAGGGCAGTCGCGCCCACTGTTCCGAGTTGCCGCGACGAAGTTCCTCCCTGACGCAGGCGCATCGCAGATCCGTCCGGTGCCAGTCTGGGTGGTCGATCAGGGTCAACCTGAGGATGTCCTGCCAGTATTTCCGGCAGTGCCGCAGAAGCTCGTTCAACGGCAGGTTCACCAATGAGGAGGCACGATGGGATTTCTCCAGGTCGATCAACACCAGCAGCGCGTCGGCGATGATCCCGAAGTTCCGTGGGTTGAAATGATTGGCAGCAACCACCTTCTCGAACAGGCGGGACCAGATGGCATCGTTGGAAAGGTCCTTGACCATGCGGCTTGATAGAACCTCGGAAAGGAATTGATCCGTGCCGCCCAATGACTTGATCTGCCCCCAGCGCAGGGCCTCCCGGATCGTCAAGTCAGCCGGCGCGCCCATCGCCAGATGAAGGGCGCGTGAGGTGATGGATGGCGGCATGCCCTGCACTTTCCTCAAGCTTCCTCCGCTGGCGAGATGGCAGTACCAGTCGCGCTCGAGGTAAGTGAGATCACCCTTGATCTGCCATGCGGAGTCGAAACAGGCGGGCATGGACCAGTTGACGAAAAGGTGTTCCACCAGGCTTTTGACGATGTCCCGGGGATTGGCGGAGCTGGTGCCGGGCCATGTTTCCGGGTCGCGAATCCACCGGTGGGAATAGGCCGCGATGCGGACGATGACGGGAACGGCCTGGAATTGGGACGGATGCGTATCAACCATGAGTCCGCACCTCTCCATGATCGCCCGGAGGAGACGAAGGCAGGGGCTGCGGATGGCATCGGTGTTCGGGTGTGGCCCGCGGAAAGTGCGGGCCAGCAGGTGGCAATGTTGACGGAGATTGTTGTTGGGGATGAAGCGGGCGGTCCACGATTTGCCATCGACGATGTTCAATACGACGGCGGTGGAACGGCGCGATTCTTCCGAATGGCGGTAAAGGTACATGAGATTTCCTGATAGAATTCGGCACGACCGGGCATGGCACTTGGCGATGAACCGGTGATGCATTCATGCCACCCATCGGGTGGCGCGGTCTGACAACAGGCTTGCATTGCAAGCGGCGTCGGACGGATCAGGAATGTGAGTTCACAAAAAACATGCGGGCGCTTTATGTCCGCGTCCGGCGGGACCCGTCAATCAAATTGTTGGGTTCCTGACTTTGTTAGGCGCGGGCCTTGGTCATCGCCTTGGCGGGTAATACGCCCGTGTCGCAAGCGAGCAGTCCCACCTAATTAATAAACATTGCAACCATTCTCCCGGTCTCTACCGCAGCGACGATTCCAATATTGGAAAGACGCCCCAAGAACTCACTTTATCCCGGCCACAACGTTCTGAGAACGGCCTAAATATCTGTGATTTGGGACTGACTCCTTCGACACGCGCCATGACATGATACACCGCGCTCGAAGCCTCATATCTCAGCGGTCTGACCATGGATTACGACTGGAGATCATTGATCATCCGGTAATGCTCGTTTTCAAGGACTGACCCTATCGATGCAGGAATTTCTTCAGGCTAACGATTGAGCGCATGCACTCCTACCAGCGAGGGCGAGTGTTGAACGCGGGGTTAGGATTGTAGTCACGGATAACCATCGAAACAGGGCGGCTGGTAGGAGTTGTCATGGCGCGGCTTGTTCGCTTGTTGGATTTATTCGGCTATCAGGATAGGCATCAAAATCGTAGCCGATGACCTCGATATCGGGATCAGCAGCGAAAATCTTCTCCAAGTCCGCACCAAGCTTCTCTAATTCAGCGGTGATGTCAATGGATCGGAAGCGCTTCCAACTCCACTTCTTCTTGCGACTGTCCGTAACGACTGCGAAATCACACACGCCTTCGTCTTCATGTGCCCGGCGGCAGATCACCGAAGTCGTAACGACTGGCAACCGAATCTCAAGCCACCAACCAAAATCCTCAGCACAAAGAAAAGTAACGATGTAACCTAGCTGTTCTAGCCGCTCCTTAATGTAGTTCGCTAGGGCTTGTCCAAAGGTTCCAGGATTGACGGACTCCTGATCCTCACCGGCCAGAACGGGGAACTTCGATGAGCGAATGTGAAAGCTATCGTGCGACATTATTCTTAGCGAACGTTTGAGTGATGGCAACCCCACTAGCGAGAGCCAACGTCGAACGCGGGGTTGGGGTTGTAACTAGGAAAAATCATCGCTAACAAAGGGGCTAGTGGGGGTTGCCATCCACGGCTTGTTGAACTAAGCCGCTGCGCGGCAGGCTGCTAGATGGGGTTGTCGCGTGTTGGGGTGAAATCGAAAGTTGGAGGGTTGTGGGGCTGGCTGTCACGGTTGCCGGGCTATGAGCAAAAACAACAATACCAACCCCGACAACCAACCGGATCAAACCCCCAATAGCCGTCAGCGCCAAGGCAAAAAGCCGGCTGCCAGAAAGCCGGACGAACGGACCACCGAGGCAGGCTACCAGAAGCTGCCGCCCAACTTCCGTCCCAAGGCCGGGCGGGCGCAGCGCGATCCCCTCGACTACGATTCCCATCCGTATCCCTCCATGAAGCAATTCGCGGAGTTCCTTGCATTGCGTTTCGACACGTCACGCACCCGTCATTCCTACTATCGGCAGATGCGCCTGGTCCATCAGTTCTGTGCTTGTGATCCCGCTGTCATCACCGAGGAAAATTACCGCAACTACATCCTCCACGTCAAAACCAGGAAGCTCTGGAAGCCGAAAACCATCCGCCAGGCCGCCGCTGCCGCCCGCTTGTTCTTTGAGGAAATGCTCGGTCACGGCGAATGGAAGGTCTTCTCCCAAATCCGCACCAAAGACCACGAGGAGCTCCCCGCCGTGCTCACCCGCGATGAGTTGAAACGCCTTTTGAAAAGCATCCGCCTGCGCCGCTACCGCACGCCCATCAAGTTGATGTATTGCTGCGGCCTGCGTCTATCAGAGTGCCTTTCGCTCACGATCCACGACATCATCGCCAAGGAAGGCAAGCTGTGGATCCGCGGCGGCAAGGGACGCAAGGACCGCATGGTTCCAATCGCCAGCAGCATGATCGAGGACCTGCGCCGCTACTGGGCATTCCATCGTCACCCGCTGCTGATTTTTCCTAACGTCGGTCGCGGTGACAACGACCTGCAAAAAACCGCCGCGCGCATGCACGAGGCCGTGCGCCCCATGCCGATCAGCTCGCTGCAGCGCCTCATGATCCAGGCCCGCAAGGAACTGGGCATCGAGAAATGCACCGTCCACACCCTGCGTCACAGCTTCGCCACCCACCTGGTCGAGGCCGGAGCGAGCCTGCACACCGTCAAGGGATTGCTCGGTCACAAGAACATCAACACCACCATGATCTATCTGCACCTCACCCATCACAGTGAGCAGAACTGCCGCGAACTGGTGGAAAAACTCTGCCGCAACCTCCCCCGTTAGGGCCATCTGACGCGCTGGACAAGCAACGATGGCAGCCACCGTCATTGAAGCCCTGCGCCGCTTCCTGCCCGCCCATCGGCGTGAACACCGTCACGCGATGGGCGAGGCACAGAAGCGCGCCGTCTGGGCCATCACCCATTGCCGCACCGCGGAAATGGGCGGGCACCTCTATGCCTGCGGGTGCGGCAAAAGGGAATTCCACTTCCACAGTTGCAACCACCGCTCCTGTCCCCAGTGCGGCAAGGACGCCACCGCACAGTGGGTGGAGCGCGAACTGCGCAAACGCGTCGGCGCGCCCTACTTCATGGTCACCTTCACCCTGCCCGAGGAACTGCGGGCCTTGTTCTTCACCCCGCAGGCCAAGGAAATTCATCAACTCTTCTTCAACGCCGCCTCCTCAGCTCTCACCGACACCCTCGCCAACCCCCGTTGGCTCGGCGCGAAAACCAGCGGCTTCACCATGGTCCTCCATACCTGGAACCAGCGGCTGCATTTTCATCCCCACATCCACTGCATCGTGCCCGGTGCGGGCATCGCCGCGGACGGGAGGGTCGTCACCGTTAGAAGCGCCGGTTTCCTCGTTCCACAGCCTGCATTGCGCAGCCTCTTCCGCGCCCGCTTCCGCGAGGATACGCCGCTCTAGCCAAAGAGCAGCCGCTGCCCGCCATCGACCCCGCCGTCTGGCAAAAGGACTGGGGCGTGCATCTCAAGCCCTTCGGCACGGGTGAAAACATCATCAAGTATCTCGGCGCCTACGTCTGCCGCACTGCCATCGGCGACTCACGGATTGTCTCGGTTAGCGACACCCATGTCAGTTTCCTCTGGAAAGACCGGGCCCATGGCGACGCCCGGCGCATCGAGACGTTGGCCGGCGCGGAGTTCGTGAAACGCTACCTGCGCCACGTCCTCCCGCGCGGCCTGCGGGCCGTGCGTTACTTTGGCTTCTGCCATCCCGCGTCCAAGATCAAACGCGAACGCATCGCCTTCCACACCGGGCGGATTTTATACATCGGCGCGGCGGTTGTTGCGTCCGCGAAGCCACCCCACGTCGTCGCCTGCCCGTGTTGCGGCGAGCCGATGAAAAAGTGGTTAAAGATCCTTCCCGCCTGGAACCCCAGCCGCGGACCTCCGTCTTTGCAACGATCCTGCGCATGATCCCCGCAGCCATCACTCCACCGACAAGCACCCGCTTTTTCCGATTCCACGGACGAGGCCCCGTAGAACTGTGTCCGGCGGATGGAAATGACAGGCAAGTCATGCGGTTTCACCCGCTCAAAATAGATTCCCCGCCCGGCAATCCGTCCGCCTCTCCGCAAAAGGAGGCACTTCCCACGGGCGTGAAAGAAGTTCATCCCGCCACGCAGCCGAACCTGCTAGACAGGCTGCCAACACAAAACACATACGGCGTCGCGACGCTATGCCGTTATAAATAAAGGCGACTCCCGCCTCCCACGTCGCTCCGGGCTTGTTCAACCAAACGGCGCAGACGAAGTCACCGCTATCGCGGAGACTTCGCAGCACCCTTTATTGTTCGGGTTCTCTTCATTACCAAGAAGCGCGATAGAAATACACACGGTTTGAGCCTCTGTCGACCGCATACTTGCACATGTATTCCGATGATCCGTCCCGCTCATCGATCATGTAAGTCCCAGCTGGAATCTTTAAGTTGTGAAAGTATCCATCTTTGATTATAGGCTGGAAGGTCGAGGGATCCTTCCACAGTTCAGGAGGCAAACGCATGAACCTCTCGATGTCCTCCGGTCGGACTGTAAATGACACAATAGCCGAATAATCTCCTTGGAAGTCAACAAATCCCTTAGCTCCGTCGATCTCTGAAACGTAATCGGGTATCTGAAAACCGGACTCGCTGAATACGTTTCGTAGGTGGTATGAAAGAGGTTGCCTCTCATACCAAATGGATTGCAGGCGAGCCGCTACGAATAGGAGAGTCAAAACGATGGGAATAGCGAGACAGCCCCAGCGAGTTTTAGTTGGCTTTTTATCTGCTGAGTTCACGTCTTCAATTCTTCCCGAACGATGAGCACATCCACCTCTAGGAGCTAGGGCGAGTGTGTCTCAAGGGGTTGATGTTGTAAATACCGGAAATCATCTGTACAGAAGGGCTCCTAGAGGTTGGATGATGCGGCTTGTTCTGCATTCTCTTCACCGGAATACTTTAGCTGCCTGAAATCATCATGTCCACGAAGAATCCCGAAATGATCATCTGCGCTTCTCAAATCATAGCGATAATCGATGCTCATCAATGATCTCACTTCTCGATGTGGATATTTGAATCACCCGACAGCCGCTGGCCGTGGTCGATATCCGCTATATCTGAGTAATTCGGCGGATTCGATGTCTTGATTTCTTTTGCAGAACGTCAAAAGTGTGGCACGGCGGAGAATGGACGTGCAGAGCGAAGCGAACTAGAGACGTTACCCGCCGTTGCCACCACTGTCTTGTTCTCCATCTTCATTTCTTTGGTGCCTGTTGAACTGGTCTTTCATGTTGGCAATGATCTGCGCCTGCTCTTGTGCGCTAAGTTCATCGACAGGCCTCGATGTGGAACCCTGGGGGCAAAATAGTTGTTCGCGTCCTTCCCCGCCGGTCAGGACATACCCAGGATCGCCTTCGAGGACATTCACTGTAATCTTGGCACCGCAGCTCAGGCATTTGGTGACTAGCTTATCTACTACCCGCACGGATGGACCTCGCTTCGAGAATCCGTAACCGGCTGTCGATTCCGGGCGTATTGGGGCGTTACCATTGCAGTTGCATTTGACGTTGAATGTCTCGTCGTGCTCGAGCGCCCGCCCGGCGACAAATGTGTGGAGTTCAGTTGGCATTAGGTAGGAGGTTGGTGATATGGAAATTTCTTTGGAGAACGTATAGGCCATCCACGGCGGGGAAGGAAGCCCGAATTCAAAGAAGGACGTTGCCCGCCGTTGGATGTGCCGTCTTGTTCGCCTTGGGATTCTCTTGCTCAGGAAGCCCGCCTTGGAAACTCCGCCGGATCGACATCACCGCAAATAACACAGCGCCGATCAACATGACGACATTTGCTGTGAGAGGGGCGACAGGGTATGGAGCTGGAAGCGGATACCCCATGACACTCCCAAGCTCTGCAAACGGCTGAAATGCACCGTAGGTCACCACCGACTGAATAATGCTAAAAGTGAGAATGGCTGACAGATTCGGTAAACTCATTGGCGTGCGAATCCTGGCAGCCACTCCAACTGCGAGCGCAACGGGAGTGAGGTAAGACCACCAATCCAATGGCCCAAAAAACCACAAGGTGCTGGCAAGGCTGGGGAAAACGACATCTGCGTCGTCATAAATCTTGGTCAGAATCCCGTATCGCACTCCATACGTCACGCTGGACAGAAGGAAGAGTGGAGTCGCAGCAGCCACCGAGAACTGCTACTCCCACAATGACTCTCGATCTCTTCATCATTTCTGGGCGAACGTCAAAAGCTGGTGGCACCGCGCCATTGAAGGGAGAAAGGCCGTGAAAGAGAAAGATAAAGAGCGGTTGCTCACCCACGACTTGTTAGGCGTCTTGTTGTGTGGTTTGGGCGAAGTTGTAAGCTGTGTCGCCGACCATGCCTCTGAGGTGTTCTTGAGTTTCATTGTAGAGGTCAATGTAGTAGGGATCGCAGGCTTCAATCTCGTCGCGAGACAAGTGATCGACGATGGACGACATGAACTGGAAATCACCAGCACTGCGGTCAACGGTCCTCTTCGCGATCCTGTGGAAATTGTCGTCCTCATCAAAGGTCTGCGGAGACGGCAAACTAAAACTGGCCCAGACGTTCGTGGAACCGACGTAGCTCCAGAGAGCCACCCAAAGATGAACCAGTTCGGAGCGGCTAGGGGAATGAAGAGCGGGCTGGCTGGGGGCATTGGTGGGCGCTGGCATCAACCTGAGAACGATGTTCGGAATGTCCCGCATCGTGTCAGCCAAGACCTGAGCGGCGTGGGGATGCTCTTCACGAGGCGTGGTCGCATACTTCGTGAGTCGGTCAAGCTGACGGCCACTCAACGCCTTGAGAGCCTCCGTCTGAACCTTGATCTCGGTCAGCGCCAACTGGACGCGAGCTTCGGAACCCTTCGCTTGCGTGTAGAAATACATGGACTGCCAGATGGCGACAACAGCGAGAATCGCGCCGACGACGCTTGCGACGATACTGGTAATCTCAAGAGCGCTCATATGGATGGTATTTTTTCTTCGCCTAACAGTTATTCGGCGACGTGTCGTGTTGTAACGCGACGAGTCGCTTTGTCATTTGGTTTTTTCGTGGTGATAGGGGTAGGTTGCACGGTTCCACGTGACCTAGCAATTGGAAAATCGCAGGTCGGGGCGGGTTCGAAACGGCGGTTTCATGTCACACGGAGGTTTGACGGCGGAGGCTCGTGGCAAGTGGCTGATCCGACGACAGGAGGTCGGCAGGCGGGTCCGCGGTCTGAAGGTTACCGTGCGGTGGGAGCGGGCTTGGGTCGGGTCTGGGCGGATGAATGCCGCAGCCACGGTTTTATGAATCAAGCGGACTCCGGACGGAAAGGCCGGGTTGGTTGAGGACGTGGGTGTAGATCCGGGTGGTGGTGATGTGGGTGTGACCTAGCAGCTCCTGGATGGTGCGGAGGACGTGGTGGTTGGCGAGGAGATGGGTGGCGAAACAATGTCGCAAGGTGTGGGGCGTGGCGGGCTTGGTGATGCCGGAGGCGTGGACGACTTCCTTCATGGCCCGCTGGATGAGGTGTTCGCCCGCAGGGTGGCGGCGGCGGATTGATGGGCACGGGCCTTGGTCCAACTTTCCGCCCCGCGGACGTGGTAGGGTCGGGCGGCGGGGAGGATGTTGAGATCTTCGAGGCGCGCGAGGTATTTCTGCCTTACCGGGCTTTCATCTGGTGGCGTGGGCATGGATCACTGCTTAACGTGTTCAAGAGAACATTTCAAGCGGAAAGTGGGGTGATGCAAT
>CAWENZ010000044.1:0-5247 GCA_963810445.1 uncultured Verrucomicrobiae bacterium | reverse complement strand
ACGCTCTGGGCAATGCGGCGGATGGCGAGCTCGGGCGATGGCAGCCAGAGGTAGTGGATCTCGATTTGATAGCCGGTGGATTTGGCCTGATGGAGGAGCTTGGCGTAAGTCGTGCCGCTGAGTGTGCTTTCGAGGCCGAAGGACTTAGCGGATTCCAAGCAGCCTTGGATTTCGTGGAGCAGGAGTTTATACTGCCGCGCGCGAAGTTTTGTGGAAAGTCGCCTGGAGGCAAGAGCTGGCTGGAGCGTCCCGCTCCAGACCGTCTGGGAGGCGTCTCGCCTCCTGTATTCAAAGTCAGGGCGAGACGCCCGGACGACAAACTGCGGCGAGACGCCACAGCCACTTTCAAGAGGCCTTTCCACAAATCATGACGCGGGGCAGTATACCTGCTTTGACGGCGAGTGTTTGAGGGGCGAGCGGGGAGATGCCGCGGGCGATTTCATCGGCGTTGAGGAAACGCGGGATGGGATCGCGCCCATGCTCTAAAGGCCCGCCTCTCTGTTATGAATCATTGGGGGCAGGTTACGCATTTCAACATTTTCTCCACCATTCCTTCGATGCGATCAGTCATCTATTTCCGAAAAGAATCTTCCGATGCGAGGCATATAGAAATGGTTCTTATCAGCCGAAACCAGAACGTGACGAGCACGTCCGACGATTTGGTTTTCGGGCACGAAACCGAAATACCGTGAATCCTTGCTATTGTCCCTAGAATCTCCCATGACGAAATACTTACCGGCAGGAACGCTGGTTTTCGGGAAATCGCGCATGGCCGCCCTGCTCGGGAATGCCATCACATGATGCTTGTGGCCCGCCAGCGACTCTTCTGCCAAAATCGCTCTCGGGTCTTCGTAAACCTCGGACTTGAAAGGCTCGATGTCCTCCAAGCGGTAGTCGAGGGGGCTACCGTTGACGACAAGGGTATTCCTGCGCAGCTCGACGGTATCGCCCGGACCCGCGACCACGCGTTTCACCAGGCGGGTGCCATCCTCGGGCGAGAAAAATACGACGATATCTCCCTTGGAAGGGGCGGACCATTTGGCGAGGCGGGTGAGCGTGAAAGGCACCTTCAGATCGTAGGCAAGCTTGTTCACCAGAATCATGTCACCTTCCAGAATCGTAGGCTTCATGGAGCCGGTAGGAACCCAGTTCCAATCCGCAAGGGATGACTTTACCGGAAGGATGAACGCAGCCGCCACAGCCATGGGCCGGACCCATTCTTTCCAGAAACTTTTTGTCAAACTCTTCGCCTTGTTCAAGTAGGTGGATCTCTTTCTCATAGGTTGGCGAGCCTAGTGAACATGCGACTGTGGACCATGGTAATTTTCAACTGGTTTTCCACAGGCAAGTCCTAGCGCCAGGACGATTGATGGGGGCGGGTGCGGGATTATGGAACGGATTAAAAAGTAAAAAAGGTCTCAAAAGGTCCCGACTAACAAGCATGGCTCCCAATTTCGCGAGACGGTTTTTCCGCGCAGGTTTTTGTTAACCTTGCGGACTGCCTCCGTCCACTGACCCCTTCCAGTTGACAGAATATTATGATTCAAGCAGAACTTCGTGAAGCCGATAAACATCGGCGGCGAGGTGGATCACAACGCTGCGGCGGATCCGGAAAAAACAAAGGAAGCGATACGATGAAAAAAACATTAATTTTGTGTTCTTGGTTGCTGGTTTCCATTCTGGCATTTGCCGGGGAGCGGGTTGCGCTGTGGCCGGAAGGAAAGATCCCTGATTTTCAGCCCGGGCAAATCGCGGCGACCACCCAGGAGGTGAAAGCGCCGGGATTCAAGGCGGCGGATCATGCGATGCCGTATCTCGACTGGTACGAGGTGCCGGCGACGAAAAACGGCGGCTGCATGTTGCTCATTTCCGGCGGCGGCTATCAGAATTGCTGCGATGGGGAGTGGATAGACCGGGTCGCGAAAAAGTTCACCGAACTCGGGTTCGTCTGCGTAAGTCTCACCTACCGGACACCGCGTCCGCAAGGGTTGCCGATCTATCAGAGTGCGTGGGAGGATGGGCAACGCGCCGTCCGTCTCGTCCGCAATGATGCGAAGAAGCGCGGCTTCGACCCGGAGAAGATCGGTGCGTTCGGGTTTTCCGCAGGCTCGCATCTAACGGTCCTGCTCGGCACGAGCGCGCTCACTCCGGCGTATGGGCCGGTCGACGAACTCGACCAGCTTCCGTGCCACGTCAACCTGGCGGTGCCGGTTTACACCGCCTACGCGCTCACGGACGGACTCACCGGCCCCAACACGCGCGACGGCGACGCGATCGACGTCAAGCTCTCGGACGTGTTCAAGTTCGACGCGAAGACTTGTCCAATGGCGCTCTTCCACGGCGGGACGGACGCCTATTCTCCGAATGGCTCCACGCAGATCTACCGCCAGCTCCGCAGGATGAAAATCCCGGCTGAGATCCATCTCTTCGCCGACCGCCCCCACGGGTTCATGGGCGATCCGGGCAAGGGCGAGGACGGCACCGCCTACGATCACTGGCTCGACCGTGTCACCGAGTTCCTCCACCAGATGAATTTCGACGGGAGTCTCGGTGCGGAAGTCGATCTGATGACGCGATATCCGAACGATGATGCGCGCGGCGAAACCAGCAAGGAGCCGGTCTGGCCGGAAGGCAAAATGCCGGACGTGCAGGCGAACCAGTGTCAGCCTTATATCGAGTGGCACATGCCGAAGGAACTCAAGACGAAGGCGATCCAGATCATCTACTCGGGCGGTGCCTACAGTGGCAACAATCCGGACGGATTCGAAGTCGCACCGGCGCGGCGCTTCTTGAACGAAAAGGGCATGGCGGTGGTGACGATGAAATACCGCACGCCGCAGCCGAAGGGGCTGGCCAAGCACACCACGGCTTGGCAGGATCTGCAGCGCGCTGTCCGCATCGTCCGCAACGGGGCCGCGGCGAAGGGCCTCGATCCCGAGCGCATCGGCATCATGGGCTCCTCGGCCGGTGGCCATCTAACACTCATGGGCGCGACCAGCTCGAAACGCCGTTCCTATGCGCCGATCGACGACCTCGACAAGCTTTCCTGCAACGTGCAGTGGTCGGTCGCGATCTATCCGGCGTATGCGCTAACAGACGGCGCACAATCCCCGAATGCGAAGGGCGGCAACGAGGACGACGCGAGGCCCGTCCCAGAGTTCTCGTTCGACCTTGCGACTTGTCCGATGCTGTTCATCCACGGCGACGCGGACGGTTGGGCGGCGATGAATTCGGTGAAATGCTGGGAGCAGCTTCGCCGGATGGGAATCCAGTCCGATCTCCACACGCTGGTCGGACGCGGGCACTGTTTCCAGAGGACGGCCGCCCCGGGCACGGGCAGCTACACCTGGATGGGGCGCATCTGGGAATTCATGAACCACAAGGGGTTCAACAAGTAAAAATGTGAACCAAGGAACCCTTCCGACGCAGCGGCGAGACGCGGCGAATGAATTTAATTCGAAAGTTTATGATGCATAACCAATTTGATTGATGAGTCATATTTCCCTTTTAATCGCGTTTAAAGGCGATTTAAATACCCATTGATTATGTTTCAATTTGATGCATAATTCGTGCATCAAATGGCCCGGCCAGCGCAAATCACCCGTGAAAACCTCGCTCCGCTGATCCGGGCGCGCGGGCCAGTTTCCGCGACGGAGCTGGCGGCCTTGCTGCGGGTGAACCGCACGACCATCGCCCGGACCTTGCCGGATCTCCGGGATGAGTTGGTGACGCTTGGAGCGACGCGTAGCACGCGCTACTTGCTGCGCCGGGAGATTCGAAACATCGGGAACCGCTGGCCGCTTTATCGGATGGACGCGGACGGCAGGGCTGGCGAGTGGGCGGAGCTTGAGGCGCTGCACGAACGGTTGTGGCGGGTCAACTGGACGGGAACTCCGCCGGAGTGGGCCGGACATTTCATGGAGGAGAACGGACTGTGGAGCGGTTTTCCCTTTTTTCTAGGTGATGCCAGGCCGCAGGGATTCCTCGGGCGAGCCATCGCCAGCCGGATTTCGAGAACCTTGCAGCTTCCGGACGATCCAAGATTCTGGAGTGACGAGGACGTGCTCGTCTATCACCAGACGGCGGGCGAGGATTTGCCGGGGAATATCGTGGTCGGCGATGACTGCCTGCGCCGGGCCTTGGCGCGATCCGCCGATTTGCCGGGAGGGAATGGGATTTTCGACGTGGAACGGGAGTCGTTTTACCCGATGCAGGCGATGGAAATCGCGCGAAGTCTGCCCGGTTCGTCGGCGGGAGGAGAGCAACCGAAGTTTCTCACCACGTTGCGGGACGAGGCCGGTGGATTTCAACCGGTGTTGGTCAAGTTCTCCGCGCCAATGGATCAGGCGACCGGTCGGCGCTGGGCGGATCTGCTTCTATGCGAATTTCATGCCCATCAGATCCTGGCTGAGGCGGGCTTGGCGAATGCCGGGGCGCGCCTGCTTGATGCGGATGGCCGGCGATTCCTTGAAATCCCGCGGTTCGACCGAATCGGGCCGGGCGGGCGGCGAGGGGTGGTTTCGCTGGAAGCGCTGGCGTCGCCTTTGATCGGCTCCCTGTCGCGGACCTGGCTCGAAGCGACGACGGAATTCCATCGGCGCGGGGTCATCGACAGTGGTCGTTCGCCACGGTCCAGCGCTTGCACGCCTTCGGGGAGTTGATCGGGAACACGGACATGCATTTCGGGAATCTCGCGTTTTTCCTCGACCACACGCTGCCATTCCGGGTCACGCCCGCCTACGACATGCTGCCGATGCTGTGGGCACCGGGTAGCCAGGGGGAATTGATCGACCGCCAAGTTCCGCCGGCGCCGCCGCTGCCCGCGATGACGGAGCCGTGGCGGGAAGCGGCGGGATGGGCGGAGCATTCTGGGAGGCGCGTGTCGGGGGATGTTCGTCTATCAGCGGAGTTCGCCCGAATCGCGGATAATGCCCGGGCGGTGCTTGCGCAACTGCGGAGGCACGTAGGGTGATCACCTCGCGAATGAGCTGGAGATTTGCTTTTGGCGGGGTGGCTCCTGAAACAGCCGTCGGCCAGACCGCAGGCAGGTAAAAGTGAGGGGGCTATGCGAAGCGATGCCAGAATAGGGTATTCCGATCACCCCGTGATTCTAGCGGAAATCCTGTCAAGTTTTACACATTGATGCTGGCTTCCATGCATTCATCCATGAGCAATGACCCCGTTTGCTGCGGAAAATGGGGGGAAAAAACCAGATTGCGCTCGATTACCGGGACTGGCCCAATCGAT
>CAWENZ010000043.1:0-8709 GCA_963810445.1 uncultured Verrucomicrobiae bacterium | reverse complement strand
GTTGAGATACTCTGGATCATGGGTTACCCATTTCGGGCAAGGGATCCTTGTATAAAACATCAATGCGGTGAAAAATATCTCAATTTGTTTTTTCAATACTTGTCAATTTTAGTACTGAAGATATTGTCTGCAGATTTTTTGCTGTGAAAACGGGTATTGATGATGAGCTCATCGGCACCTGCTTCTTCAGCTGTTGTTTTTAATTGGGCGATGAGTTGCAAAATCTGCTCCATGGTTCCGTTCACTACTGTTTCAAATGGAGTAACAGTATACTCCATACCTGATTGCTGAATAACAGCAATGGCCTTGTCAACAATATTGTAAGTTGGGTCGACGATATTAACGGCACCACCTAGATACCGGCATTTATTATTTTTTCCATAATTATTCTTTACCGGATACCCCGGCGCTTTCAAAACTCAGCCATTTCATTTAAAAACAAAACAGCGCTTTGTAATAAAGGAATCGCCAAAGCCGCACCTGTTCCTTCTCCCAATCGCATTCCTAATTGCAAGATTAGTTTTGCATTGAGATGTTCCAGCATTTTTCGATGTCCACTTTCATCAGAACAATGTGCGAATACAATCCCCCATCCCCTAAAGGGGGGCAATGAAGTTTCATGATGTGCTAATCTTTCAGCAACAAGAAACGCTGCTGTACTAATAAATCCATCTACAATAATCAACATATTTAATTCTGCGGCTTTTAAATATGCACCTACCATCATGGCAATTCAAATCCACCGATACGGCAAAGTAATTGATCTGGTGTAATATCATCATGATTAAGTTTGCGCAAACGACTTACGTCTTCTAATGTATCAAGCTTACGTTGCAGTTGTTCATCGGAAGAACCTGTTCCTCTTCCCACACATTCACTTAGGGGAAGATTCAATAGATGATGCATGATAAGTGATGCTGAAGAAGTATTACGAATTCCCATTTCACCGATCCGCGGGTGCAGTAGGCATCGGTGCAAAGGAAAGAGCCACCGCGGTGGACCCGCTGCTTTTCGGAGGGTCTGGCCGGATCATAGGAAGCGCTCGGTCCTTGCGGGTTGCGGACGACATCGCCTGCCTGCTTGTGGCGAGTGTAGGTGTCCACACGGTACCAATCGCTGCACCATTCCCAGACGTTGCCCGCAACGTCGTGAAGGCCGTAGCCATTCGCAGCGAACCGGGCGGTGGGTGCGATCCCGACAAAACCGTCATCGCCGCTATCTCCTCCCTCCTGGGGAAACTTACCCTGATAGATGTTAGCCTGAAACCTGCCGTCGATCTTGAGTTCATTTCCCCAAGCATAAACCTTCCCACTCAGACCGCCACGAGCGGCAAACTCCCATTCTGCCTCGGTGGGAAGACGCTTGCCCGCCCACCTCGCATAAGCTTCCGCATCCTGATAGGCGATCTGCACGACAGGATAGTTCCCGCGGCCTTCGATGCTGCTGCCAGGACCCGCCGGATGCCGCCAATCGGCTCCGGGAATGTAGGCCCACCATTGGAAGATATTGTCCAACTTGACCGGCGTCGGGCTAGGGACAAAAACCGTGGAGCCAGCTATGAGATTCTCGGGAGGAGCTTCCGGGTAGTCCTCTTGCTTCGGTTTGGTTTCGGCAACGGTGACATATCCCGTGGCCTTGACGAATTTTGCGAATTCATCGTTGGTGACCTCGGTCCGGTCCATCCAGAACGGGTCAACATAAACGCGGATGATGGGCGAGGAATCACCCGTGACTCCCGGCAATTCGCAAAGCGACTCGGTGGCGGAGTCGGAGCCCATTGAGAACTCGCCGCCAGGAATCCACACCATGCCATCCGGTGCGGGCTCGGGCGCGGAGACCGGATTCGGAACGGTCGCGGCGAACTTGGAGGATTCAGCGAGGGTCGCAGGGGCTGCGACGGCCGCCCCCAGCAGCAGGCTCGCGACGATGGAATTCTTGGAGTTCATGGATTTAGGTCAAAGACAATCGCGATTGCCCGCGCGCAACGACTATTTGCCCGACCGCATCGATTCTCGTGCAAGATCTCCTCCCGGGTCTGCGGAAAGACAATCGCCCGGTCGGCTTTCCTATCGACGACGGTCCTGCCGTGCTTGGGCGCGGCGACACGGTAGGACATCAACCTCCAGCTCAAGACGCGCGCCGGCACCGGCAAGGCACTCGTCGCCGTTGCCGCCGGTTCGGTCACCGGATCTCCCGGAAACCGGCTTCCGGGAATTTCCCGAGGATGGCCTTGCGCTCCGTTTCGCTTGCTACCGTGAACGTAGTGGATAGGGCGTCGGCTTCGGTGGCGGTGGGGGCGGTGACGACGATGCTGCTTTCCGGGCGGAGGTTCGCGCCGTCGGAGGGGCGGAAGATATGGTGGAAGCGGCCTTCGGGATCGAAGGTGTGGCCGCTGCCGGCGGAGACGGCGAGGGCGCGACCGGACGGGAGGGCGATGGTTTCCCCGTTGGCGGCGAGTTCCACCGTCCAGTCGCCACCGCCGGGTGCATTTCCCATGGCGGCGTATTCGCCGATGTTGACGAGGGCGTTGCGGACGCCGGAGGCCCTGAGTATTTCCGTGACCTGATCCGTGGCGTATCCTTGGACGATCCCGTTGAGGGTGATCGCCATGCCGGGTTTCGCGAAGGAGATGGCGGATCCGGTGGCGGTGACCTTGCGGAAATCTACCAAGGCCAGCGTCTTGTCCCATGATCCGGAAACCATGGCGGCCCGCCCGTCTTGGTCGGCGGCTTTCCATCTCTGCCGCCATTCCCAGAGCGGCTGGACGGTGACGTCGAAGACGCCGTTTGTGTCCTCGCTGAAGCGGAGGGCGGTGCGGATCAGTTTCAGGAATTCCGGATCCGGGTTCGCCAGTTTTCCATCGCGGTTCAGGCGGGAGATCGCGGAGTCGGGATCGTAGAGGCTGAACAGGGATTCGATTTCGCGGGTGCGGGTGGAGCATTTCCCGGAGATCTCGTCGAAAGTCGCTTGTGAAATCCCGTGGGTCTGGAAGCGGACTCCGATGCCGAAGGCGATGGAGGAAAACGTGCTGAGCGGCTCGCGGCGGCGGCAGGAGGTGAGGGCTGCGGCACCGAGGACGGCCATGGCGCGGCGGCGGTTCATTGGGGGCGGGCGCGGCGGCGGGTGCGGAGGAAGAGGATGAATCCGGTCACGGAAAGGATGAGGACGCCGATCACGGTGAGGTCGTAGATCCATTTCCCAATGGTGCCGAAGAAGCGCCCGGAATGGAGATCGAGGATGACGCGGTCGAGCGGGATGCCATCGCCGGAGAAGGCGGTTTTCCAGGTTTTCCTATCGACTTCCGTGGGGGTGACGGCGGTTGACCATTCGGCCTGCAAGTCTGCGGGAGCTTCGGTGAAATCGAGGAGGTTCTCGTCGCTGGTGTAGGTGCCACGGACTGTTTCCAAGACGAGGGTGAGATCCGAGGTGCGGCCTACGCGGGAGATGGGCACTTCCGGTAGTGTTGCGGAATCCAGGGTCTCGATGAGCTTCCCATCAAGGCCGAAGTAGTGGACGGCGAACCTTGTGACGACGGCAGTGCCATCGCGGAGGGGGACCGCGCCGATCAATCGGTCTTTGTCATCAATGATGGAGGAGCGGTGGAAAATATTGCCATCCCATGTGGCGGCGTAGGCCTTGCCATCAAGACCGTAGGCTGCGGGTTCGCCATCCAGGGACATGCCGTATCGTTCCTGGATCCAGCCGGCGGTGACGTGTCGGTTGGTGAGATCGAGATCGACCGTGTGATTGAGGATCAGACCGGTGAGGCAGGCAATAGTGAGCGGCAGCAGCAGCACCATCCCGAGCCAGCGGTGGGCGGCGCGCGTCCATGTCCTTCCTATGCGGGTGATTGGCACGGTGTCAGGTGCTGGAATCGAAGTAGAGGGCGAGGCGGGCGAGCTTGGTTACGGCGCGGACGGAGAGGGTGGCTCCGGCGACGTTTTTTACATCGGCGGAGAGACGGTCGCCGTCCTTGAGGGAGGCGTTGGAAAACTGCCTGGTGAAAAACGGCTTGCTGACCTCCCAGCCGTGGCTCTCACGGTAGATGAGGATTTCCACGGATTTGATACGGCCGTTCTCGACGACAAAGCCGGTGGTGATGGGTTCCGTTTTCCCGATTTCCTCGAGGATCCAGACGGTAAGCCTGCCCTGCTTCCAGTAGCGAACGCGGGCTTCCCGGTAGTTGTGCGCCATGATGTTCCTGGCGCGGGATTTCACATCTCCGGAGAGATTCAGCACCGAAGTGCTTGGGATGTTCCCGCCGAAAGCGGATTTGATGAACTCCGACGGCTGCTTGTAAACGCGGTCCTCGCCGCACACGCAGGCCGTAAGGGCGAGCGTGAGGGCGAGGATGCGGGAGAGGTGTTTCATGGAAATGAGGCGGAGACCGGGGATCGCCGCCATTATTGCCCGTCAGAATGCATAGCCAACACCGAAGTTGAATACATCGCGGTTGGTGTTGCCGCCGCTGCGGTCCTCGTGGATCCAGTCGGCCTTGACCACGGTGTTTTCCGTCGGCCAGAAATTGATGCCGGCATGGTATTCCTTCTGTCCATCGGGCGCGTCCTCGTTCTCGAAATAGAGCAGGCGTGTGAAGAGGCCGAGCGCCATGCCGTTGTTGAAGTCCCACCTGTAGGAGGGCTCGATGTAGCCGCCGTATTGGTTGTCGATGTCGGTGCCGATCTGCGTAACGCCGCCCAATTCGGTGTCGCCGTTGATGTTCCAGTTGGCGACGAGGCCGCGCAGGCCGAATCCGCCGTTGGAATAGATGAAATGGGCGGAGGTGAGGATGGCGCTGTTGTCCTCGGAGCCCTCGGAGATGTCATCCTGATACTGGATTCCCGCGCCGAGCTCGAGCCCGTTGATACCGGTGTATCTCACCCGCGCGGTGGCGGCGCCGTTATGGAAGCTGTCCGACTTCTGCCGTCCGTCCCGCAGGTCGGGGCCGTTGAGATTGAACGCCCCACGATCCACGTCAAGGCCACGGTGGATGGCGACGTCCCATTGCAGCCCGTTGTCGTAGGTTTTCCGGAGGAGGAGGCCGTATTCGGTCCAGGTGGAGGGGATAATCTCCGTCTCGACGCGGTTCCGCTCAACCCCGTAGAAGGTAGTGGGCTCGTGAATCTCGTTGATGATGCCCATGGGCACGAGGAAAGCGCCGGCCTGGAGCTGGTATTGATTTCCCAGGTCCAGTTCGAAGTAAGCCTGCTCCAGCTCCCACTCGATGTCGGTGCCAGGATCGTTCGAGTAAAGGTGCTCCAGCTCGATCTCGGAGACAAAACGGAAGCGGGAGTTAAATTCGTAGGCGGTGAAGAGGACGAGACGGTGGATGTCGAACTTGTCCGGCACGTCGCCTGTATTGAAATGTGCCTCGCCGTATGAGCCGAAGCTGAAGCGGTCGTACCATGCGCGATCCGTGGGTGTGGCGAATGCGGCGTCTATATCGTCAGCGGAAAGGTTCCCCCCTTCGGCGAGGCGCTCGCGGAAGGTTTGGGCGGCCGCGGGTTGGGTGGCCGCAAACAAAGTCGCGGCGAAGGTCGCGATGGTTACCAGGCGATGTGGTTTCATGTTTGGAAATGTTCGGTTCGTGGAACCGCGTTTCTTTTATTGCGAATGATTCGCAACTGCAAGGCTTTTATTTGCGAATTGTTCTCAATAAGGAATTTGCCATGGAAATGAAAGGAATGCAGCTGGAGGACGGCCTTCAGGTTGGAGAAATTGCGCAGGGAGAGTGATCCGGTTGAGGTGGAAAATTATTCACTCGCGGCGCTGAACGGCCCGACGGATCTCCTAACATTGTTCGGAGACAAGGAGACGTTGCTCATGATCCACAACATGTGGCGACGGCTGCCGGTGGTGCACGTCGTGGGCGGATGGATTGAATGCAGCGCTGCCTAACCTGGTGGACAGTTTCCCAGTGGTGCTCCTCAGCAAGAACGATCCCCTCTCCCAACGCCGGTTCGCGCTCGAACGCGAGCGAGTTCGGGCCTGGAGATTTTTTCAATCCGCTCTTCCACGTGGTGACGCTCGCGGGTATCGGGCTTGAGGAGTTCACTCCGCAGTTCTCGTATTGGAAACGCCCCGGCGAGTTGGATGACGGCGGGCAGAACTTATAAGATCAACCGCATGGACGGTGATTACGAACCTGACGTTCGAGTGACTCCCGAGAGGATTGTCGCCACATTGCTGGTGATCGCCTGGATCATCATTGCCTTCCATGAACTGGGGCCAAGAAGAGCGTTTGGAGTTGGTTTCTTGTTCCTTCTACCTCTCACCATGGTCTGGATTCCCGGGCTTATGGCCAATCTAGCAAGCCAGGGGCGGAATCTGGATTCGGGCGCAACAGGACCCGTTCTCGCCCACCCTGGTTAGATGGACAGGATGGCTTTTGATTCTCGGTCTGCCCGGGGCTTGGTTTCTCTTTTACAAGGTTTTCAATGCCTGAGTCACGCGGCTGGCGTATCGATTGCGAAAACTTTCCGTCCTGTAACGTTGCGGCGAGACGCCGCAACCACGGTTGAGCCGGCCATTGGACGAGTCAGACTTTGCGGATGCTAGAGTTCCCCCTCGATCAGATCATCCAGCGTCTGGCGTTTGCGAACGACCGTGGCGGTTTCGCCCTCGACGAGGATTTCCGCAGGGAGCGGGCGCGAGTTGTAGTTGGAGGCCATGACGAATCCGTAGGCACCTGCGGACATCAGCGCGACATGGTCGCCGGGATTGAAATCCGGGAGTTCGCGATCCTGGCAGAAGAAATCTCCGCTCTCACAGATCGGGCCGACGACATCGACCTTGATGCGCCCGGACGAGGCCGGCTCGGTTAGAGGAACGATCTCGTGATGGCCTTCGTAAAGGGCGGGGCGGATGAGGTCGTTCATCCCGGCATCGACGATCTTGAAGGTCTTGGCGGTGCCCTTTTTCTCGAAAAGGCACTTGGTGATGAGGACGCCGGCATTTCCCACGATGTAGCGGCCCGGCTCCAATAGGATTTTCAAACCGAGATCCTTGAGGCGCGGGACGAGTTCCTTGCCATAGCGCTCGGTGGTGAGCGGACGGGTTTCCTCGGGCTGGCTTTCCCACCAATCCGCGGATCCGGATTCCAGCGATTCCTTGTAGATGATGCCGATGCCGCCACCGATGGACCAGAACTCGATGCCGTGTTTTTCCTTCAGCGCGGAGACGAGCGGGATGACCTTTTCCACCGCCTCGATGAACGGGTCGATGGACGTGAGCTGCGATCCGATGTGCATCTGGAGTCCGCGCAGCTTGATGTTGGGGAGCTCCTTGGCAGCGCGGTCATAAAGGTCGGCAATGGCGGTGAAATCGACGCCGAACTTGTTCTCGGACTTACCGGTCGAAATGTATTTGTGCGTCTTCGCGTCCACGTTCGGGTTCACGCGCACGGCGGCGGGAGCGATCACGTGAAGCTCGCCAGCGACCTCGTTCAAATAGCGGAGTTCCTCCTCGCTCTCGACATTGAACGAGTAAATGCCCTTCTTGAGGGCGTAGATGATTTCATCGCGGGTCTTGCCAACTCCGGCGAACGTGCAATGGGCCGGATCGCCGCCTGCCTTAATCACGCGGAAAAGCTCACCGCCGGACACGATGTCGAAGCCAGCACCGTGGGTGGCGAGCAGGCGGAGCACGGAGAGATTCGAATTTGCCTTCACGGCGTAGGCCACCTCGTGATCGACCCCGGCCATGGCGGCGTCAAGACGGGTGAAGTGGTCGATGATTGTCCCGGCCGAATAGACGTAAAGAGGGGTGCCGTGCTCCTCGGCCAGGGTGGAAAGATCGACATCCTCGCAGTAGAGGGAACCGTTTTTGTAGGAAAATCCGTGCATCGCGCGACGGGATTAGCGGTGATTTCCGCGCGGGTAAAGAGCAGAACTTCCTTGGATGCGGGGTTGCTGCCGGGCCGGGAAATGGCACGCTGGAGAAATGGATGCATCAAGGACCATCTCGCTAACCCATTGGGTCCCGAAGGCGCGGTCGAAATGCAGGATCAGGTGGCGGTCGAGGAGCCGTTGGAAATCCGGCTCGACGGGCACTCCGTGGCAGTGGTGATGCGGACGCCGGGACACGACGAGGAACTGGCGGCGGGTTTCCTGGTGACGGAAGGAATCGTCTCCAAGATGGATCAACTGCGAAAAATCGAGCCACGTCCGCAAGAGAACCGGGTGCTGGTTTTCCTCAATGACGGGGTCGAGGTCGATCTCGGACGGCTCACTCGGCATTTGTTCACGGGATCGTCGTGCGGGCTTTGTGGCGAAGCGACCTTGGAAGCGATTTTCACGAATTCGCCGCCGATCGAACGTGCGGTGAATTTTCCGAAACCATGCTTCTCGGACTTCCGGACAAACTTCGCGCTTCTCAGGGCACCTTCGATTCGACCGGAGGGCTTCACGCGGCCGGAGTTTGATGTCGGAGGAAATCTTCTCATCACCCGCGAGGACATCGGCCGCCACAACGCGGTGGACAAGGTCATCGGCCATGCGTTGCTGAACGGAATCGATCTGACTACCACGCTTATCCTTGTCTCCGGCAGGCTATCGTTCGAGATCATGCAAAAGGCTCTGGCTGCGCGGATTCCGGCCTTGGCGGCGATCTCGCGCCCAGTTCGCTGGCTGTGGAGTTCGCGAAAGCATCCGGGCAAATGCTCGTCGGCTTTCTCCGACCTCCGACCTTCAATCGCTACACGTAAACGAA
>CAWENZ010000042.1:0-17937 GCA_963810445.1 uncultured Verrucomicrobiae bacterium | reverse complement strand
ACACCTTGCCCGATCCGCAGTCCGATCTCGCCCAACAGATCGTCAAGGATCCCTACCATTTCGACTTCCTCACCCTAGGCCTTCGGACACGGGAACGCGAACTGGAACTCGGGCTCATGGAGCACCTGAGCAAGTTCCTCGTCGAACTCGGCACCGGCTTCGCCATCGTCAGACGCCAGGTTCACCTCGAACCAGATAGAGACGATTTCTATCTGGACCTCCTCTTCTATCACATGAAGCTCCGCTGCTTCGTGGTCATCGACTTGAAACGCGGTGCCTTCAAACCGGAACACGCGTCGAAGATGAACTTCTACCTCAACGTGGTGGACGATCAAAAGCGACATCCCGATGACCAGCCCAGCATCGGCCTCATCCTCTGCCAGGACAAAAAGGGCCTAGTCGCCGAATACGCCCTGCGCGGCATGACCAAGGCCATCGGCGTGAGTGAATACCAGCTCACCCGCAAGCTTCCCAAGAAACTCAAAGGCAACCTGCCGACTATCGAGGAAATTGAGAAGGAGTTCGGCGCGCCCTGATTTTATCTTACTCCTCATATACACGTTTCCTAACATACTCTAAGAGGACTCTTTGAAAAATCAGGGATTCGTAAGATTTGTATGATTCGTGGTCCCAGAAGCTCCCTTTTCCCGCAGAAAAATCATCCCCAACAGGCGGACTGAAGATCCGCGCTCCAATTTCCAGACGACATCTGACTCATTTCCCGTCCTCCGGCGCGCGTGCCCGCCACCAGGCGGCGAGCAGGCTGCCGATGAGGCAGTGATAGACTGCGGAGATCGCTGCGGGGACCGGGGCGAGCGCGAGGTGCGGGAAATGTTTCGTCGCCAGCGCGGCACCCAGACCGCTGTTCTGCATGCCCACCTCGATGGAGATGGTGCGGCGCAGCGCCTCCTTGCAACCCGCGAGCCGGGCGAAGACATAGCCTAGCAGGAATCCGAAGAAGTGCAGCAGGAACACCGAGATGAAGAGCTTCCCGGCCGATCTCGAGATCTCGTCCTTTTTCAATCCCACGATGCAGGTGACAATCAGCACGATGACGATCACGCTCAACAAGGGACCGGTTGCGTCGATCCATGAGCGGAACCGCGCCGGGTTCCTCATTTTTCCCAGCAGGGAATTCACCATCACCCCGCACACCAGCGGCAGCAGCACGACCAGAAGCATCGAGCGGAACAAGGCCCATGCATCGACCGGCAGCCATGCGCCCGCAAGCCATCGGGTGAGAAGCGGGGTGGCGAAAATCGCGACCACGGTCGAGCACATCGTGAGCAACACGCTGAGCGGAACATTCGCCCGCGCCATGTAGCAGATCACGTTGGACGCGGTGCCGCCCGGGCAGCAGGCGACGAGGATCAGGCCGATCGCCAGCCCGGGTTCGAGATGGAATGCACGGGCAATTCCCCAACCGGCGAGCGGCATGATGAGAAATTGCGCGGCCACGCCCAGCACCACGTTTTTCGGCTGGCGGGCGACCTCGGCAAAGTCCGCGAGCCGCAAGGTCAAGCCCATGCCTAACATGATCACGCCGAGACCCACCTCGATGTAGGGTTTGAACCACGTCCAAGCGGCAGGCTGGAACCAGGCCCACGTGCACCCCAGGACGATCCATAACGGAAAGGCATTTGCAAGCAGGGTGAGGAGGCGCTTCATCCGCCGCGATGCTTGGGATGCGGCGCGATTCCGTCAATCTGCTGGTTTGCATCACGTCATTTATACCGTCCCTCAAGCCCCTCCGGGATGTTGCTGCCTACGGAGCGCTGGCTTCAGCCGGCCTGTAGATCCCCAGAAAGAAAGGCTCGCCGGCTAAAGCCAGCGCTCCGGACCCAGGCCAGGCATCAACCCAATCAGGAACTTTTATTTGCACACACTCTTCCCGCTCATTCCGCAAATCCTGATGCGACCCAGCAAAAGAAAAAACCTCCGTCCACCACCATGGGCAGACGAAGGTTTTTGTTAGTTGGATGATGGCGGACCTCAGTATTTCACGCCGCAGCCGTAGGGCTTGTTCTTGGCGTTCTCCGCTTCCTTGCCGGCGAGCACGGCGGTAAGGGCATTGGCGAAGATCGGATCGGCGGTGGCGACATCGGCGACTTCGGTGGTGGCCTTGGAATCGATGGCTCCGTCGTATTTCAGCACGCCTTCCTTATCGATGATGATCATGTGCGGCGTCACCTTCGCATCGAAGGATTTGCCGATCTTGCCGTCGGTATCCATGACGAAATGGGCGGCCTTGCCACCCTGTTCCGTGACAGCCTCGCTCATTTTCGAGGTCTCCATGTAGCCGCCCTTGCCTTCGGCGGCGGAATTCACGGTGATCCAGACAACGCCCTTGGCGGCCGCGTCTTCCTGGAGCTTCTGCATGTTGCCGCTCGAATAGTGTTTCTTCACGAAGGGGCAGGTGAAGTTCACCCACTCGAGGACGACGGTCTTGCCGCGCAGGGATTCGAGCGAGACTTGCTCGCCCTTGAGGTCCTTGGCGCTGAAGGCTGGAGCGGCTTGGCCGATTTCGGCAGCGGTGGCGGTGACGAGCGCGAAGGCCCCGACGATGGATGTTAGGAGGATTGATTTCATGGTGGTTTGTTGGTTTACGATTCAGCGTCGAAGGTTGCGCGGATCTTGGAATTGTCGAATGACTTTTTATTTTCCCGTGGATTTCCAGGTCAGGGAAATGGGAACCGAGTCGGATTTCCCGTTGAGCACCAGCGTGAGTTCCTTGATGCCATGGGTCGCATATTCGCTCTTCGCCACCTCCGCGATCCATGCCGATTCAAAGGGTTCGAACTGGATTTTTGCCTTGGAATCAATGACTTCCGACGTCGCGGGAAAGACCTCGTAGTCTCCGAGTTTCATGCTTTTGTTCGCCAACCCGCTGATGGTCAGCAGCAGGGTCTTGGGCCTTTCCTCGACCTTGAGTGAGATTCGGTTTCCCGGCGACAGCGGGATTTTCCGCAAGGTGGCATTGATCAAGGGGGCTTCCGGCGTCGGCACCGGCGCGCCGGACACGAGGGTGAGTTCGAGATCCGCGTCGCCGGGAATGCAGCCTTTGTCGTCGCAGGTGAGCCAGGAGACTTTTCCGGTCAATTTCACATCGCCGGTGAAACTTGCCGGAGCGGTCAAGTTCACCGGGAAAATCACGGTTCCCTCGTAGCCAAAGCCGGGTAAATCCCCCGTCATGAAGCGCTTGGGCACGGGATACGATGGCTCATCCGCCTTCCAGCCGGCGGGCAAATTCCATTTCACCGACATCTTCATGCCACCCTCGCCCGGATTCACCCAATAGGTGTGATAGCCTTCGTCCACCACGAGACGGATCCCGGTGACGACCTGCAAGCCCGCCCCGCAGGTCCGCGAGGTGGTGATCCAGTCCGCCGATGCCTTTCCGGAACGGACGGCGGCGAGGGAAATCGAACTCAGCGAGGCAAGGATCAACGTGGCTTTTGCAAACATGGCGACCGCAGACTACCCGGCAAAACGGCCTTATCAAGCGGCGGTGCATGGTTCTTTCCCTCGACAAATCCGGATGCGCGTGTCGATTTAGTGACCATGCAGCTTCGAACACCTGCTCTCCTGCTCACCTCGATGACTCTTGCGACGGCGCAGCAGCCACCGCCCGCATCCGTGGAGGACTTGCGTGCGCTATTGCAGGATCAAGATGGGAATCTGTCGGAAATGGCGCAGGGTGTCATGGGCAAGAGCAAAGGCAACAACCTGTTCTATTTTCCCACCCGTGACGAGCCGTCCACTCCGGAGACATGGGGATTGAAATTCGAGGCCATCAATTTCAAGTCGGGCGACGGCACGCCGCTCCACGGCTGGTTCATCCCGCCGAAGAACAAGAGCGCGAAGGCGGCGAAAGGCACGGTGGTTTTCTCCCATGGAAACGCCGGCTCCATCAGCTATCACATCGGTTTCTGCGCGTGGCTGGCGGAGGCGGGATACAACGTCATCATGTATGACTACCGCGGCTTCGGGAAATCCGGCGGCTCGGTGGACCGGCGCGGCATGATCAATGACGTGAAGGCCGCGTTCGCCTACGCGCTCGGACGTCCGGACGTGGACAAGCGCCCGCATCATTTCCTACGGCCATAGCCTCGGCGGGGCCCAGTCGGTCACCGCCTTGGGCGAAACTCCCGTTAGAGGATTGCGGGCCATCATCATCGACGGGGCATTCGCTTCCTATCAGGCGATGGCGCGGGCCATCGGCGGACAGCTCGGAGCCAGCCTCGTCACCGACGAACTCGCGCCCAAGGACTTCGTCGCGAAGCTCGCGCCGGTTCCCCTGCTGGTCGTGCACGGCTCCCGGGACGAGGTGGTGCCGGTGGCCCAGGGCTTGCAGCTCTATCAATCCGCCGGGCAACCGAAGACCTTGTTCGAGGTGAAGACCGGCCGACATGGCACTTCCCTCACCTCCGATGGCGGAGTCTATCGGAAAAGGATGCTGGAGTGGATGTCGAAGGCCCTCGACGGCTGACCAATCCCGACTTGTGCCGGTGGCGGGCATCGGGAAGGATTCCGCCGCCCGATGTTCAAGGACTTTTCATTTTCCGCCGTGGTCGCCGGTTTTGTAGCCAGCCTGGTGGGATTCACCAGCTCGGTGGCCCTGATCTTCCAGGCGGCACAAAATCTATCCGCCACTCCGCAGCAGACGGCCTCGTGGCTCTGGGCGCTGGGGATCGGGATGGGAGTTTCGAGCATCATCCTCTCGCTGGTTTACCGGCTGCCCATCCTGATCGCATGGTCCACGCCCGGCGCGGCGGTGATCGCGAGCGCCGCGGCCGAAGGGCACCTGACACTTCCGCAGGCGACGGGCGCGTTTCTAACGTGTGCCGTGCTCATCACCCTCGCCGGATTCTCCGGAGGCTTCGAGAAAATCATGAACCGGTTGCCGCTGCCGATGGCGTCCGCCTTGCTTGCGGGGGTGCTTTCGAAATTCGCGCTGGATGCCTTCGCGGCGGTTCCCGGAAATCCCGGGCTGATCCTGCCGATGTTCGCGCTCTGGTTGTTAGGCAGGAATTTCTGGCCGCGTTCGAATGTGCCGGTGATGTTGTTGGCCGGGGTGGTGATTGCCATCGTGCAAGGCCGCTTTCATGGCGATGCCGTGCCGATCGAGCTCACGAGCCCGGTGTGGGTGACACCGGAATTTCCATTGCACTCCATCATCGGTGTGGCGCTGCCCTTGTTCATCGTGACCATGGCTTCGCAAAACCTGCCGGGCGTCGCGGTGTTCCGGGCGAACGGCTATCATCCGCCGGTTTCCAGGATCATCGGCTGGTCAGGCGTCACCAACCTTCTGGTCGCGCCCTTCGGTGGCTACACCTTGAACCTTGCCGCGATCACGGCCGCGTTCTGCATGGGTCCGGAAGCGCATCCGGATCCCAAAAAGCGCTACGTCGCCTCGATTTCCTCGGGATTTTTCTACGGGCTGATCGGAATCTTCGGTGCGACCATCGCCGGATTGTTCGCGGCCTTTCCGCATGAACTCGTGCTGGCGCTTGCGGGGTTCGCGTTGCTCGGAACCATCGGCAGCGGGCTCGCGGCCGCCACTGCGGACGAACGCTACCGCGAGGCATCGGTGGTCAGTTATTTCGTCGTTCTATCAGGAGTTTCCTTTGTCGGGATCGGCTCCGCCTTCTGGGGCATCGTCGCCGGGATGGCGGTGTTGATGGTGAGGAAATTCGCCAACTCCCGCGATTGAACGTCTCAGCCGGAAGAATAGGATAGAAACCACGAAAGACACAAAAGAGCACGAATGATCAGGCGGTTGTGGAGGCGGATTCATTCATCGGACTGGAGATCCGGGCTTGTGCGGCCGCGCATTGTGATTTGTGGAGAGGTCTGTTGAAAATGGCTGTGGCGCCTCGCCCGGACTTGGAAGACAGGAGGCGAGACGCCTCCCCGACGGTCTGGAGCGAGACGCTCCAGCCACTTTTCCCATTTCGGCTCAATTTCCCATCGCCGCCATCGCGGCACGGATGCCGGCCTGGACATTTGGATCGCCATAGAAAGGACCTGCGCCGGGGCCTCCGGTGGTGTGCGTCTCCAGCAGGACGAGATCACCGTTTTTCACGAGGAAAGAAGGATTTCCGCTGTCACCGACGATCAGGTTGCGCTGATAGACCGGGTTCAGGCCGGGGATGTTGCTGAAGCCGATCACGCTGCCGGAAATGCCCGCGATCTGATGGACCGACAGGGTTTTGGTCTGATCCGTGACAATGACGGGCCTTCCGACCGTGGCGTCCGACGCGCTGGCAAACCGATAGATCTTGAACCCGCCGGGCACCGGCAGGTTCAGCTTGCCCACCGCAACATCGGTGCCGGGGACGGTTTGGACGGCGACGATGTATCGTTCGCAGGGATTGCCCTGCTTGTCATGGAACATCACCGGATCGTGGGGCGCGCGCTGGAAGTGGTTGGCCATCACCACGTATTTCGGAGCGATCAGGGTGGCGGTGGTGGACACGTTCCACGACACGCCAGTGAGGTCGAAGCGTGAGGTCCAGTTGTTGAGCCATTTCGATCCCGCACGGGCCTGATAGTAGCGGAACAGGGTTCCCTTTTCCGCCTTTGCAGGCAGGAATCCGAGTCCCGTCGACAGCGGATGAGGCGGCGGGTGAAATGGATGGTCCGTTTCCGGGGCCACAGGCGGCGAGCAGGAGTGAAAGTGACAGGATCGATGGGTAAATCAGGGACCGGGACATGGCTTCATCGGTAAACGCAAGCCTCCCGGGTGGCAAGATGTCTCCCTTGCCTTGCGAGCAGGTGGCTGTCTAGGCTCCTCGCATGCCCGCCGACACCGTGACCCAATTCTTTCAAACCGGAAGCCCGGACGACCCGGTGCGGCTCCGCGACGGAGGGCTGCTTCCCGGTGTCACCATCGCCTACGAAACCTGGGGCGAACTCAACGCGGATTGCTCAAACGCGGTTTTCCTGTTCCATGCGCTTTCCGGCTCCCATCACGCGGTGGGGACAAATCCCGCCATCGAGGGCGTGGGTGAGTTGTGGCAGGCGGAAATGCGGGATGGCTGGTGGGAAACGATGATCGGGCCGGGCAAGGCCATCGATACGAACAAGTATTTCATCATCTGCGCGAACTACCTCGGCGGTTGTTACGGCAGCACCGGGCCGGCGGCGATCAACCCCGAAACCAACAAGCCGTGGGGCTCGAAATTTCCAGCCGTCTCGGCGGCGGACCAGGTGGAGGTGTTCGCGCGCCTGATGGACCATTTCGGAATCGGGTCGCTCCACGCGGTGGTCGGGCCGTCGGTCGGTGGCCTGGTCGCCCTGACCTTCGCCACACGCTTCGCCGAGCGGGTGAGGAACGTGATCGTCATCGCGTCCGGCTTCAAGACGACGGTGCTCAACCGCCTGATCCTTTTCGAACAGATCCTCGCGATCGAGAACGACCCGCATTTCAACGGTGGCGACTACTACGAGGCGGATGCGCCGCTCTACGGCCTGGTGCTTGCCCGCATGATTTCCCACAAGACCTTCGTCCACCTCGACGCCATCGAGCGTCGCGCGAGGCAGGACGTGGTGCAGCCGGACGACGTGCTCGCGTGGTATCGCGTGCGTGACCAGTTCCAGAGCTACATGCTCCATCAGGGGAAGAAATTCGTGAAGCGCTTCGACGCGAACACGTATCTGCGGATCATCGACATGTGGTCGCGCTACGACGCCACGCACGAGGGCGATGCGGAGACTCCGGCCGATCTCTTCGAACGGGCGCGGCTCGCCGGGCAGCGCTGGCTGGTTTTCTCCATCGACTCCGATTTCTGCTTCTATCCGGAAGAACAGGCGGAGCTGGTGAAACACCTCGAGGAGGCGAAGGTCGATGTCATGCACATCATCGTGCACTCGGACAAGGGGCACGATTCCTTCCTGCTGGAGCCGGATCTCTACACGCCCCACATTTCCTGGGTGTTAGGAAAATGAGCCGGCCTCTTGCACGTAGTCCAGCCCTTTAGGGCGTCTTCGGGGAGGGGCCTGAAAACGCCCCAAAGTCGAATCATTTTCGATGGATCGCTAGGCAGACCTTAGCCGCAAAAAGGCGCAAAAAGTGCGCAAAAACAAAATCCACTCGCGCGTCTTTCCCAAACCTCCTCCTTCTTCAATTCTTGCGCACTTCTTGATCCTCTTTGCGGCTGAAAATCTTCAGATGATTTCGAAGCTTGATTGGCGCTTGCCCGCCGGTGGCGAGCGGGGACATGTTCCCTGCGGACGATGAAGGAGCAAATCGAGGAACTCGAACGCTGGGGAGCGGATGTGATCTTCGGTCGCGCCAAGGGCTTCCGGGCGACGATGACGCGTTTCGCGATGCGCACGCTCTCGGGATTTTTCCGGATCATCGTGCAACTCCGCTTGCGCCGCTACCGCAAGGGCTGGAAGGCGCAATCGCACCTGGGCACCCAGGTCATCGCCATTGGAAACATCACCGTCGGCGGCACCGGCAAGACGCCCGTGGTGGAACTCCTCGCCAAATCCCTGCGCGACCGTGGCCGCAGCGTGGCCATCCTCTCCCGCGGTTACAAAAGCAAGAAGCTCGACCGCCCGCAGAAATGGAACGACACCAAGGGCAGGCCCATCCCGGGTGACCGCATGCCCAAGGTCGTCTCCACCGGCAGCGCCCTCCTGCTCGACTCGAAATTCGCGGGCGACGAGCCGTTCATGCTCGCGAAGAACCTCGATGGCGTCTCCGTCGTCGTGGACAAGAACCGCGTGAAAGGCGGGCTTTTCGCCGTCGGCCAACTCGGCGCGAACACGCTGCTCCTCGACGACGGGATGCAGTATCTCGACCTCGCGCATTCCATCGACATCGTGCTGATCGACTCCGGATCGCCCTTCGGCACCGAGGCCTTGCTGCCCCGCGGCACCCTCCGCGAGCCGCCGAAGAACCTCCGTCGCGCGAGCTACATCCTCATCACCAAGTGCAACGGCAGTTCGAACGAGGCGCTCATCTCCCGCATCCGCAAATACAACAGAACCGCGGAAATCATCGAGTGCACCCACGGCCCGATCTATCTGGAGGACGTCTTCACCCGCGAACGCCAACCGCTGGATTTCCTCAAGGACAAATGGGTGGGAGCCATCAGCGCGATCGCCGTGCCCGAGGCCTTCGAGGGGTCGCTGGAACGGCTCGGCGCGCGGGTGGAAATCCGGCGACGATTTTCCGACCACTACCGTTTTTCCCGCAAGGAGGTAGAGAAATTCATGCAGCGCTGCGTCGAGCGCGATATGCAACTCATCGTCACCACCGAGAAGGACGCCGTGCGTTTTCCCGAAGCCCGCTTCCGTTGACGTGCCGGTGTATTTCCTCCGTATCGAGGTGGAAATCCTCAAAGGCCAGGAAGTCTGGGACGACCTCATCGACCGCATCTGCCACCCGGCGGGAGCCTTCCAGCCGGTCCTGCGGAATCGGGATGCGTATCGGGCGTGAGCCGTGGCAGCGGTTTCCAACCGCCGCACATCTTCATTTCGGGGCTTAGCGGTTGGAAACCGCCGCCACGGATTGCAGCTTGAACCACCCGGCCCACGAGAGGATGTTAGCAGGATGCAGGAGCGACCCTTACCTCAACCACCTCCGGGCAACCACTTCTCGGAAATGGATGATGAACCATCAAGTTCGGGCTGGCAGTTGAAGTGGGTCATCGGGACCTGGATCGGGGTCATTGTGGTGATCCTGATTCTATGGCTACTACCCAGGTATCAGTTGAGGGCGCATGGCAAAAGCGATTGGATCGAAGTGCTGTCAAACGCCAGACAGTTGGACATCGCTCTTTCTGAGTTTGAAACCGAATTCGGGAGATTTCCCGATGCATCCACAAGCGAGGCAGTTCGGCAGAAATCAGGCGCGACCCACCCTCTGTCCAGCCGCACTTCCAACGATCTCTTCGCGCAATTGTTCGCCAGCGGGATCGTCACAACCGAATCGATGTTCTACGCAAGAGCGAAGACAGCTCGCAGACCACCCGATGGCATCTTCGATTCCGAGGCAACGCTCCTCCAACATGGCGAATGCGGGTTTGCCTACATTTCCGGCCTCTCTTCAAAAAGCGACCCGAACACGCCGCTGATTTTCGGACCGGTGATCCCGGGCACCACCTCGTTGGATCTGATCACTTGTCATGGAAAAGCGGTCGTCCTCAAAGCCGACCATTCAGTGACCAGTCTTCCGATCAACTCCGAAGGAAAAATCATCTACAACGGCCTCGACCTCCTCGATCCCCGCCAACCGTTCTGGCACGGCAAGGCCCCGGACGTGAAATGGCCGAAGTGAAGTCCGCTCTTGGAATTTCCGACGGCTTGTGACAGGTTCCCACCATGAGCACGCTCGCCGTGGACCTTCAAACGACTCTCCGCAAACTGGATCCCGACTCGGCCTCCAAGCTGGAGCGTTTGGTCCGCGATGCGATGGAACTCGCGCAGTCTCCAAAAGCCAGTCCCGGCGCGGTCGAGGCCAAGGGCTGGCCACTGGGATATTGGGAAAAATTTTCCGGCTGCCTCGCGGGTGAGCAATGGGACCTGCCGGATGATCCTCCGCCCGACCCAACCCCGGAATGGTGATGCGCTACCTTCTGGATTCCAACATTCTGATTTTCGTGATCAAAGATCCCGAATCCATTGCCTCCTTGAGATTGAGAAAGGTCGATGTGGCGGATATCTCCATCTGCTCGGTCGTCGAGGGAGAGCTTTATCATGGTGCAAAAAAGTAAGGCAACCCGTCCAAACGGGCGGCGATTCTCGACGAACTGCTCGCACCCTATTCATCGCTTTCGTATGATTCAGCCTGCGCGCATCAATACGCCCGCATCCGTGACCATTTGGAGCGTCAGGGCCGGATCATTGGCGGCAATGATCTGATGATCGCCGCCATCGCACTGACGCATGACCTGACCGTGGTGACGAACAACTGCGATGAGTTCGGTCGAGTTCCCGACTTGAAGGTGGAGGATTGGACCAGGTGATTTTCTGCATTTGGGCTTGGCGGTTGAAAACCGCAGCCACGTTTCTTCTTGCGATGGCCTGATGCTTGAAAGATGTTAGTGCGATGTCGGATGAACTTCTGCCACAACCGTCACCGGAAGCTCCCGCGCCCCCGGCGGGTCGGAGCGGCGTTGAAGTCGAGGAGGAAGATGCGGTGGCTGATCCAGATCGGCATCGGCTCGATGGTTGGACTTTTGCTTTGGCCAGTCCTGACGCGGCTGAAAACTCGTGGGCACAGTGGCGATGTGACTGCCAGCCATCAGCAACGCACTTTGCATCGGTATGTCACTTAACAATTTCGCGGACGATTACGGAAAATACCCGGATGATTCGACGGCTATGGAAGTGCGCCGCAGGACGGGAAGCACGCTCAGCCTCTCTGACAACACTTCGAATGACCTTTTTGTCCAACTGCTGCTGGCGGTACAAATCACCCGTCCCGAGGAAATCTACTATGCGAAGACGAAATCTTCGATAAAACCGGATAATGTCTGGAGTTCTGATGCAACAGCCCTCGCTCACGGTGAATGTGCTTTCGCCTATGTTATGGGCGTGAATCCCAATGATAATCGCTCGACTCCCATCGCATTTGGCCCGGTGATTCCGGGCACCAAAACATTCGATGGAAAAGCGAACTACGATCGGATTGCAGTGGTGCGAGCCGACAATTCAGTCGTGAACATCCCAATCGACTCCGCTGGGAAAGCCATCATCAACGGTCTCGACCTCCTCGATCCCCGCCAGCCGTTCTGGCACGGCAAGGCCCCGGACGTGAAATGGCCGAAGTAGGTCGGACAAGGGTTAATCGGATCACTTGCCGCAGCGCTTCACCGGGTAGGTGGTACGAAATCCACCTTTTTCTCGGGTTCCTTGATGATTTTCTTCAAGGTGTCATTGGTGAACTGATTGAGCGCATCCCGGGATTTTTCATAGTCGTCCTGGTATTTCCGGGATTCGACGAAAGTCCACAAGGTGAGGGCGGCCGTTGTAAAGGTGGAGACGGCGCAAATGAGGACGCAGATTTTGATGAGCATGTATGTTGTTAGTCGGGAGGTTTTTGATTGGCCACTCAATTTCCTCCCGTGAAGTCCGCGAGCTTGATCAGGAAGCAGGAAAGAAGGACTCTACAGTGGTGCCAAGTGAACTTCTGCCGCAACCACCACCGGATGCTCCCGGGCCACCGGCGGGCGAGGCGGCGTTGAAGTCTCGGAGAAAGTTTGGGTGGATGTCCGCGGTGGGGATCGCCTCGATGCTTGCACTGGTGGTCTATCTTACCAGACCGATCGTTATTCGCTCCCATAGAAATTCCGCGCAAACCTCCGCCGTTAGCAGTCTTCGGTTCATCGGGATGGGCCTCTTGGAATTTGAATCGGAATACAGGAGATTCCCCGACAAGACGACCGCTGCGCAAATCAAGCGAAAGACCGGAACCAAGCTCACCCTCTCCGACCGGACCTCGAACGATGTCTTCGTGCAATTGATCACCGCAGGATTGGCAGAGGAACGTCGTTTCGACACCTATTCGAAGTCGGCAAATACTCCCGACGGAGTTTGCAATTCGGACGCCACGGCGTTGGCGCACGGCGAAACCGGTTTCGCCTACGTTTCCGGACTGTCGCCCAACGACAACCCGTCCCTCCCGCTTGTTTTTGGGCCCGTGATCCCGGGAACCTCGCGTTTGGATCCGACAGCATTTGATGGCATGGCGGTGGTTTTGAAATTGGACAACTCGGTCACATCCCTTCCAATCAGCCCGGATGGAAAGATCATATCCAATGGCCACGACCTTCTTGACCCGAAAAACCCGCTGTGGGGCGGCAAGGCCCCGGACGTGAAATGGCCGAAGTGAGCCGTGGCAGCGGTTTTCAACCGCAATGCCCTTTGATTCGGCGGGGCTTGGCGGTTGGAAACCGCCGCCACGTGAAATTTCCCCTTTTTCGGATTGCCAGTGGGGGAAGTGGTCCCTAGCTTCCGCCTCCCGCGACCATTTTTACCCTCATTCCGAGATGTCCAAGCACAACAGCCTCAAGTCCAGCGCCACCGTCGGCGGCAAACGTTCCGTCCTCAAGCGCTTCGAGCGCGTGAAGCTCCTCAAGGAGCGCGGCGAGTGGAAAGCCGGCAAGTCCCCTGTCGGACTTCCGAAGACCAAGCACGAGGGTTGATCCCCCGGCACGTTTGATTTCCCAAAACGCGCGGATCCCGACGGGTTTCGCGCCTTTTGCATTTCTATCCCCATGGCCACCAACGACGGCACCCGCCTCAACAAATACCTCGCGTCCTGCGCCGTGGGATCGCGCCGTGCCTGCGACGAACTGATCAAGGAAGGCCGCGTGGAGGTGAACGGCACCCCTTGCATCAACATGGGCACCCGCATTTCTCCGGGCGATCACGTGAAGGTGGATGGCAAACGCGTCGCTCCCCGCGAGACGATGATCGTCGCCTTTCACAAGCCGCGCGGATTCGTCTGCACCCGCGAGGATGAACTCGGCAGGGCTACCATTTACTCGATGCTTCCGGCGTCGCTCCACGCGCTGCACCACGTCGGCCGGCTGGACATGGATTCGGAAGGCCTGCTCATCCTGACCAACGACGGCGATCTTTCGCAGCAGTTGATGCATCCGTCGAAGTCGGTGGAAAAGGAATACCTCGTCACCTCGAACCAGGCCTTCGAGAACGTCCACCTCGACCAGTTTCTCGAAGGGGTTTACACGCCGGAAGGCCGCCTCAAGGCGAAATCCATCGAGCGCCTTTCGCCGCGCCGCATCAAGGTGGTGCTCGACCACGGTGCGAAACGCCAGATCCGGGTGATGTTCGACACGCTCGGCTACCAGGTGACCAAGCTGTTGCGCGTCCGCATCGGCGCGCTTTGGCTCGGCGATCTGGAACCCGGCGCATGGGCGATGCTCAATGCCGTGGAGACCCAGATGCTGCTGGGAAATCCGAAGCCTGTGAAGAAGCGTGAGGTAACGGATCCGTCACGGAAAAAAAGACCGGAATAACCGGTTCTGGGGACTTGCAGCAGGCAGATTGGCTTCCTAGCTTGTGGACGCGCCGCAGGAATCGACGTTCGCGCGGCAATTTTCACCCAACCCAATGAGCGCCAAGAAATCCAACACAAATCACGACGGGGACGCTGTCCACAAGCCGTCGAAAGAGTTTTCCGCAAAAGCCCGCATCCCGTCGCTGGCGGCCTACAAGAAGCTTTACAAGGAGTCCATCGACAAGCCCGAGAAGTTCTGGGCGCGCGAGGCCAAGGAGCTGACCTGGCAGAAGAAATGGGACAAGGTGCTGGATTGGAAAGCGCCGAACGCGAAGTGGTTCGTGGGCGGGAAACTCAATGTCTGTGAGAACTGCGTGGACCGCCACGCGACCGGACCGCGCAAGAACAAGGCCGCGATCATCTGGGAGGGAGAACCCGGCGACCGCCGCGTCATCACCTTCGGCCAGCTCCAGAAGGATGTCTGCCGTTTCGCCAATGTCCTTCTGAAAAACGGGGTCAAGGCGAAGGACCGGGTTCTCATTTACATGCCGATGGTGCCGGAAGCGGCGGTGGCGATGCTCGCCTGCGCCCGCATCGGCGCGGTGCACAATGTGGTCTTCGGCGGATTTGCCTCGGAGGCAATCGTTGATCGCCTGGACGATTCCGGAGCCACGGTCATCATCACCGCCGACGGCGGTTGGCGGCGCGGCAAGGTCGTTCCGCTCAAGCCGGTCGTCGACGAGGCGCTCGTGAAATACACCAAGGTGAAGCGCGTCATCGTGCTCAACCGCTGCGGCAACGCGGTCGACATGGATGCCAAGCGCGATGCCTGGTGGCACGACGAGGTCGCCACCGCTTCCTCGAAACACGAGGCCAAGGCCTTTGATTCCGAGCACCCGCTTTTCGTTCTCTACACCTCGGGATCGACCGGGAAGCCCAAGGGCATCCTCCACACCTCGGGCGGCTACCTCACCGGCACCTATTCGACCTGCAAATACATCTTCGACATGCGCGACGACGATGTTTACTGGTGCACCGCCGACGTCGGCTGGATCACCGGGCATTCCTACATCGTCTATGGCCCGCTCGCCAACGGGGTGACCCAGGTGATGTATGAAGGCGCTCCGAATTTCCCGGACTTCGGGCGATTCTGGAAAATGGTCGAGGAATACGGCGTCACGATTTTCTACACCGCGCCGACCGCGATCCGCGCCTTCATCAAGGCGGGCGACGATCTTCCGGCGGCCCACGACCTGTCCTCGCTTCGCCTGTTAGGTTCGGTTGGAGAACCGATCAATCCGGAAGCCTGGAACTGGTACCACAAGCACATCGGCGGCGGGAAATGCCCGATCGTCGATACCTGGTGGCAGACCGAAACGGGCGCGATCCTGATTTCACCGCTTCCCGGGGCCACGCCCTGCAAACCTGGCACCGCGACCCTGCCATTCTTCGGCGTCGACGCCGCGATCCTCGACGACGCCGGCAACGAGTGCAAAGCCGGACGAGGACGGCCGCCTCGTCATCCGCAAGCCCTGGCCATCCATGATCCGCACGATCTACGGCGACAAGGACCGCTACAAGAAGACCTACTGGTCCGACTATCCCGGCCTCTACACGGCGGGCGACGGCGCGCGCCGCGACAAGGATGGCAATTTCTGGATCATCGGCCGCCTCGACGACGTGCTCAACGTTTCCGGCCACCGCCTCGGCACCGCCGAAATCGAGAGCGCGCTCGTTTCCCACCCCGCCGTGGCCGAAGCCGCCGTGGTCGGCCGCCCGGACGAAATGAAGGGCCAGGCGGTTGCCGCCTTCGTCACCCTCAAGAGCGGTTTCGAGGAATCCGTCGAACTTCAGACGGAACTGCGAAACCACGTGGGCAAGGTGATCGGCGCGATCGCCAAGCCAGACGACCTTCATTTCGCTCCGGGCTTGCCAAAGACCCGCTCCGGAAAAATCATGCGCCGTCTCTTGAAAGAACTCGTTACCACCGGCAAGATCTCCGGCAACATCACGACCCTCGAGGACTTCACGGTCATCGAAGCGCTCCAGCGCAAGATCGCGAATTAGCCATCTCCCCCACCCATGACTTCCACCCGCTATTTCGTGGCGCGCTTCGCGCAGGCTTTCGGATATTTCCGGAAGAACCACCGCATGGCCGATGCGGCGAGCGAGATGCATCTCCTCCGCGAGGCCGAGGCACAGCTGGGGGCTGCCATTTGGGAAAAGGTGGAAAGCATCGAGGAGCTTTCGGTCGAATACTGGAATCTCCGGAAGTTCATCAAGGAACGGGATATTGTTAGGGAGAAGCTTGAGCAATGCCAGGCCTTGCTCGACAAGGCCCACGAGGAACGGGCCGTCGTGCTCAACAGCACGCCGGAAGTCCATCAGGAACTCCTCGACGAGCGTGTCGGACTCCTCACCGAGTTGGAAAAACTGGCGGCCCGTCGGGATGAGATCGTTGCCGAGGCCCGCGAGGTCCGCCGGAGCTACGACGGCATGAAGATGAAGCTGGAGGTTCTAACCAACGAATCCGGCGAATCCGGAGTCCGGACGACAGGACCTTGTGGAAGTGAAGAAACGGCTCGTCGAACTGAAGACCCGTTTCTCCGATCTCAAGCACCAGCGGATCCAGATCGGCCACGAAATCGAGCAAGGGGATGCAAGAGTCGATCTGGTCGATGCGAAGCTCAACGAGAAGCGCCTGGAGCGCCGGGTCCACGCGTCCGAGGCATTTCAGGTGATCGGCGACGGAAACAAGGAGATGTCGACTCTGCGTGCCGAAAGCGGTTTGCTCGACACGCAGATGCGCCAGCTTTACGCGGAAATCGGTCGCTTCGTCAGCCGCCACGCGAACCATCATCCGGCATGCGCCGCGGCGGCGGCTTCCCACAGGGGCATGGTCGATGTCATGCGGGCGCTGAGGCGCTCGATCGCGCTCAATCACCGCCTCGCGGGAACGGCCTGAGAGGCTGTCTTAAAAATGGCAGGGACCGTTCTCCGCAACGGTCCTGCGAATGTGAGGCGAATGGATCCGCCCATGAAAAGCTCTTGAATCCATCCATGGTCGGACATTCACTTTCCATTCGCAGGACCGCCCGGAGGTCGATCCCTGCCTTCGGGTATTTTTCAGACAGCCTCTGAGAAGCTGGCGGCTCAATCCGCCGCGTGGACGAGGATCACGATTTCACCCTTGGGCGGATGGGATTTGAAATGTTCCAGAACCTCGGCAGCGCTGCCGCGGTGATACGTTTCAAACTTTTTCGTCAGCTCGCGCGCGACACAGGTACGGGCGGCAGGATCGATTTCCGTTAGAATCTCCAGGGTGGAAACAATCCGGTGTGGCGACTCGAAGAAGATTCCCGTTTCGCCCGATTCGAGGGCCGCTGACAACGCGCTGCGGCGCTTGCCGGATTTCACGGATAGAAATCCACCGAAGCGGAAGGCATGACATGGAAAACCGGAGCCGATCAACGCGGTGATGACCGCCGAAGGCCCGGGAAGAACCTCGAACAGGACGCCGGCTTCAATGCAGGCCTGCACCAGGCGGTAGCCGGGATCCGAGATGCCAGGCATGCCCGCGTCGCTGATGACGGCGATGGTTTCACCTGCCTTGGCCGCCGCGACGAGTTCCGGAGCACGGCGCGCCTCGTTGTGCTCGTGGAGGGAAACGAGCGGTTTGCCCGAAATCCCGTGGTGGGCTAACAACTGTCCCGAATGTCGGGTGTCCTCGCAGGCGATGCGGTCGGCGGACTTCGAGGACCTCAATGGCACGGAGCGTGATGTCCGCAAGATTCCCAATGGGAGTCGGGACAAAAATGATACGGCCGGTGGTTTCCATGAAATCGGAGTGCGGAATTCATTCCGCGAGTTTCGAACGTTCATCGTCCGTAATCAGGGTTGGCCGCCCCTCGTGATCCACCCGCACGTTGGTCATGCTGCCGAATGCGGCGACCTCGCCG
>CAWENZ010000041.1:0-7215 GCA_963810445.1 uncultured Verrucomicrobiae bacterium | reverse complement strand
GCCGTTCTCTGTAATCGCGGACAGCGTGGATTACGGCGAATGGAAAACGGGCATTCGCGCCGCCGGTCTGCTCACCGCGATCGGCGCGGCGTTTTGCCTCAAGGCCGGAGCCGGTCTGGGCGGCGCACTGCCAATGTGGCTGCTCGATGCCGCCGGCTACGTCGCCAAAACCGAACCCACCGCCGCCGTCACCGCCGCCATTCAATTCGGCATCATCTGGCTGCCAGCCGCCTGTTTCGCCCTCGGGATTGTGCCGGTGCTGTTTTATAAAAAATACGAACTCCTCGAACCGCAGATTCGCGCCGACTTGGAAAAACGCCGCCTAGCAAGCACCTGAACCTCCCGGCATGGCGATCAATATTCATGTGCGTTTTCTGCTCGCCTGGGGGGTGCTGGCGTCGGGTTTAATATGTCCCGCGCCCCTCATGCGCGCCACAACGCTGGCGGAATCCTTTCAAAATCCGCCGGCGTCCGCCCGGCCGTGGGTCTTCTGGTATTGGATGCAGGGAGCCGTCTCGCGCGAAGGCATCACCGCCGACCTCACGGCCATGAAACAAGCCGGCCTCGGCGGTGCCTACCTCATGACGATCAAGGGTCCGGCCAATCCTCCGGTGTTCACCCCGGCGGCGCTCCAGCTCACGCCGGAATGGTGGTCGCTGGTGAAATTCGCGGCGGAAGAATCAGACCGGCTCGGCCTAAAATTGGCGATGGCGGTGAGTGACGGGTTTGCCACCGCAGGCGGCCCGTGGATCACGCCCGAACTGAGCATGCAGAAACTCGTCTGGAGTGAAACGGGCGTACCCGGCGGCCAGCCGTTCACCGAAAAACTGCCGTTGCCAGCTCACTTGGAAAATTATTATCGCGACGTGGCCGTCCTCGCCTTTCCCGCCCCGCCCGGGGCCGGACTCAATACCCGCACCGTTCCACCCAAGGTGACGACCAGTTTGCCCGGAGTGGACGCCCAGTTTTTGGTTACCGGAAATCGCACCCAACAGCTGCGCAGCGACGTTCCTTGCTGGATCCAGTACGAATTTGCGAAGCCATTCACCGCCCGCACCCTCACCCTTCTTCAATGGAATAAAAATTACGGCGGACTCTATCACGCCACCCGCCTGAAAATCACCGTCAGCGATGACGGGGAAAAATTTCATCCACTGATCCGCCTCACCCCGTCCCGCCATGGCTGGCAAAATTGGGATGCCGACGAAACCTTCAGTCTGCCTCCGGTCACGGCGCGTTTTTTTCGTTTCCTTTATGATCCAACGGATGCCGAACCCGGCGCCGAGGATCTCGATGGAGCCAAATGGAAACCCCGGCTTGTGCTTCGCGGTCTCGAACTCTCATCCGAACCGCGCCTGGACGGTTTCGAAGGCAAGGCCGCCATGGTGTGGCGGCAATCGCCAACCGTCACCCAGCACGAATTGCCAGATGCACTTTGCATCTCTCCGGACCAGGTCATCGATCTCACCGCGCGCCTGCAAACTGACGGCCAGCTCGACTGGACCCCGCCCCCAGGACCATGGATCATCATGCGCTTTGGCCACACCTCGACCGGACACCACAACGAAACCGGGGGCGCAGGCCAGGGTCTCGAATGTGACAAATTTAATCCGGTGGCCGTGCGCACCCAGTTCGCCGGCTGGTTTGGCGAAGCCACGCGCCAGCTCGGACCGGAACTGGCTTCACGGGTGCTCAAACTTTTCCACGTCGATAGCTGGGAAACGGGCAGCCAAAATTGGTCGCCCGTTTTCAGGGAAGAATTCAACCGGCGACGCGGTTATGATCCAACCCCGTTCCTTCCGGCCATGGCCGGATATCCCCTGGGCAACGCCGGCCGCACGGAAAAATTCCTGGCGGACCTGCGGCTGACGGTCAGCGACCTGACCACCGATAATTTTTTCGGTACCCTCGCCAGTCTCGCGCACGCCCAAGGTTGCGAGTTCAGCGCGGAAGCCACTGCGCCCACCATGATGGGCGATGGCTTGAGGCACTTCGGCTCCGTGGATGTTCCCATGGGAGAATTCTGGTTGCGCAGTCCTACCCACGACAAACCGAATGACATTCACGACGCCATTTCCGGAGCGCACGTTTATGGCAAAAACGTGGTGCAAGCCGAGGCCTTCACCGAACTGCGCATGCAATGGGACGAACATCCCGGCATGTTAAAAACACTGGCCGACCACCACCTCGCTCTCGGGATCAACCGGTTTGTCTTCCACGTTTTCGCCCACAATCCGTGGCTCGACCGCCAACCAGGCATGACCCTCAACGGAGTCGGTTTATATTTTCAACGCGACCAAACCTGGTGGCCCGAGGTCGGCGCGTGGACGGACTACATCAGCCGTTGTTCCGCGTTGCTGCAAACCGGACGGCCAGTGGCGGAGGTCGCCTATTTTACGGGTGAGACATTGCCGAGCCGGGCGATTTTGCCCGAGCGCCGTTCGCCATCCCTGCCTCCCGGCTACACCGCCGACTCGATCAACCGCGATGCCTTGCTCCACCTCGCCACGGCCAAAGCGGGTCGGCTAACACTACCCGGTGGTGCGTCCTATGCCGCGCTGGTTTTGACTGACTCAGCAGAACGCAGCCGCGAGCTTCAGCAAAAATTAAACACGCTGACCGAGGCCGGCGTTGCGATTATCGATCCACGCAAACCATCGGTCCACTCCCTGGGCAAACAGATTCTCGGGGCCGGAGTGCCGCCGGATTTAGCGCTCACCGATCCGGAGGGTCGGCCTGCGACTGGTCTTGAGTGGATCCATCGCACAGCCGAGTCGGGCGAAATTTATTTTATCACCAATCAGCAAAATGAACCGTGTTCGGTCCTCGCCTCCTTTCGGGCAAATACCGGCCAACCGGAAATCTGGAATGCGGTCACCGGTGTGATTACTTCAGCTCCAGCTCTCATTAATCGCGATGATCGCCGGTGGATCCCACTGTCCTTGGAGCCGCAGGGTTCATTGTTCATCGTCTGGCCGAAAACCGCCACGCCGTCATTGGTCCCACCCGTCGCTCCGCTTGTTCCCGTCCAGCCACTCGACGGGACGTGGCTGGTATCATTTGCGGCTGAGGCCGGTGAACCAACGGTCGCAGTCACCTTTCCTGTCCTCAGCGATTGGAGCAAACACGCCGATGAGGCTATTCGATATTTTTCCGGATCGGCGACTTACACCCGGAATTTCTCATGGAACCAGGCGGCGACCTCGGTCTGGCTCGATCTGGGTGACGTGAAAAATATCGCTCGCGTCGTGGTCAACGAAATCGATTGTGGGGTGGCTTGGACCCCGCCCTACCGGGTCGACCTCTCCCGGGCCGTCCGGGTCGGCAACAACCAATTGAAGATCATCGTCACCAACACGTGGGCCAACCGCCTGATTGGAGAGCAACTGGAGACACACAAACTTCCCCCCAAAACCTGGACCACCGCCCCGGCAATCCAGTCGAAAGAAGTGCTTCCCGCCGGTCTGCTCGGGCCGGTGCAAATTCTCACCCCCCTCCCTAACCTGCCGGTTTCACGCTAAGATCGTCGTCGCGGCCGGCCAACGACGGGCAGTTGGTCGTCTGTAGTCTTGGCAGAATCCTCGAAATGACTGTCCGAAAACACGGTGATATGAATTCACGAGGCGGTGTGAAATAGTCCCGCTGGTTCACCCCTTATTCCACCTGTAATAGTAGGGACCCGACCAGGCGATCCTCACAAAACACCCCGAATCAACCTCGTTAGAATCCCGTCGAAATCACCACATTGGCGGGAAGATCGGTTCACCCGATCATGCTATAAAAGACCTGTTCAATTATCCAACGATCACTCTCGTCGTTCCCATCAACCCCCCACCCCAGCAAATAATGAGCTGTACCCATGCCTGCCGTGCCGATCACTCTGCACCGCTTAAAACTGTTAGCCGGTGCCTGTTCACCGTAATTGCCCTGATCGCCCTCGCCATCCCTGCCCTGGCTCAGAAAGAAGCCACCGGCACCGTGTATGGCCGGGTGCAAAATGCCAGCAACGGCACGTATGTGAAAAACGCCAAGGTCACCATCGCCGGCACGGGCGACGAGGCGGTTTCCGACGAATTCGGCAACTACGTCATCGCGAATGCCCCGGTGGGTGAACGCACCCTCCGGGTCTCCTACGTCGGCGAACCCGACCAGAGCATCAGCGTCACCGTGGAAGCCGACAAGGCGGTTAACCGGAGCATCCTCGTGGGCCAGTCCGATGCGACCAAACTGGAAAAAGACGGCACCGTTAAACTCGATCCCTTTGTGGTCAACGCCGAGCGGTACAAGAACGCCCGCGCCATCGCCATCGCCGAAGAACGTTTTTCAGTGAACATGAAAAACGTTATCTCCACCGACGAGTTCGGGGAAATCCCCGGTGGCAACGTCGGTGAATTGATCAAATACCTTCCCGGCGTGGAACTCGAATACGGCGGCACCTACATCGCGCCAACCGATGCTTTTGGCGTCTCGATTCGCGGTTTTGGTCCTGAAGATACGGCCATCACCATCGATGGCGTACCGGTAACCAGTGCTTCGCAAGCCAGCCTGACCAATCAGGTAGGTCTGGACATGCTTTCGATCAACAACGCCTCGCGCGTGGAATTGATCAAGGTGGCGACGCCCGACATGCCGATGAACTCCGTCGGTGGTTCGATCAACTTGGTTTCCAAGTCCGCGTTCGAATACGCCCGGCCCTCTTTTTCCTATAAGGTTTATGCAGTGGTCAATTCCACCGAACCTAATCCGTTCGCCAAGGTGGTCGGCCCCACTCCAAAACGCGTGCGCGCGGGTCAACCCGGGTTCGAGCTCTCCTATGTGAAGCCGATCAATGAAAAGCTGGGCATCTCGCTCACCGCATCGCGGTTCAGCCAATACAGCGCCAACCAGCGTCTACGCCCGGAATTCGGCACCAGCAGCGTTAGCACGGATCTTCGTCCGCTCGGTGGTGCGAACCCGACCATCCTGACCAATTCCGTCGGACCGATCTCGCTCACCAATCCGTTTCTGACCCGGGTCTCCATCACGGATTCTCCCCGCACCTCCGACTCCAACTCCGGTTCCTTCCGCGTCGATTGGCGCCCGGTCCCGGGCCTGGCCATTGCGGCGAACTACCAGCTGTCCACCTACACGGCCTCCGATACCGACCGGCGCGCCCAATTCCGCATCCAGCGTCCGCTTGACTGGAACGCCACCTCGGTCACGTCTCTGCCGTATCTGAACACCAGCCAATCCGCCACCACGAGTGCGTTAAACCCAAGCAATTCGGTCAGCCAGGACATCACCGCCCGGGACAAAGAGGGCATCACCCATAGCGGCTACCTGAAGGCCACTTACCAAAAGGGACCATGGGATATCATCGCGCTGGCCAGTCAGTCCCGCTCGCGGGCCAGCTTCCTCGATTTCGAGAACGGACACTTCTCGGGCGTCGATGTCAGCGTCAATGTCGGCACCATGAAGTTTGAAAATGTGCAATACGGGATTCCCGGAGCAATTACGGTCTACGATCGCACCGGCCTTGAGCTCAACAAGCTCGACTACACCAAACTCGCCAACTGGAGCTCCCCGACAATTTTGGCCAAGTCCGGCAATGCCGAATCACTCGACGAAAGCACCCTCTATCAGTTCGATCTGCGCCGCGAACTGGACTTCCTTCCCTGGCAGGCCGCCAAGTTCGCGTTCAAGACCGGCTTTCGTTATGACGAAACCAACAAGGTCAAATGGGGCCGGGGCACCGGCTACCGTGAGTCTTACATCGGACCGGCGCTGGCCGTGACGGACTATCTTGATGACACCTATCTAGGCACCTCGCCAGGCTGGGGCTTTTCACCCCAGGAGTTCGTGAGCGCCTACAAAATGTATGACATCTACAAGGCGCATCCCGAGAACTTCACCATCACTGATGCGGATGCCAAAGAAAATTATTGGAGCGCGCTCGGTCAAAACAAGGCCCTCAAGGAAAAGAAGGACGCCTGGTATGCCCTGCTTGAAGGTCGCGCCGTCAGCGACCGCCTGCGCTTCGTCGCCGGTCTTCGTAACGAGACCACCACGCGCGACGGCTACGGCCCGCAAGGCGATGCCAAATGGAATTATGTGAAAAACGCCGACGGTTCCACTTACCGCAACGTTGCCTTGCTCGGCGGAGTCGGCACCGTCCGCATCGATCAGGCCACGTCGAAACTCTTCGCCACCGACACCATCGGAACGGCTCTCCGGTCTGATCTGGCCGCCAAATCAATCGCCTTCCCAACGGCCATCGTAACCAGCACCTCCCTCGTTGGCGGTCAGCTGCAACGCAAGACGGCTGCCATTCACGGTGAATCCAAAGGCGATCCAAACTACAGCCTCAGCACCTCGTTTGATGTGACCAAGAAGCTGGTGGCCAAAGTGGCCTATTCGATCGCCTCCGGTCGTATTCCAATCGAAGACGCCACCCGCGGCCTGCTGTCCGGCAATCAAAACGATTTTAATATCAACGAAAATGATGACCCGGCGGCCATTCCCCGCGGCATTATCTCGGTGGCCAATCCGAACCTCCTGCCGGAAAGTTCAAAAAACTGGGACTTTGAGCTCTCCTACTACACCGACAACGGCGGTAAATTCAGCGCTTCCTACTACTTGAAGAGCATCTCGAATTTCGCGGATACGTTTATCACCACGAGCGGAAATCCGGAGTTCGATGCCCTGGCTGAATCCCTTGGCCTCGACCCGGCCGACTACAAGGACTGGGAAATCCGGACCTCTGAAAACGGCATCGGCACTGGCAAATCGGATGGGTACGAATTGCAGGCTTCACAGGATTTCCGCTTCCTCGGCGCATGGGGACGGAACCTTCGCTTCTTCTCCAGCTTCTCCCACAAAAAGCGCTCGGAGACTGATACGACGCGAATCTCGGCCCGTCCGTCCGCCGCCAATCTTGCGACCGGAGGAATTTCATTCTCGAACAAGCGCGTCAACCTCACCGTCAGAGGCACGTGGACCGAGGATGTGTTCCAGGGGAATGCCGCCACCTTCACCCTGCCCGATGGCGTCACCAAGGTCAACCTGGGCTCCTTCGCTCCGTCAGCCCTTAAAATCGACGTCACCGGCAGCTATCAAATCTCGAGCCGTTACAGTGCTTATTTTAGCGCCCGTAACATTCTCTCCGAGGGCCTGGACAAGAAACGCTACGACGCCTTGGGCCTTTACCCGGCCTACGCCCAATGGGACGATTACCGT
>CAWENZ010000040.1:0-17322 GCA_963810445.1 uncultured Verrucomicrobiae bacterium | reverse complement strand
GCGTGCCATCGGGAGCCACGTTCAACCATGCAGGGCCGCTCACTTTGGCGAACTCGAGTGAATCACCGGCATTTCCATCGCTTGCGTCATCGGCCAGCGTCGAAGCATAGGCAGAGTCCTCGGTGGCATCCGCATCATTGACCGGGTTGGCGGTCCAGATCGGCGCGACATTCGCCTCATCCACCGTGATGGTGGTGTCGTCCGTGATCGGGGCAGTGGTGTCGAGCGCATTGCCAGCCACATCGCTGAGGACAGCGCCGGCGGACACCTGCAGGGTCAGGCTGCCCGGTGCGGTCGGAGTCACCTGGATGCTGAACACGCCCGGTGAGGTTTCCGTGACGCTGCCAATGGTGACCGGTGCGCTGCCCGCATTCGAGAAATCAGCGGCTCCCACCGTGGTCGCATCCATTTCCTCGCCGAACGTCACTGTGTAGGTCACCAGGTCATTCTCGGTGACATTCACTCCGCCTTGGTCATCGACGATGTTAGAGGACGCGAGCGTCGGCGGGGTCGAATCAGGCGCGACGGCAATCAACCGGAGTTGGCAACCGTTGATGGTGACGTTGGCCTGGCCGACAGGCGTGGTGGTGAGACTGCCATAGGCACGCGCGAGGAATTGCTGTGTGCTGGAATCGGCGATAAACGTGCCGATGGCATATTGCCCATATCCGCCCTCTGAGATTTCCCGCACAAGCGTCGCATGCCCTGATGCTCCGGGAACCGGTGTGCTGGCGATGCCGCCGTCATTCACGACCATGCCGTTTTCCATGGCAACGCTGACATTGTCCGCATGCCAGAGCTGGATCTGATAGGTATTGCCAACGGTGAGGTTGTTGAATGTGAAGGTGGCGGTGCCGGATCCCTGGCGATCCGCAAACTTACAGAGAGTTGCGTAAGCAGCGTTAGGGGCGGTATAGCTGCCGCCACGGTTGCCAATCGTGTCCTTGTGTGACGGACTGTCGAAAACAAAACCGTCGTCGAATATCACCCCGTTGATGTCGAAGGTGCTGCCATCGACCACATCGGCTGTGCCCAAATCCGCGCCGCCGTGTGCTTGGACAAGTGCTCCTTCCGTGGAGACGTCGCTGACGTTGCCCGAAATATTGAACACGTTCCACACGATTTTTCCAGGTATCAAGGTGGCGGCACTTACCGTGACGTTCAAGGTCGCCGTGTCGCTGCCGCCGTTGCCATCACTGACGCTCACGGTGAAGACATTCGGACCGACGTCCACGTTGGTCGGAGTGCCTGAAAGCGCGCCATTGGTCGCCACACTCAACCAGGTCGGTCCACCGGTCTTGGCAAAGATCGGTGCGTCGCCGTCATCGTCTGTCGAGCTGCCAGCCAGCGTGCCGGTATAGGCCACACCCTCGGTGGCATCGCTGCCCGCGATCGGATCGGCCGTGAACACCGGTGCGTCATTCGTGTTGATGACCGTGATGTTCAATGTGGCTTCAACCGGTGAGGCGATGCCGTCGCTGACGCTCACGGTGAAGACGTTCGCTCCCACATCGCCGTTGGCCGGGGTTCCGGAAAGCGCTCCGTTAGAGGCTACGCTCAACCAGGCCGGACCGCTCAATTTCGCAAAGGCCAGGGATGCTTCCGTGTCCACGTCGCTGGCACTACCGGCAAGAGTTCCGCTGAATACCGCGTCCTCGGTGGCATCGCCACCCGCGATCGGATCGGCCGTGAAAACCGGCGCGTCGTTGGTGTTGATCACCGTGATGTTCAAGGTGGCTTCCACCGCCGGGGCGATGTTGTCGGTCACGCTGACCGTGAAAACATTGGCTCCAACATCGGCGTTGGCCGGTGTGCCGGAAAGCGAACCGTCGGATGCCACGGCCAACCACGCGGGACCGGAGACCTTCGCATACTGCAGGGGGTTGCCATTCGCATCGCTGGCATCATCCGCCAATGTGCTGCTGTATGGAGCATCCTCGGTGGCGTTAGCCTCGTTGACCGGATTGGCAGCCCAAACCGGTGCGGAATTGGCAGGCACCACGGAGATGATGGTGTCGTCCAGGATGGCTGAGTTGGTGTCCAGTGGGTTGCCGGCGAGATCCGTGATGACCGCCCCGGGATTGACCTGCGGGCGCAGTGTTCCCGGTGTCTGAGCGGTCATGCGCACCTGATAGATGCTTGGTGGAATCTGCAACACGGTGCCGATCGTCACCGACGACGTTCCCGCGTTGCCGAAATCGGCGTGATTGATCGTCGTGCCATTCATGCTCTCGCTGAAGGTGACGTTGTAAACGACCGTGGTTCCCACCAGGACGGGAGCTCCGCCTTGGTTGTCAACGATGTCCGGCGGAGCCAAGGTTGGTGGGGTCGAATCAGGCGCACTGGCAGTGGCAAGCAGTCTGAGTTGGCAACCGTTAATGGTGACGTTGGTTGTCGCGGAGGGGGTCGTGGTAAGATTCGTGTAGGCGCGCGCTTGGAATTGTTGGGTGCTGGCGTTGGCCACAAAGGTGCCAATGGCATACTGGCCGTATCCACCTTCCGTTACTTCTCTCAATAGGGTTTTATGTCCTGTTGTGCTGGGATTTGGCGCGGTGGCAGTGCCTCCGGTGTTTACAACCATCCCGCCTATGGCTGCTGTGTTAATGTTGTCCCCATGCCATACCTGGATCTGGTAGGTGTTGCCGGCGGTGAGACCGCTGAAGGTGAAGGTGGCCGTGCCGGAGCCTTGTCGATCCGCTAAGGTCATCAATGTGGAGTAAGCTGCATTTGGAGAGGTGTAGGTTCCGCCACGCGAACCAAGCGTGTCGAAGTGCGACGGAGTGTCGAAAACGAAACCGTCGTCGAAAGGCACCCCGTTGATGTTGAAGGTGGAGCCATCGACCACATTGCCAGTGCCCAAATCCGCGCCGCCATGGGCTTGGACAAGCGTTCCCGCCGTGGAGACATCGGTGATATTGCCCGAAATGTTGGATACGCTCCAGGTGATGATTCCCGGCGTCGAGCTGACGATGCTGGCCGATCCCGGAGTGGATGAGGCTGTCACATTCCGGTTTGAACTGGTGTCGCGGGCTTTGACGGTGTAGGTGTAGCTGCCAGCACCCAAACCGCCATCGGCATAGATCGGGCTGCTCTGCCAGCCGCTATCATGTCCGTTGCCCGACGTGCAGGTGAAATAGTATTCCACGCCACTCGCATCCGTGGCGGTGGTCGCCGTCATGGTGATGGATGAGGAATTCGCCGTGGGAGCGACCGCAAAGGTCATCGGGTCGGGCATCGGCGGGGTCACATCGACCGTGGACTCGGCGAGACCGGCGACCGCTGAAAAGCTGTCACCGACGCGGATTTCGTCATACGAAGGGTCCCCGCGTCCGGCGGCCACCGAGATGCGGTTCAGGGTGGTCTCATCGATCGCGGCCGAAGCCGAGATGGCATAGTTGTTGAAGGATGTCTCATTGATGGTTTCATCCTCGCGGAAGGCGTAGGCGGACACCTTGTCGGTCGCTCCGAACTCGAATTTCAAGACCATCACGAAATCCCCCGAACCGAATTCGGGTGCGGTGGTCGTGGCAATGGCCGAACCGCCGCTGAATACAGCCGCGCAATAGGAACTACCCACATCGAGTGGCCTTGCCACACCGATGCCCCTGCCCAGATTGCTGCCGTGGCCGCCTGTGGTGCTGAGCGCCCTGCCGCCGTTCGTAAAGCAGTCGGTGGTCAATGCCAGACCAAGGTGCTGGGCAAATGAATTCGAAGCCCGGTGATAGGCGATGCTCGCCCACAGCACTCCGTCGGCTCCAGCCATCGCACCCGCGTTTTGGGCCAGCGGACGATGGATTTCATAGCTGTCACCACTGTCCACCGGTGAGAGGCCGATCATTTTCGCGCCCGCCTCCGCATGGGTCGGCAGGTTGTTCACCACTCCATCCCAACTGTAGGTGCCGGCACTGGTGACCACCGGGGTCGTAGCGGTGGTGGCGTCATAAATCCACGCCTTCCCGGCATTCGGCCCGTCCAGCCAGGTGCCCGTCATGCCGGTGCCACCGGCATTGCCTGTGAGCAACGCGCCTACGGGATAGTCGAAGGGTTCGTGAACCCGTGTCACCAGCAAGGAGGAATCCACGGTGATCGAAACGGTGGCGCTTGAGCTTTGCCCGAAACTATCCGTTGCCTCGAAGGTGAAACTGTCTACCCCGTTGTGATAGCTAAGATCGGAGAGATAGGTCAGGTTGGGTGCCGTGCCTGAGAGCGTTCCGTGGATCGGTCCGCTCGTCACGGTGAACAGCAGCGGCGCGCTTTCCGGGTCGCTGCCCGTCAAGGTGACCGGCGTAGGCGCGCTGGGCAGCGCTGTTAGCGATTGCGGATTTGCAGTCGGCGGCAGATTCGACGGGAGCGTGCCGCCGGCTTGGTAAAGCGTCATGGCCACGGTGCCCTTGATTTCAGAAAGGCCGCGCGCATCCACCACCGCCACCTCGAACATATAATTGCCCGGGGTGTTATCGAAAGTCACCGTGGTGTCCTTGCTTGCAGCAGAGCCGAAAGTCACATTGCCGGCCCCATAGACCTTGCGCCAGGTGTAGGTGAGATCGCCATTCGCATGATCGGTCACGCTGGCGTGCAACTGGGTCTCGTTCGCCGGTAGGGTCAGCGTGGCGGCGTCCGTGACAACCCAGTCGAAGCTCTTCAGATACTTCGGAGCCGCGGGGGTGTCGTCCTGAAGGATGGCATTGATGAGCAACTGCGCCTCGGCGGCATTGGTCTGGGCTGAAATCCGCATGCTCGTGGATGTAGTCCATGCAAAGCCGCAGGATTTCGGGGTCAGGAGTGACCAACAGGTTGGTCCCCTTGAACTGTTGCAAGTCCGCGAACATCTCTCCATAAAGCGCCCGGTTCGCATTGGACGTGAAGTCCGCACGGATCGAGCGCTCGGCAACGGGAATGGCCTCCGCGAAACGATACCTCGCCATCGCATCCATCGCGGTTTCCCGTGCGGGGTCGGCAAACATCGGATCGGCTGGGGCCCGGTAAAACGCCGTATCCACAATCGTACCCCCGAGTGCCTTGACTTCATCTTCGGTCAGCACGCTCATCACCCCTCCCAAGGTGCTGCGACCGCTTCCCGACGAGGAAGAGGCGATTGCCCGGATCGCAGGGTAGAGGAGTTGTCGATCCACGCCGGTCAACACGATGTTCGGATAGACATACAAAATCCCCCGCTCCACGGGATTGGTGTCACCGCTGAAAAGCAAGAGCCCCATGGCGTAGAGGTCATGCTGGAGCGGATCGCGGGGGTCCATGGGAAAGACCGGACGCTGTGCGGCAGCGGCGGCAGCCATGACGGTATTCAGCTGTCCCGCCTTCGCCGGGTTGAAGATCAATGCCTTGGCGGCGAGACGCCGGATGTGGGGATCGGGATCACTGAGAATCGCCGACAATACCGGTGCGGAGGAAGCATTGGCGATCTTTTCAAGCGCCATCAAAGCCCCTTCGCGCGATGCGCCAACGGGATCGCTGGCCAGGGCGTGCAACGTGTCCATGTCGATAGAGGTCAGCGACATTCCGGCAAGGGCAATGGCAGCGCGGGTATGCACCGGTCCCGACCAATCCCCCAAATCCGCGATCAACTGCTCTTTGCTGCGGACCGTTTCGTCGTAGGAGCCTGACACCACTGCGGCCGCACGCCCGGCGGCATCGAGCACGCCGCCGGCGGATCTTCCCCGGCCCGTCATGTGCAGGCGCTTCAATGGGAGCGCATAGGTCAGGACATACGGAGTGGAGCTGTTGAAACCACCATAGTTGTCGTGGGTGGTGATGTGGTTGTAGGCAAAGCTGCCGTCCCATTTGCGCGCCAGGTCGTAAAGCCAACTGGTTTGCGCGAAATAGGACTTGATCGCATCGTCGCCCGCGAGCGCCGCGCCCAAGGGTGACCAGATGTCTTGGAAATAGTATCCGGTGTGGCCTGTTTCATATTCATTGAAGGAGGACGCTGCCATTTTCGCGAAATAGGCGCTTTGCACCTCTTTGCCGGTGGTCAGATTCAAGGCCAGAGCGGCGGCACCGCACTTGCCGTTGGAGCTGAATTCATTGGAAGACGGTTCATGCTCGCCATAGGGGATCGCGCCGCGGCCCGCGTAGGAGCCGTAGAAGGTATTGGCGCGGTCGATCGCCACATCCAGTTTCGGATTCACGACGTTGCATTGCTTCGCCAGCATCAGGCCATACCATCCCGGAACGGCGGAAGAATTGATCGCGCCGTAGCCGCCCATCATGGGTGTGGTCGCGCCATCCGGCCACCTGAACTCGGCATATTGGTGGCCATGGGTTCCGAAAATGCTTTGTCCGGTGGTGATGGTGTTGACGTGGGCTTGAATCGCTGCAAACACCCCGCCGTTCGGATGCTCGCCGTAGTTGAGGAAGTACTCGGCGAGGACAATCAAGGTATGGCCACGGGTCCAGGCGATCTTGCTCGATGTTTCCGGCACCCCGGCATTCATCGCGGCCAGGTTCGCGGCATTGGGCAGAATCGCGGCGATTTCCGTATCGATCTGCGCCTTCATCGCGGCGTGATCCGGATGGGCCGGATCGTCGAGCGCCATCAGGGCGAGAGTGCCGAGGCCCCAGGAACCTGGACTATCCTTGGCCAGCAGCGACTGGCGGGCATTCTGGACGATTGAAGCGCACTTGGCATCCGAGATGGGAGCACCCGGGCCGTAGGACCCGAGGTTCTGGAGGGTGAGCGTGTAGGTGGAGGTGCTTCCCGTCCTCCACACTTTCAACTTCAATTCGGGAGTGGAGCGGGCTTCCGCGGCGGCGATGGCAAGGGCGAGGGATTTGCGCGCATCGGCAGTGAAATCCACCGGAGTGCTTCCATCACCGGTGGCACCCAGAATCACGTCATTCGCCAGCAGGCCCGCCGTGACCGCAGGTGAACCCGCATCAATTGCCGTCACCAGAATCTGTCGGCTTTGCCCGGTGTAGTTGATATCGCCGAGCAGCGCCTTCGGATCCTTTTCCTGGAAGACCCAGCCGGTCAGACCGGTGGGTCCGAGGTTGATGTTGTAGGTGTTGGTGGGCACTCCGCCAGCGGTGAGATCGGGCGGCGCTGCGTGGGCGGCCATGCAAAGGCACCAGGCGACGATCCATTGAATCAGGACAACGCCGACGGGGCGGCTGTGCGATGCCGTAGAAACACGGCAATCCATTTGGGTTTTCATGCGGTAGTGTGTTTGGGTTGGAAGCGGGTGTGGAACCGGCGGGAATTTTTCTAACAAACCGAGTCTCGAAAGATCCATTTCTTGTATATGATTTGCACACGTTGCGGAGTTTCGCGGCGGATGGAAAGGAGGCGCTTGTCATCTTATCATACGACAAGGCCCGGAATGCGAGATTCCGGGCTGACAGACGTAAGGGGATCGGGCAGCTTGGCCGGGATGTTCCGGACGCGCACCATGCGGTTCCTCGGGTTGCTGGTTGCCTGGCTGCCGGGGCTCGGGCGTGCCCAAGGCGATGGTGGGGGCGCGGAGCCGTGGATCCGGCGCTTGAGTCCGGAATTGAGGCGGATCGAAAAGCGGCTGGAAGAGATCGCCGTGGACATGGAACGGCTACCCGCGGTGAGGGAGCAACCCTGGGGGTCTCGATATGGACATCGAAGTGCGGATCTACCGGATGATTCGACCCCGGACTGGTTGCAGCTGGATTTGGGCAGCCAGCGGAAGGTGGACATGGTGGCCTTGATGCCGGTGAACTTGTCCTACCGGGGCGAGGGGGGGGCTGGATATGGGTTTCCGAAGCGTTTCCGGGTGGAGATTGCTGACCACCCCGACATGCGTGACGCGGTGGTTGTGGCGGACCATGGCAGCTCGGATGTGGCGAATCCCGGGAGGTATCCGTTGGTGTTCGAGTTCAAGCCGGTGTCCGGCCGGTATGTTAGGTTCACCGCGCTCAAGCACGACTTCAACGATGGGGCGTATTTCTGGGCCTTGGAGGAATTGATCGTGACGGAGGGCAACCTGCTGGTGGCGGCGGGATCGAACGTCAGCATGTCGAGCAGCATGGATTTGTTCCCCCAGTGGGCGCCGACGCGGATCATCGACGGCCAGGGCGGGCTGGGCATGCCGGTGGAGGTGACGGCACCCAGCCCGACGCAAGGGTATTTGAGCGGCAGGCTGAAATTGACCGAGGCTGGAGATCCTCTGCCAGCGGAATTGAGAAAATGGTGCGCGGTGGACCTCGGGAAACCAGAAGTGATCGAAGAGATACGTCTGATGCCGTTGGAATCGGACGCGTATGAAGTGTTCGGAGGGCGTGGATTTCCGCGGCGCCTCAAGGTGCAGTTGGCCAATGATCCCGATTTCAACGAGGTGATCTGGGAAGCTGAAAGAGGGGATTATCAGTTGGGCTACCCGGCAGGATGTTCCATCAATGTAGATGTGTCCGGGGTGGAAGCGCGGTTCGTCAGGGTATTGGCGGAGAGGATGTGGTCACGGGATGACTGGTGTGTTTTCGGGCTGTCCGAGCTGCAGGTTTACGGCTCGAACCGAAATCTGGCATTGGGCAAACGCGCGTATGCCAAGGATGAGGCAGACAAGCCGCCGGGTGCCGGCTGGGCACCTGCCAATCTGGTGGATGGCTACAGCAGCCGCAACCGCTTGATCGAGTGGCCGGAATATCTGCGGTTGGTGGACAAGCGGGGTCGGCTGGAAAGGGAGAGGGCCACCTTGGAACACCGTCGTGCGGCAAAGTTGTTGTTTGGCGGAAAGATACTTGGCGGCACAGGGGTGTTGGTAGTTCTGCTGGTGGTGGCAGGGTGGATCTGGGGGATGGTGAGGCATCGGATGCTGAGGAGGCACGAGGTGGAGCAGCTTCGCCAGCAGATCGCCAGAGACCTGCACGACGACATCGGGAGCAATCTCGGAGGCATTGTGTTGTTAAGTGAAAGTGGCAGCCAACACAGCACGGATCAGGAATCGCGCAGCGACTTTGAGGCGATCTGGCAGGCTGCGGAAGATGCCTCGCTATCACTGCGCGACATCGTCTGGTTGATCCAGCGCGACCCCGTGGGGTTGAAAGACTTCGTGACGCGGATGCGGCAATCGTTGAGGATGATCCTCAAGCATCTGGACGTGTCTTTGGAGGTCGAGCCCGCGGTGTTCCGGGACCGGCCATTGGGCGTGTTGTTCCGGCGGCATGTGTTTTTGGCCTTCAAAGAGGTGCTGAACAACGTGCGCAAACACGCACAGACCGACCGGGTGGTGGTGAAAGTCGAGATCGAGGCGGACCGCCTTCGGTTCACGGTGCGTGACGAGGGGGTCGGGTTTGACACGGAAGCGGCGGAGGCGGCGGGTCATGGCATGGGCAACCTGAAACGGCGCGCAGAGAGAGTCTCGGGCAGCATCCGCATCGACAGCACTCCCGGCAAGGGGACCGAAGTCGTTTTTGAAGCACCCTTTTCCAACTAACAAGTCTATGAACCGTCCGATGAAACCTGATGCAGAGATATGGCTGGTGGAAGACAACGAGATCTTTGCCACCGGCGTGCAGCGCGCGATCGACCGCATGGACGGCATGAGTTGCGGCGGCAAATACAAGTCCGTCGAGCAGGCGTTCGCCGCATTGGAATCCGGCAAGAAGCCGGATGTGATCCTGCTGGACGTGCAATTGCCCGGGATGGATGGGATCACCGCATTGTCACATCTCAAGGGCATGGCGCCCGAGGCGCATATCGTGATTCTGACCGTATTGGATGACGCGGACAAAATTTTCCGGGCGGTCTGTGCCGGGGCTTCCGGTTACCTGCTGAAATCATCCTCGTCGGCACAGATCGCGGAAGCGATCGAGCAGGTGATGATTGGTGGGGCACCGATGACGCCGGAGGTGGCGCGCAAGGTATTGGACACCTTGGCGCACCGTGATGGTGAGGAGGATTCGTCGGATGCCAACGCCTACGATCTGACCCCTCGGCAGCGCGATATCCTGCGCCTGATGGCCGATGGATTGGTGAAAAAGGAGATCGCCGATGCTCTGAACATCAGCGTGGCCACCGTGTCGACGCACATGCAGCGGGTGTACGAGAAACTCCACGTGACCACCAACACGGGAGCGGTGGGCAAGGCCCTGCGCGAGAATTTGATCTGAATCGCGAAGCGTTCGGACGAACCGCACCCGCACTTCCTCAAGTAGCTGACGATCAGCCAACAGAACGCAGAAAATACCCGCGATTTCTTGGTGCCGCGCAAGAGTGGTCATGCCTGTGCCCCCTCAGGATCGGTGGACGTCAGCCGTCAATTTGGCATGAACATGGCCGCAGCGTGGGTAACCCTGTCACCAAACTACAGGAAAATGCCATCAGAGCCTACCTCTGCTCCAATCATTACGCAGTTCTGAACATTCCCGCGTCACACTTGAATCTCGATTCGTTGCTTTAAAACCTCACGAGGAAGTTCGGTGTGAAAGCGCAGGCGGATGAGATCCGGGCTAATACCTGGGGCACCCGGTGGCATGCACCTTCCGGCAGCTCCGCGACATACTGCAACCATAGGGGTCGCAAACGTTCAAGAAGCTGGGGGGCGGACGGCTCATCCCATCTATCTCAAATCAACCGAAGGGCTACCTTGCTACCGAGGTTTGGTATGATTCATTTCGAATCGCAGCGAACTTTCTTGATCCAAGAAAAAAATGAGGACACACAAGCCTTCGGTCGGCGGTTCAAATCCGCCCCCTGCTACCAGGTTTTTCAAGAATCGCCGCTTCTGGTTAAAAATTAGAAGAAAATTTCAAAATAGGGCTTGTCAGGTGGGGTTTGATTTCTAGAGTCGCCCCCCCCACAGCGAGGGCTGCTGACGTATTGATACGAAGCTGCCTAAATTACAGGGAAAATTTATCGGGTGCAGCTCCGGAAAAAAGCTCTTGCGAGGTAGTCTCGTCGGTGTGCCGGTCTGTCCCCAAATCTCGGGAAAATCAGAACCACGCAGGAAATCATGCCGACAATCAATCAGCTCGTTCGCAAGGGACGCCTCACTCCGGCCGAAAAGTCGAAGTCACCCGCTCTCGTGAACTGCCCACAGCGCCGCGGAGTTTGCCTCCAGGTCATGACCCGCACGCCCAAGAAGCCGAACTCGGCTCTCCGTAAGGTGGCCAAGGTGCGCCTCACCAACGGATTCGAAGTCATCGCCTACATCGGCGGTGAAGGACACAACCTCCAGGAACACTCCATCGTCCTCGTTCGCGGTGGCCGGGTGAAGGACCTTCCGGGTGTCCGTTACCACATCGTCCGTGGATCGCTCGACACCCTCGGCGTCGACAAGCGCCGCCAAAGCCGTTCCAAGTACGGGGCGAAGCGTCCGAAGCCCGGTCAAGCCGCGCCGCTCCTGCCAAGAAGAAGTAATTCTCAAATCCAACCAATCACCATCCCAACGCCATGCCACGCCGCAAGCGCATCTTTACCAAGCCAGACCGTCGCGATCCTCGCTACGACAGCGCCCTCGTTGGTCACCTTATTACCAAGGTGATGGAATCCGGAAAGCGTTCACTCGCCGAACGCATCGTTTACGCCGCCATCGACCGTGCCAATGAAGGCGTCGATACCGTCGATCCTCTCGAAGTCATCACCCGTGCGGTGGAAAACACCAAGCCACGCGTGGAAGTCAAATCCCGCCGCGTCGGTGGTGCCACCTATCAGGTGCCGCTCGAAGTCGCCGCCGACCGTTCCGAGGCTCTCTCGATGCGCTGGCTCGTCAACTACGCCCGCAACCGCAAGGGCACCCCGATGCACGTCGCCCTCGCCAACGAAATCAAGGACGCCGCCAACAACCAAGGTTCCGCCGTCCGCAAGCGCGACGACGTGCACAAGATGGCGCAGGCCAACCGCGCCTTCGCCCACTTCCGCTTCTAATCGACTCGACCCGACGCTTCCAGCCACTTTCCTGTCCGTGAATCCGAACAGTCCAAACCGCCAATATCCGCTCGAGCGCACCCGAAATATCGGGATCGCCGCGCACATTGACGCGGGTAAGACAACGCTCACCGAGCGGATCCTGTTCTACACGGGCATGATCCACAAAATCGGCGAAGTGCACGATGGTGCCGCGACGACCGACTGGATGGAGCAGGAGCGCGAGCGCGGCATCACCATCACCTCCGCCGCCGTGACCACCGAATGGTGGCAGCACGAGGAAGAGGGGATGACCAAGTTGTTTCACTGGGCAGAAGCAGCGGATCAACATCATCGACACTCCCGGCCACGTGGACTTCACCGCTGAAGTCGAACGTTCCCTCCGGGTGCTTGATGGTGTATCGTCGTCTTCTGCGGCGTTGCCGGAGTCCAGCCGCAGACCGAAACCGTCTGGCGTCAAGCGACGAAATACAACGTTCCCCGGATCGTGTTCGTCAACAAGATGGACCGCACCGGTGCCGATTTCCAAAGCGTCTTCGAAGAGGTTAAGGAAAAACTCGGTGCCAATGCCGTTCGGATCCTGATCCCGATCGGTGCCGAGGACCAGCTCATCGGCCAGATCGACGTGGTGAACCAAAAGGCGATCTATCTACTCGGACGACGATAAATTTGGCTCCACCTACACCGTCAAGGAACTCGAAGGTGACCAGATCGAGCTTTGCAAAGCTGGCCTACGACGAACTCCTCAATGCCGTTGCCGATGTCGATGACACGGTCGGTGAAAAATTCCTCAACGAAGAGCCGATCACTCGTCGAAGAGCTCAAGCAAGGCATCCGCCGCGCCACGATCGCCAACAAGCTGGTTCCCGTCGCGGGCGGTTCCGCTTTCAAAAACAAGGGAGTTCAATACCTGCTCGACGCCGTCGTCGACTACCTCCCAAGCCCGCTCGACATTCCTGCCGCCCTTGGCATGGACCCCGACGACCACGATAAGCAAATCGAAGTCGTCACCTCGGATAACGAAAAGTTCGTCTCCCTCGCTTTCAAACTCTGGGCTGACAAGTTCGTCGGCAAACTCGTTTTCTTCCGCGTCTATTCCGGTGTCATCAAGAAGGGCGACACGATTTACAATCCCCGCACCCGCCGCTCCGAGCGCGTCGGCCGTCTGATCCAGATCCAGGCCAACGAGCACAAGGACATCGACGCCTGCTACTCCGGTGACATCGCTGCCATGGTCGGCATCAAGAACGTCACCACCGGCGACACCCTCGCTGCCGAAAACCACGACGTGGTTCTCGAGCCCCCGACTTTCCCGGAACCGGTCATCTCGATGGCCGTCGAGCCGAAGGACCAAGGCCGACCAGGAGAAACTCGGCAATCGCGCTCAGCCGCCTCTCCGAAGAGGATCCGACCTTCAAGGTGAAAACCGACGAGGAAACCGGCCAGACCATCATCGCCGGCATGGGTGAGCTTCACCTGGAAATCATCATCGACCGCATCCGCCGCGAGTTCAAGGTCGAGGCCAACACCGGCGCTCCGCAAATCGCCTACCGCGAGACCATCACCCAAGCCGCTGGCGGCGAAGGCAAGCTGATCAAGCAGTCCGGTGGCCGCGGCCAATACGGCCACGTCATTATCTCGCTCAAGCCTAACGAAAAGGGCAAGGGGCTCACCATCGAGAACAAGGTCATCGGTGGCGACGATCCCCAAGGAATACATCAACGCCGGTCATACAAGGGCATCAATGAGTCCATGACCAACGGCATCATCGCCGGTTATCCGGTCATCGATGTCCATGTCGAAATCCTCGATGGTTCCTACCACGACGTCGATTCCAACGAAAACGCCTTCAAGATGGCGGCCATCTTCGCCATGAAGGACGGCTTCAAGAAAGCCAAGTCCATTCTCCTCGAGCCGATCATGGCGGTCGAAGTCTCCACCCCTGACGATTACCAGGGTGACGTCATGGGCGACCTCAGCCGCCGTCGCGGACAGATCCAGAACATGGAGATCCAAAGGCAAGCTCTCCATCGTGCATGCCAATGTCCCGCTCAAGGAAATGTTCGGCTACTCCACCGCCGTCCGCACCCTCTCCTCGGGCCGTGCCTCCTACTGCGATGACCCCATCGCACTTCGAGCAGGTCCCGACCAATATCGTCGAAGAAATCGTCAGCGACCGAATCGGTTAGCCTGCCCTGATTGCTCGCCCTGTAGCCCACCACGTAAACCGTCACACAACCTTCTCCACCATGGAAAATCAGAAAATCCGCATCCGCCTGCGCGCCTTCGACCATCGCGCCATCGACCGCTCCGCCCAAGAAATCGTGGAGACCGCCAAACGCACGGGCGCCCGTGTGGCCGGCCCGATCCCGCTTCCGACCCGCATCGAGAAGTTCAGCGTCAACCGTTCGGTGCACGTCAACAAGAAGTCGGCCGAACAGTTCGAAATCCGGACCCACAAGCGCCTGCTCGACATCGTCGATCCAACCGCCCGCACCGTGGACGAGCTCAAGAAGCTCAACCTGCCAGCCGGTGTCGACATCACCATCCGCATCTGAGTATCCCCGCTTCGGACTCTCTACTCTCAACTTCCAACTCTCAACTTTTCCAAGCCATGTCACTCGGACTCCTCGGCAAAAAAATCGGTATGACCCGCATCTTCGACCAAGAAGCGGGCTCCATGATCCCCGTCACCGTCATCGACGTTTCCGGCAACACGATTCTCCAATCCAAGACTCCGGAAACCGACGGCTACACCGCCGTCCAGGTTGGCTATGGCGATCAAAAGGAATCACGCGCCACCAAGCCAGCTCTCGGCATTGCCAAGAAGGCCGGATGCGCTCCAAAGCGTTTCATCCAGGAATTCCGCGTCGAAAACGGCGTTGAGCTTCCGAGCCGTCCACCCCGGACTCGAGACCTTCACCGAAGGCCAATGGGTCGACGTGATCGGCGACATCCAAGGGCCACGGTTTCCAAGGTGCGGTGAAGCGCTACGGATTCGGCGGTCTCAAGCATGACCCACGGTTCCATGATGCACCGCCGGACGGGTGCCATCGGTTGCCGGCTCGACCCCCGGTCGCGTCTGGAAGAACCAGAAGATGCCCGGCCACATGGGCACCACCCGTCGCACCGTGCAGAACCTCAAGATCGTCGTCCGTCCGTAAGGAAGACGGCGTCATCCTCGTCTCCGGTGCCGTTCCCGGCTCCAACGGCAACTACGTCACCATCCGTCCCGCCAAGAAAAAGTCCGCCTGATCCGGTGGCATTCTGAAACCTCTCTAGATTCACAGTCATGTCAGCCAAGACTTTCACCGCAGAAGACGCCCAAGCCGCCAACCTCGTGTTGGTCGGTGAGGAAAAGGGCCGCCAAGCCGTCCACGATCTCGTGGTCGCCTACCGCGCCAACCGCCGCACCGGCTCCGCCTGCACCAAGACCCGGGGCGAAGTCTCCGGTAACAACAAGAAGATCTTCAAACAGAAGGGCACCGGTAACGCCCGTCACGGTGACAAGCGCGCCCCGATCTTCGTCGGTGGTGGTGTGGTCTTCGGACCCCGTCCCCGCGACTACTCCAAGAAGGTGACCAAGACCGTCCGCAAGCTCGCGCTGCGCCGCACCCTCGGTGACCTCGTCCGTGCCGAGAAGATCAAGACCGTTGATTCCTTCTCCGTCGCCGACGGCAAGACCAAGTCCTTCGTCTCCGACGATCGACGAGATCGGCCAACCCAGGAAAGATCCTCATCGTTGGCAACAGCTTCGATGACTCCACCTACCTCGCCGGCCGCAACGTCGCCTGGGCCCAGCTCGTCACCGCCGACGACCTCAACGTCGAGCAACTCCTCCTCGCCAACACCGTCATCCTCGTGGGTGACGCCGTGCAAACACTCGCGGCCCGCACCGCCTGAACCCCGGACCTAACACCGAGATCATGAAAGACATTTACCAGGTCATCAAAAACGTCCGCCTCAGCGAGAAAGCCGACCATGCTTCAGGAGAACAACAACGAGATCACTCTCGAAGTCGACCGCAAGGCCAACAAGCTCGAGATCAAGCAAGCCGTCGAGCACCATCTTCGGCAAGACCGTCGTCGCCGTTCGCACCGCGAACTACGACGGCAAGCTCAAGCGCCAGCGTCGTGCCGACGACGGCCGCACCAACCACTGGAAAAAAGCCATCGTCCGCCTCAAGGAAGGCGAATCGCTCGATCTCGTCTGAGACCGTTCCGCAGCCCCAAACGTAACACCTCTAACGTTCCGATTGTCATGCCACTGAAAACTTTCAAGCCCATCACCCCGTCCGAGCGCTACAAGAATCTCCCGTCCTTCGACGAGATTACCAAGAGCAAGCCGGAGAAGAGCCTTCTCACGCCCCTCAAGCGCAGCGGTGGCCGCAACAACACCGGCCGCATCACCACCCGCCACATCGGTGGTGGCCACAAGCGCCACTACCGTCTGATCGACTTCAAGCGCGGCAAGCACGACGCACCCGCCACCGTCGTCGGCATCGAATACGATCCGAACCGCACCTGCCGCATCGCCCTCATCCAATATGAGGACGGCCAGAAGTCCTACATCCTCGCCCCGCTCGGCCTGGAAGTCGGATGCGACCGTCATCGCCGGCGAGAATGTCGCCCCGAAGACCGGCAACGCCATGCCGCTCAGCGCCGTCCCGCTCGGCACCGTCGATCCACAACATCGAGCTCATCCCGGGCAACGGCGGCAAGGTCGCCCGCGCCGCCGGCCAGCTCGCCGTCCTGTCCAACCGCGATGGCGGCTGGGCCCTGGTGAAGATGCCTTCCGGTGAAATCCGCCGCTTCAACGACCGCTGCTTCTGCACCATCGGCCAGGTCGGCAACCGCGACCACATGAACGAAACCTCCGGCAAGGCCGGCCGCACCCGCTGGCAGGGCGTCCGCCCGACCGTCCGTGGTATGACGCATGAACCCTGTCGACCACCCGAACGGTGGTGGTGAAGGCAAGTCCAAGTCCGGTGGTGGTCGCCAGCACCTTCTCAGCCCATGGGGCCACGCGAAGGGCCAGAAGACCCGCAACAAGAAGAAGACCACCAGCGTCTTCATCGTCGAGTCCCGCCATCAAGAAGAAGCAAGTAAGTTTCCTGTCACGCAATCTAACGCACATTCATCATGCCACGCTCCCTCAAGAAAGGTCCCTACGTTGATCAGAAGCTCCTTGCCAAGATCGACGCCGTTGCCGACGCCGGATCCGACAGCAAGCCCATCAAGACCTGGAGCCGCAAGTCGATGATCACGCCGGACTTCGTCAGCCACAACTTCGCCGTCCACAACGGCAAGACCTTCGTTCCCGTTTACGTGACCGAAAACATGGTCGGCCACAAGCTCGGTGAATTCGCACCGACCCGTATCTTCCGCACCCACGGCGGTATCGGTAAGAAGTAATCCATTCCGTTTCTCTCGATCAAGGTCATGCAAACGACATTCCATCTCAAGGCACTCGCC
>CAWENZ010000039.1:0-42563 GCA_963810445.1 uncultured Verrucomicrobiae bacterium | reverse complement strand
CGTGATCTCGCCGGGATGCGGGCCGTTGAGCAGGGCGAGCGGCCAGGGTTGCCGCCCGCGCGTCTCGTAGGCCACGGAAATCCGCTGCGGCGGACGGAAGCGGTGGAGCGGCAGCGGGCAATCCGGGCGTGGTGGATTTTCAGGAACCACCAACGCCATTCCCGCCGCGGGATGCACGGAAAAGCCGTCCGGTTTGAAGGAATTTCCCGGCACGGGGATGCCGACGCGGCCGGGGCCTAACAAGGCTTCAAGTTTGGCGAGCGTTTCCGCCCAGCGCTCCGGTTGCGGGAGCTGGCGGCCGAACCATTCGCGCTGGGCGGCGGTGGCGAAGGTGGTTTTCGCATCGAGGTGCAGGGCGACAACGGCGGCATCGAGCCGCAGCGATTCCAGCAAGGTTTGCAACGGTGAAAGCATGCCTTCCACCGCGGTTTGGGGCTCCGGCAGGCGGACGCGGCGGGCCATCTCGTCGCCAGACTCAAGCTGGAGCCGGAAATCCAGCGAGCTCGCAGCGAGGTGACGTGCTGCCAGACGGCCGGACAGAGTGTGAAGCATTCCTTTCAAAACGAAAACCAGCGGATCCAGAGCGACGACGGGATCATCGAAATCATAGGATTGTTCGAAGGATTCCGGCGGGCGGTGGAGCCGCAGCAGGCGACAGGTTTTGCCATGCAGCAGGTCGTGCCAGCGTCCGGCTTCCGGACCTAACCGTTCGGCGAGCGCCTGGCGTGGCAAGGCCATGAAATCGCCGAGCGTGGCGAGCCCCCAGAGTTCGAGGAGCGCCATCGGGTTGTTTCTCGATGGCAAGGACCGGAGGATTTCCAGCGGCAATGGCATGAGATCCGCCGGTGCGATCATGCGGCTCCGCGTTTCCTCATGCCGGGCTGCCAGGTAGGCGAGATCCGGAGTGGCGGCGCGGGCGTGCCAGATTTCAAAATCCGTCGGAGGCAAGGAACTGATAGAAATGGAACGGGAGGAAAGTCCGACGGTCACCGCATCGGCAGCCGTGACTTCCAGATCGGGCCCGAGGTATTCGCCGGTAAGGATGAGCTCCTCCAGCAGGGATTTCTCCGCCGCCGGATCGCGCGGAATCACGGTGAGTCCGGGACAACGGACGAGCGCGCGGTTGAGCGGCCAACCGGTCCGGATGCCGGTCATCCGGGCGAGCGGATTGAGGGCAAGCAGCGGGAGTTTTTCCTGCGGCTCGTTCGGCGTGCGCATGGCGAGAATGGCACACGGCACATCGCGAAACCGGGGCTGGAACCGCAGTGCGGCGACGACCGGAAGATCCGGAATATGAAGGACGGCGAACATCTCCCGATCAGGTGGCGCGGCGGAGCCCTTCCGCCACGGGGTGCAGCCGCTCGAGGAGTTCCGCACGGGTGGAGTCGAGATCGTGCAGTGACAAATCCGCGGACAAGGTCAGGCGCAGCGAGGCGCAGGCCACCAGCGGAAATGGAGAGAGCACCACCACCCGGCCGCCGTTGCGCTCGGCGACCTGTTTCATGCGCCACCACGCGGATGCCGGGAGCGACGAGAGATCGCGGCGAGCCAGACCGGTGGCATCCAGCAGGACGAACGGCACATTTCCGTCATGGATGAGAAGATCGGCCGCCTTGATCATTTCCAGCGCCGAGCTGCAGCGGACCCACAAAAGTTTCGAACAGGCGGAACCGGTGAAAGACGCGGGATCGAAGGCATCCGCGCCATCGACGAGAACCAGCTCGGGATGCGGACTGGCATCGGACGGATCGCCCAGCAGACCTGCGACCAGCAGGAGAATTCCGGAAACCGGGCTGGCGGGAACCACCTCGGAAATGGCTCCGGACGGGAAGGTGTTCAGCTCAAACGGCTTACCCTGAGGGACCGGCGGCGCGGCATCCGCCCGCACGCCATGAGCCTGTGGGAATTTTTCCCGCAGTTGCTGACGTAGGATTTCCGCTGCCGACGATGCCATGCGCGGACGGTGCGCCGGAAATCAAAAATGTTCAAGCGAACAGTTTCAAAAAGGAATCAAAGGCACCACGGCGAGGAGTCTGTTGGATTTTGTATGGGGTCGGTGCGTCGGCGGGGAAAGCCTCACTGGCCGCCTTGCCCGAGTGCGGCGGTCGCAAAATCGTGCTGGCCAGCCTCCAGCGTGAGAAAGAGCAGTGTGAGCAAAGACTGGAACGCATCTTGCCTGACCATGGGGCATCCCGGATCTGTGAGCCGGATGATTTCGGCTGGTCGCACGGACAAGAATGTGGCAAGGAGGAGGAATGAACCGTCTGAGATCCTGTTCGCTGAAGAGAACACCCCGCCAATGACATCCTCCAATGTGAATCCGAGAGGGCTGCCCCCATTTGCCGTGCCTCCGTCGCGCGGCGGAAAAGTAAGCTGAGATTCATTTCATGGTGGGTTTCATCCAGCGCTCCCGCTAAACTCCCCGGGAAACCCGCCCGCTTACCACCCCAAACCCAGATCATGTTAGATCGAATGAGGATTTCCAATTTTTTGAGTGCCCTGCTGCTTTTCCTCGCGTCCGCCGAGGCCCGCCAACCGAATGTGTTGATCATCGTCGCCGACGATCTCGGCTACGGAGATCCCGGCTGTTACGGAGCCACCAGGATCAAGACGCCGGAAATGGATGGGCTCGCGAAATCCGGCCAACTCTTCACCGCTGCCTACGCCCCGGCGGCCACCTGCACGCCAAGCCGCTATTCCCTGCTGACCGGTGACTATCCTTGGCGGCAAACGGAGAAGAAGAACTCGATCCTCGACGGCGATGCCCCGCTTTGCATCGATCCGGACAAATACACGCTCGCCGACCTGTTCAAGGACGCGGGTTATGCAACGGGGATCGTCGGCAAATGGCATCTCGGCCTTGGCGATGGACAGACCCGTGTCGATTTCAACGGCGAGATCAAGCCCGGCCCGCTTGAGGTCGGATTCGACTACTGTCACATCATTCCCGCCACGGTGGACCGGGTCCCAAGTGTCTGGATCGAGAATCACCGGGTCGTGAACCTTGATCCGGCCGATCCCATCGAGGTCAGCTATCAGAAAAAGATCGGCTCGGAGCCCACCGGTCTTGAACGCCCGGATCTGCTGAAACAACCCGCCGACGAGCAACACTCCGGAGGCATCCACAACGGCATCAGCCGCATCGGCTACCAATCGGGAGGAAAGGCGGCACGATTCATCGACGAGGAGCTTCCCGACACCGTCGTCGCGAAGTCCTCCGCATTCATCACCGACCACAAGGACCAGCCGTTTTTCCTCTACGTGGGCCTCTTCGAGCCGCACGTCCCAAGAACCGTGAAGCCGCAGTTCGCGGGCAGCAGCGGGACCGGACTGCGTGGCGATGTCATCCAGCAGGCCGACTGGCAGATTGGCCGCATCCTCGCCGCCCTTGATGAGAACGGCCTAACAAAAGACACCATCGTCATCCTGACCAGCGACAACGGACCGGTCTTGTTCGACGGCTATGATGACAAGGCCACCGAGCAGTTGAACGCCCATCATCCGGCGGGCCCGTGGTCAGGCTGGAAATATCTCGTCCGCGAGGGCGGATGCCGGGTGCCCTTCATCGTCCGCTGGCCGGCGAGGATCAAGCCAGGCGTCCGGTCCGAAGTGATCTGCCTCACGGATGTGTTCGCGACCATGGCGGGCGTGACAGGTCACAAGATCCCTGATCAAGCCGCCATCGACAGCGTCAACCAATTGCCCGTTCTTCTCGAAGAAACACCCGAGGCGAAACGGACCTCGGTCGTCCTAACCGGAATTTCCGGCGCAACCGCGTATCGCGAGGGCGAATGGAAACTCATCCAGGCCAACCCAAGCCAAGGGGCCAAGGACATCGGTTCAGGTGCCAAAGCCACGGATACCCGTTTCGCAATGGCCATCACGCCCAAGGACCTGCTCTTCAATCTCGGCCGAGGATCCCGGTGAAAACCATGATCTCTCCTCCCGCAACCCGGAACGCCTCGAGGCGATGAAGAAGAAGCTCAAGGCGGTCCAGGTAGGGAAGTGATCCACGTTTTCTGTTAGACCGTTTGCCAAAAGTTGTTTCCTCTATCCGGATTGCGCGGTGGTTTAGCCGGGAACAAGGAGCGGCGATCTCCGAATCGCCGAAGCCCATGTGAAGCCGATGAAAAGCGGTTTACCACCTCGCATCGTCACTTCATGGACCTCGGCGGACCGGAGTCCGCCGCTCCTTGAAAGGTTGCGTTTCGGCAATCTCTTTTGGCAAACGGGCTAAAATCCCATCGTCGGCAAACCCGACATCGGAGGCATCGAGCTACCGCATGAATCATTCACCTCCGCTCCTTAGCCGGCTCATGGTTTCACCGGGCCACGGCGGAGCTGTTGTCTGCACCACTTCACTTGCCGAAAGATCGAATGGCGCGATTTCCTAACTAGTATATTTTCAGGAACAGTTGTAAAAAAGTTTGGGTTTGAGCGTGAGGTGAATCGCGTGACTATATTCCAACAGAAGCGTGAATCCGGCCAAAGAGGTAGCGGGTGTTTTCTGCCCCGGTGTATCGCAATGCCCGTTCCTGCCAATCTCAACCAAGCCCATGATCCATGAAACGAGTCACCATGAATGAACACTCCCGTCCTTGTTGCGGCATCGGACTGCCGTCTCTATTCCTCGCCCTGTGGCTGGTCATGGTTTCGGGACTGTTCCAGTCCGCAAGTGCCTCGACCACCATCAATTCCGGCAGCACCTTCACGATCGATAACAGCAATACCTCCGTGTCCGGAACGGTGACGACCTGGAATGACACCGGCACCCTGACGATCCACGGCGGCGGCACGCTGCAGACCTCTCCTAACCAGAACCGTTCGGTCGTCAACAACGATGCCATCGTCTTCGCGGGCACCGGCGGCACGATCACGCTCCGGTTCAATGGCAATGACACGGACCACATGCTGAACGGCTCATCGATCACTTCGACGGCCACCGGCGCACAGACTCTCGACATTCGCACCGGATATCTCGGGAATGGCGATCGGGCGTCGGTCACCTTCAACTCGGGAATCCCCAATGTCGGCGACGGCAGCCCGCTGGGACTGAATGTGACGTTCCGGTCCCAGACGGCTACCACGAGTTGGGTCAACCTGCCTGCGGTCAATACCTTCACCGGTCCGATCACCCTGGTGCAAGGCAGCGGACCTCCGGTAGGCACCCTGACGATCGGTGGTCAGCTGACCCGTTACAGCGGGAACACGAACGGGTCGGGAACCTTGGGCGGCGGAAATTACCCGGGTGCCATCGCGCTGGGCACCGGCACCATCCTCAACTACGCCAGTTCGGCCTCGCAGATCCTGTCTGGCGGGATTTCCGGTCTGGGCCGTCTCACCGTCGGCGGTGGGGGCACCGTGACGCTTTCCGGTGCCTGCACCATGAGCGGCAACACCACCGTGAGCGCAGGCAGCGCGCTGGTCCTCGCAAGCAGTGGCGACTACAAGTTTTACGTCACCGATGCCACCGCCAACAAGATCACCGGCGGTGGATCCGCCACCCTGAACGGGAACTTCACCCTTGATACCTCGGCGGTCACCGTGACCTCCGGTTCCTGGCCCTTGGTCGATACCACGACCAAGTCCTTCGGCGGCAGCTTTGGCCTGGCCGGTTTCACCGGTCCGGTCGGCAACATCTATTCGAAAACCTTCGCTGGAAAATCCTGGACCTTCAACAAGTCCACCGGCGTGCTCAGCCTCAGTTCATCGGCCATCATCACCTCCTTCGGGATTCCTGGATCAACCGGCGTGATCGATCAGGTCGCAAAAACAATTTTGCTAACGGTGCCCTACACCCCATGGGGATCGACAGGCCTGGCGACCCTCGCGCCGACCTTCACCCTGACTTCCGGGACCTGCAACACGACCAGCGGTTCGGCTCCATCACCGACCTTCGCTTCTAACAACCCGGCGACCTACACCGTCACCGACGGCGGGACCGTCAACAATTATGCAGTGACGGTCAACGTTACCCCGGCAAATACGGCCTGTGATATCCTCGCCTGCAATTTCGGGGCGCTTGGACCAGCCGCCATTTCCGGTAATGACGTCGTGCTGACCGTCCCGCCGGGTCAGTCGCGGAACCCACTCTCACCCACCTTCACGCTTTCACCCAACGCGACGATCAATCCGGCGTCGGGCAGCGCGCAGAATTTCACCGCCCCCGTGATCTATCGGGTCACCGCGGAAAATGGTTCAACCTTCAAGGACTACACCGTTGCGGTGCAGTCCTACGAGGCGTGGGCGCATTCCGGCTCTCTTTTCATCCTAACAACGCCGGACGGCGCGAACATCCCCGGAGCAGCGACGGAAACGAATTTTCCGCTGCTGGTGCGGCTCAACAGCAGCAACTTCAACTTCGGCGAGGCGCAGTCCGACGGCCGGGACATCCGTTTCACGACCGCGGCCGGTGCGGCGTTGTCCTATCAGATCGAGGAATGGAACGCCGGCACGGGCACGGCCAGCATCTGGCTGAAAATTCCAACCATCACCGGCAACTCCAGCCAGGAAATCAAGATGTATTGGGGCAAGTCCGGAGTGGGCAGCGAGTCCAACGGCCCGGCCGTGTTCAATGCCGCCAACGGCTATGCCAGCGTGATCCACATGAACGAGACCGTGACCGATGTGGTCGGCACTGTTAGCCCGAACGATACGGGAACTTCCCTGACCACCGGCACGATTGGAAAAGGCCGGAATTTCACGCTCGGCAAGGGCATTCATTGCGGAGACTCGATCACCGGTTTCGCCCAGGGCAATGCCGCGCATTCGACCCAGGCCTGGTTCCGGACCAACGAGGTCAACTGCGAGATCGTGGACTGGGGCGTCGAGGGTGGCGGATTCAACAAGGTGCAGATCCGCGTGATCAGTCCGCCGCGAATCTATATCGACGGGAACTTTGCCAGTGTCACCGGAAACGTCGCCCTCACTCCGGGGCAGTGGCACCACGTGGTTCACACCTACACGCCGGGCACACCGAATGTCACCCGGATTTATGTGGATGGGCAATTTGACAACTCGGCCAACGTCTCGATGAACCTGCCGAATCCTTCCCGGATGTGGATTGGCGGATGGTACAACAGTTATAAGTTTGTCGGTGACATCGATGAAGTGAGGATTTCAAAAGTCGCCCGCTCGGCCAACTGGATCAAACTGGAATATGAGAACCAGAAGCCCCTGCAAACCCTGGTGGGGAATCTGGTGCAGTCGGGATCCACCTTCTCAGCCGCGCCGGCCTCGGTGACCATCGCCGAGGGCACCACCACCACCCTAACCGGCCAGGCCGGCGGGGCGCAGAAGGTTTACTGGATCTACAAGAAGGACGGCCAGGAAACGGTGCTCGCGACGGACCGGTTCTCGCTGGATATTTCCGCCGGGCGGGTGACGGGAAACCAGAACTACGAGATCCAGTTCAAGGGAATCTATCCGGGTGGAAACCAGACCGTCGATATTCCGGTCACCATCACGGAGAGCATCCCGGATCCGGAGTTCACGCTGACCGCCCCCGCCACCTGGAACGGTCGGGACACCATCACGGTGACGCCGGTCATCACGAACCTGGCGGCCCTGCAGACGGCTGGTGTTGACAATTTCAACTACACCTGGGCCGTGAATGGCGTGGCGGTGATCAAGGAAATCACTCCTGGGGTCCTGACGTTGTTGCGTTCCCAAGGCAGTGGTCCGATGACCGTGACGCTGACGATGGACAACGGCGGAGGCTTGGTCAGCAACTCGACGGTCATCAAGGTGCAGGAACCCGCCACCGATGCCTGGGTGCAGCGGACGCCGGGTGCCACCGAAAAGGCGGCAAATAACCAGTTTTATGCCCGCGACGACACGGGCTTCGGCACGATCCACTACAATGGCACGCAAAGCGGATCGCCCGATGATGTGTTCCTGAAAATCTACACGACCGACGGCGGAGACACCCTCTACTCGACCCACCGGCAACCCCTCGTTGCGGGAGCCTATGCCTTCAGTGTGCCAATCGCGGCGGGCAAGGTGACCTACAAGGTGGTGTATGGGACAAGAACCGGCGGGGTGGATACCCCGCTCGCCACGGTGACCAACCTGATCTGCGGAGATGCCTACATCATCGAGGGCCAGTCGAACGCGTTGGCCACCGACAATTCCGCGCCTAACGACTTCACCACCAATCCGTGGATCCGGACCTACGGACTCACCCAAGGATGGGGCAGCGCGATCAGCAAGGGCTCGGAAATGCAGCTCGGTCTCTGGGGCTGGTATCTGGCCAATGATCTATCAACCGCATACAACATGCCGATCTGTATCATCAACGCTGCAGTCGGAGGAACCCGCATCGACCAGCACATGCCGAATCCCGCCGGCCATGGAACGGCTGGCAGCCTCTATTCGATCTACGCCAACCTCTACAACCGGGTGGTGGGAGGCAAGCTCACCCACGGCATCCGCGCGGTGCTGTGGCATCAGGGAGAAAACGACCAGGGGTCCGGCGGGCCGGACGGTGATTACGACTACAAGTTCTATCAGCAATACTTCGTGGACATGTCGGCGGCCTGGAAGCAGGACTTTCCGAACATCCGGAACTACTACATGTTCCAGATCTGGCCGGCCGCCTGTGGCGACACCTCACGCAACGACCAACTTCGCGAAGTCCAACGGACCCTGCCATTTTCGTATTCCAACATGAAGATCATGAGCACCCTGGGAATCGATCCGGGTTCGAGCTGCCACTATGATCCGGCTGGCTATCAGGTTTTCTCGGACCTGATCAGTCCGTTGATCGAGCAGGACAATTACGGCTACTTTCCCGGTCAGGTCTTCTCTGCGGCGAACCTGAGAAAAGCCTACTACACCACCGGGGCGCACACCACGATCGCCTTGGAATTCGACCAGACCATGAGCTGGAACCCGGGAGCTCCGGGTCTGTTGTTCCTCGACGGAGTGGCGGGCAAGGTGTCGTCGGGCAGCGCGAGCGGAAACGTGATCACGCTCCAGTTGAATGCGCCTTCCACCGCGACAACCATCACCTACCTGAAGGGTTTGGTCTCATGGGATCAGGTGAACTTGCTTTACGGCGACAACGGCATCGCCGCCTTGACCTTTGCCGATGTCCCTATCGCGTCGCCCTTCACCACCTGGGCTTCCGACCCGGCACAAGGCCTCACCGCCGGAGTTGACGACGATCCCGCGGACGATCCCGATTTCGACGGCATCGTCAATCTACTCGAATTCGTCCTCGGTGGCCAACCGATGGTTTCCTCCAGTTCGATCCTTCCCTCGTTGGCGTCTAACGGTGGCTGGACTTTCGAATATGACCGCAGCGACCTTTCGCTGCCTCCGGGCACCACGCAGGTGGTCGAATACGGCAGCGAATTGCTCGGCTGGACGCCGGTGATCATCCCCGCCACCAGCGCCGGCACCGTGACGGTTACGCCTGGCAGCCCGTCGGATCACATCAGCGTCGCCATTCCCGATCTGGGAGAAAAGGGGTTCGTCCGTCTCAAGGTCAGCCAGTAGCAGATCGTGTTCTCGACACACGGGAAACGAGATCTCATGTTTGCCGCGATGAGTAAATTCGCCCGGCTCACGGTCGCAGAACAAGTTGCCGAGCACTTGCGCGAGGGTTTTCGCACGGGACGTTGGAGTGGGACCTTGCCCGGGGTCGCAAGATTGGCCCGGGAACTGAACGTTGCCACACAAAGTGTCTGTGCCGCCGTGCGACTCCTGGAAGGCGAGGGTCTCATCGTCTCATATGGCCAGGGTCGGCGTCGCACCATCGCCGACACGACAACAAACCGTCGCGTGAAGCGGGTGGGCATCCTCTTGCACGACACCCCACAGAATTCCGAAATCCGGGATGGCACAGTGATTGCCCTGATCAGACACGAGTTGGAGGCAGCGGGTTACGAGCCATTCTTTACCAGAAAATCCCAAGCGGAACTCCGCCACGACGTCCCGCGCATCAAGGCGATGCTCACCAAGACGCCTGCCGATTTGTGGATCGCCGTGGCTGCCTCGCGCGAGCTGCTGGAGTGGTTTTCCAAGCAGTCTCCCCCCTGCATGGCCTTGTATGGGAGGACTGGCGGATTGCCGATCGCCCGCACCGGACCGGACAAGGTGCCCGCCTATCAGGCCGCAACCCGCCGGCTCATTGAACTGGGGCATCGGCGCATCGTCCTGATCACCCTCAAGACGCGGCGCATCCCGGTCCCGGGTGCGGTCGAGCGGGCCTTTCTGGAGGAAATGGCCGCTCATGGAATTTCTACTGGCGACTACAACCTGCCGGATTGGACGGAAACCCCTGAGGGATTCAAGGCCCTGCTAGAGGCGTTGTTCCGCACGACGCCCCCGACCGCGCTGATCATTGACGAAGCGACCCGTCTGGTCGCCACCATGGAGTTCCTCCTTCTGCACGGGATCAAGGTGCCGGGACAAGTCTCGCTGGTGTCCACCGACAACGACCTGCTCAACTGGTGCTCTCCGGGCATCGCGCACATGAGCTGGAACAACGAGCTGATCACGCGCCGCGTGATGCGCTGGGTCCGCGCGGTGGGCAGAGGCCAGGCGGACCGCAAGACCATCAATGTCCCGGTGGAATTCGTGCCCGGCGGCAGCATCGGGCCGGCAACCAAGGACTGATTCCGGCTCACCAGGAAATCGAAAAGGCCGGGAGACGAGCTCCCGGCCTTTGGTCGATGGATGCTGGCGATGCCCGGTTTCCCGGGATGGCATGCGGAATCAGTTCGCGCGCACCTGCACGAACAGTTTGCCATCGACCGGAGCAGCGGTGAGTGTCACTGCCACGGTCTCGACGCCGTTGCCATCCGGAGTGCCGGGTGATTGGCTCGCGCTTGCGGCGGTATCCTTTGTCCAGACATCCAGGTCCGTGGAGGTCCAGATCGTGTAGGTCAGCCCGGACGTCGAGCGGCGGGTGTAACTTAAGGTCCCCGCACCCGCATCGAGCGGCACGGTGATCGGATTCACCGACGAACCGCTGGTTGGATTCAGTCCGAAGGCGTGTTCTTCCCGGTTGGTCATCCCGTCGCCGTCAAAATCGAGAGCAGGGTCCAACACATCGTCCGGCAGATAGCCAGCAGCCCAGGTGGTGTAATCCGGAACCCCACCCACCACGTCGTAGGTGAGCGTGATGGTTCCCGACCAGGTGCCGCCAAGGACCGGGCCTCCGTATGCGTTTCCGAGGAAAAGCCCGGTGCTGTTGAGGTCGATGGTGCCGACAGCCGCCCAGTCACTCTCGGTCTTGGTGTCGGTCAATGGGGCGATGGGAGGGGCGTCGGCCACCACGGGCCAACCGAGGTGCAAAGCCCCGCCACCAAGTGGCGAGGTGCCGTTGGTGATTTCCACCGAGAAGTCGCCACCTGGAGCACCCGGGGTCGGGTCCAGCAGCACCGACAGGTCGGAGGCAAAATTATCGTTGTCGGTCGCCTCAAGGACAGCATCGATCGCGATCGATCTCAGGATCGAGCCGGCCGGAAGGGACGGCAGGGGCAGATTGGTCCCGTGCGAGCCGAAGGTGCCGCCCTCGATCACGGTGCCCGCCCCCAGATTGATGACCAGCGTGGTGGTCTGGGCGGACACGGTGACCGTCACGATGTAATTGTTCACGGTGTCCGGGTCGGTGCCGGTGTCGGTCACCGTGTAAGTGACCGGATTGGAGGCCGCGAAGGTCGGAGACGGTGCCGCACCGCTGGTCTGGTTGCAGGTCCCGGATGTCAGGGTGAAGACCGGCGCGAGGGTCGCGAGATCCGTTCCGTAGGGCACCTTCAGGGCGATGGTTTTCGCGTCCTGGTCAATGACGCCGTCGGCACCCGGAATACCGAAGGAAGTGATGGTCGCCGCACCTGATGGCACCAGTTGGAAACCGTTGACAGGCAAACGGAAACCGGCGGCAGCCTGGCCGTTCAGGGTGATCTTTCCATTGGTATCCACCACGACATTTTCCAACAGGGCATAGTTGTTGCCCTGAACCCATGTGGTCGTGTTGAGGCTAACGCTGCTATCCACCGACTGGGCTCCCACCGAGCTGGTCGTGTTAGAAGTGGACCAGTCGCCCTTGCCGGCCTCCCCATTTCCTTGGGTCGATGCGATATAGACATTGTACAAATCGCCGGAGGTGAGACCGCTGATCACCATTTGGTTTGCCGTGCCCTTGCCAAAGTTGCGCAAACCGGACCAGAGCATCTGGAGACTGCCGGTATTCCATTTGTCAAGGCCGTCGGTGTTGACCGTGAAGCTCACGGTTGTCGGGACTCCGACGGAGTCGAGCAATCCGCTCGCATTGTTGACAGTGACCTGGTTCCACGTTTCGCCCAAGCCTCCGGCTGGCCCCGTCAGCAGCGAGGAACTGCTTGCCTCACCCGCTTTCTCCGCGCTCACATTGATGATGCCGGTGGCCTCGAGGACGGTCACGACGTAGGATCTAACGGTGTCCGGATCGGTGGCAGTGTCGGTCACCGTGTAGGTCACCGGGTTGGCGGTGCCAAAGCTCGGAGAGGGAACCGCGCCGCTGGTTTGATCACACGTGCCCGAGGACAGGGTGAATGTCGGCGCGAGAGTGGCGAAATCCGTCCCCTTGGGCACCACCAGCTTCACGGTCGCCAGATCATTGTCGATCGCACCGGGATAGCCGGGAATTCCGAAGGAGGTGAACAACGCAGGGCCGCTGACGCTGAGCATGCCGTCCGATTCCTTGAATGTCCAGGTGTAGGGTCCATCCACCCTTGTCCAGACGTTGGATGTCTCGGACCAACCCGGACTGACCACGCTGAAGTTGGAGGTGAATGACTTCGTTGTCGTATCGACCAAGGTCCAGGAACCCGTCGCAAGCGTGACCGCCGAGGTATCGATGGTGAAATCGCCATCCAGCGTGGCAGTTCCCGCGCCCGTGATCTTGTTAGAGGATGAATTGGTGACGTAGAAGGTCATTCCGCCTCCATCCGCGAGAACCAGGGAGCTGCCGCTTTTCACAGTGGTGTTGCTGCTATAGGTATTGAGGCCGGACAAGGTCACGGTGCCGCCGCCACCCACGATGACGTTACCCACACCTGAAATCACGCCCGACAAGGTTTGGCTTGCCGAGCTGAGATAGTTGAAGTTCGTCGTGGCCCCCAGCGAGATGTTGCCCGGGTAGTTGCCGCTTCCCAAGGATCCCGTGCCCGGGGTGTTCGCGGATCCTCCCGTTCCTCCGAAGGCGTTGTAGAACAAACCACCCACCGTCAGGTAGGACGTAAGTACGGCGTTGCCTTTCACCAGGGTGATGTCTCCGGTGAAGGTGTTGACACCCGGAAGATTCACATAGCTCGTGTTGGCTGACTGGGTCGCAAAGGTGACTCTCAGCGAAAGTTTGCTGGCGTCCCCGGTCACATCCGAGATGGGCCCGTTGATGGTGACGGATTGACGGTCGCCATTCCCACCATAACCCGTGTAGATATCGAGCAGCTTTGCACCGTTCCCGGTGGCGGTCACGGCACCCAGCGTGAACAAGGTGTCGTTGTCATTGAACCTGAGAGTCACCGTCCCCGCACCGGCCGGATCGGCGAGATTGAGCGTGCGATCCGTGGACTGGATGGTGCGCGGGCTGCTGGTCCCCACCCGCAGGATGCTGCCGTTATACATGTCGATGACGGAGTTGGGCCCGGTGGGCGCTCCGAGGGCACCGGCCACGCCGGCGTTTGAGAGATAGCCCGGTGAACTGTTGCCAATCCACACTTGTCCGGCCTGGATGCTCGTCTTGCCGGTGTAGCTGTTCGCGGCGTTGAGTTGCAAGGTGCCGGCCCCCTTCTTGGTCAGTCCGCCGGCTCCCGCAAGCGGTCCGCCGCTGAACTGCAAGGTGCCGCTGCTGGGATTCGCCTCGGTGGACGCGGGAGCGATCCCGGCCGAGATCGTGATGGTGGCGTTCGCGGCGGTGTTGAAAACCGCGTCATTTCCATCCGCATAGGCGGTCGGTGCGGAAACTCCATCGACCCAATTGACGGTGCCGATGTCCCAGTTTCCGTTGCCGGTGGCCCAATAGACGGTGGCTGCGGATGCGCTGCTTGTCGCGAGTGCCCCAACCGCCGCAAGTGCCCAGGCGAAGCGCCCCAGTGCGGCGCGGGTTGGTCTTATCATGGATGGTGATTTTCTCATGGCTTCGATTTGTTAGTAAATCAATGACGCGAATGCTCCTGTTAAGCCCTAACACGGGAAAAGAAGTCGCCTGCAAGGTCAAGGCCTGTTTTCAATCGGTCCGCGTCGCATTTTATTGGAAAATCCCGAGACGATCGCCGGCAAACGCTCCCCGACGGATACAGCTGCGGAGGCGAGGCGACATGGCTCTTCCGGCGGTGACGGCACATCTTCCATTTCACTTGAATCACTGCTCATCAATGACTTTCGAACCAACAATCCTCTCATCGACCGACCCATCTTGTCACCAATCGAATCCTTTGCCGCGCCAGCCCACGTGCTCTGCTGGCCACCACCGATCATCGCTCAACTATGCTGTTTTATGAAATGGTCTCAACGAAAATTGGCATTGAGAAAGCGGACGTCCGGTGGCTGAGTCTGCTAACCGATGAGAAAGCTAACAAGGTTGGGAACCATTCTCCCCGCGAGGAGTATTCATGCGATGGTGAGAAAATTATCACGATCCCATGGGTTGGGCATGTTCATTGTCGCGATGACGTTGGCGGCCACTGCAACTGCGGCACAGCCACCACCAACGCCGCCGGATCTCGTCAAGGGTGAAACGACAGGCGTGGACCGCAAAGGCACCTATAATCTTGGTGCCACAGGAATGCGCGGCTGGATCTATACCAAGCCGCCGACTTATCTCGACAGCCTGCAAGGACGAACCACCGCCGTCAGCCGGCAGATTCTGGTCACCCACGTTGGAGCCAAGTCACCCGCCGACGGAGTGATGCAGGTGGACGACGTGATCCTCGGCATCGGCGGAAGCATGTTCACCGACGATGCCCGCAAGAGCATCGCGGCGGCGATCCAGGAAGCCGAGAAAGAGGCGAACGGCGGCCTGCTCAAGCTGACTTGTTGGCGGGACGGCAAAACAGAGGAGAGGCAACTCAAGCTGCGGGTCATGGGAACCTACAGCGAGACCGCGCCGTATGATTGCCCGAAGTCCCAGCGGATCCTGGACGAGGCGTGCGTTGCTTTGGCCAAGGAGAAACTCGAGGACAACTGGCATGGTGCGATCAGCGGTTTGGCACTGCTTGCCACTGGCAAGGCCGAATACCTGCCCATCGCTGCGGATCTCGCCCACAAGATGGGGCCTGACACCCTCGACATCCAGCACAAGACCAACGGCTCAACCTGGGAGTTGGGTTACCGGAATATTTTCCTCTGCGAATACTACCTGCTCACCCGTGATGCGGCGGTCGCCCACGCCATCAAGGAAATCACGCTCTCGCTCGCTCGGGGACAGGGTATGTATGGCACCTTCGGTCACGGGTTTGCCGCCCTAACACCCGACGGCAAGCTCCACGGATCAGTGCCGCCGTATGGCCCCGTGAATCAAGCCGGACTGGTGGGCAATCTCGCCATCGTGATGGGCGCAAGATGCGGTGTCAAAAACCCGGAGGTCGATGCCGCCATCGGACGCGCCAACAAATTCTTCGGCTACTATGTGGACAAGGGCTCGATTCCCTACGGTGAACACGAACCGTGGCCGTATCACGACAACAACGGCAAGAGCGCCATGACCGCCGTGTTTTTCGGCCTGCAACCCGGGACGACCGGGCAGGCGCGGTTTTTCGCCAAGATGGCCACCGCCGGCCACCGGAGCCGCGAGTGTGGACACACCGGCCAGGGGTTCAGCTATTTGTGGGGTGCCCTGGGGGCGAACGTCGGCGGCCCCGACGCGCTCACCGCCTTTTTCAAGGAGGCCTCCTGGCACTTCGACCTCGTGCGCCGCTGCGACGGAACGTTCACCTATGACGGCGGCGAACAATACGGTCCCGGCAAGACGGACGATGACACCTACTACGGCAAGAGCGGTTACTCCGGCCTGAGCCCGACCGCCACCTACGTCCTAACCTATTCACTGCCGCTCAAAAAGCTCCTGATCACCGGCAGGGATGCCAACCAGGCGAACTCGTTGACCCAGCCGGAGGCGGCGGCGGCGGCTGCATCGGGACGCTTTGATACCGAACGCCTGCGGATGAGCCCCAAGGAACTGGTGGCGGCGTTCAAGGACTGGTCGCCGGTTGTGCGCGGCTGGGCGGCGGAGGAACTCGCCAGTCGCCCGGAGGGAAAAGTCATGGTGCCCGAGTTGATCAAGATGGCGGAAGGTCCGGATGCGCACGCCCGCCAGGGAGCCTGCGAGACGCTTGGCAATCTCAAGAGCGAGGAAGCACTACCTGTGTTTGTCCGCCTGCTCTCACACAAGGACCGCTGGTTGCGCTTCAAGGCAGCCACGGCCCTCAAGGGGATGGGTGGAGCCGCCAAGCCGGTTCTGCCTCAAATGCTCGAAGCGCTCAAGTCAACCGCAGAACCACTCACGCCGATCAACTGGGACGACCCAATACAGCTCGTCCATGGCCAGTTGGCCGAAGCCTTGTTCACGGGACCACTCGCCGGTTCGGTCAAGGAGAGCGATCGGAAACTGCTCTATCCGGCGGTCCAGGCCGTTTCAAAAAATCCCGATGGTATGGCGCGTGCCAAGCTGCGGGGGTTCTTCGAGAACTCGCTCAGCGTCGAGGATGTGCAAGCGCTGGGACCGACGATTCTAACCGCTGTCATGACTCCAAGTCCGGCGGACACGATGTTCAGCAACGAGATCCGGATGGGAGGCTTCAAGGTCCTGACGAAGTATCGTTTCAAGGAAGGCATCACGGCAGGCGTCCAGCTTGCCATGACCCAGGGCGGGCACGGCAGCGAAAGCCGCACCGGGGAAATCATGAAGGAGATCGAGGCCTACGGCACGGCCGCGCGCGAAGCGATTCCGCAGCTCAGGAAGCTGATCGTGCAATTGAACGATCAAGTCACCAATGGGGAGTTTCCCGGGGGCGAACTCAATCAACGCAGGGTCACCGCCGTCGAGGGGGCGATACGCTCCATCGAGGCCGCGACCACGCAACCGGAGTTGCTGAGTTTCACATCATCCAAGACGAGGATCAGCCCACGGAAATAGCCCGCTGCTAGTCGCTCGTCATTCTCCGGATCAACCGGTTGGGAATTCATGAAATCCACAATACTTCGAAGTTCGGAATCGCTCATAAACAGGACGGCTTCCGCGCGGGTGCGAATCGGGGTGGTGCTCCTGATCGCGGCCCTGAACTGCGGCGCTGTTGACGTTTCCGAAGGCATCCTTCGCAAGCCGATTCCGGAAAAACTGGTGGTCCTCACCTTCGATGACGGACCTGCCAGTGGATACACGGTGGTCGTCCCGACCCTGAAGTCGCTGGGCTTCGGAGGCTCGTTCTATGTCTGTGATTTCGACAGCTTCCATACCCGCAAGGACTGGTACCTGACCTGGCGGCAGATGAAATCCATGGCCGACGCGGGATTCGAGATTGGCAACCACACCATGGGTCATGTGGGCGGGGCCTCGATTGATCCCTTCCTGAACATGGAGGACGAGCTGCTGGCCAACAATGTTCCCAAGCCGACCACCATCGCATGGCCGGTCCATCAGGTGAATACCAGCACCTATCCGGAGTTGGCCGCACACGGATATGTATTCGGCCGGGGCGGCCATTTCCGTCCCTACCGGCCTACGGTGGACAACCCGTTTGACATCCCGTGCATGGGTGCGGGAACGATGGAGGAATTCGAGAAAAGCGTGCGCCAGGCCACCGGCGGCAGGATCGTGGTGCTCATCTATCACGGCGTGCCGGACATCGAGCATCCGGCGGTTTCCCTCGATCCTGCGGTCTTCAAGGCACAGATGCGTTATCTGAAGGAGAACCACTACCGGGTCATCGCCTTGCGTGACCTGGCGGAGTTCATCGATCCGGCACAGGCCGCGAAACTCCCGCCGACGGCAAAGGATTTCAAGGACCCCAATCCGCCTGCGATGATCATGGGGAACAAGCCCTATGTTGCGCCGGACCTAACCAAATCTGATGATGCGAAAAAGGCTCCGCAGGGCAATCCCAAGAAGATGCCAGCCGCGAATGCCGAGGGCAGTTCCCTTTTGTTCGCAACGGGTCAGTCCGCTTCGATTTTGCCTGAAATCCACCCATCCGCCTCGGGCGATGTGACGGTCGAGGAGCCCATTACGCTCAATGCCGACCTGCTCGTGAACCCGGCACTCCATCGGAAGGTGAATCTCGGTGGCCCGCTTTCCGGTTCCGGACGCCTGATCAAGAATGGCGAGGGACAATTGCAAGTTTCCCATACGCCTAACACCTACAGCGGTGGCACCGTGATCAATGGTGGCTCGCTGTTGATGATGGCTACGGACCAAGGGCTCGGCAGCGGACCCATCACGCTGAATCCCGATGCCGTTCTCGCCCTCGAACGTGTCAACGGCAGCAATCCGCTGGTTTTAAATGGCGGCACCATCCATGCAGGCAACGGCTTTGGCGACAGTTGGAGCGGGACCATCACCGTCAACGGAAACGTCGATCTCACTTCGTATGCGGATTTCGTCATCAGTGCCTCGATCAGCGGCCCCGGCGGGCTCACCCACATCGGCGGCCTTGGAGCTTTCGGTCCCTCGAACAGCGGCACGGTGACACTCGCAGGATCTAACAACTACACCGGTCCGACCATCGCCCGCCGAGGCTGGCTGCGGATTCTCAAATCCGCGGCCTTGTATCATGGAGACCACACGTGCTGGACCCCGGCGAACATCACCGTGCATCCCGCAGCCACGCTCGTGCTCAGTGTCGGCGGCCCGGGCGAGTTCACCAGCGCGGACATGGATACGATTCTCGGCAACCTCACAAAAGCCGTCCACGACAACGGTCTGCTAGCCCGCTCGGTTCTTTCCCTGGACATCGCGAAGGGTGACAAGCCGGTGACGGTTTCAGTGGATGTGACGGACTCGAAAGGCCCGGGAGGCGGCGCTTATGTCATCGAGAAGCGAGGTGCAGGGACCCTTGAACTAACGGGATCCAATACCTTCAGCGGACGGACGGTCCTCGCCGCAGGTGCACTGCGTGTGGCCTCGATCAACAACGTCTCAGGAGGCAAGCCAGCCAGCGGCCTTGGCGCACCAAGGGATGTCGAGAGCGGCGAGATCTTCCTCGGAAACGATGACGGGGAATGTTCGCTCGTCCATACCGGACCGGGCGAGACAAGCGACCGGGTGATGAACCTAGCAGGCAAGGATTCCACCGTGAGTTTCGAACAGGCCGGCAATGGTCTCTGGAAACTCACCAGCAATTTCGTGATTTCCGGCTACGGATCTAACAAAACAATCATCCTGACAGCCTCCGCCTCCGGTTCAGGAGAAATCGCCGGCAGCTTGACCAACCCCTACGACCGCGCGGGCAAGGCCACCACCGCCATCACCAAGTCCGGCCCCGGCACATGGACGCTGTCCGGAGAGAACACCTATTCCGGCCCGACCAAGGTGGCGGAGGGAACCCTGCTGCTTGCGAATCCGCGCAGCCTCAGCGACGGGACCGATGTCCATCTATCAGCCGGTGCCAAACTTAAGCTGGACTTCAACGGCAACATGCGGGTTCGGAAGCTCTTTCTTGATGGAAAGCAGCAACCACCCGGAGTGTACCATGCGGCGAACAGTCCTGTGTTCATTGAGGGAGCGGGAACCCTGGAGTGCCAATGAACCATGCTGGAAGCGATGCAACCGTTGATCGATCCGATGAATCCCCCCTGCCCTGCCGGCTCACTCCTTCACCGGGCCGGCGGCGGGGATTTTTCCGATCACCTGTTTGGCGGATGGCGAGGCGGGATAATCGCGGAGCAGGACGCCGTAGGCTTCGCGGGCTTTCTCCAAATCCTTTTCGTAGCTGTAGGAGATACCGATCCAGAACTGGGCGTCGTCGAGCATGGAGCTGCGGAGCGAGTCCCCGGCGAGGATGCGCTGGAGCAGTGTGCGTCCGTCGGCGTATCGTCCGGCGGTGATGAACACGCGGGCGAGGCAAAAACGGGCGAAGGGTGCCGCCGGGTGATCCTCGTTGTCCGCGAGCCATTTCGTTAGATCCGCCTCGCCACCATCCTGGAGCCACTTCTCGGCGGCGGGTTTGCCGGCATTCGCCGCGGTGTCCAGGGTGTCACGGAGCTTTTGAAAAGCGGGGAAGGCATCTCCGAGCGCGGTCTCGACGCGCTGCCGACAGTAGGCATCGGCCTCCGTCATGGCGTCCTCGTATTTCGCGCCTGCCAGATCCGCCCAGATCTTGCGGTAGTCCTCGCCTTCGACCAAGCGCTTGCAGAAGGCCTTGACGTTGCCCGCCTTCTTCGATTCGAGCCAGTCAAAGGCGAGGGCATCCTCCATGTAATCCTTCTCGTTGTGGTCCGGGTCCTCGATACCATCGATTATTTTCAAAGGATCCTTCTTCGCGATGATCTCGTTGCAGAGAACCAGTTGGAGACGGGTGCGGGTGTCGTTGGAACCCCAGACGGCAAGGCCTTCGCGGATCCATTGCGGGAGATCGTCGTAGGAGTGACCCATGATGCCCTGGAAGCCCGCGTGTTTCAGTTCGTGCACGAGGGTCTTGCGGTAACCATCAGGCTTGGAGACGACATTCTCGGAGAAAAAACGAATCACGATCGCCGGCATGTTCCTGATGCCTACGATGAAGGTGGATGCATGCAGTCCGCTGCTGCCTTTGCTGCCGGCGTCCTGGAATTCATAGATGACATTCGCATGGGGCTTCAGATCCATGCCGAGGCTTTCCTTGAGCACGGCGAACGCCGCGTCGAGGGATTCCGGCAGTGACTTGATGACGGCTTCGAGCCGGATATCGCCATCGTATTTGCCGGAATATCTAACGATCTTGTTGGAGTCGATGTCCCAGGGTGGATCGATCTTTTCCAGGCAGGACTTTGCGTGACGGGCATACTCTCCATCGGGATACTCCTTGAGGAAAGCCTCGAGTCCCGGCTTCGCGCTCTTGTAGTCCCAGAGGCGGAACTGGCTTTGCGGGATGAGGAATTTCCAATACTCGACCCATTTTGAATCAGGGTCCAGTTCGAGGTTCACCTTGGCCTGGGCGATACATTCGTCGAGCTTCCGGATGTAGGTGTAACAGGCGACCAGCTCAGCTCGTGCGGCGCTGGCGTTCTCTGATTTCGGAAACTTGTCCACGAAGAGGCGGAAGTAGGCCGCGGCGTTCTCCAGCTTCATCTTGTTCAGTTCAGCGGCTCCCGCATCGAAGAGGATTTGCTCCAACGCAGCGGGAACCGGATCGGCAGCAGCAGCCCGGGCGAGCTGGATCGCCTGGGAATGATTGCCAGCTTCGATGGCGGTGTTGATGGCTGCAAGGTCAAGCTCCTTCGCAGTTAGGATTGAAAAGGACAGTGCCGCGAACGACAGGGCAGTGATGATGCGTTTCATGGATACAAGTTGAATATTGTTAGAATGTGACTTTCACGCGCGCCGGAAAGATCCGCCCGGGGTCGCCGTGGAGGGCGATGTCGTCGGCCATGTTCGCGGTGTTGCGCTCCACGAGGCCTTTGAAAACCTCCTTGCCGTTGAGCATGACGGTCACCGGCTTGTCGAGGTCCAGCAGACGGTCGTCGAGATGGACGGTTAGATCGTTTCCCGTGTAGGAAATGCGGTTGGCGACCGGCGGCGGAGTGCTCTGGTTGTAAACCGGCGACTCGTTCTTCACGTCGGGAGGATTGATCTTCGCGGTGATGTCGATGCGGTTCCAATCCCGCAGGACTTCGGCGACGATCAGGGTGTCGCGCTCCGGAGCCGACGCGAGCGAGAGCCAGGAGAAATCCGTGCGCCTTTGGCCGTCGAGGGCGAAGTTGAACCAGCACACTTTCGTTGGCCGCGTGTTGCGGACTTTCCCGGCAATCCACGCAGGACCGGGCTTGTAGTCGATGCCATGGCCACGGCCTTTCTGGATGGCCAGCGAGTGATCGTAGCCGTCCGGATCATCCTTTCGCAGCGCATCGAGGTAATCATGCACCTGGTGCGCGAGTTCGATGCGCTTGAACATGGTGTCACCATCGCCGTTGTCGCTGCGGAACGCGGTGTTGCGGAGGTTGTAGAAACGCTCCCCACCGCCTGCGCCGCCGGCCATCGCGCAACCGCCTGCAAAGCGGTCACCCCAGAACGGGGTCAAGGCCTCGGTGCCGTAGGCTCCCTCGGAAATCCCCATCATGTAGATGCGGTCGGGATCAACATCGCCGAAGAGAATGGTGCGGCGGATGATCTTGTCGAAAGCAATGTGGTTGTGCTTCATCCACCAACGGCCCTTGTTGTCGTTCGCCATGCGCGGAACGAAATATTTGCCCTCGGGCAGGCTGAAGAGACAGACGCCGATCTGGGCTTTCCAGTCGCGGGAGTTCACCTCCCAAGCATGTGGATCCGGGAGCTTTTCATCGGTGCTACCGCCACCGTGGGTTTGGAAAAACAGCGGCCAGCCTTTCTCGGGCCGCTTCCCTTGGGAAAAAAGTAGGTAGGGCATGGTCTCTTCGCCACATGGAATGGTCGCTGCCTTGAAGGGGGGGATCTTCGGGCGTTCATCGGCAGGCATGGCGTTGAGTTCCGCCATCGTCGGCATCTTGGGCAATTCGGGGGTTCCGGTGATTCCCTTGTCCCATCCGAGTTCCAATGCGGCGGCCTTGTAGTCCGCCCAAAGCGCGGCCTGCGCGGCTTCCGTCTCGCTTACTGATAGAACCTTCGAATCAGCAAGCGGGATCGCCTCCCCGTTCAGCCGCTTGACGAACCAATCCTTGTTAGGCGCATCCGCTCCTTTCGCTAAAAGACCGCACGCCAACGAGACCGCGATTCCAGCGACGATGTTTTTCCTGTCGTTCATGAGTTTTTTGAAAAGTTCAACCGACTCCGATCCAGCGGCGGCGCATGGCCCATTCGACGGTGATGAGGGCGATGAGCAGGCCGATCACCCACCAGCGATCCCAGACGGCACGCTGGCCGTATTCGACGATGCGGCTGCCTAGCGGATCCACCTTCACGAACCACTTCGCCGGGTCATTGCCTAGCAGACGCCCGCCACCGAGTTCGGCGAGTTCCACCATCAGCGCGCGGTTGGCGGCGGTGGATTCCTGCTCCCGCTGGTCGGGAACGACGTTGACCAGCGCATGGGCGAAAAGAGGATCAAGCTTCGGCTGTTCCATGCGCGCGGTGTAGATCCATTTCCCCTCCTCCTGCGCGGGGGATTCCGCAATCCACGTGCGTGTCAGCTCGTCGCGGATCAGCTCCACGGGCGAGGCTTCACCACCGGGCGACGATTTCGTTAGAGTGACGGCCGCGTTGGGATCGCTCTGGGGAAAAGGGATGCGGAGCTGGATGGAATCGCCGGGCACCGCCACTCCTTGATTCACTTCCAACTTCAGGTCACCACTCTTGCGGCGGATGCGTTCGGCGGCAAGCCAGCGGATGGATTGGTTCCAAAACCGGCGGTAGTAAAGGGTGCGGTCCTGCCGCGTTCCGAAATCTTTCTGGAACATCACGCCCCATCCCTGGGTGGTGTCGGAGGTGAATGCCATCGTGCGGCCCCGCCCGATCTGTTGTACGGCGAAGACCACCAGCGGGCCATATTGATTGGACTGTTTCGGATTGAAGGCCAATACCTTGGCGCCGGGCTTGGCGCGGTTCACCGTGTTGAGTCCATAGAATCCGGGAAAACTTTCCTTCCAGACCTTTGCCGTTTCCTCCTTGGAGGTGCCCATCGCCATGATGGGATGGTCGAGCGCATCCTCGGGAACCTGCAGGCCGAAGAATCCGGAGTTGGTGCCCTCGTTGCCGTAAACATCCACCGGCATGAGCTTGTCGATCACCGTCTCGTCATAGTGGCCTTTTCCGAACGCGGTGTAACCGCCCACCATCACGAATCCGCCGCCGTATTCCTCCACCAGCGAGACGGTTAGAGCGAGTTGCTCCGGCGTGAAGGCCTCCTTGTAGATATCGCTGTTGATGATGACATCATAGTTCAGCATCTCTTCCAGGGTCTTCGGGTAACCCTTCTGTGGATGCGCGATGTTGTAGATCTTGCGCCCGTTCGCATCGGCCGTGAAGGGCACCTTGCGGGATTGCTCGAACGATTCGGACTGTGGGAAAAACAGACTCGTCACCTCGATGTCAGGATCGTTCTCCAACGCGTTCTCCAGGTAATGGCTCGCGTCGGGAGTGCCCTCCATGTAGATCACGCGGATCTTGCGGTCCTGCACATCCACGCCGACGAGTCCGCTGTTGTTATCAGCGAGTCGCTCGCCATCCAGCGACTCCACCTGCACTTCGTAGAGATGGAATCCCTTGAAAGGAGTCGGAAAAGTCACCTCGAAGGGCTTTGCCTCGTTTTCCAGGGAGATAGAGGACTCATGCACGGCCTGTCCCTCGCAGGTCACCCTGAGCATGGCTTTCTTCCCCTCGAACCCGGTGGCTTGCAGAACCCCGTTGAGGCGGACTTCCGCGGTGTAGAGCGACGCCTGAACCGCGCTAACACCTGATAGACGGACATCGGGAGCTTCCTCAGGTGTTCCAATCAGGCGGGTGTAGAGCGGAATGTTCGCCTCCTTGAAAAAACGCGCCGCACGCCGTGCCGCATCCGGATCCTGTGTCTGGCCGTCGCTCACCAGGATCGCCGCGCCGAGTGAGCGCGTGCGTTCGTCGCCGAGGGCGGTTTCCAGCGCCTTGCCGATGTCCGAGCCGATGCCCTTCGCGGTTAGGGATTCAGGGTCGGCGATTTGTCCGGCGTCACCCGCGAAGCGATACCAGCGGAGCCGGACTTCCTCACTGCCTAGCTTCCGGATCGCGCCGAGGTTTTCCTTCAGTTGATCGATACGCGGTGGAGAACCCGCTTCGTCGCGCAGCGCCATGCTGGCGGAATCGTCGAGGAGGATCGCCACGTCCTGCGGTTCACGGAACTCGCGCCGCTCGACCTGGTGAGGATTGAGCAGGATGACTAACAGGATTGCCAGCAGCGTGCCGCGAAAAAGCATCCAGAGGAGTCGCCTCCCCGTGGCCGGGCCCTGCGGCACGCGGAGAGTGCGCCATGCCAATGCCCCGAAGAGGATACTAACGGCGGCGACAATCCAGTACCAGAAATCAAAAGGGCTCCATTCCATAAGGCTCATTCGTAGGAAATTGATCGGAGGTAATCGCTGATCAGGCGTTCATATCCGACGGAGCGGTCGCTTCCCTCGTCACTGCGGGTTTTCAGCAAGGCGTTGAGTTCCTCAAGCGCTCCCTTGAGAGCGTCGGAACTTTTTTCGCCCAACTCGGATTCCATTTTGCTATCCCCGCCCTTGAGGGCCTCGGCCAGGGCATCCTGGAGGGCTGCCGCGTCCGCGAGATCCTCGGAGGCCGCCTTCGGATCGCCGGTGCTGTCGGCGGAGGGTTGCATCCCCTTGGCCTCACCCGCCGCATTGCGGGTGGCTTCCGCGAGTTGCTGCTGAAGCGCACCAAGTTCTGCCGCCATCTGCGATGGGGCACCGGATGGCGCTCCGGATGGCTTGTCCGATGGTGAACCGGGTTTGTCGGAAGGTTGATCCGATGGTTCGCCGGGTTTGTCGGAAGGTTTTTCAGAGGGCTTGCCAGCCGCCTCTTTTGCAGCCTTTTCAGCGGCATCCTTCGCCTTTTCGTTGAGGGCCTCCTGCTCGGCGAGTTGCTTTTTCACCTTCTCGATCAGATCGCGCAGTGCTTTCTCGTCCTTTTTCTTGGCTTCCTCGCTGTCCTCCGGCTTGGCTTGTTTGGGAGGGCTGGGACGCAGGGTAAAGGTCATCTTTTCAGAGTCACCTTCCCCGGGTGGCGGCGGTTTCACCTCCGCATCGCCGAGCGCCTGGGCGGCCTCGATCAAGGCACCCAAGGCGGCTTCCTCCTGAGGGATCGCAGCCTGGGGTGGAGCTGCCGAGCCTAGCAAATCCGCAGCAGCCCTCATCAGCGCTTGGGCCTTTCGCAGGATTTCCGCCAACTCGGTCGCCCCTTGGTCAGCCATGGCACCGGCCATCATCCCGGCGTACTCCGCGTTCTGACGCTGGTCGTTCAAAAGGGTCTGCCGCTCCAGATCGGGCGAATTCTTGGCAAGCGCCATGGTGCCACGCAGGATTTCCTTCTGAAGTTCTAACGGGTTGATCGGCTCCGGGCTGTTTCCGCCACCGCCCTCGGCGGGCGCGCCTTCACCCTTTCCATCATCCTCTGGCAAAGGCACTTCGAGGAAAACGACATCCGACCGCCCGATCCCAGGGCCGTCGATTGTGTTAGAATCCTCCACTTCCGCATGGACCGCGACGATGTCGAGCGGCTTGAGGTCGAGCGGCAAAAGCGCAAGCAGTTCCGCACCCGTCCATGTGCGCCCGATGTCCACCGGCAGCTTGACCTCGATCGTGGAATGCGAACTGCCGGGCTTGCGGAAAATCAGCCGTGCCTTCGCGAGGCGGATATCATCCACCGCGCCAAGCTCGAAGCGAACTGGCTCTTTCCCCGTCTTGATGACTTCCTTGCCGTTCTCGCTGAGGATCCGGATGCCCGGCGGTTTGTCCGGAAGGACGTTGATCCGCCACGGTTCATCGTTGCGGATGATGTCGCCGCGTTCACCCTCGATCACGATCCGATAGACGATACTCTCCGGCTTGGGCAGTTCCCAATCCGTTTCCCAAACGAGTGGATCCGCGGGATCACGATGAAACACAGGAAGAGCCGGCCCTCCGGGATTCTTTTCCTTGCCGGATACCCGCGTGCCGAACTCATCGCTCTCCCTTGTTAGAACATCATCCTTGGTGACCCTCTCGTCCTCGCGGGCGAAGGCGGAGCGCTCGATCTTCACGGAAGTGGCGGGCGAGTCGAGATGGACGCGGTAGCGCAGCTTGCCCGCACGGAGCACTGAAAACGATGGATCGGTCTCGGTTTTCGTTTCCTCACCGGTGTAAGCGGGCGGCGTGATGAGGATCTCGAATCTCGCGATCTCAGGCAATGGATAGGTTTCTATCAGGATCGATCCGGATTGGCCGTCTCCAGCGCGCGCCACGAACTCGGTCGGGCCGTCGATGCCCGCGATGTCGAGACGGACCAAGCCGTTCTTGTCCGGCTTACCCGCAACGAGAGGCACCGTCGATCCCCCACGGAAAAGGCTGACTTTGTCCGCCTTGATTCCACCGACACGAGCGGTTAGAGTGAAGGATTTGCCTTCCGCGATGGGCTGCGTCGGCCCCTCCAGCACCAGCGACGTGTAGGATGCGGAATACCATGGGATCATCATCCGCAAGAGGCCGTTTCCACCTTGGAGAGCTAGCAGGACGACCACCGAGGCGAGCGCAAGGGCTGCGAAGCCGGCTTGCGGTTTGAGATTTCCTTTGAAACGCAACGGGGCGGCCTTCATGGCATCCTCCGCGCGGTGGTCGAGACGCTCCAACAGCACATCGCCGAAGGGTTCCTGCCCGGCGAGGCGGCGCACGGCCGGGTCGATGGAGGTGGCGACCACCGGAGCCGTCTCGCCCGCGTCAGCCTCGATCTGATGGGCGAGCGCCGTGGAATCAGGACACACCGCCCCCTTCGCCAGCCACGCCGCGAGAGCCGCAATCGCAAGGCCGACCAGCCAACCCGACCAGCGAGCGAGACCGGAAAACATCATGCTCCGGTCGAGAAAAGCGGCCAGCACCATCACGAGCACGAACGCCGCGATTCCCGCGAGCCGTGACTTCTTCCGTGCAAGAATGCCGTGCTGGGTCTGGATCCCGAGGATTGCCTTTTCGATTTCGTTCATGCTTTCAGTGATTTCGATTTGGCGCTGCGGAGCGCGAGCAAGGGCTCCGCCATCCATACGATGAGGAGTGCCCCGATGATCCATTTCCAAAAGCCGGATTCGGCAGCGAGACTGATGCGCGGCGGATCGCCTTCGTTGCCCGTCGTGCGGCGGCGGGCCTCAAGCTTGCGTTGCAGGATGGTGGGGAGTTGAAACTTCCGGATACTTTCGCCGGGCGGAAAATTCACCGCAACCGGGCGCACGAAGCGTCCGTCGGCCGATGCGATGTTGAACAGCCCGGGTTTGTCGAAAACCAGTCCGCGCACCCAGCCGTCGGAGTCCGCCGAGAGTTTGCGCCCCGCCGCTTCTAACCGCTCCCCCACCCATTCCGGGCCGACCCGCACGTCGAATGGGACGCCGACGATGCCCGCCCCCGGACTGTCGCGGAGCGCCTGTGGAGCGGAGGCCACCGCAGTGGACATCAGCATGTGCACGGTGGGGACGAAAAGGGTTCCGTTGGCGGGCAGGTCGCTCCACGCCCGGTCCGCGCTGGTGTTCACGAAAAGCGTCCGGCCATCGCCCACCATGCGTTGCACGACGAGCGGCACGTCATCGACGTAGCTTGCTGTTACCTTCGCATCCGCAGTCGGTGTTAGAGCGGAGCGTTTCTTCATCGGCGCGCGGCGGAGGTTGTAGCGCAGGGTCTCGTCCAGGCCTCCCCAGATGGGATGCGAATCGCTGATGAATGGCAGCACGAGGCTCCTGCCAAGATCGAGCGGCTCACCGGGAACTGCTGCCAGAAGTTTGCCCCACGCGGCGGAGTAACCTGCTGGTTCCATTTCCGGGCCGGTGAAGAACACAGCTCCCCCACCCTTGCGGACGAAGGCTTCCAACGTTGCCGGAAGCTCGGACGGCCATGTCGCCAAGGGCGGAATCACGACCACCGAGTCTTTTCCCGCCGCTCCAGCAAGCGCGGCCACTGCCTCGGCGACCGGCACGACGCGTGGTGAGAAACGCGAGTCTTCGGCGGCTTCACCGACCGACGGGCGCAGAGCCTGATGGAGGAAAAACGTGGTCTGTTGGAAAGTCTTCAGCTCCGGATGCGGCTCGATCAGATAGACATCGATCATGGGAGCCACGTAAAACGTATCGAAGAGCGTGTCGTCCTCCGCCAGCCCGTCTGTGGCATCCTTGAAGGAAATCCCGCGGCTTACCCAGCCGTTTTCCGGAAACTGATAGGGAAGCTCCAGCACCTCGCCCGGCACGGGGAAATCCCTTTCGGAGATCTTACCGTCCTTGCCGATGCGATCCCTAACCGTGATCGCCGCGCCATCACCTCGCCTCACCACCGCTCCGCGCCGGAGCTGGCCATTTCCTCTCACCTGGAGCGAAAGGCTGCGGTTGACCGCGTCAGGATTTCCGGTCCGAACAACAAGCACCCGGAGTTCCTCGGGGAGGGCCAGGGTATCGATTTCGCCCCAGCCGGACTCCTGCATGTCGCCGACGATTTCCAGCGATTCCGGCATGTCGCTGCGGAACCTCGCCAAGGCTTCCGCCGCCGATCTAACCGCATCGAGCGGCTCCCCGTCCGCCAGACTCGGGGAAAGGTCGGCCACGATCTTCCTAACCGCGGAAGGGCTGGACCACTCGGTTCCGGTTTCGGCGGGAGGAAAGCAAAAGAGCCGGACGCGGCTATCCGGGTGCATGTTGGAAAGACGCTCCTGCACGTGCATTTTCGCGTCATCCCATGCAGTGGAGTCCTTGCCGGACTGCATCGCCATGCTGCCGGAGCGGTCGAGCACGAGGACGAGCGCCTCCCTGCCCGTTCCGGAATCCTGTGCGCCTTCCGGCAATCCCGGGCGAGCGAAAGCCAAACCTAATAACAGCACACCGAGCGCGCGGAGCAGAAAGAGCGGCCAATACTGGATACGTCGCCGGCTGCGCGCGACCTGTGGCGTTTGCGGGACGAGCCGCAGGGAACTAACAGTCATCCGTTTTCCCGAAACCCGCTGGTAAAGGTGCATCCACGCGGCAATGCCGACCGCTGCCAGACCGGCGGCCGCGAACCATGGATTGAGCATGACGAAGGAAAGGATCATGGCATTCTGAGGGAGACAAAGCGGCGCAGCGCCTCATCCAGAGGTTGGTCGGTGGGCAGGAAGCAGTATTCCGTTTCGGTATCGTGGCAGACCTTTTCCACTTCGGCGCGGATGCGGGCGAGGTTCTCGCCGTAGAGCCGCTCGTAGGCAGCTCCGTCCACCGTCCGCTCCGCTCCGGTCTCGTGATCGATCAGCACCATTTCACCCGCGATCTTGGGCTCCAGTTCCTCCCGTGCGAAGAGGTGGAAAAGGATAACCTTGCTGCCGCGCATCGAGAGCTGGCCGAGGACATCCTTGAGTTCTGACGGATCGACCAGCGCATCCGTGATAAATGCTGCTAGGGAGCGCCGCCTACATTCCCCCACGACTTCGGAAAGCTCGCCGAGGTGGTCGAAACCACCGTCCGCCGTCCGCGTCCCGAGATAGTGGATCATGTGTTCCAGATGATCACCCCGCGTGCTCGGCGGCCACCAATCCTCGACGGGGATGGATTCGCTTTTTCCGAAAATGACAAGCCCGGGCGCGTCCTGTTGGCGGCGCAACATCACTGCGAGGACTGCACAAAGCAGCCGACCGTAGGTGAACTTGTGCCCCGCGCCTTCGCCGAAATCCATGCTGCGGCTCGCGTCGAGGAAAAGGTAGCCGGGCATGTTCGTCTCCTGCTCGAACTCGCGCACGTAGAGATCGTCCGTCCGGCCATACACCTTCCAGTCGATCCGTTGCAGCGAATCTCCCGGCAGGAACGCACGGTAGGACGCGAATTCCTGGCTGCTGCCGGAATACGGGCTGCGGTGCAGGCCGTGGGCGTATCCCTCGACGAGGCATTGCGCGAGCAACAGCAGGTCGCGGGAACCTGCTAACAGCTCGGCATCGATATGGAGGAGATTGTCGGACACGGGCGGTCGGATCAGGCTTTGGCCGCTTTGACCAGTTCCTTGAGGATGGAGGCGGTGGTGACACCTTCGGCGCGCGCCTTGAAGTTGGTTAGAACGCGGTGTCCGAGCACGAGGAGAGCCACCGAACGAACATCTTCGATATCCGCGCAAGGCTTGCCCGCCATCGCGGCGCGGCCCTTGGCTCCGAGGATCAGATACTGCGAGGCACGCGGGCCGGCACCCCAGCGGACGAAGCGCTTGACCTGCTCCGAGGCTCCCGCCGAATCCGGCCGGGTCGCTCCCACCAGGCTCACGGCGAAGCGGATGACTTCGTCAGACACCGGCACGGCGCGGACCAGTTGTTGCACCGCCAGGAGTTCCTCACCGTTGATGACGGTTCCCAGTTTCGGTTTCTCCGTGCCGGTGGTGCGGCGCACCATGAAGGCTTCCTCGTCGGGCTCCGGGTAGTGAATTTGCACCGAGAGCATGAAGCGGTCGGTCGCGGCCTCTGGAAGCTGATAGGTGCCCTCCATCTCGATCGGGTTCTGGGTGGCGAACACGTGGAACGGCTTGGGCAGCGACATCGTTTCGCGCCCTGCGGTTACCTCGCGCTCCTGCATCACCTGGAGCATCGCCGCCTGGGTCTTCGGCGGGGTGCGGTTGATCTCGTCTGCTAGAAGAAGATTGGTGAAAACCGGTCCGGGCATGAACTTCAGCTCACGTGTGCCCTTCACCGGATCGTCCTGGATGATTTCCGTCCCGGTGATGTCGGCGGGCATCAGATCCGGAGTGAACTGGATGCGCTTGAATCCCAGATCCAGCGTCTCGGAGAGCGAGCGGATCAGCAGGGTCTTGGCCAAACCGGGCACGCCCGTTAGAAGGACGTGCTCGCCACAGTAAAGGCCCAGCAATACGTCGTCGATGACGCGCTGCTGTCCGACGATGGCCTTGGCAATCTCGTCCCGCAGCGACTGGGTGCGTTTGGGCAATGTTTCGATCAGTTCTTTGGCGTTGGTCATGAGGATTGGATATTGGAGGATGAAGGTAGGCAATTCAGGTGCGAACCGCTACTCGATGGGCAACTGGACTTGGATGGAAACACCGTCACCCAACTGAAGACCGCATTTTTTCAACTGACAGCCAAGCCCCAACATGTCGGCGTAGATCTTGTCATCGTCTTTTTTCACCGGTGGCCACTCGATTCCCTTGGGGACAGCGATCAGGTATGAAACGCCACGCTTTTGGAGTTGTTCGGTCAGATCCTGGATGTGACCGCCGCCACACATGATGATGCCCGGCTCCTCGGTCTCGAGGATGCTGTCGATGAATATCTTGTTTCTCTGGACGACCGTGATGTCGTATTCCTTCTTGAGCCCGGGATCCGCATTCAGGATTTCCTGTCGCTTCGCGTTGTAACCCTCACAAGCCTTGGCAATCAGCTCCTTGAACTCCGCCTGGTTTTCATCAAACGCCTCACGGCTCCTGAACCAGCCGTTAGAACGCGCGTCATTCAAGGCCTTGTAGATTCGGGTGGTGTATTCCGAACCCAAAATGGTCAACGCCCCATAGATGTTTTTCTCAAAAGCGGGAACCAGCTTCCATTCGTTCTTGTTGAGCAGATCGTACCAGACCTTGAAAGTAAGTGACTTGCTATCTCCCACCGACAGTTTCTTGCCCTTGTATTTGGGGGAGTTGTACTTGTCCGACAGCGATTTGCCGATGCCCTCCAGCAGAATCTTACGGACGCCGTAATCGGAATAGAGGTGCTCGGAGATGAGTTGAGCCCGCATGAGAGCCTCCTCGATCCTTTCACGCGCTTCCGGGGAATTGGCATGTTCCGGGTTGTCGTGGGTGATGGGCACATAGATGATTTTCGGATTTTCCCCGTGGATTTCGACGTGATCAAGCACCTCGAGATCGTCCTTGGCCATGAGTGAGAGGGCCTTTGCGGGCTTGTTCTCAGGGGCTTTCGGCTCTTCGGCGGAAAGGGGTGATGCAGCAAGCAGCAGGGCGAGAAAGGACGCGCCGTAAGCCAGGCGTCCGGGGATGTGTTGTGTTTTCATTTCGGTGGATTTCAATGGATTGTTCCTGGTTCGTTGATCGGGCTGATGCGGCGGTCACTTGTTGGCGTTTGGTGAGAAAAGCGTCGTTATCTTGCGCAGTCGTTCGGCAAGGTCTTCCTGTTCGTTCTTCATTCCCTTGGCGATGGCGTGCCGGAGCGCCTGAGGCAGAACCCGGGGATCGTTGCTGTAGCTCGCGACCCGGAATGCGGCGGCATCGGACATCCCGGCTCCCTGCCGCGAGGCCAGGTGTTCCAGCGCCGCCGGAACGCGGGGCAGTGGAAGCAGGTCGTAGCCAAGTAGTTCCTCCTCGATGCGTTGGGCGGCATGCTCATGGCCTAACAGGCGCTGGAGATCGGCGACATAGAGGCGTCCGAGAAGCATTCCTGCACTGACTTCCTCCGCACGGTTGAGCAGGGCGTTGGCCTTTTCCGTCAGGTTCCGCTCGGCACACCACCTGCCTAACATGCAAATGCCAGCAACCTGGTTCACGGGACTGAGCCAGCCTTTCGCGCGGAGCCGCTCACCGAGTTTCAAATGAAGATCGAGATAGAGGTTGATGTCCACGCCTTCTCCGGGCTCGGGCAGGGCGCGGGTATGATCCAGGGGCCCCGCATCGGTGAGGTTCATGGAACGGGCCAACGGGGAAATGTTAGGTTGCGCGTCACGAACCTTGTTCCAGAGCACGCGCTCGTAGTCTTCCGGGCGGTTGAGCCTTGCCAAGGTCACGGCGACGGCATCATCCAGGATTTGTGGATCCGCATCGATCCCGCCGATGAACTTGCTGGCGAAGGGTTGGCTACGAAGATACCAGGTACTCCGCATCGAACGGAACTGCAGGTAGTTGTCAACGATTCCGCCGGCCTCGGCGGTCATCCCTTGGTCAAGCAAGGCGGAGAGCGTGGGACCAATGCCATCGCCTGTCGCCACGCGCAATTTCCCGATGCCGATGAATGGCATGAGCACTGTGAGCCGTTCCTTCCGCTCGGCCTCCGGGAAGGAGGCAAGGTATTCCGGCAGTTGGCTGGATGAGCCTGTCTTGAGCAGGTCACTGGTGACGCACCAGCGCAGGAGCGAACGGCTCACAGTGCTCATGCCATTCATCGGCATCGGGAAATTGCGCGTGGCGACAGGCGATGGCATTGGTCCCACGCTCTCCGCCTTGCTTGACCAAGGGATGACCGCCGAGGCCGGCGGAATCGTTGACAACTACCTGCAGTTCCGTTCGATGCGGAGTACCTGGCTCTTCGTAGCCAACCCTTCGCCAGCAAGTTCATCGGCGGGATCGATGCGGATCCACAAATCCTGGATGATGCCGTCGCCGTGACCTTGGCAAGGCTCAACCGCCCGGAAGACTACGAGCGCGTGCTCTGGAACAAGGTTCGTGACGCGCAACCTAACATTTCCCCGTTGGCCCGTTCCATGAACCTCACCGATGCGGGGCCCCTGGATCATACCCGCGCCCTGCCCGAGCCCGGAGAAGGCGTGGACATCAACCTCTATCTCGATCTTCATTTGAAACTCGGTGAGCGGCTCCGCGCGAAAGGCTGGCTCAGTCCCGTGAACCAGGTGGCTGGCATTTGCATGTTAGGCAGGTGGTGTGCCGAACGGAACCTGACGGAAAAGGCCAACGCCCTGCTCAACCGTGCGGAGGAAGTCAGTGCAGGAATGCTTCTCGGACGCCTCTATGTCGCCGATCTACAGCGCTTGTTAGGCCATGAGGATGCCGCCCAACGCATCGAGGAGGAACTACTTGGCTACGACCTGCTTCCACTGCCCCGCGTTACGGCGGCGCTGGAACACCTGGCCGCGCAGCAGGGAGCCGGGATGTCCGATGCGGCCGCATTCCGGGTCGCGAGCTACAGCAACGATCCCCGGGTTCTGCCTCAGGCGCTCCGGCACGCCATCGCCAAGGGAATGAAAACCGAACAGGAAGACCTTGCTGAACGACTGCGCAAGGTAACGACGCTTTTCTCACCAAACGCCAACAAGTGACCGCCGGATCAGCACGATCAACGAACCAGGAACAATCCATTGAAATCCACCGAAATGAAAACACAACACATCCCCGGACGCCTGGCTTACGGCGCGTCCTTTCTCGCCCTGCTGCTTGCTGCATCACCCCTTTCCGCCGAAGAGCCGAAAGCCCCTGAGAACAAGCCCACAAAGGCCCTCTCACTCATGGCCAAGGACGATCTCGAAGGTGCTTGATGACGTCGAAATCCACGGGGACAATCCGAAAATCATCTATGTGCCGATCACCCACGACAACCCGGAACATGCCAATTCCCCGGAAGCGCGTGAAAGGATCGAGGAGGCTCTCATGCGGGCTCAACTCATCTCCGAGCACCTCTATTCCGATTACGGAGTCCACAAGATTCTGCTGGAGGGTCTCGCCAAATCGCTGTCGGACAAATACAACTCCCCCAAATACAAGGGCAAGAAACTGTCGGTGGGAGATAGCAAGTCACTTACCTTCAAGGTCTGGTACGATCTGCTCAACAAGAACGAATGGAAGCTGGTTCCCGCTTTTGAGAAAAACATCTATGGGGCGTTGACCATTTTGGGTTCGGAATACACCACCCGAATCTACAAGGCCTTGAATGACGCGCGTTCTAACGGCTGGTTCAGGAGCCGTGAGGCGTTTGATGAAAACCAGGCGGAGTTCAAGGAGCTGATTGCCAAGGCTTGTGAGGGTTACAACGCGAAGCGGCAGGAAATCCTGAATGCGGATCCCGGGCTCAGGAAGGAATACGACATCACGGTCGTCCAGAGAAACAAGATATTCATCGACAGCATCCTCGAGACCGAGGAGCCGGGCATCATCATGTGTGGCGGCGGTCACATCCAGGATCTGACCGAACAACTCCAAAAGCGTGGCGTTTCATACCTGATCGCTGTCCCCAAGGGAATCGAGTGGCCACCGGTGAAAAAAGACGATGACAAGATCTACGCCGACATGTTGGGGCTTGGCTGTCAGTTGAAAAAATGCGGTCTTCAGTTGGGTGACGGTGTTTCCATTCAAGTCCAGTTGCCCATCGAGTAGCGGTTTGCACCTGAATTGCCTACCTTCATCCTCCAATATCCAATCCTCATGACCAACGCCAAAGAACTGATCGAAACATTGCCCAAACGCACCCAGTCGCTGCGGGACGAGATTGCCAAGGCCATCGTCGGACAGCAGCGCGTCATCGACGACGTATTGCTGGGCCTTTACTGTGGCGAGCACGTCCTTCTAACGGGCGTGCCTGGTTTGGCCAAGACCCTGCTGATCCGCTCGCTCTCCGAGACGCTGGATCTGGGATTCAAGCGCATCCAGTTCACTCCGGATCTGATGCCCGCCGACATCACCGGGACGGAAATCATCCAGGACGATCCGGTGAAGGGCACACGTGAGCTGAAGTTCATGCCCGGACCGGTTTTTACCAATCTTCTGCTAGCAGACGAAATCAACCGCACCCCGCCGAAGACCCAGGCGGCGATGCTCCAGGTGATGCAGGAGCGCGAGGTAACCGCAGGGCGCGAAACGATGTCGCTGCCCAAGCCGTTCCACGTGTTCGCCACCCAGAACCCGATCGAGATGGAGGGCACCTATCAGCTTCCAGAGGCCGCGACCGACCGCTTCATGCTCTCGGTGCAAATTCACTACCCGGAGCCCGACGAGGAAGCCTTCATGGTGCGCCGCACCACCGGCACGGAGAAACCGAAACTGGGAACCGTCATCAACGGTGAGGAACTCCTGGCGGTGCAACAACTGGTCCGCGCCGTGCCGGTGTCCGACGAAGTCATCCGCTTCGCCGTGAGCCTGGTGGGAGCGACCCGGCCGGATTCGGCGGGAGCCTCGGAGCAGGTCAAGCGCTTCGTCCGCTGGGGTGCCGGCCCGCGTGCCTCGCAGTATCTGATCCTCGGAGCCAAAGGCCGCGCCGCGATGGCGGGCAAGCCTTGCGCGGATATCGAAGATGTCCGTTCGGTGGCTCTCCTCGTGCTCGGACACCGCGTTCTAACCAACTTCAAGGCGCGCGCCGAAGGTGTCACCACCGCCTCCATCCTCAAGGAACTGGTCAAAGCGGCCAAAGCCTGATCCGACCGCCCGTGTCCGACAATCTCCTCCATATCGATGCCGAGCTGTTAGCGGGTTCCCGCGACCTGCTGTTGCTCGCGCAATGCCTCGTCGAGGGATACGCCCACGGCCTGCACCGCAGCCCGTATTCCGGCAGCAGCCAGGAATTCGCGTCCTACCGTGCGTTCCTGCCGGGAGATTCGCTGCAACGGATCGACTGGAAGGTGTATGGCCGGACGGACGATCTCTACGTGCGCGAGTTCGAGCAGGAGACGAACATGCCCGGCTACCTTTTCCTCGACGCGAGCCGCAGCATGGATTTCGGCGAAGGCGCGGGGCACAAGTTCACCTACGGTCGGCTGCTTTGTGCAGTCCTCGCAGTGATGTTGCGCCGCCAACAGGACGCGCCCGGGCTTGTCATTTTCGGAAAAAGCGAATCCATCCCCGTCGAGGATTGGTGGCCGCCGAGCACGCGGGGTGATCATCTGGAACACATGATCCACTATCTCGGGACGCGGACGGCGGACGGTGGTTTCGACCACCTCGGCGAGCTTTCCGAAGTCGTCGGGGAATGTAGGCGGCGCTCCCTAGCAGCATTTATCACGGATGCGCTGGTCGATCCGTCAGAACTCAAGGATGTCCTCGGCCAGCTCTCGATGCGCGGCAGCAAGGTTATCCTTTTCCACCTCTTCGCACGGGAGGAACTGGAGCCCAAGATCGCGGGTGAAATGGTGCTGATCGATCACGAGACCGGAGCGGAGCGGACGGTGGACGGAGCTGCCTACGAGCGGCTCTACGGCGAGAACCTCGCCCGCATCCGCGCCGAAGTGGAAAAGGTCTGCCACGATACCGAAACGGAACATCTGCTCCTGCCCGCCCGGACCAACCTCTGGATGAGGCGCTGCGCCGCTTTGTCTCCCTCAGAATGCCATGATCCTTTCCTTCGTCATGCTCAATCCATGGTTCGCGGCCGCCGGTCTGGCAGCGGTCGGCATTGCCGCGTGGATGCACCTTTACCAGCGGGTTTCGGGAAAACGGATGACTGTTAGTTCCCTGCGGCTCGTCCCGCAAACGCCACAGGTCGCGCGCAGCCGGCGACGCATCCAGTATTGGCCGCTCTTTCTGCTCCGCGCGCTCGGTGTGCTGTTATTAGGTTTGGCTTTCGCTCGCCCGGGATTGCCGGAAGGCGCACACGATTCCGGAACGGGCAGGGAGGCGCTCGTCCTCGTGCTCGACCGCTCCGGCAGCATGGCGATGCAGTCGGGCAAGGACTCCACTGCATGGGATGACGCGAAAAAGCACGCGCAGGAGCGTCTTTCCAACATGCACCCGGATAGCCGCGTCCGGCTCTTTTGCTTTCCTCCCGCCGAAACCGGATCCGAGTGGTCCAGCCCTTCCGCGGTTAGGAAGATCGTGGCCGACCTTTCCCCGAGTCTGGCGGACGGGGAGCCGCTCGATGCGGTTAGATCGGCGGCGGAAGCCTTGGCGAGGTTCCGCAGCGACATGCCGGAATCGCTGGAAATCGTCGGCGACATGCAGGAGTCCGGCTGGCGTGAAATCGATACCCTGGCCCTCCCCGAGGAACTCCGGGTGCTTGTTGTTCGGACCGGAAATCCTGACGCGGTCAACCGCAGCCTTTCGCTCCAGGTGAAGAGGAAATGGCCAGCTCCGGCGCGGAGCGGTGGTGAGGCGAGGTGATGGCGCGGCGATCACGGTTAGGGATCGCATCGGCAAGGACGGTAAGATCTCCGAAAGGGATTTCCCCGTGCCGGGCGAGGTGCTGGAGCTTCCCTATCAGTTTCCGGAAAACGGCTGGGTAAGCCGCGGGATTTCCTTCAAGGATGCCACAGACGGGCTGGCGGAGGACGACACGCTCTTCGATACGTTTTACGTGGCTCCCATGATCGATGTCTATCTGATCGAGCCGCACCCGGAGCTGAAGACTTTCCAACAGACCACGTTTTTCCTCCATCAGGCTCTGCGCCCGTCGGTCGGTGAAGCCGCCGAAGACTCGCGTTTCTCACCACGCGTCGTGCCGGTCGCCGAGGCAGTGGCAGCGCTTGCGGGAGCGGCGGGAAAAGACGCGGTGGTCGTGATTCCGCCCTTGGCGACATGGCCGTCCGAACTTCCGGCGACGTTGGAAACCTTCGTCCGCAAGGGTGGGGGAGCTGTGTTTTTCACCGGCCCGGAAATGGAACCAGCAGGTTACTCCGCCGCGTGGGGCAAACTTCTGGCAGCAGTTCCCGGTGAGCCGCTCGATCTTGGCAGGAGCCTCGTGCTGCCATTCATCAGCGATTCGCATCCCATCTGGGGAGGTTTGGACGAGACCCTGCGCTACAACCTCCGCCGCGCGCCGATGAAGAAACGCTCCGCTCTAACACCGACTGCGGATGCGAAGGTAACAGCAAGCTACGTCGATGACGTGCCGCTCGTCGTGCAACGCATGGTGGGCGATGGCCGGACGCTTTTCGTGAACACCAGCGCGGACCGGGCGTGGAGCGACCTGCCCGCCAACGGAACCCTTTTCGTCCCCACTGTGCACATGCTGATGTCCACTGCGGTGGCCTCCGCTCCACAGGCGCTCCGCGACAGTCCGGGAGCTGGCATCGTCGGCGTCCCATTCGACGTGCGGGTCGGCCCGGAATGGGCGGGAGAGCGGTTAGAAACGGCGGGGCGCAAACTCTCGGCGGACTCCGACGGCTGGGTGCGCGGACTGGTTTTCGACAAACCCGGGCTGTTCAACATCGCATCGGCCGACGGACGCTTCGTGCGCCCGGTTGCGGTGAATTTTCCGCCCGGCGAAAGTATCCGGAAGTTTCGAACTCCCCACCATCCTGCAACGCAAGCTTGAGGCCCGCCGCCGCACGACGGGCAACGAAGGCGATCCGCCGCGCATCAGTCTCGCTGCCGAATCCGGCTTTTGGAAATGGATCATCGGGGCACTCCTCATCGTATGGATGGCGGAGCCCTTGCTCGCGCTCCGCAGCGCCAAATCGAAATCACTGAAAGCATGAACGAAATCGAAAAGGCAATCCTCGGGATCCAGACCCAGCACGGCATTCTTGCGCGAAAGAAGGCACGGCTCGCGGGAATCGCGGCGTTCGTGTTCGTGATGGTGCTGGCCGCTTTTCTCGACCGGAGCATGATGTTTTCCGGTCTCGCCCGCTGGTCGGGTTGGGTGGTCGGCCTTGCGATTGCGGCTCTCGCGGCGTGGCTGGCGAAGGGGGCGGTGTGTCCTGATTCCACGGCGCTCGCCCATCAGATCGAGGCTGACGCGGGCGAGACGGCTCCGGTGGTCGCCACTTCCATCGACCCGGCCGTGCGCCGCCTCGCCGGGCAGGAACCCTTCGGCGATGTGCTGTTGGAGCGCCTCGACCGCCGCGCGGAGGATGCCATGAAGGCCGCCCCGTTGCGTTTCAAAGGAAATCTCAAACCGCAAGCCGGCTTCGCAGCCCTTGCGCTCGCCTCGGTGGTCGTCCTGCTAGCTCTCCAAGGTGGAAACGGCCTCTTGCGGATGATGATCCCATGGCATTCCGCATCCTACACGTCGCTGGTGCTGGAGGGGCCGACGCAACCCATCGCGGAAGGCAAATCCTTCACTCTAACCGCTCGTGTCGGTGGAATCAAGGCGGACAAAGTCAGCCTGTTCCGTGTGGGATCGACGGTGGCTCTCGTTTCGGGTAAACCGGACAAGAACGGCTTGGTCCGTCTCGACATCGCGGGTATCGACGGCCCGACCGAGTTCGTGGCGCGCGCTGGAGACGGCCAATCGGGATCGATCCTGATAGAAACCTATCCATTGCCTGAGATCGCGAAATTCGAGATCCTCATCACGCCGCCCGCTTACACCGGTGAGGAAACGAAAACCGAGACCGATCCATCCTTGTCGGTGCTCCGTGCGAGCAAGCTGCGCTACCGCGTCCATCTCGACTCGCCCGCCACTTCCGTGAAGATCGAGCGCTTCGCCTTCGTCCGCGAGGACGAGAGGGTCACCAAGGATGATGTCCTAACAAGGGAGAGCGATGAGTTCGGCACGCGGGTATCCGGCAAGGAAGAAAATCCCGGAGGACCGGCTCTTCCTGTGTTTCATCGGGATCCCGCTGATCCACTCGTTTGGGAAACGGATTGGGAACTGCCCAAGCCGGAGAGTATCGTCTATCGGATCGTGATCGAGGGTGAACGCGGCGACATCATCCGCAACGATGAGCCGTGGCGGATCAACGTCCTTCCGGACAAACCGCCTGGCATCCGGATCCTCAGCGAAAACGGCAAGGAAGTCATCAAGACGGGGAAAGAGCAAGTTCGCTTCCAACTCGGCGCGGTGGATGATATCCGCCTTGCGAAGGCCCGGCTGATTTTCCGCAAGCCCGGCAGTCCGCATTCCACGTTCGAGGTCAAGCTGCCGGTGGACATCGGGCGCACATGGACGGGTGCGGAACTGCTTGCGCTTTTGCCGCTCGACCTCAAGCCGCTCGACATCGTCGCGGTCCATGCGGAAGTGGAGGATTCTAACACAATCGACGGCCCTGGGATCGGGCGGTCGGATGTCGTTTTCCTCGAAGTGCCTTTGCCAGAGGATGATGAAAAGGGTGAAGGCGCGCCCGCCGAGGGCGGTGGCGGAAACAGCCCGGAGCCGATCAACCCGTTAGAACTTCAGAAGGAAATCCTGCGTGGCACCATGGCGCTTGCCAAGAATTCGCCCGATCTGGAGCGGCAGACCCTTTTGAACGACCAGCGTCAGAACGCGGAGTACGCCGGGATGATGGCCGGTGCCATGGCTGACCAAGGGGCGACCGAGTTGGCGGAAATCCTGCGAAAGGCCCAAGCGCTGATGAGGGCTGCTGCGGATTTGTTAGGCTCGGCAGCTCCACCCCAGGCTGCGATCCCTCAGGAGGAAGCCGCCTTGGGTGCCTTGATCGAGGCCGCCCAGGCGCTCGGCGATGCGGAGGTGAAACCGCCGCCACCAGGAGAAGGCGATTCTGAACAGATGACCTTTACCCTGCGTCCCAGCCCTCCCAAACAAGCCAAGCCGGAGGACAGCGAGGAAGCCAAGAAAGAAGGACGAGAAAGCACTGCGCGATTTGATCGAGAAGGTGAAAAAGCAACTCGCCGAGCAGGAGGCCCTCAACGAGAAGGCGAAGGAGGCCGCTGAAAAGGCTGCAAAAGAGGCGGCTGGCAAGCCCTCTGAAAAACCTTCCGACAAACCCGGCGAGCCATCGGATCAACCTTCCGACAAACCCGGTTCACCATCGGACAAGCCATCCGGAGCGCCATCCGGTGCCCCATCGCAGATGGCTGCGGAACTTGGTGCGCTTCAGCAGCAACTCGCGGAAGCCACCCGCAATGCGGCGGGTGAGGCCAAGGGGATGCAACCCTCCGCCGACAGCACCGGCGATCCGAAGGCGGCCTCCGAGGATCTCGCGGACGCGGCAGCCCTCCAGGATGCCCTGGCCGAGGCCCTCAAGGGCGGGGATAGCAAAATGGAATCCGAGTTGGGCGAAAAAAGTTCCGACGCTCTCAAGGGAGCGCTTGAGGAACTCAACGCCTTGCTGAAAACCCGCAGTGACGAGGGAAGCGACCGCTCCGTCGGATATGAACGCCTGATCAGCGATTACCTCCGATCAATTTCCTACGAATGAGCCTTATGAGCAATACGTAACTGGCGAACGAGCAACAGGCACATAACA
>CAWENZ010000038.1:0-17718 GCA_963810445.1 uncultured Verrucomicrobiae bacterium | reverse complement strand
ATTCAGGAGATCGATTCAGGAGCTGCCCAACTCCTTGATGGAAAAACAGTTATCGAGGAAATTCGCCGAAAGCGCGGCCTATGACTTTCCTGTTCACCAAGGAAGCCAGAAACGAATTGGACAATGCTGTTGAATGGTACCAAGCCAGAAATGAAAAAGCCGCATCAGATTTCATCACCGCAGTCGAACATGCCATTTCAAAGGCAATGGCAAATCCACTCATCTATCGCATCCGCAAACACCAATGTCGCTTTTGCCAACTTGACGTGTTCCCTTACCACCTGGTTTTCCGCCTGCGAAACGAGCAAATAGAAATCCTCGCCATCGCCCATCAATCCCGCAAACCCGGATACTGGTCCGACCGGACTTCCTGACTTTTTCCCATCTACAATAATTATGTCCCGCACTCTCACCTACCGCGAAGCTCTCCGTGAAGGCCTTGATGAAGAACTCGCCCGTGACCCCAACGTCGTCCTGATGGGCGAGGAAGTCGCGCAATACAACGGCGCCTACAAGGTCACCGAAGGACTCTGGAACAAATGGGGCGACAAACGCGTGGTCGATACCCCGATCTCGGAGGCCGGATTCATCGGCATGGGAATCGGAGCATCCATGCTCGGCGTTCGTCCTGTCATGGAGCTGATGTTCTGGTCCTTTCATTCCGTGGCCTTCGACCAGCTCGTCAACAACGCCGCCTGCGTGCGCTACATGTCCGGCGGTCTTTGCCATTGCCCCATCGTCGTCCGTGGTCCGGCCAACGGTGGAACCGGTGTCGGTGCCACCCACTCGCACATCCCCGAAGGTTTGTTCGCCGCTTTCCCCGGTCTCAAGGTGTGCGCACCTGCGACACCATCCGATGCCAAGGGTCTGATCAAGGCTGCCATCCGCGACAATGATCCGGTCTATTTCATGGAAAACACCTTGCTTTACGGGATGACCGGCGAGGTTCCGGACCTCGAAGCCGGCGACCACGTCGTGCCCCTTGGCTTGGCCGACCTCAAACGGGAAGGCTCCGACGTCTCGCTGATCGCCCATGGCCGGTCAGTGATTCACGCGCTCGCCGCTGCTGAAACCTTGGCAGCGGATCACGGCATCCAGGCGGATGTTCTGGATCTCCGTTCCATCCGTCCGCTCGATCAGGACGCCATTCTCAAGACCGTGATGAAGACCAACCGTGTGGTCCTCGTCGATGAATCGAAGCCCTTCGGTGGTGTTTCCGCCATGGTGGCGATGCTCATCCAGGATCTGGCATTCGATCATCTCGATGCCCCGATCAAGCGCGTTTGCACCATCGACGCACCGGCGATTTATTCGCCACACATTGAGCATGAACAACTTCCGAATCCTAGAAGGATCGTCGAAAAGGTGCTGACCATCCGTTGATCCCGTTTTCTGATCAATCAAGAGCAGATCGCACTTCATCGCATCGGACCTTGAAACCCTACCGTCTTTTTTGTTGCCAACCACGCCCGACTTCCTAGCATCCCGGATATGTTCCTCCGTCTAACCACCATCATCGCCGCCGCCGCCCTGGCCCTTACCGTCAGTTCTTGCTGCTGCATGTAATCTTCACGTTTTCCTTCCCTCTCCTATCTAACCAATCCAAATGAAAAACCTCCTATTCCTTGTCTCGTTGGTCGCGGTTTCCCTCGGCTTCTCCTCCTGCTGCACGATGTTCGGAAGCCTCTCGCAAAGCGCCGGCTACCGCACCGAGACCCGTCAGGTGAAAACCTGCTACTATGACACCGTCACCGAGCAAGTCTTCGTCGGCGATTCCAAGGACGGCATGATGCAGACCGTCGAAAAGCGGGTTCCCCGCTACAAGACGGTGACCAAGAAGGTCCGCATCCCATGTGGAACCTGCACCCGCTACTATTGCCCGAAGAAGGATTGCTGCGGCACGACTTCCGAATCCACCATGCGCATGGCCAGTGCCCAAGGTTCCGTCGGCAGCCCTAACATCGGCCTCATCCCAACCATGAAGCCACTCCCTCTCGGTCCTGTGGCGGTCACTCCCTGATCCGGGATCCAACCGAATTTCAAAGCGCGGCGGAGTCCTGAACTCCCCGCGCTTTTTCGTTTCCCATTCTCCCGGTAAAAAGGCTGGAATTGCCCGTCCAGTGACCCATTCTCACCGCGAATCACTTCCCTATCAAAAATCATGTCTGTGAACATCGAAATGCCAAAACTCTCGGATACCATGACCGAGGGCACCCTCATCAAATGGCACAAGCAAGTCGGCGACACCGTGGAGATCGGTGACATTCTCGCCGAAGTGGAAACCGACAAGGCCACCATGGAAATGGAAGCCTTCGATGACGGGGTGATCACCGACATTTTGATCAAGGAGGGAGAAAAGGCGACCATCGGCTCCATCCTCGCCGTGCTCGATGGAGATTCCTCCGGAGCAGCAGCTCCCGCACCTGCTGCGGCCGCGTCTGAACCAAATGCCCCGAGCACGACTCCCGCAGCCACATCACCACAGGCTGCGACAACACCTTTAACACCAACAGGTTCCGGCGAGCGCATCAAGGCTTCCCCACTCGCCCGCAAGATTGCTGCGGAAACCGGCGTGGATCTATCAAGTGTCACGGGGACAGGTCCGGCAGGACGCATCGTGAAAATCGATGTCCAGGCTGCTTCAAGTTCGCCCGCCAAACCCAAGGCAGCACCCTCTTCCGAAGCATCCGCCGCCGCAGCGCTCGCAGCTTCCATCAAATCCAAGTCCTCAACTCCCGCCGCACCGGCTGCGGCAGCACCTGCCCCACAGGCAATTGTTCCCGTGGCAAAGGACGGCGACGAACGCATCGAGCTCAGTTCCATGCGCAAGATCATCGCTTCGCGCCTGCTCACGTCCAAGACCACCATCCCGCATTTCTACCTCCATGTCGAGGTGGACGCCGCACCGCTCATGGCCCTCCGTCAGCAAGTCAACGCACAGGCGGAGAAAACCCACGGCAACAAGTATTCGGTCAACGACTTCATCCTCAAGGCCGTGATCAACGCGGCCGAAGCCGTTCCTGCGGTCAACGCATCATTCGCAGGTGACCACATCGTGAAATTCAAGCACGTCGGACTCTCGGTCGCCATCGCTGTCGAGGACGGACTGGTCACTCCCGTCATCAAGCAAGCCGAATCAAAATCGCTCCTCGCCATTTCCCGTGCGGTCAAGGATTTCGCCGTCCGTGCCAAGGACAAGAAACTCAAACCCGACGAGTTCGACGGTGGAACCATCACCGTTTCCAACCTCGGAGCCTGGGGAATCGAGTCCTTCGACGCCATCGTCAACCCACCCCAGGCCGCGATCCTTTCGGTCGGCGCGGCCATCGAAAAGCCCGTCGTGAAAAACGGCCAAATCGTCCCAGGCTTGCGCATGAACCTGGGACTCTCCTGCGACCACCGTGTCGTCGATGGAGCCGTCGGGGCTGCATTCCTTGCCGAGGTCAGGAAACTGATCGAGCAGCCCGCCCTGATGCTCCTCTGAGCCACCACGCGCCCGTCTTTCCATGAGGTCCCACCGTCAAACCTGACTCGTGGGACCTTTTGCATTTCTAACTCACCGATGCTCTTCTCTTGATGATTTCTTCATTTTTGAACCCATAAGATCTTCTTCTTCATAGTGTGAACAAACCCGGAAATGGCCTGTTCCCCAGCGCCACCAAGCGGGTTCCACGGGAAGAACAAGATGGGCACGAAGCTGCATGACTTGCTGATGAGTCCGGAAATTCGGAAATCGAAACGCTTTGCCACCAGTCATTCGGAAGTTATTCGCAGCGTGTTCCCGGGTTCTTGGAAATCGCAGCAGGCTTGCGGTCGATCACCGACCTGACCAGCATTTCGCCACGTGAATCATCTCGTCATCACAGGAGGCAGCGGTGGTTTAGGCCAAGCGGTGATCAAGGCGTTTTCGAGTCCGGACTGGCAGATTTCCGCACCGACCCACGCCGAGCTCGACATGGAGAATCCCGAGCGGATCTCCGGGTATTTCGGATCAAAGCCGACCACTCTCCTGATCTGCGCCGCAGGGATCATTCGTGACACGCCCATCGCGCGGATGCAGGAAACGGATTGGGATCAGGTTTTCAGGGTCAATTACGAGGGCGCGGCGGCCTGCGCGGCAGCGGTGATTCCATCAATGGTCCGTGCCGGATCCGGACACATCGTGTTCATTTCAAGTCAGTCCGCGATCCATCCGCCGGTGGGGCAAGCAGCCTACGCGACCGCGAAAGCGGCTCTTCTCGGGCTTACGACCACATTGTCGCGAAAATGGGGTTCGTTCGGCATTCGCGTGAATGCGGTTTTACCAGGCTTTCTTGAAACACCGATGACCACCTCCGTTTCACCCGAACGAAAACTGGAAATCCTCAAATCCCACGACCTCGGCCGCTTCAACACGCCGGAGGAGGTGGCGGGCTTCCTGCACTTCCTCCATCATCACCTGCCCCATACTTCCGGCCAGACATTCCAGCTTGATAGCCGCTCCGCGTCATCCAGTCTCGAAAGATGACCGCATGGTCCGCAGTATATCGTGGTCACCAAATCCTCATGAAATTTCCCTTCCTGCTCCTTGCTCTATGTTCGTCGATTCACGCGGAAACGCTGCTGGTGGAAGCCGAACAATTCTCTAACAAAGGCGGCTGGGGTGTTGACACACAGTTCATCGAGACCATGGGCTCGCCCTATCTGATCGCGCACGGATTGGGAAAGCCGGTTACCGATGCAACGACAGAAATCAAACTATCGGAGGAAGGTGATTACCGGATCTGGGTCCGCACGATCGACTGGACCAAACGCCTCGGCAGACCGGCCAGCGCGGGGCGTTTTCAATGCCTCATCAACGGCAAACCCGTCGGCGGTGAGCTTGGCAGCGACAAGGCCGAATGGGCCTGGCAATCTGTCGCGAGCATCAACCTCAAGTCAGGCTCAACCACCATCGGCCTCCATGATCTAACCGGCTATGACGGTCGTGTGGATGCGGTGCTTCTCAGCAACAATCCTACATTCAATCCACCAGTTGTCTCCACTTTGGAAAATCGGACGACCTGGAAAATCGAGGGCGTGCCTACCCACATCGAGGACGCGGGAAATTATGACCTTGTCGTCATCGGCGGAGGATACGGCGGCCTGGGATCCGCCATTTCCGCCGCGCGGATGGGAGCCAAGGTCGCCCTGATTCAAAACCGGATGGTCCTGGGCGGCAACGGCTCATCAGAGATCCGGGTCTGGGCGAAAGGCGACTATCCACCGAGCGAATACCCGCTTGCCGACATCATCCGGGAAATTGAGGACAAGGCGAAAACCTCACCAGCTCCCGCCGCCGAATTTGTTGACGATAAGAAGGAAAAGGTCGTTCGCGCCGAAAAGAACATCACCCTTTTCCTCGGTCATCATGTTTATGGGCTCGAAATGAAGGACGGCACCATCGCCATGGCCAAGGCGCTCGAAGTCGAGACCGGCAAGCTCAAGCGCATCACCGGCAAGCTCTTCGTCGATTGCACCGGTCACGGATTCATCGGCCAATGGGCAGGAGCGGATGTCGAGATGGTCAAGGACGGCCGGATGGGCATGAGCAACATGTGGATGTGGGACAACGGGGACAGCGCCGTGAAATTTGATGAAACGCCATGGATGCTGTCCTTCGATGACAAGGATTTCCCTTATCCACGCCGCGGCCATGCCGAATGGTTCTGGGAAAGCGGATTCGACGATCATCCGATCAAGGATCTCGAAACCACCCGCGACTGGAATCTGGTCGCTTCGTTCAGTGCCTGGAATGCCATCAAGAACAAGGGCGCATTCGCGGATCGCGATCCCGATGCCCATGCCAAGGCCTCTCTAACATGGCTCGCCTATGTCGGGGGCACGCGTGAGACCCAACAGATCCTCGGCGACGTCGTTCTATCAGGAACCGATATCGAGGGGGAGAAAAAATTTGACGACGGCACCGCGCTAACCACCTGGACCATCGACCTTCACGTCCCGCAAAAGGAATATGTGCAGGCATTGCCCGAGCACCCGTTCATCTCCAAGGCCATTCACCGGGCCGCGGTGGACAAGAGGATCGGCTACCCGATTCCCTACCGTTGTTTCTACTCGCGCAATGTCCCGAACCTGTTCATGGCTGGCCGCAACATCAGCGTGAACCGCGACGCGCTCGGTACGATCCGCGTCATGAAAACCATCGGCATGATGGGCGTGACGGTCGGACGGGCCGCCGCGCTTTGCGTCGCGACAGGCTCGACCCCGCGTGAAATTTACTCCAAGCATCTTGACGATGCGAAGGCACTCTGGAGCATGCCAGGCGACCGCCGCTTCGAAACCACCGATGAGCTCAGGAAGTCCCTTGAAAAAACCGGAGCAAAGCCCTGATGCGAGACGGCGGATCCAGCGCATCGCCGTCGGCACCTATCGGCTGGGAATCGTGCTTGCCGCATTTGCCTGCTTGCGTTCCGTCCCTTCAAAATTCGACAAGGTCAACCCGACGCGGATTCTAGCAGAAGCCCGGGAAAAGCTGCCGTCCGCGGTTTCGATTGGCATTCCGGTTGATGGCATCTATCCGCTCCTCGATGCCAAGGGAAGCATCACCGGCTGGGCCACCACCACGTTTCCCCAAGCTTCCAAGATACAAGGCTACTCCGGACCTTCGGAACTGCTCGTCATTTTTGATTCCGCCAGAACAGTTAGGACCGTGAGTCTCCTCGCCAGTTCCGACACGGCTGGGCACGTTGAGATAATAAGGAAAGATGCTCCGTTCTGGGACCAGTGGACGGGAAAAAGCGAAGCCGCCCTCGGTGCCCCTTCCCCGCCCCGCATCGTGACCGGTGCCAGCCTCACCAGCGAAGCCATGGCGCGAGGTCTGGCGGCTCGATTCGGAGCGGAAGGGATGGATCAGTGGTTTCCCGAGGAGATTTCCGTTTCCTCTCTCGCCACATGGTTTCCCGGTGCCACCCGGATCGAACCGCTGCCGGAAATCGGGACCTATCAGATTTGGAAGAACGAAACCCGGTTAGGCACCGTCCTCAGGAGCAGCCGCATGGGCGTTTCCGCACGGGGCTTCAACGGAACTTCCGACGTCATCGTTTGTCTGGATTCAACGGGTGAAAAAATCCTCGGAGTCGGAATGCCAAACAGCCGCGACAACGAACCCTATGTTTCCGACGTGAAGGACGAGCTCAAGTTTGCCGACGGATTCGCCGGTAAATCGGTTGGCGAGGTGCTTGCCGGCACGGAAGAAGACTCCGGCAATCTCGTTGTCAGCGGCGCGAGCAACACCGCCTCCGCCGTGATCGCCAGCGTGCGGGAAATGCTCCGCAGGCACCAGGCCGATGTGGGTGAACAGGGTTTCCCGTGGCGGACGGGCATCGCCCTATCATGGATCGCCCTGGGGCTCGCCACCGGATTTGGAAAGTGGGGGAAATCCACGCGCGTCCGGCTCGCATACGCCGTGGTTTCCATCGTCGCCGGAATCACGCTGGGCTGGATGGTCAGCCAGGATCAGCTTGTCGGTTGGGCTCGCCACGGTCCGGATCTTGGCGCGGCCCTGCCGCTGCTCGTTCTATCAGCCGTTGCGCTCGTCGTGCCCGCCTACTCCGGGAAGAACGTCTATTGCAGCCGGATCTGTCCCCACGGAGCGGCGCAAACCTTGTTAGGACAGGCCGTGAAAAGACGTTTCGCGCTGCCACCAACGCTTCACCGCGTCTGGAAACGCGTTCCCTGGCTGACGCTGATGGTCATTTGGGTGATTGCTTTGTTAGGCACCGGATTTCCCCTCGCACACGCCGAACCCTTCGAGACGTGGAGCAGCGGTTTCCAGGCGCTCCTGCCCACCGTGATTTTCACCACCGGATTGCTCGCGGCATTCTTCCTGCCACAGGCCTACTGCCACTACGGCTGTCCGACCGGCGCCTTGTTGCGGTTTCTAACACATGCACCTGGCAGATGGACGGTGAAGGATTCCCTCGCCGCCGTTCTGGTGACCCTTTCCTTCCTGTTCGTCCATTTCCGATGAAACGATGGTTCATCATCTCCGGATTCATCGCGTTGATGGCTGTTGTCGTTTTGAGAAGCCGCCTGGCGGACCCGCCAAGGGAGTTGCACGGCACCGCGATGGGTTGCAAGTGGACGCTTTCCTGGCGGGGAGACAAACGGACTCCCGAAGTGCTGCATCGCGAGGTCTCCGTCACCCTGGAACATTGGGAACAGGTCCTCAGCCAATGGCGCGTTGATTCCGACCTCTCCCTCTACAACCAAGGTGCCCCGCCGACCCCGGATCTTGCCCGCGTCCTGGCCATGGCCGAGGAAATCAAAGTCGCCACCGGGGGAGCGTTTGATCACCACATTCTCGAAAAGGTCCACGCCGCCGGTTTCGGACCTCCAGGAAGCGGCGTGGACCTTTCCTCGATCGGAAAGGGCTTTGGCGTGGATCGCGTGGGTGAACGCCTGCGGGAACTTGGGGTGAATGATTTTGTCTTCAGCCTCGCGGGTGAGGTCCTCGCGGGCGATGGCGAATGGAGGGTCGAGGTCGAGCGCCCGGATCCGGCGACCTCGATCTCCCAACGGAACCTTGTCCTGAAAAACCGCGCCATCGCCACGAGCGGAAACTACCGTCAGTTCATTCCCGGCAAAGACGGGCTTCGCTGCCACATCATCGATCCGAAAACGGGCCGATCCGTGATTCGTCCCATTTGCTCCGTGACCGTTATGGCAGCCGATTGCGCAACAGCCTCTTCATGGGCGACGGCAGGCTTCGTCCTCGGTCCGGATTTCAAGGGCTACCCGCAAGGAATGGAAGCGAGCTGGCAAGGGGCGAAACCGTCACCTTGAGAATCGCTTTTATCGCATTGCACATTTCCCGTGGCGACCTTTGAATCGCCGGGTTACCAAAACCATATGAAAATTACCAAAAACAATTTCGCCAACGAAGAGGTCGTCCTTGATTTCCACGAATACGAAGGCTGCCAGTTCACCAACTGCCGCTTCGTGGTCCTGGGATACGGCGCTTTCGCCCTCAACCAGTGCGAGGTTACCAACTGCGAGTTCACCTTCGCCGGTCCTGCCGCAAGCACCATCCAGACCATGTCCACGATCTATAACAACATCGGCGAACAAGGGAAGAACCTCATCGAGGCCACCTTCGAGAGCATCCGCAAGGGCGGAGCGGCACAAAAGGCCTGATAGAAACCCATCACCGGGAAAGAACTTTCCAACCCCGTATGACAAGAGTTCTGGCCCTTTCCCTATCAGCCAGCCTCATCTCGTCAGGGGCCGATCCCGAGGCGCTGGAATGGAAGGCCAAGGACGGAACCATCATCAAATACAGGTGGAGCGCACCTGTTTCACCCGAGCCGGGAAAAACCTATCCGCTGGTTTTGTTCCTCCACGGCTCGGGTGAACGCGGTGACGACAATGCCGCGCAACTCCGCCACGGAGTCCGCCCTATCCTGAATGGCGCGGCCAAGCTGGATCAGCCGGTGTTTCTTATCGCGCCACAATGTCCCAAGGACCGCTGGTGGTCGCCGGTGGACATGAAGCAGATGCGCTTGTCGGAAGCCGGAAAACCCAACCCCTTGCTCGAGGCCGTCCTCGCCCTGGTGGATGAAACCATCCGCACGAAACCGGTGGACACGAAGAGATTCTACGTCACCGGCATCTCGATGGGCGGCTTCGCGACCTGGGATTTGTTAGGAAGGGTGCCGGAGAAAATCGCGGCCGCCGTTCCCATTTGCGGGGGCGGAGACCCGTCGCTGGCAGCCGTTTTCAAGGAGGTTCCGATCTGGGCTTTCCACGGTGAGGCGGACCCCGTCGTGCCTGCCAGATCGACCCGTGAAATGATCACCGCGCTCGAAAAAGAAGGCGGCAAACCGAAGGCCACTTTCTATCCGGGGGTGCAGCATGACTCATGGATCCGGACCTACGATGATCCCGAGGTCATCCGTTGGATCTTCGGGCAACATTTGAAATAAGCCGGCTTCCGTTTGGAAAATCACCTTGGATTTACACCGACCGCAAGCTTGCGTGCCCGTCCGGAGCGGGCCATCTTGCATTTGTGATACGCGGATTTACCTGCTTCCTCATGGCGGTGCTCGGACTCCTCGCCATCGGACCCGCGCGTGCGGATGATGTCGCGGAAAAACCTGTCCAGGCCAAGGTCGTGGTCATTCCGATCCACGATGAGATCGCGAAACCGGTCCTCTACATCGTCCGCCGCGGCCTCAAGGAGGCGATCGAGCAGAAGGTGGACACCATCGTCCTCGACATCGAGACGCCGGGCGGCCAGCTCGACGTGACCTTCGAGATCCTCAAGGCGCTGGAGAAATTTCCCGGAAAGACGGTCGCCTATATCAATCGCGAGGCGATGTCGGCAGGAGCCATCATTTCCGCAGGCACAAACGAGATCTACTTCGCACCCGGCAGTGTGATCGGCGCTGCCGCTCCCGTTCTCTCGGGTGGTGCCGATGTTGGCGAAACCATGAAGGAAAAGCTTGTCAGCTACCTCACCGCGAGGATGCGCGCGATCTCCGAGGGCAAGGGCTACCGGGGCGAGGTCATTTCCGCGATGATCGACGAGGATTCCGAGCTCAAGATCGGCGAGGACATCATCAAACCCAAGGGGAAGCTGCTCTCTCTAACCGCCAGCGAGGCGAGTCGGGAATACGGGGAACCGCCTGCCCGCCTGCTGGGTGCTGGCATCGCCGACAATCTGGAGGATCTCCTCAACAAGCTTCACGGTCATGGAAACTACACCGTGGAAACCTTGCAAGTCACGTGGTCCGAATGGCTGGCCCAATATCTAACCGCCATGTCTCCCTTCCTGATGGGGCTTGGCCTTCTCGCACTTTTCATCGAGTTCAAGACCCCGGGCTTCGGCTTCTTCGGCATCACGGGCATCGTCCTGCTGGGCGTGGTGTTCTTCAGCCAATTCGTCGCCGGATTGTCAGGGCATGAGCCGGTGTTGTTCTTCCTGCTGGGTGTCGCCTTGCTGGGGATCGAGATTTTCCTCGTGCCGGGCAGCCTGATCCTCGGGTTGTCAGGCGCATTGCTCATGTTCGGATCCCTCGTGTGGGCGATGACTGACCTGTGGCCGAGCGAGCCGATTCCATTCGGGAGTGACGTCTTCTTCATGCCGCTCGCAAATGTGATGATCGGCGTGATCATCGCCGTCGTGCTTTTCCTGGCGATCATCCGGTTCCTCCCCCAAGGCGGTCTCTGGGGTCACATGGTCCTGAATGCCGCGGTCGGTGGCGAGCCTTCCCTGGCCGGTGCCTACTCCGGGTCAACCGCCTCAGTATCCCTGGTCGGTGAGAAAGGAATTGCCGCCACAGCGCTTTTCCCGAGTGGTCAGGTGGAGATAGCCGGTCGGCGTTACGAGGCGCGCCTTGCGGTCGGATTTGCGGAAAAAGGGACTCCGGTCACCGTCACCGGTGTTGCGGAATTCGGTCTAACCGTGGAGGTTCTGTCATGACCACGCTCATCCTGCTATTTGCCGTCGGCATCCTTCTCATCGCCGCCGAGGTGATCGTTCCGGGAGGCGTCCTCGGGACCATCGGCGGCTTGCTCATGTTCGGCGGATGCATCCTTGCCTTCATGGACTTCGGAAGCCTGGGCGGCCTCATCGCCGTTCTAACCGCCTTCACGCTGGGAGGCCTTGCGATCTATCTGGAATTCCGTTTCCTGCCCAAATCCAAATGGGGCAAGCGCGCTTTCCTCAATGCGCAGGTCACCGGCGTGAGCGCTGCCGTCGGCCGGGAAGCGCTTCAACTCGTCGGCAAAACCGCCGAAGCCCTCACCCTGCTCTCACCGAGCGGCTACGTCCGTGTGGACGGACAGCGCTACGAGGCATTCTGCCAGTCCGGGCAGGCCCCCGCGGGTTCCTTTCTCGAAATCATCGGTGCGGACAATTTCCGCCTCATCGTCACACAAGCTCCAGAAACCTAACCAAAACACACCAAGCCAATGCCTACCATCATCCTCGTCGTCATCGCCATTGCCGCCCTCGTCATCTTCGGCATCATCATTTCGTTCTTCAGCGTCTGGCTCCGCGCGTGGCTGGCGGGCGCCTATGTCGGATTCACCGACCTCATCGCCATGCGTCTGCGGCAGGTGCCCTACGGCATGGTCGTGGACGCGCGCATCACCGCGAAGAAGGCCGGTATTGAAATCCCCATCGACGACATCGAGGCGCACTATCTCGCCGGCGGAAATGTCATCCCCACCATCCAGGCGCTCATCGCCGCGCAGAAGGCCGGCATCACGCTCGACTGGAACCGCGCCTGCGCCATCGACCTCGCCACCAAGGGATCCGGGAAGAGCGTGGTCGAAGCCGTCCGCACCTCGGTCGATCCCAAGGTCATCGACTGCCCGAATCCCGCATCCGGCCGCACCACCATCGACGGCGTCGCCAAGGACGGCATCCAGGTCAAGGTCCGCGCCCGCGTCACGGTTCGCACCAATCTCGACCGCTTCGTCGGTGGCGCGAAGGAGGAAACCATCATCGCCCGTGTCGGCGAAGGCATCGTCACCACCATCGGTTCAGCGGAGAGCTACAAGACCGTGCTCGAATCTCCCGACTCGCATTTCCAAGGTCGTCCTTCATCGTGGTCTCGACGTCGGCACCGCCTTCGAAATCCTCTCCATCGACATCGCCGACGTGGACGTCGGTGAAAACGTCGGTGCCCAGCTCCAGGAAGCCCAGGCCGAGGCGAACAAGAACATGGCCCAGGCCCAGGCAGAAATCCGCCGCGCCGCCGCCGTTGCCCTCGAGCAGGAAATGATCGCCCGCGTTGCGGAAATGAAGGCCAAGGTCGTCGAGGCCGAGGCCCAGGTCCCCCTCGCCATTGCCGAGGCCTTCCGCAGCGGCCAACTCGGCGTCATGGACTACTACAAGATGGAGAACATCAAGTCCGACACCCAGATGCGCACCAACATCTCGAAAAACGAGGGAGCCTGATCTTGTGGCTGGAGCGTCCCGCTCCAGACCATAAGGGAGGCGTCCCGCCTCCCGAATCCCCAACCAATAAATCACCATGGACTGGATTCTCGAACACCTGAACATCGTCATCGTCGGCATCTTAATCCTTGGCTCGTTCCTGAAATCCCGCCTTGAGTCGAAATCGGAGGAAACGGACACCTCAAGCGATTTCCCCGATTACGGGGACATGGACCAACCGGACGAGAGCTATCGGAAAATGCCCCCGCCCATGCCATCGGTGCCCCCGCCGCTGGTCCGCACGAACATTCCCGAGCCGCGAAACACCCGGCCGCCGGAAATTCCCACCGTCTATTCCAAGGTGACCGCCGCGGTGGTGGCCGCCGCTGAAGAATCGGCCAGGATGCTCAAGCACCAGCAGGATCTCGCCGAGCACATGCGCAGGATCAACGAAACCCGCGCGACCACCACCGGCGGTGCCGCTGCCACCCGGGTCCGCATCGCCGCCAGCAAGAGCAAGGCCAAGCCTTTCGTCGCTGGTCCCCTCTCCCTCCGCTCCCGCCTCCAGAACCCCGTCGAAGTCCGCCGGGCCTTCGTCCTCAAGGAAATCCTCGACCGCCCCGTCGGCCTCCGTTAGTTCGAAATCGCCGCCAACCCCGATGAATTCTTCCCTTCCTGAGAAGCGAATTCCTAAAAACCGTTTCCTGAATGCTCGATTTCAAGGACTGACCTTATCGATATTCTTCCTCTGCCACCGACCGCGTCCCCAATGACTCATGGTGCCTCTTCCGCGAACCGTCAGACGGATCAAGAAATGGCAAGGTCGTCATCGTCCAGAGCCGGGATAGCCAGGAATCAGCTTTCTTTCTGTCAACTTTTGCACACTGACCCCATTTCCCCCTCTGCCACCGACCGCGTCCCCATGACTCATGGTGCCTCTTCCGCGAACCGTCAGACGGATCAAGAAATGGCAAGGTCGTCATCGTCCAGAGCCGGGATACCCAGGAATCAGCTTTTTTTCTGTCAACTTTTGCACACTGACCCCATTTCCCTGACCCCATTTCCGCAGCCAGCCAGCGTGCCTTTCTGCACATGGGCAACAGCTACCAGGGCGGGAAAGAATGTCACACATAAACTCATATTAAAGGCCTGTCCCGCTATCATGCCGCTATCATGATGATGCACGGATCGAACCGGATCGCATGGGTTTTGTGCAGGGTTATTTTCCGACGCCGCTGAGCTTGATATCGAAGGATTTTTCGTCGGCGTCACTGCTGGCGATCTTGAGTACCGCTTTGCGATTGCCTTTCGCCTTGGGCTTGAAGGTTGCTTTCACGGTCATGCTGGCACCGGGGGCCAAAGTGTTTGCTGTCAATTTCTGAACCTTAAAATCTGCCTGGTTGGCTCCCGATATGGCGACGGCCAGTTTTTTAAGAGGAACGCCGCCGGTGTTGGTGATGACGTAGGATTTTGTTTTTTCCGCGCCGCCCATTTTTACGGTTCCGAAATGGGTGGTGGAGTCGCCGTCAGTCAGAATGTCGGCACCCTGCTTGACTGAAATTTCAGGCGAGTAAATGGATCTGATGGAGTCGATCCGACCAGAAAGGAAGCTTCGCCCATCACTGCTCAAATACATCTTGAAGTAAGAGTCTGCCTCGAGCGGACTGAAGTCGTTGAAATCCAGACTCTTCGGTGCCGGAGTAAGAGCGGGAAACGCGGTGCCAGTAAGATCCCTAAGGTTGAGTCTGATCGAGTAAGGCTGCCAATCTTCGATCACAGTGTTGGTAACATTGGATGGGCCCCAGCCGCTGCTGAACCCGATTTCGTCGGCGGTGTCATTGAAGATGTAGTTGATGTTGTAGGCCGCATCATTGATTGGCGCACTGGTGGTCGTCCATGTGCTGGTGACCCCCTCAAGGTTCAGGGTGATCTTGGCGAGACGGTATCTGGCTTGAGTGCTGATTAAATTGAGAGGGGCCAAGCTTGTGTCCCATTCCACGGAGGCGGTCCACTTGGTACCAACGGGAAATTCCGTGGTGATGGCTCCTGCGGCGACGAAATTGTAGGTGGTGACTCCAGAAAACTCGTAGCCGACGATTTCAGCGGAGCAGGGCGCAAATCCGAGGGCGACGAGGGAGAAGGCGAAACAGATTGGGCGTGTCATAGGGTTAGGAGGTAATCAATTTGGTAGTTTTGCTTACCATGTGATCCAGCAGGAAGGCAAGGGCTACTGCTGTAGGAAATTACTTTCCCGGTTAAGGCCCTTGAATGAGCCGGTGACCGGGACCGCAGGCAGGGAAAAAGGGGGTGCGGGGAAATTGGGGGCCTTGTATACTGAGTGTCATCATAAACTGTGAGAAAACATTGGGGAAAATCCCAAAATGTGCTGACACTAAGTATATATTCCTCGAAAGCGCTTCGCGGAAAAAGCCAAGTACTCCGCAATTTGGACCGTGAAGGGCGACTACCTATTCAAAAATGTCCGTGCCACATCGAACGATCCAAATGGAGTGAGTGGCGGGATGCGGGATGCCAATGGGGTCAGGTGTCGCATTTCAACACCAATGGGGTCAGCCAATGGGGTCACCAATGGGGTCAGGTGTCGCATTTCAACATATATGGGGTCAGTCCTCGCGGATTCACATTGATCGGTGTGGAAAACTCCCGATAAAAAATCCTCCCCATCGTTTTGTTCTTGGCTCTGTGCGGGCTGTGACGGACGCACATTCATTCTGACGAACAACGGGTTGGCCAATTCCTCACGCCCCGGGAATCGCGCGCTGGAGGCATTCGATGCTTGATCAAGAAGCTGCTAGGTGGCGAAAAAATTTATGCCCCAGCGCCCTCTGCTCGACACCGATTTCTCCCGCCGATTCTTCGCCGACATCCTCTCCCTCTATCCCGATTCCGCACGCCCGTATGACTGCGCGGGGATTTCAGACATCCATTATTGCCAGCTCGGTGTCCTGCGCTGCCTCAGCACCGCCACGACCGGCCAGCAATTCCTCCAGCATCATCGATAGGGTCAGTCCTTGAAAACGAGCATTCTAGCAGCCTGTCGGACTTAGAAGAAGCTTCAAAATTCGCCGCGCTTCGATCACAGTCCGCGCATGGCATTTCGTTTCGTCTCCGTGGATCATGACACCCCTATGCTGTTGCCTCCTGATCTCCGCGACTGGGTGCCAGCCGATCACATCGTGCATTTCGTGATGGATGCTGTGATGCGCTCGATCTCAGCTCCGTGAAGATCAACCACCGTGGCACCGGCAGCGCCCAATATCCGCCCGCCATGATGCTTGGTCTGCTGATTTACAGCTACGCCACCGGCACATTTTCGAGCCGGAAAATCGAAAAACTCACCTACGAGAACCTCGCCGTGCGCTTCCTCACCGGCGACACCCACCCCGACCACGACTCCATCTGCAACTTCCGCCGCAAGAACAAAGAACTGCATGGAAAGCGCCTTCCACCGCATTCTCGACTGCGCCGCGCTCTCCCAAATCCTCAAGGTTGGCGACATCACCGTCGCCATTGACGGCACCAAAATCCTCGCCAACGCCAGCAAACACAGCGCGGTTAGCCACGGTCACGCCATTGCAGCAAATGAAGCTCGCCGACGACCAGATCGCCGAACTGCTCGACAAAGCCGAGCACGCCGACAGCACCCCGCTCCAAGACGGCCTCACCATCCCGAGGAGATGCCACGCCGCGAAGACCGCATCGCCAAGCTCACGCGAAGCCACCACAAGTCATGGAAGCAACGCGCCAAAGAGCGCTTGCCGCGAAGAGCAGAGCCGCCTATCAGGAAAAGCTCGCCGCCCGCCAGACCAAGCAACGAACACCGGCAAAAAGCCGCAGGCAAGCCCCCCAGCCCCCCAAAGAAGGCCCCCGCCCAAAGATCAGTATAACTTCACCGATCCCGAAAGCCGCATCATGAAAGTGCGCGGCGGCTTCGAGCAAAGCTACAACGCCCAAGCCGCCGTCGAAGTCCAAAGCATGCTCATCGTCGGCCGGCACGTCACCGACGCACCAACGACAAACAACAACTCATCCCCGCCCTCGCCGTCATCAGCCCCGTCAGCCGGCCAAGTCGGCAACGTCCTCGTCGACAGCGGCTACTACAGCGCAAACGCCGCCGTAACCGCAGGTGGAAACCGGCGGCGGCACCGCAAGTTCTACGCCGCCATCAAGCGCCAGAGCCACGGTCGCAGCATCGACCGAGCTCGAAGCGACGCGACGACCCGCCACCGCCGCCGACGGGGCCCCCGATCGCCGAGCGCATGGCCCACCGGCTCGACCACCAGCCGGCAAAGAGCTCTACGGCCTGCGCAAACAAACCGTCGAACCCGTCTTCGGCATCATCAAGGAAGCCATCGGCTTCCGGCGCTTCCTGCTGCGCGGCCTCGGCAAAGTCGACCTCGAATGGACCCTGGTGGGCCGCCTACAACCTCAAGCGCCTCTATCACATCAGCCAATCCAAGCAACCCGCGGTGGCCTGAGGTCCCGGAGCGTTCTAACGATCATCTTGCGGCACCAGTCAACTCGCGAGAAGCACTTCCCGGACCGAATAGAAAAACGCACGATCTAACATAGAAAGCCCCTGCAAAATCCTCCAAAAAAGAAGCAGGACAAGATGTCGTCCAAATCCAAAGTTAAACGGTCGTTTGGCTTTGCGGAGATGATCGATTCAGAGCCCACGACCTGTGGTGGAATCTCGCCCGCAGAGGCCTGCATATCGACACGTCACCAAGAAAATCAAAAGTTCGACAGGCTGCTAGGATGACCGATGATTT
>CAWENZ010000037.1:0-25279 GCA_963810445.1 uncultured Verrucomicrobiae bacterium | reverse complement strand
ATAAGCGCCAACAGCGAACAGCGGAAGTTCATTCATCGCTTCGTCCGATCCGCAGGCCTTCCGTGTAAGGCCACTGCAGTACGGGGCGATTGACGCCCGGCATTTCCTTGGCGTTGAGGTAAGTGACGAACTGAACATACTTTGCCGTCGACTTCGGCTTGAGCTTGGTCAAAACCGACTTCATCGGCACGCCAACCCACGGCACGACCATCGACCACGCCTCGACGCAGCGATGGCGATAGACGCGCTCTTCCAGTTTCGAATAGTCGATCAGGTCTTTCAAAGCATAAGCGCCCGGCGCATCCGTCTCTCCCTCGACGGTCACCTGCCATGGCGACGTCTTCATGAGGCTGGCATAACGCGGCGGGTCATCCTTGCTGGTGCCGAATTCGTAGAAATTGCAGTAACCGGCAAACGCCTCTTCGACGGTTGGTTGATCTGCGACGGCATAAGCCGTCTTCGATGCCGTCAGCTTGGCGCCCGGTGCGGCGTGACCATTCACCACCTTTGCCGGACGTGTCAGGGCAAAATATGCGCCCCCGCCCCCCTGCCCCGCGCGCACCACCCAAAACCCGCCGGTCCGGCCCCCGCCCCGCAGCCCCGAGCGACCCCCCCAGGTTACGTCCAGGCGCAGTATTTTCGCCCGCCCAATACCCGCCCAATACCCGCCCCATGCCCCCGCCCGAAACGCCCACCGCGATAGGCAAAAAGTCTGGCGTTTGCATTCCCGAGCGTCATGGCAAAGTCAGGTGCTGTCTGCCCGCCCGGAGTGCCAGCGTTGGCCCTTGGCCTCTCCTCCGAAGCCGCCGATGAAGAGCCGCTCGAAGAGGGCGAGCTGCTCCTTGAAGGTGGCGAAGCGCGGCGCGGCCTTCGTCCTGGCCAGGGGCTTGCGCGCCGGAAACAGGCCTGCGCTCCGCTTCGGCGCGGCCTTGGGCTTGCGTCCCGTGGCGCGGGTCTGCAGCGCGGCGAGGTCCTCCGGGCTGAGCTTCACCGGGATGAGCCCCTTCACCTTCTCCTTGATGAACTTCTTCTCTCCCGCGTGCTCGAAGAAGAGCACCCAGTAGGGCGGGATGTCCTGCACCACCAGGCCGACGCCCCACGACGGCTGCGTCTCGTTCCTCATCGTCAACGGCTGCATCGGGGTCGTGGGCAGGTCGGCGCTCATGTGGACCCTCACCTTAGTGGTGCGCGTCCAGGCGTGCGCGCGACTCAGGGAGGCAGGGTGATGCGCAGGATAACTCCGTCGGCGTAGCTGGCGGCGGTGGTGCCCGCGCTCGCCACGAAGATCACCTGGCCCTGCAGCGCGATTCCCAGGGGACGCTGGATGGACTGGGCCAGCGTCTCTGGGGTGGTCGACTCGTGCGACACCCGGCGCACCCGGCCGTTGGCGTAGTCCGGACCACTGCCCGGCTCGACCCAGTACGCGTGCGTGGCGTCGATGGCGAAGTCCCTCACGCCCTGGCAATTCGTCGCCGCCACCTCGAGATTGCCGCTGCTCAAGGTCAGCCGCAGCACCTGCGCCGGGGAGTCCTTCGCGTAATAGAGATAGGTGCCGTTGCCGCCCAGCGTCTCGACTTTGCTGTCTTTTTAGGGCTTGAACTTGAGTTTCGGGTTTCTCCGTAGGCCGTTGATGTTGCAACGTTTGTGCCATGTTCAAAGAACATCCGCAGCCCTGATTTCAAGGGGAGAATCTCATTCGAGGAAGATTCCAACTCGTCAAATCCAAGTCGAATCAATTCCAAAATTCGCCAAAAACCCTCATCGCAGGGCGGAACCCGCCGCCTTTCGGAGCGTCACCACCGGACCCGGTAGATGCTACCGGGACCTCGAAACCGCCAATCCGAGGCGGAACGGCGAGGCCTGGCACCCGCTACCGGAAGCCCCCCTTCGATTTGGGTTGAGGTTGGTCGCCACCCTCAGGCTCCATTTAGTCGAGGAAGTATCCACGGTGGAAAGCCCAATAGAAGTCGCCGAAGAACCTGAGCGCCATCGCTGCCATCCCGACACAAGCGAGAATTGGAAGCGTGATCCATGATGTGGACCTGATGCCACTCCATCTCTCCGCAATCCAGCAGGCGATCCCGAATCCTGCGATCATGAATCCAAGCAGACATGAAAAATGCCAAACGCGACATCCGAGATTCTGCTCTTCGAGCACTGGAAATAGCACCCATGATATCCCGATCAATGTAGGCACTGCAACCAGGGAAAGGGCGATCAAGTGCAACTTCCGGGAATAGCCCGCCAAATCTCTTGCTAACCGCTCTGTCGGGGTGGCTGCCATCGATTTCTATTTTGCAACGTTTGATGTGCGCCCACTGGCGCGGTTGAAGGGATGTTGAAATGATATTTCGGAGTTTATGCCGATTGGTGCGCCACAGCTTGTTAGGCTATTCTATTCCTTGGCCTCGTAAAATGGCTTGCTCTTGTCACAATGATTGAATTCAGAAACGATCTTGTTCATCCATTCACGGTTCTCGGGGGATGAAATCAGCTGAAAACATCGTAAACAGAAGGGCTAGTGGGTGTTGCCATGCACGTCTTGTTCGAGCTCTTGCACCTATCGCTTGAGATCGAGAAATCGAAGAATTACTGCTAGTCGCTGGGTCCGCCAATTCTTTGTTACAAACTGCTTGCCGATCTTCTGAGCACGACCCTGCTCAGAACAAACATCCCATGTCTTAGGGTTGGAACTCGCGGAAATGTTGTAGTCCATCGCATCCTGAGCCTCAGCGAAGGTAGATGTGAACCGCGCATCGATTCTGAAGCTGGCTGTCTCAGACCGCATCGATAGCCCGCCGGTATATGAACCACGGAAAACGCTGATCTTGCGAAGTTGATCCCCCGAAATCAAAGCAAGCTTTGTGTCGTCGGAAGCGAGTGCTGCAAGCTTGGCGCTATCAACCACAAAGAATTCTGTTGCTGGGGCATCTGCGATTGCATGATTTACCGCTGAGACAGCTAGTAAACAAGCGAGCATGAGTCGTAGGGAAATCATAATTGTGTGTGTTTTGTTTCTGCCGAACGATTAGCGCACACACGGTGCGCGAAAGGAGAGTCTATGAAAAGGAAATTGGAAAGCTTAAGCACCGTTGCTGTGACGCGGCTTGTTCGACTTCTTGTTTCTATTCTTCGGCGGCGGCTCGAACCTGTCGAGATGCGGATTTAATGAGAAGATAGCAGATAAGACGTTGATTTGGACTCAGGACTTCGACTTTACTTTTGGATACATAATACGTCACCATTTTCGGCACTTGCAGGGTTGCTGCAAGGGCTTCGAAATCCTTGATCTCCTCCTGCAAGACTACAGCGCTGATCGAGGCATCTCCAGCTTCATACTCAGCCAATGCTCCTGGATTCAATGTCCAGCGTTTGTCGGAAAGTTCCCGAACGGCCCCGTCAAGATCACTCTCCGATGGTTGCTTGCCGTCCTTTGTCATGGCCTGGGTCATATCTGTTCGAAGCTGCTTCACGAGAGACGCGGGCAATTCAGCCTGTGCAGAAGCAAGCCCCGTGAGGACTACAAGGATAATTGAGTGGATTAGTTTCATTGAGTTTACTTGATCTGGTTTATGTCGATCGTTAGATGTGCGCTCACCGGCGCGATTGAAAGGAAACTGAAATGAAATTGCAAGGATTATGGCCGGTTGAGCGACACGGCTTGTTCGGCGCATCTTAATGCTGCATTCTATTGTTGTGAAATTCTGAATTATTCGGATGTCACAATACGACAAATTGTCTGCATCAATCCTGGAACAATTTTCTTAGTTCCATTCCTATTTATATATTGGTATGTAATTCGCATGCTTCCGCCATCCTCTCCGCTTAGCACCGGAATAATAGTTCCTACAGATTGATCTTTTCTTGCGCTTTCAATTTGGATTGTAGCCTTCGGCCATACTTCAGTTAGAACAATATTATTTTTATTATTAACCAAAAGTCGGTTGCGGTCGCTCTCCCATAATGGACTTCCCTTAATGTTGGATACCAACAACACAATTGGGGTTTTGGAATCCGATGCTCTTGCGATGATTGCATCGCATAGCAACCTTGACTCTTCTTCGCTCAAAACTACTGTCTCGATACTATTATGTGTATCAACCGCAACATCTTCCTTCTTGCTACAACCCATGAAAATGAGTGACATCAGGAAAATGGTGATAAGCTTCATATTCTTATTCTTGCCGAACAGTGGTATTAGTATTTCCTCAGGAAGTGATATCCAGCGGGTGGCTACTTTCTGAAATTTGTCAGGATTCCTTGATTTGACAAGGATTTTCGAGGGCAGGGGTGCGGATATCAGGCTTTGCCGGGCCTGACTTTCGCAGGCGGGGTGACCTAGCAGATATCACGGGCCGCCCGCCCGATTTTGTGGAAAATCGGGGGAGTTGGGAGGAGCTGCTGAAGTTCTTCGCCGCCCTCGTCCCAAGTCCGGGCCGGACGCTTGGACGACGAAGTGCGGCGAGAGGCCGCAGCCACGTTTCGTGCGGTGAGGAGGCTGGGATCGCAAAGAAATGTGCAAGTGCACACTTTTTGGGTGGGTCGGGGTTTTTCCGTCTCCTAATCGGTTTCGCATGAGTGCGATCAAGACGCGTTGGTGCTGGCGAAAGGATCCGTCGCCGCTGCGCTAGACCGTTTGCCAAAAGAGATTGCCGAAACGCAACTTTTCAAGGAGCGGCGGACTCCGATCCGCCGAGGTCCATGTAGTGACGATGCGAGGTGGTAAACCGCTTTTCATCGGCTTCACATGGGCTTCGGCGATTCGGAGATCGCCGCTCCTTGTTCCCGGCTACGCCACCGCGCAATCCGGATAGAGGAAACAACTTTTGGCAAACGGTCTACGCCGGGACAAGTTGAAGAATTTCCGGCTGCGTTATCTTCCCGAAAGAAGAATGGATCCACAGGAGGAAGCGGAGGAAACGGAGAATGAATGAGTGATAAACATTTCTCGATTCTCTCAAAAGGTGTTGGAGAGCAGGCTTAGATTTCCAATACAAGCCTCTGATCCTCTGTTTCCTCCCTTACCTCCTGTTCAATCTCATTTCGGTTCTTAGGGTTATGAGCTGAAGGCCGGGAGGGATGCGGCGAAGGTGTTTTGGAAGGCGGAGGTGCTGTGCGATGGCGGGGCAACCTGGGGGTGATTGACGATGGATGATTTTGGATTTTTGAATGGGAGGGGAGATGATGAGGGAGAAAAGTGCGCCAAGGAGATCGCAAGAAGCCGTCTGACAAATCGGGGATCTGTAAGATTCGTCGGATTCGTGGTGCCAGAAGGATCCGTGTTTCCCGGAGAAAGCGACATCCAACAGGCGGGCTAAGGATCCGCGCTCCAATTTTCAGACGGCTACCGGGATTTCAACTCTTGGGTTGAGAATTCCACCGGTTTCTGGGAGACTGGTGGCTGTCCGAATCCCCTCTCCTGCCATGAACCCCGAAGGATACCACTCTGTCACCCCATCGCTCACCGTCGCCGACGGAAAGGCCGCGTTGGATTTCTACACCCGTGCGCTCGAGGCCACCGAGTTGTTTCGCATGGAAGCGCCCGATTCCGGCAAGCTCATGCATGCGGAATTCCAGATCGGCGATTCGAGGATGATGATTTCCGACGAGTTTCCGGATTGGGGCTCTGTCGCTCCGGCAGTCGGAACGGGCGGGGCCTTCATGATTTATGTCGCGGATGCCGATGCCTCATTCGCCAGGGCGATCTTCGAAGGAGCCACGGCCATTCAGGAGCCGACCGATCAATTCTGGGGAGACCGCACCGCGCGCGTCGCGGATCCCTTCGGTTACCGGTGGACCTTCGCCACCCATGTTCGCGATGTTTCACCGGAGGAAATCGCCAAGGCGGCGGCCGCGTGGAGTTGTGGCGAACCGGGCTAACCGAGGATGTCAGGAGCAAGCCGCGCCAGCCATGTCGCGAGCTCGGCAGCGGCGCGGGTTTCTGGTAGCGCTTCGAGATCGTCGAGCTGCCAGCGGAAGACGAGCTTGTATCCATCCCACACGCCGTCTCCGCCACAGTCCCGCATCCATCCGGCTGCCGATCGGTTCTCTGTTAGAACATAGCCGACGATGGAGTCCAGCCCGGCGTGGAGCGCGGTCAACCACATGATCGCAAGCAAAAGCGTGCCGACTCCCCTCCCCTGATCGTCGTCGAGGACGAGGAAGGAAATCTCCGCTTCCTGAGGCTGGTTCGCATCCCGCCACCAGCTCGCGGCGGCCATCGGGCTGAAGTCGCGCGTCGGGTCGAGCACGGTCCAGCCCACATGTTTGTTAGAATCCTGCTGAAGCACGCGATCCAGCATTTTCTCGCCGACCACCTCGCCGGTGTGGGTCCAGAAGCGGTTGTAACGGGCCTCGGGCGAAAGCCTGCGGTAGGCTTCGGCAAGCGCGGCCCGGTCGTCGGGGACCAAAGGCCGGGCGATGACCGCGGTGCCATCGCGGAGTTCGAGTTCCAGCCGTTGGGGAGTTTCCACATCGGGAGACTACGCGATTTCCGGGATTCTCAAAGCGAAGTAGTCCGCGGCAATTTCATTTTCCATTTCAGGAAATCGCGCCAGGCTGATCCCATGGCGGATATCTGGACACCGGAAAAGCGATCCGAGGTGATGTCGAAAATTCGCGGGCACAACACGAGACCCGAGTTGATCGCGAGGTCGATCCTTCACCGCCATGGCTACCGCTTCACGGTGAAGGGCCCGAAGAACCAATCTCTGCCGGGACGTCCGGACCTGGTCCTGCCGAAATACCGGACCGTGATTTTCGTCCACGGTTGCTTCTGGCACGGTCATGAGAACTGTCGGCATTTCCGGCTACCGTCGTCACGAAGTGAATGGTGGGCCGCCAAGATCGAGGGCAACCGGGAGCGTGACCTGCGCGTCCAGAAGGAATTGTTAGGACTCGGTTGGCACGTCGTCACCATCTGGGAGTGCGCGCTCAAGACACAGGCCGCGAGGGAATGGCTAGCAGCGAGGCTGCCGAGTTTGTTAGGCATGCCGGAGACCGACACGCCTTGACGTCAATTGGCCGGGAAAACGACCTTCTCCCCTTCCCGATCGCCGTGGCCGAAGCTGTCGCCGATGTCCTTGCTGGTGACGAAGAGCATCAGGGAAATGAGCGCCAGGGCACAAACGGTCTGGAGGATTTCGAGCGGCTTGGCCTTCACCGGACCACCGAAGATTTTCTCAAGGATGGCAAGGACGATGTGGCCGCCGTCGAGGACCGGGAACGGCATCATGTTGAGCACGGCGAGGTTGACGTTGAACAAGCACCATGAAGGCGAGGATGCGCCGCCAGCCGTCTTCCATTTGCAGGAGCTGGAACTGGAGCTTGCCGATGCCGACCGGGCCGCTGAGGTGGCCGACGCCGATGCTGGAGTCCGGCGCGATGACGCTGGTGATCGTCGTCCACATCATCCGCAAGCTGTCGGCGACCTGCTTGACCGGACCCGGATGGATGATGCCCTTTTGCTGATAGGGAGACTCGCTGAAGGCCAGGCCCAACATCGGTCCCTTGCCTGCGGGTGAAAGCGGAACCACCGGAGTGGCGGTGAGCTTGAGGGGCTTTTCATCGCGGAGAATTTCAAAATCGATGGGCTTGGTCCCGTTGGCCTTGATGTAGGCGATGACGGCCTCGGTGTCCTTCTTGAAAGCAACCCCGTTCATGGAAACGAGGATGTCGCCGCTCTTGAATCCGACCTTCTCCGCCGGGCTTCCCTCGACGATCGATGAAATGCCGATGTGATCGATTTCAGGCCCCACCCCGACCTGGCGCAGGCCACCGCGTTGGAACCACTTCGTTTTCTCGGTCTCGAAACTGGAAATCAGTTTGATCGGCTCTGCAGAACCCGGCCGCTCCACGGTGAACTCGATCTGCTTGCCTTTGCTGAGGATGATTCCCTCGGTGATGCTTTCCAACGATCCAGCGAAGCCATTCACCGGTGAGCCATTGATCGCCAGGATCTTGTCCCCTGGCTGGATCCCGGCCTTCTCAGCCGGGCTTCCCTCAAGCACGGTGCCGATCACCTGAGTGGGGATGAAATCGGCGGGCTTGCCAACGCCCCAGACCACCACGGCGGAAAGCAGCGCAAGCAGCATGGAGAACAAGGGACCGGCGAACGCGACGATGATCTTGTCCAGTGGCGAGATCGGCGGAAGCGGCTTGCCGTCCTTCGAGCCACCCTCAAGGGCCTCCATCGGTGCCATTTGCGGAAGCGCGACGAAGCCACCGGCGGGAATCCAGCCCAGCCCGTATTGCACGCCACCGATGGTCTTTTTCCAAATGGGCGTTCCGAACCAGATTTGAAAACGGTCGATCTGCAAGCCCCTCCATTTTGCGGCGAGGAAATGCCCGAGTTCGTGGACAAAAATGATGAGGTTGAACCCCATCACGACGGCGAAGATCAACAGGATGACTTGGAGGATGCTGGAAAGCGTGGACATGGGTAGGGTGAGAACTGCGGAAAGCTAGCGTTTCCTGACCTTCGGGCAAGTTCATTAAATTTTCCAAAAATACCGCATTTGGCGAAGTGATGCACCGGGCTTATCCCGTCGGTGCTGGGATGTCGCACTTGGAAACAATCGACGCAACCGCAACGTAGATCGGCTGCCGAAATTTGGATAACATGAGAAAATACAATGATCTCCGGGCATCGCGCCTTGCCGCAACAGTGGTTGGCCTCGCGGCGATCCTGACACCCTTCGCCTCCGCGAAACTTCCGAACATCGTGATCGTTTACGCGGATGATCTCGGGCAGGGTGATCTCTCATGCTACAATCCGAAGTCGGCCTACGAGACACCCCGGATCGATCGCATGGCCGCCGAGGGGATTCGTTTCACCGACGCCCACAGCGCATCGACGATCTGCTCGCCGTCCCGCTACAGCCTGTTTTCCGGCCAGCAGATCTACCGCTCCACCGGACATGGTGGAGGTGCTTTCGAAGGCCCCGGCGGGCCCAGTTACCTGAAACCCGGCACGCTCACGCTGGGTGACATGTTGCGGAAACAGGGATACCGCACCGGAGTTTTCGGGAAATGGCATGTCGGGCTGACCTGGCTCGACAAGGACGGCAAGCAACTCAAGGGCGGATTCGAGAATTCTCTCCTGATCGACTACGAAAAAAGCACCCCGCTGGTGGACGGCCCGAACGCCCGTGGCTTCGACGAATCGTTCGTCACGCCGAACTGCCCGAATACCGATCCGCTCTACGTTTACATCGAGAACGGGATGGTGCCCGTGCCCGCCAGCGTCCGCCACGATCCGAACTCGCTGCCAAATCCCGGCGGGAAATGGCGCTGGGACAATGACGCGGGATGGAAAGCTCCGGGCTACGAATTCATGAAAGCGGACCTGCTTTTCTACGACAAGATGCGGGGGTTCATCACGTCGCATCGGAAGGAGCATCCGGAACAGCCTTTCCTCGCGGTGCTTTCCACCCAGATCGCCCACGCGCCGGTTCTCCCGGCCCCTGAATTCGACGGGACCACGAAGGCGGGTCCGAGGGGTGATTTCGTTCGCGAACTCGATATGATCGTCGGACGGGTCCTGGATTTGCTCAAGGAGCAGGGGATCGACGACAACACGCTGGTTCTGCTCAATTCCGACAATGGAGCCGAGACCGTTCACGTGGACTGGATGCGGCAAGACCATCACCACGATCCCGTCGGCGGTTGGCGGGGCATGAAACGCGACGGCTGGGAGGGCGGTCACCGCGTTCCGTTCATCGCCCTGTGGCCCGGACACATCCCTGCCGCAAAGGTTTCCAAACAGGCGACCAACACCACGGACATTTTCGCGACTCTCGCATCGGCGGTCGGTTTCCAACTCCCCGACGAGGCGGCGGTGGACAGCTTCGACATGCTTCCGGTGATGCTGGGCCAACAGCCTGAGGACAAACCGATCCGGCCCTATCTGGTGACCCAGAGTTTCCGCGGCGAGTTCCAGATCCGTCAGGGCGATTGGAAATACCTCGATCACAAGGGGTCGGGCGGAAACAAATACGACGGGGCACTCAAGAAATACGAGCTCCTGGAACTGGAACCCGAAGCACCGGCGCAACTCTTCGACCTGGCGAACGACCCGGGCGAAACGACCAACCTGTATTTCAAGCAGGAAGCCAAGCGGCTGGAGCTTCAGGCGATCCTCAAGAAATTCAAGGCAGACGGCCGCAGCGCACCGAAGGGCCGCATGCCGTTGGCTTCGAAGGGCAGTCGTTGAGATCAAACGGTATCCGCGATTTGGTGAACTCCGATGCGTTCCTGTATCGCAGGCTCGATCGTTAGATGCCGGGCTGGAGTGCCCCTATGATCCCCGGACAACGGTCTTCTTGAACTGCTCGATCGCCTGCCGCATGGCTTCGGCAATCTCAGGATTCTCGCTGGCGACGTTGGTCGTTTCCCTCAGGTCTTTCTTCAGGTTGTAGAGCTGGATGTCGTCTCCCTTCACGATGAGTTTCCAGTCGCCTCGGCGCATCGCGGTGCCAAGTTTCGGCTCGTAACCGAAGAAGATGTCACGGTCGGGGAAGGCCGCCTGATTGAGAAAAAGCTCCTTCGCGCTGCTGCCGTCCAGATGGTCCGGGTTGCCTTGGGAAACCCCGGCAATTTCCGTTAGGGTCGGGAAGAGGTCGAAGCCCATGACCAAGGCATCGGACTTCGTGCCCGGCTTGATCTTCCCCGGCCACCAGGCCACGGCCGGCACCCGGTGCCCGCCCTCGTAATGGCTGAACTTGGTTCCGCGCAATTGCCCCTTCACCGGACTCATCCCCACGTCGCCGTTGTCGGACCAGAAGAACACGAGCGTGTTAGACGCCAGTCCCGTTTCCTCCAGAGTGTCGAGCACCTTGCCGACGCTGTCGTCCAGGTCCTTCAGCATTTGCTGATAGCGCGGGCGGTTCTCCTCGCCGACGCGGTTTTGTTTCCAATCCTTGTCACGGCTTTCCGGCGTGTCGGCCCTGGTCTGATAGGGGTTGTGCGGGGTCTGCTGTGCCATGTAGAGGAAGAACGGCTGTTCCTTGTGGCGGCGGATGAAATCGATGCCCTTTTCGATGATCAGATCCGTCGAGTAGCCCTTCACTTCCTGCCGCTCGAGTCCATTTCGCCACGCGCCATGCTGGTGGTAATCCGCGGCACCGTTGAGCAGGCCGACAAACTCGTCGAAGCCGTGATGGACCGGATTGAACTTGTCCTCATAACCGCAATGCCACTTGCCGAAGAGGGCGGTCGCGTAGCCGTTCTTCTGGAACACCCCGGCGATGGTCGGTGTCGATGCGGGGATTCCCTGGTCCGGCTCGTTGACGCCGACGATCACATCGACAATGCCAACGCGTTGCTGGTAGCGACCGGTTAGAAAGGCGCTGCGCGTGGGACTGCATACCGAGGAGTTCGAGTGGAAATCGGTGAAGGTCAGGCCCTCGCGTGCCATCCGCTCGATCCGCGGCGTCTCGACCCATCCATCGTAAAGCTTCAGATCCCGGCAGCCAAGATCATCGGCCAGGATGACAATGATGTTAGGCGGCCGCTCCGCGGGTGCGGCGGAGCACCGGAATGCCGCTGATAGAATGACAAGCAGGGAAATGACGATCGGGCTGGATTTCATGGGAACTACAGGAGATTCACAGAACGGTCACGTGGCGAGCCTGCTTTCACGGGCCGAAGTGGTGGCCGCAGGGTCGAGCGTAGCGTTAGATTCCCCGGAGCATCCGGCTCTTGCGGTGCCGGGATTGCATCCAGCCTGATTGATGCACAATTCCCTCACATGATCGGGCAATTCGCACGAGGTGGTGCAGCCACTGTTCCACAACTCGCTGAACATCAACAGCCACAAAAGCTGGTGCGTCATCTGCAAGGGGAGGAACACCATGAAATACAATCAATCAAACGTCCCTGGAATGTCTCTCGGTTCAGCCATTGCACTTGTGATCGCGGCCCTTGGCCTCTCCTTGTCCACCAGTTGCAGGCAAAAGGGACCCGCCGAGAAGGCTGGTGAAAAGGTGGACAAGGCCATCGAGAACACCGGCGACGCGATCAAGGATGCGACCAATTGAACCAACCTCTAACCGCACAAAGCCATGTTACATTATTCCCTCGTCTTCCTCGTCATCGCGATCATCGCCGCCATTCTGGGATTCGGCGGCATCGCTGGATCAGCAGTCGGGATTGCAAAGATCCTGTTCTTCGTCTTCCTCGTCGTCTGGCTGGTCACCATGCTGATGGGCAGGAAGTAATCTCCTTGGATTCAACGTTGCCGCAAGGGTTCCAAATACCCGGCGGACCTATCAGAAACCTTCCTGATTTCCATCCGGAGGGTTTCTTGCATGAACGACCCATCCAAGGTCGCCATGTTTCCTGGCGTGAAATCCGATTCAATTTCCTCGATCAATCCGGCAATTCACTCCATTTCTTTTCCCATGAAGCTTGTCGTGTCTTTCCTCATGATGGTCGCCATTGCGACGGCATCCGAAACCCCGGTGCTGCGTGTCCTTTGCTGGAATCTCCACCATGGCGTGGGTGAGGACGGGAAGTTGGATCTCGAACGCATTGCCAAGGTGATCCGTGATGCCAAACCCGACGTCGTGGCGCTGCAGGAAATGGATGACAAGTGCGCCCGCAGCGGGAAAATCGATCAACCCGCCGAACTCGCGCGCCTCACCGGCCTGAACGGGGTTTTCGGCAAGGCCATGGACTATCAGGGTGGGGGATATGGGCAGGCCATCCTCTCCCGCTTCCCGATCACGAGCCACGAAGTCCACAAACTCCCGGGCACAGGCGAACCGCGCATCGCATTCGAGGCCGTTATTTCCAATGCGGATCTGAAATTCAGATTCGTGTCCGTGCATCTCGATCTGGACTCCACACAACGCCTGAAGCAGGCGGAAATCGTCGCAGGGCTCGGCAAATCCAGCGAACTGCCCATCATCCTCTGTGGCGACCTCAACGACACCCCGGGATCGCCACCGCTCGCGTTGTTCGACCACGACTGGACGTCGGTTCCGAAGAAGGAACCCGTGCTCACCAGCCCGGCAGGAAAGCCCGAGGTGGAGATCGATCATCTGTTTGTCCGGGGCTTCCGTCCGGTTGCGCCGTTAGAGGTCCTGCCCGAAGCCGTCGCCTCGGACCATCGGCCATTGCTTGCCGGTTTTGTGAGGAAATGAAGGACAATTGACGGAAGAACTAAGTTCCGCTAGAGTCAGGACCGGAGCACCCAAACGCTCAAGCCGACTTTAGCCGCAAAAAGGCCCAAGGTGGGCGCAAAAATCAATTCCTGGCAGACTTCCTTCCCGACGGGAGAATCATTGAGAATCAAATAGGGTTGCGGAATGTTTCCATCCCAAATCTCCAAACCCCGGTCTTCTTCGATTCTTGCGTTTTCTTGATCCTTTTTGCGGCTGAAAATCTCCGCGTGATTTTGATGCTTCGGTCGTTTCGTTAGAAATCGGTCTTCTGCCATGTCGAAAGATTGAAAAGAAATTCGCTATTGGTCCCTTGCGACCGCAAGTAGCCGGATGTCAGTCAAAAACAAGAAGCAGTTCGGCGTCTGGATGGACAACCATCACGCCACCATCATCGGCCACGCCGGGGCAACCGACGAAACATTCTCCGTGTTGGGACACGCTGAGAATCAAGGTGCCGCGGGCAACTCCAACGAGAACGCCGCGCAGAACCAGGAAAGGACGCTGCAAGCCCACTTCTTCAAGGAGATCGCCCATCACATGCAGAATGCGGACGAGGTGCATGTGACCGGAACAGGCACTGCCCAGGAGCAATTCATCCATTTCCTGGCAGAGACGCCGCAGTTCAAGAACACCGTCACCACCGAATGCACATCTAACAAAATGAGCGACGGCAGGCTCGTGGAATTCATCCGTGCGAAATTCGAATAGGTGACGGGCGTATTGGAAAATCTCCTTGTCCTGGCCTGCTCGAATCCCTTGGATATTGAGCCATGATCCGGTTTTCAATTTGCCTGTTGTTGATTTCCGCCCTCGGTCTTGGCGGAGTCCGCGCCAAGGAAGATGCCCCGCGCGGGTTCCAGCCGATCTCCGAACTGGAGAAGGCGAAGGCCACGGCCGTCGAGAAAAACCAACTGCTCGTTGTGGCGGTCAAGGGTGCCGATGACAATTGCCCGCACTGCGCCGCAGCCATGGAGAGCGGCGAAAAGGCCGTGGGCTCGGGAGTGGTCAAGGTCTTCGCGCGGGCGGAGGCCCTCAACAAGGCGGACGTCAGCAAATTTCCCTCCGCCTTCCAGGAACGCGCCAAGAAGAAGTTCACCACCGGTGCCTGGGTCGTTTACCTCGTCTTCAATCCGGATGGAACCAAGCTTCTCGCCGAATCCAGCCGCAAGGAGCTCGATGGGGATACCAAGGCCATCTCCGCTTTCAAGAAGAAGGTGAGTGAGGAAAAGAAGGCCCTGAAATAGGGCCGCCTGCGATACTGCCGCGCAGCATGTTTTGTGATCTTGCTGACCACGGAGCACTGGCTTCAGCAGGCCCGTGAATCCGATGGCGGAAAGACTCGCCGGCTAAGAGGCTGTCTGAAAAATGGCAGGGACCGCTCTCCGCAACGGTCCAGCGAATGCGAGGTGAATGAATCTGTTCATGAAATGCGTGGAAAGTCCTTCATGATCGGCAATTCGCCTCCCATTCTCGCGGACCGCCCGGAGGTCGATCCCTGCCTTCGGCTATTTTTCAGACAGCCTCTAAGGCCAGCGGTCCGACCCGGGACCGGCATCAAGGTGGTCAGCATGCATTTTGGGCGGCACGTCTCTTCCGCTCATTCCACAAATCATCATGCGTGGCGGTATAACAGAACTAGTTCTGTTTCACCTCCACGTTCACGAACAACTTGCTGGTGGCGATTCCGGTTACGGTGGCCGTCACGGTCGTGGTGCCGGCCACGGGAGTGTCGAGTTGGGTCGTTAGAGTCACCGTGGTGCCGGCTCCGTCCGCAGCTCCGTTGGCGTTGAAGGTCACCAGATCCTTCGACCAATGATAGGCCGCCGAGACGTCGCTGGCCGGGGTGGCGTTCTGCGGGTGGGTGAAGGTGAAGGTGCTGCCACTCACCACGCCCGCGACCAGGCCACCGCTGAAGACGCTCGGGTCGGTGCCGAAGAAGTTTTCCACACCATTCTTGATGCCGTCGCCGTCCGCGTCGTCGGTAAAGGCGGTGAGAGCCCCCACGGAGTAGTTGGAGATCCAACTGGCGTAGGTGTTGGCTTGAACCAACTTGAGGGCATTTCCATCGACTTGCAGTTCGTAGCCGGAGATCGGTGCGTCCAGTGTCGGGGTCCCGGTGATGCCGCTGGAGGAGGTGATCAAGGTGTAGCTCGGCAAGGTCGGCGTGCCGGCAATCTTGATGGTGCCATCGCTCAGATTGAACGAACTGGTGGAGGTGGTTGGGGATACCAGGCTGAATTGGAGGGATGCTCCGGCGCTCACGCTGATCGGTGAGGCCTGGCTGCCGCCCACCAATGCCAGCGTGCCGTCGGCGACGCTTGTCGCTCCGGTATAGGTGTTCGCGCCAGTGAGGGTCAGCACGCCGGCATCCTCCTTGATCAGTCCGCCGTGGAGGGAAACCACATCGGTTAGCAGGTTCTGTGAGATGATGATGTTTCTCCCGCTCGCCGGAGCGATGGTGGCTCCACCGGCCTTGATGAAGACACTGGTTAGACCTCCCATGTAGGACGCGCTCGTGGCGGCGGGCCTCAGGGTGCCGCCGTCGAAGGTGACCTTTGCCGTGGAACCGCTCCCGCGAGCTGTGGGGAACGCGGGCAGGGTCACATCGGCGGTGCCGCTGATCGCGATGCTGGAGGTGCTGTTGTCACCCACGGAAAGGGCGCTGAAGGCGCCCGTGGCGAACGTTCCGCCCGAGAGATTGAGATTGGCCGTCGTATTGGCATTATCCGTCGCATTGCTTCCGCCCATCCTGAGGATCTGGATAGAGGCCGTCCCGCCACTCTGGTTGAAGCTTCCCGTCGTGCCGGTGGCAACCGCACCGGCTTGGGAGCGGCCGATTTGCAAGGTGGAGTTGGTGCCCATGGTCAATGAACCGGTACCACTCAGATTGAAGGTGGCTGTCGCTCCGTTAAACTCACCAAGGATCAGCCCACGGGCGGCTGAGATTGGGCTTACAATGCTGAGCGATCCACCGCTCAGGTTGTAAATACCGCTATCCACGCCCAATGCCGAGCCTGAGCTCGTTGAGGTAACTGATCCAGCGGTTTGGTTCACTGTGCCGCCGGAGGAGACAGACAAGGTTTGGGTGCCCAGGTTGTAACTCGCCCCAAAGCCAAGGACGGCGCTGCTGCCCGAAACGATGACAGCGGGCAATGTCCCTGCCGTGCGATTGGTGGTCAGGTTCAGGGTGCCGGCGTTGACGGTCAGCAGGCCCGTGAAGGTATCGATTCCACTTAGCACCGCCGTGCCCGCGCCCAGCTTGGTGAAGCCGCCTGATCCTTGGGTGAGGTCCTGGGTCACCATGAAGGTGTTGCCGACGTCGGCGATGTCCAACGTCACCTTCTTGCCAGCGGTGAAGTTGAGCGATCGGGCCAGGGATGTCATGGTGGTCCCTGTGATCCGCAGGATGCCGCCATTCAGAATTAGCGGGGCCGCAAGGTCGCCAAGATTGTCGTCCTCGCTCACACTTAGAGCGCCTTCGGAGAGAGTCGTCTGGGAGTCATAGGTGTTCGCGCCCGAGAGAACCACCGTGCCGGGCCCTTGCTTGGTGACGGGGAAGGATCCGGAAACCACATTTCCCAAGGTAAGGGTCCGTCCCGTCGTCACGTCCCAGACATTGGCGGCGTCCATCGCAAGCGCGGTGTTGACGGTTAGATCGGCTGTGGCGGCGCTCAGGTCGATGTCCTTGGCGGCCGCACCGAGGGTCAGCGTGTTGCTTCCGTTGATGGTTACCAACCCGCCAGGATTCAGGATGGTGATTCCCGCCCACGTGAGATCCGCGCCCAGATCGCACGTGTTCGCTGAAGCCACGATGTTATCCCAAATGGCGCTCTGGCTCGGGGATGGAACTCCGTTGGTCCAACTGAGCGGGTTGTTGAGATTGTTGGAATTGTCAGCCTTGAAGGTCGGCGTGGTGATATCCAGATAGAGGGTGTTTCCTGAAATGCTGAGGCTTCCCGAAAAACCGGGTGGCATCGATGCCACCGTCGGAGCGATGCCCGATGTGCTTGTCCACGTCATCAGCGGGAAGCTTCCCACGGCAAGGTTGCTGCCGACGATGGTGACCCCGGGGGTTTCCGTGAAGGTGGCATCTCCAGTGACGGTCAGCGGGGCCACGGTGGCGCTTGGCGAGACGCTGCCGAAATCGAATTCCAAGGTCCCGGCGGCGGCAATCGTCAGATTGGCATCCGTCCACGACTTGGTGTTGTCCGTGATGGAAACGCCGCGTGTCGCCGTGGCGGAGTTCAGGACCACCGTGGAATTCGCGAAACTTCCACCCACCACGCCGGTGAGCTTGCCAGCATTGAGGGTCGTATTGCCGCTAAAGGTGTTCGCTCCGGAGAGGACCTGGGTGCCCAGGCCGGACTTGGTGAGCGTCATGCCGGTCGCGCCATCGGCGATGGCGCCCGAATACGAAAGGTTCACGCCGGTGCCGGGGTTGAATGTTAGAGACGTCAGGCTGCCCGAATATCCGCCGGTGGTGGTGGTGAAAACCGACGCAAGGTCCTTGTTCCCGGTTAGACCCGCCAGGGACAAGGAGGACACCGTCACGCGGAGGCCGTTCGTCGCATCACCGACCATGCTGCCGAGGGTGTCCAGGGCGCTGTTTTGCAGCGACAGGATGTTGCCAAGGCTCAGGATTCCGCCTGTGATCTTGGTTGCGCCCGTGTAGCTGTTCGCGGCACCGGTGAGGGTCAGCGTGCCTGAGCCCTGTTTCGTCAGAGCGATCGCACCGGAGATCGTGGAGATCGTTGTGGTTGTACCTGACACCACCGATCCGCCGTAACTGAAATTGCTGCTGTTGTTCACCGTCAATGTGGCGAGTGCCCCGGTGTTGGTGACTTGCTGGCTTCTCAGACTTTTTCCGGTGATATTGGTCAAACCTGCGAGGGTCTGGTTATGTCCGTTCAGGTCGAGTCTGACAATGCGCCCGGAGCCGGTACCGTTATTACCCGCCATCGTCAGCACCGTGCCGGTCGGCAGTGCATCCGCTACTCCGAGGATGACGAACGTACTGGAGGTATTCGGTACCGTTGTTATTGTCGTATCGCCTGAGTAGTTGTTCGCCGCCCCAAGATTGTAGGTCGCGGTTTGCGCACCCGCGCTGGCAAAGCTCAAACCGCCGGTGCCGCCGATCGCACCATTCAGGTTCACCGAAGAGGCTGTGGAGGCCGTAAAGGAAAAGGTCGAGGCTCCGTTGAGCGTCAGCGCGGATCCAATCGTGTGACCTGAACTGTTGATGGTCAGAGGGGTGGCCGAGCCAAAGAGCGAGATGGTGCCGCCCGAAAGGGTGATGGGACCCGAGCCGGAAGCAAACGTGATGGCTCCGGCATCCACGGTGCCACTGACATTGATCGTGCCTGTTGCCAGACCGGTCGCTCCATTGCCAAAGTTCAGGGCGTCAGTCGTAGCACTGGAGTTCGCGGTGGTGACATTTGCTGGGAGCAATCCTCCGGTCGTGCTCGTGCTCCAGCCCTGGCTGGCGTTTCCGGTGGTCGGGGCCGCCCAGGTGCCGGCTGCCGTGCCGAAACCACCGGTGGCACCATTGTTGTCCCAATAGTAGGTCGTTGCGGATACGGACTCAATGGCAAGCAAAGCGGCAATGGAGGAGGCGAGCGGAAACGAGAGGCGGGCGGAATAAAGGAGACGGGATTTCATGATCTTGCGGTAGAGGTATTGAAGGCGCGGATGGATAGGGACGGAAATGACGGGGCGGGTTCGGGATGATGAGCCCCGCTTGCCCGCTTTGCGCTTCGCTCATAGCGGTGAATCCCGGCTGCGCTAGGATTTTCTTCTCACCAACTAGGTCTAACATTGCCTAGGTTTCGATGCCGGACCGCCATCCATCATTGGCCGCTCCAAAGGACGCCCGCGCAAGGCCGGCGACATGCCGGGTGGGGGAGTCGCAGGGCTGTCAGCGTCAACCGGTTCCCAACCGCCGATGGATCAAGGGCAACACCAAATGAAATCCGCGGCTTGACCGGTTGGTTTCAACCTCTGGTGCACAATTTCCCGCCTGTCGCTCACAGGGTTCCGGATTCCAATTGGTTCAGATAGATGAAATCGGGCGCTTTCACGCCTGCCTCGGCACGGATCTGGACCAGTCTCGGTGATTCAAAGAACCTTTTGGCGTCGGCGATCGAGGTCCATGCCGAGAAGTGGACGATCTTGTTCGGCTCATTCTCATATCCAAGAACCTGATAGGAGCGTTCACCCGCCTCCCGGCGAATCCCGGCAGCGCCATCAAATACCTTTTTCCATGCGGGGTAGTCTTCGACTTCGTGGATGATCAGAACGTATTGCATGGGAGCGGTTGTTGGACGCGTTGGGTTGCGTGGGCCATTGGAAGGCATGAACACGGGAAGCGTCAATCCAAGTGACTTCGAAATTCATGCCCGATGCCGCGGCGCGGCTGCAAGCGTTTGTGGCGTCGATGCATCTGGAAAGACGCAAAAAACCGTGCCGTTCATAACAGAACCATCCTTTGTCTCCAGATCTCCCCAGGCAGGCTATTTGGTATAATAACAGGAGGTGATCACGAAGGTCTTGTAACCCGGCACCATCAGCTCCTCGGGCACGTAGTCGCCCGACTTCACCTTCTTGTAGTCCCCGTTGATGAGGAACTTGAGATCCCGGGAGAAATCCACGTGCAAACGCCCGCTTGCGTTGATCCCATCCAGAAGCGCCCACTGGACCGGTTCGGGAGCGCTTTCGATGTCCTGATAGAACAGGATGATCACGGGACGGCTTCGCGCGAGATCCTTGTGGATGAGACTGAACACCTGCGAGGTATTGTCCTGTCCGAGTTCGGAAAGAACGGGCTTGCTGCGGACTCCGGTGAGTTTGACGAGGTTGCGGATGAGGTCCTTGCCAGGCGTCGGGGCGTCGAGTCCCAGTTGGTGATTCTGATCGTAAACGCTTCGGAAAAACCGGTCGATTTCATCCAGTCTCATCGGGAAATCATCGGCTCCGGGGTTCCAGCTCAGTTGGTTGAAATCGACCGGCGACGTCTTGGATCCACCGTCCGAGGCTTCAAATCTAGCAGGCCGGTAATACGCGATGAGCTTGGCCAGGACGCAGGTCGGGCTATAGACAAAGACCGGCTCGCTGGTTTCATTGAGTTCGTAGCTGTATTCGGTGAAAAGGTAGTTGGCGTTCGAGAAGGAGTCGGTGAACAGCGGCCCGATCGTGGCGAGCGGAGCATTGACTGCCGGAGTCGTGACGGTCTTCTCCTCGTCGCCGTAACGGAAACCCAGGCCGTTGGTCGCGTAGGAGCGGACGTAATAGGTCGTGCCGGGCGTCAGGTCGATGGCGTGCCCGCGGTAACATTCGCGGTGGGCGAGGTTGTAGGTGGCATCGCGGACGGTGGGATTCCTCGAGGTGGACCAGCAAAAACCGTAGTTCGTTAGAAGCGGCTCGCCGCGGAACTTGATGGTGCAGTCCATCGTGAAGCTGGTGGGTTGCACGTCGCTGATCTCATCCAGACGGATCTGCGGCAGCATCGACAGGGTGTAGGCACTGCCGGTCACCGGGTGGCGTTCGATTTTCACGTCGAACGTGAGGGTGTCACCGTGTTCCTCGATGTTGGTGAAGGAAACACCGCCATCCAGCAGGTTGGGAAGGCGGCACGACGGCTCGGTGGTCATGTTGAACTCCGGGCGGCCATGGGATTTTCCAAACAGGCAGTTGCCGGTATCGCCCTTGCCCAGGAAGAAGGGATCCTTGGGGCGGTAAACGTAGAAGTAATCCGGCGAACCGAGGTAGTTGGTCAGTCCGAGGTTGACCACGGAAATGAGCATGCCCTCGTGGCCGCTGCCCACGCCCACCGAGTCGTTCTCCTGATGGATGTATTCCACATGATACATGTAATGCGGATGATTGCTGGGTATCAGGTCGCCGACCGCCTCATCACCCTTGGGATCGATGTGCCGGGGATGAAGGGTGTAGGTGCCGGAGGTCTTGATGGTCGGATGGTGGCGCTCCCCGATGAACGCGTGGTGGTAGAAACGGCTGAAGGCATTGGCCGTGGGGCCGTATCCTAACAGGTTGGACTCGCCGCCGATGCCATCATTGAAGCGACCGACCCGATAGACGTCCGGTGCGCCGAGACAATGCCCGAGCTCATGGGCGAGCACGCCGCCGGCGAAGTCGTTGATCTGGATCTTGGAATCCGGCCACATCGGTTCGCCCCAACGGCATCGTGGCGCGTAGTAGATCCATGGGTCGAGGGTGTTCGTGTCCGGTTCGCTTTTCCTGCGCTTGCGGGTTCTGAGCGCACGGGTCCGGTCAGGGTCGGCGGAGCGGTTCTGATAGAACTGGAGGAGGGCGTCGGAGACCTCCTTGGTGGGTGTCGCCGGCCGGGTGGTGACGTAGTTGTAACAGAGGAAGCGGGGTTTTGTGCCGCGATAGGATTTGTTGGCGAAGCGCAGCGCGTTCTCGTTCATCTTGCTCACCCGCTCATCGCCTTCCTTCCGGTCCTTCCATCCGATGGGGTTCTCCCAGTAGTCGTATTCGCAATAGTAACCGTAGAAATGAGGATCCTGATAGACCGTGTCCTCGTCAGGCATTGCCACGATTTTCGGCCAACTGATGCCATTGCTGTAGATCTTGAAATACTCTTCCAGAGTCGCGCCTGAGGAATGTCGATTGGACTTCACACCCGCGCCGGAATCCGCCTCCTGATTCGTGCCGGTGACACGATCCATGGACTTGAACGCATCGCCGATACTCCCGGGGATCTCGGTTTCCTTGAAAGTGATCACGATGAAACCGACCGGAAATTCGCCGGTCACCACCGGTTGCTTGGCCGGGCTGTAGTCAGGAACGGGCGCGGCCTTGGGAGCATCCTCCTTCTTTTTCTCCGCCGCATGCAACGGGCATGTCAGGAACGCCAGCGCCAGACACGCGAGTCCCTTTTTCAGGACATTCCCGGAAACTGACGAACCGAACGCGGACAACCAAGGCGGCGGCTCAACTGACCCCGGCCTGAACCTGATGGTCTTCTGCATCGTCCGCTGATTCATGTTGCGATAGAAACGTCCACGCTCCCCCCGTTGGCAAGGAGAATCCCGGCGCCACGAATCCCTTGCGGGACTTGCGCGCTCCTGCCAATCATTCACAACCGTGGCCATGGAAACCGCCGAATTCCGCAGGAAAACCCGCTTCGTGGTGAGGCTGGGCCGCGCGTTGCATGAATGCGGCACCACCAGCCAGCGGGTCGAACGCCACCTGACGAACGTCACCCGCATGCTCGGCCTCAACGGCAGTTTCCTCATCAGCCCGACCACCTTCACCTGTGCGTTCTGGGAGGACGACGAACTCGACCAGTTCATTCACATCGAGCGCGTCGAGCCGGCGGACAACAACCTCGGCCGCTTGTGGGAAATCGACCGGCTGGTGGAAAGCATCGCGGACGGCAGCACCAGCTTCGGTGACGGGGCGGTCGAACTTGAACGCCTCACCAACGCGCCTTTGAACTATTCGCCATGGGCCAACGCCCTTTCATGGGCACTGATGGGCGGCTCGTTCTCCGCCCTGCTTTCCGCGAATCCGCTGGATTGCATCGCCGCCGCGGCCCTCTCGCTGGTTCTGTTTCTCATCAACCAACCGTGCTCCCGGAATGCCAGTTGGAGCCTCGTCGTCACCATCCTCGCCCCATTCGTGTCCGGCCTGCTCGCCAGTGCGGTGGTCGCGCTTGGTATCGGCATCAACGTGCCTTTTGTCATCCTGTCCTCGATCATCATCTATATTCCCGGCCTCGCCCTGACTGTCGCCCTGACGGAAATCTCGGCCCGCCATCTGATCTCGGGCAGCTCGCGCCTGGTGGACGCCGTGATGCTTTTCCTGAAACTGTTCTTCGGCGCGATCGGTGGCGTCGCGGTCGCAAATTTCATCTTCCACGGGACCGGAGGCGGCGTTGATGTCCTGTCACCGTTGCCGGCGTGGAAAACCTATCCGGCCATCGCGGGATTGTCGTTAGGCATCGGCATCGCGATGAACATCCCGCAGCGGAAAATGCTGTGGGGATTGATCTCGGCCGGCATCGCCTATGGTGCCGCGAGCGCGGGCGAGATGTGGTTTGGCATGTATGCCGGCATGTTCCTCGGAGCTCTGGCGGTCGGTCTTTTCAGCAATCTGTATTCGCGGCTCACCCGCGGCCCCGGCTCGATCCTGATGACGCAGGGCATTGTCCTGTTAGTCCCCGGCAGCAAGACCTACATGATTCTCAACCACTGGGTATCGGGAGAAAACATCCTGCCCGTCGTCAGCAGTGGCAACCAGGCGCTGATGGTCTTCATCGCGCTGATCGCCGGACTCCTCTTCTCCAACGCGCTGTTGCCGACATTGAAGAGCCTCTGACACGAACTGACCTAGCGGATTTTCCAGATCCGTATCTCAAGCTCGGGATCGAACGCTATCGCCTTGCCGCCGCCCCGGGTTTCGTGGAGCTTCGATGCGATGACTTCCATCTGGACCCGACGGCGCTTCATCGCCTCCGCGATTGCGATGGCGGGAATGGCCCGCGCCGAGGAGAATGCCCGGCCCTTTCTCGCTCCCGGCGATCCGGGGTATGCGGCCGCGCGACAGCCATTCAACTCACTCGTCAAACTGCAGCCCGCGCTGATCGCGCCGTGTCGCACGGAGGCCGATGTGATGGCAGCCGTCCGCCATGCGGCGGAACAAGGCCTCCCGATCGCGGTGAAAAGCGGTGGTCATGCCTTCCACGGTTTCTCCCTGAACGAAGGCGGCCTGGTGGTCGAACTGTCCAGCATGCGCAACCGGCTGCTAGAATCCGGCACCCATCGGTTCACCGCCGGGCCAGGCCTCAAGCTTCGCGACTGCTACTCATGGTTGACCGAGCGCGGTCGCTTCCTTCCGGCGGGTTCGTGCGGAGGAGTCGGGCTATCCGGCCTGACGCTCGGCGGCGGATACGGCCTTTTCTCGCGGGAATTCGGCCTCACTTGCGACCACCTGGTGAACCTCCGCATGGTGGACGGTGAGGGCAAGATCCACGATTCGCGGGATGAACCCGATCTCCTCTGGGCGTGTCGGGGTGGTGGAAACGGCAACTTCGGAGTGGTCACCTCGATGACTTTCAACACCCATCCGGCACCGGTCAGGCTCGCATCATGGAAATTCCTCTCCACGGGCAACGATGCGACCTCCTTCCGCCGTCGAATGGAGGCATGGTTCGAGATGGCGGTCGCATTGCCGTCACCGATTTTCTCGGCGCTGGTCATGAATGGCACGCAAGCCTCGGTATTGCTGACCTCGACACAAGCTTCGGGCGGCCCCGCGTTCCAGGCCGCCGGCCGCGCGCTCAAGTCCGCAGGATTTTCCACAAAAGGCACCTTGGAACGCCCCTTCGCCGATGCGTTGAAAAACTACGAAGGCCGACCGGGCCCGCTGCCTTTCGACAACGTCTCGGCGGGCTACTACCGCGGTTTCGATGACCTCAAGGCGATCGCCGGTGAGATCGCGGAGACCGTGATTCGCACACCGGGACTGATCTTCCAGGTCAACACACTTGGTGGCGAGATCGCCCACGGACCCGACAGCGCCTACCCGCACCGCGCTTTTCCCTTTCTTGGAGAACTCCAGGCCTATTGGGAAAAGGGAGCCATCCCGGCCAAGCTCGCGGCCGGACATGCGAAAATCCGCGGGCTGCTCCACCAGGCCGGGATCCGCCGCCACTACCGGAATTACCCCGACCCGCGCCTAGCCGATTGGGAAACCTCTTACTTCGGTGATCACTACGCGCGCCTCCAGCAGATCAAGGCCCGCTTCGATCCAAACGACCGCATCCGCCACCCGCAAAGCGTGCGTCTCGCTCAGGACCGTTAGCCGTCGAAGGGACCTCAATCGAGCCAGCCCCTCCTAACAAGCACGCGGCTGAAGGGTTTGCAGCAGGCGGTGGAAATGGCTTCCCATCAGCATCCACACAAGCACCAGCCACCCGAAGCGCCCACAAGTCCTCTCCATCAGATCCACCCACGCGAAATAATCCTTTTCCTCCTCAAAGACAGCCTTCCCACCGCCCCGACGCGCCATCAAATGATACACCGCGCCCGAAGCCTCATTTCTCAATGGTCTCGCCATGGGTGACGAAAGGA
>CAWENZ010000036.1:0-17345 GCA_963810445.1 uncultured Verrucomicrobiae bacterium | reverse complement strand
CCAGGAGTTTCGCCTCGTGGAAATCGAGAACGGCGAGCAATTGGTTCAGGCGGTCGGCATCGACATCCGCCTGCGGCACGTCACCGAGCGCCTTGCGGGCGGCGACGAATGATTGCTCCGCATCCGGATCCGCATTCGACTGGCGGAGCAGGGCGAGCAGCAGGGTGTTGGTGGCGATGCGGAACTTGAGCTCCGCATCCATGGGGAGGTTGGCCCAGGCATCGAGCGCCTCTCCAAGTCGTTTGCTGGCCGTGGCGGCATCTCCTGATGCGATCGAGATTTCCGATAGCTGCAACCTCACCCGCGCCCTCTCGTCGGCCATCTCATTGATCTCCGACGTGCGTGTTAGAAAATCCTCGAAATATCGCTCCAATCGCTTCAGGCGCAGTTCCCTTCCGTCCAGAGGAGGGAGTTCGCGATTGCCCTTCTCCATGGCCCACGCGAAAAGCCGGTCACCGACAAGCCGCGATGCCTCAAGCCGGCTAAGTGCGAGATCGCGCTCATAGGACAATGCGTGCTGTGCTTCGGCGAGTTTTGTTTCCGCCTCCGTTTTTGCCACCAATGCGGCATCGCCAGAGGTTTTGAGCATCGCGACATCGCCCTCGCGCTCGCGCCGTTCGTTGATCAGTTGGGTTTTGGAAAGCTGCCAGAGTCCGCCAAGAATCACCGCGGAGGCGGCCGTGGCCCCGGCGAAAAACAAGGTTCGCCAAGCCCGCCGATCCGCCCGCCTGCGTTGATCCATCAGCGCCTCGCGTTCCGCATCGGCGGTGACCTTCGCTTCGAGCGCGGCAAATCCCGCGGCCACCTCGATCATCGACTGCGGGCGCTTCGATGGATCGAGAGGCAGACATTTGCCAATCCACTCGCGGAACCCTGCCTCAAGTTCATTCTGCGCCGCATCCGGCCAGGCGAACTCCGGTTGTGCCTCCAGATTCCTCGCGATCTTGGTGAGGTCCGCCTGGATCCCCTCCTTCCTCGTTTCACCCGAGGCGGGAGCGACGAAATTGAACGTGTCGTGGCAGCGGGGAAATCGTCCGGTTAGAATCCGGAACGCCAGCACGCCGAAGGAGAACACATCCCAGCGGTAGCCTTCCTCATCGAGGTAACCGGACGGCTTCCTGAGCTGCTCGGGCGGCTGATAGAGCACCGCATCCGTGAAGTTGAACTGCCTCGCCTCCGGCATGTTGCCCATGGTCCAGTCACTGAGCAGGACCTCGTTCGTCACGGTGAGGAAAACATTTCCCGGCTTGAGATTGCCGTGCGGAACCCGCCTTTCGTGCATCCTCGCAAGCGCCCGCGCGATGGCTTTCACGAGTTTCCACGAATCGGTCCCGGGATGCTCGGCGATCACCATTTGCAAGCTGCGGGGAGTTGCGATGTCACCTTCGACGTCGCCCACGAGCGGGGTGATCCAGCAGGGAGAATCCGCACTGAAGTCCGCCGAAATGACCGGCATCACCCCCTCCGGCCAGCCCCCGGCTTCGAGACGCTCGGTCATTTTGTCGAGAAGGCGGCGGGAAATGGCCGAGGGCGTGAAAATTTTCACCGCGACATCCGCCCCCTTCGCATCCATCCCGCGAAACACGCGCCCGCATCCGCCTTGGCCCATCTGCTTGCCCAGTTCAAGTCCAGCCACTTGCGGTAATTCCATCGGATGGGTTCCTACTTGATAATTCCCGTCCAGCCAACCCCGAAGGTGTGGCAATTTCAATTTTGAAAAGGTCAACGCCTGCTTTCCGTATGCACGGGTTGATGTCTCAGATCCACTGAAACCACAGATTCCCATGAACCACAAGTGCCCTGGCAACCCCCTGGAGCGTTACACCTCCCGTCGCGAGTTCTTTTACGTCGGGTTGCTCGGGGGACTCGGGCTGACGCTGCCGCAATTTCTCAGGAACCAGGCCTACGGCGATACGAAATCCTATGCCACCCGTGAGGGCGTGGCCAAAGGCATCATCCACATTTTCCTCCCCGGCGGAATGGCGCATCAGGAGTCGTTCGACCCCAAACCTTTCGCACCGGCCGAATACCGGGGGCCTTTCGGTGCCATCGACACGAAGATCCCCGGAGTGCAATTCGGTGAGTTGATGAAGGAGACCGCGCAAATCGCCGACAAAGTCACCATCATCCGCTCGATGTCCCACGGAGAGGCCGCCCACGAGCGGGGAACGCACAACATGTTCACCGGTTACCGGCCGTCGCCCGCGCTCCAGTATCCTTCGATCGGCTCGGTGATTTCGCATGAACTGGGATCTCAAAATGATCTGCCGCCTTATGTCTGCGTTCCATCGGTGCCCAACGAGTATGCGAACTCCGGCTACCTTTCCTCGGCTTATGGTCCCTTCGCCCTCGGGGCGGATCCGGCTCAGGCCAATTTCCAGGTCCGCGACCTGAACCTGCCGCAAGGTGTCGATGACTCGCGTTTCGCCCGCCGCCGCTCGCTGCTGGAAACCGTGGATCACCACTTCCGGGCGATGGAGGATTCCGACGCGATCACCTCGATGGACTCGTTCTATCAGCACGCCTATCAGCTCATTTCATCGCAGACGGCGCGCGAGGCTTTCAATCTCAAGGCCGAGCCGGATGCGCTCAAGGACGAATACGGCCGATCCGCCGCCGGACAAAGAATGCTGCTCGCCCGCCGGTTGATCGAGGGAGGAGTTCGATTCGTCTCTCTAACCGCCGGTGCTTGGGATCATCACGACAACATCAAGGCCGCCATCCAAAAGGAACTGCCCCCGACCGACAAGGCCATCGCCGCGCTCATCCGCGATCTTGAGCGCCGTGGCATGTTGGACTCCACGCTGGTGATGGTCACCACGGAATTCGGCCGCAGCCCGAAGATCAACCCTGCTGCGGGACGGGATCATTGGCCTCGCGTTTTCTCCACCATGCTTGCCGGCGGTGGGATGAAACAGGGATACGTCCATGGTTCGTCCGACGCCCTCGGCGGCGAGGTGGATACGGATGGCGTGGGTGTCGCCGACCTGGCGACCACGATTTACAACCAGATCGGAATCAACGCGGACAAGGAACTGATGTCTCCGGGAGACCGCCCGATCGAGATCGTCGCTGGCGGAGAGATCCTCGATTCCATTCTCGCCAAGCGTGCCTGATTTCATGTTGCGACACGTCGTCATCCTGCTGCTCGCGTCCATCCTTCAGTTAGAGGCGTTTTCACCCGTCCTGAACCTCGTCAACCCGCGAGGTGGTCAACGGGGCACGGAGCTGGAGGTTCATTTCCATGGCGAGCGACTCCAGGACGTCAGCGAAGCGCTGTTTTACGGACCCGGCATCGAGCTATCCGATCTTCAGGCAAAGGACGACAAGCATGTCGTCGCAAAGTTCAGGATCGCCCCGGACGCGACGCTTGGCGAACATTCGCTCCGCTTGCGAAGCCCCGGTGGCCTGACGGAACTCCGGTCCTTCTGGGTGGGGCAGTTTCCTTCGGCTAGAGAGGTCGAGCCCAACGCATCTTTCGACCAGGCGCAAAGGATCGAGCTCAACTCCACGGTTCAAGGTGTCGCGGATCTTGAGGACGACGACTACTACGTGTGTTCCTTGAAGAAGGGGCAACGCCTGTCCGTCGAGGTAGAGGCCATGAGGCTCGGGCGGGTGTTTTTCGACGCCTACGTCGCCATCCTCGATCCGAAGAAATTCGAACTCGCATCCTGTGACGACACCCCGTTGTTGAGGAACGATGCGTTCGCCTCCATCATCGCTCCGGAGGATGGCGACTATCGGGTGCTGGTCCATGAGGCCGCCTACGAGGGAAACGAGAATTGCCAATATCGACTCCATATCGGCACCTTTCCTCGTCCGACCGCGGTTTTCCCGAGTGGTGGAAAACCCGGAGAGACCATCGAGTTCACGTTCATTGGCGATCCAACAGGACCCATCCGGCAGACGATCACGCTTCCTACCGCGCCCGACACGAGATATCCCGTCTATCCGATGCAGGACGGAATTTCCGCTCCATCTCCCCACTGGATCACCGTTTCCCCACTCGAATGCGTTAGGGAGACGGAGTCCAATCATAACGTGAAGTCGGCATCCCCCACCCTTCCTGTTCCTTTTGCCATCCATGGCGTGCTGGATGGGGACGCGAAGTCGGACTGGTTCAGGTTTTCCGCAAAGAAGGACCAGAACCTCGTTCTGAGGGTGCTTGCCCGGTCCCTGCGTTCACCTCTGGATTCCGTGCTGTCCATTCATCAGCCGGACGGCAAACAGATCGCCGACAACGACGACCAGGGATCACCCGACAGCCTCATCAACTGGACTTGTCCGGCAGACGGCGAATATTTTCTCAAGATCCGCGACCAACTCAACCGCACCGGACCGGACTTCACCTATCGGATCGAGGTCGATGCGAAGTCCCCTTCGCTCGCCGCCAATCTTCCGACCGTTGAGCGCGTCAACACGCAGAAGTGGAAGACATTCCCCATCCCCCGGGGAAACCGGATTGCGGCGGTGGTCAACATCACGCGGGAGAATGTCGCGTGTGATGCGGTCTTCGAGGCGGGTTCGCTTCCCGCTGGAGTGGCCATGCAGAGTCCTTCCATCGCAAGATCCATCACCAGTTTCCCGGTCGTTCTCGAGGCGGCTGCGGATGCACCCGTGGCCGGCGGACTGTATCCGTTTTCCTTGAGATCAACCGGCGACCGCACCGATCTAACCGGCAGATTGATCGATACGATCCATCACGTCGATATCAACAACGAAGGTCCCTATCACTCGGTGTCGTTGGACCGAATCGCCACGGCGGTCACGATGGAGGCCCCTTTCCGAATCGATATCGATCCGCCCCCGGTCCCCATCGTCAGGAACGGCACGCTTGGATTGAAAGTGCGTGCAACACGGAACGAGGGATACTCGGAAAAGATCACGGTCCGCTTCCTGTGGAACCCGCCCGGAGTGAGTGGACCTGTCAGCATCGATATTCCGGGCGACAAATCCGAGATCGTCTATGAGCTCAATGCCAACAATGATGCGGCGATCGCAGAATGGCAGGTCTGTGTCCTTGCCGAGGCGGACACAGCACAGGGCCCTGTTCTGGTTTCTTCATCGCTTGTCCCGCTGAAAGTCGCGGAGCCATACGTCTCAATGACGCTGGACATGGCGGCCACCGAGCAGGGAAAGAACACGGTCATGGTCGCGAAGATCGAAGTGCTCCACCCCTTCGAGGGCGAGGCAACCGTGACTCTTCTCGGGCTGCCCCATGGTGCGACCACCCCCGCGACCCGATTCAACAAGACGTCCACCGAACTCACCTTTCCCATCAGCATCGCCGCCGACGCGGCCGTTGGAAAACACAACGGGGTGTTCTGCAATGTGAGCATTCCGGAGAACGGAGCGGCCATCTCGCATCAGGTGGCGATGGGAGGAACCTTGCGGATCGATGCACCCGTCAGGAAACCGGATTCCACTCCTGCAAAGTCGGTCGCACAGGACAAGCCGGCCGATGCCAAACCCTTGTCACGCCTTGAACAGCTTCGCCAGCGCGCCAAATAAGCGAACCCTACCAATCCGTCGCATTCCGGATGTCCATCAGATCACGCTCGTAGATGTTGAACTCGATCCGGTTGAAGGCAGACAGCTTGAAGATGGCGTTTCCGAAATTCTGACTGGATCCCGAAATCGTCCCATCCCCAACCTCATCAAGCCGAAATACCAGTGACGAACCATCCGGGAACCAAGCCCTGACATCGCCGTTCCTGCGGATCGTGATTTCCGATTCCACCGGCTTCAGGGAAAGGGACCGGAACGCCTCGATGGGCAGCGTGACATCCCGGAAGCTGGTTTTCAGATTGATCGAACCCTTGTCGATGGAAAGAACCTCGCCAACCAGACTGTCGCCATTGCGCAACTCCATCCGCCCGGGCTCGGGTTTCTCCTCGGGTTCAGGTTCCGGTTCGTCCATATCCGCCCGGAAGCGGTTGAATCCAAAGACTCGGGAATTCTTGATTTTCTCGGTCTGTCCATCCCACGCACCGGCCTGAATCCGCGAGATGTGCACGGGGGAAGGTCCCAGTGAGATGAAATGGATCCCTGTCCCGAAGTCGCTGTGGGCGAGGTCCGGATCGTTCCAGTTCTCGACGGCCTTTCCATCCACATACAAGGAAATCTTTCCGGATTTCCGGCTCGCCCTGATCTCCAGGCGGGCCTTCTCGTTCTCCCGCAAGGAGGCGACCTGCGTCGACTGCCCGATGAACCGGGAATCCTTGCAACTGCGCAATGAGATGCTCCCCTGCTGGAACGTCAGTTCATAACCGGAGGATGGGTGATCACTCGCGACGTCGCCGGAAAAGATCACGAACTTGAGAGCCAGCCGGTCTCTCCAACCGATGTCGAAGCCGACACTGCATTCATCGGGCAGGTTCACATCCCTCGCGATGCTGCCGGAGGCGATGGAACGGAATCCGGAGTTTTGATAGATCCAGGAGGGTCTTTCCCCGGATTGCGTCCAACCGGCGAGTCCGAGAGGGCCCCGGTAAACAAGCTTCGGACGTTCCGCGATCAGGATGTCTGAAACCATCAGCCGGTTGAATTTCATCCTGCCCGCATACCAGGTATCCAGCTCGATCACCTGATCGGAAACCCCTGCCAGTTGTCCGCGGACGATGTCGCCGTTGGTCAGTGTGACGGACGCCTCGTGCCCGGCTTCCACTTCCGGTTGTTCGGCCACCAGGGAGAGGTCGAGAACCTTGTCCAGCCGGAAATTCGTGGGATTCTCGAGAATCGGCGATTTCCAGACGAGGGCATCGGTTGTTAGCGATTGAAGGGAACCGGATAGATGGTCGTTGTTGGAAAACCTCACGACGGAATCACCGGTTTCTTCGGCGAAAAGCCGGGCGGCCATCATGCCGAGCATCGCGATGGAAATGGACGACTTCATCGAGTCTCCTCCTTTTCCCCATCCTTGGGCAGTTGCTCCAATGCCACGACCCCGCTTCTGAGGATGGACATCGCGCCCAGCAGCGGATGGACAACCTTCACCTCGTTTCCGGAAAACATGCATGAGGAAACATGAAGGGATCCACCACCTGTTAGCTTGAGAAGCCACGAACCATCAGGTTCCGGAACGATGCCCGAATCCGGCTTGGCAAGGAAGATGGTGGACACGTCGGATTCCAACAGCTCCAATGGCTCTTCCTGAAAGTCACTCTTGAAGGTTAGAACGCCGCCGTCCTTGGATTGCCGGATGCCGGTCAGACGCCCACCATAACGTTCCTCGTCACGACTGATGATGCTGTCGAGCTTGAGATCACCGCGATCTTCCGCATGGTGACGTTCGCGCGAGTCGTCGAAATCCAACAACTGGATCCCGCTGATTTCCTGACTGCTTCCGGCTGGAGTGCTGCTGACGAAAGCAAAGCCCGACGCGGACGGAGGATCGGGCTGGGGATCCACTCCCGAAGCTTCCGGTGAACCATCAAGCAACAGGTGGATCCGAGAGTTCTTGCGATCCACCCTGAGTTCCACCTCGACTTGACCGCCTGAAAACTCGTCGGGATCCCGGGTCAGCAAGATCACGGTCTGGATCTTCTGACCGCTGCTGTCCTCCCGTTTCACTTCCATCCCCGTAGAGTCGAACTTGAGGTAATAGCGATCCACCTTGTCGGATTTCTGCGCGAGCGGATCGGCGAAATAAACCGTGAAGTTCGGATTCAATTTCCACTTCAGCTTGAACTTGAAAACAAATCGCGACGGGACCTCGATTTTCCGCATGGCGACGGCCGGGCCGCTTGTGGAAAGCACCCCGTCCTTGAAACGCCAGTTCGTCCCGCCCTCCACACCCTTCGTCCATTCCTCGAGATCACGTGGACCGGAGTAGATCGCCTTTTGCCGTTGGACCCCGAGCTGGATCGACTTGGCCCATTCCTTCCGGATGTCGAGGGGGCCTGCATCCGTGGTAACAACATTCAGGACCGTGCCGTCGAAGGTCTTGATGCGGGCGGGCAGCAGGTCGCCGTTGGAAAGCTCCACGATTCCCTCGGGCAGTTCGTTCCGCTCACCGGGAGAGTCGAAGGTGACTTTCCTGATCGATGCGGACTTCAGCATGACGGGCTCGGGAGCAAGGTCCGAAAGAAGCTCGACCACGCCGTCACCGTTGATGGAGCGGATGGAGCCTGTTAGCCTGGAGTCGCCAGCAAGTGAAACCTCGTCGGCGCGCGAGGCCGATGGAGCACCGGCCAAGAGCAACGCCAGCAGGAAGCCTGTATGGTTAGAATTCGGCATCCCAATCATCGATGAATGTGTTAGTGTCGTGGAAATCCAACATGACCGCCGATTCGAGGCTGACGTTGATCTCACCGCACGTCGGGTTGACGAGCTTGACGGAAGTCGCATCGCCAGAAACGGGACGCCCCGATATCTGCCCGAGCGGACTGAACTGGATGGCGAGATTGTCGGCTGGAGCCTCGGATGCCTTTGCCACCGAATTCCGGGCGAAGCGGATCTCAGCAACATCATCGACGGAGAAATTGAACTCACCGTATTTGCCGTTGAGACGGAATTTCCCGTCATGAAGGGACTCCACCTTGCCCGAATAGCGATCGGTTCCGTTGGTGAGGAGGACGATGTCCTGATCCTCGGTCTCCATGCTCCGGGCGGAATCCGGCATGCCGTTCCACTCGGCGACCATCACGTCGGAAACCTTCACGGGTGAATCCTCCGTCTGGACCACAAATCCAAATGCATTCCCCTTGCCTGCGAACTTCGAGGGATCGTAAGCACCGCCCTCGCTCTCGTCCCATTGCGCGACGAATTCACCGTCCATGAACAAGGAGATGACGCCGGTCAGCCGGTTGCTCCGGATTTCAACCGTCACCTTGCCGGTATCACCGAGGCGGCGACCACCACCGTTCACGACCACGCGCTCGACCGGTGGAGTACCATCGTCCGCCACCGAGGTCCGGTAGAGGATGGTCTGCATGGAGAAAATCTGCAAAACGTAGCTGTTTCCAAACAGCTTCGGCAGGATCGAGGAGTCTCCGGGCACGAATCCCATGGGCCTTCGGATGACGGCCTTGTTCTCACCCTCCTTCTCCTCGGGTTTCGGCTTTGCCAGGTCGGCATGAAACCCGATCGCAAAGGAAAGCCGGTTTTTCCAGGCAAGGTCGAACCGGAGAATGGAGCGGTCCGGCAAGGCATCCTCGCGAATGATGGCGGTCCCGTAGCCCTTGTTCTTCCAATACCACGCGGATCCGGAAAAGTCCCAAAGAGAGGGCTGATCCTCCTTGTCTTTCTTATCCTTCTTTTCGTCACCTTCCTCCTCCTTCTTCGCCTCCGGGAGTCCATCGGGGAAGGATGCATGTGCCATTTTCCACTCATCCTCGATGAAGGGGCCATGATAACGGAGCCGTCCGCCCAGTGGATTCGGCGCCAGCATGCTGACCTGCTCACGGGGAATCCTCAGGCTTCCGGCGAATGAAGTATCCAAGGTGATGGTCTGACCGTCCATCTCCACGATATTTCCTGGCAAGCGGTCTCCATTGACCATCGAGATGTTTGCAACCGAGCTGAGGGCCTTGATCGGTTTCCCGCCCCTCAGGACGACATGCCGGAGTTGCTCCGGTTTGAAATCGACGGGTGCCGCCACATCGTCCCGAAGCCAGATGGCACGACGGTCTTCCTTGATGCCCTGGAAGGTTCCGTGGAGTTGGTCTCCGTTGGTGAACCGCAAGAGATCGGTTGGCTCGGCGATCACAACCGCCGTCATGGCCAGACTCCAGGTGATGGGTAGGATCTTGATCATTTTTCGTAAATAGGCAGGAATCGGTAATTCAGCGCCAATGACAACAAGGCACCGGCAGTGTTGAAGGAAGTTCCCTGGTTTCCAGGAAATGAGCCGTCGGGCGACTGGATGGTGCCAAGGTAGCGGATGTTCCGGACGTTCCATTCCTTCCAGGTGGCCTCGTCGGCATGAAACAGTGCCTGGGACATGTAGTATTCGAAGTAGAACGGGTAGTAACGATCGCGGTAGTCGATGCTCTTCTTCAGGTAATTCAGGCTGGCCTGATAGCCGGCGGAATCCTTTTCCTTGGCCAGTGAAAGGCAAAGCGAACCGATTGCGGTGAGCGTCGGCTTGCCGCCCGCACTTGAGGTATAACCGTATGAACCGTCCTTGGCCCGCATCAGGTTGAGGTAATCGAGTCCCTTCTTGATCGTGGCGTCGGGAACACCGATTCCCGCGTTTTTCGCGGCAAACAAGGTCACCATCTGGCAGCCCGTCACCGTGGTGTCCGCGTCCCGGCTATCCGGAGTGTAGCGCCAGCCACCGAAACGGTTCTTCTTCTGGGCGGTGACGATCAACTCGACGGCCTTTTGCAAGGCAGGTGCGATCCGGTTGTCATCAAGGACGCCATAGGACTCGGCAAGGGCCTTCGTGGCGAAGGCGTGATTATACATGCTCGATCCGATGTAGCCGTTCTTTTCGTTCTGCTCGGAAAGGATGTAGTCGATTCCCAACCGGATGTTCTTCGCATAGGGGCCATTGTTAGGGTCCTCACCGTGCGCGAGAAATGATGCCACGCAAAGTCCCACGACTCCGGGCTCCGAGCCAACGCTATCGGGCCAGCAACCCTTGTTGTTCTGAGTCTTCGCGAGATACTGGAGACCACGTTCGTAGATCAGCTCCGCCTGTGAGGGAATGGAATCGTCAGCCCGGCCCGGCAAGGTCTGGGCGGATAGGGCGCCAGCTCCTGACAAGAGCATGCAGGCAGCGACGATGCCCGCGCGGAAATGCTTAGACGGGAACTGACTGGAAAATCCGATCATCACTTTACCTTTTTCTCCAATCCGCGGTTGTAAGCGTCCAGCGCCTTGTTGAATTCCTCAGGGAGCACACGACCTGCCGAGCCACCCGCCTTCGGCACGGTCCTTACCTCGACCTTGCCGCCTGATTCCCCGCCGACCGCCTCGTTCGGGGAGTCCGATTGCCCCTCCATGCCTTGGCCTCCACTATCGCCCGGCTTGTCCCCTTTGCCCTTGCCCGGCTTGTCGCCGGGAGATTTGCCCATCATGCGCTCCATCATGTCCATCATGGCGCCGCCGGGTTTGCCGCCGCCCTGCTGCTTCTGCTTCGCCTTGGCGGCCTCGTAAATTTTCTCGATGATCTCCGTTTGTGCCGCGATCGTGTCTCCGCCCGTGTTCGCGGCGGATAGATTGTCCGTCGCCTCGTCCATGATCTTCTCCACCTGGCCCAGCAGTTCGATCACCTTGGGCACCGTCTGTTCGATGGTGAGCTGCTGGACATCGGCGGAAAGCTCGTCCTGCCGGTCGGCGATCTTGCTCGATGCCTCGCTGTGTGTTTGCTCCAACGATTCGGGAGTTTCCTTATCCGCCACCGCAACGATGGACAAGGCGGTCATCAGACCCGCGATTCTGGCAAAGGATTTCATGGTGTTTTCTTTCCGGGTTGTTTCTCGTTGCTCCTGCGTTGCTGCTCAAGAACGCGGGTCTGTGACCGGAGATCCTGCTCCTGTTGCACCATCTTCATCACCCTGAGCATGAATTCAAAATCCTCGTCCTCAGGATTGGGGCTGCTGCCGTCGCCGTCTCCGTTGCCATTCCCGTTTTCATCCTTCTCCCCTTCCAGCTTCTTCGCCCAGGCGTCGAGCATGTCGGCCCACTTTTTCGAGCTTTCGGTGGCCTTGAAGGAATGGTTGGCGGTCAGCAGGTTGCGGACATTGTCGAGTCCCACGTCGATATGGGATTCCCGCATTTCATTGAGGATGTCGCGAAACGTCTCCGTCGATGTGCGGGCAAAATAGCTGGCCAGATCCTCCTGAATCCAACGGACGTCGGCAGCGGTGTTCGATTGCTGGCCGATGACATCCGCGATGCGACGTTCGTCGGATGGAAGCAACTTGTTGGAGTTCACCCCGAGAATCCGCTCGTAGGACTCCACCAGCGCGGTGGCGATTCCATTCTCCTCCGTGGCGGCCTTCTTCAGGCGGTTCACGAATGTCCCGGCCTCGAACTTGCGGTTGGCCTCATTTGCCTTGGCGATGGCCTCCTGCATCTTTTCGACGGCCTTCTTCTGCTCCGCCACCGCTTCCTCGACATCCTTCTTGGTCTTCTCGGTCGTGTTCGACTTGTCCTGGGAATCGTCGAGCTTGCCTTCGACCTTCGGTAAATCCTGGGAGGAAAGTTCCTGCATGGACTTGAGGGACTCCGCCATCTTCTTGAGCGTGTCCTTCTCGATGTCCCCATTGCGGGCGGCATCCTTCATGAGATCCTCCATGCGTTTGGTAAGATCCTCCATGCGGCGCTTGCTTTCCGCCTCGGCCTCTTCCTGATTCTCAAGCTTCTTGGCATTCTCGTCGGACTGCAGCTTCTCACCATCCAGGCGGTTCAACTTCTCGTTCTCATCCAACAACTCCTGCTCGCGCCTTGCCAGATCCTCGAACTCGGTGATCTGCCGGTCGAACTTGCTCTTGAGAAGCTGGGCATGCTCGTCGCGTGTTAGAACAAAGATCGTAACCGGCTCGGAATAGATCCGTCCACGGTTGGGGAAATAATCCTCGGTGTATCCACGCAGCGTGAGCTTCTGGGGAGTGATTCCATGAACGAGTGGTGAAAACGCGGCCGGCGTCATGACACGACGCTCCTCGGGTCCGCCGTCGCTCAGCCTTTCCTCACCCTTGGCGGGCGCTTCATCGGTGGGTCGGGTGAATTGCCCGCTCCACTCGATCCCCATCTGTTTGACACCGAAGTCATCCTCCGCCAGCACTTCGAAATCCACGGTCTCCTCAGGCAGCATGACCTTCTGGCGTTCGATTCCCTGAAGATAACAGGTAGGCGGGGCGTCCTGCACGGCATCCACCCGGAGACGATATCCGGATTCACCTGCCAGACCGAGTTCATCCGTCCAGGCAAATGGAATCTCGAAAGGCACCGCCCCGACCTCCATGAACGGGGTCTTCGCCTTGGAGCCTGAAATCACCAGCTTCCCATCCATGGGGACGTGGGCGGCGGCACCGACTTTCTCGTCAACAACCTGTGCCCGGGTTGGACCGAAACTGGCAGAGGCCAATCCCCGGTTCGTCGTAAGCTCGATCCGCACCTTGCTGCCTTCCACCGCATTCACAACACCCGCACCCAGATCGACGGTCCTTTCGGGCACTCCAAGATAGTTTGGCGAAGTGACGACAGCGATCGCCTCCTGGACCGCCGGACGCTCAACCGGCTTGATCGTCATCTGATGGCGCAAGTCACCGACGCGGAAGGAAATGGTTCCCAGATCCTGCTGGCCGGGAAACGTGAAGTGATAGGTATCCTTGTCCAGCTTCGTGGAAACCATCGGCTGGAGGCCGTATTGACCGGTGGCTTGGGTAGGACGCTGCTCGGAATCCTCGGACAAACGCAGCGTGACCTCGAATGCCTCGCCGAAGGCCACCGCCTGATAGGTCGGCGGATCCTGCAGCCTCGTGAAGGTGTAACGTTCCGTATTGGAAAGTGGCATCAGCCATCTCTCCAGCGCATTCCATCCGGCTCTTGGGGTCAGTGTGAAAGCCGCTCCTGATAGAAGCGCCAGCGCAAATGCCGCAAGTGCCCAGCGGCGGTGGCGTTGCGGAGGAAGTGCGCCGTCGAGCTTGCGTTTTCCCGTTTCGACAGCCACGGCCTGCATGGCCGCCTCACGCAAACGGGGAGAAAGCGAGTCCGCGTTTGCCTCCTGATCCTGAAGCTCGATCACGCCTAACAACCGATCGCCCAATCCAGGAAAGCGCCGTGCGATAAGACGGGCAAGCTGATCCTCACGCCTCTGCCGCCAGACCCAGCGGTGCAACCAGTAGGGGGCGAAAATGCCGAACAGCGACGCACCACCGATCAGGATGGCCAACCGCACCCATCCCGGAGTCTGGAACGCGCGATCCAATCCATAGACGAGCAGGAACGAGACCAGCAGACCGATGAGACCCGCAGCCACGGCCTCCATGATCTTCACTCTCCAGAGGTGTCTCCGGAAGCCGTCCAATTGCACCCGAAGGGCTTCGGGGATGACAACTTTGCGTTCGGGCGGATTGGGTGATGATGACATTGGACGATCGACCGTTTTCCCGGTCCGGCAGCGGATGAATGAAGTTTCCAAATTCCCACGGAGACTTCCAGCGCATTCTCGACGAGATTTTCGTCCCCCACAAGTGGCTTTACGGATTCTCCGGAGCAGCCTGAATACGCCACAAATCCGGATCTTTTCCAGAATGCCCACCCTTCGGCGGAGAATTTCTCACGCCTGCCCGGCGACCGGGTGCTTGCGGTTCCTTTTGAACACGAAAATCAATCCGGCACCGAGGCCCAGCAAGAAGGTCGAAGGTTCGGGAACCAATCTCCCCTCGAACGGCGTGTTGCTGATGACCACCATTTTCACGTCGGCCTCGCCATCATTGTCGATCCTGAACCCGTAGATCGGTCCGGGTGTCTCGGTCGTGCCTTCGAAAAACTTCGAAGCCGACGCCACCGAGAAGGCCTGGGCCTGATCCGGGAAATTTCCAGCCGCCGCGAAACCTGAATTCCAGTCATAAACCGTGTAGGGAGCACCACCGGGACCTCCGAAAAGCAGCTTGTTGGCGAATTCGTAGGGAGTCCCATCCTGCTTCAACGGAGTCACCTCGAAATAGGTGTTTCCATTCCGCTCGGACACCAGCAGGTAATCCGTGGGAGCCATGGGCTGCGCGTAAAGGATGTCGTAGTCGGGCACCCCGGAAGTGGGCGAGCCGGATGGAACGTAATCGTAATAGGCGAAATTCCGCAGGTCGAAATCACTGGCAGTTGACTCAAGGGCCGCCGTGTAGGCCGCAAGCCCGCCTGGCCCGTTGCTCGGCGTGGTGTTCCCGTGATTGAAAACCCCGATCCCGGAAATGGAGGCCAGTTCCGGATTCATGTTGATGACCGTGGCACCCATCGTGTTGACGAAATTCAAGTCCACCAGCAGGCCGCCGTTGTTCACTTGGACCGATTTTACGGTCACCGCGGTGTTCGTGAGCGGGCCTGTCACTCCGATCTCGGGCGTCCTTTGAACCACATCGGGCGAACCCGGAATCTCGTAGGTCACCCGGGTGATCGGGACATTGTTCACTCCGGGAAGCACGTTGATCGTCACAGCATGCCCGGCGGTGGCCAGGCCGATTGAAATGAGGGAGATGATGCGGAAGTACGCGGATTCCATGGCTGTCAGGGGGTGAGAAGGCGCTTGAAAGCCAAACCACGAGGGATTCAGCGCTGCGCCCTTCAATATTTAAGATTTCTTGAATATCAAGAACCTTATACAGCTATCCGGACGATTTCACCCGAACTCACTTCCCGTCGCGAATGGCAATCCTCTGGCGGATGCGCGCCAGCAATTCGGTCAGCCGTGGCATCTGAAGCCCCGCCGCCTTTGCTCTCCTCAGGGGCTCATCCCAAATCGGTGCCACCTCCACTTCCCGCCCTTCAACGAAATCGATCATGCTCGACGTCCGGTAAGGTCCCATCGGTCGGGTCCGCTCGATGTTGAAATCGATCAGGTCCGTGGAAAGGTCCAATCCGAGGGCACACGCGGCGGCGACCACTTCCTCCATCAGCAGTCGCACTTCATCCTCGGTGCGCTTGTCAGAAAGCAGCACATCGGTCGTCACGCCTCCCTCGGCGATGGAAAGGCCGTTGAACGGGATGTTCCAAACCAGCTTCTCCCATTGTGACTTTTCAAGATCCGGCACCGCGAAGGCCTGGATCCCCGCAGCCCTGAATCTCCGCTCCAATTCTTCCGCACGTCCCTCCCCTCCCGGAAGCCATTCACCGACCGTCATCCGCCCGCCTGCGGTATGGCTGATTTTCCCCGGCGCGATCCGGTTGGAACAGATGAAACAAAGTCCTCCCAGCACCCGATCGGCACCAACGATTTCCGCCAAGGTTTCACAATTTCCCAATCCGTTCTGCAAGGTGAGCACCTGTGTCCCGGGATGAAGCAACGGAGGCAGCACTTTCGCCAACTGGTGGTTCGCGGTGGTTTTCCAAGCGACAATCACCAGATCGACCGGGCCGATCTCCTCGGGTGTTAGAAATGCATGCACCTCCGGGAGATTCAGATCGCCATGCACGCTTGAGATCTCCAGACCATGTCGGGAAAGCGCATCGTGATCGGATCGCACGAGAAATCTAACATCCTCCCCCGCCGCAGCAAGACAGCCACCGTAATAAAGCCCGATCGCCCCCGATCCGACCACCGCCACACTCTTGAACGTCCAGCTCATGCCGGGATGGTCAGTCGTCCTTGAACGCCTCCGCGCGACGACCGTCGATGCACCGGGTCAACCAGGTGACCAATTTCTCGGCCTCCTCGGACTCATTCCGCATGGAACTGAGCGCCGCCCAATCCAGATGCGGACGTGTCCGCGGGGTGGAAAGGCGGTTGATGTCCAGCTTGGCCATGATCGCCTCCGTTTCCCTCGGATGGGCATTGAGAATATTGGCCGGACGCGGCAGGTCATCCAGTGCCTCGGGTGTGAGGCCGAACGAGGTCACGCCGACGCCGAAATTCGCGCTCAGGCGACGAAGTCCGTCCGCCAATGCCTCGTCCTCGACAGGCGCGGCATAAACGAGTTCGCCTCCCTGCGCCCACATGGAAACAGCCAGGGTCTGAAAGAAATCCTCCCGATAGGTTTGCAAGGATGGCTGGATCCGGAGACGGGCGGCGTGGAGTTTAAAAGGCGAAATTCCCAGCCGTTGCTTGAAGGCGAGCATCGTCTCGTCGAGCGACATTTCCTCGTCGGGCGAGCCACCGGTTTCCCAGTCCACAAGCACCAGTTCCGGGTATTTCCAGAGATTGCTGATCGGGGAATCCTTGCCGAATGCCTGACGGAACGCGAACGGAAAACGCCCGTTGATCTCATAGTAACGGGTCACCACCGCGCGGAACTTGCGGATGCGCAACATGGTCTCGTCCACCATGTCCTGGTCGGCGGTCGTTAGATCGTCCAGCCTGCCCTGCGTGAGCGCAAGAAGCTCCTGCGCTCCCGACAAGGCCGGCAAGGGCGCGCTGCGGCGATAGTATCCCTGCCCCTTCTCCACCTTCGCGATCGGCGAGGCGGGATCACATGACATGATCGAGAAATGATACCTCAGCGATGCGTCCGAGTAGTTCCCCGTGAGTTGCAATCTCGTCAGCCTGATCAACTCCGTCCCCTTGATCGAATCGGCGGGATTTCCCGGAAGCAACGTGGGGAGAATGTCTGATAGCTGGTTGCGGAGACTCATAGGGGGTTTGGTAACGCTCTTGCGTTTTGGCCATCCAATTCGGCCCGCCTCGGATCATCAAGCCCCAAAAGGAGCGGATTTAAAAATTTCCGGACCATCCGGGATCC
>CAWENZ010000035.1:0-10780 GCA_963810445.1 uncultured Verrucomicrobiae bacterium | reverse complement strand
GCCGTCCCGGTTTTGAGCCGCATCGCTTTGGCTGTTGAGGGAGGTTCGAGCGCTTGGATGTAAAAATAGAATTTGGTGGAGTCGGCGGACGCCCAAACCACGGGCGTGTCGAAATTGACGTAATACTCGTCAACTCCCGCATCCGCCAGACCGAAGGTGACGTCCACCGTGTCAATCAGTGTATCGGTCCCGGTTCCATCGAAGGTGTTGTTGGCACCACAGCTGTAGATCCTGATCCGATGGGTGGCGTTTTGGGTGTTACCCGTTCCATCAGTATCGGGATCGTCTGCCCAGATTGGAATCGCGATGCCGGTGAACTCGACCTTGTCGCCGAGCATCCAACTGCCGGCAATCTCCCAGCCCCAGGTCGGATTTCCGCCGTCGGCGGTCATGTCGCCGCCTCCAATCGCGGCCTGATCGACGAACAGGGTGGCTCCGGCACCGCCGTTGGCCAAGAGCAACTGACTGCCGCTGCCCTTGTTGTATCCCTTGATGTAATCCGCTGCCTGTGAGGCAGTCGTGAGTGCGGCCAGCGCAGCCGCAGTGACAACAATGCGTAATGAACTCATGATTTCCTGGGTTTGTGTTAGAGGGCATCTTCCCCGGCATTGCGGAAATCCATTCCCCAACGCCGTCTTTGAAGGCAACGGACTCTACCCACTGCCTTTTCCTGAAGGGTTTGGAAAAATGCCGATACTATTTTAAACACCGGAAATCCGCGGATCTTTACAATGAACCTGGATTTTCAGTGGATTCACTGAAATCGTTCGAACTGCAATGAAACCGCTTCCTGGAATGCCCATTCGCGGGCGGGGAATCGGTTCAAGGAGTGGCATCGGTGGCCTTGAGGCGGGTGAAGAGCTTGCCACCGGCCTCGTTGCTGCGCGGGATGACCACGCTGACCGACGTTGAACTGCCGGTGACCGTTTCAGGATTCCAGTTCGCGAGGTCGGTGGACCATTCGACGATCTGGGTGGTGCTGGTCGACGGAATCCGTGCTGCGGGTGTAGCTGAAGGTCAGGTTGGTGGGGTCCAGGCTGATGCTTGGCAGGGTGGATGAGTTGGGCACGAGTGGATTTCCTCCGAGGATGAAGACGAGTCCGTTTTTGACACCGTCGCCGTCGGCATCCTGATCGAAGCCTGCGGGAGCGGCGGGCTGGATGTTGGTGATATTCGTGGTGGCCCAGTTGGTGTAGGGATCCCCGGCGCTGTAGCTCAGAACCAGATTCAGTCCGCTCACACCAAGGCTCCATGTTCCGGCTCCCGAGGTGAAACCGGTGGCGTCCACGCTGAAGGTGGCACCAGCCGCGCTCACCGTGCCGCCGAGGCGATGACGAAACTCTTGTTCGCATCGGTAAAATTGACAATGCCGGTGTCGGTGACCTTGACGTTGAACGTGCTGCCCGCGGGAGCCGCGAGATCGCCGGTGACGGTGATCAAGGGCCAGGCGGTTCCGGCGGTGCCCGTCCAGTCGCCGATGGCGACCTCGCAGGTCGTCGTGGTGCCTGATGCTGCTGCGAGGGATGCAGCGGTGCCGGTTTGGCTGAGGATGAGGGTGGCGGTGTTGTTGACGGCCAGGGCTCCGTAGCTGTCCTTGACCCTCCAGTCCAGCGTGCCTTGGTTGACGGCGACGTTCCCTGCGTCCTTGGTGAATCCTGCCGGGCGAACGATTGTCTGGGTTCCGAGACCGCTCTTGACGATGTGGATCAGCCCCGTGCCGGTCCCGTCGATATTGCCCGCATAGGATGGAGTGTCGCCGTTGGCGACGTTGAGGGTGAGGGTGGCGTCCGTGGCCGCCGTGTTGCGGACCGATCGGGTGTTTGATCCGATGGTGGCGATGCCGCCGACTCCCACGTTGAAACCGTTCAGGTCGAGGTAGGAAACGCCTCCGGTACCGCCTAGGGTCAATGCCGAAGCCGTGGGCAGCGGGTTGTTGACACCCGCCTTGAGGGTCCCCAGCTCGATGAGCGTGGTTCCGGTGTAGTTGGAGCTGCCGCTTTTGAGGTTGATGGTTCCGTTGGCTGCGGCAGTCCGTGGTGTTTCCGATACCGGATGTTTCCGGTTCCGGTGATGGGTCCGTTGATGGTGTGGTTCCCGGAGGTGGTGGCTCCGGAAATGATGGTCGCGTTGTCCACCATCGTGATGCCGCGGTTGGCGTCCATGTTGACGTTGGCGGTCTGGAACTTGAAGATGTTGTTGTTGCGGATGGTGACGTTCGCCGGATCCAGCGTCACAGGGACCGCGCCGAGTTGGTTGTCATCGGTGATGAACAGGTTGCCGTTCGCGATGTCGGTGCCTCCGGTGTAGGAGTTGGCCACCTTCATGATGATGTAGTTCGACATGGTGTCGCCGACGACGCCGATCTTGAGTCCTCCGGTGCCGGCCACCGGGCCGTTCAGGGTGCAATTGGTGGTTGCGGTGAGCACGCCGCCGGTATTGAGGGTGATTCCTCGGTTGGCACCGAGACTTGCGAAACTCATCTTGGTACCGCACCGTTGCGGAGGGTGATGTTGGCAACATCCAGAGCGCCGGGGGTGGCTCCCAGCGCGGCATCCTTGGTGACCGCAAGGGTCCCTTTCACAACATCCGATCCACCTGTGTAAGTGTTGGTCCCGCTGAGGGTGACCGAAGTGGATGAATCGGACGCGAGTCCGATTTTCAGCGGACCGGTTCCCGCGATCACACCGGCATACGCCAGGTCGGAATTGGGAAGGAGGGTTCCTCCACCATCGAGCGTGATTCCCCGATTGGTGGTTAGAGTCGCGAAGGCGGTCTTGAGAATTCCTCCGTTGCGCAGGGTGATGTTGGCAGCGCTCACCGCTCCGGGCACCGCTCCGAGAGCGGTGTCCTTGGTGACCCATAACTCGGTTTCATTGGCGGTCGCATCGACGACGACCCCGCCGCTGAAGGTGTTGGTGTTGTTCAGGCGGAAATAGCCATTCCCGCGCCGCCACCGTTGAGGAATTTGAAACCGCCGGTGCCTGAAAACACCCCGTTGAGCCAGGCGGTCCTGCTCCAGCGGTTTTCAAAGGTGACGGTTCCGGTGCCCGTTAGTTCCCAGTTGTTGTTGTAATCCGCGTCCGAGTTCCGCTCGTGGAAATAGGTGCTGCCGGCGACAAGCTTGACGGTGGCGAACCTGCCAATGCTGCCGAGCGCGGACGTGAGCGATGCCGCCGCCGTTGCCACGGACGATGGTCGGAGACGTGACGTCGAGAATGGCGCCGGTGACGGTCCAGTCCGCTCCTGTCGGGATTCTGCCCGGTGTCAAAAGTGCCGCCGCCGGTGACGGTGAGGGTGTCGCCGGAAGTCATGGCGAGCGGGGTGTCGAAGGTGTTGTTGTCATTGAAGAACTCGATCTCACCGCCGCCGGTGTTCCAGGCGGCACCGCCGGGATTGATGGTGATCTTGCCAAGGTTGTCTGTGACGGATTTGAGCGTCAGGACTCCACCACCGGCGTAGGTGAGATTCCCGACCGTGACTCCGGTATCGGCGGGATTGACGGTGTAGGTGCCCGCATTGAAAATCGCGTTGTCGCCATTGGTCCAGGTGGTTGTGTCACCGCTCCAGTTCGCGGTGGTTCCGACATCCCATGTGCCGGGGTTCGGCCCGACCCATGTCAAATCCGCAGCGGTGGCACTGGCGGAAAGTGCGATGATCAGGGGCGCGGCGAATGATGCGCGGCGGAGGAGGTTGGATCTGCGGTTTTTCATGATTAGAGTTCTATTGGTGGATTCCTGGGCTCGGAGTTGGGTCTTAATTTGCTGCCTATCATTTGGTGGGATCCGCCAAACTGATCGCCATGTTAAGCCGGGGGTTCAAAACAGATGCTCCTCAACTTAAACTCAAACACAGGGCAGTGACCGGATCTTTACAGCCCCGGTCACATTCCTGAAAAAAAGATGATTCCGGTTCAGGGAACTTCCCACAGGTGAGGGAGCGCTATTCGACGACCTTGAGGCGGATGAAAAGCTTGCCGTCGAGCGCGAGGTTGGCTGGGATCGTCACGGGAGTCGTGGACTCGTTGCTCAAGCTGGCGAAGGGCGGATCGCTCCAATTCACGAGATCGGTGGAAACCAGGATCTGATAGCTGAGGCCGGGCTGTGCGTTGTTGAAATCGTATTCGAAGTCAGCGCCATTGCGGGTCAGCGTCGGGAGGCCGACCTGACTTGACTGGAGGGGATTCAGACCGAGTGCGAATTCGAGAAAGTTCACGATGCCGTCTCCGTCGGGATCCCCGGTTTGCGTCTGATCGTCGCCCGGATTCCATGGGATGCTGGCCTGCCAGGGAGCGTATCCGGTGAGCTGGGTGGTGACATTGATGCTGACGGTGGCGACGGGAGACTCAAGGACTCCATCGGAACACTTGTAGGTGAAACTGTCCGGGCCGGTGTATCCGCCGGTTGGGGTGTAGGTGAAGGAGCCGTCTCCATTCAGGGTGAGGGACCCGTGGGAGACGGTGCTTACGAGAGTGGCGGTTAGAGGATCATGGTTGAGATCCATGTCGTTTCCGAGCACTCCGTTTGCGGTCACGACGAGGCTCTGGCCGCCCGGAATTTCGTAGGAATCATTCACGCTTTGCGGGGCTTGCGCGCCGAGGCCTGGCAGAGGCCATGAATCGGTGCGGAAGGGCGCGGCTGGCAGGCCCGCGTTGTTCTTGAGCTGGGTCAGGCTCACCGGAACGGGAATCCATGCGTAGCGCACGGCCACCGGGGATCCCACGGGCGAGGTCAGAGTCACTTGATTGCCACTGACGACGGCGCTGGTGGCTGCTTGGAAGGTTTGGTTGGAGCCTGCGATTTGGAACAAGGCCGCCGCCGGATTACTGATCAAGCCGGTCGCATGAGTGAAGTTGAGGGTGACCTGGCTGCCGCTGACTGACATCGAATCAAAGCGCGGACCGTCTGCCGCGATGGTTTCCTGATAGATATATTTCCGAGCCAATAGCGAGAGCCGGGTGCCGATGGGTTCCTTGTCGTAAGGGTGGATGTTCGTGGAGCTTCCGGTGTCGATGGTGATGGCTACGTGAGCATTCGGCAGGGTTTCGAGCTGATTCTGCGATTCGCGGAACCACGGCCAGTTGGTCCGGTTGTGGGACGGTAATTGCACGCCGAGGAAGGGGAGATCGCCTTGGCCGAAACGCTTGCGGTATTCCTTCACGAGGCCCGGAAGGGTGAATCCATACTGGGCGCAATCCGCAATGGCGTCCGCGTTTGCCTCGCCCTGGTACCAAACGAATCCCGAGATCCCGAAATTCAGCAGCGGGTGCATCATCTGGTTGTAAACGATGTTCGGACGGGTGCGGACATAGACCTCATCATAGGTTTGCGAGCCGTTCAGCATGGCTGTCACGGTGGCCTCGTCATTGGCATGGTAGTTCGCCATGATGGCGGCGAAGTGAGGAAATTGTGCGGTCATTTCCTCCGGCATCCAGCCTTCGATGGAGGTGCTGCCCCATGCCGACCAGACGATGGCGGTGGGCACGTTGATGCCCTCGCGGGCCTGCGTCGCGAGATAGGTCTGATAGGCGAAAACGGCTCCAACCGAAGTCCATGAGCCGGAGTTCTTGGAGCCGCTCTGATAGAGCCATGTCATCGGGCCTTCTTCCTGCGGCGAGGTGGCAGCCTTCTGGCTGATCTTCAGGCAGCGGATGTTCGCGTTGTTGTTGATGGGGGTGATATAGCTAGCGGAGTTCGTCATCTCACTCAGCGGGCGCACCATGTTCGACTGGCCAAAGGTGATCCAGACATCGCCGACCAGCACGTCGTTGAGAGTGATCGTCTCTGTGAGGCTGGTGACCTCAAGCGTGTAGGGGCCACCGGCGGCGTGGGTCGGAAGATCAAACTTCCATTTTCCCGTGGCATCCGCAGTGCCGTTAGTGGTCGTGCCATCGAAGGTGATCGAGACTGCGGCCGAGGGAGCTGCATTTCCCCAAATGGTGATCGGTTTTCCACGCTGGAGCACCATGCCGTTCTGATAGGGTGATCCGAGTGACGAGATCGCTGGCGGGAGGACCGGGGATGGCGGTCCCCGTGACGAAGAAGGTCATGTCCTGATCGAAGGAATCGTTGGTGGTGTCGGTGGTCCGGAGCTGCCTGCCGCCCGGGTAGGTGCTGCCACTTGCCCCGATGCCGAGCTGGACAAAGGTGGCGCCGGTCGATCCATCGGCATCGATGAATTGGAAAAACGTCCCGTAGGCCTTGTTCTCATCGAGCTCCAGCGCGTTGACGAAGGGGAAATGCAGGTAGTCACCATTCGCGATGGATGCCGGCATCAGGTAGTCGACCGCGTTGACCAGGATTTGTCCCACTGTGGTGCCATCGAGGAGATCACCGTCCGCAAGGCCATCGCTGGCGACGAGTTCGGCGTTGGTGGTCCAGTTGATCGTGTCGTTGGCATTGGAGGAGGGAAGCCACTCGAAAACCCACACGCGGATGCTGTCTCCCGGGCCGAAGTGTCTGGGCGGTTTTCGCGAGGAGGGCCAGTTCGGTCACGCTCCAGCGGGTGTTGGCATCGCCGGTGTCCGCCGCGGTGAAAGTCTGACCGCGGCCCCAGTAGGGATTGGTGGAGAATTGGCCGAAGGTTCTGGTGAAGTTGCCGTTGGTGGGATGGCTGACTGGTCCGGCACCCGGTGTGATCGTGTTGGCGATCACCGTCGGCGGGTTGAAAGCGACGGCGGAGATGTCAATGCTTCCCACCCGGGTCGCGCCTTGGGCGTCCTGGTTGGTCCGTGTCCGGTCGGTGAAGGCGAGCCGGATTTCCACGGTTTGCCCGACGAGTGACGTTGAAACTGCCGGTGAAGCTGATGGTGCGCAGGATTCCGTTCCCGATGGCGGACATCGTCCGTGATTGCCGAACTGGGTGAATGCCCCGGTGGTTCCGATACGCACAAACATGGCCACATCCCGTGCCGAGTAGCTGGAGCCGCTGTTGGAGTTGTTGTAGAGCTTGAAGGAGAGTCCGATCGAGCGTGAGGTGCTGGGCTGCGACAAACGAGGTTCCCAACCAAATGCCATTGGCCAGGGAGTCATCCACCGTTCCGGACACCGCGCCGGTGCCGAAGTTGTATTGTTTGTCGGTGCCGCCGCCGAGAGTGACCGTGGTCGCCGCGGTGGCCTGGGCGCTGTGAAAGCTGGTGGAGGATCCGAGTGAGGTGGTGGCAGTCGCGCTGGTGACAAAGGCGGAGTCGGTTTCCGTGCCGATGATGCTCAAGTGGCTCGAAGCCGGCTCGGCTATCGTAGTAGAGGATGGTATCCGCCCGGGCCGGGATGGACGCGACGGTGACCATGCCGACAAAGGCGATGGTCAGGGAATGAAAATGGGTTTGGAACATGGTGGGCCTTGGAAACGGGATGATGCGGTGCTGACTCCCGCCCCGGGCAACGGTCTCAAGGAGGAACGTTCAGGTCGGGGAAGCCGGGTGTCATCCCGCCCTTTCTTTAACACCGGGTTTGTGGATTTCTATACAGCGGCCTTCGGAGAACCGAGGAAGCGTATTCCCCAAGACCTTCTTGCCCGTTCATGGATTCACTTCCACCCGGAAGAAGCGCCGCGGGATGCCAGCCGGGTTGACCGGGAAGCTGCTTTCAGGGACCACCGCAGGCAGATCGCCTGCCACTTCCTGCCATCCGGAATCGAGCCCGGACGAGGAAATGATGCGGTAGGTCTTGCCGGCGACCGCAGTCCAACGAATGGTCAGATCGCCCGATTCGCCGGTGGCCATCCAGGCGTGGAACCGTGAGGCCGAGATCCTTGGGATCGGTCCCGGCGATCCATTCGTCCAGGTCGATGGAGCCGTCGTGGTCCCAGTCGTCATCGGGCCCGCCCGCGGTGGTGTTGAGGTTGGAGAAGTGCTGCATTTCCCAGTCGTTGGGCAAGGGGTCGCCATCGTCGGTGGTGGCCGTGGCGGCTGCGGATGCGGTGCTTTGCGTTTTGATTCGCCGACTTGTCGCGAGCCTTCACGGTGTAGGTGTAGGACGTCGCCGGACTCAGGCCGGTGTCGGTGAAAACCGGGCTGGTTTGCCATCCGCTATCGTGCGAGCCGTTGGCGAAACTGGTATTGGAGAAATAGTATTCCACGCCAGCAGGATCGGAGGCGATGGTGGCGGTCATGGTGATGGAGGTGGTTCCCGCCTCTGTTGGGGGCGATGGCCCAGGTCACCGGATTCGGTGACGGCGCGGCGAGGTCAAGGGAGGCCCAGACCGCCGGGTGATCGGACAAGACCGCCGCCACAGTGGCGTAGCTGCCGCTCGTCGAGAAACAGCGGCACGCTGGAGATGTGATCGCGACCGTTGCTGTTGCGTGCCGGGGTGGGAAGGATGGGGGTGACGTTGGCTGCCAACAGGTTGAAATCGCCTAACATCAGCAGGCGGCCGCCGTTGGAGAGCGAGGTGATGCCGAGCCTGGAATACACGTAGTCGCGAAACTTCGTCATTCCGGATTTCTCATACTCCCAGTCGTTGGTGTTGAAATTGTAGGTGTTGTGGAAGTGGAAAATATTCACCGCCTCGCCGCCGATGTTGATGGTCACGTGCTGCGCATGCCGCTGCCATTTGTCATAGGTCGGATCGATCTGGATCAGCTGGTTGTGGGTGCTGGTGAAGGGGTATTTGGAGAGGATGACGATCGAAGTCTGTTTGGGTGTTTCCCAAAACCAGTAATCCGTTTCCTGGTTGATCGTCCGGTAGCGGTAGGGGTAGTCGGAGAAGACGGCTTGGACGGCGGTCCAGCAGTCGCCGTTATCGACCTCCTGCAGGCAGAGCACGTCCTCGTTCTGCATGAAGTTGCTCCTGAAGGCGGCGAGATTGGTGGCAGGAGTGCCTTCTCCAGCGGGCCCCTTTCCGCCGTGGATGTTGTAGGTGAGCACCCGGAGCTTGTCGGAGATGGGTCCAGGGCCGGCGGAGATGTCGATGGCACCGATCCGGGTGGCTGCCTGATTGTCGTTGTTGGTGCGGGTTCGGTCGGTGAAGGCAATGCGGAGGACCACAAGATCTCCCTTGGCCACCTCGCGGGTATCGCTGAAAGTCACGGTGCCTTGGTTGCCATTGTTGGTCGGAGTGGTGAACGATTCGCCGAACTGGACTGAAATTGTCGCTCGATACCTTGACGAATAGCCCGGCATCGCGCGCGCCGTAGCTCGTGGCGCTGTTAGAGTTGTTGTAGAGCTTGAAGCTCAGCCCATTGAGGATCATGTCTTTGGCTGCGGTGAAGCTCATCTCGATGTAGGGGCCGTTGGCCATATGAGCCACGCTGAGGGTGCCGGACATCGTGCCGTTGCCTCCGGCGCTGGATCCGAAGCGGAATGATTTGTCGAATCCGCCACCCAGCCCCTGAACCTCGGTAGAGGTGTTTTCCGTGGAAAACACCGCGTTGCTGCCGAGCGTGGTGGTCGCGGAGGAAGACGCGACAAAGCTGGCGTCGGTCTGTCCGGTGACACGGTCCAATGCATTGGCCGTTCCACCGGTCACGCTGTCGTAGTAGAGGAGCGTGTCCGCATCGGCGTGCGGGGATGCGATCCAGCCGAATGAAACTGCCGCGAGACAAACGAGGACGGTTTTCATGGGGACGAAGGTGATGGAAGCGGTTGCGTTAGGGGCTATTGGCACAAAAATCGGCTGGCCGCTTTTCGCAGACCAGCCGGGAAATGATTGCCGGAATTCCAGCAAACCGCCTGCCGATCAGCGGCGGCGGCGGAGTAGGGCGAGCATTCCGAAAGCACCGAGAAGGGCTGCGGAGGGCTCGGGGATGATGGTGCCGGTCCAAAGGATGTCATAGCCGTCGTCCAAGCCATTGGTGGATGTGGCGGTCCCTGGGTCGTTGGTGGTTGAGAATGCGACCGAAGTGGTATTCAAATCGACGCGGTCGGATGCAAGGTTGAGGGCTCCTGCGGAATTGGTCGAGCCAACGGTATAGCGAATGTAGAGGGAGCCCGAGTTCAAGTTGCCTGCCGCAGACAGTCCGGCGATTCGGTAAACCTGCTGGGGTCCGATGGTGCCTCCGAATCCGTCTGGTGTCCGGAAACTCGTGAAAGACGAATAGTCTCCTCCGTTGGCGACATTGTTGGCACCTTGTGCGACTTCAGAAACCGTAAGACTGCTGGTGAAGTTCGTGCCGTCCGTACTGTAAGACGCGGTGCTTCCAACTGTATTGGATGTGCCGACACCAGCGCGTTGCATTTGAATCCAGAATTGGTCGAAGAGAATGGTTGCCGAGCCGGTGAGGTCGATCCGGAACGTGACATCGACCGCCAAGGTGGTGGAGGCAATGGTGACGTTGCCGGATCCGCTATTGATCGTCGTGGTCAACACGGTGCCATTCGAGTCTTTCGCGGCAATATAGGTGCTGTTCGCCGTAGCCGTGGTGCCGGTTCCAGAGAAATTCAGGCCGCCCGTGGAGATGTTGGCGTCCCAACCTCCGACGATGACGGTGGCACGGGCGTTTTGACTTAAAGCGAGGGCTATGCAGGTGACGCCAAGCGCGACTCCAAAATGGTTCAGGGACGGTCTCATAGGGTCTTTTGATGTTTCATGGGTTCAGGGCTTGAAATGCATTCCCCGCTCGCTCAACAAACACCGGGTTCGGGAGGATCTATACAGCGGATGAAATTTTTTCAGAAAATTTCACCAAGCGTCCGCAAACCGGCGGAAATTCTGCCCCGCTCACTCCTTATCAAAAGCCTTCTCCCTGACGACGACCTGGCCCCTGAGCACCGCAAGCTGCGCCTCATCGAATTGCCCGGGTTCGACGATCAGTTCGCGGAGGCTACGCATTTCGGCGAGGGGA
>CAWENZ010000034.1:0-12145 GCA_963810445.1 uncultured Verrucomicrobiae bacterium | reverse complement strand
CCTCTTCATCAAACCGCTGCCGTAGGCTTGCGATCGCTCTGGAAAAAAGCCGTGGCAAAGGTGGATGGCAGGGTTGAAACCGGATCGCGATCCGCCTGGCGACACGGCCAAGGCTTCCTTCTAACGATGATTGTCACGTGATCCCGCAACCGGGAACAAACTCCGCGGGGATGTGAATCGCCCCTTGCTTGAAGCGCTCGTCATCAGGCTTGCGCATCCACTTCATCATCAGCTTCCAGATCTGCTCTCTCGGATAGCGGAAAACCGCTGGACACGGATCCATCCACAGCAGTTCCTCCTCAAACCACAGGATCACCACCTTCACGGTCATGCCGGGCACCAGTCCATATTGCCTGATTAGCCCGAGGGCGGCCATGTAGTGTAGGTAATTGATGAAGACCAGCGTCGTTGGTGGCTTCGCCTTCATTACCTTGTCAAGCATGGCCCTGAGGGCCTCCGGCCCACGCTCGGACGTCGCCGGGATGTGATAAGTCGGCACGAATGGCAGGCCCGCGTCCGCCATGGCGTCGCTGAAGGAGTTGCGAAACGCCTCGATGTATTCCGGACCATAGTCACAAACCGGCATGCTTATCAGCCTTTCCCCACTTCCTAGCAGACGCGGGAGCAGGGCGCGCAATGAGGCACTCAGGCTGACACCCAATGTCGGAATCCCGGTGGTTCCGGACGAGCCTCCCAAAAACAGGGTGTCGATCCCGGTTCTAACCAACCATTTTGCCAGCAGCGGGCTGCCGGAGGATACCACGATGCGGGTCGGTTGGAATCGCCTGACCAGTTCATCCCAGCGCCGGTCCGTCCGCCGCCGGTCCGGACCGTAGGACAGGATTTTCTCGTGGACGGTCCATCCCGATGCCGTTGATTCCATGACGAGCCGGTCGATCCGCATTCTGGAATGGGCATCGAGGGCCACCCCAGAGGATGAACGGATCACCAGCAGCCTTCTTTTCGAATGCGCGGGTTCATCACTTGGGGCGATGGCCCTCTGGTAGCGCGACGTGCCGTCTTCCTTGGTTAGAAATCCATCCGCCGCGAGCAATCGAAGTGCCTCCATGGCGGTGGGCAGGCTCACTCCCATGGTGGCCGAAAGTTCCCGGCAACTGGGAACGGGGTCTTCCGCGCCATCCTTTGTCATGTCGAACCGCAGGCGCTCCGCCACCCGTACGACCAACGTTTTTTTTACCGGCCCGTCCACACTCGAAATCTCGCTAAAACAGCCGCTTCCCTCAATCAAATTGTTCAATATTTTTGAACAGTCTCACGAGATAAAATGGCTTCTCGTGGCAGGGGGCTTGCTCTATCGACGTGATCCTGATTCCCGAATTCCTGTCAATCCCATGAAATCCCGCCATTCCCTCATCCTCGCCTCAGCCATCACGTTGGCGTGCTCTGCCTCCCCGCTCTTCGCCGCCGCTCCGGTTTTCACCGGCGCTTCCGGTGGTCTTTGGAGCACGACCGCAAACTGGACTCCGAATACATCACCCGTCCTTGCGGCGGATACCGCCACGTTCACCAACCCCGGCACCACCAACGTGCGCCTGAATGGAGCGACAGCGACGAATTCCCACATTACCTTTGGAAACGGGGCCGGGTTCACCATCGGAAATGCATCCGGTGACACCGCGAATATCACGCAATCGACAAGAAATGTCATCGTTTCAGACGCTTTCAATTACTCGATCAATCTAACGAATGGTGGAGGTTCCGGCACCACATCCACAGGTGCTTACGCGGTGACATCCGCCACTTTCAACATCGCCGCCGGAGGGAAACTGACTCTTGACGGACGTTATTTCGGAGCCTCCGGTGGCATGCGCACCATCACCAAGAGCACGGGAACCGGCACCCTTGAGCTCAATGGAAACTACACCACCACGTTCATGCAGTGTTCCCTCTCGGCAGGAACTTTGGTGCTCAACGGGACCGGCTCCAACGCCCGTCTGATGGGATTGGGCTCCATTGCCGCCGCCGGCACCCTCAAGATCGGATCCTCGAACACCAACCTGTTTTCGGGCACGGTAGTTGCACCGGCCACCGATTCCAACACCGGGATTCGTTTGATATCCGGAACGGTTGATTTGAACGGCTTCAACGCCTCCACCACCCGGATCCAGGGAACCGCCACCACGGGTATCATCACCAACAATGGTATGGCGGATTCTGTCCTCACACTCGGCGACTTCGGCACCACCACCGGGCTTGCTACGACGATCACCCAGCCAGTCTTCGGCGGAATCATCCAGGATGGTTCCACCAACAAGCTGGGTCTGACGTTGACAGGAGGTAGCGGCGACAAGCTCACCCTCACTCTCAACCAGGCAGCACTCTACACTGGCGCAACCCATGTGGAAAACGGTGCCACTCTCTTCACAAAGGGGCTGGCAGGAGCTTCGCCGATCACCTTGGATACCGCAGGGATCCTCATCATTGATGGCCCTCTGAGCAATTCCGCCGGAGTGACCGTTACCAGTGGCACGCTGGATGTCCGGGAAGGGTTTTCCTCGGGAGCGTTTGTGATTGCCGGCGGGTCCGCCAAATTCAGCCAGGCACAGGCAACCACCTTGCCCGTTGCGTCACTCACCCAAAGCGGTGGCGACATCGTGTTGGAAGTGGTTGGTAACACCGCGGACAAACTGATCTCCGCCGGAGCGATGAATTTCTCGGGAGGCACCATCACCGCGAACCTCCAATCGGCACCCACTGCCCCTGTCGTCCTCGCCGAATATGGCAGCCTCACCGGCACCCCCACGGTGGCGTTCTCGCCCGCGTTGAGCACGACGCGCCTCAGCTCTCCTGTGGTGGATACCATCACAGGAAACAAGGTCACCTTGAGTCTGAGCGGCAGCGCGGCGGACCTCGTTTGGACCGGAGCAAGCAGTCTCGCGTGGGATCTAACCGCCAACAACTGGACGACTGGTGGACCGGACGCTCCATTCTTCAATCTGGACCGGGTCACCTTCAACGATGCCCCCGCCAACAAGACGATCGATCTGCCAATCACGGTGACTCCTGGCAAAATGACTTTCTCCAGCACCGGAACCAACGACTATACCCTGAGCGGGGTGGGTGGGATCGGTGGTGCCGCGGAAGGTCTGGTGAAAAATGGCGACGCCTGGCTCAATCTCGGTGGTGTCAATACATTCGTGGGACCGGTCCAGATCAACGATGGGAAAATGGTTCTGCTTACCCCTCAGGCTCTGGGCTACACTTCCGGACTGACGATCAACAGCAGCTTTCCTGCTGCCGGACAGTTGGACGTTAACGGACAGCTCGTCTCGGATGCGCAACGCTCGATTTCCGCCACCATCAGCGGTGATGGATGGGACTTGAACGGCGCGATCATCAATAATTCGGCGACATCCACCATCGTCTCCGGAAACGGCAAGAGCGGGATCCGTAACCTCACGCTCGCCGCCAACGCTTCGGTGGGTGGATCGGGCATCTTTGACATCGGCACCGGTGGTACCATCGATGGTGGCGGCTTCACGCTGACCAAAAAAGGTGCAGGCACAGTGCAACTCAACGGCCCGGCGTCAAACATCTCGACGGTGATCGAGGCGGGAACGCTCTCGACCATTGTGGACGACGGATTTGGCTCCACGTTGAAAGTGAAGTCAGGTGGCACGGCGGGCAATCCGAGAACCTCCGGCACCTACAATCACGGCACCAACGTGACGGTCGAAACCGGCGGAACCCTCAAGTCCAACACCTCCGTCAACTGGAACGGTAATTTCGTTGCCGAAGGCAACCTAACCATCGCGATCGATCAGGTCACAAGCGCCACCATGACCTTTCCGGACGCGGTGTCCATTCCCGGAAACCTCGTCAGCAATGGCGCGGCAAGTGGCGGCACCATTTCGTTCCTCGGCAATCTCGCTGTAACCGGGGCGATTACCATGACGAACGGCACCCTCAGCTTCGACGGAAGCTCCGGCACCCTCAGTGCGGCATCGATCGCGCTGAACGCCGGAGGCAGTTCGTTGAACTTCAACCGCAGCTCCAACATGACATTCGGAAATATCATCAGCGGGTCCGGCGGAGTCAGGCAGTTAGGCACGGGCACCACCACTCTGAACGGAAACAACACCTACGCGGGTACCTCTGCCACTACCAGTGTCTCGGCTGGCACCCTGTTGGTCAATGGCACCCAAACCGGGGGGGCAAACGTCACGGTCAGCAGTGGTGCCACTCTCGGTGGTATCGGTACGATGCCTGCTGCCGTCACGGTCACGGGAACCCTCGCCCCCGGAGGCCCGGGGATCGGAACCTTCCACTGCGGAACTTCCACCAAGGCAGCCACCATCAATGGAACCTTGAAGATCAAATATGACGGTTCTGCCAACCCCGCCAACGACTCGCTTGCCGTATCTGGACCCATGACGCTCGGTGCCGCTTCCGCGATTGATTTCGATTCGACTGGCTCCCCGCTGACCAGCCCTGTTTACCAGATCTTCGAGCACCACGGCGTTGACCGGCACTTTCGCCACGGTCACCGACTTGCCAGCAGGATACAATCTGGTGCAGGGGACAAATGCGATCTATCTGATCAGCTCCTCCTACGCATCCTGGATCGGAACCTATTACCCCGGTTCCACCGATCTGGCGATCATCGGTCCCGACGCGGATCCTGACAGCGACGGCCAGAGCAACGCGATGGAGTTCACCCTTGGCGGCACCCCTAACAACGGCTCGTCCAACGCGAAAATCTATCCACTCACCCTGGACAGCGATGATGTGGGGACCGACAACGAGATGCTGCTCACCATCGCGGTCCGCAGCGGCACACCGACGTTCGCCGGATCTCCGTCACCGACGGCGGCTCAGGAAGGATTCACCAGCACGGTCCAAGGCAGCCTTGGTCTAACCGGCTTCAGTGCTCCCGTTTCGGTGGTTGCGCCGGTGACCGCGGGCTTGCCCACCGCGCCCGCTGGTTACGAATACCGCACCTTCAGCCTGGATGGCTCCAACGGCCTCACGTCCAGGGGATTCCTTCGCGTCCAGATCAAGTGATCCCCTTGAACCTGGAAAGCCACACAACCCCAAGTCCCCCCGGAAACGGGGGGGGCTTTCCGCCCACGAATGAAGCAAGACAGGCGAGTGACCTTCTCCTGCCAGATGTCCTTCCGGTCACCATTTACCAACTTGAAACATGCATTCCCCAACTCCCGCCATCCTTGCAAACCTGCCCGCCATGCCGACCACACGTAAGCGCTCCCGGGCCGCATGGGTGGCAGGCTCACTGATGCTTTTGACGCTCTGCGGCTTCGCGCAGGATGAGAAGATGACCATGATCCGGGGCAAGTTCGCGGGCGAGCGGATCCCCGAGGAGATTTCCCTGAATGTCGTCCGGAATGGCACCACGGAAAAGCAATCCACCGTGAAGGTGGCCAAGGACGGGACCTTCGGATTCTATTTCCAGCCGGAGCATGAGGGATTCTATCTGGTGGGTGAGCGTGGTGGAGCAGCCAGGCTCTATCTTTCACCGGGCAAGACCGTGCAACTGACGATGGATGGCGAGTCCTACTCGGTCGGCGCGGATGATCGTGAGAACACCCAACTGGCAAACTGGGCGAAGATCCTTTGGGAGTTGAAGAAGTGCAACCAACTGCGCGGGAACTTCACTTACAAGGAGATCTTTCCAACACTACCCGTCTTGGAAAAATCGAAGGATGAATTCCTGTCCGGATTGAAGGGCGGCGACAGCGCGTTCGACCACTTGTTCCCAAAGCTGGTGGAATCGGAATTCGAATACGAACTCATTCACTTTCTCCACATGCCGCGCACGATTCATCCGGCAAAGGAGGACTATCCGGAGATTTATACCAGAATCACCTCCGCACCAAGGTTCACGGATGGCACCGTGCTGAACTTCGACTTCGGCATGAACTTCGCCAGCGTCTATTGCATGCACCTGCAATTGGCACATCAGGCTGACTTTCCGGACAAGGCGAACGCCGCAGCAGAAGTCGCCATCAAATACCTTCCGGATGAAACCGTGAAGGGCTGGTATCTTGCCCGAAATGTGCTCGTGCGTGCCAAATCATACGATGACACCTATATTGCCAAGCTGGACAAATATCGGAAATATCTCGTCACCGAAGAACAGCGGAAACTGGTGTCGGATTTCGTCCTCACCATCAACAAGACCGCCAAGGGAGAGCCCGCCGCCCCCTTTGAGGGAACCACTCCGGATGGTGCCAAGGTCAGCCTCAAGGACTTCAAGGGCAAGGTGGTGCTGGTGGACGTCTGGGCCACCTGGTGCGGTCCGTGCCGCGCTCAGATTCCCCACCTCAGGAAACTTGAGGAGGAGATGGGCTGGCAAGGACGTGGTGTTCATCAGCTATTCGGTCGATAAGCCAACGGATCTGCCGAAATGGAAGAAACTGGTGGCGGATGAAAAGCTCGGCGGCGTGCAGTTGATCGGCGACGCGGCATTTCAATCGCCCATCTGCACGAACTACAAGATCACCGCCATCCCGCGATTCATGGTGTTCGACAAGAGCGGCAACATCGTGAGTGTGGACGCGCCGCGCCCTTCCACTCCGGAACTGAAATCCCTTTTGGAGAAATACCTGCAATGACCGAGAAAGCGGATTCAGGTTCGAAATGATCCCGAATCCCTAACACGGAAAACCGGTCCCTTGAAGCGGTTTGCCAACCTTTCAATCCATTCTGAAAGCTCCTGAAAAATCGAGGAAGTCCGGGTTTGCCCTGGTGACGACGCTGATGCTGATGATCCTGTTGACGATCATCGCGGTCGGGTTGTTGTCGCTCTCCGCCATCTCCCTGCGTTCCACCTCCCGGGGAGAAGCTGCGGCGGTCGCGCGGAGCAATGCCCGCATGGCGCTGATGCTGGCGATCGGCGAGCTTCAGAAGCAAACCGGTCCCGACAAACGGGTCACTGCAAGCTCATCGATCGTCCAAGGCAACACCGGCAAAGCCCCCGCGAACGACAAATGGGTCGGCGTCTGGCGGACCGACGGACTGAAGGACGACTCGACCTCGAAGTCGTTCCTGGTGGCGGATGTTCGCAATGGCAGCGGCTATTCGGACACCCGCAGCAAGGGGGGCGCCTATGACAAGACCGCGCAATGTCTCGCCTGGTTGGTCAGTGGAGACAACCCGGATCCCTCCACCAGCTTGCCGGTGTCGTCGTCCGTGGAGGTGCGCTCCGGAAAGGATCCCATCCGCGTTCCGAAGGTGGTTGTGCAAAACACGATTCCGGGAACGTTTGCTTATTTTGTTTCCGATGAAAGCACCAAGGCGAGGATCAATCTAGCAGATCCCTTCGCTCCGTCCCAACCCGCTCCGGCCGATCCCGGAGGCGATGGCATGAAACGCTGGCTGGCACCTCAAACCGCGGACCCGACCGTCTTCTTCAATGGCACCACCCTGGACCTGGACGAGGCGGGCAAGGTCGCCAGCAGGCGCCAGCTCGAGCTTTCCACCATCACCAGCGGAGAGACACCCGGTGGCGTCAGGGACTACGGCAAGCTGCATGATCACGAGTTCACCACCTATGGGCGCTCGGTTCTGGCAGATCCCGTGCAAGGGGGGCTCAAGGGCGATCTCACCGCCTATCTTGAGGACAATGCCGCAGCCTCGCTGGGGCCCATCCGTGGCATCACCGACGCCACGAACATCAACAGCGATCTCAGCACCACCCGCACCAAATCGGGCACGAAGTTCGGCATGCTGCGGAACTGGTATGAACTCCGCAAAAGCGTTTCCCAAACCGGAAACAAGGCCGTCATTGACGCCCGCATCCCCACGTCGGTGGCAGCGGGAAAAATCAGGATTGTCGATCCCGGATCGGGCTACGTGAATCCACTCGTCCAGCCGGTGATGACCGAGGCGACTTACTATCAGAACCATGTCGTTGACGGCGACGCATCGGCGATGAAAATGGTCGAGCTGATCTACCCCCGGATCGTGCTCTGGAACCCATTTTCCGTCAGCCTCAAGACCCAGGGTCACATCGTGTATTTCGACTTCCTGCTCCGCCAGACGATCAGTTGCACATTCAGCAAGACCACCGGGGAGAGCGCGGCGAAGTCGTTGGTTTACGACGCCACGGGAGATCCCAACAAGCGCCTCGGGTTCTACATTCCGCCGACCGAGTTCGCACCCGGGGAAGCATTGGTCTTCTGTGCGCCTTCGAAGAACCGGCCCTTCATCGACACGGACCTGCGCTCCAATATCCTCAGCGCGGCGGCAAGCCCCTCGGACCTCGGCTGTTTTTCGAGGAACTGGTCCAACGGCGATCTCGGCGCCGGTGTCGTCCGTAGCTCGTTGGTCATGAACTACACGTTCAACAACAACATTTTCTGGAACTTCGGCAAGACCGACGGACGGACGCAGACCATCACCCTGCACGCGCTGACCGGATCATCCGCCGTCACTGGCAGCAGCCTGATGTCCACGAGTGGCCCGGTCGCCGTGCGGCAGTTGTCCCTGGACAACTACTCGCGCGGGAACAACGGCCGCTGGCTCCCCCAATACACCAGGAAGAACATCTCCTCGCTGACGGAGACGCTGGACGGTGGCATCCCGCCGGATTCGTTGCTGGCCTTCGGCGGACGTTACCGCTTCCTCTATGAATCCTTCGCCAACCGCACCCAAGGCGCGCCATTCAACGAGCCATGGTATTACGCGCCACTCGCCCACCACAACATCAACGCGCCTAACATCCATCGCTGGCCCAACGACAACATCTTCGGCCTGCAATACAATGCCGTGTCCGGAACGGGAGGAAACGGCCCCCATCTCTACTCCTATGGAACGCTCGCCCAAGCCAGGCAATGGTCGGAGTGGCTCGACTCGGAGGTCATGCCCCACCGCGGCCCGACAGGCAAATACCGGACCGCGGTCTTTTCCGACGCGTCCTTCGCCACCTCGGACACCGTCTGTCCGGTGTATGACATCCCCCTGCCGGACGTTCCGCTCGTCAGTCTCGGTGCCTTGCAGCAAGTCCCCGTTTCCCCTTTCGCCTGGCACCCTTCCCATGTGATCGGAAACTCGATGGCGTCGCCGTTTCTGCCCATTTCCAACGCGACCTCGAATAGCAAGGCCTCCGAGGCCAGGCTTTGGTCCGACAAGACCTCACACCTTCTCACCAATTCGGACATCACCGGCTTTGACCAGATTCCCAACGAGGTGCTGATCAACGATCTGTCGTTCGAACTCAACCAGGCACTCTGGGACCGCTACTTCCTCTCCGCCATTCCGCGCGCTGGGCAGGGTTGGCAGGGGAGTCGCTGGAATCCCGCCAAGCCACTTCCGAACTCAAGGTTGACGATCAATTCCTCGCTGTCGGATTCCGGCAGCAGGTCCGAGCTGCTCGATTTCCATCACGCCGCGCGTTCGCTATGGCTCGAAGGCGGATTCAATGTGAATTCCACCAGCATCAACGCCTGGAAGAGCCTGCTCCGCTCGTTCCGCCCGGTGGATGTTCCCACCTCGGCAGGTTCCACCGCCGCGGGCGGGACCGCCTTTCCAGGACAACTCATCTCCCGGGGAAGCGCGTCCAATGCCGCCCAGGACCCTTCAATGGATCATTTCTGGCGAGACTACCGCAGCCTCTCCGACAGTGAGGTCGATCTATTAGCGGCGGCGATCGTCGAGCAGGTCCGCTTGCGCGCGCCTTTCGCCGGAGTCGCGGATTTCGTCAACCGGCGGCTTGCCGACGCCTCGGACGCCGCCCGCCTGGGATTCGCCTTCGGGGGGACCATCCAGACCGCGTTGGACAACACCAGGACCATCAATGAGACGAGATCGCCTAACAAAGATCTGGTCCTGCCCACGGCGCGCGAGGCCACGACTTACACCTACGGCGCCAGCTACTGGGGCGGCCCCATCGCGACACCGGAACCACAGACCTATCAGGTCTTCCAGGATGCTTCGGGAAGCTCGGTCCGGCAGAAGGGTGCCGGGGCGGCATCCCAGGTCACCCAGGCGGACATTCTCCAACACATCGGATCGGTCCTGGTGGCCCGTGGCGACACCTTTGTCGTGCGTGCCTATGGCGAGGCGAAGGACGCCTCCGGCAAGGTGATCGGCACGGCCTGGTGCGAGGCGGTGGTGCAACGGACACCGGTGCCGGTGAATCCGGATCCCGCGAGCGACAACTTGAACCCGCTGATCAGGAGCAACCAGATCGACTGGGGCCGCCGCTATGAGATCGAAAGCTTCCGGTGGCTGGACAACTCCGAGATCTAACCGGCCAACGATTCCAACCGACACGCCCCATGATTCCCCTTCGACTGATCCTTCTTGCCCCCGTCCTGTTTCTCCAGGCGGGGGCCGAGCCCCTGCCTCCGGGATCCTACGTGGACTTTCTGGTGGTTCCGGCCGGCCCGGTGCGGCTCGCTGAATTCGAGAAGGCAAGCCCGCCTCCGGTGTCCGCGCCGGCAGCGGGAAAAGAGCAGGACGCCCCGCCATCCAGCGGCGGCAGCGGCGTGCGGGTCAAGGAAACCGATCCATCGGAAATTCCCCCCAACGCGGTTTACATCAGGAAGGGAACCGGCCAATACTATCGGATCCCATGTTTTCTCAATGCCGTCGGCGTGCCCGTCAGGACTCCGGTCACGGATTCCGAAATCACCTTTCTAACCAAAGTTGCCGGTTCCGCGGACTCGTTCACCGAGATCGGAAAGGCGACCCTGACGGAAACCGGGAAATGCGTGCTGGTCCTGCTCACCAAGCCGCTTGCTGAAAAGCGCTGGACCGGGCCGACGGTCACCTTGATTCCTGTCCCCGTTTCGCAGGGTTCACAGGTGCTGGTGGCCAACGCGTCGCCGTCGGGCACGTGTGGAGCCGTGTTGGGTGCCGACAAGAAGATCCTGTTGCCCGCCCTCAAGCATTTCACCTGGACCCCTGAGGCCGACTCCCGCACGGCGCTCGCCATGGCGGGAAAGGACGGCGGCTTTCTCGCTCCGTTCTTCGAGGAGTATCTGCGGCTCGACAAGGGTGCCACCACACTCCTCATCGCCTTCGAGGTAACTCCCCAGGAGTCCTTCCGTCGCGGAAAATGCTCGACCGGCATTGTCAGGTCCGGTGAATTCAGGCAGGCCGTGGTTTTTCCCGAAGGAAAGTGACGCTCCTGTTCCCCGGAAGCAATCGTTAGATCCATCTCTTCGCCATGTTCATCCAGCACCTGGCCCCCACACCGCTTGTCGCCGTGACGCTGGAGCCGGAGCTCGGACCGGTCTGGTGCAAGCTTGAGTTTCTCAATCCCAGCGGATCCACCAAGGACCGGATCGCAAGGCATATCCTCGAAAAGGCAAGCCGTCGCGGACAGCTCCGGCGAGGCGACACTGTGGTGGAGGCTTCCAGCGGCTCGACGAGCATCGCGCTGGCCCTGGTCTGCGCCCAGATGGGTTTCAAGTTTGTCGCGTTCATTCCCTCCACCGCCACCAGCGAGCGCAGCCTGATGATCCAGGCCTATGGCGGACGCGTGATCCGCATCGAGGGAGGCATGGCCCGCGTGCTCGAAGCCGCGGAGGATGCGGCGGAGGAAAATGGTTGGTATGCCACACGGCAGTTCGTGAATCCGGACAATACCGAGGCCCACCGGATGTTCACCGGCCCGGAAATCCTCTCCCAGATCGATGGCGGTTGCGTGGATGCCGTGGTCAGCGGAGTGGGCACCGGCGGTTCGCTGCGCGGGATGTGGGAGGCGTTTCACGGCGCAGGCTGCAAGGTAGGCGCCCATGCCGCGATCCCGTGTTGCGATGGTTCGTTAGAAGAAAACGCGGAGTGTTGCAGCATTCGTTTCAGCCAGGATATCCCCGGAGTGATGGACTGCTTGTCCGGTCTCTATCGGGAATGGAAAAGCGGTCCGCACGGGGCTGCCATCGAGGAATGGAGCATCGACGACCGCACCTGCCTCGAAACCACCCGCCACCTGTGGGCGCTGGGTTTCCCGGTGGGACCGAGTTCGGGATTGAACTACGCGGCAGCCCTCAAGGTCCGCGAGAAGCTCGGTCCGCAGGCGAAGGTCGTCACCGTGTTCCCGGACCGGATGGAGCGCTATTTCTCACACAAGGTGTTCGACGGGCTGCGGTGAAGGCCGCTCACAAAATGTCACGAGGGTTCACATTTCCAAACCTACAACGCACTTGCCATTTTC
>CAWENZ010000033.1:0-47737 GCA_963810445.1 uncultured Verrucomicrobiae bacterium | reverse complement strand
TGTTGTATGTCTCATACCTTAACAGACGTATTGCTCACCAGAGCAGGTGGAGATTCAGGTTCAACCAGTTTCGATAGAGCATGCGATCTCGAATTGCGTTTGAGGTTTCCACCTCCGTTCCTTCGAGTCAATGCAATGCTCGAAATGTGCAACAGAATGTATAAATCGTGTAAATGGATTTCCCTGACAATCCGGTCCACGCCCGCCAGTTTCGCTGCGGAATGATGGAAGTGATCAAACGCAGCTTGCCCCAGTGGATGGCGAACGGACTTCTGGCCTTGGTTGCATGGTTTTTTTCCGGGACAGGATTCGCAGTGGCGGATGGCGAGCACACCAGTTTCCGACCGGGCCAACCCTGGCTCGACACGGATGGAATTCACATCAACGCCCACGGCTACTGCATCCTCAAGCACGAAGGGAATTACTACTGGTATGGTTCTCACAAGATCGCGGGCAGAACGGAATCGGAAAAAAACGAGGCCGGCGTGCGTTGCTATGTCAGCAGCGACTTGTTGAATTGGAGGAACTCCGGCCTGGTGCTTTCCGTCACCTCCATTGGCCAGCACTCCGAAGTAGCGGATGCCGGAATTCTCGACCGGCCCAAGGTGATCTTCAATCCAGCCACGGCAAAATTTGTCATGTATTTCAAGCTCTATCCGCCCAAGGCCGCTGGCGGGACGGTGGGCACCGATGTCGCCTACGTGGGCGTCGCGACGGCCAGCAAGCCACTGGGACCATTCGAGTATCAGGGCAAGTTCACCGGGGCGGGCAGCCCCTCGGGTTCGGGCGACTTCGCGATTTTCCAGGACGAGGACGGGGCGGTCTATCACGTCGCCGTCCGCAAGCCGGACAAGACCCTGGTCTGCGGGCCCCTGACCAAGGACGGACTGAAACCCGAGGGAGACTACGTGGTGATGGAAGGAATCACCCACGCCACGGAGGCACCAGCCGTCTTCCGGCGTAATGGAAAAATCTATCTCCTCGGCTCGGGGAGCACCGGATGGGACCCGAATCCTGCACGGATGTTCATTTCGCAAAAAATCGGTGGCCCTTATCAGCCGCTCGGCAATCCTAGCGTGGGCGTGAATCCACACAACCAACTGGGTCCGGAGAAAACCTTCGGCGGACAAAGCACCTTCGTCATGCCTGCCCCTTGGAATCCCGACGAGTGGATCGCGATGTTCGACATCTGGAATCCGAAGGATCCGATCAAGGCCGGCTATATCTGGCTGCCCTTGCGGTTCGAGGATGACAAGCCAGTCATCCGCTGGCAGACCGAGTGGAAACCCGAATCCGTAATCCCCCGCGACGCTCATCTGATCGCCGTCAACCAGGTCGGTTACGAAACCGGTCGGCCGAAGCGGTTCACGGCTCCTCTATCAGCGGATGGCAGTGAATTCATCGTGCGTTCCGCAAAGGGTGGCGAGGCCTTGTTCCGTTCGGTGATCCACGGCAACATTGGCGACTTTTCAACGATTGAAGCGCCAGCCAGGGAATACGTGATCGAAGTGCGAGGTGGCTCGCTCAAGCCGGGCACCAGCGATCCTTTTTGGATCCGCCCGGCACTGTGGAAGGATCTCTTCTGGCAACCTGCGGTGGACTTTCTAATCGATTCGCGGTCGGTCGTCGGGACCCATCCGAGCGCTTACGGCGGCTGCCCGTGGCGTGACGGGACCTACTACGATGCGATCCTGCCTTCCCTCGTCCTTCTCCAGCGGGCCGATCCGGCGCGGGTCGCGGCGATGCCGAGGCAGATCGACTGGCAGGCGGACAAGAAGCGGGTGCTGGATCCCGGGTTCAAATTCGATGCCAAGAACCCGTGTAGCGAGGGCGTGATGGATTCCGTTAGGAAATACTACACCGAACTCGAACCGCCCGCCGCCGACGCACCGGACGTGGTCAAACTCATCCACTGGGGTGCGGGTTACTATCTCGTCAATCCCGCCACAAAAGACCCGAGCCAGGACCCGGACCCGCGCCAGATCCACTCGCAGACGGTCGAACAAGTCGCCTATGTCGTGTGGGCCTGGCCGAGCTTGAAACAATGGCTGCCGCGTTCGTTCTATGAGAAATGCCGGGATTTCTGTGTGCAAAACTGGGCCACCTCCCTCGAGATCGACAAATGGTGGGATCCATCCACCTATCTAACCGTAGATCAGATCACGGGCAAGAACCCGATGGGCGGATTGCTTCATCCTTACAAGGGCCGCCATGCGCCGGGTCATTCGATCGTTCCAAACCTGCTGATGCATGAAATCGCCAAACGCGATGGCCTTGCCGATCCGGACCACTACCTAACTGCCGCGGTGAAACAGGCGGACTGGATCGTTAAAAATCTCGATTGGAACGACCCGCGCACCACCAAGGGCCAGCGAATGAGCGAGCACCGCACCATTCCAAATCTCGTCTGGCTGTTGCAGAATTATCCCGACAAGGCTCCCGCCGGATTGAAGGAAAAAATCACCGCTTGGGCCGAGGTCGCAGCGAAGCGCTCCGCCAATCTGTGGGACATCCGCCGCTTCGATGACGGTGACAATTGGACCATCCCGAAGATCAACGACGTCGGCAACTGGGCCGCCACGCCGGGCATCGCCCTGGCTGCCTCGTGGGTGATCGACGATCCGGCATTGAAGTCCAGGATGAGAGAGATTGCCGTCTCCCACGCCGACGCGGTCTTCGGCCGCAATCCACGCCTCGCCGCCGCGCCTAACAAGCCGGGGTCAGGATTCACCGGGATCGAGCGCGGCTGGCCGATCAGTCACAAACTTGATGTCTGCGCCCGCCTGGAACTCACCCGTGGCTCGATTTCCGCCGCGCCCGGCAGCGAGATGTTTCCCTTCAATCCGGATGGTGCCTATCGCCATGCCGAAGGATGGGTGAACTACGGTGCCGCCTGGTGCCTCAGCCTTGCCTATTTTGAATTCGACCGTCATGCCAAGAAAGCTCCCTAACTCATGATCATCCGTGGATTACGCTGGTGGATCGTCGTCCTGGTTTTCCTGGCCGCGGTGCTGAACTATGTCGATCGCCAGACCTTGTCCGTCCTAGCGCCGACCATTCAGGCCGACCTCGAAATGGACGACCGCGAGTATGCGAACATCGTCAACCTGTTCCTCGTCGCCTACACCGTCGCCTATCTGATATCGGGCAAATTGGTGGACCGCCTCGGCACCCGCACCGGCACCGCGGTCTTCGTGATCTGGTGGTCGCTGGCGAACATCGTCACCGGCTGGGCGCAGGGAGTGCGTTCGATGGGAGCCTGCCGATTCATGTTAGGTCTCGGTGAGGCCGGCATCTGGCCCGCTGCCTCGAAGGCGGTGTCCGAGTGGTTTCCCGCCCGCGAGCGAGCACTGGCGATCGGGATGTACACGATGGGCGCGACCATCGGCGCGACCATCGCCCCCTACATTGTGATCCGCCTCGCGGGGTTCGACTACGCCTCGAAGCTGCCCTTCATTGAATCGGTTTTCCAGCACGGAACCGGCTGGCGCATGAGCTTCCTGATCACCGGACTGGTCGGCTTCCTCTGGCTCATCCCATGGATGGCTTTCTATCGGAAACCTCGTGAAAGCAAGTTGCTGGCACCGTCCGAACTGGAGTTGATCGAAGATGGCGAGGCTCCGCCGGAAGAGGGTGAGAAAGGCTGGAGTTGGAGCAGGGTGCTGAAATTCCGTCCCCTCTGGCTGCTGTTGTTCGGACGCCTGATCACCGATCCCGTTTGGTATTTCTATCAGTTCTGGTTCGCCAAATACCTCAGTGCCGACCGCGGGATGGAACAGGGTGCGCTCACCATCACCTGGGTCGTTTACGCCGCCGCAGGAGTCGGCTCGCTGGCCGGTGGCTGGCTGTCCGGTGTGTTGGTCAAGAAGGGCCACAGTCCGGTGAATGCCCGACTTTGGATCATGCTTGGCGCAGCTTGCCTGATGCCTCTCTCGCCATTCATCGCAAAGGCCACGGGACTGCCGATGATGATGACTCTCACCGCGGTGACCGTGTTTGCCTCCCTCGCCTGGCTGATCAACATCAGCGCGATCGTGGTCGATGTCGTGCCGAAGCACTCCGTCGGCACCGTCTTCAGTGTGGTCGCGGCGGGCAGCACGCTCGGTGGCATCGCGATGAACATGATCGTCGCCGCGATGGTTTCCGGACCTTCTTCCAAACCCGCCGGTTTCCTGGACCAGGGTTTCAAGGCCATCTTCGGACCACTGATCGAGGCGGTCCAGGGCAAGGGCTACGGGCCCTGGTTCCTCGCCATGGCCTTCCTCCATCCGCTCGCCCTGCTGTTACTCTGGGCCGGCGGCATCCATCGCCCCCGTCACACGCCAAACTGATTTTCTTATGTTGATCGAAGCACCCGCCGACAAACGCTCACTGAATCTCGTCGAGATCGAGGCCGACCTCATCGTCGTCGGCGGTGGTCTATCAGGAGTCTCCGCCGCCATCGCCGCCGCCCGCCACGGGGTGAAGACCGTGCTCGTCCAGGACCGGCCTGTCCTCGGAGGAAATGCCTCCAGCGAAGTCCGCCTGTGGGTGCTGGGCGCGACCTCACACATGGGCAACAACAACCGCTGGTCGCGCGAGGGCGGAATTCTCAACGAAATCCTCGAGGAAAACCTCTATCGAAACCGCCTGGGCAATGCGCTCATCTTCGACACCATTCTGTTGGAAAAATGCATCGCGGAGAAGAACCTCACCCTGCTCCTCAACACCGCCGCCTACGACGTGGAGAAAAGCGACCCCGACACGCTTTCGGCGGTTCATGCATTCTGTCCGCAGAATTCCACCCGTTATGTGCTGCGCGCGCCGTTGTTTTGCGATGCCTCCGGCGATGGACTGGTCGGCTTCATGGCCGGCGCGGCTTTCCGGATGGGTGCCGAGTCGAAAGAGGAATTCGGCGAGGGCTTCGCACCGGACGCCGAATACGGCCAACTGCTAGGGCACTCGATGTATTTCTCGACCAAGGACGTCGGTGTGCCGGTGAAATTCACCGCGCCAAGCTGGGCGCTGAAGGACATCACGAAGATTCCACGCTACCGGCAGTTCAACACCAACATGCAGGGCTGCAATTTCTGGTGGATCGAATACGGCGGACGTCTCGACACGGTCCATCAGACGGAGGAAATCAAATGGGAGCTCTGGAAGGTGGTTTATGGCGTGTGGGATTACATCAAGAACTCCGGGAATTTTCCCGAGGCGGAAACCATGACGCTCGAATGGGTCGGCCACATCCCCGGCAAGCGCGAGAGCCGCCGATTCGAGGGCGACTACATCATCCGCCAGCAGGATCTGATAGAACAGCGCGAGTTCGATGACGTCGTGACCCACGGCGGTTGGGCGGTGGACCTTCATCCGGCGGATGGCGTTTACTCGGAGAAAAGCGGCTGCACCCAGTGGCACGCGAAGGGTGTCTATGGTATCCCGTGGCGCTGCTACTACAGTCGTAATATCAAGAACCTCCTTCTCGCCGGCCGGATCATCAGCGCGACCCACGTCGCCTTCGGATCGACCCGGGTCATGGCCACCTGTGCAGCGGGTGCGCAAGCTGTCGGCACTGCCGCGGCGCTCTGCCTCGAGCAGGATTGCCTTCCGTCCGATCTTTCCTCCGGCGAGCGCCTGCACGAACTTCAACTCCGGCTCCAGCGCGACGGCCAGTTTCTACCAGGAAAAGCACTCGCCGATCCCGCAGACCTCGCCCGACAAGCGACCGCGACGGCCAGTTCCCGGCTGATACTCTCCGAGCTGACACCTAACACCGCATGGGTCCGCCTCGACAGCAACTGGGCAATGCTCGTCCCTCTAGCCGCCGGAACCCGGCCCGCCTTTTCATTTGAAGTTTCCGCCGAGCAGACGGGGGCTTTGCGCGTCGAACTGCGGCGCTCGGTGAAGTCGGGAAATTTCACGCCGGAAGAGCTTATCGAAGCGATCGACATTCCTTTCTGCGAAGGCCAATCACAGGTGACGGCCAGCTTTGCCATACCGGTTGCAAAAGACGGCTATCATTTCATCAAACTCTGCGAAGACCCTTCGGTGAGGGTTCGGGTCAGCGACATGCGCGTTACCGGCGTGCTGGCGGTCACGACCGCCTTCAACAAGGCAGTCGCCAAGTCCAGCGTGCAGGAGCCCCCGGCGGGCATCGGCATTGACCGCTTCGAATTCTGGCTGCCCAAGCGCCGCCCGGAAGGTCGCAACCTCGCGATGACCTTCGAGCCTCCGCTCGATCATTTCGGCCCCGCCAACGTCATCGGTGGACCGTCCCGCCCGGTGGACGCGCCGAACGCGTGGGTGGCAGATCCCGCCGACACCATGCCTGAACTGCATCTTGATTGGGAAGCTCCATGCGAGATTGCCCGCGTGCGGATCGAGTTCGATCCCGACTGGGATCATCCGATGGAGTCGGTGCTCATGACGCACCCGGAAGAAGTGGTGCCGTTCATGGTGAAGGATTTCGACCTGATAGACGATGGCGGAAGGATCGTCCATTCCGTCCGCGATCACCACGGCGCGATCCACGAATGGAAAGCCGAAACACCGGCTCACAGCCAAACGTCTGACCCTGCGGGTGCTCGCCACCCACGGCGCTCCGGCGGCGGTATTCAGGGTCCGGGTATTCGACAAATAGTCCACCAGGCGAATGCCCGGACAACAGTCGATCCACATTCCTCATGAAAACTCCCTCCGCCCTTTCGTCCGGCGTCGCACCTGGACTCTTGCTACTGGTCAGTGGATTCTCCTTGGCCGAACCGACACCTCCGTTGCCCGACCGCACCTCGGAGCGTCCGAAGTTCACCAGCAAGATCCATATCCCTGCCAAACCTGCCGCCGAGGCGACACCACTCGCACCGGCCGGATACAAATTGGTTTTCTGCGACGAGTTCGGCGACGGTCAGATCGGTATGGAGACGTCGAGTTCCGTCGGCTTTCCGCACGATGAGATGAGCGTCATCGCCAGCACCTTGAAGTGCGACCGATGGGTGGACGAATCCAAGCTGCCAAACGAAATGCTGTACGATTGCATCCGGGTCTATCAGCACCCGAAATATCGTGAAGCGGAAGCCAAGGTGCGTGCCGAGGTCCTCCGTCCCTTGCCGCCCCTCAAGATGAAAAAGTCCAAGCCTGCTAGAAAGAGGCTTGAGGATTTGAACTGAGGTCAAAGTTTCCGTCGCGAACCACGATGTCCATGCTCCGCCTGTCCCGCCACACACTCGCCGGGAGTTCCGCCCGGACGATGCTCCTTTCTTTCAGTTCCTTCGTCGCCTTGATGTCTCCAAAGGCGGACGCGGATCCTCAAGCCGCGACAACCCCGAAAGTCGATTCACCTGACGTCGCCAAGATCGTCAACCCGGATTTTGAAACCGGAAACTTGAGCGGCTGGAAAAACTGGAGAACCAAGCGTGCCGAGATTTCGGACAAAGCCCAAGCAGGCAAACACGCGGTGGCCTCTGGGGCCGGAAAGCGGGAATTGCAGCCAGGAAGTCAGGATCCGCAACAACAGCCGCTACCGCTTGTCGGCGTGGGTCAAAACAGACGCGGGTTCCGAGCAAGTCGAGCTTTCCGTCAGGGATTTTGGCGGCGCGCCGGTGACGCTTGCCAGTGCGCTGACGGATTACACAAGGATCTCGGTGGAGTTCACATCGGCGCATGCCTGCGACATCGTGACGATCACGTTCAAGCATCCCTCCGGTCCGGGTAAGGGATACGCCGATTCGGTGGAACTGGAGTATCTCGGAGAAGCACCGGAACCAACCGTGCAGGAATTCTTGGATCCCGTCGTACCCGCCCAACAATCCGAAGGCGGGGTGACGACCCTGCCCAACAGTGCCATGAAATGGTATCTGGACGCCAAGTTCGGAATGTTCATCCACTGGGGCGTCTATTCCGCATTCGACAAGGGCGCCGAGTGGACCATGCACACCAATGTGATTTCTCCGGAGGAATATCGGAGACGCGCGGAAGAGCCGGAGACAGGATTCACGGCGGCGAAATTTGCCCCCGAGAAATGGGCGGAACTCGCCAAGAATGCCGGCATGAAATACACGGTCCTGACCACCAGGCACCATGACGGTTATGCCTTGTTTGACAGCAAACATCCCAACAGTTGGAACAGCGCCAAACACCTTGGCCGGGACCTGATCAAGGAATACACCGACGCGGTTAGAAAATCGGGACTCCATGTGGGTCTCTATTATTCGCCGATGAGCTGGCGATACCCCGGCTACTACAATGTGACCGGAACAAACTGCAAACCCAACGTCTGGGGATACACCGTCGGGCCCTGGCACAAGGATAACGCCCGGCTCATGAAAGAAGAAGTCTATGAGCAACTCGGTGTGCTCCTGAAAGACTACGGCCCTATCGAATACATGTTCTGGGATGGCGGCTATCTGGGGCAGAGCAAGGATGCCGAATTGGAAGACCGCTTCTGGGACAGCGGACAATACCAGGATCCGAACGGCGACTGGCAAGTCGGCGAGGCCTATCTCGACAACGAGGAATCTTCCGGCAGAGCGCTCGGAATCATGGGCATGGTCCGCAAGCATCAGCCACAGATGATCGTCAATGAGCGTTTTGGATGGATCGGCGATGTGCATGGAGAGGAAGGCTCTGCCGCCACATCCGGCAACATCCGCAATGAGCAAACCATGGAGAAGTGCGTCTCGGTTCAAAAAGGTGGCTGGGGCTATGTGCCAAATGCCCGCGTCTTCAGCTTTGAGGAAGTGGCCGTTTTTCTATCCGACTGCGTGGTGAGGAATTTGAATCTGTTGCTCAATGTCGCGCCGGACCGGGAAGGCGTGATTCCTCAAAAGCAGCAGGAGGTCCTTCTCAAAACCGGCGAGTGGCTCAAGAAAACCGGCCCGGCGATCTACAACACACGCGGAGGCCCCTGGCAGCCGCTCCATGGTGAGTATGGATTCACCTACGCGGGTGAGAATATCTACTGCCATATCTACTCCCGCTACCGCGACAAATCCAAAGGGATATTCACCACCCAGTCCATCGGGGCAAAGAAGGTCAGCAAGATTATCGACCTCCAATCAGGAAAAGTGCTTCCATGGAAAAAGAACGAAAACGGGACGGTGACGATTGGCCAGGCGGATTACGATCTAACTCCTTATGTTACCATTCTGCAAATCACCCTCACCGAGGATGTGTATCCGCGGTGAGAGGAAAATCGCGGGAAAGAAGCTTCTAGCCCGGCTTTCTCAATTCGCGTCCGTGCGGAAGGGGGAGGCTGGGAGACCTTCCTTGTTGTAGAGGTTCACGTCAGGTACATTTACCCAGCCATAGCGGACGGCCTTTGGATGGGTGATGTTCTCGGAACTTACGACGACAGTGGAGCCCCGGATTTCCGCCTTTGCGGGAACGAATTGATTGCCCTCCCCGGTGATGGTGAAGCCTTTGAGGTCGCCATCCTTCGCGAGCAGCCCGCCGCCGGTGTGGGTGAACTTGATGACGATTTTTCCGCCACTAACCGTCATCGAGTCATAGACTGGCCCGGAGTATTCGATCTTCTCGCCGTATGCCAGCGCACGTGCGGCGAGGGCCAGGCGCTGGCCGACGGGTTCTTTTCGCGTCGGGTGGATGTTGTTGGCATCCCCCACGTCCGTGGTCACGGCCATTGCCGTACCCGGGGTTTTCTGCCAGATGCGAAGCTGGGCCTCTCGGATGGCGGGAGGCGTGTTCCGGTGCGGCGCGAGTTGCACGAAAAGGAATGGTAGTTGGCTTCCCCAGACCCGCCGCCAGTCGCCGATCATGGCAGGGAGGAGTTTTTGATAGGGAATGGGTTGTTGGCAGTTCGACTCGCCCTGATACCAGATCGCACCGCGAATCGCGAAGGGCTGCAAGGGCGCGATCATGCCGTTGTGCAGCGCACTGGGACAATCATGGCAACGGATTTTAGGCATCTTGGGTTCAGGCGGCACGGGAATACCTTGTGCTTTGGCTGCTTTGACTTCCTTCGGATAGACCTGATCGCGCTGGAACTGATAGGCGCGATACACTGAGGAAATCTTATCGAACTCGTCGGGCGGAATTTTTTTCCACTTCTCGATCAGCGAGACCGACTCACCCGTTGCGGCGAGTGTCTCGGGCCGCATCCACGTCTCGATCCGCGTGCCGCCGACGGAACTGACTAACAAACCCACCGGCACGCCGAGTTTCTTCTGGAGGTCCCGGCCGAAGTAGTAGGCGACCGCCGAGCACTGCCCGGCGGTCTGCGGGGAGACCGGTTTCCATTCGCCTTTCACCTCAGCCGCCGGGCTTTGTGCCAATTGTTCCCCCACGGAAAAGAAGCGCAGATCCGGATGGTCCGCAGCAGCGATATCCTGCTGCGAATTCGCCACAGTCGTCATGCGGAAATGCATGTTCGACTGGCCGGAGCAAAGCCAGACCTCGCCGACGAGAAGGTCTTTCACGGTCACCGTATTGTCGCCGGTGATCACCATCGTGAAGGGTCCGCCCTCTATCAGCGGTTTCAGTTCCACACTCCATTTGCCATCGGCAGCAGTGGTGGTGACTTTCTGTTCACCGAACTCGACGGTCACTTTCTCACCATCCCGCGCAGTGCCCCAGACGGGAACCGGCTGACCGCGCTGCAGGACCGCTCCATCGGTGAAGAGCGGGTTAGGCTTCACCTCGGCGTGCAATGAACCGGAAATGACAGCGGTGATCGCGAGGAGGAAGATGTTAGGTATGGATTGAAGGATCATGGAAAAAAATGAACTAACAGTCACGTGGCTCAGCCGACAGCACGATAGGCCTCGCCGACTACCGTTAGGGAGCCATCGGGATTGAAGAGCTTTGAGTTGGCGAGGGCATTGCCACTGATCCCGCCGTGGAACCAGCTATAGCGCTCCACGATGTCCATTGCTTCGAGCTGCGGCAGCAATTCGGTGACGAAGTCCGCGATTCGCTCCGGCTTGAAGCGGTTTTCCGCCGCAGTCTTGGCTTTCCAGTCGGCGACGGCAAACTCGGTGATCCAGATCGGGCGTTTGAACAATTCGTAAGTCGTTTTGATTCGCTTCACCAGAGAGTCCGCCCCCGGACCTCCATAGGAGTGCATGCAGACAAAATCCACACGCAAGCCGCGTTCCTCGACGCCTTTCATGAAGGCCGTCATCCATTCATTGTCGGGATGCACGCAGGCGGGGCTCCCGAGGCGCAGACCGGCGGCTTCGAGCTTGGGCCATTCTTCAAGCGCCTTCTCCACGGGGGTATTGCCCTGTGTTTCCGAATCCGGCTCGTTGAAGCCGAGCAGTTCGCCGTAGCCGTTGACGTTTGCCCCGGCTTTCACACGGGCGATCTGTTTTTCCAGTTCGGTTCCTGCCCGATAGATCATCGGGGTGTATGCGACCCGGTCCGGAAGAAGTTCCGGCGGATCGATGTTCCAATTGTAGAGCCAATGCGCTCCGACGGATTCCACGAAGCGCGCAATCTTCTCCGGCGGGCGCTTCTTGGAAGACAAGCACAGGCCTTTTTTTCGAGGCACACGCACCACTTGCGGCGCAGGGGGCTTGCAACCGATCGGAAGAACCGAGGCCGCGAGGGCTAGCCATTGGCGGCGTGTCATGGGATTCCGCAGCATGAGATGAACATCATATCATTTCCATCAAATAGACGACGCTTCCGTCACGGCGACCGGACCGAGCGGAATTTATTCCGCTCGGTCCGGCATGAAGAATTCGAGCGGAATAAATTCCGCGCTCCAGTTGATGAGATATCTCGTTTTCGAGATCTGTCATTATGGACCGGTGACCTTGAGGCGGGCGAACTTTTTCGAACCTGTGGGAAAGGTGTATTTCACATTGTTACCGGTGATTTCCACCTTGTCCGCTCCCGTTCCTTCGGCTGCCGTCACCCAGCTTCCTGCGGCGAGCGTATCCGAGGTTTCCACAAAGAAATCCGTGTTGTAAGCGCCGTCGTAACCGGTGGCGGCCTTGGTCCATGTGACGCTGTTGCCGTTCACACCCGGCAGGGCGGTGAAGCCGGTGGAGCTGGCGCTGCCAAAGAGGAAATACTCCGTGCCATTGTCCACGCCGTCGCCATCGTGATCCTCGTTCAGACCACCCGCAGTGCTGTTAGCCGCTTGCCAAGCGGCGTAACCACCGCTCGCGGCAGTGACCACGAGTTGGAGATTGTTCCCGCTGACCTGAAGCTGGCCATTGAAGCCGGTGGCGATTTCCGCGACCGCACCGTTTACCGTTCCACTCAAACCGGTGCTGGTGATGAGCGTGTAGGTGCCGGCTTGCAGACCACCGAGATTGGTGATTGCTAGATTGTCGATACCGAGGTCGCCAGCGCCGAGGGTGAGCGCGCCACCAACTGCCAGCAGGTCGTTGGTGCCGGCGAGGGCATCGAGTTCGAATTTGAGTTTGCCCGTGCCTGCCGCCATGGCCGAGATATCCAGTCCGCCACCAATGGTGAGCGTCCCGGCAGAAGCTCCGGGGGCGACGTTGCCCGCCGCCGCTACGGTAACCGAGCCACCGATCGTGCCGCTGCCGCCGAGGTCGCCGCCCGTGACGGTGACCGCACTCGCAGCGTCGAGCGAACCGTTCACCCGCAGCGTGCCGCCACCAACGGAGGTCGTGCCGGTGTAGGTGTTGGCGCCAGTGAGGGTGAGGATGCCGCTGGTGGTTGTTTTCGCAAGGTTGCCGGTGGATGAGTTGCCAAAGGCGGTTGCGAAGGTGACGTCATTGCCGTTGGTGGAAAAGGAGGCTGTTTTGGCGTCCACCATGACGATCCGGGAGGAAATATCCTGGGTGTTGCCTGTTCCCCAGCGAAGGATGGCGCCATTCATGGTGACCGAGCCCGCGGTTCCGAGGCCGTCGTTAGAAAACTCGAGAGTTCCTTGTGAAAGGGTGGTGCCGCCGCTGTAAGTGCTGGGCTGGGTGAGGGTGAGCTGGCCGGGCCCGGTTTTGACGAGAGCAGCGGTGGAACTGTTGCCGATGCCGCTGGCGAAGGTGACGTTTGCGACGTCGTAGCTGGGAGTGAATTGCTCCGCGAGGTTGAGCGTGGCAGTCTTGCCGTCAACCATGACGAGCCGGCTTGACATGTCCTGATCGTTAGACGCGGCCCAGCGGAGTGAACCACCATCCATGATGATGCTACCGGCAGTGCCCAGCGCGTCGGTGGAAAAGCCAAGTGTGCCGACAGTGAGTTTGGCTCCTCCCGTAAAGTCATTGGCACTGTTGGTGAGTTCCACCACAGCGCCTCCGGAATACTTGTTGATTCCGCCCGCGCCGCTGATTTTACCCGAGAAGGTCAAGGTGCTGCTGTCCGTGCGCACGCGGAAGTGGTCGATGTTGGTTTCGTTGATCGTGATGTCACCGGAGCAGGTGGCGCTGCCGGAATCGGTAAAGATCAGGGTCTTTTCATCGCCGGTGTTGGATATCGTGATGGCGTTGGCGATGTTGCGCCCCGCCCCGGATATACGGAGTTCACTGAAAGAACCCGCCATGGTGATGGCACCGCTACCAGCCGCACTGTCATTGCTTAAAGCCACCCGGCTGAAGTTCGGGGTCAGGTCGGTTCCGGCGTTGATCGTGAGACCGCCGGTAAAGGTGTTCGCACCGGACAGGTTCAAGGTGCCCGCGCCATTCTTTGTCAAACCTCCATCCTGGGTTGCTCCGAGAGTGGCGTCATGCTCCAGCACCTCGGCGAGGGTGCCGCTGAAGGTGTTGGTGTCCACAATCACGCCACCGTCTTCGATCGTGGTGGTGAGACCGGTTAAATCGGGGAGGGTGAAGTTGGGGGACGTCGTCTGAGTGCTGCGGAGGCGGAGGGTGCCGCCATCAAGGTTGAGTGTGGACGTCGCGGCAGTTGATGCTTTGAGGAAACGGGTGACAGCCATCACACCTCCGTCGAGGTTGACGCTGCTGCTTGCAGCCACACCAGCACTGAAGAAGTCAAATGTGCCGCAGGAGAATGTGCCGCTGCCAATCGTCAGATCGCTGGTGAGCCCCGTCGCTCCGGTGTTGACCAAACGAAATCCGTTCCCGTGCCCTGAGAGATCGAGATGGCCGCCGTTGATCAGCAAGGTGGCGCTGACTCCATTGGCCATGATGGGTTCGTTACCACTCGTGCCCGGGCCATTGATTTTCAAGGTGCCGCTGGAGACGGTTAGATTGGCCGGGCCTTGCGCGGAGCCGATGATGATGCCCCGCCCGGAGCCAAAGGTGGTCGTGACTCCAGCTCCCGGATTGTAAACCGCGCCGGCATTGGCTCCGCCGCTGCCCATGTAAAGGCGGTCAGCGCTCAAGTCGGAGCCGTAAGTAGGAGCAACCCCGAGGAGCCAGTTGCCGCCAGTCTCCCAATCGGAATCGGTGGTGCCTTTCCATGTGTAGTCTGCGGCGAAGGTGCTGAGGGGAGACAGAACCGCCATCATGGCGGATGATGTCAGGACAAGGTTGTGCGGGAATGCGAGGAATCTAGGTTTCATGGATTTTGGTATTGGATTTGTTTTGGGATTTCACCCCGGAATCTGCGGCGGGCAGAACCGGAGCATGTGTAAAAGAAACGCAGTGGATTTACCGGGAAGCGGGCCCTAGGAATGAAACCCGGAGCGGACCAGAATCAGCGGCGGCGATGGCGCAGCAGGGCCAGCAGGGCAAGACCACCGAGAAGGGCCGAGGAGGGTTCAGGGACGACGGCTCCGTTGATCGTCACATCGTCGATGCGGGTCAGCTTGCCGTTCTGATCCAGATTGTCCGCGAGACGAATCTGGAACGTGATGCTGTTCACATTGGAAAAGCCGGTCAAATCGAACGTGGCCGCATTCGTGTTGTAAGTTAAACCCGTAGTGGCCGCGATTGAAAACGTTGTGTTGGTCCCGGCAATGGTGGGGTTACCTGTTCCGAGACCTCCCACGCTGGACTGTAAATAAGCTTCGGTCGTGAACGGGGTGGCATTGTCAGTCGTGGCACCCAAGCGGAAAGTAATCGAGGTCAAGTCGAGAAACTCGGTCGGATTGGCGGCGGAGATGGTAAAGCTGAAATAGTCGTCGTCAGCCAAAGCATTGGCCTCCGTGCTACCGGTTGTGTCGCTACGCCCGAAAATACTGCCACCGCCAGAAAGTCCGAAGTCAGCCGCCCCGATTGAACCCTCATCCGTGGTGTTGCCAATGGTGAAACTTCCAGCGGAGACACCGGTGAGGACGGTAGATGCGACGGCGGAGCCACTGGTGAAATTATACTGCGCAAGCAGGGCGGCCTGGGAAGTCGAGGTGAGTCCAATGGCCACTGCGGCGACGATGGCGTGATGTTTGACGGATGATTCCATGCGATCTCGGTCTTGGGTTTTTTGGAAATTTCAATGTCGCTCTCGACGCGTGGGAAAGTGGAGTAGCGATTCGAATGTCCCACAATACGCTGCGGGATGCGTTCAGAGTGGCAAGTGGCTCTCGGGTTGTCACCTGTTCCAACTTGCACGGTTTGTGCAAAAACTTGCACTTCACGGGCATTTTCACCGAACGAGCGCACCTTCAGTTTCCGATCACTTCCAGGACGTAGAATCCCCGGTCCGGGTAGGTCATGGGGGGCGCGACCGTGATGCGGTCGATTTCGCCTTCGCGCGTGGTCGTGGTCGGTCCGGGATCGACCACAGGCCAAGCGGCGATGTTCGAAAGGTCCTGGCCGTGGCGGATCCGCCAACTGATGCCGGTGGCCTGCCAGTTCCATGGGAATTCGAGGGTGAAGGCACCGGCGTTCGCGCCGATGACACGAAACGGGTTGCCATTGGAAATCCCGGGGTCGGTTACGAACGCGTATTCCAACAGATCGGAAAGCCCGTCTCCATCCGTATCGACTTCAGAACTGGGAAGCGGGTTTTCCACGGTGACGGACACCGGCTGGTCGTGGGTCAGACTTCCATCGCTGGCGCGCACGGTGAAGTTGAAACCACCCGGACCTTGGACCCCGGTGGGGGTCCAGGTGAAGACACCGGTGGCGGAGTTGATCGATGCTCCGAAAGGTGCTCCGATCAGGCTGTAGGCGAGGATACTGGACGGAAGGCTATCATCGGTCGCGCTGGCGGTGAAGGTGAGCAAGTTGCCTTCGTTCACGGTCTGCGGCGGGATGGCCGCGAGCACCGGAGCCGCGTTGTTCACCATTGGCACGATGAAGCGCCATTGGACGTCATCGGTCGTGGTGGTATTTGCCACCATGCTGTAGGTGGAGACGAAGTTCGAGTTGTTATAGACGAGTTTGAGCCTCTTGGACGTGGCGGGGTGCCCGAGGTAATGCCAGCCGTGCTGGCTTTCCGTTAGCGACCATTCGACGGCGGTGCCGGTCGTTCCGGCAAGCACCAGACTGACGGTGGTGCCATCCGTGCCAAGGCGGCGGCCATCAAGCGAGGAAACCACGTGGTAACGGTTGCTGGCACCTGCGGAAACGAGACTCCAGTTCACCAGGGCTCCATCAACGCGGATGTTTCTACCGGAAAGATTGGATTGCGTCGTGAGATTGGCGATCCGCTTGCGGGACAACTTGTGGTGGATGTGGTAGGTTTTGTTAGTCCGGACCACCGCGTCGCTGTCCCATCCGGCGTAGAGTTTGCCAAAGGCGGTGAGGTTGCCGTTGGCGTCATAGGTGTTGGATCGCGGAGCCGGTGTGACGCTTTGCCAGGTATTCGCGGGCTGGGGGTATTCCGCGTTTGCGGTGAAGACGAAGAGCGCGTATTTGCGCAACGCAGGCAAGCTCTCGGCGCGCCAGAGGAACTCGGCGAGGCAGTTGTAGTTGTCTTCCTCGCTCCAGGATTGATTTTTGCCCCAATCCACGAAGGAAAACTCGGTGAGCCAGACCGGACGTTGCCAGGTGTCGTAAGCCGATTGGACAAAATCCTTCAGGTTGTCGGAGGATCCGCCACTCGGGCTGGGATAAGTGTGAACCGCGGTGTAATCCACCCGGTAGCCGAGGCTATCAGCCTGGGTGTAGAATGAATCCAGCCAGCCGTTGCCAGTGCTGCCAGGCGCGGGACTGACGAGCGGCATGTCCAGTTCCTGCAGCCGTGGCCAAAGGGCGACCGCTGTGTTGACCGCGATGTTCGACTGATCCGTGCGGTCCGGTTCGTTGAAGCCGAGCAGGTGGATGCCGTCCGCTCTCTTGCGCCATGAAGAGGAGTTCTGCCAGAGCGGTCCTTGGGAGCTGCCGATGTCCCAACTGAAATTGCCCCACTGCATCGGATGAAAGGAGGCATCTTCCGGAATGGTCTGATTGTTGATGCGGCCCCAGTTATAGTTCCATTTGGGCTGGAAATCACTGGCGAGCGAAGAGTGGCCAATGCCCTTCTTGGGATAACCGGCGTAGGTGGAAAACTGCCAGCGCTGGGTGGCGGAGTTGTTGGCGGTGTTCTGCACCAATGCCGTGCCTTGGGAGGTGGCAGCACCCTCGGTGTCGATCACGAGGCCACTCCATTGATTGATCAGTTGGAAAGCGCCGCCACCGAGGGGATCGAGTATCCAGTCCTGATGAGGAAGGGCGGAATAAGGGGCATCGGTCAGACGCTGGCCGGGCGTTTTGGAAAGCTGGGCACCCGAGAGACAGTTTCCAGAGGCTCGGTTGCGAAGGCGATAGGTGCCGCTGGAGAGATTGAGAAGAACTTGATACTGGCTTTGACCAAAGGTGAGGCCGGGCGGATCGAGTGCTGGCTGGCCGTCGGCGGGAACCGACATTTTGCGGCCCGAAGAGGGATTGGTGATCAGATAGAAGGCGTCGTTGTAGTCCTCGTATTTGGCGAAGGCCCCCGAGCCGATGATGTTCGTGCCGATGGGGTAGCCAACATTGCCGGTGTTGGCCGGGAAGATGCAGAGCTCGCGGATGGAAGTGGTCCCGGGATTGGTGAATTCGAGGCGCACCTGGCTGGTGGTGACCGGGGTTCCGAACGCGACCACAAGATCCGGTGCTGTGTTTCCTGCCACGGTCCCACCGGGGATGATCTGCCATGCGGCACCGTCCCAGTATTTCAGAACGAAATCGGCGAGAGGAGAAACGCCGCTGGAGCCGGAATACAGGTGCGCGCTGCCGATTTTGGTGCTGACCCGCAGATCGATATCCAGCGTGTTGACTCCTGCGGTGTTCGTTTGCCACATGAAAGCATCCTTCCGTCCGTCCACGGCGTTCAGGGCGAAGTTTCCGGCGGTATTGGCAGAAGCGACGGTCGGGCGCTGGTAGGCGAGGTTGACGGTTAGATCGGTGCCCGAAGGGAAGCCACTTGGGCCATTGGGCGGATAGAGGGCGAATTCGCGAATGCGGAGGGGGGCGTCCTGACCTATCAGCCTGAACGATGTTGCGGTGATGGAATCGGTGAAGACAAGGTTTCGTTCGACATTGGCATTCCCACTAACGGAACCACCGGGGATCGTGACCCAGGTGCCGCCATCGAGATACTGGACGCTGAAATTGCTGACGGCCAGCGTGTCATCCACACCGGAGAAAACCTGTGCGCTGCCGACTTCCACAGGAAACGGAAAATCCACGCGAGCCGTGTTCCATGCCCAGTTCTCGCTCTGCCAGCGGTTGTCGTTTCCGGTCACGCCGTCGGTCACGTAAGAAGCGAGGCGCTGGCCAGTCACGGAACTGGTGGTGACGGGCTGGAACCTGGCTAGATTCACCCGCTTCGGATTGATTAGCGGAGCGGCAAATCCGGCGACGCTGAGCCTGGCGCTGGTCACCGAGGGCTCGCTCGAAAGTGCGGCGGTCTTGAGCTTCAAGGAGCCGTTGCCTCCTGTGTTGGAAGGAGCGATTTGGATACGGAAACGCGTGCCGGTGATGGTTAGATCCGCGGTCAGGGGCGTGTCGAAGGCGAAGGTGTATTCCCCTCCGGCCGTGAAGTTCAAGGTTCCGGTGGCGGTCCCGATGACGACGTCATCGCCGCCGCCAAGCAACTCGTCCGCTCCAAGATAGGTAAATGTGACCGCCACGGAAGTGGCGTCGTTTGCGGTGGCACTGGTGTGCGTGGCAAAGCCGAAGCCGGTTAGAGTTAGCCGGGTTGGTCCCTGTTCGCGACTCAGCAGTCCGTTGAACAAGCGGTTGAACGCGGCGACAGTCGGCTGGTGGATGTCGGTGTCAGTGCCACCATTCGCCGCATCGTCCACAAAGAAGGTGGGCCCGAGAACATTGGTGACGTCTCCCGCCTGGATGGTCGCAGCCCGGAGAGTGGCGGTGGTCGCGAGTGTAATCAATGAAGCCGCCAACGCCGGGATCAGGCGGCGATGCGAAAGTTGGTTCAGCGATGTGAAAATCAGCATCTGACGAAGAAATGTTGCCGGTCCAGGTGCATTGGCACCCGATTTTCCGGAAACCGGTTAGAAGATCATGTATCCGGGGGACGCACCCCGAAGCGGCGTTCTTCGATGGGAGTGGAGAGCATTTCAATGTGGCCATCGAGGAAGCAGAAGATGCCTTTGCGGTTGGGGAGGAAATAGATGCCGCGTCGATTGTCGCCCGCAACTGGCAGTGGCAGGTAATTTTCGCATAGCTGCGGATTGAAGTAGTAGCGACCGTAGCCCATGTAGAGAATGCTGGACGGATCGCCGTAGCTGGACACCCGCTGAGGCGGGTTCGCATTTCCCCATTTGGGTCTGAGCCGGTCGTTGATGACGAAGGGATTGTGGATGCCTGAGGCATCCGTGGTTACGGGGACACCGCTGAAGGGGGTGCCGGCCATGGTCTTGAGATCGGAGGTGCCTAGCAGTTCGCTGAGAGAGGTTTTGATCTGGGCGGCGAGCTTTTTCTGATCGGAGGTCTCCAAGCCGGAGAAAAGATAAGGCTGCATTCTGCCCATGAAACTGTTGCTCACCCACTTGCCAGCCGCCCCTTCGTAGGAGCCTTTTTCAGCGGCATCGCGGATCACATTGATGTCCCCGTTGTTTTCGCTGTAGTAGCCCGCGTTGGCGAGTCCGACCTGGCGCATGGCGGACATCAAATTGGCCTGTTGTGCGCTGGCCCGGATTTTTCCGGTGACAACGAAGACCAGGGCGGCAAGGACGATGATGATGGTGATGACAACCAGCAACTCGACAAGCGTGAACCCCGGGCGGGGCTTGCCTTGCGGGATGCCGATACGTGTTGTGTGGATCATGATGATTTCAGCGGCTTTTGACCCTGGGGTCATGGGTTTGTTGTTGTATCTCCCGTCACCAAACTCCGGCGTGGGAAAGACCAGGCGCCCACCAAGTTTCAAGGCGGAACGACATCAATGTGACAAGTGATCCTCGAATTGTCGCTGCTTACCAGTTGCACGGTTTGTGCAAAATCTTACACCTCGCGAACATCCCGTGTCGCGGAATGGAACAAGGCCCTTTCATCCATTCCGTCGATGTCGCGAAACACGGGCATCAATTCGACCTGATTGCTTCAAGTCGGCAGACGCCACCGAATTTCCCGCAAAAGACTCCGCTTGATCATCGCGATTCCCGGCGGATGTTTGCCACGGTAGGAAATGTCGCCTACTGGACAGCATGGATGTAAATGGCGATGATTGCCTATCCGATTCGCGTCACCAGGGAAAATGCCCGGTAAGGGGGGAGGTTTTTCCAAACGGGGCGCGAATCGTCTATTTCAAATGGTGGTCCCGGGTGGAATCGCGCACGCCATGGCTCGTGAATCGATTTCTCACGCCGCAGCGCATAGGCCCAAGTGATCCACCAATCGGGATTCGCAGGAAATCGCTTGGCCATCGATTCGGCAAGCACCCGGCACGATTCCCATTTTTCGAGACGCTGGAGGATTTCGATCCGAAGGGAGATCACGTCCCCGTCTGCCCTTTGCTCAGGGGGAAGCGATTCCAGCTCTTGCCACGCGTCCTCAAACATCCCAAGGGAGATGTAGCCGACGACGGCGGAAATTGCATGTTCATCGGGAGACATCACGGCGATGATTGATTTGCCTGATTAAGAGATCAAGGACGGGCTTGATTCCCTCTCTGTCAGATTCACGATACCACCGTGATCCGCATCCTGCTAGCCTGCTCCCTTTTCCTGCTACCGCTCCATGCGGAACCGGAAACGCCGGATGCCATTGCCAAGGAGATCCTGGCACCGCTACTTGATCCGGTGAAGGTCGCCACGCTCAAGGGAGATCGACCAGCCAACCAGCGACTTTACAAGGTGATGTATTGGCTGGAAACCGCCCGCAGAGCCGGGGGCGATGTTTCCGCTGTCATTGACCAAGCACAAGCCGCAGCGGGCTATGCAGGCACCAAGGGAGCCGTGGCGGACAAGTTGGCGATCACATGGAGCCGGACGAAGCTGGAAGCCTTTGGTTGCTTCACTCCCGAGGGTCTGGCGGAACTCCGCAAGGGAGGATCACCGACGATCACGAAGGGCGATCACAACGGGGATGGAATCGCGCTCGATCATGTCTTGCCGAGATCCATCGTGCCGGAACTGGCGGCGAGGTTTTACAATTTGGAAGCAATCCCCTCAAAAGTGAATTCGGGGAAGTCTGCGAAGATCACCGACCGGGAGCTGAAACTTGCGAGACGATGGCACCGGGAAGGATTGCTATCGGCTCAGGGACTCGCGGCGGTTGAATCGGCGGCAAAATCGCGTGAGAATTGAAGCCATGGAGATTTTCGAGATCGCGAACCACCACCTACGGCTTCGGAGGCCATCGTCCTATCCATTGGACCACGGGACCAACGCGTTCGCGCTGAGGCGGAATCCGTATCGGGCCTCGCGGGGCTTGGCAAGTGAAGGATTTTCCGATCAATGGGAAATCCGGTCCCACGCGGCCCAGAAGGCGGTCGTTTGGGCCGCGTCCGGGACGATCTCAAGCAAAAGCGTTCTTTCGCCGGATTCGAAACGGTCGAAATCGTCAACGGTGCGGATGCGCAGGTGATTCATGCCCCAGAGGGTGGCGAGGCCGGAAAGATCGGCAGATTGCGGGTTGGTCATCCACTCGGCGGCGCGCGGACTCATGGTCTGGAGGCGCGGCAGGCGTTCGAAGATTTTTCCGCCCCCGTTGTTGATGACGGCGAGGACGCGGCCCTGGCAGTCGATTTGTTCGAGGACGAAGGGAGCTGCGAGGTCGTAAAGTGCGGTTAGATCGCCGACGATCGCCCACGTCTCGCTAACATCCGCCGACCAGCCGAGCCAGGTGCTGATCTGGCCGTCGATGCCGTTCACCCCGCGGTTCGCCCTAACGGACGGGACCGGGCGCTTCCACTGCGCGAACAGGTTCCACTCGCGGATGGGCATGCTGTTGCCGAGAAAAATCCCGCCGCCGATGGATGCGTAGTGCGATAGCGTGCGCAGCAACGCGGGTTCACTGTCCGGATAGATTTCCAGCAGTTCGTCGATGCGGGTCGCGCGGCTCGATGCGCCGGGAAGGTAGTCGAGCGCGTCGTCCGCGAGCTCGATCTGGCCGAGCGCGGGAATCACACGATCCAGTCGTCCGCGAAGGACATTCGATTCACGCGCGAGTCCGGGCAGGCCATTGCGACAGACGGACCAGACGGAAATTTCCGGCAGGCATTCGAGATCGCGCCAGAATCGGCCGCTCGGCACCTCGCCCAAACGCAGGATTTTTCCGGGTGGGCTGGCCTTTAAGACCCGGTCAGCATCATGGATCGCGAGTCCTTCAAGCGCCTCGCGCAATCCGCTGGTCGCCTCCGCGACGACGGGGACTCCGAGGTCGTTGCAGAAATGAAACACGTCCTCACGTTCGTCCGGTTCGAGTCCGCCGACAAGAACGACGATGCCCTTGTAGTGATCCTCGCGCAACCAGCGGGCAAGCGCGGCGACGTCGAGACGGTCTTTCACCGGCTTGAATTCGCCAGGAGTTTCCGAGGAGAAATCCTCATCTCCCGTCTCGAAATTCTCCTCAAGCTCGACATTGAGATGGATCGGCTGCTTGCCATCCCAATCGCTGAAACTCCCCTGCCATGCGTGATTTCCGAAAATCCCCGGCTGGACGATGGACTGCGGCGCTCCCGTCCCGCGAAATTCCGCCGGGCGATCCGCCGTGATGGCGACCAGCGGGCGTGCCTGGTGAAATGCCTCGATGACCGCCGGCAGCAACTCCGCCGCCGCCGTCCCGCTGGTGGTGACGACCGCGCAGGGTTGCGCCGTTTCCATGGTCCGCCCGAGAGCGAAAAATCCCGCGCTGCGCTCCTCGAAATGCCGCCAGACCCGGACGATCCCGGCAGCCTCGGCCCGCGCCAGGGCTTCCAGCAAGGCCGCATTCCGCGCGCCGGCACAGACGACGAACTCGCGCACGCCCGCCTTGAGACAGCTTTTCACCACATCGACCGCTGGAAACCATGCATTCACGCGCGCTGTGCTAGCCTAGCACCGCCGGATTGTCCAAGCGTGCTGTCCGACTATTTATCCCCTTCCCGAATCGGCCCGAAGCGTGCTTCATCGCGCGCGAATGACCGTGTCAGCCAGCAACCCCACCCGCGAGCAGCTTCGGCTGGAAGGATTTGAGCAAATCGACGAGCAACTCGGCTTCCTGCTGAGTTGCCTTGAGGAGGCCCTTGTCAGCACTGGTGCGACCGAGCTGTTGCCCTATCTGCCGTGGTCCGGGCGCGAGCCGGGCGCTGGAGCTGCTCCGGAAGGACTGCCGCAGCTTTACTCGATCGGGTTCCAACTGCTGAACATGGTCGAGGAACGCGTCGCCGCGGAGATCCGGCGGGAACGGGAAAAGGCGCTCGGTGCCGATTCCATCCGCGGACTTTGGCCGCAGGCACTGCGCGATCTGATGGCCATCGGGCTCGGGCCGGAGCAGATTCTCGAGGTGCTCAAGGACGTCCACGTCGAGCCGGTCCTGACCGCCCACCCGACGGAGGCCAAGCGGTCCAGCATCCGCGAACGCCATCGCGCGCTCTATCAGGAAATGGTGCGCAACGAGTATCCGAAATACACCGACCGCGAGCGTCGCCGCATCCGTGAACGCGTCGTGACCACTCTGGAAACGCTCTGGCGCACGGCGGAAATCCATCTCGTCAGGCCTGACATTTCCAGCGAACTCCGCAATGCCACCCATTACCTTCGCGATCTTTTCCCGACCGCGATCAACCGGCTTGATCTGCATTTCACCGAGGCATGGCGCGATGCCGGACTACCGCTCGACCTGCTCCGATCTGCCGGAAACATCCCGCGCCTGATCTTCGGCACGTGGATCGGTGGCGACCGCGACGGGCATCCCCTCGTCACGCCCGAGGTCACCGAGAAAACATTGGGAGAACTCCGTCATTCCGCCTTCAAGCTGCTGGAAAGGGAATTGCTGGATCTCTCGTCACAACTCACCCTATCGCGATACCTAACACCTGTCCCGGAGGAACTCCAGGCGCGCATCGACCACCTGTCGAAAATCGTCGATGCCCCGGATGCGGTCTTCATGATCCTCGATCGTCACGAGGAGGAGCCCTGGCGGCAAATGGCCGCGCTCATGGCGCTTCGCCTCCGCGAGCAAATCAAGGGCAAGCCCGGCTACCGCAACACCGCCTGCCTCGCGGACGACCTCAACCTGCTCTCTCGCACCCTCGCCGAGGCAGGTTGCCACATGATCGAGGAGGACGCCATCCGCCCGCTGCGCCACAAGCTGGAGATCTTCGGATTCCACCTCGCCACGCTTGATGTTAGGCAGAACTCCGAGTTTCACGACAAGGCGATCAGCCAGTTGTTAGCTGCCGCCGGTGTCGAGGACGGGGCAAACTACATCAACTGGCCCGAGGAAAAGCGGCTGGCGTTCCTCAACACCGAACTGAAGTCCACCCGCCCTTTCCTTCACGACGACATCCGCGTCGGCACCGAGGCGGACAACGTTCTCGACACCTACCGCGTGCTGGTCCGCCATCGCCGCGACTGGGGAAACAACGGCCTCGGCGCGCTCATCGTCTCGATGACACGCCAGCTCTCGGATTTGTTAGGAGTTTATCTGCTTGCCCGCGAGGCCGGCCTGATGGACCTGACACCCGCCGGACTTGTTTGCCCGCTGGAAGTCGTGCCGTTGTTCGAGACGATGGACGACCTCGACCGCTCCCCCGGCATCCTGCGGGCCTATCTGGAACATCCCCTCACCCGCCGCTCGCACGAGTCACGGACGCCGGAAGGAAAGAACGCGAGCCAGCAGGTCATGCTCGGTTATTCGGATTCCAACAAGGACTGTGGCATCCTCGCCGCCCAGTTCGCCCTGCAACGGGCACAAACCGCGCTCACCAAGGTCGGCCGGGAAAACAAGGTGAACCTCTGCTTCTTCCACGGTCGCGGCGGCACCATTTCCCGCGGCGCCGGTCCGACGCACTGGTTCATGGCAGCACTCCCCAACGGCGCGATGAGCGGTGGCTTCCGGATGACCGAACAGGGTGAAACCATCGCCCAGAAATACGCCAACCTCGCCAACGCGACCTACAATCTCGAACTCCTGTTAGCCGGGGCCGCGGTCACCACCGCCCACCACCGCCACCTCCCGCCCGCCGCCGATCCCTGCGAGGAATTCATGGTGCGGCTCGGGGATTCCAGCCAGGCGGCCTATCAGAATTTCCTCAGGGCCGACGGCTTCATCGAGTTCTACCGCCAGGCCACCGTCATCGACGCCTTGGAGAACTCGCGCATCGGCTCCCGCCCCGCACGGCGCACCGGCAAAAAGGGATTCTCCATCAGCGACCTCCGCGCCATTCCATGGGTTTTCTCCTGGACCCAGGCGCGTTTCTACCTACCCGGCTGGTTCGGCGTGGGCAGCGGGTTGGAATCACTCAAGAAGGACGACCCCGAGGGCTTCGTGAAGTTCAAGCAAGCCCTGAAGAAATCCACCTTCATGAGCTACGTCCTGACCAACGTGGAAACCAACCTCGCATCCGCCAATCTCGAACTGATGAAGGACTATTGCGGCCTCGTCGAGAATGCTGAACTTCGCGACAATTTCCTTGGTCGGATCGTCGCGGAATTCGAACGCACCCGGAGTCTGTTGGCCGAACTCTTCGAAGGCGAGATGAAGGACCGGCGGCCTCGCATGGCCAAGACCCTGGAAATCCGCGAAGCCCCACTACGGGTCCTGCACCAGCAACAGATCGCCCTGCTCCGCGAGTGGCGCGGACAGATCGCCGACGGAAACAACGATGCCGCCGAAGCCCTGCTGCCCAAGCTCCTGCTCTCGATCAACGCCATCGCCTCCGGCCTGCGGACGACGGGTTGATAAAGCATGACTTCTTGCATTCGTTGATACTGACCAACTCTGGCACGGAGCGAGAGAAACCGGGACTTTCAAAAAACAAAAAGAAGTCTTAAGATCCTCACCATGAAATTCCTCACCACCCTTGAACGCGACGAAGATGGTGTATGGGTTGCCGAATGCCCTTCAATCCCCGGCTGCGTGAGTCAGGGGGAAACGCGTGAGGAGGCCATTGCCAACATCCGTGAAGCCATCGTCGCTTGCCTCGAGGTCCGGGCGGATTTGGGCATGCCTCTAACCATCGAGACCCAGCAGGTGGAAGTTGCTGTTTAATGGCCACTTTACCCACAATCAGCGGGCGGGACGTCGTCAAATTGTTCGCGAAGGATGGCTGGCAAATGGTAAGGCAACGCGGTAGCCACATGATTCTGATCAAGCAGGGGCCAGATGGTCACGCTGTCCGTGCCGGATCACAAGGAGGTTGCAAAAGGGACCTTGCGGAGCTTGATCCGCTCCAGCGGTCTTACTGCTGACGAGTTCATCGCCCTTGCCGGAAAATAGAAACCTAGCTGAGGTTTATCGGCATTCTCTCGATCAACGCCATCGCCTCCGGCCTGCGGACGACGGGTTGAATCCTTTTCGTCAGCACGCCCGAAAAGTAACCAAATTTAAACCATCGAGATTTTGCAACCCGCATGAAGGGTCAATAGATTCGCAGTCAGCACCAACATGGGAACAAGGCAAAAAGGCCTCACTTCGATCCATGTTCGTGAATCGCCGAATCTTCATGAGACCACACAAGCCCATCGTCCTTGCCACGCTGATTTGCCCAAGCCTCCAGTCCCGTGGCGAAGTCATGCCACAGCGCTACGACTACAGCTACCAGCTCTATCAGGAGGACGACGACCGGATCCGGGTGGAATCCAGCTACATCCGGGGCGAGGTCGAGATCAATGACGCCACGTCTTTCCGTTTCCAATGGCTCAATGACGCGATCAGCGGCTCGTCCCCGACCGGCGTGCAACCGGGAAATTCCCAACCTTTCCTTTCCACCGTCGAGGACGTCAGGACCGGTATTCTCGGTGCGATCTCCCGCCAGTTCGGCGACCATCGGGTGGAGCTTGAACTCTCACGCAGCAGCGAGGATGACTACTTTTCCCGCGGCATCGCCCTGAGCGACGCATGGGAGCTGAACCAGAAAAACACCACGGTTTCCTACGGCATCAACTATCTGAACGACAAGGTGGATGTTCCGGCACAACATTCCCAGGACAAGAAGAGCTACGACCTTTTCACCGGTGTCAGCCAGATCATCGACAAGAACACCGTGATCTCCGCGAACCTCACGCTGGGCTACAGCCAGGGCTATCTCAACGATCCCTACAAGGTCGTCCAGCGGGATGAGGTCACCGTTGTTCCCGACGGCCTCGGTGGCACCATCACGATCCCCGTGGTGAACATCTACCGGGAAAACCGCCCCGACGAGCGCTTCCGCCAGGTGCTCCAGCTTCAGGGCACGCATTATTTCGAGCCTGTGGCCGGAGCGCTCGACGTGATCATGCGTCTATCAAACGATGACTACGGCATCTTCTCGGAAACGCTCCAAATCGAGTGGCGCCAGGAGATCGGCGAACACCTGCAGGTCGTCCCCTTCTTCCGTTACTATCATCAGAACGCGGCGGATTTCTTCGTCAACACCCTCAACAACGTCCCCGTCGGCACTCCATCCTCGCATCCCAACGGCAGCGGACCGAACTACTCCGCGGACTACCGGCTCTCCTCGTTGGACGCGATCAGCGGCGGACTCAAGGTTTCCTATCAGTTCAACGACATGTTCGCCGCCACCGCCGCCTACGAGCGCTACGTGATGAATGGCAACGGCGGCAAGTCCGAAACCGCTCCCGGTCAATCCTATCCCAGCGCGGATATCTGGACCCTCGGCGTGAGCGCGTCATTCTAACATCCCAACCCGAATCATGACCGCTACCCAGACAGCCATGCCTCTCCAGGCGGACAGCCATGGCAACCGCTTGTTGGAATTCAAGGCGCTTGGGACAAACTGCTCGATCAAGTTCCGCCTCGCTAACGACCACAAAGCTCTCCGGTTCGCGGCAGACGCGCTGGGCTGGATCGGGAGCTTCGAGGCGAAATTCTCACGATTCCGCCCTGATTCCATCGTCTCACGGGTCAATGACGCCGCCGGCGGTGGTTGGGTTCGCGTGGATGACGAGATGGAGCACATGCTGAAGCTTGCCGATGATCTTTTCCAGCGCACCAACGGCATTCTCGATCCCACCCTGCTGCCGCTGCAACGCGTTTGGGATTGGAAAACCGTCCACGTCAAGCTTCCCACCACTGCCGAGGTCAGGACAGCCCTCTCGCTAACAGGTTGGGGAAAGGTCGAGCGCCGGTCCGGCGAAGTGCGGCTTCCGGTGGCTGGCATGGGTTTGGACTTCGGTGGATTCGGCAAGGAATACGCCGTGGACTATCTCGCGCGGATGGCCGGTCAGCACGGCATCACCGATGCCTTGATCGATCTCGGCCGCGATCTCTTCGCGATGGGAGGAAACGGAACACACCCTTTCTGGCACGTCGGCATCGAGGACGGCTGCAACCCCGGAAACTGCTGGGGCGGACTTGCGGTCTCGGGCCACGCCGTCTCCGCCTCCGGCGACTACGCCCGCTATTTCATGCATGATGGCGTCCGCTATGGCCACATCCTCGATCCGCGCACCGGCTGGCCGGTCGCCAACGGGATGCGCGCCGTCACCGTGATCTCGCCCTCCTGTCTTGAGGCGGGCGTTTACAGCACCGCCGTCTTCGTGCTCGGTGCCCGTGAGGGACTCCACCTCGCATCCCTCGCCCGCGGCGTGGAGGTCTGCGCCCAATCCGCATCCGGAATCGAGGGCACCCGCGCCTTCGGCAAATGGCTCGTCAAGGCCGCATGATCCGCAATCCCAACACCAACACAATCTAACTGAAACACCCCATGAAATCCATCATTTCCATCCTCGCGTTCGCATGCTCGACGCTCGTTCTCACCGCCGCCGACAAGGCGAAGGTCAATCAAGCCATGCCCAAGCTTTCCCAGCTTCTGCCGGGAGCCTCACTGCCTAACACTTCCGGCAAGGTCATCCTCGTCGATTTCTGGGCGTCATGGTGCGGACCTTGCAAGGCATCGTTTCCATGCCTCAACCGCCTGCAGGAAAAGTATGCCTCCAAGGGACTGGTGATCATCGGCGTGGGAGTCGATGAAGACGCCGCCAAATACACCGCGTTCTCCAAGAAGATGGGCGCGAAGTTCACCGTCGTCCACGACGCCCAGCACAAGGCTGCGGAATTCTTCGCTCCGCCATCCATGCCCACGAGCTACATCATCGACCGCAAGGGGGTGATCCGCCACATCCACACCGGATTCCGCGGTGAGAAGACCGAAGCCGAATACACCGCCGAGATCGAGGCCCTCCTCGCCGCCCATTGAACAGCCCCCTGCCACTTTCAGTCATGAACCACCCCATCCAGCTCATCTCCGGTGCCCTCATTTTCGCCGCCCTCGGGGCCTGCTCACCATCGCTCGTTAGAGTGAAACCGTACGAGCGCGGCACCCTGGCAAAACCCGTCATGGCCTCCAACATGGATCCCTTGCAAAAGGCCATGACCGAACACGGCTATTTCTCCCGCGAGGCCAGCTTCGGCGGCGGCGGGGTTGGCGGTGGCGGCTGTGGCTGCAATTGATCGAAAACCTAACATCCACTTGTCATGATCTCCAAACACCGTCCTAACGGAAAATATCGCGCACTGACCACCCGTCTGGGATCGGTTCTGCTTCTTTTCCAACGCACACCGATCGTGCAAATGTTTTTCCCCGAGGCGAAAATCATCGGAGCAGCAGGTCTTGGAGAAATCGCCACCTGGACCATCGCCACCGTTGCCGGTCTGGGAGCTTACGATTCCGTCGCAGGTGCCACCACCCTCAAGCAAATCAAACCGCTCGCGAATTCCACCACGGTTCCCGGGAAAGTGGGCAGCAACCTGACCTTTGTCTTCCAGATCACCGGCACGGAATCCTCACCCAAAACATGGGAGATCATCGGAGCCCTACCAGCGGGTCTGACCCACACCAATTCCACTGGCAACACCGTGGATTCCATCACCGGAACGCCTTCCGAATCCGGAGACTTTCCCATCACCATCAAGGCGTGGGAGAAAGCTCACAAGAGCGGCATCTCCTACTCGCAGAAATTCACCTTCAGCATCACGGGTTCAGCTTCCCCGTTGCCCACCATTGTCTCGGATCCGATATCGCAGACAGTGAAGAAGGGCAAAAAGGCGACACTGGTCGTTAGAGGCTCAGGTTCCTCACTGAAATACCAATGGTACATCGGTGCTACCGGCGTGACGAAAAAGCCGGTCGCGGGCGCGACATCCGCCGTCTTCAAAACGCCGAAAATGAAACGAACGACGAAATACTGGGTCCGAGTCACCAACACCGCCGGCTCCGTCGATTCCAAAACCGCTACCATCATCGTCAGGTAGTCGTCTGTTCTCCAGTCCCGTCATCACGTGCCGCGCAAGATATGAAAGGCACCGTCTAGCAAAAATCGCACCCATACACCCAGCCATGAAATCCCTGCTCCGTCCGGCATTGAAAGCCCGCGCCATCTCGTCCCGACTTGGCTCGCTCCTCCTCCTGTTCCAGCGTACACCGCTGGTCCAGATGTTGTTCCCCGAGGCCCGCATCCTCGGCGGCGCGGGGCTCGGAGAGATCACGACCTGGACCATCGCCACCATCGCCGGACTCGGAGCCTATGATACCGTCGCCGGGGCCACCACCATCACGCAGCTCGCTCCATCCTCAGGTTCCACAACCGTCCCTGCCACCAGCGGCACCGCCTTGTCCTTCGTCTTCCAGGTCACCGGTGCGCCGGGCACCGCCGGCAGTTGGACGGTGACTGGCACACTTCCTAACGGACTGGTGCACAGCAATGTGAAAAACAATTCGACCGATTCGATCACGGGGGTTCCAACCCAAACGGGCAATTTCCCGATCACGGTCAAATGCTGGGAGAACTCGAATTTCTCGGGAGGGTCTTCCACCAAGGCTTTCACCATCGTTGTCGCTGCCGGATCATCAACACCTCCGTCGATCACCACTCAACCCGCATCGGTCACCATCAACAGCGGTGGCACCACGACCTTGACCCTTGCGGCTTCCGGCACGCCTTCACCGACTTACAAATGGTATGTCGGAAACTCAGGCAATACCAGCAGTCCCATAGCAGGTGCCACTTCCGCGTCGTACACCACACCGGCACTCACCGGGAACACCAGCTACTGGGCACGCGCCACGAACTCCGCGGGAACCGCGGACACCAACACCGCAACGGTGACCGTGCGCATCCCTCCGGCCATCACCAGCCAGCCGGCTTCCACCACCATCAACAGCGGCGGAACCACCACCCTAACCGTTGCAGCCTCCGGCACCTCGCCCACCTATCAATGGTACAAAGGAGCCTCTGGGGTAACCACCACGCCTGTTTCCGGCGCCACCTCCGCATCCTACAAGACACCCGTCCTGACCGCCAACGCGACCTATTGGGTCCGCGCCAGCAATGCCGCAGGAACAGCGAACTCCAACGCCGCCACGGTAACGGTCCGCATCCCTCCAACCATCACCACGCAGCCGGTATCCACGTCGATCGACAGTGGACAAACAAGCACCTTCACCGTTGCGGCCTCCGGCAGCTCTCCCACTTTTCAATGGTACTTGGGAAATGCACCGGACACCAGCAACCCGGTCTCCGGAGCCACCACGAACACATTCACCACACCACCGCTAACATCGTCAGCCAGCTACTGGGTCCGCGCCAGCAATGCGGCGGGGACGGCCAACTCTGCGACGGCCACCGCCACGGTCCTCATCCCGCCAGCCATCTCCACCCAGCCGCTTTCGACCACCATCAACAGCGGCACCTCCGCCACCCTGACCGTCGCCGCTTCCGGCACCCCGTCCACGTTCCAGTGGTACGTCGGAGCCTCCGGCGACAGCTCCCAGCCCATCGAAGGCGCCACTTCGGAGACATTCACCACCCCCTCCCTAACCACCAATACGAGCTATTGGGTCCGCGCCACAAATGTCAAGGGAACCGCCGACTCGGACACCGCCAACGTCACCGTCATCTTCGCACCAGCGATCATCACGCCACCGCAATCCACGGTCATCGCCAGCGGTGAAACCGCCACCTTCAACGTCGTCGCCTCCGGCACATCCCCCACGTTCCAGTGGTATCTTGGAGGATCGCCGGACACGACCAATCCGATTTCCGGCGCGACTTCCGATACCTTGATCACTCAAACGCTGACAGAATCCACCAGCTTCTGGGTCCGAGCCGCAAACGCCGCAGGCAATGACGACTCCGCCACGGTCACCGCCACCGTGATCATCCCGCCAGCCATCTCCACCCAGCCGCTTTCGACCACCATCAACAGCGGCACCACCGCCACCCTGACCGTCGCCGCTTCCGGCACCCCGTCCACGTTCCAGTGGTATGTCGGAGCCTCCGGTGACACTTCCCAGCCCGTTGATGGCGCCACTTCGGAGACATTCACCACACCGCCTCTAACAGCCGACACCAATTATTGGGTCCGCGCGACCAACGCCAAGGGAACCGCCGACTCGGACACCGCCATCGTCACTGTCATTTTCGCACCAGCGATCATCACGCCACCGCAATCCACGGTCATCGCCAGCGGTGAAACCGCCACCTTCAACGTCGTCGCCTCCGGCACATCACCTGCGTTCCAGTGGTATCTGGGTGAATCGCCGGACACGACAAATCCGGTCTCCGGCGCAACCACCGATACCTTGATCACCCCGCCACTGACCGAATCCACCAGCTACTGGGTCCGCGCCGCAAACGCCGCAGGCAATGACGACTCCGCCACGGTCACTGCCACCGTGATCATCCCGCCAGCCATTTCCACCCAACCGCTTTCCACCACCATTGGCAGCGGAGCCTCCGTCGCCCTAACTGTAGCGGCATCTGGCGCACCATCCACGTTCCAGTGGTATCTCGGAACCTCCGGCGACACATCCCAGCCCGTTGACGGTGCCACGTCGGAAACGTTCAACACGCCTTCTCTAACGGTGACCACGAGTTACTGGGTCCGCGCCACCAATGCCAAGGGCACCGCCGACTCGGACACCGCCGTCATCACCGTCATCAGCGTCGTCGCCCCGGCCATCACCACACCACCTGAATCGATCACGATCAACAGCGGCACGACAGCGACCTTCACGGTCATCGCGTCAGGCACCGATCCCACCTTCCAATGGTATCAGGGAAACTCTCCCGACATCACCAATCCCGTGTCCGGAGCGACTTTGAACACTTTCACCACAACCGCTCTAACCACCGACACCGCCTTCTGGGTCCGCGCGAGCAATGCGGTGGGAGACGCTGACTCCGCCACCGTTACGGCCACCGTCATCACGCCGCCCGCCATCACCTCTGAACCCGCATCCCTGACCATCGCGAAAGGCAAGCAAGCCACTCTAACGATCGCCAGCTCCGGCACCACGCCCGCATTCCAATGGTATGCCGGCAACACGGGTGACACGACGAATCCAATCGTGGACGCCACCGCCGCCTCATTCACCACCCCTGTTCTCGCCTCGACCGCCCGCTATTGGGTCAGGGCGTCCAATGCCGCCGGAGACGCCGACTCCAGGACCGCCGTCATCACCGTGCTCGCGCCCCCGGCCATCACCGGTCAACCGTCCTCCATCGCCGTCAAGAAAGGCAAGAGTGCCACGCTCAGGGTCAGCGCAACCGGCAGTGCGCTGAAATACCAATGGTATCTGGGAAAAGCCGGCGTGACCACCTCACCGGTCCCGGGAGCGAAGTTCGCCACCTTCAAGACACCAGCCATCAAAACCCCCACCAGTTACTGGGTCCGGGTCACGAATGCGGTCGGTCGCGTCAATTCCAAGACTGTCCTTGTTTCCCTCCTCAAGGCCAAGGCCGTTAGAAAGGCACGCCAGCAACCTGCCGCCTCGGTTGCGGCAAGCGATCCCTATACGGTCTGGATCAACAGCCAGTTCAATGCCGCCCAACTGGCGGATCCCCGGATCTCAAACCTTGGTGCCGATCCGGATGGCGACGGCCTCTCCAACGGGGACGAATATACCTACGGACTCCAGCCACTCACCAGCGAAGTCGCCCCCACACCTGAAGTGGTCTTTGCAGGAAATCACGTGTCACTCACCTTCATCGCGAAGGAAGCCGCCGGCCCCGGCTACGAAGGCCTGACACGGCACTATGCGATCGAGGAGGCCAACACGCCCGACTCCACGGCATGGACCATTCTCACCGGACTGTTCCGACATCATTGCCGAGGGACAAACCTTCAGCCATACGATCACTTCCACCGGCCCTCATCATTTCTATCGCCTCAGGATCTGGCTGGCACCGTGATCTGTTATACCGGCGCGCACGAAGTTTTGTGGAAAGTTTCTTGATGGCATAAGTGGCTGGAGCGTCTCGCTCCAGACGTCGAGGAGGCGTCTCGCCTCCAGCCGTCCAGTCGCGGCGAGACGCCACAGCCACGTTCAAGAGATCTTCCCACAGGTCGCGATGCGCGGCAGACTAGTCACCGAGCCCCTTTGCATAAACATCCTCTTCGGTGAAAACGATGATCATGGGGCGGCAGCAGATCTCGCAATCGTAGTCCACCTCCGCCGGCATTTCATCCGGATGAGGCACCGCGACATCGAAGACCTCGAAACAGGTGGGACAAGTGACTTGGGCAAGTTCCATGCGCGATTCCTATCCCGGCAAACGGACTTTTCCAACCAAGGATTCACGCCTCCTTGGAAATTGAAACCGCCACGTTCGGCGGCGCGAGGGCGTAAACGGTCGTGCCTGCCGGAACCTTCGCCAGGTCCACCGGAGCAGGCCGGAGCCCACGCGCGTCCTGAATGAACAGGATCATCGCGCCCGGGTTGTTTTCCCTGAATTTCGCGAAATCAAAGACCTCGGTGATCTGCGTCTTCTTCATCAGCCCACCACACGCTGTCATCCCGGCCAGTTCGGCATGACTGGGGCCTCCGGCGAAACAAACACGGCTGCGCAGATCCTCCGCCGCCGCCTTGCGATGGTGACCCGCGCGGTCGGTGGGCGAGAGCTGCCAGACCCCGGCCCGGGTGAAGTGGTGGATGAACTTGTAGGCACCCATCGAGTTGACCTCGTCGTTCGGGGTTCCTGCGATGAGGTGGCCGATGCCGTTGAAATCCAGCTCCTCCTCGGCGAACTCCGAAAGGATGTTCGCGCGATGGGCATCCAGCCCGAGCATTCTGGCTGCGGCGACGTTGGCGTAGTTCGTGTCCAGCAACATGACGCGATGCCCGTCGTCATGAAGCGCCTTCGCCGCCTGCCGGGCCCAAGGATCGGCTCCCGCAAAAAGAATGCCGTTAGAGTTCCTAGAGGCAAGCCCGAGCTTCCTCGCCAGCGGGGATGCGCCGAGACCGTAGATGCTCACACTGCCGACGATGACCAGGAACACCAGTGCCACCAGTTCGCGCGATTGCCCGGCGATGACGGGTGACAGCTCCGTACCGAAACGTCCGGACATGGCGGCCTCCTCGAATTCCAGCGCGAAAATCGAAGTGACGGCCGCCGCAACGATCCCGCGAGGCGCGAGGAAGGCTAGGAACGTACGCTCCCTCATGTTGGTGCGCTTCGAGAACGCGAGTGCCAGATAGACCGAGAGCGGACGTCCGATGATGACCAGAAATGCCAGCAAGATCAGCCCCTTGTCGAGGGTGGCCCCCAGATCCGCTGGCGCCACCCGTCCTGATAGAATGAGGAAAAGCGACGAGATGATCAACGTCCGCAGGTTTTCCTTGAACTCGAGGATGTGCCTGACCGAGACCGACCTCTGGTTGGCAAGCACGATCCCGAGGACGGTGACGGTGAGAAGTCCCGCCTCCTTTTCAATCAGGTTCGACCCGGTGAAGGCCACCGCGACGAGCGCGAGCAGGAAGACCGGTTGCAGGTAGTCAGGCACCAGATGGTGCTTCAGCAGGAGCTCCACCCCCTTTCCTAACAAGAATGCCCCGATCACCCCCACCGCGATCATGATGCCGATCGCCTGCAGGGTGTCAGTCCTTGCCTCGACCAGGTTGGACGCCATCGCCATCTTGAAGACGAGCACGCCGAGGATCGCACCGATGGGATCGACGACGATGCCTTCCCATTTGACGATGGATGCCATCTTGCGGGTCGGGTTCACATGCCGGAGCAGGGGCGCGATGACCGTGGGACCGGTGACCGTTAGAATGGAGCCGACAAGGGCGGCGATCCGGATGTCGTATCCGAGAACCATCACCATGAAAACCGTGGTGAGGGCGAATGAAAGGGCCACTGCCGCCGTGCAAAGCCGCAGGATGGGCAGTCCGGACTCGCGCAGCTCGCGGAATTTCAGGGTGAGTCCGCCTTCGAAAAGGATGATGGCCACGAACAATCCCACCGCCGAGAGCAGCGGGCTGGTGTGACCGTCTCCCGCCGCGAGGAAATCATCGACCCTGACGCCTGATAGACGGCCGAATCCGAATCCGAAGGCAAGCAGGAGGAGAATGGACGGGAGCTTGAATTTCCAGGCCAGCCATTGGGCGGCGACACCAAGCGCAAGAATCCAGGTGAGGTAGGCAAGTGGCGACATGGCAAGCAATCTCTATCGGAACCTGCGGACGTGGCGAATGTGAAATTTCCGCCCTGTCACGGCTTCGCGATCCCGGCTTGTTTCCTGAGGGATTCGACATCAAGCGCCATGATCCATGGGGGAAGGTTTTTCCAGACCTCGTGAAATCCGAATTCACCATCCTTCATCTCGCGCAAGGCGTCTTCCTTGGTCCATCCCTGCACCACGATCCGATAGATCGCGCAAAGTGTGCCGGTCCGATCGGATCCGTGCTGGCAATGAACAAGCACGGGGGCTTTTTTCGGATCGGTCGCGATCTTGAGGAATTTCACGACATCCTCCTCCTCGGGATGCCAAGTCTTCATGGCAAGGCGCTCATAGCCGAGGCCCGATTTCCCGATCTCGTCGCGATCCGAGTGGAACGACCGCAAGCTCACCACCGTGCGCACTCCCAGCTTCCGCGCGTTGAGCATGCCAGCCTCGGTGGGCTGGGCACTCCGGTAGAGGGCGTCGCTGACCTTGTGCAGGTTCGGGAGTCCCTCGGCCTGCACGGGAGCGGCCCAATTCGCAGGGCGATCCTCGGCCCTGAGGGGAATCGCCAACAGGGCGGCGAGGATCGCGACAGTGAAAGTTTTCATGGGCGACAGTTTGCGCGGGCCGGGGCCAAGATCAAGCGGCTGGATCCGTTTCCCGGGCTTGCAACGCCCTCCCCCGCTGTCATCTTGCCCCTGCATGGCCGAAAAGACACTTTTTCAAAAAATTTGCGACAAGGAGATTTCTGCGACAATTCTTCACGAAGACGACCTTTGCGTCGCATTTCGTGACATTTCGCCCCAGGCGCCGGTCCACATTCTCGTGATTCCGAGGAAACCCGTTCCGCGCGTCAGTCTCGCCTCCATGGAGGACCAATCGCTGTTAGGACACCTCCTGCTGACCGCCGCCGAGGTCGCGCGGAGCGAGGGGATCGCCGAATCCGGCTATCGCCTGGTGATCAACAACGGCCCCGACGGAGGCGAGGCGGTTCCCCACCTGCACATCCACCTGATCGGTGGCCGCCAGATGACCTGGCCGCCCGGTTAGAAATTTCCCCCATGAAACGCATCCTCATGAAACTCTCCGCCGCCGTCCTTTTGGCCGGCCCGTCTTGTGCGGGAAATTCACAACCCACCCCGCCCCCCAAGGTGAGGCGGGTGGTGCTCGTCCATGGCATTTTAGAAACCGGAACCGCCTTCAAGACCTTGAAAAGTCGTCTCGAAAAGCGCGGCTTCGAATGCTATGTGCCCAAGCTTCTCCACACCGACGGCCGCGGCGGCCTGGAAAAACTCGCCGTCCACCTGAAGCAGGACATCGACGCGAAATTCGGAACCACCGAGCCGATCCATGTCATCGCCTTCAGCATGGGCGGGATCGTCAGCCGCTATTACCTCCAGGATCTCGGCGGAGCGCAAAGATGCCGCAATTTCATCACCATTTCCTCACCCCACCACGGGACCACCGTGGCATGGCTCTACCCCACGAAAGGCGCCGCCCAAATGCGCCCGGGCAGCCCTTTCCTGAATGACCTGAATGCCACTTCCGACCGCTTGGGCAAGATCCCGGTGACCTCTTACCGCACGCCAATGGACCTCATGATCCTGCCGCCGAAGAGCTCCGTCTGGGATCGCGCGGAGAACCTGGAATTTCCCGTTCTCGCCCACCCGTTCATGCTCACCTCGAACCGCGTCATCAGCGACATCGAGCAGCGTCTCGAAAAGTGACGGCTGCCGAAATGAAAAACCCGCCTGCCGGCATGACCGACAGACGGGAGTGAGTGGAAAAGCGGCGGGAGTTATTCCCCGTCCACCTTGACCTTACCGAGCACCTCGACCCTGACGGGGGCGATTCCCCTGCTGGCGAATCCGAGACGCTCGGCGATGCCGATGGTCACGTCGATGATGCGCCCTTTCACATAAGGTCCGCGATCGGTGATGGTGACGACCTCGGACTTGCCGTTGGCCTCATTGATCACGCGCACCTTGGTGCCGAGAGGCAGGGTCTTGTGAGCGGCGGTGGCGCCACTGTTCGAGAGGCGTTCGCCACTGGCGGTCTTCGTTCCGTAATTGGTGCGGACCGAATACCAGGAGGCTTTGCCGTGTTGGACGGACTCGACCGCATACTGCGGATCCGAGAGACTGTTTCGAGGTTTGGTGTTAGCATTCCCGGTTGACGCGCAACTGGGAATAAGGATGACGCCGGCGATTGCCAGGGCCACGGATTTAAGGTTCCGGGTCATGTTCATCGTGTTTAGTCCCCTTGGGGGCGGCAGCGGCATAAAAGCCTCGTCTTGAGCATGCAAGAACAAACAGCCACCTCAAAAATTGGCCAAAATACGGGAAATTATGGCGATTTCCGGATGTATTAAACATTTCTTTATCATTTTTCTGGCCATTTTGGCACATTTTTTGTTAACGGAACCGTAATGCTTAAACATTGGATGGCCCCAGTCCGCCACCGGTTCACCGGTGAGGATTTCGACTTCCTTGCCTCGGTGCTCGCGCCGGGGGAGCAGAGGCTTCATCTGGAGAAGCTCTGGAGCGACCCGGAAGCGCTTCGCGAAATGCTGGATCTCAAGGAGGTGTTCCGCGGCTTGCTCGACTCGCCGGTCACCCTCCAGGTCTCACCGAAATTCTATTTCTACGTGCTGGTCCGCCATGCCTTCCTCCAGGCCGAACTCGCCGATGCGGAACTCGCGGACTACGTTTCAGGCGTGATGACCAAGCGCATCTGCCCTTCGCCCGAGGATCCCCTGCAGGACATCGCGCGTGGTTTCACCCATGCGTCGGACTTCATCGCCATCATCTCGAATGCCAAGGGCCGGATGCGATTCCACCTGCAAGTGGCCGCCGGAAACCAGTTCCTCGTGCTGGCCGGGCTCTATCCGGAATTCCTGCGCCAGCGCTGCGAGAAGCTCGGGACGCCGGATCTCGAATATTACGAAACCTTCGCGCAACGGGCCTTCCGCGATGCCGCCGGAAATGGCCACACCATCGGGAACGGCTCGCGTCAATTGCTGGCTTCCCTATCCGAGGCCATGCCTCTGGCCCGCCGCTCGCTCAACCGCATCGCCGAGGAATTCGTCTTCCTCGGCTAACGGATCAGGGAACCTTGTCCCAGACCGCGCGTTCAAGCCGCCAGCCGTCCTTTCCCTTCACCCAGCCGAAGGTGACCTGATAGTTCCCGTCGGCCGGCCGGTAGGTCGGCAGCTCGACCAAGCCGGTTAGAACGAGTTTCACCGTCGCCTTGTCGCCCGCGAACTTGATTTCCCGGAACTCCTTCATTTCGAAATTCGTCCGCTTCGCCTGGTCGCAGAGCCATGAGAACGCCGATTCAAGTTCCTCCCGCTCGAAGGATCCGTTCGCCTCGTTGATCGTGGGCGTTTCCAGCTCCACCGTGTCGGCAAGCAAGCCATTCAGGGAATAGGCACCGAGATGACGCGTGGTCTTCCCCTCCCCCTTGTCGAGGGTCAGCGTGCTCAGGAGGTTCGCGGTCCTGCGCTTGATCACCTGTGTCGGCGAATACCACCACAGGCCGAACAGACCTAACATAACCAAGGCGGCAAGCGGGATGAGATAACGTTTCATGAGGGTTCAGCCTTGTGGGAGGGGTCGTAGAAGATCCGGATGTCGGCCTCTTTCGTTCCCAGCAACTGCTGCGCGCGCTTGAGCGCGGACCGCGTGGACAGGTTCGGGTTGCGGGGATTGGTCAGGAAAATGTTGCTCTCGCCCGCGCTCCGGTCGCAGCCCTCCTGAAGGGTCACCAGGATGCCGGACCTCTTCAGCACCCGATAGACCTCGCGCGTCGCGCCGGAGACGATCAGATGAAGTCCCCGCCCCCGCATGAAAAGGATCAGGTCCTCCAGCGCCATCACGCTCGTCGCGTCGAGATGCCGCGCGTTCTTGAGCCGGAGAATGATCACCTTGATCGCGGGATCCGTGACGGTCCGCTGGATCTGTGTCCGGAAAAGTTCCGCCGCGCCGAAAAACAAGTCGCCCTCGACGTGCACGATGGAAATCGCCGGGATCGGACGTTGCCGCTTCTCACCCATTTCCCTCAACTCCCCCGCATCGCTGAACTCATACTCGATGAGGTGCGGCCGGCTGGCCTTGCGCAGGAAGAGCGTGATGGAAATCGCCACCCCGATGAAAATCGCCACGTGCAGCGGCGCAAGCAGCGTGGCGATGAAGGTGACCACCAGCACCGCCGCGTCATCGCCCGTCGATCTCAGGCAGATCCGGATGTTCCGCAGATTGAAAAGTGATAGGGACAAGGCGATCACCAGCGCCGCCAACGCCGCCTTCGGCACAAAGTCGATCAGCGGCACACCCCACCCGACCGACGCCGCGATCAGGACGGCGAAGCCCATCGTGTAGATCCCCGAGATCAGCGATGCGAAACGGGTCCGCGCGCCGGACTCATAGTTCAACATCGAGCGTGTCAGCGATCCGGAAGCAGGCATCCCGCCCGCGAAGGCGACCGCGACGTTCGCCAACCCAACAGAAAGCATGTCCTGATTCACATCCGGTCGATCCCCGGTCTTCGATGCCAGAGTTTTCGCCATGAGCGTGTTTTCCAGCGAAGCCAGAAATGCCAACGCGAAGGCAATGCTGAGCAGCGCCGAAATGTCGCCGAAAATATCCGCCCTCAACAGGTGGGGCATCTTGAACATCAGGTCGCTCATCGCGAAAGTCTTGAACGTCTCCGCGCCCTTGAACGGTCCCACGCCGGAATGGATCAGGCTACCGAAGCCCACCGAGGCCAGCACGAGCGCCACCGCGAAGGCCGGCCAGTTAGGGCGGAAGCGCCGGATGAGCGCGAAGATCACCAGCGTCACGCTCCCGATCAATACCGACACCCAATGCGTGTGCGGCAGCACCCGGGCCAGCCCTGCCAACAGCCCGACAAAGGTCGCCGAGGCACCGCCATTCAGATGGGCATCGAGTCCAAGAAACGGCTTCAACTGGTTCGCCAGGATCAACACCGCCGCGCCGGAAATGTAACCGACGAGCACGCTGCGCGAAACGTATTGCAGCAAATCCGCCACGCGGAAAAGCGCTCCCGCCGTCGCGATCAGGCCCACCATCAGCACCAGCAGCGGGATCAGCTCGCCGAAGCGCCCGGTCAGCTCCGGATTCACCGAGAAGAAACTGAAAAGCATGAACGCCGTCGCATTCGTCGGCCCCAGCACCGTGTGGCGCGACCCCGCGAACAAGGGTGCCACAAAAGCCGCCACCGCCGTGCTGACGATGCCATACACCACCGGCAGTCCGGCGATCGCCGCAAACGCGATGCCCTGCGCGATCGCCAATACCGTCACATTCGCCGCCGCCCACGCGTCCGCCCGGAACTTCGGCAAGGTGTAGCGCCCCAGGTCCTTCGTGAAGGGCGCGAAAGCAACCCGCTCCGCCGCGAAGAACTCCCGCACGTCGCGGAATGCCTTGGTGAGCGGTCGCAGGATTTTCATCGAGTGCCCGCAGGTTACTTGAAGCGGGCCCTGCGGAAAAGAAATAAACCTAACAAAACACACGCGGCGTTCGGCGCCCAAAGCACCGCCGTCGCCGCCTCGTTCGTCTTGAAATTGTCCGCCAGCATCACGAACAGGAAATACCCCGCGCCGATGAGCAGGCTGATGACCAGGCCGAACGAGGTATCTCGCCGGCGCGTCTGCAAGCCCAGCGGCACCGCGACGAACGCGAACGCGAGACACGCCATCGATAGCGAATACCGCGTGGTGATCTCCGTCTGCATCTTCACCTTCCTGTTAGGACTCAGGGTCTTGTTCGTGGCCATCTCATGGCGGATCTGCTCGTTGGACATCGAGTTCGCCTTGAGCTTGCGTCCGTCGAGATTTTTCAAATCGATCACCAGAGGCTCGGCATAACCCGCGAACGCGCTGTCGATGTTTCCATCCTTGTCGCGGGTCTCGAAGTACGCGCCTTCCAGCTTCACCCGGAGCTGGCTTTTCGATTGTTTCACGGAAAGCGCCGCGCGCTTGGCATGCACATAGGTGATCACCCCGGAAGGATCCTTCTCGTTCGGCAGGACATACACATTGAAGCCCTCCAGCCACTTGCCATCCTTGCCCTCGATCAGCAGCTTCTTGATGTCGTCTCCGCCGAAATCCCCCTGAACCACGCCCGGTTTCAGCAGCGAATCCGGATCGCGCGAGGCCTGGTCATAGACCAGTTGGAACATGTCCGCCTTCGAGTTCGGCACCACGTTGATGTTCAGCCAGAGACTCAGGAGCGAAAGCAGCGCGCCGATCACAAAAACCGGCACCGACAGCCGCACCAGACTCAGCCCCGCCACCCGGAAACTCGTGATTTCCTGATTCGCCGAAAGCTTCCGGAACACCAGCAACACCGCCGAGAGGAAGCCCCAAGGGATCGTGTACATCAGCGAAAGCGGCAGCACGCTGATCACAAACCGCACCACCAGTTCCAACGGTGCACCCTGATCCACCAGCAGCGGTTGGATCTGCTTGAAAAGATTCCCCAGCACCAGCACCAATCCCAGCACCAACACCGCATACAGCGTGCCTGTCAGCACCTGCATTCCGATGTAACGATCCGAGATTCGCATGAAGTCGCGACACTCTGCTTCCACGTGCCAGCCCTGTCCAGACAAGACCCCGCCGAACCAAGGCCGAGGCATCTGCACGATCAAGCCGACCCTAGCCGCAACAAGGCGCAATGAGGGCGCAAAAAACAACTTCTGGTAAATGCGTTTCCTGACCAGTGAGTCCTTGGAAACGGAATCTCATCGCAAAATGGTTCCATTCCAGCTTTCCAAATCTCCAACTTCTTCGATTTTTGCGTTTTCTTGATCCTTTTTGCGGCCGAAATCCTCAGCAGGATTGGATCCGTCGGCCCTGCCCACCGAACAACGCCGATCAATCCTCGTCTTCCTGAACGATGCTTTCCAGATCCGCGCTGACAAACTCCACCCCCTTCAGCCGGAAACGCGGTGCTTCGTCAGGCCTCGCCTTCGGATTGGAAATCCATTCCAGCCTGCCGGTCATCGGCTTCACATAATCCTTGAGCTTGATCCGCACCCTCCGGTCGAGAATGACCCCCCAGCGGGTTTCGAACGCCTTCTTCCTCGCGTCCAGTTCCTCCCGCCATTTACGGAACCCGTCCTCGGATCCCTTGGCATCGAAATTGAATTGTCCCTGGTCGAAGTTCATGGAGAAAAACCGGCTGCCCCCCAAATTGCCAAATGCCACGTCAACGGCAAGCTGGGATCCGCGATTGCCTTAAACTTCTCCACAAAACGTGATGAGCGGGTGTTCAAAGAGAGGCATGGGGGGAGAGATTGGAGATTGGGGAAATTGTCAATTTTAGTCAAGTTGACTAGGTTGCGGCCATGCAGGTGACGATCCAAGAGGCGAAGACGCATCTTTCCCGGCTGATTGCGGCGGTGGAGCGGGGTGAGGAGGTGGTGATCGCCCGCCGGGACAAGCCGGTGGTGAGGTAGGTGATGGAGAAGCCGGCGAAGCCGAAACGGAGGTTGGGATTTCTGTTGAAGCCCGGCCAACGACCTCCAAACCTCGATGGTCTTTTTGACAAAAAGCTGGAGGAGGAAATCGCCCGGGACTTCTACGATGCGGTGGAGGCGGAAAAGCCCCACCGGCCAGAAATTTCTCCGGAGTGATCAGCCATGGAACGATGTCTTCTGGATACGATGGCGGTATTGTGGATGGCCTTGCGGCCTGATCTGCTGGGCAAAAACGTGGCGAGAAAACTGGTGGATCCCGATATGAATCTGGCCTATTCCGTGGTCAGCCTGTGGGAAATCGGAATCAAAATGGCGGGCAAGGGTTACGCTGAATTCGATCTGCCCGGTGACTGGGACGTGACACTCCCGAAGCAGTTGGAAGACCAGGGAATCGTGCGGTTGGAGATCAAACCCCGGAACCTCAGGACGATCCAGGACCTGCCGTTCCGTCATCGCGATCCATTCGACCGGATGATCATCGCCCAAGCTTTGAACGGAAATTTCACGGTGATCGGGATGGACAAGGTTTTCGACGACTACGGGGTGAAGCGGATTTGGTGATCAGGGTAGTTCACCGGGCATGAGTCGCCGGACAGCGAAGGCGGCCCCGTGCCCCACCGCATAGCCCAGCTCCTCGAACCATACCAGGGCGTCGTCTTCGACGATGGATTCGTTGAGGCTCATTTCTTCGGTGGCTTGGGTTTCTTCGGCTTCGGCAGTTTCTTCAAATCCTTCGTGGCCTGCTCGAAGTCGGCATCCACTGCGCGGGGGGCACTGGCGTTGAGCGCCTTGAACTTGTCGTATTCCGACTCGGCCTTGGCCTGTGCCATCTCGTGCGAGATCCGCCCGGCATGGGTGAGAATGTCCCGGTCGTTCAAGGTCAGAAACCCGTTCAACTTCTCGATCCAGTCCGCCATGTGCATCGGCACCCTCCGCATCGCCTGACCTTGGGCAAAGATCAGATATTGCTCCACAAGGTTGTTCAGCGCCTCCAACTCCGGCTCGCTGAGGTAGTTCTTGGCAATGGAAACATCCTGTTTGCGAATCACCGCTCCCCGCCAGTTCGTCAGGCCGAGGTTGGGCTTCGCCGCATCCACTCGCCCGTGGATGATCTCAGCCGCCGTCTGCCCGGTGATGGCCCAATGCACCTTGTTCTGCACCGTCTTGAAAAACAGCAGGCTCACCTCCTGCGTGGGATCGTAGTCGATGCTCGTCGCGTAGATGTCCGTGATTTTCTGGTAGAACCGCCGCTCCGAAGTGCGGATGTCCTGAATCCGCCGCATCAACTCCTCGAAATAGTCGAAGGGCTGATCGGGGTTCTTCAGCCGCTCGTCATCGAGGACGAAGCCCTTCACGATGTATTCCCGCAGCAGCCGGGTGGCCCAGATGCGGAAGCGGGTGGCCACCGCGCTTTTCACCCGGTAGCCGACGGAAAGGATGGCGTCCAAATTGTAGAAATCCACTCGTCGCCGGACGGATCGGGCGCCTTCCTGCCGAACTGACAAGGATTCCTTGTGAGTTGCCTCCAGTTGCAATTCACCCTCTGCGTAAATGTTTTGGAGATGCAGACTGATGTTCTGCTGGGTCGTCTGGAACAGCTCCGCCATGTGCTGCTGGGTGAGCCAGACCGTCTCGCCCTCGAACCGCACGTCGATCTTCAGCTTCCCGTCCTCCGTCTGGTAAACGAAGAACTGCCCGCCCGGCGGTGGTGTTTCCGAATCAGTGCTCATGGGTTCAGCCTCCTCTCAAATCGAACTTTTAAGTAACGCTTAATAGTTGCCCGCGCCTCCTCGGGAATGGCCGGGTTCATCCGCCGGATCGCCTCGCGCAAGCGCCCCACCAGCACCACCTCAGAAAACGAATCCCGCTTCGCCGCCGGTTCACCGTGCGCGAGAGAGGGCTTGGCCCGCCGTAGCCGTGCGAAGGCGTCTAACGCGCTCAGACCAAGCTCACTGACTTGGGCACGGGGCGACTGCAACAGCGCTCTGTAGTCTCCGTTGTTCATGCTGTCACGGGGTTGGGGGTTGCGGTCGGTTCCTCCACAGATGCGTCAGCCATCATTTACTTGAACCAGTCTCTAGCGGAACGCTTTGCTGGCGACAAGAGGGGAATCCGGCGTGGAGTGGTCCGGGCCGGGGTGAATTGCGAAATCAAACGACAACGGAGGAACCGGGATCCGAAGGGGTGCGAAATGCCGGACATGCGGTACAGCATCACGGATTGCCCATCAGCCGGACGGCGCAGAAGGGAATGCGTCAAACCCTGAAGTGGGAATCCTTTCGGAGGGAGATGCGGTCGAGCCGGAAGGTGCGTGGGGCCTTGCGGGTTTCGCAGCGGGCGAGGAGATAGATGGGAAGCGGCGAATCAGAGTCGACGGCTGGCTCGAATTTCCGGAAGAGGAGGATGGGGTGGATTCTCCGGTGGAGGCCGGGACTGCTGCCGCCGTGATAGGTGATCTCCAGGGCGGTTTTGATTTCCTGCAGGTGGGTCAGAAGGATGCCGCCGACGCGCTGCTCCACGTCCGTGGCGGACTCCGGCAGATCTCCCGGGCGGAGGATGGGCTGCATGGGAAGGCGAAGCCAGGCGTCGAGATCGGCCGCAGGGAAATGATCGGGATGCGGAAAAATCCCGGGTGGAGCTGAGGCGACGACCGCAGGTGGGGTCAGGAATGCTGCAATGAGATGGAGGAAGTTGCGGCGTTGCATGGATGGTGGGTGGTGTTCCGGTGATGAGTTGAGGGATCAATGGCCCGGCCAAAAATCGAGGTGCGGGAGGCAATCCACCATGGAAATTGGACGGGCCATTGACGGGCTCATGCAATACTATTCCAGTTAGTCGTGTCCATCGTTTTTTTCGCCTCATCTTAAAAACAAGTGACAATCCCTATGGGTTTGATTAAGGAATCCGTAGGAAAATGCTGACGGTAAATGCGTCGCCACTCCTGAAACCGCACCATGGCAAACCAGACGAACGAGGAGAATTGGGCGGCCCGCGAACGATTGCGGATGCTGGAGCTCCTGCTGTGGTGGCGGGGCTGGGTGGGGCGCGCGGACCTGATCGAGGGCTTCGGCATTTCTCCGGCCCAGGCATCGAGTGATTTCCAGAAGTATCTGGAAATAAACGGAAAGGGACTATCCTATCAGACCAGCCGGAAGCGCTATGAGGCGGGTGAGGATTTCCAGTGCAAGCTGCACATGCCAGGTCTGGAGGAGGCGGTAAGGACGCTGCTCGGGGGGGAAATGGCGAATGAGCCGGTGTTGATGGGTGAGGTCGAAGCTCCCGCGAGGGTCGCGGTGCTGAGGCTGCCGAAACGGAAGGCGGACGGAACGATCGCGAGAAAGGTATTTGTGGCGATGCTTGGTGGGCAACGGCTGAGGGTTTTCTACCACACGCTGGGA
>CAWENZ010000032.1:0-7840 GCA_963810445.1 uncultured Verrucomicrobiae bacterium | reverse complement strand
GGGTTTTGGAGGGAAATCGAAACATGAATCCAATGCCCTGCGAAAACCGCAGGCGGCAGAACTTGGCACAAGATTTGTTCAGAAATCCCTTTCAGGCAAGGTAAAGCACAGCGCCGGATTTCTCCTCCGACACCGTGCCCGTCTATTTCCTAGACCCCGGCTTCGCTGACTTCCTCACTCGACTCGGGCCGGGTGGAAACGAAATCCAGCTCTTCGAGGTCCGGTTTCTTCACGACGTTGACGGCATCTCCGGATTTCACGTCGCCACGGAGCAAGGCCTCGGCGAGCGGATCCTCGAGATAGCGCTCGACCGCGCGGCGCATCGGACGCGCTCCATAGGCTGGATCGAAACCCTTGGTGGCGAGCAGGTCGCGCGCATCCGCAGTCGAGCGTGAGGGCGATTTCCTTTTCCTTGAGACGCTTGACCAGCTTGGAGACTTCGAGATCGACGATCTGGTTGAGGTCCTCCTTTTCGAGCATGTGGAAGACGACGAGGTCGTCGAGACGGTTGAGGAACTCCGGTTTGAAGTACCGCTTCGATTCCTCGAGGATCTTGTCCTTCATTCCCTCGTAGTCGGCCTCGTCCTCCGCCATCGCGCCGAAGCCGAGCGAGGTCTGGCGTTTGATCGTGGAGGCACCGACGTTGGAGGTCATGATGATGATGGTGTTGCGGAAGTCGATCTTGCGGCCGAAGCGAATCGGTCACGGTGCCCTCTTCCAGGATCTGGAGCAGCAGGTTCATGACGTCCGGATGGGCCTTCTCGACCTCGTCGAAAAGCACCACGGAATAAGGACGGCGACGCACCGCTTCGGAAAGCTGGCCGCCTTCCTCGTAACCGACGTAGCCCGGAGGCGAGCCGATCAGACGGCTGGCGGTGAATTTCTCCATGTATTCCGACATGTCGATCTGGATGAGCGACTCGGGATCGCCGAACATGAACTCGGCGAGATTGCGCGCGAGGAAGGTCTTGCCGACCCCGGTCGGTCCGAGGAAGAGGAAGGAACCGATCGGGCGGCGCGGGTCCTTGAGGTCGGCGCGGGAGCGGCGCAGGGCCTTGGAGATGGCGATGACCGCCTCGTCCTGGCCGATGACGCGGCTCTTGAGCTCGTCCTCCATCTTGAGAAGCTTCTCGGTTTCCTTCTCCTCCATGCGGTGGAGCGGCACGCCGGTCCACTTGGAGACGACGGCCATGATGTCGTCGTCCGTCGACGTCGACGACCTTCTCCTCGGACTGTGGCGCGCCAGTTCTTGAGGGTTTCCTCAAGGTTCTTCTTGGCGTTCTTCTCCTTGTCGCGGAGGGACGGCGGCCTTCTCGAAATCCTGCTCCTTGATGGCCGCCTCCTTCTCGCGGTTGATTTGCTCGATCTCTGCTTCGAGTTCCTTGATGTCAGGCGGGCGCGTCATCGTCGCCGATGCGGGCGCGGGCGCCGGCCTCGTCCATGACGTCGATCGCCTTGTCCGGCAGGAAGCGGGCGGTGAGATAGCGCGAGGTCAGCTTCACGGCAGCCTCGATCGCATCGGGTGTGAAGGAGCGCCTTGTGGTGGCTTTCGTATTTTTCCTGCAAGCCCTGAAGGATCTTGATGGCATCGTCCACCGATGGCTCCTCGACCTTGACCTGTTGGAAGCGGCGCTCGAGCGCGGAGTCCTTCTCGATGTATTTGCGGTACTCGTTGAGCGTGGTCGCGCCGACGCACTGGAGCTCGCGCGCGGCTGAGCGCGGGCTTGATGATGTTGGAGGCGTCCATCGCGCCTTCGGCGGAACCGGCACCCACGATGGTGTGCAGCTCGTCGATGAAGAGGATGACGTTCTTCGCCTTGCGGATCTCGTCCATCACCGCCTTGATGCGCTCCTCGAACTGGCCGCGGTATTTCGTGCCGGCGACCATCAGCGCGAGGTCGAGCGTGATGACCTTCTTGTCGCGCAGGATTTCGGGCACGTTGCCGGTGGCGATTTCCTGGGCCAGTCCCTCGACGATGGCGGTCTTGCCGACGCCGGCCTCGCCGATGAGCACCGGGATTGTTCTTCGTGCGGCGGCAGAGGATCTGGATGACGCGCTCGATCTCGCTTTCGCGGCCGATGACCGGATCCAGCTCACCCTCGCGGGCGACTTTGGTGAGGTCGCGGCCGAAGGCCTTGAGTGCCGGGGTCTTCGATTTCCCCTCGCCTTCGGCACTGGGAGCTTGCGATTGCGGCTCGTCCTCGAAGGGCCATCGCCTTCCTCAAGCTCGTCATCGTCATCGTCGTCATCCTGTTCGTCAGGAGAGAAATTCGGATCGATTTCCGTGAGGATCTCGTTGCGGGTGCGCTGGATATCCACGTCGAGACGCTTGAGCACGCGGGCGGCGACGCCCTCACCCTCGCGCAGCAGTCCGAGCAGAAGATGTGCTCGGTGCCGACGTAGGAGTGGTTGAGCGCCTTCGCCTCCTTGTTGGCGAGTGCGAGGACCTTCTTCACGCGCGGCGTGTAGGGAATGTTGCCGGCCATCTTTTGCGGAGGACCGGAGCCGACCTCCTTCTCGACCTCCATGCGGACCGTTTCGAGGTCGAGGCCCATGCGTTCCGAGCACATTGACCGCGACGCCTTGGCCGAGCTTGATCAGCCCGAGCAACAGGTGCTCGGTGCCGACATAGTTGTGATTGAATCGGTCCGCTTCCTTTCGGGCGAGAGCGAGGACTTGTTGGGCGCGTGGGGTGAAGTTGTTCATGCGTCGCCTGGGTTAGAGGGTTCTTTGGAATTCTTTTCGTCGTTTGATGAGATACGATTATCAGGTGATTCGAGAGATTGCAAACGGGAGCGGACGATTTCCGCACGAATCGAGTCGCGCTCCTCGGGTGAAAGCTTGCGTCCGGAGTGAAGCTGGAGGTGTGCCGGTTGGATATCCATCAGCAAGGTGTCACACAACATGACGGTCTCCGGCGGGAAAAATCCGAGGGTTCCCCCGAGGCGGAGCAGCGACAAATGATTCAACGCCTCCTTGGAATCAATGATGTGCGCATAGCGGAGCACCCCGTAGGCGCGACCGATCTTGTCGGACACCATCTCCGGATCATCCTCCAGCAATTTCTCGCGGGCGTTCTGCTCGTGGTTCGAAACCTGGGAAATCACCCGCTCGAAGCCGGCGGATGATGGTTTCCTCGCTTTCGCCGAGCGTGGACTGGTTGGAAATCTGATAGAGATTGCCGAGCGACTCGGTGCCCTCACCATACAAGCCCGCGCACCGCGAGCCCGATCTTGTTGACCGCCTGAAGCACCTGGCCGATCTGGTCGCTGAGCACCAGGCCGGGCAAATGAAGCATCGCCGATGCCCGCAGGCCCGTCCCGAGATTGGTCGGGCAGGTCGTTAGATAGCCGAGTGTCGGATCGAACGCGAACTCCAGCGATTCCGCCAGTTCGGTATCGAGTTCCGAAAGCGCGTTGAAAGCGGATGTTAGCTGCAAGCCCGGACGGATCGCCTGCATCCGCAGGTGATCCTCCTCGTTCAGCATGAGGCTGAAGGTCTGGCGTCTCTCGATCACCGCCGCCGAGCCATCGCCCCTCGCCGCATGTTCGCGGGAAATCAAGTGACGCTCCACGAGGACCTGCTTCTGCACCGACGTGAGATCGCCGAGTTCATGCGAAAAGGCGTCCTTCATCGCCGGCAGCGATTCCACGGCCGGCCGCATCAGGTCGAGGGCCGCCGCCCGCTGGTCCCTTTTCGCCCATCCGGGAAATGGCTGCCTGCGGAGATTCCGGGCCAACCGGATCCGCGAGGTCAGCACGGCGCCATGCTCCCCCTGCCCGCCGGTCATCCAGTCGGCGGGGTGCTTGATAAGAGTGCTGAAGCGCATCATGGCGATGTTGAAAAGCGGGTGGTTGTTGAACAATAGCTCATGGTTTCACTTCGTCCAGATTCCGGATTTCGTCGCGGATGCCAGCAGCTTCCTCGTAACTTTCGGAAGCGATCGCCTGATCGAGGCGCGAACGCAGTTCCTCGATCCGCTGATGACGGTATTGGAGCGCCATCAGGCCTTCCGGCACCTTGCCGATGTGGGTCGTCCCCTTGTGCATGCCGCGCACCATTTGGGAAACCTCGTCGCCGAAGGTCGCATAGCACTCGCTGCAGCCGAAACGGCGCACCCGACGCAGATCGTCAATCGTGAATCCACACGTCGCACATTTCCTGCCGTTTCCCGATGACGAACCAGTCGCAGGGGCGATCGGTGCGGTTCCAGGACCACCCGGAAGGCCCCCTAGCAGGAGGTCGGCCAAGGAGAATCCCGTGGGGTCGGTGACTCCGCGCTCTTTCGCGCACGCGTCGCAAAGGCACACCTTTTTCATCTGCCCCTCGACGAGTTGCGTGAGGAACACGGTGGCCTTCTTGTCGCAGAAATCACACTTCATCATCGTGTTTCAAGATAGGACTCAAGCATAGGGAGTGCCAGTGCTCATTGCGAGTTCGTGAAATGCCTCGAGAAACCGGGCGGTGAACGGTCCCGGCTTGCCAGTGCCGATGACGCGGCGGTCGAGCGCGACCACCGGGATCACCTCCGCCGCGGTGCCGGTGAGGAAACATTCGTCAGCCGTGAAAATGTCATAGCGTGTCAACGAGCACTCCTTGAACGGAACGCCAAGTTTCTCCGCGATCTCGATGATCACCGACCGGGTGATCCCGTCGAGCGCCCCATCCGAGATGAGCGGCGTGAGCAGCGTTCCGTTTTTCAGGAGGAACAGGTTGTCGCCCGTGCACTCGGCCACGTAGCCCTGCTCGTTGAGCATCACGGCCTCCAGCGCGTTCGACTGGATCGCCTCCACCTTGGCCATGATGTTGTTCAGGTAATTCAGCGACTTCACCTGCGGCATCAGCGCGCCGGGTGCCGGACGGCGGGTGGCACACGTGATGATCGACAAGCCCGTTCTTGTAGGTACTCGTCCGGGTAAAGCTTGATCGTCGAGGCGATGATGAACATCGAAGGCTTCGGGCAAAGGTAGGGGTTCAGACCCGAGCTCCCCTGCCCCGCGGGTCACCACCAGGCGGATGTAGCCGTCGGTCAGGCCGTTTGCCGCCACCGTTTCGACACGTGAACTTGCAGACTTCCTCCTGCGTCCATGGCATCGTCAGGATGATCGCCTTCGCGGAATCGAAAAGCCGGTGGATGTGCTCCTCCAGACGAAAAATGCGTCCATTGTAAATACGGATACCCTCAAAAACGCCGTCACCGTAGAGAAGACCGTGGTCAAAGACCGACACCTTCGCTTCCGATTCGTCCACCAATTTTCCATCAAGCCAGATTTTCATGTGAGATTCTTCGCCAAGGGTAAGGAGATCACCGACTCTGGCAAGCTGGAGATTCAACATATTCCACGGCCCTTCCGCCACCTACCATTTCGCGTAAGGCAGGACGGCGAGACGTGAGTTGAAATACCTCTCGTCCGATGAAACCTCCTCGCCCACCCAGCCCGGAAACTCGGGGGAAATGGATTCATCCGCCAACTCCACCTCCGCGACGACGAGCCCCTCGTTGTCGCCATGGAACTCGTCCACCTCCCAGACATGTCCGGCGTGGGAAAGCACGTGGCGCGTCTTGTCGATCACCGACGGCAGGCAAAGCCCGAGCAATTCCCGCCCCTCTTCCACCGGAATTTCATATTCGAATTCCTGCCGGGAAATCCCCGCGCTGCGGCCCTTGATCGTGATCCACGCCTGATCCCCGGCGATCCTCACGCGGACGGTTCTATCAGGATCCTGCGAGAGATAGCCCTGGGCGATCCTCGTCGCGGACGAGCCTTCCCGCCATGAGTCGTCGAGGACGAGAAACTTGCGTTCGATTTCAGCGGGCATGACGGTGAATGGCTATAGGAAATCGGAATCATGTCAAAAACAACACCGCCATCTGGGCCACCAGGATGCGCAGCAACATCGTGAGCGGATAGACATTCGCATACGCCAACGACGGATAGTCCGAATTCGCCAGCTTGTTGGCGAAGGCCAGCGCCGGAGGATCGGTCATGCTGCCGGCCAGCACGCCGACGAGCGTGAGGTAGTTCAACTTGAGCCATTTGCGCCCGATGAATCCCACCAACAGCAGCGGCACCGAGGTCACCGCCATTCCCAGCGCCATCCATTGCAGGCCGGTCGCGGACAGCGCGGTTTCCACGAATTTTCCACCCGCACCCAGCCCGACGCAGGCGAGGAAGAAGATGATGCCCAACTCGCGGAAGGCGGTGTTCGCATTGATCGGCATGTGGATGACCAGTGGCCCGATCTTGCCGAGGCGCCCCATCAGGATGGCGATGACCAGCGGTCCGCCTGCCAGACCGAGCCGCAACGGCACCGGCAATCCGGGCAAACTCCATGGATAAAGTCCGAGAAAAATACCCAGCGAGATCCCGACGAAGATGGAGGCGAAACTGGTCTCGTTGAGCTGCCGCACCGAGTTTCCCAACGCCTTTGCCGCCTGATCGATCCCCGCCTCCTCGCCGACCAGATTCAGCATGTCGCCGAACTGAAGCCGCATGTCAGGCATCGCCGTTAGAATCATGTCCTGCCGGCTCACCCGGGTGACCGTCACCCCGAAACGCTGGCTCACCCGGGTGTCCGCGATGGTTTTTCCCACCATGTCCTTGTGCGTCACGATCACCCTTTTGGAAATCAACAGGCCCGGGGATTTTCGCAGATCCTCGTCCACCTGGTGGCCCACGCCCAGCTTCACCCGGTGGAGTTGTTCCGGAGTGCCAACAACGAGCACCCGGTCGCCCACTTCCACCACGGTGTCGCGGTTGGCACCGTGAACCTCGGTCTCCGAGTCATGGCGGATCCGGGACACCACGACGCCCTCGTCTCCCAGCCCGGGGATATTGCGGATCGGCTCGCCGGCCAGGTTGGGGTTATCCACGACGAAGGTGCCGCGTTTCACACCGGCCACGCCTTCCGCCATCTTTTGCTGCAGGAGTTTCAGTTCCTCCGCAGGGTCGATCCGGAAAATGGCCCGCAGCGCCACCATCGAGAGGATGATCCCGAGCACCCCGAAGGGATAGGCCACCGCGTAGGCCATGGCCGCGAGGTTCGCCTGGTGGCCGCTGCCTGCCACACCGGCCATCGCCTGCTGGGCCGCGCCAAGCGAGGGCGTGTTCGTGGTCCCACCTGATAGAATCCCCGACATCACCCCGATGTCCCAGCCGAGCAAATGACCGACACCGAAGGCGACCAGCGCGCCGCAAAGCACCACGCCCACCGCCAGCGAGTTCAGCTTGATGCCGTCGCTGCGCAGCGAATTGAAAAATCCCGGTCCGAGTTGCAGGCCGACCGTGAAGACGAAGAGCACCAGACCGAATTCCTTGAGAAAGGCCATCAAATGGGGATCCAGCGTCAGCCCGAAATGCCCCAGCAGCAGGCCGCTGAAAAGCATGCCCGCCACTCCCAGCTTCATCCCGCGAAATTTCAAGCTCCCCAACAAAAGCCCCAGGATCGCCGTTAGCGAGATGACGAGGATGGGCTCGGCATGCGGTGAAAGCTCCTTGATGCGGGCCAGTAATTCGTTCACGCCCGAAGTTCTACCAATCCATGGCGATCCGGCCACGCATATATCACCAATCTCCGGGCATCAGATGGAGGGGAATGCGTCAATCGGTTTTCGAAGTCCCCCTCAAACCAACCTTATCAAAGGCGGACGCGCGTTGGATCAATACCAATCCGAAGATCACCGATCGCCTCATCATTTCTCCTCAACGTGGGGCTCTTCCTTCGGAGGATCCGTGACTGATGACCACTCGATGGACCCGTGATCCAGACGTTGCAGCTCGCTGGCATAGACGGCGTCCTCGTTCTTCGGATCCAGTTCCGCAGCGAGCTGGATGAAAT
>CAWENZ010000031.1:0-211079 GCA_963810445.1 uncultured Verrucomicrobiae bacterium | reverse complement strand
GGACCTCCGATGGTGACGTCACCGCCGGGGGTGGCGACGCGCAGGCCGGCAACCGCCAAATCACTTGTCAGGTTCACGGTGTTTGCTGCGGTGACCGTGGAGTCCCAAGTGGCCTGATCGTTGATTCCAGGCCTGATAGAACCTTGCCAACTGGCGGTGAGGTCCAGGTCCTGTGAATTGTTTGCCTTTACCACGGGGAGAACCGTGGTGCGCTCGACGTCGAGGACGAAAGACCGGGTCGCGGTGGCGGTTCCATCGCCAACGGTGACCGTGATGGTGGACGTTCCCCACTGTCCGGTGGCTGGAACGATCCGCAGCCAACGCTGGATTCCGCTTTGCCCGAAAGTGACGTTTGCATTGGGAATGAGCTGGGTGTTGGAAGATGTGGCCGATACCGTTAGGGAGGTGGAGGGCGTTTCCGCATCACCACAGGTGAACCACAGGGGGCCAAAGGGAGGGCCTCGCGAGTGACCCGCGGCGTCTGGCCCAGGGCGAGCGTGGGTGGAGTGTTCCCGCTGGCTCCGGACTCGAACGACAGAACGTCGAGTGCATGATCGACTTCGCCGTGTGGCAGCGCTTCCAGGACCAGCTTCAGTGGCCCCGGCGTTCCGTTAGGAGTGACGGTCATGGTGACTTCCTGCTGCGAACCGGGCATCCAGCGGTCGGCACCGACGAAAAGCCTGCCACTTTCGGAGAGCACCGCGGCCGTGACGTCCTGGCCTCCCATGGAGAAGCTGATCGTCCAGTTCTGGAGATTGCCTTGGGTGCGGGCACGCAGCACGCCAGCGTAGTCGAGCCACGGACTGTTGTTGTTCAGCCGGAGGGTGAAAGTGCTGCCGGACGAGGTGGAAAGGGCGACGACCTGCGAGGGATTTGCTAGGGTGGGGGCCATCACGGAAGCGCCGTAGGTGATGCCGCTGCGGATCGCGCTGAGATCGAGCGTGCCGGGTTCGCCATCGCGGTGCTTCAGCAGCCAGTAGGCCAGGCCGGTGATGGTGGTAGCCGCCTGATCGACTCCATTCACCGTGGTTTTTTCCGGGGTGAGGTCCACGGGACGTTCGCCTTACAGCACGACGCCATAGACATCGGGTTCGTGGGCATTGTCCTCCATGGCGCGAACGGTCGCCTGGGTGTCGGCGAGGAGAGCGGCGTTGTAACTGTCGTTAGGTGAAATCAGATAGTTGAATTTTTTCCCGTTGGCCACGGTCCAGTCGCGCATGTCGTAGATGCTCTGGCGGTAGGCGGCGGCCTGGTTGACGAACAGATAGACCGGAGCATCCACCCCGCTGCCGATGCATCCCGCGACACCCATGTTGACCCGGGCGTAGTTCCAGAGCGGGTCATTCCAGCCGAGAGCCGTATCATCCAGGCGGTGGGGAGCGAGCATTTCGTAGCTGGGTGCGCCTTGGGCGGCATTGTTGCGGACAAGCTGTCTCCAGACGCTCGGGTTGGATGACGGACGATTGACAAAAGCCGCGACGGGCGTGAGTCCGAAGCCGGACATGAGCTGGAGGTTGGCGACGTCGCCGGTGGTCGAACCGCTGCCCATGTCTCCTTCCACCATGGCGAAGCGGTTGGTGAAATGACTGGTATAGGTGGCCTCCTGCGCGGCATCCAGGGTCTGGAAGCCGACGGGATGATGGTAGAGCCCGTTGCAATGATCGGCGACGAACGACCATTGCGACCTGTCGAGCATTTGCGTGAGGTAAAAGGCGGATCCCGGATAGACCTCGTAGTTCGTGCCTGTTGCCTTTTGCGGAAGCGCAAGGGAAGCCAGGATCAGCACCAGCGATGCGGCGGATCTCGGGATGCGGGCGCTTGTCGTTTCCATCAACTCCATGAGTTCCCGAAACTGGCAGGTCCGGCTTGCCCGGGCAAAACCGTATTTACGGGATACGGCCTGTCCGTTCAGATCAGGCCGAGGCGCATGGCCTTGGCGACGGCGCCGGATAGATTGTGGACCTGGAGCTTGCCGTAGATGTTGCGGACGTGCGTGTCCACGGTGTGGTAGGAAACTCCAAGTTGCTCGGCGATTTCCTTTTTGATGAAACCATTCACCAACAACGAAAGGGTCTCGCGTTCGCGGTCGGTCAGGTCGGTTTCCGGTGTTGCAGGGGTGATCGCGTTGAAGGTCGTTAGAATCATCCGGGCAATGTGGCTGTTGAGTGGTGCTCCGCCCGAAATCACCTCGTCGATCCCGCGCAGGATCGTGTCAAAATGATCCGACTTGAGGAGGTAGCCGCTGGCCCCGACGGCGAGGGCTTCGAGCACCACCGGCTTGTGATCGTAAACGGTGATGACGAGGATCTTGGCCGCGGGAAAATGTTTCAAGAGGATGGGAATGCCGGTGACCCCATGCATGCCGGGAAGGCCGAGATCCAGCAGGATCACATCGACCGATGCCGAAGTGGGGACTTTTTCGAGGCAGGCTTCGATCGAGGAAAATGTCAGGTCACACTTGAGATGATCGCTTTGCTGGATGGCAAGCTGGAGCACGCGGCGATAGTCCTGATGATCCTCAATGAGGCAAATTTGCTTGGGGTCGGCGGAAGATCATTGGCGTGATTTGGCGTGAAGCGGAAAACGGAGCGTGAGTGCGGTGCCGTTCCCCGGCGCGGACTCGATCGCGAGAGTGCCGTGGAGTGACCTGGCACGTTGCTCGAGGGCACGAAGGCGGGGCGTGTCACCGGGAGGTGGCGGTGGCAATCCGCAGCCATCGTCCGAGACCAGCAGGACCGCCTGTGAATCGTCCGCCTCGAGGTGGATCGAGACATGCTTCGCGGTCGCATGGCGGGAGATGTTATGGAAGGCCTCCTTGATGAAGAAGATGAAGTTGCGGCGCTGTTCGGGATCAAGGTTGGGAGCGGCATCGCCGCTGTATTCCCAAGTCTGTTCCTTGAGCATGAGGGCGGCAATCTCGCGCAGTCGTTCCGGCAGCGGCTTGCGTGCCCGGTTAGGTGCGATGGTGAGATCCACGATCTCGCGGAGCGATTGCGATGACTCCCTTGCGATCCGGCTGATGTCGTTGAAATTGTCTAACGAAGTTTTAGTGGGGGAGATTTCCGCAAGCAAGGCGATGGTGGCAAGGTTCGAGCCGACCTCGTCGTGGAGATCGCTGGAGATGCGGCGACGCAGCTCCCGGATATGGCGGCGACTGCCTTGGCGCATGCGGATGAGCCAGATCGCCAGGCCGATGATGGCAGCGCCAAGCGTGGAAATCAGGGCGGTCAACGTCCAGATCCGGGTGCGTTCGAGGATGGAATTTTGCTCGGAAAGAAGTGCGCGACGTTCCAACGAAAGATCAAACCTGCGTGAGAGGTCCTCGGCCCAACGCCGCAATGGGATCAAGCGTCCGGTGGACGAAAAGCCATCGGTGAGACCTTGCGAGCTCCAGACCCGCGAGGAGTCGTGAGGTCGCGACGGAGCGAGATCCGGGGTTGTCACTTTTTTCCCGAGCGCGAGGTTTGCCTGACCGTCCAGCACTTCCAGTTCGGAAATCAGGGTGCGAGGCGCGGTAAGCTTGTCGGGCTGTGCCTGCCTGGTGACGGCGAGTCTAACATAGCGGGCCGACACCACGGGAAAATGAAGTGTCACTGGGTTGTATCCCGGGTTGACAAAATCCTCCTCGTCACGATTCAAAAAGGTGAGCCATGAATCGTCTTCGGCAGTGTCCGAAGCCTCGATTCGAAAGCCAACCGGGAACCCGAATCCGGGACCTTTGACGGGCGAATCGCCGCGGGCCGCGATGATCCGGACTCCGTCAAAACGATGTTTCTCACCAAGATCGATGACGGCCCACGTTAGTGACCGGTTGACTTCCGCAAGATCCGCATGCCAACCGAGGCTTGAGCCCTTGGGAGGGATCTCAGGCGGACCAAGCGGTGATTGCCCATCCACGAGGTATCGGAGATTCCATCCGACTTCGGCATCAATGCTGTAATTGGCGGTCAAGCGCCCATCGGGAGCGATATTGGATTCCCCACGGAAAATCATGATCTCCGAAAGTGAGAAAAAGCGGACCTGCTTGCCCGGAAGCTTCGGAAGATTGACCGGAACAAAACGCAGTGAGATGACCTCCGTGGGTGGGATTCGGAGAAACACCGGGTCGCCACGACGAAAATCAAGGTGACTGTCTTTCATTTCGGCAATCACCACCGGTTGCGTTCCACCTGGAAGCATCGCCTCGACGCGGAGGCTTGCCGGGAATCCATAGTTTGACATATCTCCGCTCTGGGTGGTGAGCCGGGTGGGTATCGCCGCAATGCCATCCATGAGTTGCGGTGTGTCCCAGGTGATGGTGAACCAGTTGCTTTCCGAGTCCCCGGTGAAATCGGAATGAAAGCCGTGGGTCCCGAGCGAATCGAGGTCGGCCACGGTGGGCAGGACTTTCATTTCGGAGGAAATTTCCGAAAGCCTGCGCTCAACGACCGGAAGACGGGAACTCAGCCGGTCGGCAAGCCAGGTTTCCCACCCGGCACCCCGCGCCATTGGCGAACCCACGGCCATGACGGCACACAGGCAACAAGTCCGGGGAAAACGAACGAATCGCCTGCTGCGTCGCGCCAGTTCATTCATCGCCCGTTCCATGGGAAGGCAAGATGAGTCGTTCCGGAAAGGCGGGCAATCACTCATTCTCGGGATCCCGTATTCACGGGAGGCGGCCGCCTTCGACACGGGGAACGTGGGATCTAGCCGGCTACTGCTGCTCGACGCGGAAGAACGCCTTGTCGGAGTTGCGGAGTCCGGGCGGAAAATCAAAGGAATGGCTGGTGGTCTCGCCCTGTGAGAAGATTCCTGACGCAGCGGAATATGGGAAGCTTGTCAGGTCGTGCGAGCCGGTGATCCGGTAGAAATATCCGGGCGAGGATGCCCAGCTCATGCTGCCGGAATTGCCGGCGGGGGAGAAGGACGAGGTCCTGATCTTCAGGTCGTTCCTGAAAATGGCCAGGATGCGGGTGGCGAAACTGGTGTAGGAGCTGTAGGTGCCGTTGAACCAGATGACCGCCTGGTCATAGCCGTGCTTTTCGGGGATGATGGGGCGCAGGTTGTCGGCGTCCGAGTTCGTGGTGACGGGCGTCCAGGTGAAGGTCAGGCCGCCATCGCGGGTGATGCCCTGATAGATCTCGAAACGCGCGTTGGTGTTGAGGGGGACGTCGGCGACGTTGGCGGGATTGAGCGTGAGGTCAAAGGGGCTGGCCGCGTTGGAGGAGATATAGATGATGTTCGGGTTCTCCGGGTCGATGCACATGCCGCCGCCGTAGTCGGACTCCGCGGCGTAGATGCCGCGGCCGGCCTTGGCGATGAAGCGTTTTTGCCATGCGGTTCCGGTCCAGCGGGCGTAGTAGTAATAGATCCGCGAGGTGGACCAGGTGGCATCCGTGCCGACCTGCACCTGGAAGACGCAAACGGGCTTTCCGTCCTTTCCATAGTGGATGTCCCAGGTCCAGCCGCGGGCGTTGGGGATCCAGTCGTCGGGACCCTTCCCTGCTGTCCATGACGCGGAGGAGAACGGATAGATGACCGAGCCGCGCTGGCCGGGACCGTTCCCGTGCTCGAGCGGGAGATTGGCGAAGGAGTCGATGAGCGAGTTGTCGGTCCGGTAGAAGTTCCCGCCCTTGTAATACATGTGATAGATGGAGTTGTCCACGTCGCGGGGATGGCCGTCGGTGTAGATCAGGTCGATCCGGTCGATCCGGTTGGAGCAGTAGCGCGGATAGGGGCGGACGTTGCCGGTGCCGACATCGACGAACTGGACGGAGGTCCAGCTTGTCCCGAGGTTGTCCGAGTAGCTGATGGTTGGGTTGAAGTTGATGTTGCGGTGGAAGTTGTAGATCCGGTTCGCTTCCGCACTGAGGAGGTAGGTGTTGTTATAGGTGTTGTTGTCGCTCAACGGCTGGATGATTTCCGGTCCCCAGTCGGCGTTCGACGACGGCAGGGCGACCAGCGAGGTGCGCTGATAGAACTGCGATCCGCCCAGGTGTTTCGCATAGAGTACCATCAGCTTGCCGTTCGGCAGCACGGTGAAGGACGGGTTGTTGTGGTCGTCCTGCTGTTGCGACGTTCCGGTGCTGATGATCATGTGGAACGTCTCGTTGGTCGCCGGATTGTAGCGGGTGACGCCGTATTGGCCGTTGGCCTTGACGTAGCCGATGAAAAGTGAGCCCTGGTGGAAGATGGCGCGCTCGTCATTGAACCAGGTCCATGCCCCGTCGGGAGCGATTTCCAAGGAGTTGCCAGGAAGCGCCGGAATGGATTGGGCATCCAGCGGATCGGATCCGGCGGCGATTTCCACCCCGTCGTTGTAGGTGTCACCGTCGGTGTCGGCGATGTAGGGATCGGTGCCGTGGAGGATCTCGTCGCCATTGGTTAGGCCGTCGCCGTCCTCGTCGCTGGCGGGATTGAGGGGCAGCGCGAGCTTGTAGCCGATGCCGTCATACCAGGTTCGCTTGTCCTGGGAGACGAGGGCGAGGTCATCGATGTAAACGGAGAGGTTTCCGCTGCCGTCGCTCGTGGCGGTTCCCAGCGACGCCTGGCGGAGACTTCGGTCGCTTTCGACAAGCAGCGGTGTGGTCACGAAGGAGGTGCCGGCCGCGAGCGGGGCGACGGTGGCGGTACCGCCGGCGTTGTTGTCGGCGGCGAAATGGGTTAGGGGTGTCGTCGGCAGATAGTCGTCGGCAAGGTTTCCCGGCGTGCCGTTGTTATTGACGTCACCCGGGCGAACGGATGCCTTGATCCGCCAATTCCCGGTGGTGGCGTCCCAGAAATAGGCGTAGAGCACATACTGGGTGTTGGGCTGGAGACCGGTGAGGGTGGTGACGAGCAAGGGCGCGTCTTCCGCCGCTTCCGCGTTGGATTCGAGGACTCCTCCGTTGTTTCCGAGATTCCGGATTTCCCAGTTATTGTCCAATCCCGTGATGCCGTCGGGGGCCGGGATGAAGGGCTGACCGTCCCGGCGAACGGCGTTGCCGGTGGTCGCATCGACATAAGTGACGGGATTGGCCGCCTCGTAGCCGACGCCGTCGAACCAGGTGCGCCGGTTGACGGTGGTTGTGGCCGGGAGGTCGTCGATGAACACCGAGATCCGGCCGCTGGCGTTGGCGGTGAAGTTGCCAAGGGACGCGGCTAACAGGTTGCGGCTGCTTTCGAGGAAAATCGTCGGTGGAGTCGAGTAGCTCAAAGTGCTGGCGAGGACCGCAGCCGTGGCTCCGCCCAGATCGGTCGTGGCGTCCGCCGCTGAATAAACGGTGTTTGCCCCCGGGTTGGAAACCAGGCCCGCACGGAGATTCCAGTCCTCGGTGGTGGCCACGGGGTCCCAGAAAAAGGCGTGGATCCTGTAGCTCGCACCTGGCGCGAGGCCGGTGATGGTCGTCTTGAGTTCAGGGGCATTTTCCGCCGGATTTTCACCGCCTGCCTCATAGATGTTGCCGTCGGATCCATAGGTGGTGCGCTGCTCCCAGTTGTTGTCCGCGCCGGTGACCGCATTGAGGGGAGGATTGAAGGAACTTCCATTGGCCAGAGTGGTGTTGCCGCCGGTTCCGGAGGTGGCATCCACGTAGGTGATGCCCGCCTGGAGCAGGGGATTTGCGGCCAGGGAAATGCTGGCGAGAATGGCCCGGAAATTGGATTTCATGAGTGAGGGTGCGGATGGGAGCAGGATGTCGCGGGTTCCTGTCAGTGGGCGAAAGTCAGGTCCCGTCATCTTGCTAAGCGAGTTCGGCGGGGAAAAGCGGACACGGGAAAGCACGATTCGCGCATTTTTCCCCAATTCGCTTGTTTTCGGCACACATTCCTTGTCGCAACAGCTTCCAGCCGGCTTTTTTGATTTCCCTATCGAGATGCGCGATTAGGTTGATTCCCGAATGATCGACTTCAGCCAGTTGCTCAAGCACGCCTCGGTGAGCGGAAAGATTCCGTCCGGTGAGCTTTTGCCCCTGGTGTATGACGAGCTGCGCAGCCTTGCGAAGCAGCGCATGTCGATGGAGGCGGGCGGGGCGACGCTGCAGCCGACGGCCCTCGTGCACGAGGCATGGATCCGGCTTTCCGCCGACAAGGATCAGGAATGGGTGGACGAGGAACATTTTTTCCGCACCGCCGCGACCGCCATGAGGAGGATTCTGGTGGACCGGGCACGGGCGAAGGCCAGCCTGAAACGGGGTGAGAACCAGAAGATGCTCCAGATCGACAACGTGGACGTCCCGACAAATGACCCTGACGACCGCATCCTGATGATCGACGAGGTGATGGACCAATTGGAAAAGGAAGATCCGGACAGTGCGGAAATTGTAACCCTCAAGTTTTTCGGCGGCCTCACCAACCGGCAGATCGCCGAACTCCGCGGCGTCACCGAGCGCACCATCCTGCGCCAGTGGTCCTATGCGAAGTCGTGCTTGTTTGAAATGCTTCAAAATGAGCAGCCCTAGCCCGCATTTCTCACACTGTTCTTGGAAATCGCAAAAACCGGTCATTTTCTATCAGAAATTCGCGCTGTTTCTCAATGGATTGCTTCAGGATGGGCGGGCTTTGACTCAAACAGGGCCTTTTTCGGGATCTAACATGACAATTCGGCATGAAAACGACTTTTCCGGGTCGAAAATCGCCATGTTCTTCCATGACAACCTGCCGGGTTGTCGCGTTTGCATGGGTTTTGCCCGACGAACGGATGCTTGAATCAATCCTTCAAGTCCTGAGTCGTTCGCTGGCTTGCCGGAAGATGTTTTGAAGTGGATAGGCGCTTGCCATCCGGACATGCACCCGGCGCACGCTCACCACCACCATCGCGGCGACCTTGAAGAGCCGCAGCCGGATGGTGCCGGCCGTGGCTTTGGCCAGCACGGTGCCTTGCAAGGCGATGCCTCGCAAGCGGGATACTAACAAATAGGCGAGGGTGGAAAACCAGAGGCGCAGTTGGTTGCTTGCCATCGGTGCGGTGGAGGTGCGGTCGGCAAAGAGGTCGAGTTGTTGTTCCTTGATGCGGTTTTCCATGTCGCCACGACCGCAATAGAACTTTTCGTAAAGCGCGGCTCCGTCTGTTAGGCACGGCAGGTCCGCGACCCATTCCTCATCGCCTGCCAGATCGGTGACGATGAAGCGTGGGTTTTGCTTTTCGCCGAGGATTTCGGCCTTGCCGATGACCCGGCGGGCGCGACTCCAAGTCTTCTGGGTTTGATATTGGAACTCGCCAAAGGCTCGGGCGGCGTGTGGCGCTTCGCGACCTTCGCGGCGGGCTTCCTCACCGGCGGCTTGGTGGCTGGCACGCAGGGTTTGAAAGGTCGGTTTCAAGAGGGTTTCGAGGCGTTTGTTGCGGGCTAGGCCGAGGACGTAATGGACGCCGGGTTGCTTCTCGATCCAGGTCATGAGCTCATCGCGACAGAAGCCGGAGTCGCCACGAATGATGATTTTCACTTCGTTGCCAAGGCGCTTGCGGATGGCGGGGATGATGCGCTGGAGGGCTTCGAGTGTGCCTTGTGAGCCGTCGCGATCCGACGTGCGCAACTCGGCCCAGAGCGGGATGTCGCCGCAGAAGCAGTAGAGCGGCAGATAACAGTAGTTGCGGTAGTAGCCGTGGAAGAAGCGGCCTTCCTGGTTGCCATGGATGGGATCGTCGGTGGCGTCGAAGTCGAGGACGATGACGCGGGATTTGCGCGGGATGGCTTTGACTCCCTCTTCTAACAACAGGTCGCGGATGGCGTCCGGGTTTGCCTTGATCTTTCGGTATTTGCCGGTGGATTTGACGACGGATCCGAGTTCGAGGCGGTTGAGGGTGCTTTTGCCGGCCAGGGCCTTGCCGCGGTCCTGCTCGTGACGGCGGGTTTCGCCTAGCAGGTCGGGATTTTCGCAGGCGGCGGCGAGCAAGGGATCGGTGCGGAGTTGTTCGTGGTCGTTGAGGTCTTCGTAACCGAGTGCAAGTCCGAGGACCCGCTGGCGAATCATGACGGGCAGCGAGTGCTCGACGAAGCGTTCGTCACGGGTGTCGCTGAAGCAACGGGCGAGCTTGTCGCAGAGGCCGAGGTGGCGGTCCGCCTCGCGAAGCAGCAGCACGCCGCCGTCGCTGGAAAGGTGGCCGCCGCTGAAATCAGCTTCCACGCGGCGCGATCCAAGGGCTTGAAATCCGAAAGTTTGCTGGATACAGTCTGTCATCGGCTGTTGGGTTGTGGTTTGTATTGCATCAGTTTGACGACCAACGCTTTACACGCCTAGCACCCGGCGGTCGATGCTCTTCTGTGAGAAATGCGGGCTAGCGAGCTTCTGTCAACCGCGAAGCGCCAGCCGCATGGCCGTAGGCAACTCGATCCCTGCCGTCGGGTAATTTTTAGAAATCCTCTTAGGGAATCCGGCGAATCGAACCCGGGTTCGCGTGCGGAGAAATGAAATGTAGCGGCTTTTTCCCCTCAATCCCCAGCCGGATCGTCTTCCCAAACCTTTGCGGCCTCGGCACGGGCCTCCGCGAGGATTTCGAGAGTGCCGTGCTCAGCGCACCATTTTTCGATGTAGGTCCAGTCGAGCGCTGATTCCGCTTCTTGGACGGCGATCACCGCCACAGCATCGTCGAAATCCTTGCCCCGGCGGGCTGCGACGCACCAACGGAGTTTCTGAACGATCACATCTTCGGCAGTCGGCAACCAGGCCTGTTGACCGAGCAAGTACGTTGTTTCCGTCTCAAGAAACGACTTTGATCATGGTCGTCCTGACTCAATTCAAACAGCTCGATCATGAACGGAATCTCGGGAATGTGAATGATCTGCCGCCATGTCCCGGTCACCATTTCAAAACTCACCTGAGGGTCGATCTTGAAGCTGGGCGGCAGCTCGGCGTAGAGTTTTTCCCGATCCGCCGACGCGATGCGCAGCACAAAATCCGCATCTTTCGTGGCGCGCGGGATTCCATAGCGGTTCGACGAAAACGACCCCACGACCATGTAGTCGATTTCCAGTCGGTTCAGGGAATCCAGAAGAACCGAGACCGCGTCCTCTCCCTGTTTCATGGCTTCCTTTGACGACCCTCCAGCTTGTCGAGAATGGTCAGACGCTTGAGGAGCATTTGATGGATTCCCGTTTCGTCCACGCCGGGATTCTCATCGCGCAGACTTTCCTTCATCCGTTCGCAGACCCCTGCGAAAAGTCTCGGACCTGCGAGGATGCGTTCATCAGCCGACATCGCTCTCGCCTGCCGGATCTTCGCACGGGTCACGAACCGCGCGTCGCTCAGGATTTTCGCTTCCATGCGCGGAGTTTAGCGGAACGATTCTCGCAGGCAAGATCCGGCTTTATCGAAGTCCCGCCAGTGTCGATCTTGTCCGCGGGAAATGGGCCGTGCTTGCCAACAGGAATCCCTGTCTCCAACCTCCCGCCGTTCCTGATGACCCTTTTCGAAAACCTTCCCAGCCTCCAAGCCGCCGCGCCGATCGTCATCTCCCTGATCATCATCGAGGGACTGCTCTCGGTGGACAACATGCTGGCCATCGCGGCGCTCGCGAACCAGTTGCCGGGGAAGCAGAAAAAGACCGCGCTGCGCCTCGGGCTGGCCGGGGCCTACCTGTTCCGGATCGTGGCCTTGTTCTTCGTCGGCTTCATCATGGAGAACGAGTGGGTGAAATGGGTGGGAGCCTTCTATCTGATCCATCTGATGGCGGAACATTTCCGCGACTACGCCAACGAGCATGACGGAAATCCCGCGACCAAGGCGCTGCGGATCTTCACCTTCTGGCCCACGGTGATCTCCATCCAGTTGATGGATCTCAGCCTGAGCGTGGACAACGTCGTCGCCGCCGTGGCCATGAGCCCGGACATCCGCATCGTCTGTCTCGGGGTGGTGCTGGGTATGGTCACTCTCTGGTTGTTCGCCTCGGTCAGCCTGAAGCTGGTGGAGAAATTTCCCATCCTCGAGCACACCGCATTTTTGCTCATCGGATACGTCGGGTTCATCCTGCTAACAGAAATGGCTGCCGTCTATTTCTTCGGGAGTCACATTCACATCTCCGCGTTCGAGAAATTCATCGGCATCGTCATCATCATGGGACTCTCGTTCCTCTATGACCGGAAGGAAGCCGTCCAGAAGATTGCCGATCCTCTTCTGAAAATCGCGATCATCCCGATCAAGATCTACGCCACCATCGCCGGTGGCATCATCGCCCTCCTGCTCTGGCCATTCAAGAGAACGTGGAGCCTGATTCAGAAGCCTTTGTGATCCATCGCTGAATCGTCGCCGATCCATGCACCGAAATACGGCCACTCCGCCTTGTCCCGCCAAAGGAAAATGAAAAACGGTCGGTCGTAGAGAAAGCGTCGAAAGCGTCGAGGGTCGATAAACGGGTCGTAATTGCCTACCTCCGCGAACGCTGCGTCGCCCCTGACCCGCGCTCCGTTTTCGTTGAGTTGGAATCGCATGGATTGCTCTGCACGGGAAATTCCCCACGGGATTTTCTCCGCTTCATGAAATCTGGTGCCACCGAGCCGGGGGGCGAAGTCCGCCTTGGATTCCAGCGAGATATAGGGGATACAGATCTCGTCGTAAGAATGAAGATGGGCATCATTCCAATCGTTGACCTTCTCCGGATCGGGTTGATAGTCGGATCTCCATTTTCTCAACCAACTGCAAGCCGTGGCGAAATCCTGTCGCACCGGCGGGCGATAGAGGATCACCGTGTCATCCGTTTCATGGCAGAGAATCTGAATCGCGTGCGAGTGGTCAACCGGACGCCACGCGAGAACCCGCACCGATTCGGTGAAATACTTGCCCAGACCGCCCGTAACGCCGAAGAAGCGAACCGGATGTTTGGTTTTTCCGCTCGAGAACATCATCGGATTCTTGAATGAGCGATAGAACGCTTCCTGGAATTTCACCTGCCGGTCCAGGATCCCGAAACACGCCTTCGCCGACTCGCTTTTGTTTGGCAAGGTAAACGGTCTCTTTTTGATCTTGGTCATCAACGCGGCCTCCTTGTTCACCTTGGCGAGGAATTCCCGGGTCGCGCTGCCGCTCCAGACTTTCCATGAGCCTTCCGGCATGACCTTGCCGGCTTCCCAACGGAAACCGTCGAGCGCCGATATTAGCGGATTGGGTGGCTCAACCCGCACCTCCTTATCCGCTGACCCGACGTTGAGCATGTCCCACGAGGCTTGGAGCAAGGGCGACCATACCACCGTGCGATCCACAGGAAATTCCTCGCCGGGACGGGGGACGGCAAGGATTTCCGCATGCGCCGTCAACAGCAAACAGCCTGCGACAAGAGTGGAAACGATTGACTTCATTTGACCGTTAGAACATCGCATTTCACGAAGACCATGAGCTTGCGGGTTGTGTCCGTTACTCCCTTGCTGTCCTTAGGTGAGAGGGAGCCGACGAAATTGTATTGCCCGTCGATGCAGGTGATCGAGGTGTTCATTCTGACGCAGTAGAAGAATGGCATGGAAATCTTGAATGGATTGCCGCCCAAATCCTTGCCCTCGTGCCATACTGTGTTGCCGGTGTGCCAGACGAATTCTGGAATCAGGCGGAGCTCCATGATCCGGTTGTCCCCGCTGTTGGTCGCCTCGACTTCCAGAGTGCTTCCCAAGTTGCGAGCATCGAAAGCGGTAGGGGTCGCTGGGCTAAAACAAATGGCATCAATGATGTCCATGGGTTCATCCGATGTCTTGGAAGTTTGTGGCAGCGTCATCGGTACATACTCTGTCGGATAAATGAACTCGTGAATGGATTCGGTCGTTGATTTCTGGCCGGGCTTACACACTAGGATCTGGGTCTCAGGTACCGAGGCTTCATTTTTCGATACCAGTTCCTGCACCTGTTTTCGCAGCTCCGTGGCGTCGGCCTTTTTGGGTGAACGAAGGAAGAGGAGCTTGGTGAGGGTTTCGTGCGGAAGTTCAATGAATTCCACTTGCACTTGGACCATTCTGGGTAGCGCACTGTCCGGGTCGTGGGACGCGAATGGATCAAACGAATGACTCTCAACGTCATTTTCCGGCAGGTTCTCGAACGCCGGAGGAACGGCTTGGGGCTCTGCGGCCAACGGCAGTGATCCGATGCCGAGCAGAATCGCCAGTCTGTCAAGGATAATGGAATTTATAACTGTTGTTTTCATTTGGCGCTGAGGATGTCGCATTTCACAAAGACCATCACCTTGCGGGTCAGGTCGGTATCGCCCTTGGTGTCCTTCGGGGAAAGAACCGCTGCCATCAGGTATTGTCCCGCGACACAGGTGACCGAAGTGTTGAGCTGGATTGCGTAGATGTCCGGCATTTCGAGTTTGTAAATGTCGCCGAGTGTATTCTTCCGCTCCAGATAGGTTGTGTTGCCGGGGTGCCAGACAAGTTCCGGAATGCACTTCAAATCGACGATTTTTCCTTCTTCGTCGATGGAGGGTTCCATCTCGAGTGAACCTCCCAAATTCCGGGCGTCAAAGGCGGTGGGTAGCGGGTTCTCTCCTGCAACGGTCGATGAAGGGCCGGAAGTGAAATTGCACGGCAGTGACGGCGGTTCATATTCCGTCGGATAGATGAACTCGTGGATGGATTCGTTCGTTGCTTTATAGCCACTTCTGCAAACCACCAACTGGGTATCGAGAACCTCGGCCTCGTCCTTCTCGACCATCGCCTGCAGTTTCTTGCGCAAGGTGGTGCCGTTCGTGGCGTCCGGCTCTGCGAGGAATAGCAACTTGCTGAGAGCCTTGTGGGATAGTTCGATGTACTCCACTTGCACTTGAACCATTTGGGGGACCGTATGAAATGGGTCAAATGGATCTTCCACAAAGGCTCCGCTCGCCCCTTCGGACGGATCCTTCGACACCGGAGGGATGGCTTGGGACTCGGCGCACAGAGGAAGGACTCCCAACACGAGAAAGAAGGCGGGAGACAACAGAGTCTTGAAGGTGAGGAACGTGGTTTTCATTTTGCACCGACGATATTGCATTTCACGAAGACCATGATCTTGCGTGTCGGGTCGAGTTCGCCATTGGCGTCCTTGGGAGAAAGGACTGACGTCATCAGGTATTTTCCTGCGGCACAGTTGATCGCGGTGTTGAACCTGATCACGTATATGTCGGGCATTTGAACATTCGAGACATTGCCGAGCGTGTCCTTGGATTCCAGCCAGACGGTGTTGCCGGTGTGCCAGACGAGTTCTGGAGCCAAACGTAAATCGACGAATTGATCGTTATTGGTTAGCTTGGCTTCGACCTCGAGGGTGCTACCCAGATTCCGGGTGTCGAAGGCGGTTGGCAACGCGATCTCTCCCGGCGCGACAGAGCCCTTGGGCATTGAGCCTGGAGAACTTTCGGAATTCTTCTCGGGTAACTGCGGGGGTTCGTATTCCGTCGGGTAAATAAACTCGTGGATGGATTCGCCCGTCGCCTTTTGACCGTTCTTGCAGACGACCACCTGGGTTTCGAGGATCTGCGCCTCGTCCTTTTCGACCATCTCCTGCACTTTCTTGCGCAAGGGAGTGCTGTCGGAGGTTTTCGGTTGGGCGAGGAACAGCAGCTTGGTGAGGGCCTTGTGGGGCATCTCGATGAACTCGACCTGCACCTGGATCAGTTTTGGCGGGCTTGGCTCAGGTTCGGCCAAGGCGGTGAGGGAACCGAATCCTAGCAAGAGCGAAAGTAGAAGTTTGTTCTTCATGGGGTGATTTCATCCATAACAGGATCGCCGGACGGCACAAGGACTTTGGTGGCGTACCCAAGAGGGGTGGTCGGAGACAAGGAAGGGTGATCTCCGAATCGCCCACGCCAATGAGAAGCCGATGTTGAAGTGCCTTCGCTCGGAATCATCGCCCCATCATTGGCTCCGGCGGATCGAGGTCCACCGCTCCTTGGTGCTCAGGCTGTTAGTAAGTCAAATTTGTTGCCCTGGGCTCAAGCGGCCCCGAAATCCGGCCATTCCTCGGTCTGACGGCCTTCGCTTTTCATGAAGTCGGCGAGGAGTGCTTCGCTTGTCAACTTGCCTTCGCGGGCAAGCATCGGAGCGATTTCCTCACAGATCCAGCGCTCGTATTGCTCAAAGGTGAGCTTTGGCGGCGGTGGGTGGTTCGAAAAATCAGGAAATTGGAGATCAATGGCATCCATAAGTTGATGCGGAAGGCATTGGAGCATTCTGGGAGAATCGCTGCCGCGCGGAATGAATTCCGCGCTCCAGTTAGGGAAGTATCCGGGCCCGCAGGAGTTCGGTGACTTGCTTCGGGTTGGGCTTGGTGGAGGCGGATTTCATGACCTTGCCGGTTAGGAAGTTGAGGAGCTTCTCATTGCCGCCCTTGATGGCCTCGACTTCTGTTGGGTTTTCGGCGATGGCCTGGTCAACGAGGGCTTCGAGTTCGCCGGCTTCGGCGGGCTTGAAACCGAGGCTGTCGGCAATGGCGGCGGGCTCCTTTTCCGGTGACTCGAAAAGGACCGCGAAGACCTCGTTCGCCTGGTTGGGGGCGAGGGTGCCGTTTTCCACCAGAAGAAGGAGTGCGCGGAGTTTTTCCGGTTTCACCGGGCAATCGTCGATGCCGAGCGAGTGTTCGTTGAGGGTGCCTAGCAGATTGTTGATGATGAAGTTCGCGACCTTCTTGCCGGGGATGGCGGCGTGGGTGACGGCCTCGAAATAGAGTGCGAGGTGCTTGTCCGAGGAGAGCACGGAAGCATCGTAGGCGGTGACGCCGAGGTCTTTCTCGAAACGGGCGGCAAGCTCGTGGGGAAGCTCGGGAACGAGCGGGCGGACCTTGGCGAGAAGCGGCGCGGTCTCGATGGGAAGGAGATCCGGGCAGGAGAAATACCGGTAGTCGTGGGCGTCCTCCTTGGTGCGCATCATTTGAGTCTCGCCGCGGTCGTCGTCCCAACGGCGGGTGGACTGGATCTGCGGGATGTTGCGGTCGAGTTCCTCGGTCTGGCGCTGGATCTCGAAGTGGATGGCGCGGCGGATGGCCGAGATGGAGTTGAGGTTTTTCAATTCCACCTTCTGGCCTAACGGATCGGACTCGTTCTTGCGCAGGGAGATGTTCACGTCACAGCGGAGGTTGCCCTTTTCCATGTCCGCATCCGAGACGCCACCTTGTTGCAGGATCATTTGGAGCGAGCGTACGTAGGCGAACGCTTCCTCGGCGGACTCGAGGTCGGGCTCGGTGACGATTTCCATCAGCGGTGTGCCGGCGCGGTTGAAGTCGATGAGCGAGGAGTTCCCGAGGTGGGTGGATTTCGCGACGTCTTCCTCAAGGTGGATGCGGTTGAGCCGGACGGTCTTGCCGGGGTTGGCGATGTTCTTGCGATGGTCGGTCGGGTAGCAATGTTCGTAAAGCGGGACGCCGCCACCGATGCAGAGCGGAAGATCCATCTGGGTGGTCTGATAGTTCTTCGGCATGTCCGGATAGAAATAGTTCTTCCGGTCCCACTTGGAGATCTCCGGCGAGCCGCAGTCGATCATCAGGCCGGTGAGCAGGGTTTTCTCGATGGCCTCGCGGTTGAGGACGGGCAGCGCGCCGGGCATGCCGAGACAGACGGGGCAGGTGTGGGTGTTGGGTGTGTCGCCGAAGGAGGTTTCACAGGCGCAGAACATCTTGGTGCGCGTCTTGACCTGGGCGTGGACTTCGAGGCCGATGGTGACGAGGTAGGGCATGGGAAGAGGTTGAGAGTGGAGAGTTAGGGGTTGAGAGTGGAGGGAAGTTGTTGCAGAGAGTCCGGATCTATTTTCTAACCATCAACTCTCAACCCTGGACTCTCAACTCATTCAAAGATTGAGATTCTTCAGGAGCGAGCGGAGCTTGGGGTCGTCGAGGGCTTTGGTGAGAAGCGGGTGGCGCAGGAGTGTGCTGAATTTTCCCTCGCGGGCAAGGTTTTGGAGGTCGGGGTCATCGACGATGATGGCGCGTGGGATGGGCTCGCCGGTTTGCGGGTTGATGATGAGGGCTTTTGGTGATTCGGCCTGCGCGGCGATCAATTTCGCCAAGGTGATGCGGGACGGTTGGGCGAGGGGATCGAGATTCTTGATCCAGGATTCGGGCAAGGCGTCCTCAACGGCGGACTTGAGGCGTTCGCTGAAACCGTCGGGGAAGGATTCAGCGGTTCCCATGGATTTATCCGAAAAGGCGCGGACCTCCGCGATGGAGCCGTTGTGATGGATGAGCGTGGCACCCACCAGGCAGATCAGCGAGGTGGGGACAAGGGCGAGCAGGAGGAGGAATGATGTCCGGATGATGGAGCGCGGTTTTTCTTCCTCAGGCTCTTCCTTGACTGGATTCGCGATGGATTTCGCGATCTTCCGGATCAGGAAAAACGAGATGAGGAACACGGCGACGGGCAGTCCGTTGTTGAACCATGCCTGGGATTTTCCGGTCCAGTTGAAGGACAATGTCGGCGCTACCTGCCAGACACGGAAACCGATCCACGCGCTGAAACTGAGCACCACGGTGCCGATGATCATGCGGGTCATCCCGCGCAGGATCACAAATCCGGCGCACACCGCGAAAATGATGAGCGCGGCGGTCCCGAGGCTGATTTGTGGGATGGTGTCGGGAGACAAGGGGAAGGAGTGGAGAGTGGATGGTTGAGAGCGAAGAAGATGGGTCTGGAATGGCGATGAAGGGCTGTCAACCGGATGCTTTTGGCGGAGTGGAAATCATAGGAGCCTGCGGCGGGTCATCCGTTGCTTCATGTGAATGATGGTGATCACTTGAAGCTCATTTTCCAGATGCCCGTAAATGATCCGATAGCCACCTTCATGGACTTCGCGCAGACCCGACTCCATGAATTCGTGAACGGGGTGACCCTTTGATGGCATTTCCGCCGTGCGCTCAATGCGGGTAATCAGGCGTTCGATCTGCAAGCTGGCGTAGTGCTCCGAATCACGGGAAATGAAGTTCCGGATTGCGCGCAAATCGCCGCGCGCTTGAGAGGACCAGACCACCTTCATGCCAGGCCGAATTCCTTGCGGATGGAGGCGTGGGAATGCGTGCGTCCGTTGGCGATGTCGGCAAGTCCGGCATCAATTTTCTGACGGACGAGAATTTCATACATCAGATCATCCCAACTCGCGGATTCGGGCAGTTCGCGGACCAGTCGGGCGGCAGCTTTCTTGATCGAAGAATTTCTTTGCTTGGCTCCAGACATGCGTCAAATTTGATCAAATCGACTTCAAATGCAAGCCGCCTTTCGATTCTGGAACCTCAACCGAGAGCCCTTTGCCGCAACAAATGATCCGTAATGACAAGCGCCGCCATGGCTTCGACGATGGGGACGGCGCGGGGCAGGACGCAGGCGTCGTGGCGGCCGCGGCCCTTGAGTTCGGTGTTCTCGCCGGTGTTGGTGACGGTTTCCTGCGCGGTCATGATGGTGGCGGTGGGTTTGAAGGCGACGCGGAAGAGGATGTTTTCGCCGTTCGAAATGCCGCCTTGGATGCCGCCGGAGCGGTTGGTGGTGGTGCGGACCTTGCCATCGACCATGCGGAAGGCGTCGTTGTGCTCGCGGCCGGTTAGAAGGGTGCCGGCGAAGCCCGAGCCGATCTCGAAGCCCTTGGTGGCGGGGAGGGAGAGCATGGCTTTGGCGAGGTCGGCCTCGAGCTTGTCGAAGATCGGTTCGCCGAGTCCGGGCGGGCAATTGCGGATGACGCATTCGATCACGCCGCCGACGGAGTTGCCGTCATTGCGGATGGCCTTGATGCGCTCGATCATGGTTTCGGCCATCGCGGGATCTCCGGTGCGGACGATGTTGGACTCGATCATTTCACCGGTGACGGTCTCCGGATCGACGTCGGCATTGAGCTCCTGGATGGATTTCACCCAAGCGAGGACCTCGATGCCGGGGTGGAGCTGGTCGAGGACCTGTCTGGCGACGGCGGCGGCGGCGACGCGGCCGATGGTTTCGCGGGCGGAGGCGCGGCCACCACCGGATGCGGAGCGGATGCCGTATTTCGCGTCGTAGGTGTAATCGGCGTGGCTGGGCCGGTATTTCGCGGCCATTTCATCGTAGGCACCGGGACGTTGGTCGGTATTCCGGACGAGGATGGAAATCGGTGAACCGAGGGTAAGTCCATCCTGCAGGCCGGAAAGGATCTCGGCGGAGTCGGCCTCCTTGCGCGGGGTGACGATCTCGGATTGTCCCGGACGCCGGCGGTCGAGTTCGTGCTGGATTTGTTCCTGCGAAACGGGGATGCGCGGTGGGCAACCGTCGATGATTACGCCCACGCCGCCACCGTGCGACTCGCCGTAAGTGTGGATGCGGAAAACCTGGCCAAAGCTGGATGACATGGGTGCGAGCGTAGATCGGCAGCGGCAGGGGGCAAGCGGGATGAGCTTCTGGTTTGCAGTTTCCGGCAGGTGGAAGCGGATGCTTGAAACTCGATTATTGGAAAATTTGCCTGAACAATTCCGCCAGTCCGGGCTTGTCCAGTTCGTGTTTGGCGATCCCGATCATGGCACCGTAGAGTTGATCCTGAACCTCGTCATCGGACATTCGTTGGTGGCCGTGGATCGCGAGAAAGGTGAGTGCCGCCATGATGCCCACCCGCTTGTTTCCGTCGATGTAAGCCTGGGCTTCCGCCAGGTGGAAGGCATAGGCCGCCGCCACGTCGAAGAGATCACCACCGCCATACAGGAATGCGTTCTGGGCGGAAGCGATGGCCGACTCGATCAGTCCGGAATCACGAATGCCAGGGGATCCACCGTGATCTTCCAAGCCCATCGCATGCAACAGGTGAACCTGGTCCAAGGTTAGGAAAGCCGGATTCACTGGGAAAGCTTATGGAGAAGCCGGGAGTAGTTGGCGCGTACGTGCTTGGCCGCATCCTCGAAGGAAATGTAAGTCGCGTCTGTATTTTCAGGGACCACGGAAGCATCCTGATTCCGGGTTGCGATCAAGGTTTGCAGTTGCTCCAAGGATTTCTCCACGGATCGTTTCAACTCCAACATCTCGGCTTGGAGTGACTCCAGTGAGGCTGCTTTTTCCCCGGTCATCATGGCTCGACGCTACCTGAGATGCCCGTTTCTTCAAGTCCCGTTTTGAAGCGGGTTGCCGAACGAGGGATGCGGAATTATGACGAACCCATGCGGCTGAGACTTCCCGAGCGGGTGATCGAATTTCCACGGCGTCCCCTGGTGATGGGGATCGTGAACGTCAATGACGACTCGTTCTCGGGCGATGGATCGCTTGATTTTGAAATCGCGGTCGCTCAGGCGCGCAGCCAGGTGGCGGCGGGAGCGGACGCGATCGATGTGGGCGCGGAAAGCGCGCGGACCAACCGTGCCGCGATTTCCGAAGGCGAGGAAATCCGCAGATTCTCGGGCTTCCTCGGGCGTTGGGATGAGGTTTGGAGCGATTTGAAGCCAAGGGACGCAGATCAAGTGTGGCCCCCGATCCTGTCGGCAAACACCTGGCGCCCGGGAGTCGTCGAAGGCGTTCTGAAATCCGCGAAGGTTGAACTCGTGAATGACATGGGCGCACTTCCCGATGACCGGAACGCCCGTTCTTGCGCGGAACATGGCGCGGCGCTCCTGATCATGCACAGCGTGGGAGAGCCGAAAATTCCCCATTTCCAACAGCAATGGCCCGACGTGATGGGAGAGCTTGAACGCTTTTTCGAGGAGAAAATGGCGATGGCGGCGAGGGCCGGTCTATCAACTGATGCGGTGATCCTCGATCCGGGTATCGATTTCGCGAAGCAACGGGAGGACAATCTAACGATCTATCGGGAACTCGGGCGGCTGCGGAAATTCGAGCGACCGGTTCTCGTTCCGGTTTCCCGCAAGACGGTGATCGGCGATGTTCTCGGATTGCCGGATCCCGTCACGCGGGATGCGGGGACCATCGCGTGCATCGCTGCTGCGATGTCGCGGGGTGGAATGATCTTCCGCGTGCATCAGGTCGAGGCGGCTTGGCAGGCGGTGAAGATGCTCGATACAGTTCTGAGAATTTCAAGATAAGTGAATGATTTGACCTCACAACTGATCAAGAGATATTGATTTTTGAATCATGTAACATGTTCATTTATAAGGAGTTTAATTTTCTTGTTCATGGGGGATTTTTTATTATTCAGAAGGGCGTGTGATGCATCGTGCATGACATCTTCCCCCCACCCCCCACATGAAAATGAAGATCCCGCTGTTGGCGGTTCTCACCGCTTGTCTGCCTGCAATTTCCAGCGGGTTCACGCTCGATGCCGTCGGTTACGGTGGTTCCGAGCTTTCGCTCAATCCTGTGTCGGTATTTGTTCCCGGTTACGGTGAACTGGTATTCGAGGCGGCTGTTGGATCGGCACTTGTCGTCAACTCCGCTTATCAAAACGACAATGGATTCGGAGGTCCGTCACTGAATTTCGATCAAAACGAGGCGATCAGGATCACCTTCAACGGTTTGGAACCGCTCAACGTGGATTTTGATTTCGTCGGAGTGTCTGCTGGAGAAAGCTTCGTGGTACAGAAAGACCTGTTTACCCCCCAAGCATTTCTCGTCACCTTGCAAGGCGGCGGAGATGGAGCGGGTCTTTATGCGATCAGCTGGAACACCCAAGCGGTTCCGGAGCCGACATCCGCGCTACTCGGTTTGATAGGAACTGCAGTTTTCGTCTTCCGTCGTCGCCGTTAGGTTGCGATGGGAAAACTCGAAAATCCAAAGGCGTGCCCTTTCACGGGGACACGCCTTTTTCGTGATCACGGATCATTTCCCGCGTGGTTTCATGCTCGTCGAGGAGAGGACCTGGTTCTCCCTGAGGATCACCCTACCGTCGCGATAGCGGGTCTTTTCCTCGCGGACGATTCCGACGCCGGGTGTGAACCAGATGGTACGGCGGAGTTCGATCTCGCCATCGGTGCCGGTCATCAGCAGACGGATGGCGGGAAACTCACCGGCCGGAACCTTGACATTCTCGCGTGCCACCACACGGGTCTTGCGGAAAAGGCTGCTGCCGGGTGCGCGGATATCCGGGGATTCGGTGCCCGGTTTCATGCCCGCCACGACGAAGGGAACAGGGGACTTGAGCCACATGGGCTGGGTGGTGTCCGGACGCATGATCATCGAGCCTCGCATGAGAATCGCGTCGTCGCGGATCTCCACAAATTCCCGCTCGTCGGGCGATCCCGGCACGGTGACCTTGAAGCAGTCCGTCTCCGGCAATCCGTTGGCCGGAATGATCTTGCCGATGTAGGTTCGCACCCGTTCGAAGTCGGTATCCACCTCCGAGGCTCCGGGGGAACTGATGCCGGCCGGAATCTCAAGATGCACCGCGTATTTCCACACGTCGCCTTCTTTTACGGGTAGCAGGGGAATGTCGGCACTGATCCTCCGGGGCGGCGCTTGGAACCACCTTGTCACTGTCGATTTTCTTCGGCGGATCACAGGAAGTGATCAACGTGAGGAGGATCGTTCCGATGGTGATGCGGGCTGGGCTTCTCATGGTCGGTTAGATGGGGGTGCAAGGTCGGAGACGGCATTGTTTCCACCGGCATGGGGAGCGCCGAGCCGCAGTTGCCATCCGTGGTTGGGAAAATGGCAGGGGCCGCGGGAGCGGAGAAGTCGAATCAGCAGCGCGGCTCCACCGAGGATGAGAATGAATGACGCGATGCCGGCAAACAGGGCGATTTGTTTCGTGCGGGCGAAGTCATCCTGTTCCCGGCGGATTCTCGCCGCTTCCGACTGAATTTTTTCGCTGCGGATGATGTCGTGCTTCATCCAGATCCTCAACATGTCCGAGGCTTCCTCGGCGGCAGATTCCACCTTGTGGAGGTCGTCGGTTTCCGCCCTCGCCCTGCGCTGCCGATCTGTTACTTCCAGCAGGGCCTTGTCATTGTTGATTTCATCGATCACGCGGCCCGCGGGAACAATCCACGGACTATCAATCCGGCCTGGAACATGGAGCACGACACAGTGAATCATGGAATCGCACCATGCGTCCGCAAACTGTTTGGCAACATGTTCCGGCGGCGCATTGCCGGTGTCCTTGAGCACGACCACGATGACATCCACTCCCTCGACCTTGAGGTTCCTGATCAACGGATCCGAAATCTCCTTCAATTGCGACGGATCAAGAACCTGATAGGGATCGAACACCGATAGTTGAGGGCGTGGTCCGTATTCAAAGGGCGGTTTCTCTGCCGCGAATGCCGTGATGGCGAGCAGGAGCGAAAGAACAAAGGCGATGGCGGAAAGGATTTTCATGTCATCGGGTCCTGCGGCGTGAACCGAAGCGTCTCCACGCCTTGTCGAGCTCTTCACGGCTCGTTTTGAAAAATCGCACCACCGCTTCCGCTGGCTTTCCCGCTGACCAGGCATCGGACATCGAGCCGAGGATGTCCTTCCACTCGTCGTCTGATAGAAAAGGCTCCGCCGCGTATCCGGGCACGGCCGCGACTTGTCCGTTGGCCGCGTTGATGAGCAGGAGAACGGTCCACGCCCTTTCCTCATCCGTCTCGTCCTCATGGAAGGGGCACACGTTGAGCAGCCAGAATCCGAACAATGGCAGCCGCTTTTCGGGAGGCAGGAAAAGGCTGCAGATTTTCCACCGGAACTGTGGGAAACGTGCGTTCATCGCGCTGCGGGCACTTTCGATTTTCCGGAGGTCGCGGTCGTTGAAGAGACCCGCCGCGTCGAGGATGGGCAAGAGCGGTGGCGGCGGATCGGGAAAAATCTCCATGCAGGTGCTACCGGTGAAGTGGCAGTTGGGACACCAGTTTGAATCCGGCTTCAGGGGCCCCGCGCAAGACGGACAAGTGATCACTCCCGGAGTCATGCGCCGGGAAGCACTGGTGCGGGCATCCTCTGCCGTTTCACTCATTTCTCCAAACGGATGGCGGTGGATCGCCCGTGGGCATCGAGACCTTCGATCCGGGCGAATTCCTCCACCACGGAAAGCGAATTGCGGACCGACTTCTTGTCCAGCCGGACAATGCTCGTCCTGCGCTGGAATTGGTCGGCCCGGAGTCCGGAAAATGAACGCCCGGCCCCGCCGGTGGGAAGGGTGTGGCTGGGACCTGCTAGGAAATCACCGACCGCCACCGGGGAATCATTTCCCAGATAGATCGCGCCGGACGTCCGGATGAGAGGGAGCCAGCGGTCCTCTTCCGCCGTGATCAGCGAAAGGTGCTCCGGGGCGAAGGTGTTGCAAATGGCGACACCTTCCGCGAAGGATTTCAAGTGGAGAAGGAAGGTCCCGCGCTTGAGAACCTCGCGGATGATCTTCGAGCGGGAAAGGGTGGGAAGCTGGCGGTCGATGGCCTTGATCACCTTTCCTAACAGCGCTTTCGAATCCGTCGCGAATCCGACAATGCTGTCACCGCCGTGCTCCGCCTGGGCGAGGATGTCGGCGGCGATGTAATCCGCATTGCCGGTCTTGTCCGCAAGGATGAGGATCTCGCTGGGACCTGGTAACAGATCGATGGAGACCGCGCCGACAAGCTGGCGTTTCGCCTCGACCACGAAACTGTTGCCCGGTCCGAAGATCCGGTCCACCGGCTTGATCGAGCGCGTGCCGAGGGCAAGCGCTGCGATGGCCTGGGCACCGCCGATCTTGATGGCTTCCGTCACGCCGGCGGCTTTCAGGGCGTAGAGCAATGCGGGATTCACGCTGCCGTTCACACCGCACGGAGTGGCTGCTAGAATCTCCGGCACTCCGGCGGCCTGTGCGAAACCGGCGGTCATCAACGCGGTGGAAACCAAGGGAGCCTTGCCACCGGGAACGTAAACGCCGACCCGGTCGAAGGGGGTGAAGCGCTCGCCCACCGTGGCACCTTCCGCATTCTTCGCGGACCAGTCTTTCCGCAGGCTGCGGCTTGCGAAGGCGTGGATGTTTTTCAAGGTGCGGGCCACCGCCGATCTCGTCGCCGCCGTGACTTCCTTTTCGGCTGTGGCAAATTCCGCCTCGCTCACGAATAGCGTCTTTTGCGTGAGGGTCGCGCCGTCGAAACGCTTGGTGAAGGTGAACAACGCCTCGTCGCCCTTTTTCGCCACTTCGGCGATGATGGAGGTGACGAGATCGCGCACGCCCGGTTCCGGCAAGGCACGACGGTTGAGGCGGCGGACAAACGGTGTGTAGCCGGAATCGAGGTAGCTTAGAATTTTCATGCCGAACGGTTGCGGCGGAACATGATCGCGGATCGCCGATTCGCCAAGCCAGATCCTACGGGAATTCCAGGTTCTGCTAGATGTTCCGGCCGGTGGACCGGGACCTCATCAATCCTTGGCCGTCCTGAACGCCCTTGCGAGGGTGCCGATGGCCAAAATGCCGACCGCGATGGCGATCCACTTGCCGCGCGATGATTCCGGCCGGAGATGATCGTATTTCCCGGTGGTCGTGTCTTTTCCCGCGTCGGCTGGTGCGGCATCTGATTTGGATTCTTCCGGAGTTTCCACCGGCGAGGGTGCTGTTAGCTCGGCGGCGGTGAGCTGGGGTTTGCCCACCTCTCCGCGCAATGCGGCGACGGAGGCCGCGGAGACGGCTGGCGCGGAATTTCCAAACGAGTTCCGGATGTAGGTGAGCACGGCGGCGACCTGCTCGTCCGTCTGATAGGCGAGGGGAGCCATGCCGCCGGGCATGCTGTATTCCTGGCCCTTCACCTTGATCGGGCCGAGAAGGCCGCGGAGCTGGATACGGATCAGGTTTTCCTCGGGGCCGTTGACCCATTCGGATCCGGCAAGCGGCGGCGCGGCGGCGGTGCCTTCGCCGTTCTGACCGTGGCAGGCACCGCAGACGAGGAATTGGGCACGCCCGGATTTCATGACCGCAGGATCAATGCCGGTCGGAGCTTCGGTCCCGGCTTTCCCGGCGGAGGCAAGCAGTGTGGCCGGATCGACCAAGGTGCGCTCGCTGGCGGCCTTGACGGTGTCCCCGCCCTTGTCGAGGCTGGCAAGCCAGGCGATGACGTCGCGGATTTCCCTGGCGGTCAGAAGGTCGCCCATGGCCGGCATGGGCGAGATCGGGGTGGTGATGTTTGCGACGTCGCCACGTGAGACACGCAGGGACTTGTCTGCGGTGTCGATGTCAACATTCTCAGCAGTTTCGGCAACGAGGTTTCCTGATAGACTGGCGCCGTTCTTGAAGTCGATGAGGACGGCCCCGAATCCAGGAGCAATCACCTCGCTCGGTTTGATCATGGATTCGAGGAAATAGCGGCGATCCTTGTGGCGGTTCGCGATGCCTGCGAGATTCGGCGCCGTTTCACCACCTGCGGCGTGGCCTTCCTCGGAGCGGTGGCAACGCATGCACTCGCTGGCCGGGTGGGAGCCGAAGATGGCTGCTCCCGAGACCGGGTCGCCGCCTTCGAGCGTGCCATTCCATTTCGCCAACGGGTCGGCGTTCTTGGCCAATGATTTCTTGAGCGCTGCCAGTGCGGTTTTGACGGATTTTTCCGTCCGCAGACTCGCCGCTGCCATGAGCTCGAGTGCCGCGGGTGAAATCCCGTTCGCTGCCCGCAATTCATCGAGTTTTTTCACGAAAATGGCATCCACGGATTTACCCGCAAGTTTGGCGAGGACTCCCCAGGTTTTCTGAACGCGGGTGATGCTGGTCGCGTTGACCGCGGATTCCAGCAGGGGCAGGGCGGCATCCGGAAAGGATTTCGCCATCGCCGTCAGTGCGGTTAGAGCGACCTCGTCGGACGGGTCGGCGGCGAGCTCCGTGAGGAATGCCTTGGGGTCTTTTGGATTGTGGCTGAGGATAAGATCGAGCGCGACAGATCTGGCCTCGGCTGGCAGGGCAGGGTTTTTCACCATGTCGCCCAGCGTCTTGTCGTCGAGGCCGGGGATTTCGATTTTATACTGCATGGCAAATTCCAGTGCGGCGGTGATCGCAAGGCCATCGAGTTTCAGGAGACCGGGAAGCGCGGGAACAAGCACGGGACGGACGGTTTCCACATCGCGCTTTTCCAACGGATTCCAGTGGCCGGTCAGTTGATCGACCGGAAACGGATCGGTCCAAATGGATAGCAGCCGGAAAGCTTCCTTCCTGACGACCTCGGGCATCTTCACGTCCGCGGCGAACTTGAGGAGTCGCTCCGCGTTCTCCTTGGTGCCGATGCGGAATGAGTTGTGAACCAGGCGGCGAAGCATGAAGGGCGTCCACTCGCGGTCTGATAGATTGTCCATCAGTTCCGCCACCGCTGGGCGCCGGGAGACCATGTCCAAATCACAGATCGCGCGGATCGCCTCATCGGCCACCTTGGGATCCGCGTCCTGGAGGAAATTCGCGACCGATGGATTTCCCATCCTCCGGAGCGCCACGGTGGCGGCCAGCCTGACCGCAGCCGATTCGCTTGAGACCAGCGCGGTGAGGATCGCGGGATTCGAAGCCATCTGTTGGAGCGCGAAAATACCCGCATGGCGGAGGTAGAGGTCGCGGTTGTCATTCTCCTCGATCATCTCACAGACTGGTCCATAACAGGCGATCATCTTGCGCTTTCCGGCGGCGATGGCGGCGAAGAAACGGACGCGCGGCGATTCGTCGGCGAGCAGGGGAATCAGCGGGATGTTGTTCTGTGGCGCCTTCGAGTCGGCGAGCACGCGAAGCGTCTGCGCCCGGATCTCGGGGTCCTTGTCATCCAGTAGCGGAAGCAGGCGCTTCTCCGCATCCTGTTGTTTGGAAACGTCGGGGATCGCGCCGAACTCGACCACTGGCAAGGGCGACGAACCGCGGCGGGCGATGATGCCAAGTCCCCAGATGCCATGGATGCGGGTCATCCGGTCGGAGGAAGCGATCGCTTCGGAAAATCGATCCGCCGCGTCGGGCTTGCGGGTGAGCGCGATCTGGGCACGAAGGCGGATGCGCGCGTCCGGGTGCTTGAAGAGATTCAGAAGCACGGCCGAACTGCGTTGTTCAAAGCCCTCCTTCATGATTTTTGCCGCACCCTCGGCTTCCTTCGCCTGCCAGGTGTTAGCTCCGGCGTCGAGCGAGAGCAGGCGACCGTCCTCATGCGATTCCCAGCCGCCCTTGAAGTCGGTGACGTAAATCTTTCCATCCCATGAATACTCCACATCCGTGGCACCGACGCCCCACATGAACTGCCGGGAGTCGGTCATCTCCATGCCCGCTCCCTTGGGTTTCATTTCAAATGACCAGATGCCGGAATTCGCGATTCCTCCACGGTAGTCGCAGATGAGGAAATGGTTCGCCTCGCTTTCAAGGAACCCGACACCCGGGTGATAGGTCAGGCCGGACGGGCCGGAGGTCAGGAGCGCGCTTGGCGGAAGCATGAAGGCCGGTTGCGTCGGGTTTTCCATTTCCCACATCTTCTCATCCATCCAGCGGCTCAATGGCCTCTCCTTGAGTCCGATCTGGCGGTGGAAGGTATGCATCGCCTGATGCTCCATCTCCCATCCGGAGTCGCCGCCCTCCACCAGATAGACGATGCGTGCCGCGTCGCCCTGGTCGGAATTGTTATCGACGGAAAAGGCGTTGCCCAAGGCATCGAAGGCGATTTCCTTGGGGTTGCGCAGACCGGTGTGGAACAACTCGAATCCCGTGCCGTCGGGCTCGAAGCGGAACGCCGCGCCCTGATCCGGATACTTGTAGGGCACGCCTTCCTTGGTGATGAGATTCATCCCGCGGTCGCCGATGGTTCCGTAGATCCTGCCGTCCGGTCCCAGCGTGAAACCGTTCATGTCATGACCTGATAGAGAGATCCGCACGCCGAATCCCTCCTCCACGACCTTGCGCTCGTCGGCGACGCCGTCACCGTCGGTGTCACGCAGTGTGTAAATCTTCGGGATACAGGCGAAATAGAGGCTGCCCTCGTAATAGAACACGCCAGCGCCGGTGCCATCCAGCACGTCATTGAAGCCCTCGGCGAATACCTTGGACTCGTCGAGCGTCCCGTCGCCATCCGTGTCCGCGAAGCGACGGATGATCTCGGACTTGTTCGTCATGTGTTCTAACGAAACCTTGCCCTTCCACTTTTCGTGAAGCGCCCGGCGGTCGCTCGTTTTCATGGAGGCGAGGTCGTCGAGATACCAGAAGAGGTTGTTGCGGTCGTCCTCGATGCCCTCGCGGAAGCGATGGGTCTCGGAAACATAGATCCGGCCCTGCTCGTCGAAGGTCAGGGCGGTGGGGGAGGTGATCTTCTGATCCTTGTAGGTGGCCTCCACCTTCGCGATGCTGCCGTCCGGGATGTTGGCGCCTTGCACCACTTCGCTTTTCACCAGTCCCTCGACGTAAGGTTTTCCCGCCCGGGTCGTCGGCGGAAACTTGTAATTGGAATAGTCCGAAAACACGATCTGGTCCACGCCGATGAATCCGAATGGCCCCGCTTCATCGTCGATCAGCCGGATCTTCGCACTGCTGCCCTTGAACTCGGTGACGTCCCATTGGTCTCTCGTCGCAACGCAGCCCGCGTTTCCCGACGGATTCGCGAACCACCTTGCCGTCGATGATGAGTTGGATTGCGGTTTTTCCCTTCTGGTCTCCACCAGCGATGAGGAAAAAAATGTAAGGCTCGGCGATGGTGAACTCCGGGGAGGTGAGTGTCCCTTTGGCTGCCTCACCACCGTGGGAAGAACTTGCGAGGCTCTCGTCGGAGTAGTTGCTGAACGGAGCGGGCATGTCGTCCGATTTCCCCGCGACCGGAGCCAGGCCGAACGCGGTGCCCTCGGTCTTCCAGGTGTCGAATCCGTCGCCCTCGAAGGTTTGGAAGACCCGGGTGGCCGCAGGGAGTGATGCTGTTAGCGTGAGGAATGCGAGAGTCGTGCGAAGCATGGTTCTGAGGTGAAAATGGCTTTGGATGATGGTCCGGGGCGTGGGAGTATCGGTGGCATTTTTTCCGATGCCAACAGGAAACCCGTGTGGAAGAGAAAGGCGCGATACGCTGTCAAATCATCAGAATTTTCACCATCGCCCAAACGGCGGATGCCACGATGATCGCCATGGCCGCACCGCCCGCAAGGAGGTCGGTGATCGTCGTTCGCGGACGGTGGGGCGATGACGATGAGGGAAACACGATGGCCGCATAAATCATCCCCGCGACCAGGCCGCCGGCGTGGGCCGCGTTGTCGATGTAGCGGTAGCCGACCAGGCCGATCAACGCGGTGAGGAGGACTCCGGCCAGAAGCCTGCGCCGGGCGCGGCGGGGAACGAGTTGCTGGTGGAGGGTTTCGAAGACGAGCAGGAATCCGAGCCAACCCATGAGGCCGCCTGACGCTCCCACCGACGGAGCCTCGATGAACCGGACGGATGCGGCACCGCCGATGGTCGCGGCGAAAAGGAAAACCATCGGCAGGTGGGGCCAGCGAGCAAAGACCTCGACCCTTTTTCCGAGATAGGCCATGGCCGCGCCGTTCATCAGCAGGTGGACGATGTTCCCATGGAGAAATGGAGCGGTGAGAAGCCGCCACCATTCGCCGGCAAGATACCGGGGTTTCACCAGTCCGGCGGCCTGGGTGCCGTCCCAGTTATGAAAGACCGACATCAGCGAACCAAATCCTTCGGACCTGAACTTGAAAAAAATCTGGGCAAGGGCGACCAGCGTCACCAGCGCCAGGAAAATCCGGGTGAGTGGGGCTTTCTGCCGTTCCAGCCATGTTTCGAAACGAATGGTCGGCGCGAACTCGGCAATGCCTTCCTCGGTCCAATTTCCCAATTCCGCCTGCCGTTTCCTCGCCTGCCACCACGGGATGAATGCGAAAATGACAAACATCAACAACGCGATCCCTGACGTGGTCGAGCCGAGCATCGCTTTCAGCGAGAATGCCAGATGCTCCGGAGTGCCGATGTCCGTTCCCGACTGTGCCGCCAATTTGCCCGACAGCACCCAGCCGCCGTAACACGCGTAGCCTGCGGATCCCGCGAGAATAAAGCCGAACCATCGCAGCCGGTGCATGGATTCGTCGAGGTCGTCCCGCGACCAACGGGCTCGGGCGGTTCGCAGGGCATCTCCCACGCCGTCGAGTTCCTCGGGCAGGATCATCCTTTCGTTTCCGGGCGTCCAAACGAGGGTCAGGCTGCCATCCTTGTCGTCGCGGATTGCCGCAGTCAGGGATTCACGGGAACCGCAGGGGTGGATGTTTCCCTTGTGATCGACCCAGCCCCAGCCGGAAGGCGCGGCGGGAAAAGCATCCTCGCGAGCCCATACCGGGGAGTCGGATTTATCCTGGATCGGTTCGTTCACGCCTGCGGGGAAATTATGGCTGCCAGTGGAGCCCGGCGAGCAATTTCTAGCCGATGGATGTCGATGGGAGGTGGTGAGTTGATCGACCACGGATCGAGAAAGCGGTAAGCTCCGGCAAAGCATATTCTCTAACATGCCCTTCTGCCTTGGCGGAAATCGCGATTGTCAGGATCCTTTTGGAATGGATACTTGGACCGCCAGACCATCATGATTCCGGAACCTTTCGACCACTCCGAAATGCAGGGGCGCCTGACGCGCATCCGCAGTTGGATGACCCAGGGTGGCTGGGATGCCTTGTTCGTCGGCGCTTCCGTGAATGTTCGCTACGCGTCGGGTTTCCGCGGCGAACCGGCATCGTTGTGGATCACGAACGACGACGCCTTGCTGATGACATCCTTCCGGAGCGAGCGCTGGGCGCGGGCCCAGACGGAAACCTTCGAGGTGATCTGCGAGCCCGATCCGGCGCGAAGGATCGCCGGGCTCATCGGTGACCGCAAGCTGCGGATTGGCGTGGACTGGCACATCACCCACCACGGTCTAACGAGCCTGCGCCATGGATGGCCGGAACAGGTGGTCGAGCCAGCGAACGGCATCGAGCTGATCCGCCGCATCAAGTCCGGAGCTGAGATTTGCCGACTTCGCCAAAGCCAGAGGATCAACGAAGTCATCTTCAATGCATTTCTCGATCGAGTCCGCCCGGGAATGACCGAGCGGGCGGCACAGGGTCTTATCCTTGCTGAAATGGCCGCCCATCAGGAAGTCGAGAGCCCATCCTTCACCCCCATCATCGCGGCGGGGGCGAATGCGTTTGAAATCCACCATCAGCCAGACGACACGCTGTTGAAAACGGGTGATATGATCATCGTGGACCTCGGGGTGAAGTTCGGTGGCTATGCTTCCGACATGACCCGCACCATTTGCCTCGGCCAGGCATCGGACCGCATGCGAGAGATCCACACCAAGGTGAGGGAAGCCCAGCTCGCGGCGTTCGCGGCAATCCGGGATGGCGCAATAGCTACCGCAGTCGATGCCGCAGCGCGTGAGGTGATCCGTGCCGCCGGACACGACCGGGGATATACCCACGGGCTCGGTCACGGCATCGGGCTCGACACCCACGACGCCGACCTTCGGCTGTCGCCCGGCTCTGGCGATGTCCTGCTCCGTAGCGGAATGGCTCTCACCGTTGAGCCGGGCATCTATCTTGAGAATGAGTTCGGCGTCCGCACGGAAGACGTGGTGATCGTGCGCGACGAAGGGTTCGAAAATCTAACGAAAGTCACTCACGATCTGATCGAGATCCCAACCTGAGAACCATGCTCCAGACCTACGACGAACGAAACAAGGACATCCGGGTTTACATCAATGGCCGCATCGTGCATCGCGACGAGGCCGGGATGAGCCCCTTCGACTCGGCGGTTCAGAATGGCGATGCCGTGTGGGAAGGGCTGCGACTTTACAACGGGCGGATCTTCCGGCTGGAGCGACATCTCGACCGGCTTTACCGCAGTGCCGGAATGCTGCGTTACGAGGGACTGCCGGAGCGTTCCGAAGTCGTCGATGCCCTGCGCGCGACCTTGATGGCGAACGGGATGAAGGATGGCGTGCACATCCGGCTAACAATTTCCCGTGGGGTGAAATACACCTCCGGATTGGACCCGCGGATCAATACACGAGGCTGCTCGCTTTTCATCCTGCCGGAGTTCAAGGCACCGGTTTACGGAGGAAAGGGGATCCGTCTCGTCACGGTCCGCACGCGGCGTCCCTTTGCCGACGTGCTGGACCAGACCATCCATTCCTGCAACCAGCTCACTTCCATCCTCGCGAAAATCGAAGCAAATGATGCGGGTGCGGACGATGCCCTGATGCTGGACACCGCCGGTAACCTGGCGGAAACCAATGCCACCCACCTTTTCATCGTCCGCGATGGCATGATTTCCACGCCCACGACCAAGGCCTGTCCCACCGGCATCACGCGGGCGACGATCCTGGAACTCTGTGAGCAACACGATATCCCCATCCTGGTTAGGGATATCCCTGAGAACGAGATTCACCGGGCGGACGAGATGTTTTGCTCGGGCACCATGGGTGAGATTGTGCCGGTCACCCGCGTTGACGATACGGTTTACAATCTCAGCTTGCCGGGCCCGCTGACCACCCGTTTGTCCGGACTCTATCTCGAACTCACCCGCTCGGAAGGCGAACCGTTGGTGTGAACAGGGATCAAGCGATTGATCCTTCGACGGCGGTGTTAGATCGTGGGGTTTTGAGATAAAAGCGCGGTGTCAGGAAATCTGGTGCGTGACAATGAGGCGCGATCGGTTAAGCCACACCCATGCCAACACAAGTTCATCTGGAGCGCTGGGCCGATGTGCTCGTCCGACATGCCACGAAGGTTCAGCCGGGAAACGTGGTCAGGATCACGGCCCATCCGGCCGCGACACCCTTGCTGGAGCAGGTCTATCGGAAAGTCCTGTTGGCGGGCGGGCTGCCGATCGTGAATTGCCGTCCCGAATCGCTCAACGAGGCGTTCTACGAACTCGCCAATGAGGAGCAACTCGACTGGGTGAATCCGATCACGCAAATGGAGGTGGAACTGGTCGATGCGACGATCAATCTCGGGGCGTGCAACAATTTGCGGGCGATGGACAAGTTTGCCCCGGCGACCATCCAGCGCGCGGCCCGTGCGAACAAGCAGAGCCGGGAATTGTTTTTTGATCGTGCGGCGGCGGCCGATGAGCCCGGAGCGGCCCCCGGGCTGCGCCCCTTGCTGTGGACCACCACCCTTTTCCCGACCGAAGCTTATGCGCAGGATGCGGGCATGAGCCTGCGGGATTACACGCGATTCGTGATCCGCGCCTGCCAGCTTGATCACGAGGATCCGGTGGCGTTCTGGCAAGGACTGGACCGCTGGCAGTCGGAACTGGCGGAGAAAGCTCATGACCGGAAGCAGCCTGCATTTCCAGACTCCGGCCGGCACCGATCTAACGGTCGATATCGCGGGGATGCGCTGGCTATCCAGTCCCGGGCGCAAGAACTTTCCCGACGGCGAGGTTTACTCCGGCCCGAATGCCGCGGCTGCGAACGGCGGCGTGGAGGGCGTGGTGGTGTTTGACCACCGCTGCGTCTATCAGGGGCATGCCGTGCGAAACGCGCGGATCGTCATGGAAGGCGGCCGCGCCACGGATGTTGGTGCGGATGAGGGAGAGGACTTTCTCAAGTCGATGCTCGACCAGGACGAGGGGGCGCGAAGGATCGGCGAGGTGGCGTTCGGGACCAACCGGGCGATCAACCGGTCAACCGGCCAGATCCTTTTCGACGAAAAAATGGGCGGTTCATTCCACCTCGCGTTCGGAGCGGGCTATCCGGAGACCGGAAACGTGAACAAGAGCGCCCTGCATTGGGACTTGATCGCGGCCTTGGGCGAGGGTTCACGCGTGACGCTGGATGGCAGGCCGTTTTGCGTCGATGGAGCATTCGTCGATATGCCGCCGGAGGTGGACTGGATTTGAAAGGAGTGCTGGCTTCGGTATCGCCAGCGGTCGTTATCGTTTGCACCTCCGCAATACGGAAACTCCGCCACCTACTGCAAATCCGACAGCCCCGCATCCGACGATCGCGGCGAGATTCACGATCCAGTTTTTCGCCGGGTGGTTCGTCTTCGAATCTTCGCATGCACAATGGGCGATCTTCCATGGCATCGGCCAGCCGTACGCCTTTGTCGAACAATACTGAAAGAAATCGTTCTCCGTCCTCGCAAACGCCGCCTCGATTGCTCCGGCGGCGACGACCGCGATGATCCCTGCGATCAAGCCTGCTTTCAGCGGTGAATTCATGGGTTTGTCCGTCTGAGCCGCTCAAATCCAACCTGAGAGGCTGTCTGAAAAATACCCGGAGGCAGGGATCGACCTCCGGGCGGTCCTGCGAATGGAAAGTGAATGTCCGACCATGGATGGATTCAAGAGCTTTTCATGGGCGGATCCATTCGCCTCACATTCGCAGGACCGTTGCGGAGAACGGTCCCTGCCATTTCTAAGACAGCCTCTGAGGCATTCAGGCGGATTTCCAAGCAATCACGGCTCCTGCTTGATTTCGCCCGCAGGAGCGGAACTGTCAGCAGGAGGAGTTGTCGTTTCGCCAGAAGGAGCAGCAGGAGGAACCGGAGTCGCATCCGCAGGTGCGGTAGGTTCCGTCGGCGCTGTTTCCGCAGGAGTTGTTTCAGCAGGAGGAACGGAGGCATCCGGCGAGCCGGGCGGGACCTCGGCCGGTGGAATCACGACGGGAGCCGTGTTGTCGGCGGGAAGTTCCTCGCTCAGGGATTTCGGTGCGGCGTCCTTGTTCTCTTCAACAGGCTTCACGACCTCCACCTTGGCGGCCTTGTCCTTGTCGGTGACGGTTTTTGCGACCTTGTTCTTCTGGCCGATGAGCACCGAGAGCAGCAGGCTGATGATGAAAAACATCGAGCCGAGATAGACCGTGCCACGCTGGAGGACGTTGGTGGTGCGCGCACCGAAGACCTGATCCGTCACGCCACCCCCGAAAGCGGCACCGAGTCCTTCTTGTTTCGGACGCTGCATCAGGATCACCAGGGTCATCAGGAAACAGACGACCACGAAGACCAGAAGCAGCAGGTTGATGCTGATATTGAGGAAGGAAGCGGCAACAAAAGTCATGGGCGCGGGACTATGGGTGTCCCCTCCAGCCTTGTAAAGCGGCGAGTTTCCGGTTTTTTTGACCCTGGATTTCCCCTCTGATTACGGCGGATTTTCCGGTTCGTGTTGGCAAAATCCGCAGGGCCGCGCTTAAGCGTCTCCGCGCATCCTTTCCACCGCATGAAACACGCCCGATTTCTCGTCTTCCTGCGTTTTCCTGGGCTTGTTCTCCACCCTTCACGGCCATCAGGTGCCGTCCGTGGAGCTGCAATTCCTCAATCTGGATGACCGAGTGGCGGCTTGGAGGGGCAAATGGACATCGCCTACATGATGCCGGAGACGCGTAATATCCCGGGTGGCTCGCCGATGAGTCGGGAGACGGCGATGAAATCGTCGCCCGAAGAGTTCGCGAGGACCGGCGCGAAACGGACGCCACGCTGCGCATGCTGATGCGATTCACCTTCGCGGACAAGGACGTGCCATGGCGCGATCGAGTTTCCGGACTTTGAAAAGGAGCCGTTCGAACTGCCGCCCGAGGTCGGCGACATCGCGCTGCTCACCACCCGCATCATCATCGAGCCGGTGTCCTCGGCGCGGGCGAACTCCGCATCCACTGGGCGGGCGAGCAGGAAACCGAGCTGATCGTCCTCATCGGCGACGACGCGGACCCCGAAGCGTCCATCGTCAGCACCTTGCCCGGCGGCAGCCTGATGTCTGCACCAGGCGGATCGGGCGAGGCGCTTCCCTTCCCGTCGAAAAACCGGTGACCGGTGGCTGGGTGCAGATGGGCTACCGCCACGTGCTGCCGGAGGGGCGCGACCACATTCTGTTCATCCTCGGGATCTTCTTGTTAGCTCCTAACTGGCGTTCGCTCCTTGGGCAGTCCCTGCTGTTCACACTGGCGCATTCCATCACGTTGGCGTTGGCGGTCTTCAAAGTGGTGACCGTTCCCGATCCGTTGTTGGGAATCAGGCAGTCCGGTGGAGGTCTTCATCGCGATCAGCATCGCCTGCATCGGTATCGAGAACCTGCTGGTCGCGCAAGGTCGGGCCAACAGCGGCTGATCCTCGATCTTCACCTTCGGACTTCTCCACGGTCTCGGGATTCGCCAGTTCCATCGGGAAAAAAATGGATGCCTTCCAGGTGTCCAGCTCACCGGTCCGCTGTTAGGTTTCAATATCGGCGTCGAGCTGGCGCAGATCACCGTCCTCGTCGTCGCGTTCCCGATCCTGAGGATGCTGGGAAATGGACGATCCAGGTGCAGACATTCGGCTCGGTCTTCGTGGCCTTCGCGGGCATCGCATGGGCCGTCCAGCGAATCTGGTTCCCGCCCATCCGATTTTCTAACTGACCTGGCCGGGCTCGGAGAACATCTCGTCGAATGCCCTTCCGGCGGCAAGCACCGCGAAGTCGTCATAGGTCACTTTCTCCGCCGGTGGCCAGAATGTTTTTGCTGCGATCTGGCCGGCGATCCAGTCGGCACAGGCCCGGCCGCGTCGAGATCGGCGGATTCGAAATCCGTCCACTCGTGGATCGCGACCTCGGCGGCCGTGGACCTGAGGGTGAAATAACAGGGAGTGGGCAACGCCTCACCTCGGGTGACAAGGGCGGAGGCATAGAGCGGGAGCTGGAGATTGTGCCAGAGGAAATTCACGGTTTTCCCCTTGTCCTCGCCCTCGTAAACCGCCGGGCAATCGAGGCTGAGATGTGCCGGAAGCACGCTTGTTAGGCTTAGCTTTTTCCGATGCGCCTTGTCCACGCTGTCCACGTTTCCGGTCTTGTAATCCAGCACGCGCAGCTTGCCCGTTTCGCGATGGCGGTCCACCCGGTCGATCATGGCGACGATGTTGGCATCACCCACGGGGAGTTCCACCTTGCGCTCGACGTCGATGATTTCCCAACCCTCCACGCGGTTGACCGCCTGCACGCGCGAGAGCCAGAGCAGGCGGTTGCGGAGTGACTCGGTCTGGATGCGGATGGCGAGCGGCACTTTTTTGCCGAACCATTCCGCCACCACGCGATCCAACTCGGCGGACAACCAGGCATGGATCGCCTCGGTCTTTTCAAATTCCCGGGCCTCGGTGTCGCGTCCCCAGCGTTCGAGAACCTCGTGGGCCACCGTGCCGAAGTCGCGGGCGTTCCATTCCGCGCGTTCCGGTTCCGCGGACCGCATCCTCACGACGTGTTTCAGATAGTAGCGGAACGGACACGCGAGATAGTCGCCTAGCGAGGTGACATTGAGCCGGGCCGGCGGATCGGCAGCGCGCGGCTGTCCATTTCCAATCCGCATGCCAGCGCATCCCGGCTTCCGGTGGCTCGACCTCCTTGAAAAGCAACTTCACCCGTTCCGGAAGATCGTTTCTATCGGAAGCTAACAAAAATCTTGAAGGCAGCAGTGTCTCCCCGCCCGCTCCGGATTTTCCACAGATGACATCCACCCGACCGCCTTCCCGTCGCGCTTCCAGCATCGACATGAAATGGTAGGCGTCGCGTGCGGCGCGGTCGGCATCCTTGATCAGTCCGAGCCTCTCGCGACTCGCCTCGCCAAGCCACGGCTCTCCGCCACTGCGGGCCGGCACCATGCCCTCGTTCATCCCGCAAAGGATCAGGTGGCTTCCGGGTTCGTGAAAAAGCTCCAGCCAACCCTGCACGTCGATGACCCGTCCGTCGGGTGGCAACGGGGAGGGGGAGGGGAGGGTCGATACCATCAGCTCGATCCAGTATCCCGCGCCCCGTTCGACGCGTTCCATCAATGGCGCGGCGGTGTGCAGCCATTCCATCATGGTTTCCGCCATGTCGCCGGAACCGGTCTTGCCGAGGATTTCCAGCAGGCGCTCCATGGTGCCGACGAAATTTCCGCCGAGGAAACTACTCCGCCATTTTTCCAGGGCAAGTGAGGCGGTTAGAAGGTCGGTTGCGGATTCCCTGGCGACGTCGCTGCGGAAACGGTCGGCGTCGATCATGCGTTGCAGGTCGTCCGTCCGCATGACCATCCGCTCGTCGCGGAGCTCGGCGAGCCGTTTGGCCTTTTGTGCCCGCTTTCCTCCGACCAGAATTCCGGTCTCGGGCAAGGACAGCAGATCCGCCAGGCATGCGAGCGTCGGATCCGTTAGCCACGACCGCCAAACAGTGAACCATCTCGCCAACCCGCCATGGACCGTGGTCGCCGCCGGATGAAACGCGGGCCAACCCGCGCGGGTGAAGGCGCGGGCGAGTTCGTCGCCCGCTCCGGTGTCCGCGGAACCGAGCGCGACGTCGTTAGAAGGCGTTTGCGCTTCCGCCACCAATCGCAACGCCTCGACGGCCTGTTGCCTCGGGTCGGCCACCACCTGGGTCGATCCCGATGGCCAGGGCAAAGCGCGGGTGGACCATTCGATCAGGGGCTTTCCGAGTGTTGAAAATCCGGCGGCCTCGGTTACGGGAGCACCTATCAGGACGGTGGTTCTCCCGGACCACGCCAACAAGGCCCGCTCGACCAACGGAGGCATTTCCGCCACGCCGGCAAGCACGATGCTCGTGATGTCGCAGGGAACATCGAGTCCTTCTGATAGAATCCTGTTTCGACTCTTCATGCCCCAAGACTGGATCTTGCGCTCGACGAGATTCTCCAGCCTTCCCAGCGCCTCCCAGCGTTCGGCTTCCACCGTCTCGCGCAACTTGCGGGCGGCGGTTGATAGAAGCAGGCCGTTTTCCTGAAGCGAATGCCTGAGTCCCACCATCTCCCTCGCCATGCCGTTCGCCCAGTCGCTTCCCTGATCGGGTGGCTCGGGGAAAAGTGCCTCGTATTCCGCCCAGTTGCCCACGTTTTCCAACACCTCGGTCCACGCCAGGCGCTCGATCCAGTCGGCCGCTGCCTCGCCATCGCGTCCTTGCAGGAAGGATCCCGGTGTCACGACCTTGGGCGAGAGCACCGCACCGCCGGATTCCGCCAGCGCCTCGCGCAATCGCCTGCCGCTCTGTGCCGTGGGCACGACCAGAAGCATTCCCGGAAGCTCGTCACGCCGCTCCAACAGCCACGCCACCGCGAGCTTGGAAAACGGCCGGTCCCATCCGAGAAATACGCGATCTGGCATCCGCGTCAGCATCATGCCGAAGCTTTCCGGAGGGAATCAAAATCCGTGGGATCCGCGGTTCTGTCGACTGCCAGAATCAGCGGGAAATCGTGTCGTAAACGACGATCTTTTTCGTCAGCGGAATGAGCACGTCGGTCTTCTTCTTTTCGTGAAGCGGATTCGTCTCATACTCGTGTAAGGATTTTGCCGAATCGAAACGGACCACGAGGCCGACGTCAAACGAGTCGTCCACCACCGGTCGGTCGCTGGCGAGGGCGGTTCCAGCATTGAGGTCCAGGATGCCGGGTATCACGCGGAGTTCGGAACATGCGGCGAGCAACGCGGCGCGGTCGTCGGCATTTCCCGGACGCTTGAGCCACATGAGGACCACGTGATCCACCGATCCGGCCGGAGCAGGCGGGGCGATGGTGGCACAGGAAACGAGGGAAACGGCGGAGAGAATGGCTAGCAGGGTTTTCATGATGGTATTAGAAAAAGAAGAAACGGCGCTTCTTGCGCTTGTAGGAACCGTCGCCGACGGAAATCACCTCCACCCTCGTGGTGGCCAGGCCATCGCCGTGGAAACCGAGCTTCTTGGCGGCGCGCGGCGAGACATCCAGAATACGGCCCGCAATGAATGGACCGCGGTCGTTGATGCGGACCTTCACGGATTTTCCGTTCTCCACATTCGTCACCTTGACGAGGCAGGGCAGGGGAAGCGTCTTGTGCGCGCCGGTGAGGTGCCAAGGCATGACCTTCTCGCCGAGCGATGTCGTCCCGCGCTTCAGGCCGAACCAGGACGATTCGTTGTACCAGGAACAGGTGCCGGTCTCGTCGTAATTGAGCGCCTGCTCGACGCTCATCGGCTGATAGGTCTGGCCCCGCACCGAGTAGCTCCGCGTCTGATAGCCCTTGTAACCACCCGGACGGGAAAAGCACGACGTGCAAACAAAAGCCGCCAGGATGCTAACAGCAGCGAGGCGGGCCGGTGGGTTTTTGAATATCCGTGCTATCACGAGTTCCGCTCGCGGATCACTTGCAGGGTGGTGGCCACCTTTTCCTTCATTTCCTTGCCGGGCTTGAACTTGACCGCGGCGCGGGCGGGGATCGGCACGTCCTTGCCGGGATCCTTCGGATTGCGGCCGATCTTCGCCTTCATTTCGCGGACCTGGAATGCGCCGAAGTTTCTCATCACCACCGTGTCGCCGTGGGCGAGCGAGTCGGTGATTTCATCGATGAGGGTCTGAACGACCTCGAGAACGTCCTGCTGGGTGATTTCGTGGCCCTTGGCACCGAGTTGGTCGGTGATCTTGATGACGAGTTCGCGTTTGGTGATGGTAGCCATGATGTGGGGAGGGAGAAAAATTCGAGATGCGCGGTGATTCAACTACTGTTGGTGGGGATTTGTCCCGCCCAAATTCCCTGAATTGATGCAATTTCGATGCCAGTGGACAAATAAACGTCAGATTGATCCGAGAAATCCGAAAAATTGCCGAAAAAATAGCAGATATTTGCGGATTCGACGCAGGATAAGTGGCTTGCGACGGTCAATTGTCATCCGGCGATGGTGGATTGCCGAGGACGGCACCAGTCGTTTTGAAATGCAATTTCGCCACTTTCCCCAACATTTCGGGACCATCGCGGGCGACCAGTTCGCGGGCCGCCTGGATCACCGCATCCGAGGCCCCCAGCGGAAACTTGATCCCGCCCTTCTCCGAGGCCTTGTCCATCCAGTCGATGAATCGCTCGCGGGCCAGGATCGATGCGGCGGCCACCGCCGTGTCGGACTCGCCCTTGGTCCGCTGTTCGAGCTGGATGGTCAGGCCTTTTTCCTTGAGCGCGCGCTGGAGGATTTCCGGGCGGGCAAACTGGTCGCTCAGCGTTCGCGGGCAATCCGGCCGTGCGGCGGCGAGCGTCTCGATGGCGCGGGCGTGGCCCCAGGCGAGAAGGCGGTTGAGGTTCCTGAACGACGCGTGCATCGAGTTGTAGCGCTCCGGACCGATGCAGATCACTGCCGTGGTGCAGCCCGGCGTGTCGCGGATGACCGCGGCCAGCTTGCGGATGCGGGCGGCGCTGGTGACTCTTTTGGAATCCATGATGCCCGCGTCGATCAAGCGGCGTGCGATGCTTGCGTCGGTGTAGGCTCCGGCGATGACGAGCGGGCCGAAATAGTCACCCTTGCCACTTTCATCGATGCCGAAATGCGGCTCGAACTTGTCCGGCTCCAGGATCTCCTCGTAGCCTAGCCGTGCCTCGCCGATGATCTCCGGCTCCAGCGTGAAGCGGATGAAGTCATCGGTGTCCTTGCCTTGAATCAAGACCTTCGGTCCCTTCTGATAGACCGTGACGTTGAGCTTGCCCTTCCTCGCCGAAAAAATCGCGTGCGGCTTTGTTTCGAAATCGAATCCCTGCCGCTTCAACGCAGCCCGGAGCAATTCCACTTGAGCAGGAGTGAGCGGTGCGGTGTGGCTGGTCACGGGGCGGAATCCTTCGAAATGAAACTCCCGGAATCAAGCGGCGATCACTCCGCGACCACAAACATCGCGCCGAACTGGTTGCTGCGGACGGGGCCGGTCGGGTTGACCGTCATTTGAGAAATGTCGCCATCAAGAAACAGCGCGTCCTTGCAGCCAAGCTTCAGGAAAAGCCCGGAGAAGTCCCAGAAATTCACGAGCTGCCCCTTGTCGGTGATCGCGAACACCAACCGCTTTTTCTCATCCACCCCGACGCCGTTGCGCGGCAGTTTGCTTTTCGAGTTCTCGGTGAATGCTGGGTGGCGCTTGCCGTCGATCAGGAGCAAGGGGCCGGACTGGACCGCCATCTCAAGCCAGCGTGACGACATCACATGCAGCTCCTTTTCCCGTGTGGCGAAAGTTTGCGGGGGTGAAATGAAGGCTTCGCGGTTCCCTCCGGCTTCGATCCAGACAATACCGTTAGGTTTGAGGAAAAAGTTTCCCGGCGCATCCGCCAGATTGATTGGGTGAAGTGTCTTCCTTTCCTCCACATGCAAGCCGCTCGGGATGCCTCCGGGTTCGAAAATCCCGGCGTTCATGAGGAAGCTCACCTTCTTGCCCTTCTTCGCGAAGTCATCCTGCACCTTGTCGAAACTGCGGTAGGGCGTTCCCTGTTTGTCCTTCCAGACCACCGAGACCCGCTTCGCATCCACCTTCACGACCCGGAATGTCGTCCCGGCATGAACCACCGATTCCTCCTCGACTGCGGCACGCGCGATGCAAACAGACGCCAAGAAGAGGATCGCGATTTTCATGTTAGGAACTTCCGCGATCACGGACCGGGTGTCGATTCCGAAACTTCCCCAGTTTCCGGTGCGCAACTTCCCGTTGCCAAGCGTGTTCATGCCCAAGTCATGAAAATTCCCGTTTCAGTCGTTTGCCTCGCGCTCGCGTTCGCCACGTCACTTCACGCGGAACCCGCGATTTACGATCCGCTCAAGGTGGGCACGGCGGAGATCGTGTCGAAGACCTTCACCGTCCACGATGCCGCGCGCAACCGCGACCTGCCGACACGCGTCTATCTGCCGTCGTCGGAGAAGCCCGCACCGGTCATCCTCTTCTCCCACGGGCTCGGTGGCTCATGTGACAACAATCCCTATCTGGGAAACCACTGGGCCGCGCGGGGATACGTGGTGGTGTTCGTCCAGCATCCGGGCAGTGACGAGGGTGTCTGGAAGGACGCACCTTTGGGCCAACGCATGACGGCCATGAAGCAAGCGGCCTCGATGGAAAATTTCATGAGCCGTTCCAAGGATATACCGGCCGTCATTGATGCCCTGACTCTTTGGAACAAGGATGAAAAACATCCGCTTCACGATCGCATGGACCTGAAACACATCGGCATGTCCGGTCATTCCTTCGGCGCGAAAACAACCCAGTCCGCAGCCGGTCAATCCGCCGCTGGCGGACTCGTGTCGGCGGCAGAGCCAAGGATCTCCGCCGCCGTCATGATGAGCCCCAGCCCGCCCGCGATGGGCGATCTCGCAAAAGCTTTTAGTTCGATCAAAATTCCCTGCCTGCTGATGACCGGAACGCTCGACGTCAGTCCCATCGGCAACACATCTGCCGAGGACCGGCTCAAGGTGTTCCCCTATCTAACGAATGCTCCCGCCTGGCAGGTGGTCTTCGACAAGGGCACCCACATGAGCTTCGGCGATCGCGACCTGAAAGGAAATTCCGAAAACGGAAGCCGCTACCACAAGGCGATCCTCGCCCTGACGACCGCGTTTTGGGACGCGGAACTCAAGGGGAATACCCGTGCGAAAGCCTGGCTCAACGGCAAAGCGGCCCGCACCGTCCTCGTCCCCGAGGACAAATGGGAAATGAACACCAAGGCGTCAGGTAAGCCCTGAATTCCATCCCGTAGGTTCTGGACGTTTCAGGGAGAGTCGGAGAGTGGGAGGCGACTGCGGGGCCACGATCGATGTATCCGTCCCAGCGGGACGATTCATTCCAGCCCGGCACAAGGTGCCGGGTCGGTGATCCACCACGAATTCGTGTCCTGAAGGGACACTTCATGCGGGGCGGGCGCATTCAGCCCGCGCGGGCATGAAAGGTCCTTGCAGGACTCGAAAATGGCTTTGAATCCAGGTCCCGGGATTTCATCCCGGGCTGGGATGAGCCGTCCCGTTAGGACGAAATCACGGGACTGGTCCTGGCAACTCGTTGGATCCCCTGGGGAGTATTTTTGCGTTGGATGAACGATCCATGACTCAATTTTGGTAAGCTCGCCTCATTTCTCGGTTTGAGAGCAAGTTGCTCCCCCATCCTCATCCAGCACGTCGCGGGTTCCTGTGCCCTCGAATTTCGAAATGGTCTTCACCGCAGAAATCCGCGCGTTTAGGTCAAGCGCACAAACAGTTGGCTTCCATTTCCACCCCAGAATGAGAGGCTAAGATCATGGGACACGGGACGAACCACGGTGAAAAGGAATCCAGCTTGTTAGTTCTTCTGGCGATGTCGTTCGCAATCTTCATTGTCGCCTTCGTGATCGATCAGACCTTTCGTTGGAGCAATCATTTCGATGGATTCAAAAGTGGCGGTTTGCAGGGTGCGATCCTTGGAGTCGCATGGTGTTTGATTTACGTGCTGCCGTGGAGCCTGATCGTCATCGGTGTGCATCGCTGGAGAAAATGGACAAGAAGTCGGAATGGCTATGTCTTGGCTCCATCGTGGCTTGTTTTCACACTCTTTATTGCGGGGCTTTTGTTCAGTCCGCCAACGGCGGGCCGTCGCTTCAGGGATCGTACGAAGATCGATCTTCCGGGTGATGCTTCGGATCTGAGATACAAACTTACCGGAGGAGGATTCGCGGATAAGATCGATACCTACTATTTCCGGACCTCCCCGCAGCAAGTCGAGCGGCTGATCGAAGGAGTGAAACTGACTGAGAGAAAGAGCGATTTGGAATCCGGTGATTCCCCGATTCCAAGGTTGCCCGACGCGCCTGATCCAAGGAGTTGGGTTGGAGCCTCGTTTTACTGCCGTAATGAAGGAAACTGGTGGTATTACTTGCTTGCGAACTCTTCCAAGACCGAAGTTTACATCCTGATCATGCACATCTAGATCCGGGAAGTGCCGGCAAGGTTGGAGATGGGAAATCGCCAGTGGTGGTCTTTGAATGCAAAACATCGGACTCCGGTTAGGTAGGCCGCTGCTAGGGATTTAGATTGCGACAGGAATGTCGCATTTCCTCAGCCGATGACGTGCGGCCAATCGGTGTGGGGGCCGTAGATCACGCTGGCGGGAACGCGTTGATTTTTGGACAGGGTTTGCCGGTGGATCGCCACCTTTGCACTCTCCGGTGGTTCTCTCGGGATGGCCTGATTTCGAGAGCTTGGTCGTCTGGATTTGCGCATGCGACTTGCTCACCCATTCATGCGGGATCTGGTCCAAGCGGAGAGCGCGTGTGCCCGATGGCGACTGACCGTGGCCGACAAAGTAAAAAAGCGACGGCACCTGAGATGATGCCGCCGCCAAGATGACATGGATGTCGAAAAGGCTGATCTATTCGCCAAGCGCCACTCCAGCCGGAGCGGATTGCCCCATCGTCAGGGTCTCGAGCTTTTGCAAACGTTCGCGCAGTTCCTGATTCTCACGTTCAAGACGTTGGAGGGCGGGAACGATCAGGCTGGTCTGGTCGAGGCCTACAGCGGTGTTCACGTTCTTGAGGCCTTCCTCGTCGGAAGCCTGCCAAGCGCGGCCGACGACGCGTGTCATTGCGGAGGGGGTGATGTCCGAGGCGGACATGGCAATGCCGGTTCCGTCACCCTTTTCCGAAGAGAGGATGAAATCCCCGGATTTCACGGGTCCGCGCACTTGCACGGGCACTTGGCCGATGAAGGAAACGAGGCTGTGCTTGGCAAGTTCCTCGTCGTTCTCGCTAGGCCGGTTGCCCGCGACGATCGCTTGCCCGGTCACAATCATGTATTGATCCGCCTCAGCCCCGCGGCCGACGATTTTTCCATCGCGCACGCCGACGATCTCGGTGGCTTTGATCGATGCATCCGGATCGGCCTTCGGAAGATATTCCGCGTAGTCGCTGCCCGCTCCGCTCAGTTGAACGCTGCCCGCATTATTCCCCTCGATGGAGCCGATCGATGCTCCATTGGAATTGAAAAACGTGATGAAGTTGTCGGTGCCTTCGTGATTGTCGTTGTAGTCACTCTGCAGGGCGAGGATGGACGTGTTCGAGTCGGTTGAATCCTTAATCAGTGCGACATGGCCGGCAGGGCTACCGGGCCCCGTGCCATCTGCGGACACATGCAGGCGGGTGGCAGGCGCTGCGGTGCCGATGCCGACGTTGCTGGAGCCGCGATCGATGAACATCGCCGGCGGGCCGCCAAGGGCACCGCCATGGTTGATGATCTCAAGACCCGATGAGGACACACCGTCCCGGGATTGGATGGTGAATCCAAAAGTTTTGTTGAAGCTCGCGAGTCGAATCCCTGCCAACCGGTCCGCCGGTGGGTTGCTCTCGTTGACACCGGCGGTCGCGACGGTGATAAAGCTATCAGCTCCTACATTGCTGAAGCTTCCGACCTGGAGCAAGGTCTGGGGCAGATTGGTGCCGATGCCGACTTTGCCCGGAGCATAGACCCCGGATCCGGCGGTCCGCCAGACGCCGACGTCGGAGCCCAGCTTCGCCAGAGTCACACTGCGATTGGCGAGCTTTTTGGTGGTGATGCTATTGTTAGGGATTTTCACCGCATGGGTGTCTTGAGCGTTGACGTTACCGGCGGAGGCCAGGACCAGAAGACTGGTTCCGGTGGCGGCAAGCGAGGCCCGGAGGCCGATTCGGGGGAGTTTCGATGGTTTCATGATGTTTGGATGGATGTGTTTGTTTCGTCAGGGTTCGTCATCGGACGGTTTCCCCAACTCAGCACATGCGCAAAGGCGTCGGGAAAAGTAGGTGTGGATTTGAAAATTCATCCGGCACTCCTACCGACCATGCCGATTTTCGTTTCAGCGGGCTTCAGGCCGCGATGTTGGACTTCCGGATTTGCCGAGGATCAGGCGTGTTTTTGTCCGAAAGGAGGGGAGGAGCCGAATGCGGACCCGGCCAATCGCTCGCGGTTGCTCCACCGAGAATGCCCGGGGGAAGAGCCATGCCGTCGATCAACAGAAACCCGTGCCGCCGGATGACCTTGGCAGGCGGGCGATGATGGGCCGGCCCTCGAGATGGCGCAGGACGTCCGCTGCCAGATCTCCGGGCGACCCGTAACGTTGCATGCGGCTTTTTTCCAGACACTTCATCGCGATCCGGTCGAGATCTCCCCGAACCGTGTTAATCAGATGCGGCGGATCGGACCGGCGGGCTTGCGCCACGGATTCCAGGAGCGCGGCACTCAGCATGCCCAACCGCTTGCTGGGAAGGGGGGGCACTTTTTCGCGGATGATCCGCAGCATCTGTTCGTATCCCGCCCCTAACATTTCCTCGGCGTCGAATGGCGGACTGCCCGTCAGAAGTTCGTAAAGCAGGACACCGAGCGAATAGACATCGGTCCGACCGTCCGCCGCCTGTTCGCCCCTCTCCTCCTGTTCCGGACTCATGTAGGCCGGTGTTCCGCTGAAATCGTTCATGATGGTCTCCGGCGTCATGTTGGTGGGGACCTGATCACCGATGGTCTTGGCGATTCCGAAATCGATGATTTTCGGCACGGCCACGCCATCGTGCATCGTGACCAGGATGTTGGAAGGTTTGATGTCGCGATGGACGATGCCCTTTTCGTGGGAGTGTTGAACCGCCTGGCAGACCTGGATGAAAATGTGGATCCGTTCCCGGGTGGAAAGTTGAAGCCGGTCACAATGATCGGTGATCTTCTCGCCGGTCACCAACTCCATGACGAGGAACGGCCGGCCTTCCTCGGTGGAGCCGCCATCGAGCACGGCCGCGATGTTCGGATGAGACATCAGGGCCAGCGCCTGGCGTTCCGTCTCGAATCTTGCGACACCCGCACGCGTATTCATCCCCTGTCGGATCAGCTTGAGGGCGACGCGACGGATGGTCGGTTCCGTTTGTTCAGCCACGTAAACCACGCCGCAACCGCCTTCCTCGATTTTCTCCAGGATTCTGTAACGTCCGATCATGCGTCCGGTCATGTCGTCGGATTCCATGATGCCGGAAGCATGTGCCGGGAACGGATCGTCGGGCAGATCGGGAAGGTCATCCTGGCTTTCGTGCGCGGCCAGCAGGGTGTCGAGCCGCAGGTGCAGGATCATGTTTTCACCGCATTCGGCTGCTAGAAACGCGGACTTTTCCGAAGCGGGCAGATGCCGCGCGGCGGAGAAAAGCTGCTCCTCGCGCTTTAGCTGGGAATCAGGGATTGGATCCGGAGGTTTCAAGGAGTTCAATCTGACGATGCGTTGATGCAGCCGGAAAGGGATGGAGGAAGATCCGCGAGTCGTGTGAAAGCGGGTTTCTAATCCCGGGAATCCGAGTTCATCCGCACCACCAGCCACGCGCGGGCATACGACCACCACTCCTTGGCCGTGGGCACGGCGATTCCCAAGGCGGTCGAGGCCTCCTGATAGTTCAGTCCGATGAAGTATCGCAGCTTGATCAACTCGGCCTTTCGCGGGTCGCAGAGAGCGAATTGTGTCAGGGCCTCATCCAGACGCAGCAAGGTTTCGTCGTCCTTGAAGGGAGATGGGATCTGGAGTGCGTCGATATTGAGATTCGCCACCCCGCTGCCCCGTTTCGCGGCGGTGCGCTTTCTCGCGCTTTCGATCAGGATCCTCCGCATGGCCTCGGCGGCGGCTCCGAAAAAATGGGCGCTGTTCGCGAAGCCTTGCGATTTCCTCTCGCCGGTCATCCGGATCCAGGCCTCGTGAACCAGGGCCGTGGACTGCAAGATGTGGGCAGGCGATTCCATTGCCATTTTCCGCGCTGCCATGCGGCGGAGTTCTTCATAAACCAGTGGGATCAGTTCTTCAGCCGCCTTCACATCGCCACTTCCGGCTTTCTCAAGTATATGGGTGACGTCGGACACGGATATGACTCTACAGTTCGAATCCGGCGGCGGGGGAGCGCGAGGAATCCTTTGGGTTAGATGGTCGATTTCCAGAGCACCCGGGGGGGATTCCGAACTCAACTGATCAAATACATCCCTAGCTGCTCGGGCTGATTTGCCAAGATCTCTTTTGGATCTCTTTCGGATGTGGGAGTCTCAGGAGCCAGGCTGACGGGATTTCCCGCTGGAAACGCAGGCGATTGCAAAAACAGAATCGGCCGGGATTGCTCCCGGCCGATGAATGATCAAGGTTGGTGGCGACAGGAATGTCGCATTTCCTCAGCCGATGACGTCCGGCCAGTCGGTGTGGAACATCTCGCCGCGCTTCTTGTCGGTGCGCTCGTAGGTGTGGGCGCCGAAGAAGTCGCGCTGTGCCTGGAGCAGGTTGGCGGGAAGGACCGCGCTACGATAGCTGTCGTAGTAACCGAGCGAGGCGCTGAAAACGCCGGAACCGGGATGCCGGCGAGCGTCGGCGAGCGAGACGACCTCGCGCCAGTTTTCCTGGAAGCTCGTTGAGCAGGTCCGTGAAGAAAGGGGCGAGCATCAGGTTGCTGAGCTTGGGGTCGCTTGCGGTAGGCGTCGGTGATGTCGTTGAGGAAGCGGGCGCGGATGATGCAGCCGCCGCGCCAGATGGCGGCGATCTTGCCGAGGTCGAGTCCCCAGCCTTTTTCCGCACCCATGGTGGCGATGAGGTCGAGGCCCTGGGCGTAGGAGATGATCTTGGAGGCGAAGAGCGCGTCGTGGACCTTTTTCACGAGCTTCTTCTTCTTGATGTCGAGCTCGGGCTTCGGGTCCTTTGAGGACCTTGCTGGCGTTCACGCGCTTGTCCTTCATCGAGGAAAGGATGCGGGCCTCGACGGCGGCGTTGATGGTGGAAATGACGACCGCGTTTTCGACCGCGTTGATGAGTGTCCATTTGCCGGTGCCTTTCTGACCGGCGGTGTCGAGGATGAGATCGACGAGCGGCTTGCCGGTCTTCGGATCGACTCTGTTCGAAGATCTTGGAGGTGATCTGGATCAGGTAGCTTTCGAGGTCGCCCTCGTTCCACTCGGTGAAGACTTCGGCAAGTTCGGCGGGGGTGAAACCGGCGGCCTTGAAAATGTTGTAGGCCTCGCAGATGAGCTGCATGTCGCCGTATTCGATGCCGTTGTGGATCATCTTCACGTAGTGACCGGCACCGCCGGGGCCGATGTGGACGACGCAGGGCTCGCCATCCACCTTGGCGGCGATGGATTCGAAGATCGGCTTCATGACATCCCACGTGGAGGCAGGGCCGCCGGGCATGATGGACGGTCCCTTGCGGGCGCCTTCCTCACCGCCGGAGACGCCGGCGCCGATGAAGCGGAAGCCGAGATCGCCAAGCCATTTGTCGCGGCGCTCGGTGTCGGTGTAGAGGGAATTTCCGCCGTCGATGATGATGTCGCCCTGGCGCCAGAAGCGGGATGAGGGATTCGATGACGGCATCCACCGGACCACCGGCCTTGACCATGATCATGATCTTGCGCGGGGAGGCGAGGGAGTTCACGAAGTCTTCCAGGGTGTGCTCGCCGACAAGTTTCTTGCCGGGGTGCTTGCCGACGAATTCGTCGGTGACGGAGGTGGTGCGGTTGTAAACCGAGACCTGGAATCCGCGGGATTCCACGTTGAGAACGAGATTCTGGCCCATGACGGCCAGACCGATGAGTCCGAAATCGCTATTGCTCATAATAAGTTGCCGTTGGAGGAGGCAGGGAAGGGTTTAGGCAGATCGGGCGTTTGGTGCAACCCCTTGTTGCCATACGGCGATGCATTTCGCACATTGGCCGGGTGAACTTACCGAATGCGATCACGTTTTCCCGCCTGATCATGACGGCCGCCTTCGTGGTGGCGGTTTCGCAACGGTCGCTGACCGGCTACGGAACGGGGCTGGTCCTGTTCGTGGTCGCCGCCATCAGCGACTTTGTGGACGGCTATTTGGCCCGGAAAATGGGGCTGGTTACGCCGCTCGGGAAATTGATGGATCCGTTGGCCGACAAAATCCTGGTGAGTGCCGCCTTCGTATTTTTCACAGAAAAGGGCCTGTGCCCGGTCTGGGTGACCGCATTGATCATCGGGCGCGAGTTTCTCGTCACCGGCTTGCGGCAAATCGCGATCGAGGCCGGCCAGGTGCTCGCCGCCGACAATCTTGGAAAATGGAAGACCACATTCCAGCTTGCCTACCTCATCACCGGCCTGGTCTGGCTAACAGGTGAACAGGCGAAGACACGTTTCCCCGCGCTGGACTGGCTGGGAAAGCTGGCGCGCCCGTCCTCCGAGGGAGGATGGCTGCAACCGGTTTTCCTTTGGGCAGCGGTTGCCCTGACCGTGATTTCCGGCTGGAACTACGTGTGGAGCGGGCGCGGGTTGCTCAAGTCAAAGCCTAACTGATTTGCGCGCCGTAAGCGGCGGCGTCCATCAGCTTGGAAACGTGCTCCGCATCCTTGACCTTCAGCTTGAAGATCCAGCCCTTGCCGTAGGGATCGGTGTTCACCAGCGATGGATCGGCCTCGACGTCCGGATTCACCTCGACGACCTCGCCACCGACCGGTGCGTAGATGTCGCTGGCGGCCTTCACGGATTCCACCACGGCAGTCGGATCACCCGCGTCCACGGATTTTCCAACAGGAGGAAGCTCGACGAAAACCACGTCGGTCAGTTCTTCCTGGGCGTGATCGGAAATTCCCACGGTGGCAATCTCGCCTTCAAGGCGAACCCATTCGTGTGATGAGGCATATCGGAGGTCGGTCGGGATGTTCATTTTTGTATAGGTGTAAATCGGGTGGTGTCAGATCGTGAGGCCGAGTGCTTTGGCCCACTCATCCCAGCGATTCCTGAGACGATGACGAGCTAAAATATCCAGATAGAGCGCTCCGTCGAATTGGGGCAGCTCGACGAGATACACCATCCTTGCCCTGTCCTTGGGGCGACCGACCGTGAGGGCGATGGCGGCGAGATGCTCGGGGCGGATGACTCGGATCCGGTGGCTTTCCCACTCCACGATCAACGCGGATTCCACCGCCTCCGCTTCAAGACCGGGGGCGGTGCTGAGAAATTGGACGGGAAACCCGTGGATTAGAATTCCCTCCTCGTCGAATTCGCTGAAGCCGAGCTCGGCAAGCCTTGAAAAAAGTGGATCGAGACTGAGCAAAACCGAACCTTTCGGCGGGTCGATGAATACAAACACGTCGATGTCCCGCGTGGCGATCGGCTCGCCGTGAAACGAGGCCGCCGTCGCTCCACCGATCGCGTAGTGCTTCAGGGTGCTTTCCCGGACGAGTTGTTCCAGGACATCACAGACGGCTTGCATGATTTTTTCAGAATTTCGAGTTGGCGTGTCTCCTGAATGAATTTGCCGATGAGTTCGAGTTTCTCTCCCACCGGAAGCTCACGCTGCCTTTCGCGCCACCTTGGCATGCCGCGTGATGTTAGGGAAGCGCCCTTCATTTTCCGGGTTTGTAAAACGGCTTCTTCACCACTTCCGCGGGGAACAGCTTACCGCGGACCTCGATACTCAGCTTGGTGCCGATCTTTGAAAATTTCTCGGGAAGGTAGGCCATGCCGATGCCCGTCATGAGCGATGGTGACAAGACGCCGCTCGAAAGCTCTCCGATGGCGGCGCCGTCCGCATCGTGGACCGGATAGTGGGCCCGTGGTGGTGCGCCTTTTTCCGTGTATTTCATGGCGGTCAGTTTCATCACCGGCCCCTCCGCCTTTTGCCTGGCGAGCGTCGCGCGGCCGATGAAGTCGCCTTTTTCCAAGTCGCAGAAAAAACCAAGGCCAGCCTCGATGGGCGTGTGGATGATGGAAAGATCGTTGCCGTTGAGCGGATAACACATTTCCAACCGAAGTGAATCCCGTGCTCCCAGTCCGCAGGGTTTCGCGCCTGCTGATAGAAACTTGTCCCAATAGCCGATCCCTTCCGCAGCGGGCGAGAAAAACTCGAATCCGTCCTCGCCGGTGTAGCCGGTCCGGCAGACGACGCATCCCGACTTCGTCGTGGAAATCCCGTTGCGCGGTGGCAGGGGTTCGTCCGGGAAAACCTTCGCGAACACCGCTTGCGAATCCGGCCCTTGGATCGCCATGCCAGCCCATGAGTCACTCTCGTTCTTCAGATCCACCTCGTCACTTTGGCGGGCGGCCATCCATGCGAAATCCTCGTCGATCATCGAGGCGTTCACCACGAGGAAATACTCGCTTTCACCGGTCCGGTAGGCGATCAGGTCATCGATCACGCCGCCGTCCTCGTTGAGCATCAGGGTGTATTGGCCCTGCCCGATTTCCAGCTTCGCGACGTTGTTCGTCAGCAGGCGGTTCAGCCACGTCATCGAGTTTTTGCCGCTGACAATGAATTGCCCCATGTGGGAAATGTCGAAAATCCCGCAAGCCTTCCGGACCGCCGTGTGTTCGTCGATGATGGACGTGTATTGCACCGGCATGTTCCACCCGGCGAAGGGGACGAGTTTGGCACCCAGCGCGACGTGGGCGGCTTCAAGCGGGGAACTTTTGATGTCGGAACTCACGGCGCGGAGACTGAAAGGACGGATTGGCCTTGTCAACCGGTGTGATATTTTTCCGCGAAGGGTGATCCGAAGCCAGCGGGCCGACGGATCTGTGTTGCAAGGTTAAGAAATTCCAATCATCTCTCCCACCACAACCCCACATGAACCCAACCCATTTCCGACCCTTCGGATTGTTGAAAAAGCTGATCCCGCTCCTGATCGCCAGCGTGGTGATCGGCAATGCGGCACCGGCACCCTCCGGCGGCATGAAACGCCTGGATCTAGCGCTCACCGGGGACCGCTCGGTCGCCAAGGTGACGGTGCCCGACGGTGTCGCCACCGTGATTGTCCAGAAGTTCAATCGCGACGGCGGCTGGACACGCTTCGCCGTTCGTGAAGCCAAGCCCGGAGTGATGCGGTTCAAATTGCCCTCGACGGGCGAAAATGTCCGTTGGCGGGCGGTCGGCAGGTTTGCGAAACCATCCGTCGCCCACGAAAAGTTTCCCGCCAGCTTCTATGCGGGGCAGAACAAGTTCGGTCCCATCAAGTCGAATTCCGGCAAGGCTGGTTTGTTAGGCCGGGACGCGTTGGCCGATGTCGCTCCCGGTGTTCCCGAGTCTTCCACGGATGCGCCCGTCGAGGCGGACATCTGGAAGGTCGATGGCAACGATGTTTACTTCTTCAACCAGCTTCGCGGTCTCCAGGTGCTCAATCTCGCGGACCCGTCCGATCCGCGCATCACCGCATCCCTGAGGCTTCCCGCAGAAGGCCAGGATCTCTATCTGCTCCCCGGATCCGGACCGGAGCGGACTCTCGTCCTCCTCACCCGCGGATGGTCTAACAAAGACGGCGAGCGGACCCGCATCAACGTGGTGAAGGTCGCCGGAGGAAACGCGGAAATCACCAGCACTCGCAACGTGCCGGGATACCTCTCCGACAGCCGCATGGTTGGAAACCGGCTCATTCTCGCCACCACCGAGTGGAACTACGATCCGGACACTGCCGATGGCGACTGGAATGTCAGAAGTCGTCTGGGCGAATGGTTGATCTCCCCCAGGCAAGGCTCCGCAAGCGGATGGGGAAACGCTCATCGAAGGCGGCAATCCACTCATTTCCGCAGGCCAGGATTGGCTCGCCATCGCCGTCAATCCGAAGAACCGCTGGGACGTGTCCGAGGTTTCCGTCTTCGCGGTCGGCACCGGCGGACTCGTCCGCATGGCTCCTCCATTCAGAACCGAAGGCTCGGTGCCGGGCAAATTCGCGATGCAATGGAGCAACAACGTGCTCACCACCATTTCGGAAAAGAACAACAGCGTGAATTCCTGGACGCCTGTCACCGTCCTTGAGAATTTCAGGGCCTGGGCACCGGATGTCATTCACCCGCTGATCTTCGAGACCCGGATCGGTCGCCTCACGCTGGCCGATGGCGAAAGCCTCTTTGCCACCCGCTTTGCTGGAAACAAGGCCTACATCGTCACCTTCCTTCAGACCGATCCGCTGTTCGTCGTCGATCTGTCGGACCCGACAGATCCAGTGATCGCCGGCCAGATCGAGGTGCCCGGTTGGTCGTCACATCTTGAGCCACTCGGCGACCTGCTTTTCGCGATCGGTTGGGAAGATAACACCGTGGTTGCCTCCTTGTTCGATGTGGCAAATCCAGCAGATCCGCAAATGCTCCGTCGCCTCAAGCTGGGCGATTCCGGAACCTACAGCGAAGCGATGTGGGATGAAAAGGCTCTCAAGGTCCTGCCCGATGCCGGCCTCGCGCTCGTTCCTCTCACCTCCTACGGTGCGAAAAATGGAACGGCCCGCTCGGTGGTCCAGCTCATCGACATCGATGCCAACGCCCGGGACATCCGCTTGCGCGGAAGCATCCAGCACGACTTCGACGCCCGCCGCGCTGATTTGATAGGCAGTGCGGTCGTCTCGGTTTCCCAGCGCGTCATGGTCGCTGCCGACGTGACCGATCGCGATGCCCCGTCCATCATTTCCGAGGTCTCGCTCGCGTGGCCGGTGGACCGGGTGCTCAAGGTCGGTGATTCACTTCTCCAGATCGAGGATGGCTCATGGTATGGCGGCGGCAGGCCGACACTCCGGATTTCGCCTGCAAACGCGACCGAGCAAATCCTCGCGGAATTCGATCTCGGCAAAGGAACGGTCAAGGCCGCCGACTATCGCGACGGGAAATTGTTTGTCCTGCGCGAATCCACCCCATCGTGGAGGCCCTACTATTTTGCTTCGGACGCCGTTGATGCGCAGTCCAACAGGATGGTTCTCGATGTTTACGATGCCTCCTCCATCCCCAGCCTCGTTCTGCTAGGCTCCCGCACGGTCAACGTGGCGGGCGGCGGACACGTGGCGATCGACCGGCTGCTCTGGCCCATGTCGAACCGTCCTGCGGTGGTGTTGGAATCCGGCGGCTTCTACGGCTGGTACGGCGGTCCGATACTTCTAGCTGCCAAGGCGGACACTCTCGTTAGCGCGGCTGCTCCGTTGTCCACCACCTCCAGGATCGCGATCGATTACCTGCCCTACTGGTTGCCCGAGACACCGCCGAGCTTGATCGTCTTCGATACCACGGACCCGCAAAATCCGACGGTTGAAAGCCCGGTCGCCCTTGGACCGAAAGGCTCCAGCTTCAGCGGTGTGGCCGATGCGGCTGATGGCTTGATCGTCCTCGGAAACACGCTGTGGACGGGAAATACCGACGACAACTGGATTGCCCGCGGAGTGGCTCTTCAGGCGGCCCGCGTGATTGAGGTTGGTGCCTCGGGTTCTCCCGTCGTGCGTCCACTCATCGATCTTCCAGGAGAACTCTTCGGGATCTCCGAGCTGGATCGCGATGGCTTCCTCGCTTTCACCCGGGATACGGATGACGGCATCACCACGGCCTTCGGGATCAGTGCCTGTGATGGTTACGACGCCTTCTCCATCGCCTCGGTCGATGGTCCGGCCTATGCGGTGGCAACTGCCGGCGGACGTCGTCTTTTCATCGCCGACAAGGGGCAGGTGCTCCGCTACCAGTTGACTGCCGACGGTTCGGTTAGCACCGAATCGCCACTTCAAACAGGTTGGACTCCCTATGTCCTGCGTTGGACTGACGGAACCTTGTTAGGTTCCAACTGGAACTCCTTCTTCGCCGCCAAGGATGACGCGACCGATATCAAGAAATGGAAATTCTCCACCTGGACGCCCTCGCTCGATCGCACCCTGCCCTTGCCGAACGGTGATCTGCTGGTGCCCTTCGGCGAATACGGGGTCGAGCGTTTGCGGCGCTGATTGGAAATACCTTCGGGATGGCGGTTGGGATTCACTGCTTCCACCAGTCGCCATCCCGCTCCCAAGCCTGTGCGGGCCGTGTCTCTTCCAGGGGCACGCGCCTTCCTTGCTTTTCCTCCTCTTCCACCTCTTCCAACAGGTCGTCCACATGGCGGTCGCGCCGGGCCACGTTCGCCCGCATGCAAAGCAACAGCCCGCCGATGATGCCCATGCTCAAGGCCATCACCGTGAGCATCGCGATCACGAATCCGTCAGCGGCTGAGAAGGTTTCCATAAAGTCCCATCCCGGAGGATGGGATGAACCTTGTCTCATTTTCCGGTCCCCGCACTCTTTAAAATGGCGGAAGCGAAGTTTCCACCGCATCTGAACGTGGCGCGGCCTTTGAAATCCGGACTTCCCGCGTGCCGCGGCATCGCCTACTGATGCTAGCAAAGAATCATGAAGGAAATCACCGGCACCTTGGACCACAGGATTCTGCTCAATTTCAGAATCGATCCTCAGGTTGCCAGGCAAAGCCTGCCCGGACCATTCACGCCCAAGATCGTGAACGGATATGCGATTGGCGGAATTTGCCAAGTAAGCCTTTCTGCGATGAGATTGAGGGGAATGCCGTCGATCGTGGGAACCGCCAGCCACAACGCGGCCCATCGGATTGCCGTCCACTCATCCCGCGGAGTAGGCGTTTATGTCCCCCGAAGGGATACCGATTCATGGCTCAACACGATTTCGGGAGGCCGCTTGTTTCCCGGTGTCCTACTCAAAGGCGGATTTCAAGGTGTTGGTTTCAGGCGACCGCTACTCGGTGATAATTGAAAACAAGGAAAACGAGTTGATCATGTCGATCACCGCGGAAATCGCGACCGAGTTGCCACGTGGTTCGGTCTTTGCTTCCACCGGGGAAATCTCGGACTTCTTCAAGACGGGTAATGTCGGGTGGTCCTCCAGGGGGACAAGTGACCGGTATGACGCCATCGAACTGACGACCGAGGAATGGCGGATGGAACCTCTCAGGATGAATGAGAGTTACTCCGCCTACTTTTCAGACACGTCAGTATTTCCGGTGGGCTCGGTTGAATTCGACAGCGCGGTCATCATGAGAAATATCAAACACAGTTGGGTATCACGAAACAACCTCCTTGACCTATGATCGGATATCGCCAGCCAAATCCTTACCGTCGTCTATTTTCGAAGGTTCTTTTCTGGAGTTCTCTGTCACTGGCGATCCTGTGGTGGCATTCGCTCCGGATCTACTCTGATGCAAGCCTTTCGCCCCGACTTGGCAACTTCACGGTCACGGGCACCTTCTATTCAGGCACCTTGGGTTTCTACCTCAACCCATATGATACCACCAGATACCAATTCCAAACCTCGACGATCCCGGTTGATTCACTCCCCAGTTCAATTCGAGCAGCTTATAGCCCATTGGGTGAAATCCAAATTGGACGAACTCCGACAAGGGCAGCGGCGAAGGTATTCGTCAATACAACTACTTTCTGGATCTCCCAATCTGGCTCCTCTACATTGCATTCAATGGCTTGGCGCTGGGCTTCATCAGGTTCTCGATGAAGCGATGCCCGAAAGTTAAAGAGAGGGCACTGGCCGAATCCTTCACGTCCGGAGTCAAAAATTCCATTCCGTGATTCCATTGATGAAACCTTTCATCGAGCGCTCGCCAACATCTTTTCCTATCACGTCGGTTCCAAGTGGATCTCGCAAAATAACGTGGACCCATAAGAATACAGACATCGGAGAGTTGGATTCAGAAAATTGATTCATGAGAGATCACCGTTTTGTCGCAATGCACCGTGGAGGTCCGCTGGATTTGGAAAGCCATGTCTTCCTTGCCCGGTGGGCAGCGGATTGCGCGGAGCGTGTGATCCATCTTCATGCGGGAAGGAGTGATGATCCAAGGCCCCGGCATGCCCTAACGGTCGCCCGGGCATGGGCGAACGGCGAGGTGAGAACGGGAGAAGCGATGAAGGCCTCCGTCGCCGCCCACGCCGCGGCGAGGCTGATGGGAGACAAGGCGGCCTGCGCGGCCGCACGCGCGGCGGCACAGGCGGTGGGCACGGCGCATTTCGCCGATCACTGCATGGGAGCCCTTTTGTATGCCCTGAAGGCCCTGGAGGCGGACAAGCAGCCCTCGGCTGCGGAGCTGGAGATGCAACTCGCAAAACTTCCGTCCGGTCTTCTGGAGCCGGTTTCCGAAGGCATCCGATCACGCCTGAGGCCAATGAAGATTCACCTGGGCAGGTGAGCAAAAAGCCATCTCCCGATTCTTCTGGGCTAGGGCGAAACGCGGATCCGATAGAATCCGCGAGTGGCATTTCTGGCCGCGCTGAAGGTCAGGATCGAGCCTGAAGTGCCGGGTTGGGCACTGCCTTCGTTCACCCACGAACCGGTTGTCATCGATGGGGATGTCTGGAGCTGATAGATATGTCCGGTATGTGAAGGGACCTCGATCACGACCAGGTTGCCGCTGGTGGAGACCGACTTCACCGTCACCTCGGTTTCATCCAGGACAAGTCCGTTGTTGGTGAACGCCGCCGCGGTCACCTGGCCTCCGGTGATCCGGTCCAACAGCCCGTTGTTCACGAGGTTTCCGCTCACCACGAGGTCGGCACCGCGGGTGATACGAATCGTGCCGTTGTTCACGAAGGATCCGCCGAACTCGGGAATCTCATCCGGACCCCAGGAGATGGTTCCGTTGTTGATGAAATCGCTGAAAAAAAGCGTCGCGCTCGTTTCGGTCTGGATGGTGCCGTTGTTGGTGAAGGGACCGGAAAATTTGAGGAAATCCCCAGGGCTTCCGATTGATGTGGAGTCGTTGGTCACCGGTCCACCGATGATGCCGGTCCCCGCGATGCCGCCGGTGGAGTAGAGGTGCAGTCCCGAGGTGGTGAGTTGCCCGTCTTCGCCGAGGTGGATAAGGCCGTGGCTGTTGAAGGTGCCGACATTGGCTTGGTTCCCGTTCAGGTCGAGCGTGGCTCCGTTGGAAATGGTGACCGCGGATGCCGGAGGAATGCCCATCGACTGATCGCCGGTGGTGGTGAATGCCTCGATGAAGGCTTCATGCCACTGGATCGCCATGAAATTGAATCCAACGTCGTTAGGGTGGGCACCGTCGGTGTGGAGACCGTTCGCGGGAAAGGTGGTGTTGAGATCGACGAGACGGATATTCTTGCCAAGTGCCTTGTTGGTGGAGAACACGCTATCGACCTTCTGGTTATAAAAGGAGGTGCCTGATGGATTACCGCTCAATGGGGTGATCCTTGCCATCATCAGCAGGGTGTCAGGCCTCAGCGTGGTGATTTTTTCAACGATGTTCTGGAGACGGGTTTCCACTCCGCTAGGGGTGCCGACGTCGTTGGTTCCCAACATCATGGTGATGACGTGGGGAAATTCCGGCGGGCGTCCCGTGCCATTTCCACCGGTGAGCCAGTAACCGCCGCTGGGATTGCGTTCGTTCCCCCCGAGGGCGAGAAATCTCGTGTTGTCGAATCCGTCGAGGTTGTTGGAGGCATCCAAGATGGTGTAGGATGGGTGTCCTTGGTGATGCCTTTGATCGATTGGTGCGGATGGCAGGGATCCGGAGTATTCCACCGAGGTCCCGATGTAGCGGAAGTCCGGTGCCAGCGGATTGAGGATGTTGTAAAGTGGTCCGCGATAGCCGGCGTTGCTGCCGTTGAAGCCATAGGTGATGGAATCACCCAACGGCATCACGGTCATGTTTGATGGAAACGAGGGAGGGCATTCAAGCCTCAGTGTGCCGGAGGTGATCAGGGTTGGGCCGCTGTAAACGTTGTTACCCGCGAGCACCAAGGTTCCGGGGCCGGTTTTTGAAATGCCCGAATTTCCCGCAAGCACGACGCTCATCGTCGCGGTTCCGTTATTGACCTGGATGACCGGCGCTCCTCCACCGTTGTTCAGGGTGAGGGTGCCTCCCGTGCCGGGTCGCAGGTTGAAATTGTGGCTTGGATTCACGTCGCCGAGGGTCAGTGAGCCGATGGTTCTGGCACCGTTCAGCAAAAGGGTCAGGTCGCCCTTCAGGTCAAGTGTGCTGAAATTCGCATTCGCGCTGCTCCCGTTCGCGATATTCGCACCGGTCCAACTCCCGGTGCTGATCCATGCCGAGCTACCCGGATTGATCCAGGTGCCGCTTCCCGCGAGGGCATTTGAGAACATCAAAAGCGATGCGAAAAAATGCGGACCTAACGGGAGCGTTCGATGAAAGCGGGAGGGAAGTCGCATGGTTTGGGGGAGGGTGCGGCAGGACCCTTGCGGAAATCCCAGGATGAATCAAGCCTCGCGCGGTTTGTTTTCGGCCCATTATCAGGCAAGGCATAACAAGTTCTCGGATCGCGGTTTCAATCTTGGCGTGGCGATCAACCGTGACCTCATGACCGGATCCGGGGGCGCTGGATTTCAAAGACTTCGATAGGTTGATGAAATGAAGATGGCAAGTAGCGTGCGCTGACCGGGTGTGGGACCTACCTCCCATGAGTTATTGACGCCTCGAGACAGGAATCAGAAGTTGCGGTGAAGGACGACGGAATGCAGGACATTGGAAAAAATCGTGAGGACAGGGGGAGATTTGTGGTGCTGCCGAATCAATCCGGCCAATCGATCCTCATGTCCGGAAGAGCTAACATGACATGACCGCGTTTCCCCGATTCATGATTTTTCTCCTGTCCACCGTGATGATGGTGCATGCGGAGGATTTGGATTCCGGCAAGTTCAGGGGCGCGTCGCCGCTGGAGTGGTCGCAACGACTCGCCCGTTCTGAAATGGGACGCAGGGGCGACACGCTTTTCAAGGATGGAAGTGCCAAGGCCCGCTGGGATTACACCTCCGGTTTGTTTGCTTCGTCCCTGTTGGCCTTGGGCGAGCGAACCGATGACAAGGAGACGAGCGAATTTGGGACAAGGTTGGTCGGTTCATTCGCTGGGAAGGATGGCTCCATCGCGACTTACGATCCGTCATCCTCCAACATCGACATGGTTGCGCCCGGGAAGGCCTTGCTTGAGTTGTATGGGAAATCGGGGAACGAACGCATCAAGACCGCCATTCTAACATTGAAGAGGCAGTTGGACGGGCAACCGCGAACCAGCGATGGCGGCTTCTGGCACAAGAAGCGCTATCCGCTCCAGATGTGGCTGGACGGGCTCTACATGGGATCCCCGTTTCTAGCAGGATACGGCAGGGTTTTCAACGATCCGGCAGCGTTCGACGAGGTGGTGAAACAGATCCTTCTTGCCGACAAGCACACCTACGATCCGGCCACCGGACTTTTCCATCACGGATGGGATGAGAAACACGCGCAGACGTGGGCCGATCCGGCGACCGGATGTTCGCCGTCCTTCTGGGGCAGGGCCATGGGATGGTATGCGATGGCCGTGGTGGATTGTCTTGATGAACTGCCGCCCGATCATCCGGGGATCGCGAAGATTCGGGAAATCCAGCGGAAATTGGCGGACGGCATCATCCGCTACCAGGACCCGGGGAGCGGACTGTGGTGGCAGGTGCTCGATCAGGGAGGGCGTGAGGGAAACTACCTGGAAGCATCCGCCTCCGGCATGTTTGTCTATGCGCTGGCCAAGGGAATCCGTCGTGGCGATTTGCCCCGCGAAAAATACCTGCCTGCTGTCCTGAAAGGCTACGAGGGGCTGGTGCGTGATCGGGTCCGCGTGAATGATGACGGATCGGTCGATCTAACGAAAATTTGCGAGGTGGCGGGTTTGGGCTTCACCTCGGCGTCGGGAAAGCCTCGCGACGGGAGTTATGCCTATTACATCAGCGAACCGGTCGTGGACAACGATCTCAAGGGCGTCGCGCCCTTCATCCTTGCCGGACTGGAAATTCAGAAACTGTTGGAAGGGGATGCCTCGACAGGCTGGAGCCAGGTGCCCGGGATCATCAAACGGATCCACGCGCCTGAATTCCCGGACAAGGATTTTCCCATTACCAAATACGGCGCGGTTGTGACGTCCGACTGCACCCGTGCGATCAACGATGCGATCCGCGCCTGCCACGACTCGGGCGGAGGGCGCGTGGTGATTCCCGCTGGCGAGTGGAGGACGGGGGCCATCGAGTTGCTGGGCAACGTGAACCTGCATCTGTTAGCTGGATCTACCTTGGCATTTTCCACGGACCCCGCGGCCTATCCGCTGGTCTTTACCCGTTGGGAGGGGACCGAGTGCATGAACCACTCGTCGCTGATCCACGCGATCGATCAGGAGAATGTGGCGGTGACCGGCAGCGGCACGCTCGATGGTCAGGCCGACTGGTCGAACTGGTGGGGCTGGAACAACAAACGGAGCAAGCCCATTCCCCAGAAGGCGGGTCGTGACCGGCTTGTGGCGATGGGTGAGGCGGGAGTGCCCGTGGAGGAACGGAAATTCGGCGATGGTGGATTTCTCAGGCCGAATTTCATCCAGTTTTACCGGTGCCGGAACGTGATGGTCGAGGGAGTCGAGCATCGTCCGCTCGCCGATGTGGGAGATCCATCCGGTGCTTTCGGAGAACGTGATCATCCGTGGCGTCAGGATTTCCAGTCACGGACCTAACAACGATGGCTGCGATCCTGAATCGTGCCGCGACGTGCTGATCGAGGGTTGCGTTTTCGACACTGGCGACGACTGCATCGCGATCAAGTCGGGACGGAACAACGACGGACGCAGGGTGAACGTACCAAGTGAGAACATCATCATCCGGAACTGCGAGATGAGGGATGGTCACGGCGGTGTCGTGATCGGCAGTGAGATTTCCGGCGGAGTCCGCAACGTGTTCATCGAGAACTGCAAGATGGACAGCGCGAATCTCGACCGTGGACTCCGGATCAAGTCAAATGCCATGCGCGGCGGTTTGTTGGAAAACATTTACATGCGGAATGTCCGGATCGGTCATGTCAGGGAAGCGGTTCTAACCATCGATTTCCTTTACGAGGAGGGAGCTGTGGGAAAATGGCCGCCGGTGGTCCGCAACGTGAATCTGGAGAACATCACCTGCGACAGCAGTCCGCGCGTGGTGAACATCCGCGGATTTGAAGGGGCCACCATCGGACAGATCCGGATTTCCAATTCCACCTTCATGGGGCTGACTCACCCGGACCTCATCGAGCACGCGGTTGACGTCGAGATGAAAAATGTGACCCGCCAAATGGCCAAAACTGGGAAAAAATGACACGCAACGCATTCAAGATGAAATTGAAGCCCGGATTCGAGGCTGAGTATGAAAAGCGTCACGACGAGATCTGGCCGGAGCTGTCCAAGGTTCTAACGAACGCAGGAGTTTCCGACTATTCGATCTTTTTAGACAAGGACACGCTCACGCTTTTCGCCGTCCAGAAACTTGCGGACGACCATACCGCCGAGTTGTTACCAGCCCATCCGGTGGTTCGTGAATGGTGGAACCACATGGCGGACATCATGGAGGTCAATCCCGACAATTCACCCGTTTGCATCCCGCTGACCGAGGTCTTCCACACGGACTGATGAGAATTTCCCGATCATTCGCCGCCGTGTTGATCATGGCCACCTGCGCGCGGGCCGAGCCCGTGGGATTCGCCTCCATCGGGCATCCGGTGGATGGTGGCGGAGCGTTGGAACCGGTCATCGTGAGCACCGCGCTGGAGCTTCAGCGCGCGCTTGAGCGGCTGGACATCGCTGACAAGAAACTGCGCTCTAACACCCCAAGGGTGATCCGGCTCGCCGGAGACATCGACATGGCGGAACTGGCCAACGACAAGCCGGGCAAGGTGCTCAAGCAAACGGGGATCGTGCATCCACTGTCCAATACCACCCTCGAGGGACCGCCCGGCGGTGCCACCTTGTTTCACGGCTCGCTTGAACTCAAGGGGGCGCACAACGTGATCATCCGGAACCTCCGTTTCAGGGATCTCTGGGAATACGACCCGAGCGGACAATATGACAGCATGGGTTGGGACTACATCCGGATCACCTCTGCCGGGAAAATACCGTCGGACCATGTGTGGATCGACCATTGCGATTTCGGCAGGGTCTATGACGGCCAGGTCGATGTGGTGCACGGCTCCGACTTCGTCACCATTTCCAACAGCATTTTCCAAGGAGAAGGAAAGGAGCGTCACAAGAAATGCATGTTGATCGGCCACTCGTCTTCCGGGAATGCGAAGGCCCTCGATACGGGCCATCTCAACGTGACCATTTATGGGTGCTGGTTCCGGAATCTTGAATCGCGCTGTCCCCGGCTGAGGACCGGCAATGTCCACTTCTTCAATAATCTGCTAGAGGATGTCCACAATGCCAGCATCTCGGTCAGCGGCGGGGCGATGCTGGTTGAAAACTGCGTCTATCGGGAATGCGCGCTGACGAGCGCGTGGTCCTACGCCAGCGACAGCACCGGGAAGGGAAGGGGTGGCTCGATCCGCATCACGGGCAGCCTCGACCTGCGGGCGGTGCCGGATCCCGGGAAATCATTCCAGAATCATCCCGATGAGTTCCGGTTCAACGCTCCTTCCGCGTTCGAGTGGAAGGATCTGTCAAAGCCCCCTTACGCCTATCAATTGCTTCCGGTGGCCGAGGTGGAGGCGGACGTCAGGAAAAACAGCGGGCCACGATGAAACCCGGACGGATGCGGTGGTTCCGGTGACGACAGGCGAACGGGTCGTCAAGGATGCGGAACCACCGCCCTGAATGCTTACTTGCTCGTTGCCGCGATTTTCACGGTATCCTTTGAAGTGGTGTCGTTGCCGGAGGTGCCGGTGACCGCGAGAACCATCTTCTTCTTGGGTGAGGAGGTCTTGGCAGTGATCTGCACCTTGAGGATCAGGGACTTGCCAGGGGCGAGATTTCCGGTGCTGAATGTTCCGCTCGTCACCGCGCTGGTGACGTTGGTGGTTCCGTTGAAGTAGCTCACGGCGAATTTCACGTTTCCGCCATTGCCTTTGACCTTGAAGGAGTCGCTTGCCTGACCGTCGTTCTCGATTCGGACGAAGACGTTCTTCTTGCCGCCTGACTTATTGACGTTCACCGACAAGGTCTGGTTGGCACCGGTGGCGTTGTAGATGTTGTTGCCGGCCGGAGCGGTGGATTTGGTTCCGATCCTCAGGTCGGTTTTCGCGATCACGTCCAGTCGTGTGAGGGCGAAGTCGGTGAGCGAGGATCCGGCCGCCAGCACCCTGCCATCCTTCTGAAGGGCCATGGCATTGACGATGTCCGCGCCACCGATGCTGACATCAATGGCCAGAGTTCCCGCGGTGCCGAATGTTGCATCCTGTTCGCCATTGCTGGTCAGCCTGGCGAATGCGAAATCGTTCAAGGGATCGGATTGGGTGGTTTTTCCTCCGAGAATGAACTTTCCATCAGATTGCAAGACGAGCGCATTGCAGAATTCGACCGATAATCCCGAGAAATTGACGGTTTGCTTTCCGTCTCCGGAGAACGAGGTGTCAGGGGCTCCGCTCGTGCTGAATCGCGCGATGGCCATGTCAGAAGTTCCGGAATTCGATGAGCCGGCGACCACGATCTTGCCGTCGGGTTGGATGACGACGCTTGAGGCGCGGTCATCACTCACGAAAGCGGCGGTGACTTTCCCATCGCTATCGAAGGATGTGTCCGGACTGCCTGTGGTGGTGAGCCGCAGAATCGCGAAGTCATTGGTGCCAGGGTTGTTCGTGTATCCTGCCAGCAGGATGTTTCCGTCAGTTTGGATGGCGATCGCGTTGCAGATGTCCTCGTTGCCGAATGTCTGGTTGACGATGCCGCCACTGCCGAATGTGGTGTCCAGACTGCCGTCGGTGTTGTAGCGGAAAATCTGGAAATTACAACTGTTGGCGATGTCGTCGTTCCCTGCCACGATGATTTTTCCGTCATCCTGGATGGCGATCGAGGTTGCCCGGTCGTCGTCACCCGAGTCGCCGTCGTTGTCGCTAGCCTTCCCCCCGCGGCCGAAAAAGTTGTCGAGTGAGCCGTCGGCGTTGTAGCGGATCACGAAGAACTCATTGTCTATCCCGCTACCCGTGTAGCCTGCCACGAGGATTTTTCCGTCCGGTTGAACCGCGACCGCGGTGGCGAAGTCGTCCGAACCTGAAGCAAAATCGGTGAGGACGCCGCCATCGCTGTCGAATGTCGTGTCAAGTGTGCCGTTCGCGTTGTAGCGAATCACGGCGATGTCGCTGTTCCCTAAAGTATTGGAGGATCCGGCGACGACGATTTTGCCGTTTGGCATGACCGCGACCGCGTTGGCGGTTTCCGTCCCGCCGTAATTTGCGGTGGCGATGCCGCTGCTGTTGAATGTCGGGTCGAGGCTTCCGGTGGTCGCGGCAGCGGGCAGGGTGCCTGCCGCCATGGCGGTCAGCAGGAGGGATCGGCGGATGGATAGGTTTCTCATGATGGTCGTCGGTTGTTTTTGGTTCGTCCCTCCGGTTAGGAAGTTGAAGGGGGCAGGGAGAGAGCTATATTTATTTTGAAGGGCCGGATTTTGACAAGGCTCAAGTTCGCCAGGCTGGCCATTTTCCGGCTTTCCGGACAGGCAGAAACTTGATGTTGCACGCACGGGTGGATGACTTCACGTTCCGCGTCATGGAAAAGGCTTCGATTGGTTTCGTCGGTGTGGGCAGGATGGGTTCGAACATGGCACGCCGTTTGGCGGACCTGGGCTACCCGATCACTGCCGTATTTGATCATCATGAGCCGCTGGCGGCATCGCTCGCGCTGGAATTGGGCGCCAAGCTGGCAAAATCGCTGCCGGAGGTGACGGCGGTGTCCGATGTGGTTTTCACGGTCGTCACCGACGATGCGGCGATGGGCGAAATTTTCGCTGGCGACGAATCCCTGCTGAAAGGGGCATCCGGAAAGGTGTTCATCCATTGCGCCACGGTCAGCCCGGCGGCGCACGAGGCTGCGGAAGCCGCGGCGACGGCGGCCGGTGCATCGACGCTTGCGGCCAGCATGGCATCGAGCATCACCCAAGCCCGTCAGGGGACTCTCTATCTGATGATCGGCGGGGATGTTGCGGTGTTTGAAAAAATGGAACCGCTGCTCAAGGACATTTCCGTTTCCCTCAGCCACGTTGGACCGGTCGGACATGCGGCGAAGATCAAGGCGCTGGTCAACATGGTCATGAACATCAACACCGCCGGCCTTGCCGAGGGACTCGGACTCGGTGCCGCGCTCGGGCTCGACCTCGCCGTTCTCAAGAAGGTCTTCTCGCAAACCGGCGCGAATTCCCGGGTGCTGGAAACCGACGGCGACGACATGATCACGCGCGAGCACGATTGTTATTTCTCCGCCGCCCACGCCGCCAAGGACAGCGGGATCGCCAATGCCCTCGCGGATGCCGCCGGAGTGAGCGTGCCGCTTTCCCACGCCACCGAATCCCAATACCGCAAGATGATCGAGCTTGGCCTCGGTGAACTCGACAAGTCCGGGATCGCCGAACTGACCTTTCCCGACCGCGCGGGCAACTAACACATCGAAGGCCATGATGACCAACAGCCAGTTTCAGAACGCGTCCGGTGAATCCCTTGACTACAAGTTTCACCCGGGCATCCGCAGGAATACCCTGGTGATCCTCGGTCACGGGGTGACGGGCAACATGGACCGCCCCCATTTGATCGCCCTGGCGGAGGGGCTGTCAAAACTCGGATGGCCCTGCCTTCGGATCTCGTTTTCAGGAAACGGGAATTCTGCCGGGCGCTTTCAGGATTCGTGCATCACCAAGGAAATCGGCGACCTCCAGGCGGTCCTCGGAGTCGTGCCGGACACGGCCGGCGTCGTCTATATCGGCCACAGCATGGGTGCGGCGGTGGGTGTGCTTACAGCTGCAAGAGACCTGCGGATCCGTGCGCTGGTCTCGCTGGCGGGAATGACCCACACCGCCGCCTTCGTGGAACGCGAGTTCAGCGACGTCACGCCCGGCGAGGGCTGCATGTGGGACGATGAGAATTGCCCGCTGTCCTGGACTTTCGTCGATGATCTCCGGCTGATCGGCAGCACGCTTTCCGCTGCCGAAGCGGTGACCCAGCCATGGCTCCTGATCCATGGCACCGCGGACGACGTGGTTCCGATCCAGGACAGCCGCGACGCCTTCGAGGCGGCCACCTGCGAGAAGCAGTGGCTGGAAATCGATGGGGCCGGTCATTCGTTCGACGAAGGGAGCTATCCGGCTCTTGTTCAGGCGGTGGACGCATGGCTGACCAGAATTTGGAGCTGATCGGGAGAAATTCGGGATGCAATCACGCGGCATGCATAATGCTGTTGCACTCAGAAACACGGTTTCCTAGTTTCCGTGCTTCACTCTCAAGCTGATCCTTCATGAAACCTGAAAACCTCTTTTTTGCCGCCGCTGCCTCACTTTTCAGCCTCCTTTCATTGTCGGGTTGCAAATCCGGCGGTGGCGACACCATCAAGGTCGGCGAGTTTGCCTCGCTGACCGGAAAGGAAGCCACATTCGGCACCTCGTCCCATGAGGGAACCGTCCTCGCCATCGAACAGGTCAACGCGGCGGGTGGGGTGCTTGGGAAAAAACTCGAACTTCTCACCGAGGATGACCAGACAAAGGCGGGTGAACCCGCGAATGCCGTCAATAAGCTGATTTCCAAGGATGGCGTCGTGGCAATTCTTGGTGAAGTCGCTTCCAGTCGGTCGCTGGAAGCCGCTCCCATTTGCCAGCAAAACAAGATCCCGATGATTTCGCCGGCATCCACGAATCCCACGGTGACGCAGCAGGGTGACTACATTTTCCGGGTCTGCTTCAACGACAACTTCCAAGGTGGAGCTCTCGCGAACTTCGCCAGCAACACCCTGAAGGCGAAGAAAGTCGCCATCTTCACCGACGTGAAAAGCGACTACAGCAAGGGTCTCGCCAAGAGCTTTAAGGAGAAATTCACTTCCAACGGCGGTCAAATCGGCATCGAGCTGGACTTCAACGGCGGTGACAAGGACTTCAAGGGCCAGCTCACCTCCATCAAGAACGATACTCCGGACGCCATTTTCCTCCCCGGCTACTACAACGACGTCGCCCTCATCTGCAAGCAGGCCAAGCAACTCGGCATGAACATCCCGATCTTCGGCGGCGACGGATGGGAAAGTGAAAGCCTGCTCACCATCGGCCAGGATGCGATGGAAGGTCACTATTTCTCGACCCATTGCTCGATCGAGCAGCCGACACCTGAAATGACGTCATTCGTGGATGCCTACAAGAAACGCTTCAACGGCAAGACTCCCGACGCGATGGCGGTGTTAGGTTATGATTCCGCACTCGTTCTGGCCGATGCCATCAAGCGGGCGGGCAGCACCGACGGTCCGGCACTTCGGAACGCGATTGCCGCTACCAAGGACTTTGCTGGCGCGAGCGGTAAGATCTCCCTCAATGAGAATCGCGATGCCGTGAAGGCCTTGGTTTTCATTCAGATCAAGGGTGGGAAATTCACCTACAACGCCACGGTGAATCCTTGAGTGTGACGGTGGTCCGCGTCGGAATAATCCAATCAGCCATCAACACCCACCCCTGCACCTCCCTTGGATTGGCTCCAGCAGATCATTAACGGATTGGGACTGGGAGCGATCTACGCGCTCATCGCATTGGGATACACCATGGTTTATGGTGTCCTGCGCTTCATCAATTTCGCCCACAGCGATGTGTTGATGCTCGGTGCGTTCACGGCGTTTTATATCTCCCCCAAGGTTGAGAAACTGTTCGGGGCACAGTCGGTGCCGGGATGCATCATGGTCTTTGTGGTGGCCGCCGCGGTTTGTGCCTGTATCGGTATGCTGATAGAGAGGCTGGCCTACCGTCCGTTGAGGAATCGCCCCAAGCTCACCGTGCTGATCACGGCGATCGGTGTTTCGCTGCTCATCGAGTTCACCGCGCAGAACGAAAAGGTCATCGGGGCCTCGCCCAAGCCATTTCCCCAGTTGTTGCCGGAGCATACCATTCATCTCGGGAAACTGGTGATTTCCAGCAATGACATCCTGACCGTGAGCGTCACCATAGTCCTGCTGATAGGGATGTGGCTCATCGTCCAGAAAACGCGGGTGGGCACGGCGATGAGGGCGGTTTCATACAATCAACAAGCCGCTTCGCTGATGGGAGTTCCGGTCAACCGCATCATCTCGTTCACCTTCGGGCTTGGCTCCGCGCTCGCCGCCATCGCAGGCATCCTCTATGCCATCAAGGCCCCCGGGATCGAGCCGCTGATGGGCGTGCAACCCGGGCTCCGCGCGTTTGTCGCGGCCGTGCTCGGCGGCATCGGCAATCTCCCCGGCGCGGTGCTCGGCGGAGTTATCCTTGGATTGTTGGAAACCATCGCCGGTGGCATTCCCGGATTGTCAAACTACCGGGACGCCATCGCGTTTGGAATTCTCATCCTCATCCTTCTGGTAAAACCCGCGGGCCTGTTGGGCCGCTCATCCGTCGAGAAAGTCTGATGTCGCTTCCCGGAGCAAAACGCTGGCTGCTGCTAGGCATCGCGCTTGCGATGCTGGTCTCTTATTTCTCCCCGCAGTTCAACCGCTACTACCTTGGTGTCGTTATCGACGTCGGCATCGCCATCATCCTCGCGACCAGCCTGAACCTGATCAACGGCCACACCGGCCAGTTCAGTCTCGGCCACGCCGGATTCATGGCCGTTGGCGGATTCTTCTCCGCATGGATTTCCCTCAATGTCGGCGAGACGGCGAACGCATTCTGGTATTTCCCGCTGTCCCTCATTGCCGGTGGGATGCTCGCGGCGTTTGTCGGCTTGTTGGTCGGCGTCCCCTCGCTAAGGTTGCGGGGAGATTACCTCGCCATCGTCACCCTTGGGTTTGGGGAAATCATCCGGGTGGTCGCGCAGAATACGGAAGCCATCGGAGCGGCCAGCGGACTCAAGGGGATTCCGAAACTCACCAACCTCGGTTGGACCTTCGGCTTCGCCGCCATCACCATTTACGCCATCAGTGCGTTGGTGAATTCCACCTACGGCCGCGGGTTTATTGCCGTTCATGACGACGAGATCGCGGCGGAATCCAACGGCGTTGACACCACCCGCACCAAGGTCACCGCATTCGTAACGGGTGCCTTCTTCGCCGGAATCGCCGGTGGCTTGTATGCCCATCACAAGCAGTTCCTTTCTCCCACAGGATTTGACTGGCTGAAGTCCATCGATATCGTCGTCATGGTCATCCTCGGAGGAATGGGGCGCACCATAGGTGTCATTTTTGCTGCCATTCTGCTCACCGTTGCGAACGCATGGCTGCGTGATTTGCCCGCTGACATCAAGTCGCTCCAAATGCCCATCTACGCGTTGCTCATCATCCTGCTGATGCTGCTGCGTCCCGCCGGACTGTTCGCCTTCAACCTCAAACGCCGCAAGCAATCATGAGTGCGCCGTTGCTGGAACTCGAAAAAGCCACCATCAAATTCGGCGGGCTCACCGCCGTTTCCGAGCTGACTTTGTCCGTCGGGGAAGGGGAGCTCGTCGGTCTCATCGGCCCGAACGGCGCTGGAAAAACAACCGCGTTCAACATGATCACCGGAGTCTATCGCCCGACCTCGGGCACCATCCGTTTCGCCGGAAAGGACACGCTTGGAATCAAGCCGAACCGCCTGGCAGCGCATGGCATCGCCCGTACCTTCCAGAACATCCGGCTATTCGCCAGCCTCAGCGTGCTCGACAACATCCGCGTGGCCGCCCGCCTCCACAATGGCGAAGGCTATTTCAGCGCCCTCTGGCGGGGAAAGGGATGGAAAGCAGCCGAAGCGGAAACCGAAAAGAGTGCTCTCGAACTCCTTGAGATCTTCGACCTCGCGAAGCAGCGCGACGAACTTGCGGTCTCACTTCCATACGGTGATCAACGCCGCCTCGAGATTGTCCGCGCTCTCGCCACCAAACCCAAGCTCCTCCTGTTGGATGAGCCTGCCGCCGGCATGAACCCATCGGAAAAGGACGACCTCATGCGGCTGATCCGTTTCGTCAAGGAACGCTACGATCTATCAGTTCTTCTCGTCGAACACGACATGAAGGTCGTCATGGGTATCTGCGAGCGGATCGCCGTCCTCGAATACGGTATCAAGATCGCCGAAGGCACGCCCAAGGAAATCCAGTGTCATCCGAAAGTCATCGAGGCCTATCTTGGTGCTGCCGCCGTTTGAAATTCCCATCATTTCACAAGTCATGCTAACGGTCGAAAACCTCCACGTCTCCTACGGTGCCATCAAGGCGCTGCACGGCGTGAACCTGAAGGTTCCCGCTGGAAGCATCGTCACATTGATCGGAGCCAACGGTGCGGGAAAATCGACCACGCTGCGGGCATTGTCCGGACTGGTGAAGGCCGCTTCCGGTTCCATCAAATACGATGGTCATGAGATTTCGAAACTGCCTCCCGAGAAAATTGTTGCCCGCGGGCTGTGCCACGTTCCCGAAGGCCGCATGGTTTTTGCCAACCTGACCGTGCGGGAAAACCTTCGTATGGGAGCCTATCTCCAGAGGGACAGCAAATGGATCGCGAACCAAACCGACTATGTTTACGGCCTGTTTCCCCGCTTGAAGGAACGCGAAAGTCAGGCAGCCGGAACCCTCTCGGGTGGGGAGCAGCAGATGCTCGCCATCGGACGCGCGCTGCTGAGTAAACCAAAATTCCTGATGCTGGACGAACCGTCGCTGGGAATTGCCCCGTTGTTGGTGAAATCCATTTTTGAGCGCATCGTCGAGATCAACCGTGAGCAGGGTCTGACCATCCTCCTCGTGGAACAGAACGCCAACCTCGCCCTTGACGTTTCCTCCTATGCCTATGTGCTCGAAACCGGGAAAATCCTGGTCGAAGGGCCCTCCTCCGAGGTGAAGGCGAATCCGCAGGTCCAGGAAGCTTATCTTGGCGCGTGATTTCCGCCGCCTCGCCATCCTGGCAGCAGGAAAATCGACGTCGCCATGCTCAGGATGATGCCGATCACGGACACGGTGCCGAGACTCACGAGCGCGTCGCTCGATGAGAAAATCAGCGAGCCGAAGCCGATCACGTTCGACGCGCCGCAGAACAGCAAGGCCTTGCCAGTGCCTTGCCAGAGCTCCTTGAAATCTCCTCCCGTGCGGCGGAGGCTCAAGGTCACGTGGATCGCGTAGTCGATCCCGGTCCCTAGCAGAAGCGGGGTGGCCATCAGGTTGACGAAGTTCCATTTCAATCCGGTCAGGCTCATGATCGCCAGCATCACCAGCGTGCTGATGACCATCGCGAGGAGCGCGAGCACCACGTCTCCCGCCCGTCGGAAGATCGCGATCATCATGCCGACGAGCAACACGAACATCGGCACCAGCATCCGCGTCATGTCCTCTCTAACGAGCTTGGAGATCGCGGGCTTGAAGAGTCCCCAGCCGCTGAGCCAGATCCCGTCGCCGGTCATCGCGCGGAATTTCTCGTAATCCGCACCCGCCGGATCCACGCCCTTCGCCTGCTCCAGCGAGCCTAACAAATATCCTCCGCCATCGTCGTTGCGGGAAAGGAAAAGCCGCATCACCTCGCGGGCCGGGGCGGATTGGGGAAAGACCAATTTCGTTTCGGCAGTCTGCCTGGCAATCTCTGTCAGCACCGCTTTCCCGAGCGCCACGCCTTCTTCGGAAAATCCCGCGGTATCGGCTTCGATCAGCAATCGATCCTGACCAGCGGCAATTGAAGCGAGTAAGGCGCGATTCTCATTTTGCCGATCAACATCCGGCCACCATCCGTCGGACATTCGGCTGGATTGAATATCACCTTTGGATTCCAGCGAGGCGATTCTGTTTTTGGCTTCCGTGAGTCGCTCCAACATCTGAGTGTCGGATTCCGCCTCGATGACCACACCGAGTGATTCACCACCGTATGCGGGAAATGCTTTCTGCACCTGTTCGAAGGTCTCCATCGCCTCGCTGTTCCGCGGCCGCATGATCTTTGAACTGAATTCCGTGTCGGGAAGGCCATGGACGATGAGAATCAGCGTGCTCACCAGCACAAGCCCCGCAGTGATCGTCCACGACGCCTTGCTTCGTGGCAGGATCTTCCCGCTTCCGCGCGCGGGCAGGCGATTCACCCCATATTTCGCGACGAATGGCAGGTAAACCACAAGCATCAGGATGGCCGCGGCGGTGAGCCCGAAGGCGACGATGCTTCCCAACTGCGCCATCCCCGGAAGTCCGCCGAGGTTCAGGGCAAGGAAAACCACCGTCGTCGTCAGCGCTCCGAAAAACACCGGCTTGCCACTGGCTGCGAGCAACGCCTTGCGATCATGCCCCGCGACCTTCGCTTCCTGGCAGATCACCAGTCCGTAGTCCACCGCCAAGCCGATCAGGATTTCAATCGAACTCAGCGCCATGATGCTCAGCTCGCCGTAAAGCCAACCGGCGATCCCCATCGCCACGGCGAAAACGAGAACGAGGATTCCTGTTAGTCCGAGCAGCAGGCTGAACCTTCTCTGCATCCACCAGAAGAGAATTCCGATTAGCCCGAGCGTGATGCTGATCGATCCGCTAAGGTCGTTTTCCATCGCCACGCCGATTTCCGAGGAAAACGCCGGTTCGCCTGTGAGCCGGACCTTCAGTCCCGCTCCATCGCCCATTTTCCAATCCTCCACCGCATTCCGCAGCTTCCTCAGCCACGCATCCGCCTCCCGGTAACCGGCAATCGGGGTGGGGGAGTCGGCAAATAACAGATGGGTCCTTCCGTCCTCGCTTTCAAACGCCTCACCGCCTTGTCCGGAGGAGTCCATCATCGCCGTGACAGCCGGGTGATTGAGGAACCCGAACGGATCGTGGGCCATCATCACCATGTCGATGCCCTCCATCGACGTTGCCACCTTGGCGAGTGAGTCCTTCAAGGTCTCCTTGGATTGAACTGCTGATAGACGATCTGCCTGTGACCGGGTCACCGCGGGATCGCCATTGAGCCAGAGATAGGCAAGCAGCTCGGCGATGCCCTCCGGTTCCTCATTCCAGCGTGGCTTCCAGCGGGCGTGCTTGACCACGCCATCGGCTTCCAGCTTGCCGCCTAACGATTCGGCGGCCAGCGACAGGCTTCCGACATCATCCTCGCCGCCCTCGATCACCAGGATCAGCTCGTCGTTGCGGGAAAATGCCTCGTGAAACGCCTTGAGTCCCTTCACTTCGGGCAGCTCCCCGGGAAGCATGGACAGGATATCCGTGTCGAACCGCAACCGCGTCAGGCCGAAGGATGCCGCCAGGATCGCGACGACAAGAATGAGTGGAACGGCCAAACGGCGCAGCATGCCGCCAATCAAGCGGGAAACCCCGGCGGCGGCAAGCCGCTTGCCCGGTTTCAATGCTCAGAAGACAACCGGAAAGTGAAAGCGAAGTGCAACCCACACATTCACCAGGGGGTTTCCTGCTGAAAACTGAACACTGAAATCAGGCAAGCGACATGATCATGCGGCCTCCTCCTTTTTTCCGACCATCAGCGAGGTGATCACACCCGTCACGAGGATGCCGAGGATCAGCGCGAGGATGGTGAGATTGAACGAATCCCCGAGCCAGAGCTTCAGCCACTTCGCTCCCAGCATTTTCACCCCGACGACCATCAGGATCAACGACAGCGCGGGCTTGAGAAAGCGGAACTTGGCGATCATGCCGGCCAGCGCGAAATAGAGCGACCGCAGGCCGAGAATCGCGAACACGTTGCTCGTGAAGACCAGAAACGGATCCGCCGTGATCGCGAAGATCGCCGGGATGGAATCCACCGCGAAGATCAGGTCCGTCACCTCCACCAGCACCAGGGCCACCGCCAACGGGGTGAGCAGCCATTTGCCGGCAGGCGCCGCGTCCACCACCGGATCCGGCACGAGCGAGGTATCAGGTTCGGCCGCCTCGTTGGAATTCCGGCTGCCCGCGATCACCAGGAAATGCTGGCCATGGAAATTCCGCGTCACCGGGAACCGCTTGTTGAGCCATCTAACAACAGGGTTGTTCTCCGGATGTGGCTCTTCCTCCTTCATCACCAGCATCTTGATCGCCGTCAGGACGAGGAAGGCACCGAACAGATAGAGCACCCAGTGGAAATGATTCACCAGCACCGACCCCAGTCCGATCATCGTGCCACGCATCACGAGCGCGCCGAGGATGCCCCAGAACAGCACGCGGTGTTGATACCTCGCCGGCACCGCCAGCGAGCCGAAGACCATCGAGATCACGAAGATGTTGTCCACGCTCAGCGACTTCTCGACCACGTAGCCAGTTAGATATTTCGTGGCTGCCAGCTTGCCGTTGTTGATCAGGCCGTCCACTCCGTCAGCCTGCATCCCGAGTCCGCACCAGTGGCTCTCGTAGCCGAGATAGACGAGGACTGAAAATGAGATTCCCAGCGTGATCCAGACCGCCGACCACGCCATGGACTCCTTGAATCCGACGACATGGGATTTTCGATGAAAAACGCCGAGGTCCAGCGCCAGCATCGCGAGGACGAATCCGATGAAAATGATCCAGGGCCAAAGCATCCCGGATAATGCGTCCGGGACTTTCCCGCTGCCTATTGGAAATCGGTCTGGCTTTTCCACCTGCGGCCTCTTCCCTGAAAAGCGGACACTGAGAACTGGCAAACTCCCCCCGCAGGTGCCAACCTGCCGCCGCGCATGGCCCGTCAATACACCCTTCACCGCCAGCAATCGGCCCCGGCCTCCGGCATCGACTACAAGGCGGCGCTCAATGCGGAGCAATACGACGCCGTGTCCTCGCCGCCCGGCCGCGCGCTCGTCATCGCCGGTGCCGGATCCGGAAAAACCCGCACGCTCACCTACCGCGTCGCCTGGCTGCTCGACCACGGCGTCGATGCCCGCGAAATCCTCCTGCTCACCTTCACCAACAAGGCGGCCCGCGAAATGACCGAGCGCGTCCGCGAACTCGTCCCGCACGACACCTCCGCGCTCTGGGCTGGCACCTTCCACTCCATCGGCTCCCGCATCCTGCGCCGCCATGCCGACGATCTTGGGATTCACCCGCTCCTTCTCCATCCTCGATCGCGACGACCAGAAATCCCTCCTCAACGCCGTCGTCGGCGCGCTCGACATCGACACGAAACAACGCCGCTTCCCCAAGGCCGACGTCCTCGCCTCGATGTTCTCCCTCATCGAAAACACCGACTCCACCCTCGAGGAGGTCATCGCCGCACGCTACGACCAGTTCTACGACTGGACGGAGAAAATCGAGCAGGTCCGCACAGGGCTACATCAAGAAGAAGCTGGAGACGAACTCGATGGACTTCGACGACCTGCTCGTTCTCACCGTCCGCCTCTTCGAGGAGCATCCCGACTGTCCTGGAACTCTATCAGAAGCGCTTCAAGCACGTCCTCGTCGACGAGTATCAGGACACCAACAGCGTCCAGGGCCGCATGATCGACCTGCTCGCCGGAGATGCTAACAGCCTGATGGCCGTCGGCGACGACGCGCAATCCATCTACTCGTGGCGCGGTGCGGACATGTCGCTCATCCTCGGCTTCCCGGTGCGCTATCCGCGGCTCCAAGGTCCACATCATCGAGACCAACTACCGCAGCGTCCCCGAGATCCTCGATCTGTCGAACGCCGCCATCCGCGCGAACACCGGCCGTTTCGAAAAGGACCTGCGCTCCTCCCGCGAGGCGCATGGGCACGCTGCCCGCGCTCGTCGCCCTGCAGGATCCGTCCACCCAGGCCGCCTTCGTCGCCCAGCGCATGCTGGAGCTGCGCGACGAGGGGATCCCGCTCGAGGAAATGGCCGTGCTCTATCGGGCGCATTTCCAGAGCCTGGAAATCCAGATGGAGCTCACCGTGCCGCGGCATTCCCTTCTCCATCACCAGCGGCCTGCGCTTCTTCGAGCAGGCCCACATCAAGGACGTCTCCGCCTTCATGCGCTTCGTCGTGAACCGCCGCGACGAGGTCAGCTTCCTTCGCATGGTCGCGCTGCTCCCCGGCATGCGGCCCCGTGGCCGCCGCGAAACTCTGGAGCGAGTGGCTGAAATCCGGCTGGTCCGAAAAGCGAGGAACTGCCGCCGCAAATGGTCCGACCTCTTCCTCAAGTTCAAGATCCCGAAAAAATCCGCCAAGCACTGGGAACAACTCTGCTACACGCTCGACGAACTCACGCCCGACGGCGAGTTCGCCCGACCGTCCGCACATGATCTTCAGCATCCTCGAAGGCGTCTACAGCGACTACCTCAGCGCCTCCTTCGACAACGCCGAAAGCCGCCGCGGCGACATCGAGCAACTCTCCCAATACGGCGGCAACTTCGACGACATCCTCGAGTTCCTCGCCCAACTCTCGCTGATGAGCTCCACCGACGGCCAGCCCACCGGTGACCAGAACGAGATCGACGACGAAAAAGTCACCCTCTCCTCCATCCACCAGGCCAAGGGCCTTGAATGGAAAGTCGTCTTCCTCATCTGGCTCGTGAACGGCCAGTTTCCTAACGGCCGCATCCTCGAAGCCGACGACGCCGACATGCTGGAGGAAGAACGCCGCCTCTTCTACGTCGCGCTCACCCGAGCCAAGGACGAACTCTACCTCACCTATCCGATGATGAACCCGAAGTCCTACACCGGCGACATCATCTGCCGGCCATCACAGTTCCTCGAAGACTTCCCCGCGCGAACTTGTCGAAGAATGGAACGTCGGAACCAGCGACCCCTGGGCCGACGACGAGCCATTCTAACGGCAGGGACCGGACGCCGGACGGTCCGGCGAATGAAAAGCAAATGAGAAGCCCGGCAGGGACCGACCTCCGGGCGGTCTGGAGAATGGAAAGCGATTGAGCCCGCCGTTCCCAAGCCGTCCCGTCCCCCAACGCCACCCCAATCATACCTCATTCTCCAGACCGCCACGGAGGTCGGTCCCTGGTGCGAGCGCACATACATGAAATCAACCAGTGAAAGTCTGAGTCATCCCGAGACGAGCTACGGGAGAGCAGCCGAAGGCAACTGCGTCGTCGCGAGACGGGGTGGAGAGCAGCCGAAGGCGGACCTGCGGTCCCAAATAACAGTGAACCCGATTCGGTTTATAACAACGGCGAGCCTTCCAGGGAATGGCGAAGCCTGCCGCATGAGCGGTAACCGTTTCCCCTTACATCCCTCGTCCACGAGGGAGAAACGGGTTGTTGTGGATGGTTGGGGTGAGAACGCAGGGAAGGTATCATGTGGAAGCGTTGAGAGCTGCCCGGGCAGGAACCCGCGAAGGCGGGACCGGGCAGAAGTCAGAGCCGCAATAAGAGTGCAAGCAAGCCGTGGGAAAACCAACGCCGGAAAGACCGGAACCACGGTGCAAAGCCGAGTAACGACCGGTGGAACAAAGGGCGGCAGGGAAGTGGAACGGTCGAGACCATGAAATACGAAGAAGAACCATCCGTGTCAGTTCCCGCAGGGGATAAGCAGGCGGAAGAGGACTTGTGGCAGCGCCACAAAGCCGAACGTGGAGTGTGGTCGGAACCGATGCTGGTGGCCCTCGAAAGAGGGTTGAAAGGAAACAAGTGGTTCAGCCTGATCGACAAGGTTTGGTCAGGTCGAACGCTTGAACTGGCTTGGGAAAAGGTGAAGTCCAACGCAGGGGCCTGCGGCGTGGATGGCATCACGATAGATCGCTTCGCAAAAGACAGCCCGAGTCGGCTGCTCGCCGTGAATGAGCAACTGAAGCGAGGGATCTATCAACCCAAGGCGGTCAAACGGGTGTGGATAGAAAAACCGGGCAGCGCGGAAAAGCGGCCGTTGGGAATCCCGACGGTTACCGACCGCGTGGTGCAGGCGGCGGTTAGAATGGTCATTGAGCCAATCTTTGAAAACCACTTCGCCAAACACAGCTACGGCTTCCGCCCCGGACGCGGTTGCAAGGATGCGTTGCGACGTGTGGAAGAACTGCTTCGCGCAGGGTACACACATGTCGTGGACGTGGACATCAAGGGCTACTTCGATGCGATTCCCCATGACCGGCTCATGGCATTGGTGCGCAAGCACATTGCCGATGGACGGGTTCTGGGGCTGATCGAGGGGTTCTTGAAACAAGGAGTGATTGAAGGAATGGACTGGCAGGAAGCGAAAGGGGAAGGCACGCCGCAAGGAGGCGTGATAAGTCCGCTGCTGGCCAACATTTACCTCGATCCGTTAGACTGGCTGATGGCCGGACTTGGTTTTGAAATGGTGCGGTATGCGGACGACATGGTCGTGCTATGCCGCAGTCAGGAAGAGGCCGGGAACGCGCTGGAAAAGTTAAGGGAGTGGATGGCGGAAGCGGGGCTGACCCTGCATCCGGACAAAACCCGCATGGTGGACATGGGCGTGGCCGACAGTCATTTCGACTTCCTCGGCTATCGCTTCAAGAGAAGCCGGGGAGGGCGTCTGATCCGGTTGGTGCGGCCCAAAAGCCTGCGCAAACTGCGAGAAACCATCAAACCCAAGACCCGCCGGAACAACGGCAAAAGCATGGACGCCATCGTAGCGGACATCAACCGGACGCTGAAAGGCTGGTTCGGATACTTCAAGCACGTTCACCCCAGCGAGTTGGGTGAGATCGATCAATGGTTGCGGATGCGTCTGCGCTCCATCCTGCGAAAGCGGCGGGGCGGCAGGGGGCGTGGCCGTGGGCAGGATCACCATCGTTGGCCGAACCGCTACTTTACCGGGCTTGGGCTCTTTTGCCTGCTGGACGCCAAAGTCACGGAAACCATCAGTCTCCGACAAGGAGCAAACCACTGACTGGAGAGCCGTGTGCGGGAGATCCGCACGCACGGTTCGGAGGGGGGAGCGGCGCAAACCAATGCGTCGTTCCTACCTCTATCCATTGGCTTGCCATTTTCAATGACCTTGCTAGATCTCCCCAATGGCCTCGGAAGATCTCCCCTCTCGCCTCGCGAGAGGCTCCTCCCACGTTCCCCCGGACTGGGTCGCTTCCGACTCGACCTTCTACATCACCATCAATTGCAAGCCGCGTGGCTCGGACCACCTCACTACCGGTGATCTTCCCAAACGCATCTTCGAATCCATCACCTTCCTTCGCGAGCGCCGCAAGTGGTTCCCGGAACTCGTTCTCCTCATGCCCGATCACCTCCATGCGCTGATCTCCTTCTCATGGGAACCCAAATTGGGAATGAACCGTGTCATTGCCGATTGGAAACGATACGTCGCCACCCAATTCGGAATCTCCTGGCAGCGTGACTACTTCGACCACCGCATCCGCTCCGAGCAGGACCATCAATCGACGTGGCATTACATCCGCGAAAACCCCGTCCGCGCCGGACTCGTCGAAACCTACGACCAATGGCCCCACGTCTGGCTTCTCGATCAAATCGGTTGGAACTCCCTTGGCAACGATCGATCTCCGAGCGCTCCACCAAATGAAGAGTAAATGCGAAGCCCGGCAGGGACTGACCTCCGGGCGGTCTTGCGAATGAAAAGCCAAAGTGAAGCCTGGCAGGGAACGCTCTCCGCAGCGGTCCAGCGAATGAAAAGCGAATGATCCAGCCGCTGCGAAGCCATTCCGTCACCCCGCCGTCCCGCATTCTCCCCTCATTCACAAGACCGTCCGGCGTCAGTCCCTGCCGGGCGGACGCTGCCTCACTTCCACCCAGCTCAAGCTCCTCAAGTCCATCATCGAAACCGAATTCCCATGAAAGAAGAACTCTTCCAACAACTCGCCTCCAGTCTCAAGGAGGGCGGTGCCATCCTTCGCGGGAAAAAGAAGATCGCCAGCACACTCCTCCGCGTCGCCGAGTCCCATCCCGAAGCGGTGTTGGAGGCATTGCACCAGAGATTCGGATCTGCCGTAATGTTCCGTTTTGACCACGGAATGTCTGTTATTTTGGACTGACCCCACGAGTGGGGCCTTACCCAATGGCCCGCCCTCGCGGAGGAGTGGCTGAAAGGCAGAAATGGAATGCTTGTGTTAGAATTGTCCGCTGTTTTGGCAGCGCGTGATCGACCTGACTACTTCTTCGTCTGACCGAGAACCTTGATCCGCTCGAGGATCTCGACGCCGCGCTTGGCCTCTTCGGTGCGGCGGTAGTCGCAGCGTGCCTCTGCGTCCGCCTTGATGGCCTTTTCCTCACCGCCTCCCACCGAGCTCACCTCGGGATCTTCGCTTTCGGGCCAGTCCCAGGCGTCGGTGCGGAAACTGGGGAACGGGAGCGACTGCTGGCCGGCGATCTTGAGATTGCCCATCGGGCTGGTCGCCCAGCCGTAGCGGACGGCGACGGGCTTCTTCACGAGGGGACTCCAGACGTGGATGATCGTGGGATCGATCTTCCAGCGGGATTTTTCCTCGGTGGACCGATAGCGGGCATGCGCCATGTAGAACTTGCCGTCCTCGCCGGCGATCGAGAAGCCGCAGGGGATGCTGTTCATGTCGTCCGGCAAGACCTTCTGGCTGAAGGTGAGGATCATCTCATCCCCCTGCGGCTCCGCCGAGACGAGCGAGGCGGTTTCCCAACGCATGCCTTTCTGGCCGTAGATTTTTGCAAGCGCCCAGAGTGCCGCCCTCTCGCCGTGTTCGCGTTTTTTCGAAGGATGCAGGCCGGGAACCTGCACATCGTAGGCCGGCAGGAAAGCGGTGTTCACCGGATCCCCGACGTCGGCCAAGCCGAGCCGCTGGGCTTCGCGGATGAAGGGGGCACCGGCGAAGGATTCCGCCTCGAAATTGTCCTCGTTCTGCGTGTCGCCACCGGCGCAGAAGCCGATCACACCGACCGGGAGCGCGGGATCCTTGAAATCCTCGCGCCAGCCTTCGACCATGAGTTTCATGAGCACCCGGTAGCGCTGCGGGCGGCAGACTTTCATCATGGCGTTGTTAAAGCCCTGGTGGAAAAGCACCCCCTTGATGTGGTAGCCCTTGAACACGCCGAACATGCCGTTGTGGATGCTGCCCATGTCGCTCGCGCTCATGCCGGGGATGTTCCATGAGGTCAGGTTGTCACCGTTCACCGGTTTCTTCGGCCATTTGTCTTCCGGCAGCTTCTTGGATTTCGCTCTTGCGAGCTGGTTGTTCCAGATCTGCAACGCGGCTGCCTCCTTGGTCGAAGGCCGCGATTTTCTTCTTCACGGATTCCGCATAGCGTTTGGCGAGCGGGTCGTCGTCGAACTTGTGGCTGGGAACAATGGCCTCGATCGAGGCACCGCCGCGGGCATTCTTGATCAGGCCGATGGGAATTCCCAGCGACCTCTGGAGCCGGGCACCGAAGACGTAACCAATGGCGGAAAATTCGCCGGATGTCTCCGGGTTCGACACCGCCCAACCCTGCGTCGAGATCTTTTCCGCCGGGATGTCATCCTGCGGCGCGGACTGTTCGTTCGGATCGATGGAGAAAAATCGCAGCAGCGGGAGATTCGCCTGGGCGATCTCAATGTCGGCATGCTGCGTTTTTTCGAGCCCGAAAGCCATGTTGCTCTGGCCGGTCATGACCCACACGTCGCCGACCACGATGTTGGCCATTTCCACCTTCTCGTTGCCGGTGGTCACGACCATGGTTTGCGGTTCCGCGCTGGCCCCGCGCGCCGGGAAAGCTCACCTCCCAGCGTCCTTTGTCGCCGGCGGCCTTGGCCTCCGCCTTGTCCTTGCCAAGCTGAACCGAAACCGGTTTGCCAGGTTCCGCCCAGCCCCAGATCACGATCGGCTTGTCGCGCTGGAGAACCATGTTGCTGGCGAAGATGCCGTGGACCTTGAGAGGCCCCGCTTCGGTGACGGCAGGGCAGGCGGCGAGGATGGAGATGGCCAAGGGCAGGCTGAGGAATCGTTTCATGATGGGTTGTGAGGATCTGTCATGTTACGGTGATGAAAGGTACCATCCTGCACAAAACGGTGGATCGGCGCATTCTCCCTGACTAGCCTTGGCGGCATGAAGTTCCCCGCATGTCTTGTCCTCCCAATGCTCGTGACCTGCGTGACCACCCTCGCGGGCGAGGAAGTGATCAAGGACTCGCAGGGCATGGACTGCTTCGTTTACACACCCGATCCGGTGGATGCCGCGAAGACCTATCAGCTTGTGGTCGGAGTTCACGGCGCGCGCGGCAAGGGTAACGGTGCCGCGGGGATGGCGGATTGGGCGAAACGCGGCGATGTGATCGCGATCGGGCCGTCGTTCGATACGAAAAACGAGAATCCCTTCCAGAATGGCGACGGCATCCACGCGGAGAAACTCATCAAGCTCTTCGAAGGTTTGGGGAAGCGATATATGCTGCGTGACAAGATGTTCCTGCATGGTTTCTCCGCCGGCAGCCAGTTCGTCCACCGCTTCGCGATGAACCATCCGAAGTTGGTGTGCGGGGTTTCCGCCCACTCCGGAGGCACCTGGGCGACGGATGGCTTCGGCAAAATCAGCGCATCTGCGAAAACGATCCCCTTTGCCATCTCATGCGGCGAAAATGATGCCGCAAAATCATTTCCCGAAGCCCCCTTCACCCGCATCGAGTGGTATGGCCGGTTCCGCGACGAGATCGCCGGGAAGAAGTTCTGCCACATCGCTGCGAGCTGGCCGGGCGTCGGCCACAACATCTCACCCGGGGCGTGGGACTTCGCCCGGCAGTGTTTCCAACTCGCCACCGGGCTTCCCGGCAAATCGGCGACCGAGGAAGTGGCGATCAGCACGGAGTGGAAAAATCTCGATGGGCTTGCGAAGAAAGCGCCTCCCGCCAAACCCGCGCCGCCGGTCCCTGCCACCATCCCGGAGGAGACCCTCCGCGCCGCGTTCGCGAAGGCGGATGCGGAGGAAATCCCCGCCGACAAGCTGCTCGCCTTCATGCGGAAATACCCACCCATCCTCTGGAAGGACAAACCGGGTTCGGCGAAGCTGTTAGAGCAATGCCGGAACGCGGCGGAATCGTGGCTTGCGGCGGCCAAGGCGAAGGGCCGCTGGAAAGGCAAGGAGAAGGAGGATTTCCTGCGTCACTCCGAAGGCCTCGGAATTACGACCGATAGTTGATGCAGAACCTCACCGCGCCGGGGCGAGTCTGCGGCGCCCCCAATCCAGCCTTGCTCTCTGCCATCATTCGTGCCAATACTTTTGCCATGAGCACTACCATTACGGTTGGCAAATCCGGCAGACTCGTCGTTCCCAAATCCATCCGCGACCGGCTCGGACTGCACGAGGGAAGCCGCTTGAGACTGGAAGTCCTGGGAGGAACCCTTCAGGCCGTACCCGAGCCCGATCCCGTCAACATCACGATCAAGGGTGGATTTCCCGTCATTCAGGGCGGCCCGGCATGGAAGCGTGGCAACGTCGTCCAAGCCATCAAGGCGGACCGTGATTCCCGCGACGAACGCGCCACCACCCGGTCGAAACGGAAATGAAATCCGCGCTCGATTCCTCCGTGATCATTGCCGCCCTGTGTGCGGGTGATCCCGACCACGCCGCCTGCCGCAAATTGCTTTTGTCCGGACGCCACTCCGTACTCGCCCACGCGTTCGCGGAAACCTTCAGCACCCTCACGGGCGGACGCCTCGGATTCCGCGTTCCCAGCCTCGGATGCCGCCATGCTGCTCCGGAAACAAGTCGCTCCGAAACTTCATAGCGTCCACCTCGATGCCGATAGCCTGCTCACCGCCTTCGAGGAGGCCGAAGCGCGTGGTGTGCGCGGCGGAGCCATCTACGATTACCTGCACCTCGTCGCCGCCCGCAAAGCCGCGGCGAAACAATTCTTCACCCTCAACCTGAGCGACTTCCTCTCCTTTCAGCGGCCTGGTGATCCGGAAATCCTCTCTCCCTGAGGCGAAGAAGATCAAGAAATTGACGATTGATGTTTGATTCGTAGCCGCCTCACGGCTCCGAACCCTTGCAGGGCACGGCACGTTCGTGATTGACTCGAAGCCGCCTGACGGCTTCTCGCCCTGCGGGCACGTCACTGCAATCCTGTCCAAACGACCTACAAGCCTTCGGTCGTTTTGTCCAATCGGCCTACAAGCCTTCGGCCGATTTGTTGATTTTGGATTTTTGAAATGACGAAGCGGCGATTTCGTTTCTCTTCCAATCAAAAATCAAAATTCGTCAATCGTCATTCATCAATCCATCTCTTATCCCCGCACCCTCGTCTATTCCTGGAATCCGAAATCCAGACTGGCGGCGCGTCTTCAGGCAGGGACCGATCCTCCGGGCGGTCCGCGAGAATGAACCGCGAATGACATGCCGATGAAACGCCGATTCGTCTCCACATCGAAATCCTCATTCTCATCACATTCGCCGGACCGCCCGGAGGATCGGTCCCTGGTGCGAGTGCACATACATGAAATCAACCAGTGAAAGTCTGAGTCATCCCGAGACGAGCAACGGGAGAGCAGCCGAAGGCAACTGCGTCGTCGCGAGGCGGGGTGGAGAGCAGCCGAAGGCGGACCTGCGGTCCCAAATACCAGTGAACCCGATTCGGTTTACAACAGCGGCGAGCCTTCTAGGGTATGGCGAAGCCTACTGCATGAGCGGAAACCGTTTCTCCTCACATCCCTCGTCCACGAGGGAGAAACGGGCTGTTGTGGATGGTTGGGGTGAGAACGCAGGGAAGGTATCATGTGGACGCATTGAGAGCTGTCCGGGCAGGAATCCGCGCGAGCGGAACCGGGCAGAAGTCAGAGCCGCAATAAGAGCGATGAAGCGGGGTAATGCCCGTGGAGCAAAGGTCGGCAGGAAGGTGGAACGGTCGAGACCATGAAACACGAAGAAGATTCATCCGTGTCAGTTCCCGTAAGGGATAAGCAGGCGGAAGAGGACTTGTGGCAGCGTCACAAAGCCGAACGTGGAGTGTGGTCGGAACCGATGCTGGTGGCCCTCGAAAGGGGGTTGAAAGGAAACAAGTGGTTCAGCCTGATCGACAAGGTTTGGTCAGGTCGAACGCTTGAACTGGCTTGGGAAAAGGTGAAGTCCAACGCAGGGGCCTGCGGCGTGGATGGCATCACGATAGATCGCTTCGCAAAAGACAGCCCCAGTCGGCTGCTCGCCGTGAATGAGCAATTGAAGCGAGGGGTCTATCAACCCAAGGCAGTCAAACGGGTGTGGATCAACAAACCGGGCAGCGCGGAAAAGCGGCCGTTGGGAATCCCGACGGTTACCGACCGCGTGGTGCAGGCGGCGGTGAGAATGGTCATTGAGCCAATCTTTGAAAACCGTTTCGCCAAACACAGCTACGGCTTCCGCCCCGGACGCGGTTGCAAGGATGCGTTGCGGCGTGTGGAGAAACTGCTTCGCGCAGGAAACACACACGTCGTGGACGTGGACATCAAGGGCTACTTCGATGCGATTCCCCATGACCGGCTCATGGCATTGGTGCGTGAGCACATTGCCGATGGACGGGTTCTGGGGCTCATCGAGGGGTTCTTGAAACAAGGAGTGATTGAAGGAATGGACTGGCGGGAAGCGAAAGGGGAAGGCACGCCGCAAGGAGGCGTGATAAGTCCGCTACTGGCCAACATTTACCTCGATCCGTTAGACTGGCTGATGGCCGGACTCGGTTTTGAAATGGTGCGTTATGCTGACGACATGGTCGTCCTATGCCGCAGTCAGGAAGAGGCCGGGAACGCGCTGGAAAAGTTAAGGGAGTGGATGGCGGAAGCGGGGCTGACCCTGCATCCGGACAAAACCCGCACGGTGGACATGGGCGTGGCCGACAGTCATTTCGACTTCCTCGGCTATCGCTTCAAGCGAAGCCGGGGAGGGCGTCTGATCCGGTTGGTGCGGCCCAAAAGCCTGCGCAAACTGCGAGAAACCATCAAACCCAAGACCCGCCGGAACAACGGCAAGAGCATGGACGCCATCGTAGCGGACATCAACCGGACGCTGAAAGGCTGGTTTGGATACTTCAAGCACGTCCACCCCAGCGAGTTGGGTGAGATTGACCAATGGTTGCGGATGCGTCTGCGCTCCATTCTGCGAAAGCGGCGGGGTGGCAGAGGCCGTGGCCGTGGGCAGGATCACCATCGCTGGCCGAACCGCTACTTTACCGGGCTTGGGCTCTTTTGCCTGCTGGACGCCAAAGTCACGGAAACCATCAGTCTCCGACAAGGAGCAAACCACTGACTGGAGAGCCGTGTGCGGGAGATCCGCACGCACGGTTCGGAGGGGGGAGCGGCGCAAACCAATGCGTCGTTCCTACCTCTATCCATTTTCCCCGAGCGAAGGCAGCCGAGAGCAAAGGACAAACCCGTCATCCGCTGATCCGCGGCGACCCATAACCCCAAAGTCGCGCGACATCGGCAGCGATTTCAAATCGGAGTGCTCTGACCCAATCTAAGGTTTCGGTTGGCGGCATGGTGAAACTTGCCGAGAATCTTCATATGCTGAGCCGCACTGGTATTCAGTGTATGAAACATCTCCTTCAACATCGGTTCCGTTGATCGTGCCATGAAGAGTGTGATTTTCTCGCAGGGAGAGTGGTGCTTTGCATTTAGGACAGAGAAAATCCGAATCTTCCATCAGTTCTTTTAAGGTGGATAGCTCCATGCGTAGCGCTTCGGATTCTGTGGGAACTGTCGTGGCTTCAATAATCCCTTTGCTAATCAGCCAGTTTTCCAATGGGGCAGGAATTGATTGGTCCGGGTCCGATTGATCAAAGTCGCGGTAGAGTTTCGATATTAGGTCGGTGGGCAACGCCTTTAGCGTCTGATCTTTAAATAAGCAGACGTTTTTTCGGAGTGCCAGCATGTAGCCAACCTCAAGTGCGACATTTGGATTAGGATCATCGCTTTGGATTCTCTCAAAAAAGGCGACAGCGAATCCGCATCCGTAAATGTAGGTTAGGATATTGAGAAACAAATCACCATGAAATTCAAAATCGTCCGCACGCAGCGCCGTGATACCGTGTTTCAATAGAGCAGTTTTGATTCCGCTAACAATTCTGGCATGTGCTGGAGTTTTCCCAAAGCGCATAATGATGAACGCGACCCTTGAAGGATCTGGATATTTTTCGCGAAATGCGTGTAGGCTTTCGCGTATCTCCGTAGGCTCGATACTCATGCTAGGTCTGTTGGATTCGACAAAGTTGTTTTTTACCGCTTCGTATGCTTTTGGTTTAACGGCGCAGGCCGCAGAAGGTGCTTTCGTTCCAGAAAGGCGCCAAAGGATTAGGCCAGCTTCTTGAAGACCATCCAAAGTAACCTTGTTAAACCAAGGTGCTTTTGTAAATCCATTCTGGATCTTCACATGAGGCCCCGTGGCTCCCCACACCACAGAGAAATTTTCCCCGAAGACTCCATTTTGGATTGATTCGACAAAGAATCTCAGCGCGGCCTTTTCCATTTCTGTGAGATTGTTCATTCTGATTCTCCCGGAAATGGCGGGTGGATTTGACTATTGTAGGAATCGATAGTGAATGGGGACAAGATAATCGGTTTCACATTCTGATTGTGGTTTCATTACTCATGCGGCGGTTGGATGGAAGCCAAGCGCATTTGGAATTGGAGATTTCATATTTAGAGAGAGAAATACGGACCATGTGCATCACCTTCCCTTCATCATCGCAAGGTTGGCCTCCGCGAAATGCTTGCCCATGAGGGCGAAGGTTTTGGCGCAGCCGAGGTAGTGGTAGCCGGCGTTGGATGCGCCGCGTTTCCACATGGTGGCTTCTTTCGCGACTGATGAGTTCGGCCTCGAATTTCTTGAGGGCTTCCTTCTGCTGGGCCTCGTCCATGGTGCCGTCCTTGTTAGGGCTGTCTCTTGTCCTTCATTTTGAGTAGGTGAGCCATCTGCTTCACCTTGGCGTTCTTCTGGTCGATCGCGGCGAGTTCCTCGGCCCAGAACGGCGCGGTCTCCACGGCGGTGACGTTGCCCTTGAACTCCGGCAGCGACGCGGGAGCGGCCATGGCCTTGCGGAAGGAGATCGTGCCTTCGTTGGCATTCAGGCCGTCCACGCCGAGAACGCCGATGACGAAGGGCATCTTGGGCGCCTTGAGATCCTTGCGCACGTCGCGGATGAAATCGGCCATCCACTCGCTGTATTTCGAATAGTCCCTGGTCTTGCCATCCGGTCCGTTAGGATAGGTGCCGCCGTCCACGAGGTCATTGAAACCCTGGAACCAGACGAAGCCGGCGATTTCATAGCCATCGGCGGAATTGTAGTCCGGACAGACGCGCTTGGGATCGGCGAGGACGCTTTTCACGTGGTCGATCATGAACTTGTAGAAGCGGCCGGATTCCTGGGCTTTTTTGGCTTTCTCCGCCTCGACGTCCTTGCCCTGTTTCTGCATCTGCGCGATCTGCGCCTCGCTGAAAACATAAGGACCAGCGCTTGGTGGGCGGAATTCGGTGCTCAGGCTGCGGCCACCCCATGCGGTCTTGATGATGAGGACCGGCTCTTTGATCGCGGCATCCATGGTCAGACCGAACATGAACTCGGGGCCGATCTTGCCGCCGTCCTGCGTGGGATTGGAGCCCCTCGCGCCGTATCCCGCGGTGAGCTTGCCGGTTCCCTCGCCATTGGCGTTGCCCTCGTAATGGCCGGTCAGGTAGGAAATCCACGTGTGGTCGGCGACGGCGGGCTTGCCGTCGGCGCCGCGCATCTTCTTGAGCAACGGCGCGGTTGCGGGATCGTCACCGATGTAGTCGAAGGTCTCGACGCGGGCGTGGCCCTCCATGTTCGACTGGCCGGCGAGGATGAAGACCTTGAGTGGTTTCGCTTCCACGCCGAGGGTGGCGAGAAGGATGGATGTTAGAAATGCGGTGGTGGTTTTCATGGATGGAGTGGGAGGAGGAGTTTGCTGGTTTTCAGTTTTCAGGGAGGAGAATGAAGATTCCCGATTGTTGATTGGAATTGGAAGATATGCCGTTTCGTCAGTTCAAAAATCAACAATTGGAGTTCATCAATCGTCAATCAAAGTGGTATTGGCTCGGTGGTGGATGGTTGAGTCCTTGGACTGTAGGATTCATGGCTGCGTTTTACCGTTGTATCCTTGAATCCTGAGCTTTGGTTTATCCGTTCCCAGCGCGAGCACCATGGCCGCGGTCGGGTGGATGCGGGGAGAGATGTAGTAAGCGCTGTCGTGCAGGTTACGGCCAGGTTGGGCGACAATGGCCCCGTCCCAGGTGCGGGACATGTTGATGAACGCCTTGTTGTAGTCGAACACCTCCCGGATGGCGGCATCATTGCCGCAGAGCTGGATGCCGAACAATGCCCAAGCCCAGGAAAGCACCGCGTCGCCATGGCCATCGTTGAGGCGGGTCTTTGAATGGGCAAGGCCGCCGGTGACGCGGTTCATGTATTCCTCCGTTCCCGGTCTGCCCGCAAGCCGGTGGACGATGATCGCGAGCCCCTGGCGTCCCACCGGCGAGTAGGCTCCGTTGGCGAAACGGTAGCCCATGTAGCCGGATTCGGCGGTGTTGGTGTGAATGCAGTCGAAGGCAATGTCGCGATTGAAGTCCTGGATCTTGATGCCGCAATCCTCGGCAAGTTCCCAAGACAGCATGGCCATCAGGGTGGTGATGGTCATCGTGCCGTACCCGGCGATGCGTGCGCCATGACCGTTTCCGCCCTTGAGGAAATTCTTTGCCTGGGGTTGTCCGCCGTGCATGGCGTCCTTGTAAAGATCCGGGTCGATGACCTGGGAGAGGTATTGGTTCTTACAGAGCCCTTCGATGGTTCCTAGCACGCGTTTGTCACCGGTCTGAAGGTAGTATTCCGAGAGGAAAATGCATGGGTAGGAGGAATACCATGTCCATAACTTTTCGTTAGGTAGCTTGTTCCAATCCATCGCCATTTTTTCGGCTTCCTTGGACTTCCCTTGAGCGAGAAACGCGAGACCGAGAAGACCTCTTTCGTGAACCTCTCCCTTGTCGTCTTCGGAGTGTTGCAGAAGATAGTCCGTGGCCTTTGCTGCAAGCATTTCGGACTTCCTGCAGTTCTTCGGATAGGTATCGCTGAAGCGGCCGACGGGATCGAGCTTGATGTCCACCTTGGTGGGCTTGCCGGTGCGGATCACATCAAGTGTGAGGGTGCCATCCTTGCCTTCGCTGTCCTCGATGGCGTTGCCCATGTCCATGATCGGCCCTTCATAACCGACGTCGTCCTTCATTCCGTAGCATTTTCCAAATGTGTGCTTGCTGAACGGCTTGCCGTTGGCACCGGTGATTTCATCGTCGATCTGAAGATGTCCATTGGCCGGCGAGCCTGGGAAAACATATTTCACCACGAAGGATGTCTCCTTGAGGATCGCGCGACCACCTGTGGGACCAAGGTTGACGAGGAATCCGGGGCACTCCTTGTCAGGACCTTTTTTGGTGGGTTCGTTCCAGCGACCGAGGTTGTCGGCATCGGCGATCGCGCGGGCAGTCGCGGTGATCCCCACGGAAACGGCGAGGGTCAGAAGGGTGGCGGTCAGGAGTTTGAAAGGCATGAGGGGTGGCGAATGGTGATGCCTCTACGACGCGAAATCGGGCGAGCTTGCAGGCGTGGACCGAGGTAGGAAGGGATCCGTGAAAGAGGGAAGGGCCGAATGGCGCGGATCCGCCCTGCCAGACATCAACCGGCGTCGGTGGATGCGTCGGCGTGGGTGCCGATGATTGTGGCTTGGGCGGCGTCAGTCTGTTTTATGGTGCCCCATCTGCGGGACAAGCCTGCGGCGGGGTGCTCGATGTAACGATGAAAGGCGAAAGACGCTGACACGCTGGCAAGGAATGCGGCGAGCAAGCCGGCGACCGCCATGGTAGGCGAGGTCCAGCCGAGCCGCTCCCATACGGTGGCCACCATGATGAGGACCGGGAAGTGGACGAGGAACAGGCTGTAGGACACCCGGCCCATCCGGGCGACCAGACGGCTCTTCGGCCAGCGGGTGGCCAGCCCGGATTTCTCCGCGCCGAAGAGCAGCAATCCCACCACCACCGCGCTTGCCAGCCGCCAGCGCCAGCCGAATGCCATGGCGACCACAACGACGAGCAGATAGAGCCAGAAACCCGCTTCGGAGCGTTTGTTCCGCAAGGCCCGGTGGATGGCGATGCCCATGAAAAAATAGGGAAAGAAGTAAATCGCCCAGGAATCCCAGTTCGGATGGAGGTTAAAGTAAAACAACGAGAACAAGGATAGCGCCCATCCCGCGATCATTGGCACATCCGCGCCAGGTGTTCCGGCGGGGGCTCCACTCCAACGCGGAAGAGTGTCGCGAAGCCAGAGCATGGCGGCATAGATGAATCCCAACTGGAAGTTGATGCAAACGAACCAGACGCCCGCCGAGAGATGCTCGTAGCCAAGCAACTCTTGCATAAAGAAGACATGGGCGACGAGCTGCGGCACGGTGGGCGATGTGCCAATGACATCCTCCGGCAGCCATCCGCGGGCGAACGCGCACGCGGCGATGGCCAGGACAATGGCTGCCAGATAGGGAATCCCGAGCCGGCAATAGCGGCGGATGAGAAAGCGTTCCACCGCAGGCAGGCACCACGACCGTGCAGACATGGTGCGCGCCATGACATAGCCGCCGACCACGAAGAACACCTGGGTGAAACGCGCATAGTCATGAAACCAATGCACCAGTGGTCCAAGCATCGGCTCGGCATGCTTGCTCAGCGGAGGATACAGGGCGAAGTGGTGCAAGAGAATCATCACCGACGCGAAGGCGCGAAGCGCGTCCAGGAACAGCATGCGCTGGCCGGACTGGGGCACGCCTGGCGCGACCGGTTCGATGAGATTTGGAGCCACTCCTTGGAGTGATGCAGCGACCGGACGGATTGGCAAGCAGGCAATCGGGTTACCCCGCGTCAAGGGAGCTGGAACTGGTGAGGACACCCGGTCCATGAGTGACCGATCGCAGTCCGCGCTAACAAGTTTGGCGGGTTGGGAATCCCGGGTGGAAATGGCTGAAGGATCGCCGGTGGTGGCGTTCAATGGAGAAAGCTGTTGGCATCGCGACGACCGCTTGGACCGGTTACTTGAAATCATGATCGCCTGCTGTGGCATCATCGCACATCGTTTCGCAGTCGCTCCGATCCCATGAACTCCCGATTTCACCTCCCACTCGCCGCCGCGTCCGGTTTGCTCGCCATCTTCCTGTCCACCACCGGCCCGCTGCCGGCCGCGGAGCTGGCAACGGATTTTCCGAAGCCCCCGATCCCGCTGGAGCTGATGCCGCGGATGGGACGTCCCTTCAACGACAACGCGGTTTTCCAACAACAGATGCCGATCCCCGTCTGGGGCTGGACGTTGCCGGGGGCGGATGTCACCGTTTCCTTGGATCAGCAAAAGCATTCCGCCAAGGCTGGCGAGGACGGTCGCTTCGACGTGAAGTTCGAGGCCATGCCCGCCGACAAGCTGAAGTCGGTGGACGATGCTCCCGAAGGCCACACGCTGACGGTGGTCACCAAATCCGGCGGTATGGAAGAGACGAAGACGTTTTCCCACATCCTCATCGGCGAAGTCTGGCTCTGCTCGGGGCAGTCGAACATGGCGGTGAAGTATAACTCGCGCGGCACCAATCTCGATCCCAAGCGCCCGGCCTTGCGATTTCTCGATGAGGCGTGGTCGGTCAGCGCTCCCGACACCTGCGGCTCGCTGCTACAGCATTTCATATGTATTCGGCCACAAGCTGCAGGGCGAGTTGCTGGTTCCCGTGGGTCTGATGAATGCCGCGGTGGCGGGCACCGGCATCGAAGGCTGGTGGTATGTTGCTCCGGGCGAACCGCCGACCCTGACCAAGTATCAGAACTACATCCCCAAAATAGAGCCGTTGTTAGGGCATGCGATGCGCGGAGCACTCTGGTATCAGGGCGAGGCCAACGAGAAGAACGGCAAGGACTACCTGCCAATGCTCAAGCGCCTGATCGATGGCTGGCGCGGCGCATGGAAGCAAGGGGATTTCCCATTCTACATCGTCCAGCTCTCGACCATCAACGAATCGCCTGCCGACAAGCCACAAGGTGGCGACGGTCGCGCGGCCATCCGCAATGCCCAACTCGAGGCGCTAACGAAGATTTCTAACACCGGATTGGCCGTGACCATCGACATCGGCGAGAAGAAGGAGCATCCGAAGAACAAATACGACGTGGGCCTGCGGTTGGCAGCCTGGGCGCTCAACAAGGCTTACGGAAGAAAGGACGTGGTTCCGAGCGGTCCTCTCTACAAGAGTCATCAGGTCGAAGGCAGCGCGATCCGGGTGAAATTCGAATACGCGCAAAACGGCTTGATGCTGGCCAGGAAGGATGGCTACGAGCCGCCGGTGCCGACACCGGATGCAGCGATGCCTTGGCTATCGATCCAAGCCAAGGACGGCAGCTGGTATTGGGCCGAAGGCAAGATCGACGGCAATGATCTCATTGTTTCCTCCAAGGAAGTCTCCGAGCCGGTCGCGGTGCGTTATGCCTACACCCAGTATCCCGTGGGTTGTAATCTCTATAACAAGGACGGCTTGCCAGCCTCGCCGTTCAGCACGAGCGGCTACTGAGCTTCCCCGGTGACCATCAGTCTCGTTCCGGTGCGTTGCCAGACTCGGTCAATATGAAAGTCCGACGGATTCTAATGAGAGCGAGGTTCGCGATACCCGGATGACTCTGACCAAGATCAACATTCGTTAGCTCGGGCTCATCTCCTTGATGTCTCATCTGGCATCGGCAATCCCGACGAACGGAAATATCAAATTGCGGAACCGAGCTCCGCGAAGGTGATCCGAAAGATGCCGCAGGCGCTCCCGGTATGAGTGTGTCCGGGAAGCCCGCATGGGATCCCCTCCCAAAACCATAAACTCATGAAAACGAAACTGACCGCGCTGACCTTGTCGGCTTGCCTGCTTGGATGGAGCACCGCCTCACCCGAAGGGAAAAGTGGCGAACCATCCGCCGAATTTGTCCCCGCTGCCCAACAAGCTGAGAAGGCCCATCCCCACGTGAAAGTGGATGTTGCGGCAAATGCCGCCCGCAAGGACCGGGTCGCCGAGCACGCGAAGAAGGAGGAGGAAAGAAAAGCCGCGAGGGCCTCCATCGCCAAAAAGAGGGAGGAGGATGTCCGTCAGGCCGCCGAGGCCAAAAAAGCGGAAGAATCCAAGAAGGCTCTCGCTGCTGCCGAGGTGAAAAAGGCCGACGAAGCGAAGAAAGCCCAAGTTGAAGCCGCCAAAAAGAAGGCGGAGGACGAGAAGGTGCAGAAGGCAGCCCTGGCTCATCTCCAGGAACTCAACACTCAAAGGAAAAATGCGGAAGCGAACCGCATCAAGGCCGCCGAAGTCCTGAAGGCCAGCGAAAGAAAGCTGGAAGCCATCGGTTCCGAGATCAAGCGGGTCAACGGCGAACTCAAGGCCCAGGCCGAAGCGGATCAGCGAAAGTCCGAGATGGCCAGAGCGCGGCGGATCCGTGAATCCGATGCCCAACAGCAGGCGACGATCTTGAACATGAAAACCGAGATTCGCCAACTGAAGCAAAGCGTCGAGCTCCTTACCCGGAAGGGGACTGAAAAGAAGAGCGCCTGCGCTCCGGTGCCGATGACGCGGTAGTCCGCACCGGATCCGGCAGGTGGTCGCATTGGGGTGTTGAGAATTTGGATCAGCGCGTGATCCGGAAGAATCCCGATACGGTGTTCATCGAGTTCTCCATGAACGATGCTGCCGAGGTTTTCCATGCTTCCGTAGAGACGGCGAAGGCCAACCTGGAGTGCGAGATCATCCTGATGACGATGACTTCCGGCAACACAAGTCTTCCAAGGGGCACAAGTCATACCGCGACAAGATCGGGGGACATTATGAAATATACCGTTCCGTTGCAAAAGAGCACCGGTTCCTGTGGATCGACCACCATCCTAACTGGATGAAATTCCAAACGGATCACCGCGCGTTTTCTGATCAAGATGTCCCGGACTCGGTTCATCCCTCGGCGGAGGGTTGCGCCAAGGTCATCAGCCCCGTGATTGTCGATGCGGTGGGCATCGTCACGAAGGAGCCAATCCCGTCTGCCGGGAAAGAGTCGTCGTGGCAACGTTCCTCCACAGTCAAAAAGGCAGGTTAAGGAATGACACCACCCAGGACGATGAATCCGCATGGCCGTGGAAAGACCGTTGCAATTCGATGGATGTTAGGGAAGAGGTTGCTCGCCCTGAGGTGCCGGATCCAGCGGAGGACCGATCAATCCGGCCTTCAGCTTTTCATTTGCCTCTTCGGCGTAGCGTGTCGCATCGGCCCAATGGGTGGTTGTGCCGGCAACGCTCATCCAGGAGTTGTCACCTGGCTCGGCGATGGGCCCGAAGTCCTCCAGGGTGTACCAGCGGCCACCACCCGGCGGCTGTTCCCCATTCGTGGCGGGATCTGCCAGAAATCGTTCCACCTGGTTTTCGATCGATACAGGCGGTTCGTTTTTCCCGCTGGCGGGCAAGGGTGGCGGTCCGGCGGCAATGGTTCCTTTTCCGATGGTGTCAGGGGGCGGTAGCAAGTCGTCCGGGATGGCGAGTGGATCGTAGGATTTGCTTCTGTTCCTCCGCAACCAATGCCAGGTCCTCGGGGTATAAAACGCGATCAGTGCCATCGGAATGATCACGCCCGGTCCCAGCGCCGCGGCTCCGAAACTCAATATTGCCAATGCCATTCCTCCCAAGCCGATTCCCAGGCAGCCGACGTTGATCGCATAACGAATCCCTGAAACACCTGTCAGGTAATTCACATGGGAATGCAGGCTGGCAAGCCGCTGATGAAGATCTAACACCAGCGTGCGATAGTCGTCGGCCTGAGGGGTGAATTGTCCCACACCCTCGCACGTGGTGCTTTGGAAAACGATCGAGATGCCGGTTGTTCCGCTGATCTCGCAGCAGAACCGTTGGGCGTCGAATCGAGTCGGGCTGAACCAGAGCCTCACACCGGTGATCCGGTCGAAGGGAAGGATTGTCGCATTTCCCCGGTAAACGGAGGTCACGCCGGATTCCGTCAGGCAAACCATCTGGAGGTTCCCCGAGATGTTCGGGGAGAAGTGATACTCGGTGGCACTCATCGTTGTGGTGGCAGGGTCTAACGGTTGAACGGATGCCGCAGTTTCATGTCAGGGCGCTTGTGGCATGACCCGGTCGCGAGCGCCATTCCGATTTGTACATCCGGGAAGAAATTGCGCGTGGGACCGTTTGACGGTTATCGCAATTCCCCATTTCTGTCGCGACAGAACTCTGGCTGAGATCTTGCCCGTCTGTCCGAAGATTTTGGCGCTTCTATCACCTTACCAGCCTAATAAAACGGCGGCCCCTCGAAAGAGAGGCCGCCGCAGATGCTCAAGCGTCAGGATGCTGGCTGTCAGGGTTTCGCCGTCACCTTCACGTCGTCGATATACCAGCCCATGTAGTCATCGCTGCTGCCGCCGGCACCGGTCATGTGCCACTCGATGCGCACCGGCTGGCCGAGCGCTGCTGCCGGTATCGCGACGGGTCCGATGCTCGTCCAGTTCGCGCTGTTGATATCACCATCGATGATGGGAATGATATTGGATTGGATCACGGTATCGGTGGTGGCATTGATGATGTTGACCTCCACGCTGTCCGCACTATGCAAATCAATCGCCTGTGCGAATCGGAGCTCGGCCGAGGTGTATCCTGTCAGGTTGATGACCGGCGAGCGGAGACGGGTGTTGGTAGGATCGAGGTAGAAGCCTGGATTGCCGATGCCCGTGCCCCAGCAGTTGGTGGAGCTGCCGTTGCCGGTGGAAACAGTGCCGCCGGGACCGGTCGAATCCGGATCACCAGGAGCCCAAGGAGTCCCGCTGGCGGTGGCAACGGTGAAGCCGCCATTACCGGACTCGAAGTTTTGTGAGAGCAGGGTGGCTGGGAGGCCGCTCACACCGAGACGGGCGAAGAGCTTGCCGCCCGCTGCCAAACTTGTGGGGAGGGTCACCACCACCCGGTCGGTTCCGACGCCGTAGAAGTCGTCGGTGGCCACGATGGATACGCCAGCCACCGCGTCCTGGGCTGTCGTCCAGGATTGCAGGTCGGTGCTGTATGCAACCGCGATGGTGGCATTCGTGTCGGAGTTGGCGAGGTCGGTGCGGCGGTAGGTGAAGACCAGGCCAGAACCGTTATACACCGAGGTTGGGGCGATTGACGCCGCGTCATTCACGGTCGGATCTCCGCCGAGGACGTATTCGACCCCGGTGCTGAGGCCGTCGCCATCAAAGTCCAGCAGCGAGTCGGTGTCCGTCAGGGACGGGAATCCGGTGGTCCAGGTTTCGTAAGGGATCAACTTGAGCTTGAGGGTGCCGCCCTCCACCACCAGCTTGTAGTTGCCGATTGGGGCATCCAGAGTCGGCGTGCCGGTGATTCCGCTAGAGGTCGTCAGGTTGTAGCTGGGCAAAGTCGGCGTGCCGATGATCTTGATGGTTCCCGCACTGAGGTTGTAGGTACTGGTGGAGGCGGTCGGCGAGGCGATGTCGAATGCCAGCGAGGCGCCGGAACTCACGGTGACCGGCGAGGTCTGGCTACCGCCGATGAGGGCCAAGGTGCCTTGGGAGACCGTGGTTGCGCCGGTGTAGGTGTTTGCACCCGTCAGTCTCCAGGTGCCGACTCCGGTTTTTGTCAGGGCAACCGCGGCGGTTGGGTTCCCTGCGATCTGGTTGTTCCGGATGGTGCCGGAGATGGTGTTGTCACCGGTGTTGGTGCCGCCGAGGGTGAATACCCGGGTCGGGCTGGTGCCGGTGACCGCGTTGGTAGGAGAATTGAAGAATGGTGCGCTGAAGACCAGTGCGCCGGAGGTTCCGTTGTTCTCGATGGTGCCGGCGCCGTTGTCTCCGACCACCGGAGCGGCGGAATTATCGCCGATCTGGATGGTGCGGTCGGTGGTTTCACCCGCACCGACATAGCTCAGGATCGGGTTGTTGACCGTGCCCGCGATGCCGATGATGATCATTCCGTTCGCTTCCGTAACGGGTGCGCCGAAGCTGCTGCTAGCGGTACCGCCGACCACGCTGTTGAAAGAACTCGCGACGACATTGCCTCCGAAAACCGACGTGCCACCCGTATAGGTGTTGGCACCGGAAACGATGACAGTCGCTGAGGCGCTGTTTGGCCGGAATCTGACCCGGTAGTCATTCACTCCGTCGTCGATGACACCGGAAACCTCCATGGTGGAGCCGGTGATCGCACCGATGCGGGTAAGGTCCGCATTGATCGTGATTGGCCCAGTCCACACGCAGGTGCCGCTGCCGGAGCGCAATGCGCCGAGGTTGTCTCCACCCGCACCCGTGACCGTGATCGGTTCGCCCGTGACGGTGAGGTTTTCGAGTTGGATGCGGGTGGTATCGGCGACGAAGGTGCCTCCGGCGGTGGTGCCCAGGGCACTGGCATTCTGCAGGACGAGAACACCCGCGCTGACCGTGGTGAGGCCGCTGTAGCTGTTTGCTCCGCCGAGGAAGATGGTGCCGGCACCCTGTTTGGTGAGGGAGAAGCTGCCGCCGTCCTCGGAGATCGGCGCGTTGATGGTGGCGGAACCGCTGCCTCCGATCGATCCATCGGCCTTCAGCACCACCGACGAGGTGCCGTCGAGCGTGCCGGCATCGAAGCTCAAGGCACCGATATTTCCGCTGTTCCCCAGCCCGAAGATGTTCACCGTGATGCCCGTTTGATTCACGGAGCTCGCCCAGGTGCCGCCGTTCGCGATATTGACGACCGTGCCCGCGCCGAACGAGGACGAGGCTCCGGTGGTGGCCAGCTTCGAATTGAATCCGCCGCTGGTGGCGACGTTGACCGTGCCGGTGAAGCCGCTCAGATCACCGCCCAAGGTCAGGTTGGAGCTGTTCGCGGCGAAGGGATTCACGCTGAGTGCTCCCGCGCCACTGATGCCACTGCTTAGCGTGAATGTGCCTGCGGCGGCCGGCGAAAGCGCGACGTTCCCGGCGCTGATCACCAAGGTGCCGGTGAAGCTTCCGCCCCCCGCGAGGGTCAGGGTGCCGGCACCTTGCTTGATGAGATCGACCGCGCCACCGCCGATGGAGCCACCCACCGTCAGGTTGTTCGCGCTGATCGTGACGGTGCGATTGCCACCCAGGGTCACGGCACCGGTGCCGAGATTCAGGCTTTCGGTGCCGACGAAGGTGAAGTCGCTGTTCCACAGCTGTGCGTTGTTGCCGGCGTTGACCAGATTGGACACCGAGCTGTCCAGATTGCCGCCGTTGAGGGTGAGTAGACCGGTTCCGATTGCGTTCGCATTGCCCAACACCAGGGTGCCGGCGTTGACCGTCGTGCCGCCTGCATAGGTGTTGGCGTTGTTGATGGTCAGCTTACCGGCACCGTTCTTGACCAGGGAGCCGGACGAAATGCCGAAGCTGCCGGTGCTGTTGAGAACATAGTCCTTGGTGATATTGTTGAAGACGGTGCTGTTCGGTGCGACGTCCGCGAGATCGATATCGACAGTGATCGGTCCTGCTCCGGTGGCGCTGTCGTTGAAGAGGGCGTTGTCATTGGTCAGGAAGACCGCCAACGAATTGTCGGAAATCAGTTTCCAGTTGTTGGTTGAGCCGGTGTTCCACTTCGCGTCGCCGTCACCCGTCCAATAGGGAGTGTCACCCGTGATCGCCAGGGTGATGGCCGTGCCGGAATCGCCGAGGGGTAATGCCACCTGCCGCGCCGAGAGGCCGCTGACCGTGCCCAGCACGAACTGGGTGGAGCCTGCGCCGCCGACGCTGCCACCTCCGTAGCTGATGAGTTCGTGGGTGGCATTGTCCGTCCATCCACTGGAGGAAGGATTGATGGTCACGGTGCCGGCGGCGTTCGTTGCGAGGCTGGTGGTGACGATCGGGGCGGAGGTGCTGTTGCTGAACGTATTGACGGTAGCTGCGCCGTTGAAGGTCAGAGCGCCGACCGTCAGCGAGGCGCCAACCGCACTGTTGTTGTTGGAGATGATTCCGCCCGTGGCGTCTCCGACGTTGACGGTATTGACCGTGCCGCTTCCGGTGACAGTGCCTTGGGTGAGGGTTACCGCAGGGGTAGCCGCCACGCTGCCGGATTGCAGGAATTTCGCTCCGCTACCGTTGATGGTAATGCCGCTGCTGCCATTGACCGCGCCGCTGCCGCTGAGGGTGAGGGTCCCGCCGGAGACGAGCGTCGCGCCGGTATAGGTGTTGGCACCGGAAAGAGTCCAGTTGCCAGCACCAGTCTTGGTGAGGGAGAGAACGCCGGGACTGATGGATGACGAGTTCTGTAGAATACCGGCAAGCGTGTTTGCACCTGTGTTGGTGCCGGTGAGTGTTAGCGTGCGGGCGGTGGGGTAGCCGAAGGTGGCAGTTTCGCCGCCAGTGGTTGCAGTTACGTTGGCAGACGAGGTCAGAGTGACCGCCGTGACAAGTGTGCCGGCGGTGGTGACGATCGAAGCGATTGTGGAACCGGAGGCGATTCCCGGGCCGGTAACTGTCATTCCGACTGCGAGGTTGTTGGTGTTGCCTGGAGGCAGAGTCAGGATCTTGTTGGTTCCCGGCGCGGTGAAACCGATGCCAGAGACATCCGGCGAAATGATATTGCCAGTGGGAGCACTGAAGACCAGCGCACCCGTGCCGGAAGCATCAATGGTACTGGAAGCGCTGATGCCGAAGTTGCGGTTGGCGAAGTGGCCTCCGCCGCCGGTGGCGACCCCGCCCGCAGGGGTGACGGGGGCATACTTGAAGGTGCCACCAAGCAGGGTGAAACCGGAAAGTCCCGCCCCGATGGGGCTGGGACTTCCGGTGTTGCTGAGGCTATTGACGATGATGGTTCCATTTTTGATCAGGACGCTTCCGGTAAAAGAGTTCGCGCCGGTAAAGGCCATCGTGCCGGTTCCGGTCTTATCCACTCCTGCCAGAACTCCGGCATTCTCCGAGATCACGCCGCTGAGCAGCCCATCCACTCCACCCGGAGTGATACCGCGATTCGACACCAAAAGCCGGGTAACGGTGGTCAGCGAAAGGCCATTTTTAAATTCCACCATATGGGTGGAGTTGGCGGCACCGAAAGTCATCGGTTTGCCATTGAAGAAAGATTGTCCCCCGCCTGCGCCGCCGACATTCACGATTCGATCCGCACCGTAAGCCGCCCAGCCAGCACCGGCGTTGGCTGGGGTGGAAAATGCTCCAACGGTGCCCTGCGTGGCGTTGTAGTTGCGGGTGAAGTCACCGCTGCCAAGACCTAGCATGCCGCCGTTAAAGGTCAGACCACCGGTGCCGCCGGAAGTCGCGATGCCACCGGGAACGGCATTGGCACTGTTGAGGACCAACACGCCTGCGTTCATCAAAGTCGTGCCGGTGTAGTTGTTGTTGCCGGAAAGATAAAGTGTTCCGGTACCGGCTTTTGTTAAGAAGTTATTGGGTAATGCCGCGGCTGTACCACCGGAAAGATTGGAGCCGATGGTATTCGAGGCGTTGTTGGCGGTGATGCTTGTTGCAACACCTGGCAGTGTGATGCTCCCCCCGGATAGCTCAATGGCACCGGACTGGGAACCGAATGTGATATTGCCGGAATTCACCGTGCCACTGACGGTGATGGTGCCAGAGCCTAGACCATTACCCGCCGAGCTGAATCCGAAGTTCACCGCGTCGGTAGTGGCGTTGGTAGAGAGGGTGGTGATGCTCGCGCCCGGCGCGGCTGTTCCAACGTTGGATGTGCTCCAGCCCTGCGTGGAGTCCCCGGTGGTCGGGGCGGCCCAAGTGCCGGCGGCCGTGCCGAAGCCGGCGGTGGTGCCATTGTTATCCCAGTAGTAGGTGGCGGCGGAGGCGGAGGACACTGCCAGCAGCGAGCTGCAGCCGAGGAGAAACATGCGGAGCGTGGACTTGGATTTCATGTGTTTATGTTATTGGAGTTGGGATGATCAGGCCTGATCAGGGCCGGTTAGGGGGTCTGTATTCAGATTGTTATCGCGGTTTGTCTGGAGGGTGGCACTTCCCTTCAAGGGAGTCATTCATTAAGGAAACAATCCATTTGCCACATTCAGTGACCAGAGACACTGGAAAGGGAAACGCCGTCAAAATATTTCTTCCTCGACGCCTGGCCAGTATCTGGCCAGGTTTCTCCAAATGTCCGGAATCCGCTTCCAGTCGATCGCCGAACAAGTCACCGCGCACCTGCGAGAAGAGCTTTTACGCGGGCGCTGGAGCGGAGTGATGCCGGGGAAACATCAATTGGCGGAGGAATTGGGGATCAATAACAAGACGGTGGAGTCCGCGCTACGGCAACTCGAGGCCGAAGGCATTCTCGTTCCTCAAGGAGCGGGTCGGAAGCGGTTGATCCGGCTGCCGGATGGCGGGATGGCACGTCGCTCGCTACGGGTGGCGATCCTGCTCAGTGAGTCGGTTGACCGCAGTCTGGAATACCTGATCGAAATCAGGAACGAACTGTCGGGGAAGGGTCACAGCGTGACTTATGCGCCGAACTCGATGGTCGATCTCGGGATGGACACAAACCGCATCATCCGGATGACAGGGAATATGGAGGCGGACGCCTGGGTGGTGGTCGCGGGTTCGAGGGGAGTACTGGAGTGGTTTGCGAAGCAAAAGGAGCCTGTCATCGCAATGTTCGGACGGAGGCGCGGGCTGCCGATCGCGGGGGTGGGGCCGGACAAACCGCCGGCCCTCGTTTCAGCCACGAGGCGGCTGATCGGACTGGGTCACCGGCGGATCGTGCTGTTGGTGCGGTCGCGGCGGCGCCTGCCGGTGCCGGGAGCGAGTGAGCAGGGCTTTCTCGATGAACTTGCCGCTCACGGCATTTTGCCGGGACCTTACCATCTGCCGGACTGGGAGGCGACCATCGATGGCTTTCACAGTCGCCTTGAGTCGCTGTTCAAATTTACCCCGCCGACGGCAATGATCGTTGACGAGTCGGTGTTTTTTGTCGCTGCGCTTCAGTTTTGTTCAAGCCAGGGTTTGCGGGTGCCGGAGGATGTTTCACTGGTCTGTACGGATTACGATCCCGCCTTCGCCTGGTGCAAGCCGTCGGTGGCCCACATCCGCTGGGACAGCCGGCCGGTGGTGCGGAGGGTCGTGCGCTGGGCGGACAACGCGAGCAGCGGAAAGGTGGACAAGCGACAGACGCTCACTCTGTCCGAGTTCGTGTCCGGGGGGACTATCGGACCGCCGAGAGGGAAGTGATGGCTCCCGTGAGGTCTAACGGCAATGTTTCTTCGCGCACCTATTCATGGGAAGCCACTGTCCGGCAGGAATCACTCTTCCAAGGTCTATCAGTTATTCCGTCGCGGTGGGGAATTCTCGAAACTCCGGCATGACGCTTCTGTCATGAGTGGAGGTTCAAGGATGGAATTTCAAGTAATGAGGAGCCGTGAAGCGGAGTGGTGGCTTCGTCCACCGATGAGAAAACGGCGGCCCCCCGGAAGAGAGGCCGCCGCAGTTGATCAAACGTCAGGATGCGGGAGGTCAGGGTCTCGCGGTGACCTTCACATCGTCGATATACCAGCCCATGTAGTCGTCGGTGGAGCCACCGGTACCGGAAAGGTGCCACTCGATGCGCACCGGCTGGCCGAGCGCCGCTACCGGTATCGCGACGGGTCCGATGCTCGTCCAGTTCGCGCTGTTGATATCGCCATCGATGATGGGAATGATATTGGATTGGATCACGGTATCGGTGGTGGCATTGATGATGTTGACCTGCACGCTGTCCGCATTATGCAAATCAATCGCCTGTGCGAATGTCAGCTCGGCCGTGGTCATTCCTGTCAGGTCGATGACCGGTGAGCGGAGACGGGTGTCGGTGGGATCGGCATAGTAGGTGAGAGCACCATTTCCAGTTCCCCAGCATTTGGCGGAGCTGTTGTTGCCGGTGGAGATGGTTCCACCGAAACCGGTCGAGTTCGGGGTGCCATAGGCCCAAGGGGTCCCGGTTAGGGCTGCCGCAAGGGTGAACCCACCATTTCCGGACTCAAAGTCTTCGGTAAGCAGAGTGGCTGGAAGGCCGCTCACCGTGAGGCGTGCGAACAATTTGCCGCCACTTGCCAGACTCGACGGAAGTGTCGCCACCACCCGGTCGATTCCGGTGCCGTAGAAGTCGTCGGCCGCCACGATGGATACGCCGGCCACTGTGTCCTGGGCTGTCGTCCAGGTTTGCAGGTCGGTGCTGTAGGCAACCGAGATGGTGGTCGCCGGATCGGTGTTGGCGAGGTCGGTGCGGCGGAACGTGAAGACCAGGTCCGAGCCGTTGTACACGGAGGTTGGAGCGATCGAGGCGGCGTCGTTCAAGGTCGGATCGCCACCGAGGACGTATTCGATCCCGGTGTTGAGACCGTCGTTATCGAAGTCGATGTTGGAAGAGATGTCAGTGAGGCTTGGGAATCCCATTGTCCATGTGCCGTAGGCAGTGGGGATGTCACCCACGACGAGGGCGAACCGTTTCTGGCCTGAGCCCTGCTGACCGGTGTAAACCGCCGTCTTCAGGTAAGCCTGCAACCCGGCCAGGTCCATCCCGGCCGGCAAGATGGTGCCCAGGCTGACGAGGCCGCTGGCACCGGCAAGGGTCAGGTCCGTGTCGGCGATCACTTTGGTTGTGGCGTCTTTCAAGGCACCCCCGAAACTGCCGCCGGTCGGGTTGGTGAAATTGGCCGGTAAGAAAGTGGCCAGACTGTTTTCCAACTGGAAGGAAGTGATGATTCCCCCGGTCGCCTCGTCCGCATAGATCCATACCTGACCGTCGCTTGCCCTGTAGCGCAAGGTGGCACCGGCGCTCAAGGCCGGATTCACCCCGGTGGGTTCGGCTCCGGTGAAGGCAGTTGCCATGGCGGTGAGGTCGGCGGAGTCAACGTCGCCATCGAAGTCAAAGTCCCCGTCAAGATAGAGAGTCCCGGTGCCCAAGGAGCCGATCGCCTTGCCGATGTCGGCGTTGTCAACATCGCTCGCCGTTTCGCCATTGCTGAACTGGATGTCGCCGACGGCCCGATCCATGACGTTGGTGATCATGAAGGTGGTGTCAGCGAGGGTCGAGTCGCCGTCGCCGTTGAAGTCGTAGGTGTCGTTACCGGGCAGGCCGGGCTTGGTCGCGGTGCCCGCAATTTGCACATCGGCAAAGTCAACAAGCCCGTCGGTGTTGAAATCGCCCGGGGTCAGCTTCTGCACCAGGAGGTCACCGCCACCCGCGTTGGCATGTCCGGTGGTGTTGGTCCACGCGCCGTCCGTCCGGGAGACCGTGTAGAGCGTTTTGTCAGTGGGATCGAGCGCGCATTTGGAGATCAAGTCCTGCACGCCAGCAAGGCCGAAGGTGGTATCCCACTGCACCGTGTAGCTAGCAGCACCCGTCTTCTTGTACTTCCGCACGAAGGTGTCGTAAGCGGCGGACCCGCCACCCGCGCCTCCGTTTTCAAAGTAACCCGTGACCAACAAGTCTCCGGCGGCATCCACGCTGACATAGGTGACGCGCTCGACGCCAACGCTGGGTGACTTGTCGAAGGAGTCCGACCAGGTGACGGCACCTGACGCGTCACGCAACTCGATGTAGCAGTCATCCAGTTTCTCACCGGCCCAGAAGACACCATTCGAGCCATCGTTGGTGGGCGCGATGAAGTAGATGACATCATAGCCGGTGGTGTCCCAAGTCACACTGTACAACAGATTGTTCGCCGAGTCGTAAGCCGTACCGATCGCGGCCGGGTTGGTTGAGTTGATGGAGGTCACAAACGGGATGGACGCCGCGGGACCCGAACCGTCCGGATCCCATGCATCCGATGTGGACTCGGTGCGGCCGTGGGAGATGCCGCCGCCGTAATAACGGCCGGTGTTCTGGTCGATCCCGGCGGCACGGTAGTCGCCCATGTTGGACCATGTCGGGGAGGCGCCACTGTAGGTGAGGATCGGCTGTTTCGCCGGACCGCTGAAAGTGTTGGTGTTGAAATTATAGACCGCGATGCCGGGCAAATAGGCCGGTTGTGTGCCATTCGTCCTGAGCAAGTAGCCTTCGTAGTCACCGGCGGTGCCGAAGTCGCCGGCGACCATGTCCCCGACCACGACCATGTCCAGAGTCGAATCACGGAGGTCTGACATGAGAATCCGGTTCTGGCCGGCGGCCGGGGTCAGTCCGGTGGTGGTGGGTGTCAGGAGGTCGGTCCGCAGGGGATTGCCAGATGCGCCGGTGTATTTGCTGATGCTGCGCTGGTTGGCAATGGAGCCGAGGCCTGTGGAGTCGAGCGACCACACCATCGCGCGGTTGGGGTCCTTGCCATCCTCGCCAACCCAGTATTGGGACTGGGCACCATAAACGGTGAAATAGGCCTTGTTGCCCGCGGCTGAAACTCCGGCCGCGTATTGCTGGCTCGCGGAGTTCAAGGTGGGCAGGCTGCTCACCGTCGTGCCGTAGAGCAAGTTGCCCAAGGGAGTGATCGCACCCAGGCCGCCACAGACGTTTCCTCCTGTGCCGGAACCCCACGTGTAAACGCCCGTGCGGTTGTGGACAAACACCGTGCCGTCGCTGGTGACGTCGAGGGCGGTGTTGAGCGAGCTGCCCCCGTCGTCCCCGCTCACGCCGGCCATGAAATTCCACTGGATGCCGTAGGCCGTGTCATAGGGCGAGGTCGCCCACGCGCTGCCGGTCATTGCCAATGCCGTGATGATGATGGTTGTTCGATTTTTCATAGGTAGGAGTCTGGTTTGGGATTGGGATGATGTTTTTGCTGGTGTTGGTATGATCCGGCCTGATTGCTCGGGGCCGGTTTGGAGTGATGTCTTGGGTTAGGGGGATGGCTTCCAGAATCTAGCGGGTGGTACTTCCGTTTGGTCTCATCAGTTCTCATCAGATTGGGGGCTGAAGAGACATCTGCCATGACCAGCTATCACATCACTTCTTCCGGGGGCGGAACGTCAAACTAAATCTCAATTGAAACTTATCCAAAAAATGGTCAGGTTGGAATGATGCCCAACGAGCGTTTCCTGTCGATCGTCTAGCAAGTCGCGTGGAGCTTGTAGGTGGGCGCTATGCAGACAAGGCGAGTTGCGGCAACGGAGAAAAATCGGCAGTCAATGACTCTGACTGCGTTCGTGCCCGGAGGTGCCACCGGGCCGGCGAGGGGGAAGTCAAAGGGGGATGGTCTCGTGTGATGTGGAATACCCGATCCGGAACAAGAAAAACGGCGGCCCCCCATTGGGGAAGCCGCCGTCTTGAGTTGATGGGGATGTGGAAACTTGTCTCCGGACGCGAGGCAATGGATGTGAGGGGTTATATAAAAGTTAACATCTGATGACGATCACCCGTCCATCCATGGTAGCCGCGCATTCGCTTCATGGATCGTGTCGATGACGGGATCATTGCCCGTTCTTCTTCAAATCCACCAGGGCCTCGGCGAAGGCCTTGCCGACCTGTCCGAAGAACTTGGCGGATCCATAGTAGTGGAAGCCTTGGTTGGAGAAACCGTTGTCCAACAGGAAGAGCTCGTCCTTGGTCAGGGTCTTTTCCAATTTCGAGCGGATTTCCTCATCCAGCTTGGCCTGATCCTTTTTCCAATCCCCTCCGGCTTTCTGCCGGTCCTTGAGCTCCTTCTGTTTGGCGGCGAACCCGCCTTTGATCTCGCTCTCCTTGGCGCGGACCTCGTCCAGTTCGGTGGGCCAGTATTTCTCGGTGAACACGTTGACGACGTTGCCCTTGAACTCGTCCATCCCTGCCGGCGCTGCCATGCTCTTGCGGAACGCGACCGCGTTCTCACCCGCCTTTTCCCCATCCACTCCCAGGACACCGATGACGAAAGGCAGCTTCGGTGCTGATAGATCCTTGCGCACGTCGCGGATGAAACATGCGAGGAGACGGCTGTATTCGGAAAAGTCCTTGCTGCCCTTCTTGCCCCTGCCGGGATCCGCTGACGGATAGGGGCCTACCATGTCGTTGAAGCCCTGGAACCAGACAAAGCCGGACAACTCGTAGCCCTCCTTGGCATCGTAATCCGGATAGACGCTCTTGGGATCGGCGAGAACTTCCTTCACATGGTCAATCAGCAGCTTGTAATAGACTCCCGCCTTTTCCTTTGACTTCACATCGTCGATTTCGCCGCCACTGGGCGGACGGAAATCAACCTTCAGGCTCTTGCCGCCCCAGGCGTCCTTGATCAGCAGGACGGGCTCGTTCACGAACTTTTGCATGTAGATCCCGAAGGTGAACTCGGGGCCGATCTTGCCGGTTCCAACATGGTGTTGGCTGCCGAAACCCGCGGTCAGCTTGCCTGATTTTTTGCCGACCGGATTGCCCGAAAAGTCGCCGTAGGAATCGGCGATCCAGACCTTGTCACAGACCACCGGTTTGCCATCGGCTCCCACCATTTCCTTGTACAGGTCAGCGGTCTTGGGGTCCTTGGCGATCGCGGGGAAAGTGCTGATCTGCGCGTGCCCCTCCATGTTCGACTGGCCACAGAGGATATAGACCTTGAGGGGTTTGGCATCCAACGAGATTGCGAACACCATGGCCGCGAGGGAGGAAAGCAGGGTGAATTTGATGGGAGAAATTTTCATGACGTTCGGCTGTTTACGAGGTGGCGATGCCCGATATTGCGGGTGGAGAGAGTTTATCATTGGTCACGGAAGAGGCGGCGCCGTCTATCAGGCTTCTCGTGCGATCAAGCGAGAAGGGAAGTGCCTTTAATCATGCAAGGAGCCGTCGATGGCAGGGACCGACCTCCGGGCGGTCTTGAGAATGCGAGGAGAATGACAGGGCCGATGTGGGACGGCTCGGCTTTGCATCGGCACCGCATTCGCTTTTCATTCGCCTGACCGCCCGTAGGTCGGTCCCTGCCTCACGGACGCGGGCATTTCCAACTTGTCCACATCGCCAGGAGACCCCGGGATCGTTTCCGTTAGGGGTGTAGTGCCAACAGGCGGCGGGATTCCTTGAGGAGGAAATCGAGATCCATGAAAGGGTCGGCAGCAATGTCTGACCAGAGGATCTTGCCCTGCGGGCTGATGAGGAAGGTGCCGTGGAGGGCGGTGTTTTCGAAATCATCGTGGGTGCCATACGCATGGAAGGCAGTTAGGGCCGGGTCGGCGACGAGAGGGAAGGGGAAGCTGTCGCCATCGGCGGCGAAGTTGTCCTGGGATTTACGAAGGTCGGAGACGGAGTCGGTGCAGATGGCGAGGACGGGGAGACCGGCGGCCTGGAACTCGGGGAAGCGCTCGGCGATGGCGTTGAGCTGCTCGGCGCAGTGGAGGCAGGAATGGCCCAGGTAGTGGATGAGGATCATGGGCTTGCCACGATAGTTGCCGAGGGTGTGCGGGAGGTAGTTCTCGTCGGGGAGGGCGAAGTCGGGAGCGTCGGGGGGCGTCCAGTGGAGCGGGCCGAGGGTTTCCGCGTCCGGTTGGTCGCCGAAGTCGGCGGGCGGCACGTAGGGAAGAGTCCAGTTGGCGGGGTACCCGAGTTCGAGCGCGATGGGCTGGAGGCGGGCGAATGGTGGGGCAGTTAGAGTGATCTGGGAGGAAATCTTGCGGAGCTGTTCGAAGGAAGCGCGGGCATCATCATCTTTACCAAGTGCGTGGAGGATCTCGATGCGGGCGGCGAGGGGAAGGGTTTGGCCTCCTCCCTGTTCGACGGCGGCTTTTGATAGAGAGTCGGCCTTTTCCTTGTCACCGAGGGCGAGGTATTGGAGGGCTTGGGCGTAGTTGGGGCGTTGGGATTTTTCGAGGGCTTTGGCGGCAGCCTCGTGATCGCCGTTCAGGGAGGCAAGGCAGCCGTTGAGTTCGTCGAGGGTTTTGTTGAAACGCTCGATTTTCTGGCCGGCGGCGCGGCCGGCTTTCTCCGCGATCTGATCGAGTTCCTTCTTGGGCTTGTCACCGGCATTGGCGCGTGCCTCGTCCTGGGCTTTCTGATGGTCGGCCTTGGCCGTGGATTGGAGCGCCACAATTTGTGTTAGGACTTCCTCGAACTGCGGTTTGTTTCCTTTGTGAAAATGGGCGAGGGCGATGAGGCGGAGCCGGGGGAGCTCGTGCTCGGGAAAGGGGAGTGATTCTAACCAATCGGTGCCGGCAAGTGCGAGGGTTTCATCCCAGAGTTCGAATTTCTCGAGGATCTCAATGAGGCGCTCGCGGCCGAATCGATAGGAGTGGGCCTTGCCTTCGAGGTTGTTGAGCTTGGGGTGGCGTGGGTTGGCGAGCAGGGATTTGGCCATTTCAAGGGCATCGGCGGAATCGCCGAGGTGGACCCAGTTGCGGGCGAGCCATTCGTTGTTGTGGGCGTAGTTATGGATCTGATCGGGCATCAGCTTCTGCACGAGCATGTGGGCATGGTCGGTGCGGGCGGATGCCTGCTGGTGCCAGGCGGCGTCGGCGTAGCGGTGGAGATTCGAGTAGATGTGGCCGGGCATGTGCCACATGTGGGCGATGCCCGGAGCGGTGAAACCGAGGGCGGCGGCGGAGTCGAGAGCGCGTTCGGGCTTGCGCTTGTCCCAGAGGTGGATGCGGTAGTGGTGGGCGGGATGGAGGGGGGATTTGGTTAGGACCTGCTGGATGAGGGCATCGACGGCTTCGAAGCTGGAGATGGGGATGCCGCCGGTTTGGGAGAATTGCCAGATGCGGCAGGCGAGGAAGGCCTTGGCCTCGATGTCGGAAGGGTCGTCCTGAATCAGGCCTTCGAGGTCGCGAAGGAGTTCGAGGCTGCGGCTTTTCGCGTCCTTGGGTTCTTCGTCGAGGTAGTTGGCCTGTGCCTTGATCCAGAGGTTTTCGTGAGGGCTGGCGTGGTCGAGGTTGGCGATGGCCTTGTCGATGAACGGGCGGGCGCGTTTCGGATTTTCCCAATTGGCCATGGCCATGCCCCAGTAGGCCATGGCGCATTCAGGATCATGGGCGGCGATCTGGCGGAAGGAGCGTTCGGCTTCGTAATACCAGAAGCCGTGGAGCTGGCCGACTCCCTGATCGAAGAAGGCCTGGGCGTCGGGCCATTTGCTGGTGATGGGAAGGTGGACCTGACCGGTGCCCTTCAGCAGGGCTGCCTCCTGGCGCGGCCCTTCGTTGAAGGATTCCCCTTGGTGGGAGTGACCGGGGGTGAGGGGTTCGTCGGCGAGAAGCGAGGTGACGAGGAAAAATGGAAGGATGCGGCGCATGGCGGTGGGTGAAAGTAGTCGGCGGGTGAGGCAAATCTTGCAGCGAGTGTGCCGGGAGCGTCCCGGCGTTCTGCGTTTGAGAGAGGCGCGGACCGGTTTTTGGGGCAACTGCCGCACGATACGTGAGGCACAGCGCATCCATGTCGGGGATCTCGATATTATTCCAGAGGCTCTTAATTTCCCCAAATCGAAATCCATGCTTCCCGCGTACCTGCGATTCCTGCTACCCACGATGCACCTTTCCATCAAGTCCATGAAATTTCGCAATCTCATCCCGTCTCTTCTCGCTATCACCGCCTGCCTCTCCCAGCAACTGCTCGGGATGTACATGCAGGTCGAAACCCAGGATGTCCCGCTCGAACGACTCATCGTCAACATCACTGATAAAGCCAAGGCGGAACCCGCGAATGCGGAGGCGCTTCATCAACTCGCCCGCATTCATGCCATCGCCTACTCCAACAAGCTGGGCGAAGCCGATCCCGTGAAATCCTGGACCGGCTGGCAGAAAAAGGACCCCGAGCAACCTTGGCTGGGCTATCAACCTCCCCATGTTCCTTACAACAAGGTTACCCCAACCGAGGATGATAGGAAACTGGAGGCCGCCAAAGCCCACCTTGCCACCGCCATCGAAACCTACAAGAAAGCGCTCGCCGCGAAGCCGGACGACACCACCATCATGTTAGGCCTTGCCTGGTGTCAGGACCAGGCGGGTGAAAAGGAAGCAGCGATCGCCGGCTATCGCAAGGTCGCCGCCGCGGCATGGGAAAAGGAAAGCAAGAGCGACGGTGGCTTTGGCAATTTTCTCTACGTGGAAACCGCCGCGTTATCTCACGCCGCTGCTCGATCCCGCGAAGGATGCCACCGAGATTGCCGAACTAAAGAAAAATTCAGCAACCCTGCTTGCCCTTCCTCGCGCGGTGACACCGATTGCCATTCCTCTAACCGGAGTCGTGTCCGGACCTGATGCGCTCATCGATCAGGATGCACGTGTCCGTTTCGACCTGGACGGAACCGGACGCCAGCTCGAATGGCAATGGATCAACCACGAAGCCGCATGGCTTGTTTTCGACCCGAGACAAACCGGGAAAATCACCTCATCGATCCAGATGTTCGGTAACCGGTCCTTCCTCCTTTTCTGCGCCGATGGCTACCAGTCCCTGGCCCTGCTCGATGACGACGGCAACGGCTCTATCAGTGGATCCGAGCTCAGTGGTCTCGCGCTCTGGAACGATCTCAATTCCGACGGCATCTCCGATTCCGGCGAGGTGAAACCCGTTTCGGAACATGGCATCATGTCCCTTTCAACAAGCAGCCGGTTCCACAGCTCCGGCATGCCTTACTCAGCCGCCGGGGTCACCTTTGAGGATGGAAGCACCCGTCCCACCTTCGATCTGATCCTCAAGTCGAAATAGGGCTGGATGAGGTGGCTTGGTGGTGAATGTCAGATCGATTGGGTCAGCGATCATCTTGTGGCGGTGATTTTCGCGGCCTCCGTCATCCAGATGTGTGAGCTGTAGCCATTGTGATAGGTGTTAGGCGCGAAGAGCCTTTTGCCATCCCGTGAATCGGTGAACCAGGTGCCGCGCGAGGTCCCATCCGGCGGGGTGGATCCGTAGCCCTTTGGAATATAAGTGTCAGGTGAGGAACGGGTTTTCTGCCAGAGGCCGAAGGGGTTCCATTTGGATTCAGGGCTAGGCTTCGAGGAGAGGAAAACGTTCTTCGGCTTGCGTGCCTCGAGGAGGCCTCCATTTGCCATACGGTTCATGATCACGGAATCGCCTGCCGGCAGGTCAATGTTCCCGAAAAGCCCACAGGCCGGGAAGATCACGCAGATTGCCAGGTTCAAGGTGCCAAGCCCTAGCAGGAATTTCAGTCCGCGGGAAATTTGGATTTTTGAACGCATGATACCCGGGAGAAATGGGCTTTCGGTTTCTTCTTCGAGATCAAACTTCTCGACCAAGCTCTTGCAGAATGAGGATTCCGAGGGTTCTCGGCAAATTGAATTTTCACCTTCCACTTCCAATGCAAGAATCACCTGCCGGGAAGCGTTACGATGCTCCCTCGTGAAATCACATCCTACGAACCTTGTTGCCCCGGAACCGGACTGCTCAGCCATCATGATTCGTGGAAGTATTCCGAGAGGTGTGAGTGCGGTCCTGGCTTGGATCCTGATCTCGTCATTACTCCCTGCGATGGCGGAGGAGATTGCCGACAAGATGCCTCCAGCCGTCACCGGTGTTCTGGACGCTGCCGACGTGTTGAGAAAGATGGAAACGGCGGTGAAGCCTGAGGTTCTCGAAAACTTCAAAAGACAGCATCCGGCGAAATTCTGGCTCTTCGGCGAGGATCGGCAACTCGCGGTGCGCAGAAACATCATACCCGCCCATTGGTTCGAGGATGGCGCGAAGCAGTTCCAGCAGTTTTCAGGAGTTGCGAGACCAGGGGAGTTTTACGTGTTCCAGGTGGGTCTGGTGCCGGGAGAGATGACCGCCCCGCTGGATTGCAGGGTCATGTTTGAATCGCTGAAAGGAGCGGATGTCAACCGTTCTTTCCGGCACGGACTACAGCAACGCCAGGAAAGGAGAACGCAGGCTTCTACTTCAGGAATTTTGACGACTGGCGGATGCCGGATGATCCCGTGAAACCGATCTGGATCGGCCTTCAGATTCCGGAAGATGCTGCTCCTGGGACCTACGGCTGGACAAATTGTTTTTCGAAAATCAATTTTCCCTAGCAGCATCGATGCGATCCTTGATCGAGGCCGTGATTCCTCGATCCACGAGCAATTGGATTTCTCGATCAAAGTCGAAGGTGGGCCCCTGAAGGAATCCGGAACCGCCGACGCTTGGCGGCTGGCGCGGCTGAAATGGCTCGATTCCAGAATTGGAGAAGACGACAAGCACGTCACCCGGCCTTTCACACCGATCAAGGTCAATGAAAAGGCCCGGTCGTTGGACATTCTCGGGCGACGCATCAAGTTGGGATCTAACGGGATTCCAGCCCAAGTCACCAGCTACTTCTCAGGAAGCAACACGCGGATCCAATCCACCAGGAGGGAAGCCTTCCATGCGCCTCCGGAGTTCGAGTGTGTGGTGGACGGGAAGAAAGTCGTATGGAAGCCAAGAGATTTCGAATTTACCGGCAAGACACCAACCGAAGTGCGATGGCATTCGGTGAGTGATGGCGGAATGGTGGAACTGGATGTCGTCGGGACCCTTGAGTTTGACGGGAATCTGAGGCTCGGAATGAAACTATTGAACGCGTCAACCAACCGTGACTACTGGATCGAGGGAATGCCGATCAATGGTGCTCGATTTATTGTTTCGTGGAACAAGGAGGTGGCGAAGTATGCGATGGGCCTCGGACTGCAAGGCGGCCCATGTCCGGACACCCACGATTGGAAATGGGACGTCTCAAATCATCAGGACGCGATCTGGATGGGTGACGTCAACATCGGCGCCATGTTGCGGTTCAAGGACGGGCGCAATTTCCGCAGGCCATTGATCAATGCATACTATGACTTCAGACCTCTACACGTACCAGCATCGTGGGGTGGTGGCGGCATCCGGATTGAAAAAAGCGAAGATGCAGTCACCCTGACCGCATCTTCCGGACCTAAAAAGGTGACCGATCTTGGAAAGGGCGAAGGCGGCCTGTCGTTCGACATCGACTGGTATCTCACTCCATTCAAGCCGCTCGACGTGAAGCAGCATTTCACAGACCGCTACTATCACGCGAAGCAGGGAGCTCCGGTTGAGGACACCGCGAAGCTCAAGGCCGAGGGCGCGAACATTGTTGAGATTCACCACAACCGGCTCTGCAATCCCTATATCAACTATCCATTCAATGACGACTCATTCGGTCATTTGCAGGACTTCGTCAAAAAGGCGCACGCCGACGACATGAGGGTGAACCTTTACTACACGACCCGCGAGCTCACCCAGAACCTGCCCGAGTTCTTCGCGTTGAAAAGCATGGCGGATGAAATCATCCTGCCACGCAAGGACGACGTCGCATGGCCGGTCACCAACCGCAACGGCCCGCACCCTTGGCTGAAGGAGCATGTCGGCGAGGACATCGTGCCCGCATGGCGGGAAGACCTGAAGTTTCCCGAATATCCGCAGAAGCTCGACCTTGCGGTGATCACCACGCCGGATTCGCGGTGGAACAATTTCTATCTGGAGGGACTCGACTACCTGATCAGGAAGGCTGGAATCGACGGTCTCTACATCGATGACACCGCATTGGACCGCAAGTCGATGCAGCGCGCACGCCGCATCCTCGATGCCGACGGCAGCACCGGCCGTCGCGTCAACATGCATTCGTGGAACCATTTCAATGGCCTCGCGAAGTGGAGCAACAGCTCGATCGCCTTCATGGAACTCTATCCCTATTACGACGGTCTCTGGCATGGCGAGGGTTTCAACTCGAACGTCTCCCCCGAATACATGCTGATAGAAATGTCCGGCATTCCTTACGGGCTGATGAGTGAAATGCTCCAACAGCCGAATCCGTGGCACGGCATGGTCTTCGGCATGCGGACCCGCTGGCCCTGGAGCGGGGATCCGAGGAACCTCTGGAAACTTGAGGACGAGTTCGGCATCGCCGATTCGGAATTCATCGGTTGGTGGGATCCCGCCTGCCCGGTGCGGACCGACCATCCGCAGGTCAAGGCGTCCGTATTTGTGAAGAAGGGAAAGGTGATGGTCGCGCTAGGCAGTTGGGACAAGGCTGACAGCAATGTCCTTCTAACGATCGACTGGAAATCGCTTGGCCTGGATCCGGCGAAGGTCACGTTCACTGCACCCGCAGTCGGTGGATTTCAAGATAAGGCTGTTTTCAAGGACGGTACCATCATTCCGGTGATGCCGGGCAAGGGCTGGTTGTTGGTGATCGATGGAGAAGACCATCCCGCCACCTCGGAATGACGAACCGGCTCACGGTTTCACATCAACTCCGGTGCCATGACTCAATCGCCAATCGTTTCCAGCCTTTTCATTTGCTTGGTGGGGCGCGCCATATTTGAAAGCCGCCGCATTGTCCGCACGTTTCCGAAGCTCCGGCCCGAGATGGGCCTCACACTCCCAAGCCCTATTAACGATTTCATGAAAGCATTTGATCCAAGATACCTCGCAAGGTTCTCAATGATGGTTGCCGGCCTGGTCACGGTGATCACCCCACACCTGCTCATGGCGGCGGATGAGATGAACGACGATCCTTCGAAAACGATTTGGTATTCCAAGCCGGCGGCAGAATGGGAAAGGGAAGCCCTGCCGATTGGCAACGGTCGTCTCGGTGCCATGATCTTCGGTAGTCTGGGCCGTGAACGGATCGCGCTCAACGAGGAGTCGATGTGGTCCGGCTCGCGGGCTGAAAACAACCGGGCCGACGCCTCCAAGAATCTTCCCGAGATCCGTCGTCTTCTGTTGGCGGGAAAAAATGCCGAGGCGGAGGAACTGGTCAACCAGACCTTCACCTGCCAGGGCGCAGGCTCCGGCAAAGGGGCCGGATCGCGGGTTCCGTTCGGTTGCTATCAGGCGCTGGGTGATCTGGATATCGTTTGGAAATCCTCCACTGAGCCCGTCCTTCTGGGAAAGTGGAAGTGGTCGCTGATGAGCAACAAGGAGTACCAGGAGGTCCGGAAGGAAATCGCACAATCCATCAAGCCCGACACCGATGACAAGGGCTGGGAAGATTATATCATCGCGAATGGCAAGGCGGTCTCCGGCGGTCGCACGTTGGTTGATGCGGAGAAGATCGTCATGCGGCATCATCTCGATCTAACGAAAGAGCAGGTTGGTCAGCTTGGCATGCTGCGGATCGGTGCCGAAGCGAGAAATGGTTCCGTCTTTGTCAATGGCAACGAGGTTGTCCAATTGCCGGGCTATCAGGCGATGCCCGACCTGGAGACCCAGGTCGATGTCAGCAAGTTCCTCAAGGCCGGGGATAACGTCGTGGCGATCTCTGTTGGCTACTACCGGCGGCATGGCCAGTTTCCGCTGTCAGTGGTGCTCGAATCACGGCAGGACGTTGAGGATTACCGTCGTGGATTGGATCTCCGCGATGCCGTTGCATCGGTGAGTTACAGAAAGGACGGTGTGACCTTCACCCGCGAGGCCATCTCAAGCGCTCCGGACCAGGTGATGGCGTTCCGCTTCACCGCCGACAAGCCGGGCTCGATTTCCTTCACCGCCACGCTGGATCGCATCGAACGTTTCGAGACCAAGGCGGATGGTCAGGCCGGACTCATCATGACGGGGCAACTCAACAGCGGTGCGCCTGATGTGGCTGGCCTCAACTATGTCACCCGCCTGCGGGCCATCCCCCGCGGTGGCAAGGTGTCGGTGGTGGACGGGAAACTAACCGTGGAAGCGTCTGACGAGGTGGTATTGTTCGTCGCGGCCGCGACCAACTATCAGGGCTTTGGCGGACGTGGAACGGCGGACCCGATGCAGGCGACAGGCGATGACATCAGCAAGGCCTCCGAAAAATCTTACGAGCAACTTCGCACCGCCCATGTCGCGGAGTATCACACTTTTTTCGACCGGGTGAGTGTCAGTCTTGACGACGGCAAGGCCGAAAGCCGCGAGGCAGCAAAACTTCCAACCGACCAGCGGCTTGCGGCGGTTGCTGCGGACGGAACCGATCCGGCGCTCGCCGCGCTTTATTTCAACTACGGCCGGTATTTGCTCATCAGCAGTTCTCGTCCGGGAAACCTTCCTGCCAATCTCCAGGGGATCTGGGCGGAAGGCGTCCAGACACCTTGGAACTGCGACTATCACCTGGATATCAACGTCCAGATGAACTACTGGCCCGCCGAGGTTTGTGGTTTGGGAGATTGTCACATGCCGCTGATGAAATTCATCGAGTCGCTGCAGAAGCCGGGAGCCGAAACGGCCAAGGCTTATTACAACTCCGACGGCTGGGTGGCCCACGTCATCACCAATGTATGGGGCTTTACCGCACCCGGGGAAAAAGCATCGTGGGGTGCTACCGCGAGCGGATCGGCTTGGCTTTGCGAGCATCTATGGGATCACTATGCATTCACGGGCGACAAGAGTTATCTCAAGTGGGCCTATCCGATCATGAAGGGATCGGCTGAGTTCTACCTTGGCATGCTCATCACCGAGCCGAAGCACGGTTGGCTCGTGACCGCGCCGTCCAATTCCCCGGAGAACGGATTCAAGTTGCCGGATGGGTCAACCGCACGCATCTGCATGGGGCCGACGATGGACATGCAGATTCTCCGCGAACTTTTCGGCAACTGCATTGCAGCGGCGAAAATCCTCGGCGGCGACGACGCGTTCCTCGCGCGTCTAACTGAAGCGCGCGCCAAGCTCGCGCCGACACGGATCGGCAAGGACGGGCAGATCATGGAGTGGCTGGAGGACTACGAGGAAATCGAGCCGCACCACCGCCATGTCTCCCCCCTTTACGGTTTGCATCCGTATGACGAGATCACGCCCGACGGTACACCCGAGCTGGCCAAGGCCGCGCGGGTCACGCTCGAAGCGGCGCGGTGATGCCAGCACCGGTTGGTCGATGGCATGGAAGGCGAACTTCTGGGCGCGCCTCCATGACGGCAATCACGCCTATCAGTTGCTGAGACTGTTGATCACCAAGGGCGGGAAAAACCTCCTGTGTCTTCATCCGCCGTTCCAGATCGACGGCAACTTCGGTGGGACGTCCGCGATCGCGGAAATGCTTCTGCAGAGCCACGGCGGCGTGATCCGCCTGTTGCCCGCCCTTCCGGACGTGTGGCCTAACGGGAAAGTCACGGGCTTGCGCGCGCGTGGCGGACATCAGGTGGATATCGAATGGAAGGATGGCAAGGTTACCAGCTATCACATTCGGTCGGAGCAGCCGGGAGAAGTGAAGGTTCGCGTCAACGGCGAGTCGAAGACCGTCAAGACGGAGCAACGTTGAATTCCGAAAAGACGGAGAGGTGCAACCTCTTGGGATCCGCCTTGGAAGGCGAGATTCCAGTCATGCCGGCAAGTTCCCTACATTTTTGAATGGCTGGCCTTGGATCGGGCGTAATAGGCATCATTCCAAGTCCGGTGGCATGTCTTGTGCAGCCGCGACCTTCCTCTCAGCGATGCGATTCTTCCTTTTCAATCTCCTGATTCTCAGCCTGTGCCATGTTGGCGCTTCCGGGCAAACGATCCTATCGACGGCTCAGAAATACGAATTCAAGTTGCCGCCCAATGCGGAGAATCTTCTGCAATCCTATTGCTACGAGTGCCATGATTCCGGGCTGTCAAAAGGAGGTATTCGTTTCGATAATCTGGGTGAACTCTCCGACGGGAAAACGCCTCGATCTGCTCAATCAAGGGCTCGAAATGGCCTTCAGTGGGGAGATGCCTCCGAAGAAGGGTGACCAGCCGACTGTCAAGGAGCGCGATGAGCTCGTGGAATGGATGTGGGGCGAACTGAAGCCTTTCAACGCCTCCAAGCTTGAGGACAAGCTACGCTATTACAAATACGCCAACTACATCAGCCACGAGAAACTTTTCAGCGGCGCGATCACCGAAAAGCCCTACACCAGGGCGCGGCGCTGGCGGGTGAACGAGCTGATCTACAACGAGCGCATCAACGACGTGTTCGAGCTTCAGGGCAAGTTCCGCCGTGAATCCTTCTTCGGTGTGGTGAAGCCCTTCAACCTGCCGACGGAATCGGGTGTGCACTACTACGACACCGAGATCGTGGAAGGCGGACAGTTCCTGACCCTGATGTCGAATGCCAAATGGGTCGTGGACAAGCAACTGCGTTCGCCCTGGTGAAATCAGGGGAGTACCAGTTTTCCGAGGACTACCTTGCGGCCAAGGCGAATGGAGGGCGGGGCTTCTTGGTGAGATTTCCCGACGAGGCATGGAATCCCGACCGAACGGCCGAGCCATTCCAGCGGATCATCATGGAGAGTGCGTCGCCGACAGATGGGATGCTGGCGGACGCGGTCAACCATCAGTTCCGGGTGGCTCTGCAACGTGATCCAAGCCCGGCGGAAATGGTGAAGTATCTGGATTTCACGAAAGCAACGCTGAGAATCAGCGACAAGAGCAGCGCGCTGAAGAAGATGATGGTATCGGTGCTGATGGAACCGGAGTTCCTCTATCGGAACGAGTTTGGTGGCGGCCAACCCGACGAAAGCCGCCGACTGATGCTGACTCCGCGCGAGGGAAGCTATGCAATATCCTACGCTCTAACGGATCGAATTCCGGATGCGGAACTTGTCGCAGCGGCCAAGTCCGGAAAACTGAACTCCCGCGCCGACTACGAGCGCGAGGTGCGGCGCATCCTCGGTGACGATTCGGTCGCCAAGCCGCGCATCCTTCGCTTTTTCCAAGACTACTTCGGTTATCAAGGGATCTACAATGTCTTCAAGGACGAGGAGAGGTTCGCAGGCGCCTACAACCCGCACCGGGTGGTTGCCCAGAAATACATCTACCGCATCCCCGGAAAAGTCTCCAAGGAGGCGGACACTCTGGTGCAATGGGTCTTGAACAAGGACAAGGACGTCCTCGCGACACTGCTGACGACCGACCGGTTTTTTGTCGAACACAACGGCAACAATGAGGAAATGGCGAAAAAGGCAGCGGACGCGACCAAGGACTATGCGACATTCCGGGAAATGTATCAACGGACCAAGGGGATGAAGGGCCCGCAGGCTGCGGCGGTCGTTGCGCAAATGGACCACGAGAAACCCGAGCTTAACCTGGCCAAGAGATTTCTGAGTCCCGACGGCAAAGTCAGGGGCATCCTGATGAGCACCCTAACACGTGCCAGCCTCTACTTTGGCGCGGACGGGAAAAAGGATGAAGGCACGGACAAGGTTTACATGCCTCACGATTCAGAGGCCATTGAGCACTCGGTGAAGATGTACAACCTCGACTACACGACGTGGTCCTATCAAGCTGAGCAACCGATGAAACTCGACAATCGCATCGGGATGCTCACCCACCCGGCGTGGCTGGTGTCAAATTCCCACAACGCGGCGACTGACCCGGTCCGCCGGGGCAAGTGGATTCGCGAGAAGCTGTTGGGCGGCTTCATCCGCGACGTGCCGATCACCGTCGATGCCAAGGTTCCGGAGAATCCCGATGAGACGTTGAGGGAGCGCTTCTCCGTGACCGAGCAAACGAAATGTTGGCAGTGCCACGAGAAGATGAATCCGCTCGGCTATGTCCTTGAGAGCTTCGACGACTTCGGCCGCTTCCGCACCCAGGAGTCGATCGAATACCCGGAAAACATCCTCTCCACCACCAAGGTGAAGGCCAAGGACATGAACGGCATTTACAAGGATTTCAAGCTTCCGGTTTACAAAACCAGGCCGGTGAACCCGCTCGGGCGCCTGGATGGCACCGGTGACCCGTCGCTCGATGGCGAGGTGAAGGATGTGAAGGAACTGATGACCCGTCTTGCAAAATCCGAGCGCGTGCGTCAGGTATTCATCCGCAATGTTTTCCGCTACTACATGGGGCGCAACGAGACGCTCGCCGACTCGCAGACCCTCATCGAGGCCGATCGGGTTTATCAGAAAAGCGGAGGAAGCTTCAAGGAACTCACGGTTTCACTCCTGACCTCGGACTCGTTCATCTATCGGAAATAAGAAAGGCACATCATGCACAACAGAAGAGACTTCATCAAAACCTCGACGGCAGGCCTGTTGGGCATGGCGGGACTTTCATCGATCCCACATCTCGGAGCCTCCGTGACGAGTCCCGGTTCCGCCTCGATCAGCACGGGTGTTCCGCGCTTCATCTTCCTCAGGAAGAGCAACGGAACCTTCCCGTCCGAGCTCGTCCCCGCATCGCTTAGCGAGGCCGACCGGAAGCGGGAGGAGAACAAGGAGGCTCTCGACATCGACCTTGACCGCCACGAGCTTCCCGAATGGATGGAGCCGATTGCGGCGCACAAGAACAACCTGACGCTCTTGCAGGGCCTGTCTGCCAAAATGTGCACCATGGGTCACTCGACCTATCAGTCCCCTCTGGCGGTTTCCCGATCCGCCGAACGTGTCGATACCATCACCCGCGCCTCGGTGGACGTGGAACTCGCGCGCATGTTCCCATCGCCCTTCGAGCATGTGGAACTGACCTGCGCGAAGAACGAGAAGGGTGTCGTTCGCGGCATGTCCTCCATCGGGCCCAAGCAGCCCAACTACGCCTTCGCGTCGCCTGGAGCTGCTTACCGCAACCTTTTCGCCGCGGGCATGAACAAGGACAACGACCAGAAGGCCGACGAAAGCCTCTACAGTTTCCTCTCCCAACACATTGCTTCCTACGACTCCCGCACGCTCGACACGCTCGAGTCCCAGAAGATCGGCAACTACGCCAGCTCGGTGGATTCCGTGATCGAGCGCAACAAGCGCCTCGAAACCATGGCCGACCGCATCGCCGCCAACGTGCCGAAGATCGAAAGGAAGATCCTCGAGGACCAATACACCGTCGTCGAGCAGCAGTATGCCTTCGTGGACATCCTTGTTTCCGCACTCCGCGCCGGCCTCACCAACGTCGTCACCTACACCTTGGACGACCTTGGCACCCGCTATGACGGACTGCTCGAGGACACCATCGAGTTGCACGAAATCGGCCACGGCAAGGACCTCAAGGGCATGCCAGCGCTGGAGGTTCGCCGTCACCTGCGCCACCACCACATGACCCTGATCGCAAAGCTCGTCGATCAACTGAAATCCTCACCCGAAGGGCGCGGCAGCATGTTCGACAACACCGTCATCCTCTACATGCCCGAAAACGGCGAGACCCACCACAGCGTCGGAACCGAGGTGCCCTTCCTCATCCTCGCCGGCGACAACGTCCGCCTGAGCATGGCCCGCCGCCGCTACATCCGCCTGCCCAATTACAACGACGAGGGCCACAAGACCCTCGGCAACTGGTTCACCACCATCCTCAACGCCTACGGCAACCCGATCAAACACTACGGCGACTTCGACGTCGCCCTGAAGATCAAGCAGGAAGGCGCGATCAAGCAGTTCATGTCGTGAACAAGGTAATCATAAACCTCTTTCCCCGTCTCGACGTCCGCCCTCACTGGTAACGGTGCGTCCTCTTTGAAGTTGGCCTTTATGAAAACAGCAAAATCACTCCTGATTCTGCTTGCATCCATCGCGATGCTCTCTGCCGAAGACTCTAGCAGTTTGATCGGTAAAACATACAAGAAGGACGCTCCTAACGGACGCTTTTCGGTCCAAGCACACCAGGAGAAGGGATGGGACAAATTCGATTTGGAGATCATTGAGCTCGCATCGAACAAGACAGTTCTGACCTTTGACCCGGAAGCACGCTATATCGGAGCGGCTTGGAGTCCAGACAGCAAGCTCGTCGCCATTGAACAGAACCGGACCACACATGACAGCGCGGTTTCGGTATTCTCGGTAGGCAAGGAGACAGCCACGCGGATGATTTTGCCCAAAGACTGCAACTATGAAGATCAAAGCGCTGCCGTCTTTGAATCTCCAACCCGGAAGCACGCAAAGATGGCGGATTCTCAGAAATTCCACATCACCATGGCAGCTTTTCAGATCGTAAAGTGGTTATCCCCAGACAAGCTTGTTCTTTCCGCTTCGGGAATGGGATGGTGGGGAGGAGATGCAGCCGAGGACAAGGACACTCGCTTCCTGGCGGAGTATGAATTCACGATTCACTTCGCAGCAGACGGCACGTCTTCACTGCAAAAACTGGCGCTGAAGAAATACGAAGAATCTTAGCCAACAAGCCGTGGGAGGGCTACCGCCGACAGCGTCCTTTATCGAATTCGGAGTCCTGCGCGGCGGTGCCACCAAATTTTCATTGTGCAAGAATGACATGCACCTTCGTGCCACACGGCTAGAGCCAATGCCTTTAGGGAGCAGGTGAAATTGCGGATAAAAATCCTTCATGTTTCGCGACGTAAATCGTTCGCGTTCAGGGAGCGGCGGACTCCGATCCGCCGAGGTCCATGGTAAGCCCATGAGTGGTGGCCCGCACTCGATTCATGGTCACTTCATGGGCATGAGCGGATCGGAGTCCGCTCCTCCTTGGTTTTTCTGAAGCAAGCGCTTGATACCATTCTCCTATCCCTAACGCCATTGCGGCTAGAGCCGGATGCCTTTGATCTGGAGGATCTCGGGGCTCTTGGAGCCGTATTGGGATTTTGTGGCTTACTTGAGATGGCGAGCATCTTTTTCTGAGAGGCTGTCTGAAAAATGGCAGGGACCGCTCTCCGCAACGGTCCAGCGAATGCGAGGTGAATGAATCTGTTCATGAAATGCGTGGAAAGCCCTTCATGATCGGCAATTCGCCTCCCATTCTCGCGGACCGCCCGGAGGTCGATCCCTGCCTTCGGCTATTTTTCAGACAGCCTCTGAGGCCGTCTTCGCCGTTGTAGGGAGTTGAGCGGGACGCCGGCGGTGACGGGCTTGTCGTTGAGGGCCTTGAGCAACTGGTTCACGACGGCCCAACCCAAGGCCTGGGCCATCTTCGAACCTCCTCAGTAGGCCTTCTCGATCTTGACGCCTTTGTTCGGTGCCTGACGGCGTTGTTGGTTCCAATTGTCGTTGTTGAGCTTCTGGATGGTGCCGTTTTGTTGGAACAGGTTGCCCTTGTAGTCCACGGCTCCGTTGTCACCTTGGGTCGGGATCTGAGGTTGTGAGGTTGGCGCGTTTTCCGGTGCGCCGAGCCAGTCGCTGCCGCGGAAAAACGCGTATCGTGAGGTTCCCTCGCGGGCGATGACGGTGGCCTTGCCACGCAGGTTTTCCGCAACGAAGAGGCCGCGTAGATCGGTTTCTCCCGAGCGGAACTCACTATCGGCGCTGCCGATGGCCTTGACGTGGACTTCGGGACGATAGCCACCCTTTGCGGTGTCCAGCACGTTGGCGCGGACGCGTCCGCTGACCTTGTCTTCCTGGACCTCGATCTTCAAGGGTGTGATGAGCACCATGGAACTGGCAAAGAGATCGTCGCCACGGCAGATGACGAGGTAGGCCGCCTCGTCCTTGAGGGCGAGGGAGATCGCGTGTTCCTTTTCCACATAGTCCTTGCCGTCACCGAGGGAGATGGTCTGTTCGGATTCCGGCTTGATCCCGGCGAGTTGAACGCTGGTGATCGCGCTGAGATTCTTCTGTTGGAGATAGAGCTTCATCAGATCGACCCGATAGACCTGGACGAATGCCTCCTTGATATTGCGGTATTTCAAGTTGAGGGAAACTGGCGCTCCGGGCTTGAACACGTTCACTTCCTCCATGCCGATGCTCTTTTTCTCAAAGTAGGCGATGGCCTCGGCCGCATCCGGATAGAGGGTTTTCACCTTCTCATACCAGTCGATGGCATCCGCGGGCTTGCTTTCGGCGTGATAGATCTGGCCGAGGATGTATCGGGCAAAGTCCCGGTCCTTGCTTTCGCCATCCGCCACCACGCGGGCGGCGGCAAGCGCCTCGCCATATTGATTCTGCCAGAAGAGGCCGAGCGCTGTCATGTATTGGAATCCTGCGGTGAAATCGCTGTCAGGATGGATCTTGGCGAACTCGTTGCTGAGCCGGACCACCAACGGATAATTCTTCAGGTCCAGCATGGCGTTGCAGAGGCTGAAGCCGGCGTCGTCGGCAAGCGGATCGGTCGGATAGAGGGCAAGGAACGAGGCGAGGAGGTCAGCCGTGCGCTTGAGCATGGCGATCTTCTCGGGCTGCACCTTGTCTTCCTTCGGCAGCTTGTGGGCATCGGGAGCCTTCTGATAGAGCAACTGGGAAAGCGCGAAATAGGCGGACGTCACCTCGGCGGTGTCGGGGTATTCACGCCAGACGCGCTCCTGGAAGTCGATGGAACCGAGGAAGCGGCCCTCGTCCTCAAGCACGGCGCTGATGCCCGCGTCGTTGGTGAAACTCGCGCTGACCACGGCGCGATAGACCAGCCACGCGCGCTCGTTCTCGCCAATGTTCTGATAGGCCTTGCCGACGACAAGGATCCTGTCGAACGGGATTTCCAACGAGGGATAGCGTTCACGGAGGATCTCGAACATCTCGACAATCTTGCGGGCATCGTAGAACTCCGGCTTGGTGTAAATCCAGAGAAGCATGCGGGCGAGTTCGCTCTCGTTGTATTTCGGATCCTCCTTGAAGACGGCGGCGAGGTATTCGAGAGCCTTCACGTGATCGCCATCGTTGAAATGGCATTGGCCGAGCGCGAAGCGTTCGCTTTTGTTCATGACATAGGGATCCGGTGATTTTTCCCCGGTCGCGAGCACGGTGATTTCCGGAGTCGGGCCCACGGCCATGAACTCCGGATTCCCGATCTCGCGTATCACCGGGGGCAGGATGCGGAATTTTCCGGGAACATAGCCGGTTAGATCGTAGGAGACCGAAGGACAACGGTTGGTGAAATAGACGCGGATCAAGTTCTCGCGGACCTCAGGCCGGAGGCTGTCGCTGACGCTGATGGAATCCGCAACAAGGCGGGTTCCTGCCGGGAGTGAAATATCGAGGACGAACCAGCGATTCGGGTCCCAGTATCCGCGGCTGTCCGAGATGCGAACCCCGACGCGTTGGCCGTTCTCCAGGTTCTTCACCGGAGAAGTGCTGCCGACGGGGATTGGCTTTCCACGATATTCGAGTGGTGCGTGCATGTGTTCCCAATTGCGGATGCCTGGGTGGACGTTGCCGGTGTTGGACCTGGTGTCGGACGAGAAGCCGAACAGTTCGGCCGCATACGTGTATCGTCCGCGGCCGCGCGCCTTGAACTCGACGAGATTCTTGCCTGGCTTGATCGCATCCTTCGGGACTTCCAACAGGTGAAGTCCGTTAGGTCGGGTGGATTTCACGATGCCGATTTCCCTGCCGTTCACCTGCACCGCGATTTCCATGTCGGTGGCCTGCTCCTTGCCACGGCCGAACCATGAGGAAAGTGCGGCGACCGCGGCCCCGCGGGCGCGTCCGGTTTGGTAACCGAAGCAGCCGTGGAACCGGAGGAGGGATTCCGCCGCTGCGCTGGCGCGCGGGGAGTCGGGTTTGGTTTCCGCAAGCGCCATCAGGACGAGCGCGGTGGTTTCCGGGGTGTCGTTGAGCCATGCCGCCTTGTAGCCGCCTTCCCAGATGACGGGTTGGTCCGGTTCGGCCTTGGCCTTCGTTTCAAGAATGCCCGCGAGTTCCGTGGCGATCTCCTTGCGGTTGATGTTGAAGAACGCACGTGTTAGATAGGCGAGTGTGGCGGATCCGAGGGAGTTCCGGTCACGGTAGAGGCGATTGCACGCGGCGTAGTCGGCCAGATTGTTGGTGGACAAGGCGTGGAGGAGGATCGCCTTGCTGTCGTTGTCATTGGCGTCGAGGCTCTTGAGTTGATTGAGCAGGAACTCCGAGGTTTTATCGAGGGTGCCCTTGTTCACGGCGATGCCCGCGTTTCTGGCCTCGATCAATGCCCAGTAGGCGCGTGCGGTGGTGAATTCGCTGGTGATGCCGCTGTTCCAACTGCCATTCGCGGCCTGGCTGGAAACCAGTTCCGCTACAAGTGCGCGCGCCCGTTCGGCGAGTTGGCGCGAATAGCGATCATCGGCCTTGCCGGTGTTGGCGTATGAGAGGGCGGTGGCGGTAGCTAGCAGATCATTGGCGGGATGCTCCCCCCAGACCGGAGGCATGATGCGGGCGTAGTCGAAAAGTGGACCGTAGTTGCGCAGGGCCATGTCAAGAACGGCGCCTTTCACATCCGGGCCGATTGAGATGGTCATCCAGTTGGAAGTGTATTCGCGTCCCTCGGGCAGGGTCAGCACGGCGGCGGTGTCCGAGTTGTTGGAACCTCCGGCGTGATCGGCATAGGGAAGTCCCCATGGCTGGATGGGTATGGTCTGTTCCAAACCGTCCGTTAGTTCTCCGGCACTGCCGCTCAATTCGAATGTGACGTTCAAAAGGTTTGGAATCACAAAGGCGTCGAAGGTGATCTCTGCTCCACCGTTCGCAATCACCTCGACGGATTTCTCGCGGATGGCGAGCACCTTGGATTTGTCCTGGGGATCATAAATCCTCAGCTTGAGAGGCACGGTTCCGGCGAAGTCGGTGAGGTTGTGAGCCCGGCCCACCACGCGGACCTCGTCGCCCTCGCGGAGGAAGGAGGGGGTCTTGAGTTCCACGAAGAAATCCTTGCGGGTGAGGGTGGTGGCGGTCGCCTGTCCGACCAGGGTTTCCACCGAACAACCACGGGCGGTCAGACGCCATGCGGTCGTGGTTTCCGGCATCTTGATGGTGGCCACGGCCTTGCCGTCCGCACCGGTGATGATGGACGGCAGCCACCGGCCCTCGCCGCGCACTTCGCGACGGGGTGCGGCCTGGTCCTTGCCATCGCGAACTCTGTCTTCGATATTGTATCGGGCCTCTTCCCTGACACCTCCGGCCAAGCTTGAATAACCTAACGCTTGCCCCATCGGAGCGCTCAGGACTGGTGCATTTTCAGCCATCTTCTTTTCGTAGTAGAATTCCTGACGGTTGCCTCCCAATCCGCCCGACGAACGAGCGAATGACTGGCTCATTTCATCCCTAACGGCACCAAGTTCGCTGATCTCGTCTTGGGCGCGAACGAGGCGTTCCTTCTCATCCGTCAGGGCTTTGGCGACGGGTCTGGTGCTCCCTTCATAGCGAAATCCGCAGGTCGCCCCGGTATGGAACTCCGCGTGACGGAGGGCCTCCTTCTGGAAGAAATCGAGAACTGGCGTGAGCGTGTCAGGGAATACCGAGTAGAGCGCTTCATTGACGAGTGCGAGGCTCAACTCGGCTTCTACAGGCTTGCCGATCTGATCGGTCACACTGATTTCCACCTGGCCGTCCTCACCGGGGAGAAACGATTTTTTCAGGGGTTTGACGACCACCTTCAGCTGGCGCTCCACCGTGAATTCCTTCGATGCGGAACGGAGATCGCGTCCGTCGATCACCGCGGCAGCAAGGCGGAAGTTGGGGAACAGGTCATGTCCGACCATGAACGGGAGATCGTTGTAGTCCTTGTGCAGTTCCACGATCTGATAGCGAAGGATGGTCTCGCCCTCGTAGGTCAGCAGGGCGAGTCCCTTGTCGAGGCGCGAGTGGATACGGACCTTGGCGTCCTGCCCGACCTTGAGGGTCGCATTATCCGCGAAGAAGCGGAGTTTGTTGGAGTCGTCGTTGTCGGATACCTCGACGCCGGTTTCGCTGGTGATGGGCTGGCCGAACCGGTCGGTGCCGGTGACGCGGAGCTTGTAGATTCCTCCCTTGGCCAGATTGAGGGAAACCCGGGTCTTGCCGGTGTTGTCGTCGGTTTTTGCTTCGAGTTCGGACTCCTTGATTTCAGCGGATGGCGGGCAATCGGCCTGCGGCCAGGGAAGGAGCGTCAGGATCCTGCTGGTTTTGGTTTTCTCCATCCGCAGGACGGCGACCTTGAGCGACTCGCCGGTCGGTTTCCCGTCGGCTCCCATGGTGGTTAGATCGAGATCGAACGGCTCGCCGGCGATGACAACCGGTTGGCTAGGCTTGGCGGCGATGCCGAAGCCAAGTCTGGCGAGTGACAGTGATTCAGTAAGTGTGACGTTTTCGCCGTCGAGTGAAGCGGTGAAAATCAACTGGCTGCCGGGAGTCATGCCGGTGGTGTCGAATGACAATTTGGCCTTGCCCTCGGCATCGGTGGTGATGCGCTCGATGCGGCGATCGGGAAGGGAGCAGCGCAGCACTCGGTTGGCGAGTGGTTCGCCCCAGTAGTAAGCGGCCTGGAGGCTGGCCTCGATTTTCTCGCCGCGGAACCAGACCCGTCGCTGGAAGTCCATGGTCAGCTTGATTTTTTCCAGCTTGAACTCCCGGACCTCGAAGGTGCCTTGGAACTGCAAGGTCTCGCGGCCCTTGATTTCCTGGCTGGCGGTCATCGTGTATTGGCCGATCGCTGCTTGCTCCGGCAAGGCGAGGGTGGCGTCGAAGCTGCCGAACTTGCTGAGCTTCACGGCTTGCTCTGATAGAAGACGACCTTGCGGATCCGAGAAGCGGATCTTGAAATCCGGGTTTTCCGGAATGGCATAGGCGTCGCTTTTTACATCACGCAGAATGCCGCGCATGGAAACGGTCTCGCCTGGCAGATAGGCGGGCCGGTCGGTGTATAGGTAGCCTTTCGACTTGAGGCCGGAAGAGAGTTCCAGTCCGGCGAGCGGCAGGTTGTAGGCGGCGGCGTGACCGGAGCGAAGGGCGAAAACGCGCACGTCGCCGAGGTCCTTGAGGGCTTCCAGCGAGGTCTTGAAAACCCCGTCAGCTCCGGTTTTTCCAGTGGCGGCAACGGCGGTGCCATTGCTGACTAACAACTCCACGCCAGGGGCGGGCTTGCCGGTGCGCATGTCCTGGACGAAGGCGAGCACCTCGCGACGGCTGGCCTTCACGACGACTTCCAGATCCGAGCGCAGAACGAGGACCGTGGATTCCCAATCATCGTCTCCGATCGTGACGACGTAGGCTCCGGCTTCACTTCCCTTGAACGGAATTTCCACATCTTGTTCAAGTGGTTGGTATTTCGCGTAGTTGTCGGGCTTGAGCGTCCACGTCTTGTCCGGCTGGATGAGTGAGACATCGAGTCCCTCGACGCCGGTGATGTCGTGCATTTTCCGGAAGTAGGCCTGTAGGTCGATCTTGTAGAGCCGAACCTCGCATTGCTCGATGTTGCGGAGCTTGAGATGCACGGTCGGTTTCTCGTCGGTGCGGAAAACGCGGTCCGCGGAGAGCTGGAGCGCCTTCCGGGTGAGGCGGGCGATGGAAACCTGTGCCTCGCCGTCGCCGCGTTCGGTCGCCAGCTTCTGATAGAGCTTCAGCGCCCTTTCGAAATCGCCGAGTTTTTCCTCAAGGATGGAGCCGCTCTTGAGCATGGCGGCGCGGGCCTCGGCGCTTTCGGGATACTTGCTGACCAGTTTCGCCCACTCCTCGATGGCCTTTTGGTAGCTTGCGGTGATCTTCTCTTTCGCGCCTTTTGCTTCCTCAAGGTCGAGCGCCTCGGCCTCATGAACGGCTCCGAACAGGTAGAGGATGCGGGGGGCGCGTTCGTCTAGCGGATGGGCGCGTAGAAACGTGTTGAAACGCTGCATGGCGAGCTCCTCGTTTTTGCCGGTGAGGGCATCGAGGCCCATCTGGAACTCGGCGTTGATGATCGCGTTCTGGCTCTGCGACCACTCCGGTCCGTTCGGGTAGTCCTTCACGTAGGCCTGCCAGACGGCGATCGCTTCCTCCTGTTTTTTCTGGCTCGCCAGAATTTGCCCGATGCGGAACAGGGCGCGCATTTTCAAGTTGGCGAGATGAGTGGCTGGCGCGGCGCGGAGTTCCTCGTCCATCGCCGTGGCGGCATCTCCCTCCGGAAGGCGGAAGCCCTTGGTTGCGATAAAATCACGATAGGCACCAATGGCGTCGTCCGCACGTCCCGCGGTTTGCAGGGCCTCGGCGATCATCCAGGCGGCGCGCACGGCGCGGCTGCCGACGGGATGACTTGCTAGATAGTCGCTGCAGGATTTGAGCGCTTGATCGAGATCTCCATTGGCGAGCATGAACAGTTGCGTGTCCGTCGTGGGAAGGCCGCCCGTGTTGCCGATAAACGCGCCCGTGTTGCCGACGATATTGGTGCCTTGGCCGATCGTGTTCCGGCTTCGTTCCAACATGGCTGGTGCGGGTGAGAAATAGGTTTGCACGGTGAGCCAGCGGATTTCCTCGGGGAGTTTCTTGCCCTCGTCCGTGGCGAGTTCGGCGGTCAGGCTGGTGAGCTCTTCCACCGGAGCGCTGATCAATTTCAACAAGTCTTCAAGTTCCATGCGGGCTGCCTGAGCATTGCCGGACTGGAGGAGGGATTCGGCGAGTCGGAAGCGGGCCATCGCGACATGTTTCCCGGCAGGCGGTGGATTCATCATCGGCAGGCGTTCCGAGCCTGAGCCAGCGGCACCGGTCCATGCCGGATCGTATTCGGTGAGGTAGGCTTGGAAATCCTGGATCGCCTGATTGGGGTTGCCCGCCTGTTCGATGGCGCGTGCCCTGCGGAACACGATGCCATCGCGGAAATCGCGGGGCAGCTCGATGGCGAGCGCCTTGGTGTAGAGCGAGTAGGCTTTTGCGAAATCCGGTTTTGGAGCATCCGGGACATTGGGATCCGGCTTTACCTCAAGTCTCGCCGCAAAGCGCAGGATTTCGCCGACCAGGGCCTGCTTGCGTTCAGGCGACAGGATGCGGGACGACTCGGCTTGATAGATGGCCGCGGCTTCGGCGAATTTCTTCTGCTCGATCAATGCCTGGGCCTTGAGGAACACCGCTTTGAAACGCCAATCGGACTTCGGGAAATCCTCGATCAAACGGTCAGCGACATTGGTGGCATCGGCATATTTCTTGGCTAGAAAAAGGGCCGTTGCCTTGAGGAAGAGCGCTTCATCCGCTTTCTCGTCATTCGCGGCGATGGCCTGATCCGCAAGTTCCACGGCCTTGTCGAAGTGAAGGGAGCGCATTTCCGCCTGGATCTGTGAAAGTGGGGTGGGCGCGGCATTGAGGCCGGCTCCTGCAAAAACGAGGGCGAGCAGACAAACGATGGATGGTTTCATGGCGGGTTTCTTTCCGTGCAATGGTTTTCCGGATGGGCAAGGGGATGCCCCTTGCTTTCGACACGCGAGGCGGTGCTTCCTTGGATTTTTTCCAAAATAAGTCCTCGGAGTGGATTGCAAGCTCTCAGGATCGGTTGCGGCCGGTCAATGCGAACTTCGGGATTTACATCGAATTTACAGGACCTCCGGTGGCAAACGGGAAGTGTGAACCAGCGTGGGAAACCTGGTGTCGGATTTCTTCTAACCGGAGTTGCCGGGGCTGCTCCTTGTCAGCGGGATGGGAAAAGTTTTTCCATGTTTCCCCGGCAGATCTTGTCCTCGACTTCCTTCGGGAGCTTGAGTTCGCCGATCAGGGCGAATTCCGGCATCGGCTCCTTGCCGAGGGACCACCAGCCGCTGTCGGTACCGAACAGGAGCTTGTCGGCATGTTTGATGAAGAACTCCCGCGCCATCTCCTTGTCCTTCCCGATTGGACTCCGTTTCACGGTGCAGGAAATATCGGCATGGAGATTCGGATAGGTTTGGAGGAGCCGCGCGCAGGTGCCGTCCGAAATGTGCCGCCACCAGTCCGAGTGGGCGATGAGGACACACTTCGGATAGGACTTCAACACGTGCTCAAGGTGCGGAAGACCTTTCTCGTCCAGGTTCTTGTTCTGGTCCATGTGGAACATGACCGGCAGGCCGACTTTCTCACAGGCCTCGTAAAGCCGCATGTTCTTGGGATCGTCGAACATGAGACCCGGGCCGTAGTGTTCCCCGAAGCCGACGGCTCCCTCCTTTTTCTCGCGGGTGAGAATGGCCACGGCCTCATCGACCGTTTGCACATCGTCTGGGAAAATGATGCAGAAGCGTTCGATACGGCCTTTGTATTTGGCGTGGTTCGCCAGCATTTGATCACGTTCCTTTTCATCGCGAGGCAAGCTCTGTGCAAGCGGGTGATTGATCACGCGTTCCACATTCATCGACTTCATCCATTCGGCCACCCGGTCGAGATCTCCCGGTGCGCGGGAGGCGAAATGGACGTGGGCGTCGGTGAAGCGACCCTGCCATTTCGCGGCGGTTGGCGCTTCCTCGGCATCAGCAGCCCGGCAGGGGATGCAGGGTAAAAGCATCCACGCCACGACCGAGATGCCGAGGATCTTGCGACGAAGGAATTTGTTAGTATTCATGTTTCTGATGGCGGTGGTTCCTGCGCAGGCTCGGTCTGATTTAGGATTCCAACGAAAGGGGTGGGATCCGTTAGTTGTCACTGGATTCGTAGGTGTTCCAGAAATCCTTGCCCTGCTGGTTGGTGAAGGGATACGGAGTGTTGCCGTCGTTGAGTTGGTGGCGCTCGTCCTCAAGTAGCTTGCGCAAGCGCTGGAGGGTGATGGCCTGCTCGGGGTTGTTGGCGAGGTTGTTGGTTTCCGCCGGGTCGGCGGTTAGGTCGAAGAGTTGTGTGTGGCGCTCGCCCTTGACGCAGTATTCGATCAGCTTGAACCGTGAGTCCCGTACCGCGCGTTGCCACGACATGAAGGCGTATGACAAGTGGTCACGGTGCTTTGCATTGGAATCTGTCAGGGCGTTGTTCAGGCTTCTGAACTGGACTGTGTCGGGGGTCTTGAGCCCGGCCCGCTCGCAAAGGGTCGGATAGATATCGTAAATGTAGCAAAGCTGGTCGCGAACCTCACCCTTCGGAATGCCGGGTCCCGTCACGACGAGAGGCACGTGAACGGAATGGTCATAGACGTTCTGTTTGCCCATCAGTCCGTGCCTTCCGAGGGCGAGTCCGTTGTCGGAGGAGAAGACGATGATGGTGTTGTCCGCTTTTCCACTCTTTTCCAGCGCTCCAAGGATACGACCGATCTGGGCGTCGGTGTGGGTGATCATGGCGTAGTAGTCGGCGATGTTTTTGCGGACCGCGTCTTCCGTGCGTGGAAACCTGGCGAGCGTTTCATCCCTGATTTTCAGCATGCCGTTGTCGAAAGGATGTTGTGGCTGAAAGGAGGTGGGAATTTCCATGTCGGCATCCTTGTAGAGCGCGCGGAACTCTTCCGGAGACTGGCGCGGATCGTGCGGGGTTTGAAAGGCGACATAGGCGAAGAACGGATCATCGGTCGCGGTCCGGCTTTCCAGAAACGAGATGCAGGCGTCGGCATAAACCTCAGCCGAGTGTTTCGCCTCATGCATCACCTCGGTCTTGGTGGAGTAGTCGCCGGTGGGTGAGAACGGGCAGAGTGGCAGCTTGTACTGGCTGCGGGTCATGCCGCGGAACAGGATCTTGTCGCCGGTGCTGAACGAGCGGGCGAAGTGGCCGTTTCTTCCCGGTTCGTTCTTGCCGGTGCCGAAGGTGGTGTAGCCCGCTTCCCGGAAAACCTGCGGGAGCGTCTTGTATTTCTCCGGGATCTCGAAACCGTATTCGCCCTGGTTCGGCAGATTCCAAAGGGTGAGCCCGCTGAACAGGCTGGCACGTGATGGAGAACAAACGGCGGGTGAGGTTCCACCCATGATGTAGGCATTCCTGAAAGCCACGCCGCGCTGGACAAGGCGGTCGATGTTAGGGGTCTGAATGATGCTGTTCCCCAACGCGTGGATGGTGTCGTTGCGCTGGTCATCGGTGAACAGGAACAACACGTTGGGCTTTGGTGCCGGTTCCACTGCCCGGACTTGTGCGAGGCCGAGGATGGCGGCTGCCGTGAAGATGGTGGCAAGGTTCAGAATCGGGAATCTTCTCGTTCTCATCAGGTTGTTTCACTTTGGGACCATGCAATGTGATCGACTCCCCGTGTTGTTACGACCAATCCGAACCGAGCGTGTCATGATTCGTATCACGTGTCCGGCAGGCACCTATTTCATGTCCTCCGCATCCTTGTTCAAGCTTGTCAACTCGTCGCGCAAGGGCGTAAGGCGGGTGGAGAGATATTCATCGATCCAGATCGGGGGCACGAGTCCATCGAAGCAACGTTTCACTTCTACCGCGATCTTGTCGGATTGCCTCACGATGGATGTTAGATTGCCCAGCACCTTCATTCCCATGCGGGGATTGCGGGCGCTGGTCCGGCGCGGGTCGATTTTCGCGAGAGTGATCTGCTGCCTGGTGAATTGAACCATCTGCCAGCCATTGCGGCGGACATCGGTCAGGCGCTCCATGGCGTTCCTGCATTTCTCGAAGCGCTCTTTTTCACCGAGCCCTGCCAGGGCATCGACACAGGCGGCGACTCCTCCCACCGGTGGTTCGCCATCATGCAGGATGACCGCGACATCAATCAGCGAGTCGAGTGCGCCGTCGATGGGAACGCATTGCGACGTGTCCACGGACCAACGGCTCCAACCGGTGGCCACGACTCCCGCCAGACCGAACCGCTGCGCGATGTCGGCCCATGCCAAGGCGTTTTCCTCGCGTTCAGCGATGACCGGGCGGTCCGCGGTGTTTCTCTCGGGTGCGTCGCCCTCACATCCCTTGAAGGCCGTCGCGCCCCACTGGGTGATGCCATGTTCGCGGAACCGCTGGATGTATTTCGTGTTGTAATGCCGATCGGTGGTGTCGGGATTCCCGGCGTAGCCCCAGGTCATCAGGTCGGCTTTGCCTGCAAGTGATTTCAGGGCCTCGCTGTCCCAGTCGATCATCATGTCATGCCATAAGATAGGACGAACCTTGCGGGAATTGAGATGGTCCAGGATTGGTCCGACGTGCTGAAGGTAGAGCGCACCTTTGCCGTGTTTCTTGATATATGCCGCGGTATCGGGATGTTGGCCGAATGTTCGTGCCTCGTCGCCACCGAGATGGAAATGTCTAACGTCCGGTAACAGGTGCAGGACGTCATCGACCATGCGTTGGATCAGGTCACGGGCTCCCGGCGCCAGCGGATTGAGGCCAGACGAGTTGTCGGGCACTTCGCGAAGAGGTTCGTATCCCGGAACGCTCAACGGTGTTTCCATGTGGCCGAGGCATTGCACGAGTGGAATGATTTCGAGTTTCAACTCGGCAGCCTTCTCCCGGAACAGGCGGATGTCGTCCGGAGTGTAGGCGGTGGGACTGCGGAACCGTTCATCCACGGTCCAGGGGAAGGAATCCTCCCACTCGATCAACACCACGTTGTAACGCGCGGCGGCGAAGATTTTCAGGAGGCTCACAAACCGCTCGGGCGTCGGAGGCAGTCCTTTCAAATCCAGGTGCACGCCGCGCTTGGGAATGACGGGAGTCTTCTTCGCAAACAGGTTTTCGAATGTGCCGACCTCGCCGGAGAATGGCTTGCCGGATTGTGCGAACAAAGGACCGGATGCGGCGACGGTTAGGGCTCCGGTTTCCAGCAGTCCCTTGATGAACGAACGTCGGCGGATGCGTGGAATTGAACCGTCATTGCCGAGCATTGATTCACCTGCGTGGAAGTAATTCATGTGAAGGGGTTAGAAGGAGGGTTCAAGGGGAATTCGATGCGCTTGAGTCCCCGTGCAAAATGCCGGCAAAGTGTCAGCACGATTCCTCAGGGTTTTGTTAGCTTGAGAAGCTCCGCGGCATATCGCTGGCCGAACTTGCGGGCGTCGGCGGAATCGAAGTGAAGTGCCTTCTTTCCCAGACCTTCCGAGCTAACCAGACCGCAGTCGGGTATCTTCTTTGCTGCCGCGGCCAGTGCCACGTTGACGGAGTCGTTGGCTCCGTGGCCGTGAATCAGTTCTCCCAGCACCACCGGCACCTTCTCGGCTCCCAGGTCCTTCCGAAGCTGGGCGACCATCACGACGAGTCGATCCGCATAGGTCGCGCATTTCTCGGGAGCGCTGTCGGATTCGCCCTGATGCCATAGGATGCCTGCCAGCGTTCCTTCCTTCATGGCTTCCCGGGCCCGTTTGACGGCCGTGGTGTAAAGTGCTCCACTTGCTTTCCATTGGTCGAGGCTGGTGCCGCCGACGGCGCAGGGAATGAGGCCAATGGTGGCGTCCGGATTTGCCTTCAGGATTTCACGAGCGAACTCCGATCCAGGGCCGACGCCCGCAACCGGCTTGTCGAAATGCAAGGGATCCTTGGCGGGCACCCATTTCAGGTCCTTCGTGAGCATGAAAATATGCGGATTCTCGACCTTGTCCTGCGCTTCCACCTTGCCCCGACCCGCCATGTTCGATTGGCCGATCAGGAGGAAGAGCTTCTTCTTGGGGGCCGCGGGTTCGGCAAATGCGGAACTGGCGGCCAGAAGGATTGCGGATGCAGTCAGGAAAAAACGTCGGGTCATGCAGACCTTACGCGATCAGTCGCCTCTTCTATCGACGGCCGGTGAGGAAACCCTCAGCGGGGGCGCTTGAACAGGACGACGAGCGCCTGGGGGCGGGTGTTGGATTGAAGTCCGATCGCGTAGTTTTCCTCGTTGAAGTTCGGAAACGCGGTTTCCATTTCCAAATAGGAACCGGTCATTTCCCAACCTTCCTTGCCCATCAGGTTGAGCAGTTCCTCATCCATCTGGATCGAGGAATACTTCAACGCGCCAGGGCCGATGCGTTCATTGCCTTCGCTGGAAAACACCAGTTTCTTGTACTCCCATTTTGGCACAGGACGCAGGTTTCCAAGATATGGAATGCCGAGCCCTAGCAAGAGCAGCAGGATGATGATTCCCGCCTGAAGTCGCGTCGCCGGATGTATGATCGCGTATCCGGATGAGTGGACGGAGTTGGGCGGATTGGGGTTTGCCTCATCCGGGATTCCGTAGATGCCCTGCATCGCCGAGGTTTTGCCGAACTTGAAAATGCGGTTGGCCGGAAAGATGGTCCACAATTCAACCCACTGATCGGATCCCTGGGGACAAACGAGGCTGTTTTTCGTGAGTTCGCCGGCCTTGTGCAGCGCCATGAGCCGCAATGTGGTGCAAGGCCCTTGGACCTCGTTGGCAGCATCCGTGTAGTAGAACTGGTTTCCCATGGAATGACTTCAGGTTGAGCGTGATGGTGGCTGATTGAGAAGGGCTTTTCCCATCAACCATGCCGTCACACTAACCCGCATCGCGCCGGGGTGAAGAAGAAAAGCGGTGGGGACGAGGAATGATGGGGATCGCGGATTTGTCCGCATGATTTCCCGGGGATATCCGGGTTGTATGTTTGCTGCTCGCAGGTAGCTTCCATGAATGATTTCCAATCTCGCCGGTCCCGCTCTCGCCATTTCGATCCTTTGCTGGGCGGTGACGATGGTCCCGGTGGCTGCTGAGACGGAGGAGTCGGCGGTCGCGCCGACGAGCAAGGTGGAGTTGTTCGACGGGAAAAGCCTCACCGGCTGGACCTTTGTTTCCGAGTCGAAGGATTTTCCCGCCGCGTCCATTTGGTCGGTCAAGGATGGCGTCATCGCCTGTCAGGGCAAACCCAACGGGTATGCGCGGACGCTCAAGAAATATCGCGACTATCAGCTTCACCTCGAATGGCGCTTTCCAGCCGGTCCTGGAAACAGCGGCGTTTTCCTCCACCTTGGCGGTGAGGACAAGGTTTGGGCCACTTGCCTTGAGGTCCAACTGCTAACGGGGGCGGCGGGAGAGGTCCGCTGCAACGGTGGTTCGAGAGTGAAGGAATTGACCGATGCTTCTAACATCGCTGTTCCTCGCCGTCAGTCCGCTTCGGAAAAGCCATTGGGTGAATGGAATCAATGCGACATCATCTGCCGCGGGGACACCATGACCGTCAGCGTGAACGGTGTGATGCAAAACAAGGTCACCGGAGCGTCCTCCAGTTCCGGCACGATCGGCCTACAGGCGGAGGGCAAGCCGGTGGAATTCCGCAATATCGTGATCGAGCCCCTGCCTTGATGGAATGTTAGGTCGGCATTTGCGATGAGAATGAGCTGGCAACCGTTTCGGGGCATGTCAACTTGGCCCCGATGATCTGGCAGAAAATCAAGTCCCTGTTTGAGGATTCAAGAAAGGTTGAGGATGTGTTCAGGGAAGAGTGGTGTGATTTGCTCGTGGCGAACGTTCCTTTGTATTCCCGACTGCCCGAGGAACTGAAATTGCGCTTGCACGAGCGGATTGCCGCTTTCATCGCGTCCACCCGCTTCGAGGGGTGCAACGGGTTGGAACTTGAGGAGGGGATGATCCTGACCGTCGCCGCGCAGGCGTGCATGTTGGTCTTGAACCGGGAAGGGGATCCCTACCCGGAGCTGAGGACGGTGTATCTCTATCCGACGACATTCAGTTCGGTGATGAAACAGCAGGATGCCTACGGTATCGTGACGGAAGGGAAGGTGCAACGCCTCGGCGAATCTTGGGAGACCGGCACGGTCGTGCTGGCGTGGGACTCCGTCGAGCAGGGAGCGCGAAATGTCCATGACGCCCAAAATGTCACGCTGCATGAGTTCGCCCATCAACTGGACCATGAGGACGGCAGCACCGATGGCGCGCCGGCCTTGCCGGGCCGCGAGGCCTATCGATCCTGGGCACGGGTTTTCCGTGAGAACTATGCGGAATTCCTGGAGCAGCTCGAGGCCGGCAAGCGCACCTTGATCGATTCCTACGGAGCGACGAATCCGGCGGAATTTTTTGCCGTCGCGACCGAAACGTTCTTTGAAAAGCCCCGCCAGCTTCACAAGAAGCGGCCTGATCTTTATGGCGAGTTGAAAGAGTTCTACGGCGTCGATCCCGAGCAATGGTTCCGTTGAACCGGACCGATCGTAATCCGCAGAGTTTGTCGGCGTCACAATCTTGAAAAGAACCCGTTTGAGACCCGGTAACCATTTCCTATTTCCATCCCCACATGAAACCACTCTTCAGCCTGCTCCTGTTTCTCTCCACCTTTGGTTCCTCATTTGCAGCCGATACGCCTCCCAACATTGTCATCATTTTCATCGACGACATGGGCTATGGCGACATCGGTCCCTTTGGTGCCACGAAGCAGAAGACTCCCAACCTCGACCGCATGGCGAGCGAGGGCATGAAGCTGACCTCCTTCTATGCCGCGCCGGTTTGCTCGGTGTCCCGTGCGCAGTTGCTCACCGGTTGTTATGGTCCCCGCATCGACGTTCCGGCCGTTTATGGACCGGGCGGCGGCAAGGGGCTGAATCCCAACGAGCACACCATCGCCGAGCGTCTCAAGGAACGGGGCTACGCCACCATGTGCATCGGCAAGTGGCACGTCGGTGATCAACCGGAGTTTCTGCCGACCCGCCAGGGCTTCGACCACTACTTCGGCATCCCTTACTCGAACGACATGCAGGTGAAATCCACCGAGGTCGGCAAGCCCGTGGTTCCCCTGTTGCGGGATGACAAGGTGGCGGAACTGCTCACCGACGAACAGCAAAGTCATATTGTTAGTCGATACACGGAAGAGGCCATCCACTTCATCACGGAGAACAAGAACAAGCCGTTCCTGTTGTACTTGCCCCACACCGCGATCCACACACCGATCTACCCGGGAGAGGCATTCCGTGGGAAGTCGGGCAATGGTCAGGTCGGTGATTGGATCGAGGAAATCGACTGGAGCACCGGTCGTGTCCTCGATACCCTGCGCGAACTCAAGCTCGCGGAAAATACCCTCGTCATCTTCACCAGCGACAACGGCCCGTGGCTGATCAAGGGTGCTGACAGCGGCAGCGCCGGCCCTTTGCGCGGGGGCAAGGGCAGCACCTGGGAAGGTGGCATGCGCGAGCCGACCATCGCATGGTGGCCGGGAAAAATCGCTCCCAACACCAGTGTGGATGCCGTGGCCGGAACCATTGACCTTTTGCCCACCGCCGTCGCTCTCGCCGGTGGCACCGTCCCGGATGAGCCCGTGATCGATGGTCGGGACATCTCGCCGATTTTGTTTGGCAAAACCAAGACCTCCTCCCGTGACGCCCATTATTACTTTCACGGCTATCAGCTCGAGGCGGTGCGGCAGGGACCTTGGAAACTCGCCATCGCGCCGCAGAACGAAACCATGGGCCGGCCAGCCAAGCCCGATGCCGACACCAGGAAGCCTCGACTTTACAACCTCGATGCGGAAATTGGCGAGAAAACCAATGTGGCCGACTCAAATCCCGAGGTTGTTTCCAAATTGACGGCCCTCGCTGAAAAGATGAACGCCCGGATCGGCGGCTCCTCGCCCACCGAGAGGCGGCCTGCGGGCGAGGTGAAGGATTCAAAAATCCTTTATCCTGCGGAGCGGACGAATCGCGGCGCAAAAGCGAAGGGGAACAAGTAGTCCTACTTCGCGGAGCGATGAACTGGAGCGCGGAATTTATTCCGCCTGAGCCGATATGGAAATTTGGCAAGAAACCAATCCCAACGCATTCGAGGATTGGACGTCATCAGACTGTCGCCGAGCGACATCGGAAGGTAGCCTTGGGCTTTAGCCCTGATCCATATCCACAAACCCCTCTTCGTCCCGCTGGGACCAAAGACGCTGCGGCTAATATGATGTTAGATTGGGTTCAGGGATTCTAGGCCACGGAATCCGTCAAAGAATAGCGGAAGCCGCGTAGCGGCCATGGACCAACCATGGAACGGGAATCCAAGGTTCGGATTCCTTTGCCACTACGTGGCAAGAATGATGTTGGGACTGATCCGTGGGCTGAAGCCCACGGCGACCGTCCGTTGTCGCTCTGCGACAAAGACAGGTCGAACCCTTAAAGGCATAGAAACCAATTTCGCGCTCCAATTGGAGGGTCACCTTGTTTCCGAGATATGATACTAGAGGGGAACTCCGTGGCGGATGAATTGTCCTGATAGGTTTTTCAACCGGGGATTTGGCCCCCGGTTGAATCTTTACCGCCCTCGCGGGAACCGTTACTTGAGCAATTCCACCATGAGTTTGCCCATCCCTTCTCCCACGTTCATGTAGGTCTCGGCATCGCCACCGTAGTGACCGCCGCTGGCTCCCTTGGAGACAGGTTTTGAATAGAAAACCGCCGCCTTATCCTTGAATTCAGGGAGAGCAGCGAAGTCGAACATCTTCTGGGAAAGGGGTGCGGTCTTGTCGTGTTCACCCAATGTGGCGCAAACAAACTTGGCATTTGGCGCATTGAAGTCCTTTTTCAGGTCGTTGAAGAGAAAGGCCAGGTTCTTGTCGTAAGTCTCCACGCTTCCCTTGCCGGCCTCGGCATTTCCCTGCCACCAGAAGAATCCCGCGACTTCGAATTTCGTGGCATCAGGATAATAAGTGGCCAGGTTTTTTAGGGCATCCTGAGCGGCACCCACGTCTTGATCATACTGGAGGCCTGCATACCAGCCACCATTTTTTGTTTTGGCTTCTTCACTGACTTTCCGATTCGAGCTCTCCGAGTTCCCTTGGTAGGATCCTCCCTTGGCTCCGGTGCCTACCGCACTGGGTGGCAGCAAGTCCCAGCCCAAAGCACGGTTGCCCACACATGATTTCAAGATCAGCACGGGTGCATCAGTGGCCTGACCCAGACAATTCCCAATGCCGATTTCCGGGCCAAATTTTCCACTCCCATTCCCATTTTCACCTGTTAACCAATCATTGTATTTCAGGGCTCCCATACAGAAAAACACATTTCGAACATCCTTGCGGGTAATCCAACTGCCGGAGTCATCCACCAGATATGGGTATTTTTCCGCAGCCACTCCCTTGAGAGCACCCGAATTTCCGAATCCGAGCATGTTGGATTGTCCCATCATGATATAAACCTGAACAGGTTTCGACATGTCGGCGGGCTTACCGTCGGGATCGGGAATCACGTCCGGAAGGGGTTTCACACCGCCCGAGCTGCTTTTCGAACCGCTGCTTGAGGAAGGTGGCGTCACGCTCCCGTTTTCCTTCAGGAACGCGATGTCCGCCGCGGATAGCTTGTCCTGTTGGAAGGTCATCTTTTTTCCGTTGGAAAGGGTCACGCCGACGACACCGGTTGCCGTGTCGTAGGACAGCAGCTCACCATCGAAGGTTTTGGCTCCGTCGGAACTCGTCCACGTCCGGGCCTGCGACGAGGAAATGGTGAAAAAAAGTGCGGCAAGAACGGGGGCGAGGGCTAAGAGTTTTCGATGTTTCATGATGAATGAGGTGGATTGGATTTTTGACCAAGCTTGTTTGGACAACGTGTTGAAACGTTCCGAAAATTTCCGGTATTTCGCTAAATCCATTCATTTGTTCGGGCAACCAGTAATTTCGTGCGCCCAATAGCGACAGGGCGGTGACCGCGAAATCCGGGGAGATTTGGCTTACCCATGAGGCTGGATCTCCGGGATTCCTTCGAAACCTCGGGATTCTTCCCGATCCGATTCTCAATGATTCTCGTAGAATTGTCTTCACGATCCACCACGCCTTCTTCCGCTGACCCTTGTCGGAAACCAGTCCCTTGCGGTTCCATCCGTCCTGATTCAGCGGATGGCATCGCGTCGGTGAGCGGAAGTCGAACAACACCCACGGACTGGTGCCGCGCAGGTTGGGGATGTTTTCGAACATGAGGTAGTTCTTGCGGTAGATCTCCTCCTGATACTCCTCGCTCCAGTTGGAAGCCACATCGGCGGGGCCATGCTGGCCGTAGAGTGCCTCGCAGCCGAATTCTGTCATGATCAGGGGCTTGCCGGCGGCCACGTCCCATTTGATTTTCCCTGGCTCCACCGGGAAAGGATTGTACCATCCCATGTATTTGTTCACGCCGACCACATCCACGGCTTCGGCGACCTTGTCCTTGAGATGGAAGGTGGAGGTGGCCTTTTCATAACCCATGTTGTCAAAGGCCGCGCCCACGAGGCGGGTGTCGTCGAGTTCATGGGTGAGGGACACCAGGTCGGTTAGGACCTTGTCCCGATATTCCGAGGGGCTGGTTTCGTTGGCGATGCTCCAGATGATGATTCCGGCCCGGTTCTTGTCCCGATAGATCATTTCCCTCAGCATGGTCTCCGCCTTCTTCAAGATGACGGGATTCGAAAACTCGATGCCCTGCCACAGCGGGATTTCCTCCCAGATCATGATCCCCATTTTCTCGGCCATCCGGACGATGTGCTCGTTCTGCGGATAGTGGGCGGTCCGGACGAAGTTGCAGCCCAGCGCCTTGACCTCGCTCAGGATCATGGCGGCATCGGCATCGGAGTTGGCACGTCCGAGGCGTTGGGGAATCTCCTCGTGGAAGTTGATCCCTTTCAGGAAAACGGATTTGCCGTTGAGAAGGATGTCGCTGCCTTTTGTCTCGATGGTGCGGAAACCGATCTCATCCTCAAGAGAATCGCTGCCTGTCGAAACCGTCATTTTATATAACTTGGGCGAAGCGGGTTCCCATAACTGCGGCTTGGCTTCGATTTCAAACGAGGCGTGGCCTGACGCGTCGGTGGTGAGTTGTTTCCTGATGTTCAGCTCCGCGATGCCAAGCTCCACCTGCTGCGGTGTGGTTGCACCCTCGAGTTGGATGTATCCGGCGATGATTTCCTGATGACCTTTCTTGAGTTGCACCTTGTAATCGCGGACGTGGACCTTGGGCCTCTCCACGTAGAAAACGTCGCGCAGGATGCCGCCGTAGTTCCACCAATCGAAGTTCATGGCGGGGATGCCGTCCACCCTGCGGTTGTTGTTCACCATCACGATCAAGTCGTTTTCCCCATCGACCAGCAGGTCCGAGACATCGAACTGGAAGGGCGTGAAGCCTCCCTCGTGAGTGCCGACTTCCTTGCCGTTCAGCCAAACCGCGGCTTCGTAGCTGACTCCCGCGAAATAGATGAACTGGCGGTGATCCTTGTCCTTTGTCGCGGTGAAAAATCGCTGGTACCAGACATTCCCCTCATAGTATTTCAACTCCGGGACCTGCGAGTTGAAGTCACCCGGCACGTCGAGGCGGAGGCCACCGCTGAAGGAATACTCCACGAACTCGGTGTTCGTCTGCGGCTTGCGGTTTTGATAGAACTTCATCGCCTTGCCCCGTCCGAAGAGGTCGATGATCGCGTTCCACTTGCCGTTCAGAAGGGTTGCACTCTTGCAGCCGTAGGGATTCATCATGAAAGACTGGGCCGGGAGTTTCACGGCGAGGCACAGGAAGGTGGTGATGAAGATGAGTGTTTTCAAGGGGAGGTGGCTGGGTCAGGGGGACGCCAGAAGTCAGATGATGGATTGGGCTGTGTCAACCCATTCGCTTTGGTCGTGATGGGACGCCGCTCAATTTTGATTCTGGCGAAACAAACGCGGGCGGTTCATCGTTTCATCCACACTTATGAAAAAACTGCCCATCCTCCTCGTGCTTGCTGCCGGAGCCTCGCTCGCCCACGCCGGTGAAACCCAACTCTTCAACGGCAAGGATCTCACCGGTTGGAAAGGCCAGCCGGAATTCTGGAGCGTCAAGGACGGCACGATCACCGGGCAGACGACCAAGGAGGTTCCGGTGAAGGAGAACACCTTTCTCATCTGGGACGGCGAGGCCGGTGATTTCGAACTCTCCTTCAAATACAAGATCGTCGATGAAAACGGCAAGGCCGAGGGATTCGGAAATTCCGGTGTGCAATACCGTAGCAAAATCGTGAAGCCCGAATATTCCGTGGTGTCCGGCTATCAGGCGGATTTCGAGGTCGGAAAAAGCTACAGCGGTATCCTTTATGAGGAAAAGGGCCGTGGCATTCTCGCCCAGCGTGGCCAGAAGGTGGTCATCCATGAAGGAGGGGAAGGCAAGAAGGCCAACATCGAGGTGACTGGAGAGGTGGGCAAGTCCGCGGAGATCCAGGCGGCGATTCACCCGGGAGATTGGAATGACTATCGCATCGTCGCCAAAGGCGGTCACCTGATGCATTTCATCAACGGTAAACAAACGGTGGATGTCACCGATGAAACGGCTGTCGGTGCGAAGACCGGATTGATCGCCCTGCAACTCCATGCCGGCAAGCCGATGACGGTGCAGTTCAAGGAAATCGTCCTGAAGACTGAAGAGTGAATCCCGTGTCAGTCAGGCTTCGTCTTCCTGGACCATCAGGGCGACGAAGCCGATGATGAAAGCGATGGCCAGGAGCCATCGCCACCATTCCACATTCCTGTGTTTTACTTCAAATGAGCCTTCCCTGTCCCAGGTGGTGATTCCGTGATTGGTCAGGTGGTTGTAGCTTGAGATAAGGGTAAACAGGGAAAGCAGCGGAATTCCGAGACCTTCTCCCTTGATCCAGATTTTCAAGTTCCTTGCGAGTGCCTTGGGATAGGAAAGCCGGCTGCCGTCGGCGTTTCTAACTCGTATATTGAGAAGCGCCTTCAGTGGAGTCGTTCCGAAGGTGGAGAGCATGACGGGCTCCACAAACGTATAGGCCGCCAGCAGGATCACTCCGACCAGCGTGTCCGGCATTTCCAGGAACTGCGGATAGATCAGGCCCAGCATGATTCCGAAGACCAGGCTGAACAGCAGGAAATCGAGGGTTCTTGCCCAATAACGGATCCATGGCCGCACCTGCGAACCGGTGGGAACGTAGCCGGACCAGTCCACCTGCAAGTCCGGCTCCGATGAAGGCGCCGCATAAGGAGAAGGCGCGAATGCCGGGAGCGAACTTGCGGAAGTCCATTGCGGCATGCCCTCGGACCAGACCAGCGTGGCGGGCGGGATGGCTTTGGAATCAATGAGCTGTCTTAATTCCGGCTCGGTGATGGGGCCTCGCTGCTCGTTTGACTCGGAATAATACCACTGCTTCATGAGATCTGTTGGATGATCCGGGAATGCAAGCAGCATGAAGTCCGGTTGCCAAGATAATCCTAACGATGGAGTTCAGGCGTCGTCGAGCATGCCCTTGAGGCTGCCGAAGAAATTGTCGAGTTCGTCGGTGCTGGGAGCGGCACCGAGGATGTCGTCGTAGGTCGTGTGGAGCAGGTGCTCGTCGTCGAGCTCGCCGATGAAGCTGCTGGGCTGGCACCCGGTTTCCTGACCGTACTTGATACGGGTCGCGCAGTAGGTCATGGTGAGCTGGTCCTGCGCGCGGGTGATCCCGACGTATAACAGGCGACGCTCCTCGTCCTTGGTTCCTTCCGCGATGCTGCGGGTGTGGGGCAGGAATCCTTCCTCGAGCCCGACAAGGAAGACGATGGGGAACTCGAGTCCCTTGGAGGCGTGCAGGGTGATGAGGGTGGCTCCTAGTTTTTTCTCAAGGTCCTCTTCCTTCTCCGAGGCGAGGGCACTGTGGTCGATGAAGGACTGGAGGGTCTTCTTGGGACCTTTCGCGAGGTGTTGCCGGAGGCTGTCGATCACGCTGAAGATGCCTTCGCCGCGTTGCTGGCGTTCGCTGTCGGTCTTGCAGGCCCGTTCGATCCATGGAATGTATTCGATTTCCTTGATCAGTGAGTCGAGCACGTCGGCCGCGTTTTCCTTCGCGATCTCGATGCGGTTCTTGGCCCCCGCGATGGTGGCGACGAAGCTTTGGACGGCGTTGGCGGCCTTGGGTCCTAACTGGTCGGTGAATTCCGGATCGCAAAGTGCCTGCCAGACGGATTCGTGATGCTCGCGGCTCCAGTCGGTGGCGAGAACGGCGGTGGATTGGCCGATGCCTCTGTTAGGGGCGTTGAGGATGCGGAGAAGAGGGACATCCGCCTCGGGAGAAGCCAGCAACTGCGCGTAGGCAAGCACGTCGCGAACCTCACGGCGGTCATAGAAACTCTGGGCCCCGACCATCCGGTAGGGAATCTTGCGCTCGCGGAAGGCGAGTTCGAGCTTGCGGCTCTGGCCATTGGTGCGGAAGAGGATGGCGAAGTCCTCCCACTCGCGGCCGACGGCTCCCTTCTCCGCCATGATTTCCTCGGCGATGAATTCCGCCTCCTGGTCATCGCCCGGCATGGCGACGATTCTAACCGGGTCGCCGCCCTTGCGGGTGGACCGGAGGACCTTCTCGCGGCGGCCGACGTTGTGTCGGATCAGGCTGTTCGCCGTGTGGAGGACGGCGTGGGTGGAACGGTAGTTTTCCTCCAGCCGGATGACCTTGGGATTGGGGAAGAATTTCTCGAACTGGAGGATGTTGGCGACTTCCGCACCGCGCCAGCCGTAGATCGACTGGTCATCGTCGCCGACGACGCAGACGTGATAGTTCGGCCCGCCGACGAGCTGTTGGAGAAGCTGCATCTGGAGCGCGTTCGTATCCTGGAACTCGTCCACGGTGACGCGGGTGTAGCGCTGGCGGAACATTTCCCGGACGTCGGAGTGTTCGCGCAGGATCTTCTCGCCGAACAAAAGCAGGTCGTCGAAATCCACGGCGTTCTGCGCGCGAAGCTCGTTCTGATAGGCGACGGCGAGGGTGGAGAAAAAGTCGTCCTCCATGTCGTTGGGATCGACGCCCTTGTTTTTCGCCTTGGAAATGGAGGAGAGCACCTCGTCGGGCTTGACCTTGAGTTCGGCCCCGCCCTTGCGGACGAGGAGCTGTTTCATCATGCCGACCTGGTCGGAGTGCGAGCAGATGGAGAAGTTCTTCTTGTAGCCGAGTTTCTCGATGCCGCCGCGAAGGATGCGGACGCAGAGCGAGTGGAAGGTGCAGACGGTCATGTCTTCGGCCGCCTTTTTGGAAACCATGCCGCTGATCCGCTCGCGCATTTCCGCAGCCGCCTTGTTGGTGAAGGTCACGGCAAGGATCTCGGATGGCGGGATCCGCTTCTCCAGCATGTGGGCGATGCGGCAGGTGACGGTCCGGGTTTTGCCCGTGCCAGCTCCGGCGAGCAGCATCACCGGGCCATCAAGCGCGCCCACGGCCTCGCGTTGGGCTTGGTTCAGGGAGTCAAAGGAAAACGAGGAAGCCATCGGCGGGCGGATGGAAGCGGGGAAGGGGAGGGATGGCAATACCGGGAATATCGCGATCCTTTAAATGCGTCCGAAATTCCATGGCGGTGCGGGTTGTGTTTTCGGGAAGGTCGGGATAGGCCTCACGGCTGCCGCATGTCGAAGCCCGGAATCACTTTGGAAGCCAACCAACGATCGGAGCCGGAAGTCCGGCTCGCGGGCACGTTGGGTGGCTTGTCCCTGCCACGGCAGGTCATGGTGCTGGCTTTTTGGCCCCTGCTCGAACAGTTGCTCGCATTCTGCGTGGGCTACTCGGACCAGTTCATTGCCGGGCGGATGGATGAACGGCTTTATGACAAGGTCGCGGTGCTGGCCTCCATGGGCTTCAACGTGTATCTCACCTGGTTTTCCAGCATTCTGCAGGGGGCGATGGCGACCGGTGTGATGGCGCTCGTTTCCCGCGCAACCGGTGCGAGGGATCGGCCGCTGGCGAACCAAGGGCTGGGGCAGGGGCTTTTGTTGGGGGTGATGACCGGGTTGCTTTCCACCGTGCTGTTGCTCACCTGCGCTCCGTTGTTAGGTGGGATTCTCGGACTTTCGCCACTGGCGCACGGTTACGCGGAGGATTTCATCCGGGTGTATTCGATTTCCTGCCCGATCAGCGGGGCGATGTTCTGCATCAACGCCGCATTGCGTGGAGCGGGGGACACCCGGACGCCGTTCATCGGCATGTGTGTGGTGAATCTCGTCAATATGGGGTTAAGCGCCACGTTCGTCTTTGCCCCCGCACCGTTGGGTGGGCATGGCATGGCGGGGATCGCCAGCGGCACCCTTTGCGGCTGGGCGGCTGGCCTTCTCACGGTGGGTCTGCTGCTCGCACGAAAAGACGGCATCTTGAACTGGACCGCAGCCGGCATGCGCCCTTGTGCGGAGGTGATGCGGCGGATTGCCCGCATCGGATCACCGCAAGCGCTTGAAATCACCGGCATGTGGGTCATCCAGATGTTCGGTGTCCACGCGATCGCCAAGATCCTTGGAGACGCCGCGCTCGGTGCCCATTTCATCACCATCCGCATGGAGTCGATGAGCCTTTTGCCTGGTTTCGCGATCGCCACCGCAGGCTCCGCACTTGTCGGCCAATACCTCGGAGCCGGCTCCAAGCCGATGGCCATGCGCTCCGTCCGGCTGTGCTGGAAAGTGGCGGTGATCCTGATGGGCAGCATCGCGGTCGGGATCGCCGTGTTCCGGCATCCGTTCATCAATCTGCTGGCTCCGGGCAGTGAAATTCACCAGGCAGCTTGCCGGGCCCGCCGTGTTGGTGTGCGCTCTTTCCCAACCTTTCGCGGCCACCTGCGTGCTGTTGAAAACCTCGATGCGCACTGCCGGGGCCACGATGCTGGTGATGCGCTGCTCATTCGGGAGCATGATATTCTATCGGGTGATCGTGATGCTCCTGGCCCAGTCGCAACCTTGGTTCGACCTGCATTGGGTCTGGCTGATCGTCGGCGCGGATCTGGCCACCCAGTCGTTGATCCTGGCGTGGGCGCATTTCCGCGGCAAATGGTTGGACGCCAGGGTTTGACGGGATTCCGCAGTCGATTCCCTGCTCTTGCCAGGCTGCCCGGAGATTCCTCAGGAAATAAGCCATTTTTGCCTTGCCAAGGCGGGGTCGATCCCTAGTTTGCCCGTCCCATGCCAAGAGTCGGAGGAAAAGCAAAAACACGGAAAGCCGTTGCCAAGCGTTTCAAAGTCACTGGGACAGGGAAAATTCTTCGTCGGAAACAAGGGGCTCGCCACTTGTTGCAAGGCAAGAACAGCAAGCGCAAGCGTCGTCTTGGGCAAGCTGCTCTCGTCTCCGATGCTGACCTTAGAAACGTCAGGGAGAATCTTCCTTTTTCCCATCGCTAAGAAACTCGTAAGCAACGATATACGCCCCCGTCCGCGTTTCGGACGGCCTTTACACAGCCTGATCCCGCGAGGGAGACACGAACAGTCGAGACTGTGGAAGGAAATGAAATCAACGGTCTGTTCAAACTGAAAAAATAAGAAATGCCACGTGCCACCAACTCACCGGCCAGTCGCGCCCGCCGCAAGCGGACGCTGCTCCGTGCCAAGGGTTTCCGCGGTTTCCGCTCGAAACTCTTCCGTTACGCCAAGGACGCTGTCCGCAAGGCGATGACGTATGAATATCGCGACCGGAAGCGCCGCAAGGGTCAGTTCCGCCGTCTGTGGACCCAGCGTATCAACGCTGCCTGCCGCAACGAGGACATGACCTACTCGCGTTTCATCGAAGGCCTGAAGGCCGCCGGTATCGAAGCTGACCGCAAGATCCTCTCGGATCTCGCCGTCACGGACGCCGCCGCCTTCTCCGCCATCATTGCCCAGGCCAAGAAAGCCCTTGAAGCGAAACACGCTTCGAAGGTCGCCTGAGCCTGAAACAGCGATACCCGAAACATCACACGCCGTCCGGTTCACGCCGGGCGGCGTTTTTTTGTTCGCGTGAAGCCGTCCGACCGTCAAGCTAGGGTTCTTCCGCTTGCGGTGCGAATCGAGATGCTCGCCGAGTGCGCGGATGCGCTGGCTTGAGCGGGTGGTCGGGGGAAATTATTCCAACCAATTCTCGAACTTCAATCCCGGCACCTTTTCGAAATCCTTGGTGTTGCGGGTCAGGAGCACCGCATCGTATGCCATAACGATGCAGGCGATTCTCAGGTCCATCGTGCCGATCCGCACACCTTGCTTACGGAGCTTCAAGAATTGGGCGGCGGCTTCCCTGTCGAATGGCAGCCGGGTAAAGCCTGCTAGACCGTTTGCCAAAAGAGATTGCCGAAACGCAACCTTTCAAGGAGCGGCGGACTCCGATCCGCCGAGGTCCATGAAGTGACGATGCGAGGTGGTAAACCGCTTTTCATCGGCTTCACATGGGCTTCGGCGATTCGGAGATCGCCGCTCGTGCGTGCGCACATACATGAAATCAACCAGTGAAAGTCTGAGTCATCCCGAGACGAGCAACGGGAGAGCAGCCGGAGGCAACTGCGTCGTCGCGAGACGGGGTGGAGAGCAGCCCGAGGCGGACCTGCGGTCCCAATGTTCAATGTCGGAGGCGCAGTTCTCCCTTCAGGCGATCCACCTCGTCCATCAGGTTGAGGATGAGCTTGAGGCCGGAGAGGTTGGCCTCACAGGTTTGCCGGAGGTGTTCGATCTGGCGGAGGGTGTGGACGGCTTCGTCGTCGAAATCTCCCGTTTCCTCGATAGGGCGGATCAAGCCGTGCTCCTGATAGTGCAGGATGGCTTGTGAGGAAACGCCGGTGATCCTCGCGACGATTTCCAGCGAGTAGGTGGAGTGCTCCTCGGGATCGTAGAGCGGCAGGTCGTTCTCGGATGACGGGTTCATGCGGATGGGGCGTTGCGCGGGTTGAATTTCGAAATGCCGCGGAGTTTCTCCCACAGCTCGCGTTCTTCGGCGGTGGAATTCGTCGGGAGGTGAACGGTGATGGTGGCGTGGTAGTCACCGCGTTCGCCGGATTTTCCCTTGGGAAGACCGCGGCCACGGACGCGGAGTTGCTGGCCATTTTCGCTGCCGGGCGGAATCCTCAGCTTGATCGGTCCATCAAGCGTGGGAACCGTTAGATCGGCGCCTAGCACCGCATCCCATGGTGCGAGATCCAGGTCGAAGTAGAGATCGTGTCCCTCGGTGTGGAAATCGGGATGCGCGGCATGGCGGACACGCAGATAGAGATCGCCGGCGGTGGCCTTTCCGCTGCCGGGCTCTCCCTGGCCGGGGACGCGGATGCGTTTGCCATCGGTGACACCGGGTGGAATGCGGACCTGGAAGGTGGTGGTCTCGACCTTGCCCGTGCGGGGATCGGTCATCTGCAGCGAGATGGGGCGCACGGCTCCCTGCATCACTTCCTCAAGCGTGACGAGGATGTCGCCCTCGATGTCGCTGCCCCGGCGCTCGCGGGGTGGAGGTGCGGAGCCGCCGAAGGCCTCCTCGGGAAATCCGTAGCGGCTCGCTCCGCTGAAATACTGCTCGAAGAAGTCGCTGAACCCCGTGCCACCGAAGTTGAACTCATGACCATGGTCCGGCATCGGGCCCTGACGGTATTCCGGCTGACCATGGTGCGGTGCTTGCCAATTGGCACCGAGTTCGTCGTATTTCTTGCGCTTTTCCGGATCGCTGAGGACTTCGTTGGCTTCATTGATCTCCTTGAATTTCGCCTCGGCGGTGGCCTTGTCCTTCGCGACATCCGGGTGGTGGACGCGGGCGAGCTTGCGGAAGGCCTTCTTGATGTCGGCGGTGCTGGCGTCGCGCGGCACTCCGAGGGTCTTGTAATAGTCTTTGAATTCGGCGGGCATGATGGGGTGGTTCTGGGAACCGCTTTCCTGTTGCCCGCATTAAAGCGTGATCCACCCCAGTGTCCAGTTCCCGTCGGCGCTTTGTCAGGCGGTTTTCTTTTTCCGGATCACCCGGAAAGCCATGAACGACATGCCAAGCGCCACGGAGGATGCGGATGCGATCAGCCATGAAGGAATGGGAACCGGGGCGACGAAGCGCGTCGTCATCGGTCCTTTGATGGCTTCCGCCAGCGGGAAATTCCATTCAAGGGTCTTGCCCGAATCCGTCACCTTGCTGGCGTTCGATTCCGTGGCAGCCAGCGGGAGATGGACGATGTAGGTCAAGCCGTGGCCATCCCAGTTAGACAGGGGGACTAGCGACGATCCGGGCAGTGCCTTGCCCAAATCGATACGACGTTCCACCACCACGGATCGGCCGCTGACGTTCACCTGGATTTCTCCTGTTAGTCCGGTTGCCGACTCAGGTAGATTCCGGATGGAATCGCTTTTTGAAATCTCCTGCAGATCGAGAGCCGAGTCGAAAGCAACCTGAACATGAATGTTCAATCTGTCGTCCTGCGAGGTGACCTCGTAACCCGATGTCTTGATTCCGGGAGCTTCCTTGAGAAATTCTCCAACCATTTCCCTCAATCCGGACTCTCCACCCTGGAATCTAGCAGCCGCCGATGGAATGCGGTAGGTGACATCCGCATGACCGCTGCCGTCGGCGTTGAGCCAGATTTCCTCATGCCCATCGATGCAGGACACGAGAAGGCAGGCTGAGGCGATCGCGAGGAGTCGGATGAAATGACGAAAGCGGTTCATCTCACATTTGTTGCTCGGCACTCCGGATCAGGATGTCGCCGATTTCCACGTGCGGAGGTGACTCGAGGATGGTCAGGATGGCCCATGCGACGTCGGCAGGCTCCAGCATTTTCATCGCGGCCTTGGTCTGTGTCAGGGATTCCTCGCGGCCACGGAAATATTGGTCGAGCATCGGGGTATCGACATATCCCGGCGACACGCAGGCCACCTGGACCGGCGAGCGGGATGATTTCAACTCGGCGCGGAGCGCATCGGTGATCGCTCTAACGGCGAACTTCGTCGGCGCATAGAATCCTCCGGTCGGTGGCACGCGGTGACCGCTCATGGATGACACGTTGACGATGCGCCCGCCACCCGCCGGGAAATGTTTGAGGGACAACTGGCAGCAAAGCGCGAGGGCCATCACATTGACCCGCCACATTTCCTCCCAGTCGGCGGGATTTCCATCGATGATGCGTGAGAGGTAGGCGACGCCGGCGCAATTGACGAGACCGTCGATCTTTCCCAGGCCGTGGAATATCGTGGAAATCTGCTCGCGCTGGGTGAGATCCGCAACGATCGGGGAAACGTTCTCGGAAAGAAGCGATGGTCGGCGCGTGACACCCAACACATTGGCGCCTCGATCAACGAGCAGTTCGCAAAGCGCCTGGCCGATGCCGCTGGAAGCGCCGGTGACAAGAAGAGTTTTCCCCTGCAACGATGTCATGCGGTTACCGTCTCATGGCTCACCGGAGAGGGCAACTCCTGGAATAGCCCGGGCAGGTCCGGCAAGTCGGCTGCGGAATGGGCGCGCTGCGAGGAGATGATCTTCCCGTCCCGGAAAAGGAAGGCACCCGGCATTTGCAAGCCATCGCCGGCCAGAGTGACCTACACCGCACCCCTTGAAGAGTGCGAGCGCCATCCGCCACCAGACCTGTGGTCCGAAGAGTTCGAGAAAACCGCCTTTTCCCAATCCGAACGCGCGATAGAGTTCGCAACGCGGATCCGCGATCCGAAGCACGCCGCTTTGCTCACCGAGATATTGCGTTTCCTTGCCGTTCTGCATCATGTGGACGAGGACGAGATCCGATCCGTGCGCATGGGCTTCCTTTTGGATTCCTTCCAGACCACGGAGGATCTGGCGGGTGAAGGTGCAACCGAAGTGGCGCAAGAAAACGAGTGTCAGGAGTTTGTTTTCCGATGCTTCCGCGAGGGTTTTGCCGTTGGAAAGCAGGTAGCTGTTAGCGGCTTCATCGATCGAATAGGGCTGGACCCTTGTGGGCGGCACCCCGGCATGGGCGAGGATCGCCGCCCAGAGGATGCCAGCGAACGGAGCCCACCAGATCAAGTCATCGATTCCCATCATCCAGATCGAGGTCAGTGGAATTTCGTGCCTCATGTAAGCCAGGCTGAAACCGACGACGCCCAGGCTGAACTTGATGAACCCGAACAGCACGATCAGCCAGTGCTCCATGGGCTTCTTCGATGCGATGATCATGCCGATTCCCAATACTCCCATGATCACGCCAACGCCCTGCCACATGAGCGGGTGGTTCGGGCGGGCCATGCCGATCCAGTCGAACCAGAGATGCGGCCAGCAATTTGTCCAGATGGCGAACGCCAGATGATAGAGACCGGCGGCGAGCAGGACTTTCCGCATCCAGCAGGGCGTCTGGCAGTTGCCGTTTTTGCAGGGGAAGGGCATGCGCGATCATAACGGGCATTTTCCGCCGCGCAACTGGCGGATTTAGCGGCTTTTCAGAGTCCCAACGAAGGCGGTGAAAAACTCCGCCCCGTTTCTCAGGGCTGAAATGTCGATGAATTCGTCGATGGTGTGCGCCTGGTCGATGGAGCCCGGTCCGATGCAAATGCTTGGAATTCCGCCGTTGGAAAGGTGGGCCGCGTCCGAAAACCACGGCGCACCGGCAAGTCCGGTCGAGGGATCGGTTGCAAGCAGTGATTGGATCATCGCATGACTTGCGTCCGTTTCCATCGGCGGATTCTCGTGGGGATTCACAATCTCAACCGGCAGGGCGTGAAATGCGATGGTCTCCTCGAGAAGCTTCAAGGCACCCCCTGCCGAGGCTAGGGCAGGGGTGATGCGGATGTCGATTTCCGCCTCCGCAAGATCGGGAACGATGTTGGGCCGCGAACCTCCCCGGATCATGCCGACATTCATGGTGGAGCGCCCGAGCACGGGATGGGTGAAGGTCGCGAGCTGTCCGCCGAGGTGGTGGTCGAGTTGGTCGAGGGCGCGGGCAAGCTTGAGAATCGCGTTCTCGCCGCGTTCCGGTTGGGAACTGTGCGCGGCCTTGCCGGTGGCCCGCAGGGTTGCCCAAAGCGACCCCTTGGTGACATGCACGACCTGCATCGAGGTGGGTTCTCCAACAAGCGCGAAGATATAGTCCTTTCCATGTCTCCTCACGAAATCCTTCGATCCCCACTGGCCGGATTCCTCTCCCATGAATGCGACGAAGTCCACGGCCACCGGCATGCTGGCGAGGGAGTCGCGATGCTCGTGAAGCGCCCAAAGCATGGCGGCCATCGGTCCCTTGGTGTCGGAAGCCCCGCGGCCCCAGATCCTTTCGTCGCGGATCTCTCCGCCGAATGGATCGACGATCATGCCGCCGACGCCGACCGTGTCGAGGTGGGGACCTAACAAAATTCGCGGCCGGCCATCGAGCGGCGCGAAACGGGCGATGAGATTGGGACGACCCGGCTTGATTTCCTCCAGCGTGACTTCCGCGCCGATGGATTCCAGCCATCCTGATAGAAAGACCGCGATGGTCTCCTCGCCGATCTGTTCCGTGCCGGGAGCATTGTCAGGATTCACCGAGGGAATACGGACGAGTTGCTGGAGGAGGGTAACCACGTCTTGACTCATGCGGGGATGATCAACTTTTAGCGGAAGGGTGGCAAGGTCTTCGTAGGGGGGGTAACTCTGGAGGGTGTTTTTATTGCGCCCAGAAGACGCCCTGAAGGGCTGGACTACGAACGAAGAGGAAACTCGGCTTTCCAACGCGCCAGCGCCGACTTGATCTCGGACGTTTCGCGGGTGGGGCTGAGTTCCCAAACCAGCGGGCAATCCGCAGGGAAGAATTTCAAAAGTGTAGCATAGTCCAGCGTGCCGCTGAACGGGGTGCGGTGATCCCGTGCCGGCCACTGGACGTCGTGGACATGTCCTCCTATCAGGAACGGCGAGACTTTTTCCAGCCACTCGACGTGGTCGAGCAGCCCGAGGTTGTGCTTGAGCTGGACATGGCCGAAGTCATGCCAGTAGCCGACCCATGGATTGTCCGCGAAATGGCTTTGCAGGGCGATCATCTCGCGTTCCGTCGGCATGTCCTCGAAACGCGAGCGGGATTCCACCGCGAGTTTCACACCCACCTCGGCCGCGCGTTCGGCGATGGTGCCCAGGGCATCCATGGCCCGCTGGAAATACAACGGAGCCACCTTCTCACGCTTCTTCACGAATGCGATCTTGCTCTCGATATAACCTGAACTCCGTTGCCCGCCCTCGGAGACCGTGGCGGTCAGGGGCTTCGTCCAATTCTTCGAATTCAGCGGCACGGACCCCATGTGGAGCACGAGATAACGGGCCTTGAACTCGGCTGCTAGATCGAGCGTGCGCAATGTCATGTCCATCGCCCTTTGCCGGTCGAATGGCCGGTGCGAGGTGAACTCGTAGGCATCCGGCGCGTCGATCATGACCTCGACGGGGGAGGGGAAATAGTTGTGGACGCCGGAGCAGGTGAAAAGGCCGCGTTCGTAGGCCTTCTTGATACCGGGCAGCTTCGCGATGGTCATGCCATGCGATAGCTCGATGTGGTTGAAACCGAGTTCGACGATCTCCTCGATCATCGACTCGCCGTCCGTGTGGCGGCTGTTGTTCCAGCAGGATGAAAAGGCCAGCATGGGAAATCCTGCCGTGTTAGAGCGGGCGAATCTTGATGTTGCGGAAGGACACAACACCATGGTCACCTTGCAGGGCGATGAAGCCCTTGTCGGCTTTCGCGAACAGGGGCATCTTGCCGAACTTGCTCCCGGCCACGCGTTTCTTGAAATCCTCGCTGCCCAGCACGTATTCGAAATACTTCACGCCGTTGATCTCGTGAACGCACTTTTCCGGAGTGATCACCATGCGGACGTGGTTCCATTCGCCCGCCGGCTTTGTGGCATCAAGCGGCTTGTTCGTCTTGGGATCGACAGGCGGATGATAGAGTTCGTAAAGCCAGCCCGAGAGCTTGGTTTGGGAGGGGTGGTTGTTGTCCGCTAGCTGAAGCTCGGGTCCGGTGGCCCATACGGTGTTCGCCTCGTTGGTGGCATGGAAGATGATCCCGCTGTTTCCTCCCACGGAAATGTTGTAGTCGAGCTCCAGCTCGAAGGCTCCGAATTGTTCGACCGTCAGGATGTCACCGGCGTTGTGCGGATCCGCGCAGACCAGGATGCCATCCTTGACCACCCATCCTGGGCGGACATCGGGCTTCTTGAAATTGGTCCATCCGGCGAGGCTCTTGCCGTCGAAGAGAAGTTTCCAACCTGCGGCAGCTTCCTTTTCAGAAAGGACGTTCAATTCCGGTGCGGCCTTCACCGATGGAAGCGACAGGCAGAGGGCGGCAGCGACGACAGGGATCAATCCGGAGATTCTCATGCCGGAGAATTATGAGGCAATCGGAGCTGTGACCAGAAGAACTTCCACAGGGATCAAGGTGAATTTTCAAGGGCCGGGTTGATTAGCTTTGCCATCAGCCGGGTATTTTGCCATCTCGCCCGCAGGTAATATTTAAGTTTTCCGTAGTAAAGGCGCTTCCCCGCCCACAAGCGCGATCCAAATGGCCAACGAGAAGCTCCATCTCATCCGCACGACCCTGAAAAGGTTCCGTGGAGTATTGCGGCTGCTTGTGAAGTCGGAGCAAGGACCGAGGGCTGTCATGTTCGCGGTCATGCTGGTGTTGCTGATGTTTGCGATTACCGGATTGAATGTCCTCAACAGCTATGTCGGGCGGGATTTCATGTCGGCCATCGAGAACAAGAAAATCGATGTCTTCAGGTATAAGGGCATCCTTTTAGCGATGGTTTTCGTCGCCTCCACGGTGGTTGCGGTATTCTACCGGTTCACCGAGGAAAGGTTGGGAATCCTCTGGCGCGAGCAACTGACAAGGCGGCTCTCGGATGCCTACCTCGATGACCGGACCTACTATCGCCTCGATTCCGAGCACCTTGTGGCGAATCCCGACCAGCGGATCACGGAGGATGTGAAGGCGTTCACCACCACGACCTTGTCCTTCACCCTGCTGATCGTGAACGGCCTGATGACCGCGATCTCGTTTTCCGGAGTTCTCTGGAGCATCAGCCCCTTCCTCTTTGGTGTGGCGGTGACCTACGCGGTTTGCGGATCGCTGCTGACCATCGTGCTTGGCAAGCCGCTGATCCGCCTGAATTACCACCAGTTCGACATGGAGGCGAATTTCCGCGCGGACCTGATTCATGTTAGGGAGAATGCCGAATCCATCGCCCTTTCACACCGGGAAGGCCGGTTCAGGATCCGCCTGAACAAGCGGCTCGACGCTCTAACGGGAAACTTCCGCCGCCTGATCCGGATCAACCGTAACCTCGGCTTTTTCACCAACGGCTACAACTATTTCATCCAGATCATCCCGGCCCTCATCATCGCGCCGATGTTCATCAACGGGCCTAAGGAGTTTGGTGAGATCACCCAATCGACGATGGCATTCGCGACCTTGTTAGGAGCCTTCTCGCTCATCGTGACGCAGTTCCAGTCCATCTCCGCGTTCACCGCGGTCACGGCCCGGCTTCACACGCTTCAGGATGCCATCGAGAAGGCGAACCAGATCACGCCTTGCACCATCAATGTCGAGGAGTCTCCCGATCGGGTGGCTTTTCGGAATGTTACCCTGCGTTCGGCGGACAAGACCCGTGCCCTGGTCAGCAATCTCGATCTTGAGATCCTGCGTGGAAGCCGGTGGCTGGTCATGGGAAATGAGGAGGGCGCGAAAGTCGCCTTGTTCCGCGCGACGGCGGGCATCTGGGAATGCGGCGGCGGGGAAATCATCCGCCCCAGTCTGGATGACATCCTTTTCCTGCCGGAAAGACCCTACCTTCCACCTGGCACCCTTCGCGCGGTTCTTGTCCGGGCTGGTATGGAGCAATACACGCCAGATGCCCTGATCACCGAGATCCTCGACAAGTTGGGCGTCGGTGACGTGGTGACACGTGCGGGTGGTTTGGATACCGATCAGGACTGGGACGACATGCTCTCGATCGGTGAGCAGCATCTCCTGTCCGTCGCCCGGATTTTTCTAGCAAAGCCAGCATTCGTTTTTCTCGACCGGCCCGGCAGCTCCCTGACGAAATACCAGATCGCGAGCATTCTCGACATGCTTTCCGAACTCAACACGGGTGTGGTGATCCTCTCGAAAAACGGAGAGTCGAAACTCAAGTATGATTCGATCCTGGAAATCAAGAAGGACTCCACATGGGAAATCCGCCAGGAACTGGCGCCCGGACAGAACGCCGACCTCAACGACCTGAGCTGCTAGATCGAACCGCTTTTCGGCGATCATGCTCCCAGCTCCACCCTGACCGAATGGTTGCTGCCGTCGTCATCGATTTTCCAACGGGCGATTCCTGGATCGGAATCAAGCTTGAGGCCGTCGATGGTTAGGCCGATGACATTTTCCGCCTTACCTCCGACAACCGTCACTGAGATTTCATAAACGGTTCTGCCGGAGATGGTCCGGTATTGAATCTCGAAACCTGGCCAGCCATCGGGAATGCGTGGTGCAAGCACGAGCGTGTCACCGTTCTCGACCGTCAATCCCAACACCGATTCGACCGCAACTCGGAACATCCATCCGGCTGAACCAGTGTACCAGGTCCATCCGCCCCGCCCGACATGGGGCGCGGCACCGTAAATGTCGGCAGCGACGACGTAGGGCTCCACCTGATAGGTGGCAACGGCATCCGCATCCCTCGAATGCCAGATGGGGCTGAGGCGCTGGAGCAGGGCGGCGGCCTCGTCACGTCGCCCGGCCTCCGCCATGGCGCGGATGACCCAGCACGCGGCGTGGGTGTATTGGCCACCGTTCTCCCGAACGCCCGCGACATAACCCTTGATGTAGCCCGGGTCGTGCGGCGTGTTGACGAAGGGCGGATAGAGCAGGTGGATGAGTCCGTTCTCCTCATCCACCAGCTCGCGCTGCCAGCGAGTCCAGACAAAGCTTGGTGCGCTCGGCGTTCGCGGCATTCGAAATGACCGCCCACGCCTGGGCCAGCGCGTCGATCCTGCATTCGTCGTCCGTGTGGGTGCCGAGAGGCGTGCCGTCGTCGTAGTAGGCGCGGCGATACCATTCCCCGTCCCAGCCGGCGTCATTGATGGCAATCAGCAAATCGTCACGATATTCCTGATAGATCTTCGCCCGCACGGTTTGTCCACGCTCTTCGCAAAGCGGGATCCATCGACCGAGGATGGTGTAGAGGAAAAATCCCATCCAGACGCTTTCACCGCGTCCCTCGCGACCGATCCGGCTCATGCCATCGTTCCAGTCGCCGATGCCGATGAGCGGCAAACCATGGTCGCCCGTGGTCAGGGAGTGGTCGATTGCCAGACAGCAATGCTCGAAAACACTGGCATCACGCGAGGAGATCTCCGGCTTCATGTATTCCTCGTCCTCGTCGGGGCCCAGCAGGGGACCCTCGATGAACTTCAGATTTTCCTCAAGCACGCCGAGATCACCGGTGACCTGGAGATAGTGGTCGGTGAGATAGGGAAGCCATAACAGGTCATCCGAGAAATTGGTGCGCATCCCGCGGTTCATCGGGGCGGGATGCCACCAATGTGTCACGTCCCCCTCGGGAAACTGTTGTGCAGCGTGCAGGAGGATCTGCGATCGCATCAGTTCGGGATGAAGCGCCGCAAGCGCTCCCGAGTCCTGGAGCTGGTCGCGGAAGCCATAAGCGCCGCCGGATTGATAGAAAGCGCTGCGTCCCCAGATGCGGCAAGCGAGGTTTTGATAGAGAAGCCAGCCGTTCACCATCAGGTCGATTTCAGGCAGCGGTGTCTTGATCGAGATTTTTCCTAGCAGGTCGTTCCATTGTGAATCAATCGCTTCGTTGGTTCTCGAAATAATGTTCGGCCTCCGATGGCGGTTGAGTAGGCTGGTTTCTGCCTCTTCCGACATGGCTTCGCCAAATCCGACAACGATCTCGATCTCTTCTCCCGACGGGATCGTGAACGAAAGGGACCTTGAAAAGCAGGCATCGAGTCCGAAGCCCCGGGCTTCTCCTCCATCACCCGCCAACGACGATGGTGACGAGATTCCTCCCGTGCCGAGAAATGAGGATGAAGATTGGTTGGTGGATTCCACGGCAACCTTCGCGCCGTGAACGTCAACAAATGAGAAGACCCTGCCACCCGCGAAATCTCCCGCGCGGGGATTCATCGCGTGTTGGATTCCATTTTCATCGACCCATGCCAAGGTGGCGTGGTGACGGTCGGGCGATGAACCGAGGATCAATTTCTGATAGCTGGCGAAGGTCAACCGTCGCTCGGCGGATGTCCCGTTCCTCAGTCTGATGGAAACGAGTTTCACCGGGGCGTCCGGAGCCACCATGATCTCGACGGATTGTGTGAGGCCGTCGAAGCTGGAGGCGAATCGGGTCCGACCGAATCCATGACGCACCACAAATGCCGATCGTGGCGGGCAAGGTCCCGGTAGTGGTGACCACAAGAATCCGGTCCCATCGTCGCGGAGATAGAAGGCCTCCCCGTGTGCATCGGTCATGGGATCGTTGGACCACGGCGTCAGGCGGTTTGCCTGGCTGTTTCGCGACCATGTGTAACCCGCGCCCCGCTCGGTGACCATGCACCCGAACTCCGGATTGGCGAGGATGTTGACCCACGGCATGGGTGGCAACGTGAGGCGGCCGTCCTTGAGGGAAAGCGGAATGACGTATTCGCGGCCATCCTGCGAGAAACCTCCATGCCCATTGAAATGCAACAGGTCCTCGCCAACTTCCGCTAGCGAGTCTTGTGGCGAGGTCGGTCTGGCAGATGCCTCAATCTCGAGAGCGTCCGAAGTTTGATAGATTTCCTCTCCGCAGATCAACTGCGCGGAACTCAACCACCACCCGAGTTCCTCGCTCGTGAACGATCTTGGATCCACAATGACGATGTCAGGCGGCAATGGCCCGTTGCCTTGCGAGGTCGCGTCAGTCATCAGGAACAGTTTGACCTTCAACCCTAGCGAGCGCCAGTAGGGGGCCGCCGCGAAGAGATCCGAAGTGCCCGCGCTGTGGATTTCACCAGTCGCGATCACCCGGATTTCTTCCCATGACAGCGGAAAGCGATGCACGGCTTCCGAACCAGCCATGGACTCCGGAGCGGGTTGGCTTCCCGTGCCCGAGAGCATTTCGGCCGCCATGGCCTGGTATCGGATGGCATCGGCTGGAGAGATGTTGAGTTCGACCAAGCGGGCCGTTTCCGCCTCGTGGGCGCCCTTCAGCAGGAGGGAGGCCGATTCCTCGCCCTCCACGGATCGGATGATCGCATGGGCTTCCGCCTCATTGTCCGCCACGGATGTTAGGAGCCAGACGGATTTTGATTCCCCCGCTTTCAAAGCAACACTGGTCCGCCATGCCATCACGGGATCAAGGACATTTCCCGTCTCTCCTGACAAGGGGCCGGAATCATCCATCGCCGCCGGGTCCAGCGGTGTGCGTCCCCGGCCGAGGAAGCTTGCACGATTGCTTTCCCATGAAAGCGATCCACTACCTAACAGTGTCTGTGCGATCCATGGCCAGTTCTCGTTGAGTCCGCGCGGCCGCCGCCGGGCCAACATCACGGGTTGCTCACCGGCGATGGATGTCTGGACGAACAACTTGGAAAATGCCGGATGTCCCGCATCCCCCAAGGGGTGATTCAGCGCGATCTCGGCGTAGCTTGTTAGCTCGATGCTCCGAGCCTCCTCCGAACGGTTCGTGATCGTGATCTTGCGCAATTCGAGATTCACATCGGAGGGGATGGCGACATCGATCTGAACCGTGAGCTGATGCTCCGCCGGGATGTTTTCAGCCAATGACCATTGATCTCCGCATCGGACATGGAGCATCGGGCCATTTGCCAAGGGCGAGGCCTCCGAGTGTCGCGTCAGGGCAACCCAGTCATAGAAGAGCCCTCCCTGTCCTCCGGGATGAACGTGACTGCGCAATTTTCCGTTGGAGAGGAGCCGGAAGCCTTGATGGTCGTGGGAGTTCATTCAGGTAAGAAAATGGGAAGTGGGGTCGCCGAGCAACAAGGTGGCGGTGAAGGGCAATTGGTTTACCCTGACGGAAGCTCCATCCGGCTCAACCGCAAGTGAAACTGCATTCGTGCCCTCCACCGATAAGATCCTGAGGGCATCGGGAAGCGGTGGTGCGACGAAAAGCCCGCCGGGCGGGATCGTGAGGCCTCCGCCGATCTCCAGCTCAATCCTGTCTGGGGCGTTCGCGTGAATGCGGAGCCGGAGCCTGCCGAATCGAGTGATGAGACCATCAACCGCGAAGCCGCTTTCCTCGGAAATCCATGACCACCGCATGCCCGAGGCGAGGACCAGTTTCTCCGGCGATTCTCGTTCGCTCGCCACCATGGAAAAGATCGCCAACATGTATTCCGCCGCGATCCACGTGTGCGGCACGTCGCCCAGGTGTCCGGGGGAGCGCGGGTCGCGCCAGGTGATTTCCGGCCACTGGTTCCACTCCACAGGCCGCCGGTCTGATAGAAAGAAGTCCAGCAACTCGTGAGCTTCCTTCCTTTTTCCGATCCGGACAAACGCACCGATGATCCGGATCTCGTAGGCCGTGTAATTGAGCCACGGGATCTCACCACGATGCTTCTTGCGGAATCCTTCGAGGTAGGTTTCCAACATCCGGTGAAGCGGTCCGGCAGGCAAGTCATCCGCAAAGCCAAGCTGGGCGATGGCGTTGGCTGTGGCGGTGGGATCAAAGTCCGCCCATTCGACGGAGCCGGGGATGTAGTCGATCTTCTTTCTGGCGATCACCCTTTCCAATGATTTCAAGGTGTCGGATAGAAAGGTCCGCGCCTCCGCATGCCAGCGGGCCGCTTCCTCATCGAGGCCAAGCGATCTTGCCAGTTCGGCAGCAGCTTCTAGGCCCCTGATTCCCCAGAAGTCATCCCAGTAGGAGTGGACCGGATGGGCGAGATAACCCTCGTGACTCGCCGATTCCGGCAACAGCCCATAGCTCTCGATCCGCTCGGGATCGGTGAAAGCATCGGTTAGGTTTTGGGCCCGCAATTCGATCAGGTAATCCGCCGCCGAGCGGACATGGGGAAACAGGGTGTTCAGGAAATCCTTCTCGCCCTCGCTCCTGTAAACCTCGCGGACACCCCAGATGAATTGTCCATGGCTGTCATTCTCGACCAGCCAGTCGATGCCGTCGCGATCCACCACACAGGGAATGAATCCATCCGCCCGCTGGAACTGGGCATACCATAACAGGAAATCACGGAGCACATGGGGGATGTCCGCCTTGGCCATCGCTGCGCCCATGATCACGCAGTCGCGCACCCATGAACGGGTATAGCGACGCGGGCCGGGCTGGATGGCAGGACCATCGCGGTTGATGAGGATATGGGCCGCCGCCGTGCGGAAGCAATCGATGGCATCCTGGGCGATGGAAGGAACCTTCCATTCGACCGGAGCCAGGATCTTCCTCCAATCCTCCAACTCGTGATCGCGACCGTTGAATGCAGGTATTTCAGCTCCCTCGAAAAATGGTATCGTCAGGGTCACTTCGAAAGGCTCCTTGCCCAATGGGAGATCCCAGCTCATGGCGCCCGAGGCCAGACCTGACTCATCGTGAATCACATCCCGCGGGGGCATGGCACCTTGTTGGAGATAGTGCAGGATCCCGTCTTCCTCAAAAGCGGCGACTCCGTGACCGTCGGGCAATTTGTCGGCAATGACACGCCGTCCCTCCACCATCATTCCGGATGCGCCGCAGCGGATGTCGTGAATCGGGCTGACACCTCCGAGATTGCGAAACGCCTGCCACGGCGGGTTCACCTGATAGGGGCGGGCCGCCAGCGACAGGCGGACCTCGTGGCCCGAGGTGTTGATGATGCGATAGGTCACGCGAAGAACCAGGTCATCCGCCTCTCCTTCCACCCAGGGCATGATGTCGAGGGTCAAGCCCTCCAGTTTCCATCTGACCGTCGGCACGGGAATGCCATCATCCGCCAGACTAACGGAAATCTCGGCTTCCGCCCATGTCACCAGATTGCCGCCCACCAGCAGGAACGGTTCCAGGGAGAAACTCCCCTCGTCGGTTTCCACGAGTCCCTCCTCGTTGATCAGCGCCCGACGTCTCCCGACAGGACTTCCGACCGGGGTCCAGTAGGATTGCTCGTGGTGCCAGTAGCGCGGGAACCATCCCCGTGGGAAGTCCTTGGCCACCGAGTGGATGAAATCGTTGGGTGTGTGGGAAAAGGAGTCAGGCTTGAGCTCCAGCCGTCCAAGGGCTGCGGATTCGGTGTTTGAGAAATGGATGCGCAGGTAGCGGGCGTCGGCGCATGGAGCCGGGATGTGCGTGTTGGCACCTGTCGAATGACTGGCACGGAAGATCCTCTTCCATGAAGAACCGTCGCTGGATATTTCAATCGAATATCCTCGCGGAGGCATGGGCAAAGGCCATGTGATCACCAAGCCGCCGAAACGGATCACGCGTCCGAAGTCCACCGACCACCACGGCGAGGCATCACTCTCCAACGCCTGCCAGCCGCTTGGTGATCCGGGTTCGAAGACGCAGGCCGGGTCCTTGTTAGGCTGGTGGCTCGATGCCGTCACCTTCTGCGGAAAATAGAGCGTTTGATCATCCAGTGAAAAACCCGCGAAGGAGACGCTGCCGCTTCCTCCGGGGCCGGCGGCGATCACCAGTTCGATGGCTCCCACGACCGAAGGTGCACCGCCTCCCGCCGGTCCCCATGCGAATGGCAGGTCCCGCTCGCGGATTTTCATTGTTTCCCAGTTCTCCGGGAATTCGTGTTCCTGGAGCAGGTAGCGCCACGCGTTCGCTCCACCCGGATCGGCGAGCTTGAACTCGAAATTGTTCGCCAGCCCATCGCCCCGCATCTTGAGCGCGAATTCGAAGGTCTCGGGCAGGGCGAACTGGATTTCCTTCCTCGCCACCACAAATCCGCCGCTTCCGTGGAAATCAAAGTCCAGCCGCAAGCCCGCCCGGCCATCCGGACCTTCCTCCCGGACCAGTATTCCCTGGGCCTGACCGGAGGCGACCACCATCCATGAGGCAGGATCGTCGAAAATATCTTCAAGGTGGGCGGATGGCATCAGTGTGCTGGGTTGGCGTGAGGCTAATCATCCCGCCGTCCGATGCCAGAAGAGAGTTTTGGCACCTTCATCAAGAAAAGAGGAGAAACGCTCCGGCATCCTGGAAATCCGATACCGGTCGAGAGAATGGGGAATCGGCCACAAAGCCTTGGCGGTTGAGGGAGAAGGAGGGTTGTAAGGAGTGATCCTCACCCGCCCGGCCGCATGAGACGGGCATTCCGGGAAATCAGGAAGCCCAAACCTGCCCATATCGCTCTCAAATCCAGTCTTATCCTACTCTCTAACCTATTCGGAGGATTCGGCAGTGTGCTGAGAGTAAATCATTCTTCCTCATTGACTTCCAGTTTCTTGCGGTCTCATCCTTACAAAAAGAAAATCCGATCATCTGAAAATGATCGATAAGCCCTAGTTCGAATAACCACTGCTATCCCCAAAAATATGATAATCCGATTTGCTGTTGTCGCTGTGACCTTGCTTGGTATCACCTCATGTAATACTTCGCGCGATGTGGATTATCCGCGACCGCCCAGTGCGTCGGAAGTAGCCAGTAAACTCCCACCTTTGAAGATTCCCGTGCCTGTTTCGCCGGTTGACTTGCGGACGGCAATTCTAACCTTGCCGGCGGATGCGCTGGCTGAGATGTCACCGGATGGTAGGCGGAACTACTTGGCTCGGACCCCTGGCGTGTATGATACAACCCATCGCCGTGTTGAGTTCTATTGTGACAATCCGCACATCGGGATCGATGCAAAGTCGATGTTCTATTTGCGACTGTTTGAAGACGAGGATGGTCGGACCATTGCCGCGTCTCATTCAGCGCGTCCCTTTGCCAATGGGTCCCAGCCCTCATCACTGTTCACCCGCGTGTATCGTCTGGAGAATCGAAGGTGGCACGACATTACCGATTCGGTGTTCCCCTCTGGCATTCCCAAGAGTGCTTTCTTTCGCTTTGACCAGCGTGGTTCCAAGATTGGTTTTGGGTCGTATGTGGAAGAGAACCGGGCAGATGGCAGAGGAAAGTGCTACAATTTCGGGAAGACAGCAAGAACCATGCAATGGAAGAACGGCGCTTTCCGGGAAGATAAGTAAGGGAAACAAGTCATGACCACCTCTACCCGCCGACTTCGGTGGTGGCGTCATGCAATCAGACAGCGAATGAGATCACGATGAAATCAAAAGAAAGTAACATGTTGGATCGACGCGCCTTTTTGACGAGCAGTGTGGCAGTTGTCGGAGGCGCGGTGCTCCTTAGCGAAGCCCGAGCGGATCCACCACGTGCCAATGAATCATCCGTGGGTGGTTACAACTACCGGCTGCCGTCCTTCAAGAAGGGTGGACGCCTTCTATTCCAAGGCGACTCCATCACCGACATGAACTGGGGGCGCAACCAGAGGGATCGCAATCACTATCTGGGGCATAGCTACGTGTATCTCATCGCGGCCAGGCTTGGTGTGGACATGCCGGAAGCACAGTTGGATATCTACAATCGGGGCATTAGCGGACACACGGTTGCGGATCTCCGCAAGCGTTGGCAAAAGGATGCGATCGAGATGAAGCCGGATATCCTGAGCATCCTCATCGGCACCAATGATGTCGGGAACGGAGTGCGGGAAGAGGCCTTTGAAGCCGACTACCGCTGGATCCTTGATGCCAGCAGGAATTCGAATCCAGACCTCAGGGTTGTCCTGCTGGATCCCTTTGTCCTGCCTACTGGAAAATTGAAGGATGAGATAGCGTGGAAATCCCGCCGCAGCGCCACTGACAAGCTCGGCATGGTGGTTGCTAGATTGGTGAAGGACTATGATGCGGTCCACATCAAGACCCAGGCGATTTTTGATTCGGCCTCGCAAGCCGTGACTCCTGAACAATGGATCTGGGATGGGGTGCATCCTCTCCCGCAAGGCCACGAACTGATCGCGCGCAACTGGCTTCAGGAAGTCAGCGCTCGCTGGCCCAAGGCATGACAAGAAGGTGTCCGAGCCCTGAATTCGGAATGCGTCCTTGACCTCTCGCGAGCCTACTCACCAAGAATCTAACATGAGAATCCTGACATTGTGCGGAAGCCTGCGGGCCCGCTCTTCGAACCGGGCGGTTCTCCGCGCCTACGGGCGGTTGGTTGCATCGCAAGCCACTGTTGTGCACTACGAACGGTTGGGAGCCTTGCCGCATTTCAATCCCGACATGGATCGCGAGACTGAAACGTTGCCAATCGAGGTCGCGGATTTACGCAGGCAAATTGCCGCGGCCGACGCACTCATTATCTCGACGCCCGAGTATGTGCATGCACTGCCAGGGTCGTTCAAGAATGCGCTGGACTGGCTCGTGAGCGATCCTTCCTTTGCTGGCAAGCGGGTGGTGATTCTTCACATCGAACGTGGTTCGACCTGGGCCCTTGATTCCTTGCGGGAGGTGCTGAAGACCATGTCGGCCTCTATCATCGAAGCAGCGTCGGTTTCGTTGCCTCTTGGATCGAACAACATGGATGAGGACGCGATTTTGGAACGCGAGGATTCTCGTGCACTCCTGGTCCGAAGCGTTGATGTCTTATCTAGCGAAATCAATGGCTAGGTTCAAGCGGTGATGGTAATCCAGCGGGGTATGCCTGCTGCTAGGCGTGACCGAGCGCAGTTCTTGAACCGGGTGGCGGGGGAGTCGGTGTGTCCTCGGGAAGCATGCTCACGATTTCCTCGCTCATTCCAATCTCCTCGATGAGCAACCGGTTCCGTTCCTCGGTGGAAAGCGGGCGGCGGTTCACTGTTTCATCCTTTCCCAGCGTGACCGCGTGCCCGAATGCCGCGCCCACCACCTCATCACCCCGGTTGAGACGGGCATTCACCTCGTAGTTGAACGGACTCCATGGCCGAGTCACCTCATGGAACAACTGGTAGTCAAGATTGCCCGCGTCGAAGTGCTCGATGCGACATTCGAAGCCGTCGGGCTTGTGAAGCGGGCGCCACGCGATATGCCATTTTTCATCGCGTTTGGAGCAGCGGAGGCCCCATGCCGGGTGTGAGATCACTGTTTCGTTTTCCTCATCCAGCAAGAGTGCCTCGCCACAGAGCAGGCTCGAATCCATCAGATAGTTCCTGCTGTCGATGGACACCAGGACCGTCGCATGATTCGGCGGCAAATCCGGTGCCACGAGCATCGTGGCGATTCCGCGCCGACAGTCAAAGCCGAGTGTGGCAAGCAGTGAATGCAGGGCTCCTGCCCCGGCCCAGCAGGTGCCTCCAGTGCCGTGGAGCAACCAGGCCTCGAAGAAATCCTCCGGGTGACTGCCGGGCAGCGGACCGGTGTTTCCGGAATGCACGTGAATGAGCTTGCGGACGTTGTCGAACGGGACATTGCGGCACCAACTCGCGTAAAGCCTGTTGAGATCCTCAAGGGAATTTCCGGGCGTATCGTTGAAGCCGAGCCGGGCAAGGACCCGATTCAGCAGATGATCCGCCAGCATATCGTCCTCCATTTGCTCGGTGATGGTAGATCGTGTGGCCATTCCGGCATTCCAAGCATTTTCAGAAAATTCCGCAATCTGGAAAATATCCCGAGCATGGCAGCATTTCATTTTGCAAGATCCAGCGGGCGGGAGGAAATCGTTGCGTGTTCGATTTCCTCGCTAAGGTGATTCAAGATGCTGAGATTTCGACTTGTCCCTCTTTTCCCGTGCGTAGTGCTGACCGGATGCGTTTCAAGCTCCATGGTTCCGGATCCAAAACCCTTCACCGCCGTACATGACGGATATTCGGTGAAACGAAATCTCGTTTACACTCCGGAGAAATGGCCGGAAAAAATTCCCGGTGATCTCTATTTGCCGAAAAAAGCAGGCCCTTTGCCCGCAGTGCTCCTGATCCACGGGGGCGGCTGGAGTGGTGGTGACGGACGCTGGCAGATGGAACCGATCGCCAGGCGACTGGTGAAACGAGGTTATGTGGTGATGAATGTCACCTATCGGATGGCTCCGGAATTCCACTATCCCGCGCCGGTCGAGGACATGCGACAAGCGCTCGACTGGATGCTGTCCCATGCGGCGGAGGAGGGGATTGATCCCAAGAGGATCGCTACTTTCGGTTATTCTGCGGGCGGATACCTGGCAGCCATGGTAGGGTATGATCAAAAAGCGGGCGAGTCGCCGGTCCAGGCGGTGATTGCCGGTGGAACTCCATCCGATCTAACATTCTATCCGGGAGGGGATCTTGTTCCGCAGTTTCTCGGTGGAACCCAACAGGAGATTCCTGAGCGGTTCCGCGAGGCGTCTCCCGTCCATCACCTGTCGTCGCACAGCCCGCCGACCTTCATCTATCATGCCACGGAGGACACCCTCGTTCCACGCGAGCATGCGTGGGCGATGATCACGGGTCTTGAGAAATACAAGGTGCCGCACGAGGTTTACTGGATCAACGGCCGCGACCACATTCCCGCGTTCCTGTTTCCCGCGAACGCGGTGAACCGTGCGATTGATTTTCTCGACCGGACGATTCGTTAGGTGGTATGTCACGATTGGCTTGAGGGGAAGTGGCATCGCACTTCCCCCCAAACCGGTTGCTAACAGCAGGATCAGTTGACCTCGATTTGCCGAGGTTTCGCTTCCTCGCGGATCGGCACGCGCAGGGTGAGGACTCCTGCATCGAGTGAGGCGGTTGCCCTGGTTCCGTCGAACCTCGGGGTCAGGCGGATGTCCAACGCGTATCGATTCGCGACACCGTTGTCGCGATGCGTCTTCCACGCTTCGGGAATGGCATCGGCCCGGCGGGCTTCGATCCTGAGGTTGGACTCGTGAAGCGTCAGCTTGAGGTCCTCTTTCGGCACCGCGGGAAGGGCGACGTGGAGGGTGACTCCGCTCTCGTCCTCAGTGGTGTTGAAACGTGGACGCGTGACGACTTCGTTGGGCTCCCTGGCGGGAGTCGTTTCAGTAGGGCAATTGCATGGATTCATGGTGATTTGGAGATGAGGTTTGGATCTTGTTATTGGATTTCGATGTTCAGCGGTTTGCTCTCCGGCTTCACGCGTTTCGGAATCGTGAGTTCGAGCACGCCGTTCTCGAGACGGGCCGTGATGGACGATTCGTCCACGTCGTCGCCGAGCTTCCACTGGTATTCCGTCTTGCCGCCGAAGGGGCGGTCTTCCGGAGTCTCCGCCTTGAGTTGGAGCACCCGGTCGGTGACGGTCAGCGTGACATCCGGCTTGGAAAATCCGGGAAGGTCGAGGCGCAGGATCCATGAATCATCGGACTCATGAAATGACTCGCGATGGGTCAAGGTCTGTGCGGTGCCGAAGCCATTGCGATCAAACAGGCGGTCGAGCTCGTTGATCCAGAAACGTCTTGGTTGGTATCTTTGGATGAAGTTCATGATGATTGGTTGGTTGTGACGACCTTCCAATCGCAGATCCTGTGCTGGAATCGCCTCTGGATCTTAATTCATTGATAATCAGAATGATGGATTCGAAATCCATAACGCAACGGATTCCCGCCCCATCATGGAACGGGAAAAAATGTCCCTCTTGGGACGAATTGACCGGGTCACACTGACGCGATCGGCATGCCATTGCCTACTCGGCGCGGGAGAGGCGGTTGATGCCGCGCTGGAGAAGTTGCGAATCCACATCGGTGGCAACGGCGTCGTCCAGATAGACCTTGAAATCCTCCTCGGCAAACTCGATGGAATGAAGTTTTCCCTCGTTCTCCTTGAAGGCGTCGATGAGTGACTTCATGTCGCGGATTTCCTTGCCGTTGACCTTTCTAACAATCAGATTGCGGAGGCTTTCGTATCCGACGGTGGCGGGTGTGGGGATGGATCCGCTGAGGAAGACGATACGATCCACCTTGTCCTCGTATTTTTCAGGATTCTGGAGAGCGTCCAGGAAATCGAGCGGTGCACGGCTTTGCCAGTCCTTGCCATAGGCCTCCAGCAGGGGGCGTGTGAGTTCCTGGAAGACCAATCCTCCCTTGACCAGGAAATTGGGAGCCGTGCCGAAGGTGTAGCCGGGAACGAGTTTGGAGCTTTCCTCCTCGCGGGTGAGGGTGGCCTGGATTTCCAAGGGCTGGCCGTCCCGCAGCAATGAGAGGGTGATGGTTTCCCCGGTGGATTTTTCCCCGCGGACGAGGTGTCCCCAGAAGACGCTGCCATAGTTCGGGTGCTGATAGTAGCCACGGCGGTCGATGGCATGGCCGTCGAGCGCGAGAAGCACGTCCCCCTTCATCACCCCGGCCGCCGCGGCCGCTCCGCCCTTGCGGACGGACTGGATGTAGAGTCCTCCCTGATCATCCGTTAGCTTGAGCCACTGGCGGAACGAGGTGTCCTCGGTGCGGGCGATGGAAATGCCGAGACTCGGGAATCCCTTGTAATCGCCCGCCATGCTGTCCTTCAGGAAACGCGTGACGATGTCGGTGGATGCGACGTCGCAGATCTGGTCCTTGGAATCATAGCTGATCAGCACTCCCGCGAGTTTTCCGTCCTTGAGAACGGGCAGCGAGTAGCTGCTGGCGGCGCTCTGCATGGAGGCCTTGACGAGGTAGGTCAGGAAGCTGTGGCCGGGGAGGAAATTCGAGGTGATGTCGATACTCCTGAGATTGCCGGTTGTTAGGAGGGCGAGGCCGTTGTCCTCGATCTGGAGGACCTCGAGACCGTCACCGATGTGTGGGGGCGAGGTGATCTCAAGAGGCGTCGTGCTTTCAAACAGCTTGTTCCCTTCCGTTTCATCCGCAGGACCTAACAGCGCGAGATTGGCCTCATAATCGACAGCGATCACCTTTGCCTGCGCGAAGCGGGTTCCGTCGGGAGACTCGAATTCGAGGTAAGTCGCGTCGGCCACCATTTCCGCGGTGGTGAGGACCTTGGAGGGGCCAATGATCGCGGCCAGGGCCCGGCGTTGGGCAGGCGGTTGCTTCTCCCAAGGCTGTCCGACACTCCATGACTGGAGGGTGGAGTTGATCCGGACCACCGAGTTCCTGACCTCGACAGGGGCAGGTATATCGACCGGTGGTTGGACGGGTTGCGATTGGGCCGGGACTTCGGCGACAGGTTTCGAATCCGTGGGGTCGCAAGCGGTCAATGCGAGTAGCAGGGGAAGGGTGATAATGCAACGCATGGTGTGATGTTTGATTGGTTAGGAGCGGCTTACTTGAGCCCGAGGACGTCCTGCATGTCGTAGAGTCCGACCGGCTGGCTTTCCAGCCATGACGCGGCGCGGACGGCCCCGGCGGCGAAGGTCATTCGTGAGGAGGCCTTGTGGCTGAGTTCGACGCGTTCGCCGTCGGCGGCGAAGATCACGGTGTGGTCACCGACGACGTCGCCGCCGCGGAGCGTGTGCATGCCGATTTCCCGGGGCTTGCGTGGGCCGATGTTGCCGAGCCTGCCGTGGGCGATGTCGTCCTTGTAGCTAGTGTTGGTTTCCTCGTTGAGGATTTCCAACAGCCTTCTGGCGGTTCCGGACGGGGCGTCGATCTTGTGCTTGTGGTGCATCTCGGTCACCTCGATGTCGAAACGGTCCTGACCGAGCACACGCGCTGCCTGGCGGGTCAACCAGAAGAGTGTGTTGACTCCGACGGAGTAGTTGGCGGCGAAGACGATGCGGATGGATTTGGAGGCGTCGTGAATGAATGCGCGTTCCTCGTCGGTGTGGCCGGTGGTGCCGATGACGAGATTGGTGCCGTGCCTGAGGGCCGCTTCGACGAGGGATGTGGTGAACGAGTGGATGGTGAAGTCGATGGCGCAGTCCGCCTTGGAAATGGCGGCTTCGAGGTCCTCGCCCGCGTCATGCGTGGATGCGACGGGGATGCCTGCTTGTTTTGCGGCTTCGATGACGGATTGGCCCATGCGGCCCGATTTTCCAGTGACGAGGAGGTTTGGCATTTCAGTATTTGGATAGAAGTTTCCGGGATTTCCCCGTCAGTCCTCCATGATTTGTTGTTTGAGACGGATGTCGTTGGCGCGTGACGCGGCTTCCTCGGCACGCGGGCTTTTGAAGGAGGCGATTTTCTTGGCCACGTTGATGGCTGCCTGCCAGCGTTCTGCCTTTTCAAGAAGCTCAAGGGCCCGGAATGCGCAGCGTTCGAAGTATTCCCATTCGGCGGGCGGCTCGGTGGTTTCGAGAACGGAATGATAGGCCTGGAAGGCTTGTTTTTCGCGGGTTTTGGTCGGGTCCTTCTCGTCGGGCATCTGCTCAAGGGTCTTGCCCCTGAGATATTGAAGCCTGTCGAGAAGCGCGGGATGGGTCCGGGCATGGGGAAGCAGCTTGTCGTAAACGGCAAGCGCCTGGGCGAGTGAGGATGAATCCGAACTTCCCTGCGCGAACAGGGCCTCTCCTAACAAGAGCCCGGCGGGGAGTTGCAAGGGGTTGTCATCGGGCATGCCGGCGATCCATGACTTGATGAAGGTGGCCGCCTCGTCGGGTCGCGACATGTCGATCAGGTGACGGGCCTTTTCCAAGCTTGCAATGGCGGTGACGGGACCGCCGGATTCGATGGCCTTGTCGAAAAGGATGATGGCTTCCTTTTTCGACGCCTCGGTTCCGCCGAGCGTGGCCGAACGGGCCGCCAACAACCACGCTGCCTGCGCGCGGTCGGGATCGATATCCGTCGCCGCAAGTTTTTCAAGGACCAGTCTGGCTGGATTGTAGCTTCCGGTCTCGAACAGGTTCCGACCGAGGATGAACGAGGCTTCGGCGGCTTCCGGCAAGTTCTGATAGGTATCGGTGAAGGACTGCGCGGCGGCGATCGAGGCGGCGGAGTCATGTGACAGGTCCGAGATGCGCAGGCGGGCGAGGGCGATGCGCGCGGCGGGTAAATTGGAGGATTTTTCCGGACTTGCGGCGATGGCATCGAGTTGTGCGGTCGCGAAGGAAAGGTCCGGACTTGGACTCGCCAAGCTGGCTTCCGCCGCCGCAAGCCTAGCCTCGGGCGCCCGCGGGTGGTCGGGGAACTTTGTTAGGAAGTCGTCGATGGCTGTTCTGGCAGCTTCCGGAGGCGTGGTGGCGAGCGCCTTCTCGAGTTCGAGATTTGCCAGGAGTTCCTTGTCCGGTGGATCGCCGGCAAGCTGGACCAACGTGGCTCCGGGGCCACTCAGCCGTATCCTGGCGATGCCTTCCTGAAGTTTTGCCGTGCGGGCGTCCTCTCCATCGAGAATTTTTCCCGCCTCGTCGAACAGTTCCACCGCCTTGTCGAGATCTCCATTCTGATAGGCGATCCGGGCTTCGAGAAAGGCGGACTGACCTTTCAAGGTGGGGATTTTCGCCGTCTCTCGCAGGGTTTCGAGAATCGAGAAGGCAAGTTCGGACAAGCCGGATTCAAGATCCCAACGCGCCTTCTGATAGAGCGCGCGGTTGGCGAGGAAATGCGAGGGATTCTCCAAACGCAACCGGTTCAGCAATCGCCGCGATTCCACCTGAGCCTCCGGAGTGGCGATGCGGTGGAGTCCCACGGCGCGGGTGTAGAGGGAGAATGCCTGGAGATTCCGCAGCTCACCCGTCGATGGATTGGCTGGCCAGGCGGAAACGGCGTTTGCGGACGTAGCCCCGGGAATGCCCGAGATGGGGCGAGGGGCCGACTGAGGAATCCATTGGGCGATGCGCTCGAGGATCGGATCGGTGGCGGTCGGTCGATCCGGCAGCCATTTCAGGATGCGGGAAAACATCGCCTCTAGCAGGGGGGAGTCCGGATGAAGCTGGATGAACTCCATCAGTGATTTCGCCGCACCATTCGCATCTCCCCTGGCCTCGATGGAATCCGCCAGTCCGATGGCGGCCATGTGATATTGGATCAAGGAAAGCCCGCGCGGATGGGGGGCTGATGGATTAAGGGCATTTTGAAAGGCGACCTCGGCCACTTCGGGATGTCCTTCCTTCAGTTGAAGCTGGGCCTCCAGAAATCCAAGCAGCGGAAGTTGGTCTCCTGATCCGGAGTCCTTCGCGGGCATCGCCTGGCGGGCATCCTCGATGCGTCCCTGGTCGATGAAAATCTCGACCTGGAACAAACGGACGCGCTCGACGGTTTTCGAATCAGAGTCGGGAATCAGGTTTGCCAGGGTTTCCAGCGCGGCGGTCGTCTCGCCAAGCGACATTTGCAAGCTTGCCTGGGTAAAGCCTGCCTCGGTCCGGTGGGGGGATTTTGGATCAGTTAGGATTTCCGAGAAAATGGAAATCGCGTCGTTGAAACGGAGGTCGCTCACCAGGGCCTGCGCTCGCCAGAAGGGAACCTCAGCATTTCCGGAGACGGCCGATTGTTCCAGCAGCTCAAGCGCCTCGCGGGAATTTCCCTCGCGGATCAACGTCTCGGCGAGCCTGACGATGACCTCGGATTTCAATTTCGGATCCAGTGTGCGCTCCGACAGAATGCTCCTGAAATGGAGTTCGGCAATTTCCCAGAGCTTGTCATCCAATGCCGAATTTCCCTTCCGCATCAGCTCCGCAGCCGATTGTCCACGCGAGGTCGCCATCGCGCCTAGCAGGAGAATGGGTATGATCGGCCACAACTTCATCGGACTGCCGGAACGTAAAAGGCGAAATGCACCAATGCCAGCCCCGATGATCGAAATTCCAAGGCTAGGCGCAGGTACCGAAAAGCCGGTCACCCGCATCCCCGAGGCCCGGAAGGATGTATCCCCGGTCGTTCAGGCAACGATCCAGGCAGGCGGTGTAAACCGAAATTTCGGGGAATGCCTCCTCCAGCGCGCTCACTCCCTCGGGAGCGGCGACGAGACATGCGAAGCGGACATGAGTGGCCCCCGCCTCGCGGAGACTGCGGACCGCCTCGATCGCCGAGCCACCGGTCGCCAACATCGGATCGAGGATGATGATTTCCTTTTCGTCGAGGATTGGAGGGTGCTTGAGATAATAGGGCTCAGGAACCAGGGTTTTCTCATTCCTGGCCACGCCGACATGGGCGACGGAGGCCTGCGGGATGAGATCGAGAAATCCATCGAGAAATCCCAATCCGGCCCTCAGGACGGGGACAAGGATGATGCCTCGGGTGACTTTCAAGCCGGATGTGATTTCAAGCGGCGTGGTGCAGGAAACGACCGAGGTTTCAAAATCCGCAGTGACGGCCGGGACCATCAGCGAGGCGATGCGGCGGACCCGTTGGCGGAATTCCGGCGACGGACATTCCGGATTTCGAAGCCGGGTCAATTCCTCGGCAATCAGCGGATGTTCGACGGTGTGAAGCATGTTATCCCTTTTGTGCCAGTAATTTCCTGAGCTCGGTGATCGGCACGTTCATCGAGTGCGACGCGACCTTGAGGTCTCCAGCGGACCGATCGAGAATCCGGCCCGCGACCTCGCTGTTGAGCCACTTGATGAGGTCCGCACCCGAAGGCGCTGCGTTGATCACCTGATCGATCGCCGCCGAGAATGCGGCGGGCGACTTGATGGGCGCGGATGCGAGAGGGATGTCGGCCGGCAGCAGGATTTGCGATGAGGCGAGCGCGCAGGCGCGGGCGATCGTGTTCTCAAGCTCGCGGACGTTGCCCGGCCAGTGGTGCGATTGCAGGGTGCTGATCGCTTCCGCGGAAATCCGGATGCGGGCCATCCCGTTCTTCTTGGTGATGCGTTGGAGGAAATACTCGGCAAGCAGCGGGATGTCCTCCATCCGGTCACGCAGGGCGGGAATCTTGATTTCCACCACGTTGAGGCGGTAATAGAGGTCCTCGCGGAAACGACCGGCGGCGACCTCGTCGGAGAGCTTCTTGTGGGTGGCGGCCACGATGCGGACGTCCGTTGTTAGGGTTTCGTTGGCACCCACCCGCGAGAACGAGCCGTCCTGGAGCACCCGCAGCAGCTTCACCTGGATGGAAAGGGGCATGTCGCCGATTTCATCGAGAAACAAGGTGCCGCCATCCGCCTGTTCGAAGCGACCGGCGCGCCGCGCGATCGCTCCGGTGAAGGAACCTTTCTCGTGACCGAAGAGCTCGCTTTCCAACAGGTTTTCAGGAATGGCACCACAGTTGATGGTGATCATGTCCTTCTGCCTGCGCGGGCTGTATTCATGCACCGCCTTGGCGACGAGCTCCTTGCCGGTCCCGCTCTCCCCGGCGATCAGGACAGGGGCGTCGGATCGTGCGACGCGCCCTACCAATTTGAAAACCTCCTGAAGCGCGCGCGAAATTCCGATGATCTTCACCCGGCTGTCCTGCTTGGGCAATTCCGAGTCCTGTTGGCCGGCGCTGCGCCGGTCCTCTTGCGTTTGCAGCGCGGATTCCACCACGGGCCGGAGTTCGAAAGCGAGCGACTCCTTGCGAAGGACGTCATGGGCACCGCGCTGGGTTGCCTCGATGATCTGGCCGGTGGTCGGGAAACCGGCGGTTAGGATGACGAGCGTTTGCGAGCTTTGCTGAAGGATGCGGCCGAGGAGTTCCATGCCGTCGAACGGTTCCAGTTCCATGGCGGCCACCACCACGCTCACGCTGGTTTTCTCGATCACCTTCAGGGCGTTCGCGGCATTGTCGCAGCGCAAGACCCGGAGGTTCTTGGCGGAAAGGTGCTTGGTCGCCCAGTCCAGGAAATCCAGATCGGGGTCAACTAGCAACAGGGTATCTTCAGGTAAATCTTCCGGCATCGCACGAACGAGGGGAGTGAAGCAGGGAAGCGGGGGATGACACGCAAAAAAATTCCGGATCTTGCGCCGGATTATTCAAAAAAACGTTTCAGCGTCATTTGCTCGGCAGGATCGAGTGCTTCCCGCCAGACCCGGTCGCCGCCTTTGCCGGTAGCCTCGGTGTTTCCTCCGGCGGAAATGCCTGAGGCGGATTTATCCACATCGTGTTCACCGTCCTGAAGTTCCAGCAAGTCGCCCGGTGTGGATTGCGAAAGGTCCTTGGCTTCGATTCCAGTAAGCTTCCCCGTTTCCACGCCCTCCTTTTCGGCACCGAGCACTCCATTTGCATGTCCCGGTCCGCGGTCCACGCCGCCGTTGCCATTTCCTTCTCCTCCTTCGCCCTCACCTTCGCCATCCCCGTTGCCGTCGCCCTGTCCATCTCCGGCGAGAAGTTCGTCGGACCAATCGTCGCCTTCACCTTGTCCTTGGGCGTCTTTCATGGCTTCCATGTTCTTTTCCAGGTTTTTGCGCATCTGCTCCATCTGCTCGGGTGTTAGGTTGGCCAGGCCCTTCTCGCCAAGCTCCTTCATCTGCTCCAGAAGCTCGGGATTCGGCTTCATCGCGCCATTCTGGAGGCCCTGGAGCGCCTGATCGAACTCCTCCATCAGCCGGTTCTTCTCCGCCTGATTCATTCCCGCCGCATTCTTCTCGATGGCGCCAAGGGCCTTGTCCGCCTTGCCGAGCTCACGTGAAACGCGTCCGGTCTCCGCCTTGTGCGATTTTTTCAAGGAATCCGTCGCCTCCAGTGACGAGTGGCTGAACCATTGTTCCTCCTCCTGGGCCTTCAGCTCATCGAGTTTCTTGCGGGTTTCCTCCAGGTATTTCTCGTCCACCACCTCTTCCTTGGTCAGCCGGTCAAGCTCGGTGGTGAGCTGTTTCCACGCCTGGGGTTCCTCGGGATTGCCAGAGGTCCGGTTCGCGCGGGCGGATACCGGAATGAGCAATCCCGACGCCAGCAGGATCACGGCTCCCAATGGCGGGACCAACAAACGGGGCCATTGCCAGGAAAGCCCGGCGTCGATCTTTTCGACCGGAGCCGGCCAAGGTGCCACTCCGGCGATTGCCGCCGATAGGGAATTGCGCATTCTCATGGCAGCCTCCATCCGGACCATCGATTCCGGGATTTTTTCAAATTTTCTCATCGCCGCCGCCCAACAACCCAGCCCGATCAGGACGATGCCGGCGATGATCGAAGCACTCAGAACCCAGGGTTGCACATCCGGAATTTCGCGTCTCACCACGATCAGCGCCACCGCTCCGAGGATGGAAGCCATCAACAAGGGCGCGGAAAGCGTCTCCAGCCACCACGCGAGGTTCACCCTCCGTGCCACCTGCCGTGCCTTCGCCTGCCAATGCTCGCGATTCCGATTCGACGTCCCTTCGCTCATGACGCGAAAAATACCCGCGCGGGTCTGAAAAGCCATGGCAAAATGGACACCGCCCCAATTCAAGTGTTGTCTCTCACGGCGTCGTTTTCCATCGTCTCCCCATGAAGGTTTTTCTTTCCATCATTCTTCCGTTGTTAGTCATCACCCTGAATCTGAAGGCCCAGGCAACGGCAAAGGTCGAGATCACCTGCAACGACCAGATGACTTACAACACCAAGACCTTCGAGGTGGTCGTCGGTCAGAAGGTCACCCTGTCGCTCAAGAACGTGGGAAAAATCCCCCTCAAGACCATGGGGCACAATCTGGTGATTTTGAAACCGGGAACGCAGATTCCGATGTTCGCCTCCAAATGTGGAGATTTGAAAAAGGGCCATTTGCCGGACGATGCGGAATCCAAAAAGCTCATCTTCGCGAGCACCAAGCGGCTCGGTGGCGGCGAAAGCGACACGATCCACTTCATCCCCAAGGAGCCCGGAGACTATCCCTTCATCTGCACCACTCCCGGGCACTTCTCCGTCATGCAAGGCGTGATGAAGGTGAAGGAAAAATAACAGTTGGAGGTTTCCTCCCTTCCTCAAATCCAGGCCAACGCCTGATCGAGCGAATCCACCACGAGGTCCGCACCGTGCATCTTCAGTTCCGCGGCGGTAAACCGGCCGGTGGAAACCGCCAGGCACTTCGCCCCGATGGCGTGGGCGCAGGCGATGTCCTTGGGCGTGTCACCGATGACCAGCGTCTCCTCCGCGGAGAATCTCCTTCCGCTGTGGGCTGCCGCGCGATCGAGCGCCACCGGGCCTAACATGTTTCGGTCCGCGTGATCGCAACCGTATGCACCGAACGGAAAATATCCGGCCAATCCATAATGCCGCATCTTCCGCGCGGCACCGCCCGACGTGTTTCCCGTCAACAGGCCGATGCTCGTCCCGGAGCGCTTCTCCAGTTGCGTCAGGATTTCCACCACACCGCCAAACACGCGGCCTGGAAATCCCCCATGTGCCAGATTCCAATCCAGCCGGTGGTGATAGATCTCGAAATAAGTCGCGATCCGCTCCGGAGTCGGCTCGATCCCGAAATGCGCGTGGATGTTCGCGACGATCCCGAGATCGGTGCTGCCCGCGAGGTCGAGCGGCGGACCCTCGTCGCCGAAAAGCTCACGCGTCGCCTCGTTCAGCGCGGCCATCCCGGCACCGCCGGTGTCCACCAGCGTGCCGTCGATGTCGAACAGATAGAGCATGACCCGGCGGTCGCCTGTCAGGCCTGCTGTTTCTCGTCCTCGGAGGCCACTTCGGAAGTCACCTCATCGGGAACCTCGTCCGGCACCTCGTCATCAGGGATGTCGTCGGTTTCATCCTCTTCCTCGAAGTCGTCCTCATCCATCAGTTCACCATGGAAGAGGTGGAACTTGCGCTTGCGCTGATGGGCGGGAAGGGGAGACAGGATCATCGCGACCGCACGACCGTTGAGACGGGGCGCCTGGTCCACCTGGGCCATGGATTTGAGATCCTCGATGATGCGGTTGAGCACCACGAACCCAAGGTCCTTGTGGGCGTTTTCACGACCGCGGAACTGAAGCACGAAGCGGCACTTGTGGTTGGTGTCGAGGAATCCTTCGGCACGGCCAAGCTTGATGTTGTAGTCGTGCTGCCCGGTCCCGACGCGGAATTTCACTTCCTTCATCCGGGTGGAACTCTTCGACTTCTGCTTCTTCAGCTTCGCCTGCTCGTACTTGTATTTCCCGTAATCGACGATCTTGCAGACCGGTGGGTCCACCTGGCCGGCGATCTCGACGAGGTCGAGTCCGAGCGATTGGGCTTTCGATAGCGCTTCCCGGGAACTCATCACGCCGAGTTGCTCGCCGGTGGCGAGTACGACGCGAACCTTTGGGGCGCGGATGCGGTCGTTGATCCGCGTCATATCGCGGAAACGACCCCTGTTTTGGTCTCTTTGTGGCTTAGCGATGGCTTTGTCCTCCAGTTGTGGGGTGCGACGCAGCGGTGCATGAACCGGCAATGCCGACACGCATTTCCGATGCGAAGAGGGATACGGAACGATGGACCAAGCGCCGGATCATAGATCGGGGATAGCGGGAACTCGCCGATCTGGAAAGAGATCGGAGTCGCGGGTCATTATGTGTCGTTCCAGAAAAATCATTGAGCGGCCGGTGGCCGGAATCAGGTCGATCATCAGTCGCGGGAAATGCTTTTCATGCGGCTGACAATGTCTGCGACAAGTATGTAGCGATCATGTCGGATTTCCGCAAGTCTGTTTTTGAAGCGGACTTTTACCCTGGGAAAAGGTTATGACGGCATTTCGTAGCCGAATTTCGCGAATTCCCACGCATAGGTCCGCCGGACGATTTTCTCCGTTTCGTCGTCGTAAAAATCCCGGATGGGCGTCTCGGTTCTGCGAAATCCGGATTTGAAATTGGGAATCCGTTTGGGTTCGAAGGGGATTCCCAGCGTCTCGCACACCTGCTGGATGCCCGCGTGCAGTTCTTCGTAGCGGATGATGTAGTCCAGACACTCCTTGTCATCGATCAGGTATTTGTCGCGATCGATAATTTTTCCCCCGTTCCGGATCCATGAGCGGAAACGCTCGACGTCGGTCTTGCCGGTCACGCGGTCGATTGGATTTCCGACCTTGAACACGCGGCTGGCGAAGGCCTTCAGCCTTCGGGGCAGGGGATGTTTCCGCCGATCTTTATCATACATGAAAAAACCGGAGATCAGCTTGTCGAACGGATTTCTAACCACCGTGAACTTGAAATACCCATCCCAGGTCTCCTGGCCGATCTGGTCGCGGATCTTCGCCGCGGCCATGTGATGGTACCACGTCCACCGCCTGGTGCCGGAACCGCGAAAGCCGATGATTCCAGCGTCGGTCACCGACTCGTCGCGCGTGTGGCACTTGGTCCATTCCCCTTCGGGAAGGCAGTATCTCTCGAAATAGGATTCCACCGAGGTGCCGGCTGTTTTCACCGTTTTGGTGAAAATGAAGCGCTTGCGGTGGCTGATGAGCATGACGGGAGCTGCGAAGCGTTCTGCCGGATCAGAGGCTGCGAGCCGAAATCTCGGATTTCACCTGCAGGATGAAATCCTCCAGCGGCATCGTTGTGAGGTCTTCGGTGTCGCGTCGGCGGATCGAGACAGTTCCCTCGTCCACTTCCTTTTGACCGAGGACGATCATGTAGGGAACACGCTCGAGGCGGGCATTGCGGATCTTTGCTCCGACCTTCTCGTTGCTCCGGTCCACGGTGACACGCACTCCCGCGTCGGCGAGCTTGGCGGATGTGGCTTCGGCGGCTTCGAGGGTCTTTTCGGAAATCGGAATCACCCGGACTTGCTCCGGGGCGAGCCATGTCGGGAACTTGCCCTCGAAATGCTCGATGAGCAGCCCGGTGAATCTTTCCAATGATCCAAACGGTGCGCGGTGGATCATCACAGGAACGTGCGGCTGGTTGTCGGCACCGACGTAGCTGAGGTCGAAACGGACCGGCAAATTGTAGTCCACCTGCACGGTGCCGAACTGCCAATCGCGGCCGATGACGTCCTTGACGACGAAGTCGATCTTCGGACCGTAGAACGCGGCCTCGCCGAGTTCCTCGGTGTAGTCCACGCCGAGCGTTTGCACGGCATGTCGACAGGGCTGCTTCGGCCTTGTCCCAGTTTTCCGGATAGCCGACGTATTTGTCGCTCTCGGGATCCCGCAGGCCGAAAGCCGCACGCGGTATTCGTGCATGCCGAGCGTGTTGAGCACCGTTTTGACAAGGTCCAGACAGCCGGTCACTTCCGCCGCGACCTGGTCCGGCGTGCAGAAGAGGTGGGCATCGTCCTGGGTGAACCCGCGGACGCGTGTCATGCCGCCGAGTTCGCCGGATTGTTCCCAACGGTAAACCGTGCCGAACTCCGCGAGTCGAACAGGAAGATCGCGGTAGGAGTGGTGATCGCTCGCGTAGATCTTGATGTGGTGCGGGCAATTCATCGGCTTGAGCAGGTAGCCCTCGTAGGTGCCATCCGACAGGCCGTTGATGAGTGTGGCGCACGTCGCGTCCTCGTCGGCGAGTTTCTCCAGCGTGTCGCGCTCGGCGATCGGCGGATACTGGCTTTCCTGATAGTAGGGGAAATGGCCCGAGGTCCGGTAGAGATCGAGCTTGCCGATGTGCGGCGTGAAGACCTGTGAGTAACCCTGCTTGTCGAGCTCCTCGGTGATGAAGTCCTGGAGCGCACGGCGAACAAGCGCGCCCTTCGGTTTCCAGAGGATGAGTCCCTGGCCCACCATTTCGTCGATGTGGAAAAGCTCGAGTTCCTTGCCGAGCCGGCGGTGGTCGCGCTTCTTCGCTTCCTCAAGACGGTTCAGGTGACTCTTCCAACAGCTCCTTGCTTTCGAAAGCCGTGCCGTAAAGCCGCTGGAGCTGGCCCTTCGACTCGTCGCCCAGATAGAAGGAGGATGAGACCGACATCAGTTTCACGTTCTTGCACTTCGACGTGTAGCCGACGTGAGGCCCCGCGCAGAGGTCGATGAAGTCACCGTTCTGGAAACAGGAAATCTGTCTCGCCCTCGGGAATCTTGTCGATCAGGTCGAGCTTGAAGCGCGATCGGATTGCCCGGACGCTCGGTCAGTCCGCCGAGACGGCCGCTCTCCGCCATTGCCTTGGCTTCCTCGCGGGTGATCGCCTTGTATTCGAACTTCTGGTTCTCCTTCGCGATCTTCTTCATCTCCGCCTCGATCTTCTCGAAGTCATCCGGCGTGATGCGGTGCGTCATCTCGAAGTCATAGTAGAAGCCGTTCTCGATCGGCGGGCCGTAGGCGAACTGGGCATCCGGCCAGATCCGCAGGATGGCGGTCGCCATCACGTGGGCGCAGGAGTGGCGGAGGCGCTCCAGATCGGTCATCTGGGCGCGTTCATCGAGGGTCTTGCGTTCGGACATGGGGTGGGTAAGTTAGAAGTTATTTGTTAAAGGTTATTTGTTGAAGAGCGGGATTCATGAGCGTCGGTGGTGGCGTGGTGGAAAAATCTTCCCGTATAACCTCTAACCTTTAACTCATCACTTTCCTCACCGATCCATCAGCGCGAACTTGAGTTCCGCTTCGGAAACCACGTCGCCATTGACGAGGCACCGGCAGCGGGTCTGGCCGATGGAGCCGCGGATCTTGATGATCTCGCTTTCGATGAAAAGCGTGTCGCCCGGGAAGACCGGACGCCGCCATTTGACGCTGTCCGCGCTCATGAAGTAACCGATTTTTCCGGTGTTCTCCGGCTTGCGCAGCATCAGCACCGACGAAACCTGGGCCATCGCCTCTAACTGAAGCACGCCCGGCATGATCGGATGGCCCGGGAAGTGACCGGCGAAATAGGGTTCGTTGATCGTGATGTTCTTGATCGCGATGCAGGTGTTCTCGCCAAGGCAATCAACGATGCGATCCACCATCAGGAAAGGATACCGGTGCGGCAGGATCTTGAGCACCTCATTGATGTCCAGCACGCTCTCCCCATCGGGGATGGACACGGCGGCTGGCACCATCGAGCGCATCTTGGCGTAGGTGCTTTTCAGCGTGGCGGCCATCTTGGTGTTAGGTCCGTGACCGGGTTTCACCGCGATGACGTGGCCGAGGATCTTGATGCCGGCGAGCATCAGGTCGCCGATGAGATCGAGCGCCTTGTGACGCGCGAATTCGTTGGAGAAACGCATCGCCTCCTTGGACATGATCTCATTGCCGCGGATGACCACCGCGCTCTCCAGCGAACCGCCCTTGATGAGGCCTTTTTCCAGCAAGGGCTTCACATCCTCGTAATAAACGAAGGTCCGGGCCGCACAGATTTCCTCCTCATACGTCGTCGGATTGACCTCGCTGGAGAAATACTGGGTGAAGCGGCCTTCGGGACCGACATTCGTGACCGAAACCCGGAACGTCTTGCTGGGAAAAATCGAGATGATCGTGCCATCGCCCGATTCCACATGGATCGGCTCGCGGATTTCCCAAACCTTCCGCGGGCTCTTCTGGGCAAGCGTTCCCACCTTCTTGATCATTTCCACGAACGGGCGCGAGGACCCGTCGCCGATTGGTGGCTCGTTGGCGTCCATTTCGATCAGGCAATTGTCCACTCCCATGCCCACGAGCGCGGAAAGCACGTGCTCGACGGTGTGGACCTTGACCGATCCCTCGGCCAAAGTGGTGGCTCGCTCGACCGTCTGGACCTTGTCCACATCGGCATTGATGAATGGCTGGTCCGGCAAATCGATGCGCCGGAACTTGAATCCATGGTCCTCCGGAGCCGGTTTCAGGATCAGCGTGACCTTTTCTCCCGTGTGGAGCGAAGTGCCTTCGAGGGTGGCGGGACCGGCGAGAGTGTGTTGAACGGCAGCGGACATGGAGGCGCAGGTTTCCGTTTTACCCCGAAAGTATCAAGCCGTAATGGTGGTGGGCTTGATTCGCCCCGAACTGACGAATTTACCCACCTTCGATCAAGGTCATCAATTGGGCGTGAAGCATTTCACCCACCCGCATTGGAATGACATCGACCGGCACGGGGACTCCTTGGCTGAGGATGAAATTGTCCACTGCTGCGTCGAAAATCGCGATTTTTTCCCTCTGGTGGTAAAAGGATGAATCCCTTTCCGCTCCAATGGAGAATTCCGGGACTCGGGTGAATCCGCGGCTTTTGAGATCCCGCGCGATCTGGGCTTGGGAAGGATATGGCCCCTTGATGAACCGTTGGGAAATGACCACCTGAACTCCTTGCCGGGTTTTGGCCACTCCCCGGAGTTTTACGAAATCCCCAAGGAACCGAATCGAATTGGACCACCGCTCAAGATACTCAAGGGGAGTCGCGTCACTCATCTCGGGAAATCCATTCGCCCTTGGAAGAACGGTCCATCCGAACTTGTCCGGTCGGGTCACTTTCCAAACCTCGCCGGGTTCTTCCCAAATATCGTGCTCGGAACCTCCGATGACCGTCCGATTTCTCCAGAGCGACGGCGAAAGCGTTAGACCGCGGCTTTCCGCCCATTCGACGAGAGACTTGCGTTGGGCGATGGCTGCCGAGCGGCGTAATTTGAACGGTTCATCTCCAGTTGTCCGCGCATCTCGTGCGAGGTGGCGGATGGCTGATTCGAGCGAATCGCCCTCAGTTCCTTCGCTGTCTCCGCCAGTGTCTTGGACTTTCCCATGCGCGGAAAATAGGACATCGAGCTTAGATTGTCCAGATGGCATTGGAAGGAGAGCTGGAAGTTGTCTGGACGCTTCCCACTCTCCTCCGGACCGATTCACCGGTCATGGATCACCGTCCTTGCTCCCTTATCCGGGTGGCTCACCAGGATCGCGACGCGTTTGATCCTCGAAGGATCGGTGGCGGTGCTGCTCAGGTAGTCGAACTTCCCGCGCAGGTCGGTGTAGCCGTCCTTGTGGAAGACCATTTCGCCGTCGTTCATCTCCGCGTAAACCTTGACGTAGGTCTTCGGCAAGGGCTTGGAGGTCGCTGTGTCCAGCACCTGGACCGTGCGGGAATCAGGCATGTGACGGATCTCCAGCGCACGTGAATCGAGAACCTTCAGCATGCTCTTCGTTCCTGCCTCGGCCGAAACAAGGACATTGCCCTTCCGCATGCCTTCCGGCAAATCGACCGTGGTTTCTGAAACGTTCCCAGCGAGCGGGATCTCAAGGTCCACGTTCGGAAGGATCGCCGGGTCGCCGCCTTGGCCGGCATTCCCCAGCAGGAACGGATCCTTCGAGAAAAGCACCTCAAGATCCACGCTGAAGAGCCGCAGGTTCGCCTTGTCGATCGACCGGTGCTTGATCACCAGCTTGCCGTCCGTCGCGAGCGCGAGATCGATCATCGGAGCGGGGATCTGCTCCTCCGGCTTGGCATCTTCAACCGGTTGGTCGAGAGTTGCGACTTCCACCGCCTGATCCACCACCGCTTGAAAACGATCGCTCCAAAGACCCGCTGGCAGCGATGGCAGGATTTGAGTAGCGAGTACCTTGGCCTCCTCCGGCTGCTCCCGATGGAACAGCACCACCGTCCGCAGATAGTCGTAGTTCAGGCGGCTCGGCAATTTCGCCGGATCGATCTTGTCAAATCTCGCAAGTCCCTCCTCGATCCTGTCCTGCAGGAAAAGAAAAGCCGTGAGCGTCAGCTCGTCCTTCGCATCCAGCTCCGGCTTCCAACCAAGCTGATCGAGAAATGCCTGATAGTGTTGGTGGGCCGCCTCGTGGGTGAACCTCGACTTGTCCGCGAAACGATGCGCCCGCGCGTTGACCAGCGGATCGAATTCCAGCGTCTCCCAATCATGGTGCACGCGCGGCCTCACATCGAGCAATGGGCTGTCGAGCCAATCTCCGAGTTGTCTAACCGCCTCCGAGTTCTCCAGATACTCGCGGATCGTCGCGACGTCGTTGTGGTTGAATCCATATGCCGCGACCGCCGGAGAGAAAAACAGGCGCTCGCGGAGGATGCGTGTCACTTCCAGGAAAAACGCCGCGTCCTTCAAGCGCCAGCGGATCGCCGATAGATCCAGCGTCTTCAGATTTTCCGTCCGCAACCGCTCCAGCACCTCATCGCTACTGCCCTCGTTCGCCAGCACGCCCCACGATGCCGCATCGACCGGAGCCGGATCGTTAGAAACGCGCAACGTGCGGGATTTCGTGTCCGCCAGGATGCTGCCATCCTCGCTCACCTGCATCGGATAGACCTGGAAATCCCCGGCACCCGGGAAGTAGAAGGCCAGCTCCAGCATCACCACTCCATAGGGATTGAGCTCGTGGGAGGAGGACAGGGTGGCCAATTTCCCCTCAAGTGGAATCGCACCGGCAGGGATCTGCGCGAGCACGTCGATGCGGCGGCCGATGCCGGTCGGATTCGTCACCACCAGCGATTCGGTGTAAGCGACTCCCGGCCGGAAATCCCCGATCACCGGATTCTCCACCTGTCTGCCGTTCACCGTCCGGAACGGCTCCGCCAGCGGGGCAAATGTCTGCCTAACAAGAACCGGCGACTCCGCCGCAACCTTCTCCGTCCGGCGGGTGTCCTTGTAAAACAGCAGCATCGGCTCGCGCGCCTTCACCCGCAGCGTGCTGCCATCCACCTTCACCTCCGGCCGTTCCGCCTTGAATGGCAGGTCAAGCATCGCGAGACACATCAAGGCCTCGTTCGCCGTCGTGTGGCAGGCATTGAAATGAGGTGATAGAAACGGCCCCTTGCCATCCCATGCCGCAAGGTCCAGCCAGAAGCGGTTGAGCGGAATCAGAGATTCGCCGGTGGGTTCGGTGTTCTTGTAATAGTTTGCCTCCCGCCAAAGCCGCGTATGGTCGGGGAAGGTGGAGATCGGAGGAATTGCGTCGAGTCTGTTGCCGCCTCCCGAAGCGGGTGCGGCAAACGGATCTGAAGGGATTGCAGAACCATCAGCCCATTCTTCCTTGTAACTTCCGCCTGTATCGAAGCCACTGGCGGACTCCATCTTTCCGGGAGTCGGCTTGGAACAGGCAAGTGTCTGCGTGAGTTGCTCAACCTTGTCGAGTTCGCTGGGAGTCCCGGTGACGATGAGTCTTCCATTCGCGGAAAGAGTCGCCGAGGAACCTTCCGGTAAATTGATTCCGGCTCGTTTCAGAAGTTCTGCAATTGGAGGACGTGCGGAAAGTCTCTTGCCTGGACCTGCGGCTGGCTCAGCGAACGGATCTGCGCCCGCAGATGCGCCGGAGTCTGAATCACCAAGCATCGATGCGAAATCTGGTGGAACATTGTAAGTCCGGGTGGAAATGTCCTCTCCAGCTATCCGTCTGCGGAACGAGAGTGACCGCGAAATCATCGACCTTGTATCGAAGCTTCGTTCCATCAGTGATATATTTCAATGCGCACATCGAGTGGGACGTTCTTTAAGCGTAGCTCCCTAATTCTTAGCGAACCGGGATCACCTCCTTTACCGGATCTAGGTGTTCGAACAACAAAGTTGATTCCCTTCTTTGAAGAATCGAGCTCCATGGTATCTAACTCCGCAGCGCGGAGGCGCAGGAAGTCGATGGCTTCTGCAACAGTAGTGTCCTCGAAGTCGATGCGAGGAATTACGATACGGCGAAGCTTCTCTGACAGATATCCTGCGCCCTCCGAACTTTGCCGGAACCAAATGACATTTCCATATCCTCCCGAATCTCACGCTTCGCCACACCTAGGCTGTCGATCAACGCCAGATCACTTCCCCGCAGCGTTTGGGTGAAGAGCATCGTCTCCGCATCCGGTGCGGGGGCCTCGAGTTCCCAGCGCAGCGAAAGCTCGCGGGAAATCCGTTCACGCGCCTGGGGCAGGGCTTGTGACAGAAGGGCTTTTTCCGCCGCATTCAGGCGCTGCCAGGCGTAGGGACGGAGATAGGGCGTTAGATCCCGGTCTAGCAGAAGATCGTCGATGAAGGTGGGCTCCGGTTTCCGGGCGAGCATCGGCTTCACATGCTTTTCGAAAAATGCGGTATCCTTGCGGGCAAGGAAGAGATGGAACTCGTGACAAGCATGGGTTGTTAGCAATTCGAGCTTCTTCTCCTCGGTGAAATCCGGCCAGTCCGGTAGAAACGCGAAATCGCGCATCTTCTCCTCGCCGGTCATGCCGTAGAGGAACTGCTGCGCTTCCGACAGGGTGGTGAATGCCCGCCAATCGGCGTCCAACAGATTCTCGATCGACGCCACCGCATCCTTCTTCAGGACCGCCGCGCTGCGGGTGGCGAGGAAATGCGTGCCGGGTTCCAAAGGCCGGGCGATCCTGCGGTCGCGCAGTGGCGTGTCGCTTGCGGGGAGCGGAACAACTTTCGTATCATCCGCAAACAGATCCGTGGCAATGATCTTGATATACTGGCTACCCGTGAAATCCGCCATCGGCAGCGTGAGTGATCCGTCGGCGTTTGGCTTCAGGTCGAAGCGGACCACGGCAGGCATGGCGAGGAAATCACAGACGGTCGATTTTTGTCCCGGATAGCTCCCGAAAGGCTTTCCAGTTGCTTCATAGCCCAAACCTGAGCCGCCCTTCTTTGCCATCGCGCGATTTCTCCCTTCGTTTCCAAGGCCGGGCAGAAGGTCGCCCTGATCCAGGTCCTCGTTGGTCCAGCGGTTCAAGAGAAGTCCGGGGCGGGGAAGCATGGAGCCTGGAAAGGTCTTTGCCGCCCGCCGGTCGAGGATGTAGCGCATTTCATCACCGAGCATTCTTTCGGTTAGAAATCCGCAGCCGGTGAATCCCGGGCTGCGCGTTTCCGGGAAAACGGGTGCAAATGGATAGATTCCCTCACCGGATTCCCGGTTGTGTTGGAAGCGGTTTCCGACCAGGGAGATCCTCGTGTCGGGGCCGAAGCTGCGGAGTTGGATCCGGAGTTGGTCGCCCTCGACCCGTGCCGTGGCAATGGCCGGAGATACCGGCGCACGGACAGGGGCAATGCGGTTCTTGGAAACCAGCAGCCCACCACTTTCCTTTCCTGAAGAAATCATGATGCCCGTGCTTTGTTTGCCGATCCTCAGTTTGAACTCACCTGGCGGCAGTCCTCGGATGACGAGGTCGCCACCATCGAACACGATTTTGTCGAAATGGTCGCGGATGGGATTCTCCGCCTGGAATTCAAGAAGTGACACCTGCAAATGTCCCGGTTTTTCCGCAGTCGGATCGAGAGTAAGCCGGATTTCACTCCCTGCCTTGAGACTGAGTATTTCCGGATAGTTGCGGCTTTGTGGCTTGGGTTCATAACCTGAATCCCCAATGTCGCTTCCGCTGGCGCTCACATAATCGATGTCATCGAGTTTTCCGAGTTCCACCCGGCCCATGTCATCCGTGCGGACCTGCAACAATACCGGACCATCATAGTCATTCCTCGTGAACTGAAGGGTGACCGAGCGCGATGGCAAGGCTTCCCCGTTCCGTCCCCGGATCTCAAGCCGGTGGCCTTCGGAGGTCGGCGAGAAAAACGCGGTGCCCACGCGTGCGTTCTTCAGATCGTCGTTGATTTCATACTCCGATTCCTGAGTCAGCTTCACCGGATCGCCACCGGTTAGAGGTGTGACGGTGCCGCGCAGCGTGAGTGTGAGTTTCAGGAGATCCGATGGGACCTGGAAAGGGACCTCCATCACCGGTGCCAGCTTCAGGTCCTCCGCGACGACACGTTCGGTCGTCACTCCGCCTAGCAGCTCGGCCTTGAGCACCAGCGTGGGATCCTTGATCCGCTCAAGCGGAAGTTCGATCCCGTGATTGGTCAGGCGGACGCGAAGGTGGAGCTTTGCCTCGTTGTCAGCGAGAAGTTGCTCGCGTTCCAAATGGAAACGGACGGCCAGACTGACTTCTTCAGAACGCGATCCGAGCTGGAGTGAAACGGCCAGTTTCCCTGCCTGGACCGTGCCGCTGGTGAGGGGATCGTTGGGAGCGTTAGGCACGAAAATGACGCCCTCGGCATCGGCTGCGAGTTTTTCGCGACCCAGTTTCACGGTGGCGTTTTTCACGGAATTTCCATTCTCGTCAAACACCCGCACGGTTTGGCCATTCGCCTTTTGCTCGACGTAGGGAATCAGTTGACCTTTCCGGATCAATGCCCGCGCCGATACCTGCCCGCCGACGAAATCCACCAGCCACGCACCCGCTCCTGTTAGCTCGGAAAGCTTGATGTCCTCACGATGGAGTACCATCGGTTTCCGGGTAAAGGTGAGATGCCGTTCGTGATGGGGGACAAGTCCGTCGAGGTCGATGGAAACGTCCGGCTCGGTGCCGCCTTTCGTGAGTTGGGACGGCAAATCGAGTTCGTAAATGCGGACCAGCAGATCCGGCGTGTTCTTGAGGTCGAGCTTCAGGGAAACCGTCGCGTCAGCATCCAGCAACTGCGGCGCACCCGGTGCGAATCCGATGCGGGCCTCCTCCAGCAGCGCCTTGTAATCCGCCGGATCCATCACCTGCCCCCAGCGGGCCGGATCGGCACCGGCTAACAAGCGCGCCTTGGCGTGGAGCCGCCTGAGCTTTTCCTCCTGGATGAAAGGAGCGAAATCGGCGGCCGAATCATTTCCGCCGAGGAAATGATTCAGATAGGATTCGATCAGTGCGGAATCATCGCCAACGGGTGGACAATCCGTCGCCGCGGTGTAGTCCGAGTCCAGTTCGATGCGTGTTAGTTTTGGCTCGTCTGGAATGATCAGGAGCGGATGGCTCCTGCGAGGCAGGGCGAGGAATTTCAGAAAATCGTCTTTCGGGAGTTTACCAAGGTCTTGCTGGAGCCGGAGATGGTGGAAAAGGACGTGGGCCTTCAGCGAGTTGAGCGCGGGAGGCAAGGTATCTGTGAATTCGAGGCATCGGACGAGATGGTCCGCATGGGCTCGCGGGTCGCGCTCGAAGTCGGTCTCGGTGCCGGGGCGGAGCTTCGCAAGATACTGGAGGTCGAATCCAAGGTTGGAACGAAGGTCCGGATGCAGTTCCAGCAACGAATCGAGTTGAGAAGATGTTAGCTTCTCGCGGAAAGTTAGATCCCCGAAATTCACGGGACGCTCCAGGTTCATGGCGCGGTCGATCAAGGGCACGACGCCGGGCAGATCGGCACGTTCCAGGTGGTTCAGGAACCAGCGGATCTTGGCTTCGTCGAATTCCTCAACCTGATCCAGTTCGCGCAACAGGCGCTCCCCTTTGTAGGTGGAGAAGCGCCAGTTCGGATATTTCTCCACGGCGACCTTCTCGAACGCTGCTTCGGAAATCAGCTCCGGATCGATCCGGGTCGGAAGGCTCTTGGCTGCCGCGGCGGCATCCGGTCTTTCATCGTCGAACTTCAGGTCGAGCTTGCGGATCAACTCCCCGAGCGAGCGCACCGGATCTTTCTGATAGTCCATCAGAAGTTGGCGGTTCTCCAGAACGATCAGCCCCGAGCCGGAAACCGGATTCTGTTTCCTCTCGGTGGCGGCCTTCCATTCCGCCATTGCTTTCCGGAAGTCCTCCTCGCGTCCGGCAAGCTGGTGGTCGAGCGCGGTGTGGAAATACGCCTCGCGACTTCCGGGAATCAACTCGCTGAGAGCAGCGGTGCGGGTTGCGGGATCGGCAAAGCGTTCACGAAAGGTATCGTCGTCGGCATGGAGGATCGCGCAGGTGAGCAGGAGGGAGATGAGGATTTTTCTCATCCTCTAGCTGTAACGTTTTCAAGCAACCGGGAAAGGGGAAAGTTCGGAGGGATCGAACCCGCCGGGCATTAATCCCATCAAGCGGACTTCTCAGAAGCGTTCCCCATCCGTTCCTCCGGATAGAAATGCAGGCGGAGTTCCTCGGTCTCCTTCAGGATGTGGGCCGCCTCTTCGTCAGTGAGACGCTTTTTCCATGTCTGGGTGATGGTGGACGCGTTCCGGGCGGAATAACCGGACTTCGCGGTTTCACCGGACTTCGCCGAGACGGAGGTCTGGAGTTCCTTGGCCACCTCATCGGTGAAATTGAGGCCAAGCTCCTGATAGAGCTCGTTGAATCTCGATACCGGGTCGGCCACCACGTCCATGTGACGCCGGAATTTCCAGTCGGGATGCTTTTCCTGATAGTTGCGGATGACCTTGTGGAAAAGGTTCCAAAGCAAGGTCGCCTGATGGACGATGGGTTGCTCCATGGCGGTGTATTTCGCGATGATCTCCTTGTGGTCGCGGAAGTGCGTCTCCATCAGCTTGGGCTGGTTCTGGAAATCCGCGAAGGGGAATTTCCAGTTCCATTTCTTGACGCTGCCGCAGAAGGCGAGCGGATGCCGGATCATGCAGACGACGTCGAGATTCAGGCGGGTCGCGATGTCATCGGCCGAGAGCAGCGCAATGGGGTCCTTAAACAGCGGGCGACGCCCGTGAAGCTTGTGACTGAGGTTTTTCAACCGTCTTTTTCCGTGAGCCTTGATCTTGCGGATCATTGAGACGTCGTCCGGCAAAGTGGGAACAAAGTTGAAATTCATGGCGGTCTCCATCGCCTGATAGAGACGGTCGCGATCCGGAATATCCTTGGTGTGTGGGAACCAGTGCTTGAACTTGAAAGGGATGCTTTCCGTCGAGGTTTCCAGATTGAAGGGCTCGTGAATATAGACCACCTCGTCCGGGAGGCTGAGGATGCGTCCCATCCAGGTGGTTCCCGACCGGTGGGTGCCGGTCACGAGGATTCCGTTCTTCTTGGTGCTCATGTTCGTTGTTGCCTCGGGGGGGGATTGATGGCTCACCGGATGTGGTGTGAACCGTCAAAGGCAGGTAGTGGAAAACCCTACACGCGACATTTGGCGTCATCGTTCAAGGATAAAGTCCACGTATTCCTTCAAGTCGCTGTTTTCCAATGAGGAAAATGAATGATTTTTAGTCCGGAAACCCTGACTGTCGCCCACGGGAGACGGGGATTCCCGATCTCACCCATCGTGAAGTCGCCATTTTCATGGGTTGAAGATGTCAACCAACTCCCGTGCGATCACCCCGGATGCCTCGACGACGGAGATCGGTCGGCCGGCCTCGTCCTCAAGGCAGCTCATCGACACGCCCTCGAGTCCGCAGGGAGTGATGGCGAAGAACGGAGGCAAGCTTTCGCGGGTGATGTTGATTGCGAAGCCGTGCATCGTGACCCATTTCCTGACCCCGACTCCGATGGAGGCGAGCTTGCGGTTGGCCACCCACACGCCGGTCCGGCCTTCACTGCGGCCGGCCTTCACACCGAAGTGGTGGCACGCCCGGATGAGGGCGTCCTCGATTTTCCGGAGATGTTCGTGGAGGTCCCTGCCGCGTGGTGTCAGGTCGAGGATGGGATAGCCGACAAGCTGTCCCGGCCCATGATAGGTGGCCTGGCCGCCGCGGTTGATCTCATGAACCGGGAAGGGAAGCGAGGAAGGATCGCGCAGGGAGGACTGGTCCCGCAGGCGACCGATGGTGTAAACCGGCTGGTGCTCTAGCAGCAGGATGGTCTCCACGCCCTCGCCGGAGAGGATGGACTGGACGTGCCGCTCCTGGAGGCGGAGGCCGTCCTCGTAGCCGATGGGTTCGGGCAGATGCAGGATTTCTAACATTCTAAACGAGGCGTCGGTCGAGGAGCTTGGCTTTCAGCGGATCGGAAGCCTGGAGGTGGGCCATGCCGATGGCCAGCGCATCCGCGGCATCCGGTGGCGGGGTTTCCGCAAGGCCTAACAAGGCGCGGACCATGAAGGCGACCTGTGACTTGTCCGCCGTGCCCTTGCCGACGACGGCCATCTTCACCTTCTTGGGCGAGTATTCGTAAACCCGGAGCCCGTGGTCGGCGGCGGCGATAAGGGCGGCCGCGCGCGCGGCCCCCATGGAGATGGCGGTCTGGTGGGACTGGACGTAGATGATCCCCTCGACGGCGACCTCGTCGGGTTGATACTTCAGGATGACGTTGGCGAGGTGGGTGCGGACCGCGGACAAGGCGGCCGACTGGGGAATGGATTTCGGGATGGAGATGACGTCGAAGACAAGGACGACGGGTCTGCGCGGATCCCCCTCGAGCACGGCGTAGCCGGTGTTTCTAACGGCGGGATCAATGGAGAGGACGCGCATGTTGGAAGGCTCAGTTTCCTCCGGCAGGTGGCGCTGTTTTCGCCTGATCAAGCAAGGCTTCCACGGTGAGCTCCACGAAGGATCCGGGAGCACCTGCGTAGCGGATCTTGCGCTCGCCATCGAGGACATAGACCAGCGGCCAGGTGCCGACGCGGTATTCCCTGGCGAGCTTGTTTTCCGGGTCCGAGAAATTGGTCCATGGCACCGTGCCGTCGGATTGAAGCACGCGCAGTTTCTCGTTGGTGTCGTTGTTCACCCCCATGACGGCGAAGGGCTTGCCCTTGAACTTGTTTTCCATGGCGGTCGTGATTTCCACGATCCTCTTGGCATCGGACACGTTGCTGTTCCAGAATATCAGGACGATGACCTTGCCGGCGTTTGCTGATAGAGAGAGCGCCTTGCCCGCGCAGTCCAAGCCCACGAGGTTCGGAGCGATGCGGCCCTTGGTGAGGAAACGGATGATGTAGAGTTCGTCCTCGGCAAGCTTGGCGACGGTGGTGCCCTCGATTTCGACATCCGCGCTCTTGATGATGGCCTCGCGCAGATAGTTAAGTCTCTTGGTCATGATCTCGGGGTTGTCGCCGAGGGCCTTGAGCTGCATCGCGGCTCCCAGCGCGGCCACACCCTGGACCTTCTTGTCCGGGTTGGTATTCTCGATTTTCTCCAACAGGGCGAGCGATCGGGGATCGGGACTTGCGGCCAATGCGGCGCAAACCGGAGTGAGCTTGGGACTCTTCAGGTGATGGGTTTCGAGAGCCTTGCGGATGTCCTCACAATTCTTGCGGAAAACCGGCTGGGGAGTGCCGTTCTCGTCGTTGGCGACAAGGCCGGGGGTGGTTTTCAAAAACCATGTGGCGGGTTCGAGCGTCCATTCCTGATCGAGGGATGAAGAGATGGCGCTCCACATTTCCTTGGCGTAACGAGTGGCGTCGGGACGGTTGGCGAGGGCTTTCTCGCGGGCATCGGGGGTGGTGGCGACGGACATCTCCGCCGACCATTTCTCCATCGCGAGTTGATAGGTTTTCTGGATCCGCGTGGCATCCGCCGGCGCGGCGGTGACGTGGGTAAACAGCAGCAGGGGAACCAGGGCGATGAGGCGGCTCAGGCGTTTCATGAGGGCAAGGGTAATGGCCGAACCCCGGATGGGAAACCCGAAATGCGTGCTCATTTGACCCGGCTTGCGGCAGTCTCGCGTGCCCACCGGTCGGCAGCCACCACAGCCTCAAGAGTGCCGGAGGGTTTGACCTCGTGGGCGTCCATGACGGATGCGACACATTCCCAGATCCCGGGAAACGGGATGCTTTCCTGCCCGGAACGCATCGACCGCGACCTCGTTCGCGGCATTGAAAACCGCGGGCAGGGTGCCGCCTTCAAGTCCTGCGCGACGTGCGAGATCGAGCGCCGGAAAATCCGCGCAACGGGGTGCCTCGAACTCCAGTTTCGCAAGCGCGGGGAAATCCAGCGGCTTCAGTCCGCCCCGCACGCGCCGTGGCCAGGTGAGGGCGTATTGGATGGGAAAACACATGTCGGTGCGGCTGAGCTGCGCGAGCACCGAGCCGTCGGTGAACTCGACCATCGAGTGGACGATGCTCTGCGGGATGGACGACCACGTCGATGCGATCCATGCCGATGCCGAAGAGCCAGCGAGCCTCGATCATCTCAAGCCCCTTGTTGAAAAGCGTGGCGGAATCGATGGTGATCTTCGGCCCCATTTCCCAGGTCGGATGCTTGAGCGCCTGCTCCAGGGTGACCTTGGCGATCTGGTCGGACGGGAGGCTGCGGAACGGGCCGCCGGATGCGGTTAGAATGAGCCGGCTGACCTCCGCCTCACCGCCACGGTGGCCATCGAGGCATTGGAAAATCGCGTTGTGCTCGCTATCGACGGGCAGGAGTTTCACCCCGCGACGGGCAGCTGCGGTGGTGATGATCTCGCCAGCCATCACGAGGATTTCCTTGGACGCGATGGCCAGATCCTTTCCCGCCTCGATGGCGGCCAGCGCCGGATGAAGCCCGGCGGTGCCGACGATGGCGATGAGAACGATGTCCGCCTCGGCGAGGGTGGCGAGTTCGAGAAGGCCGTCCGGGCCGACGTGGATTCTAACATCATCCGGGAGCAGCGAGCGGAGCCCGGCTTCCTTGTCGGCGTCGAAAATCGCCACATGACGGACTCCGGTCTCGCGGGCCTGTTCGGCGAGTTTTTCGACGTTTCCGCAGGCGGCCAGGGCGATGATCTCGATTTCATCAGGCAATTCCCTCGCGACCTTGAGCGTGGAGCAACCGATGGAACCGGTGGATCCTAACAGGACAACGCGGCGCTTGCGGACTGGCTCGGTCATGGCGTGGGGAGAAGGACCCAGTTCAGATAGAAATACAGCGCCGGGGCGGTGAAGCAGATGCTGTCGATGAGGTCGAGCGAGCCACCGATGCCCGGCAGCATCCTGCCGGAGTCCTTGGCGTTGATCGAGCGCTTGACGATGCTTTCCGCCAGATCACCGATGACGGCCAGCACGGCGAGGAGGAAGCTGAGGAAAATCACGTGGCTCCAGCTAACAAAAAAGTGGAGGTCCTTCGGGAACAGGGCGTAGAGCCCGCAGCCCGCGAGTTGGGCAAACACCAGCGCGCCGCCGAATCCCTCCCAGGTTTTTCCAGGGCTGACATGGGGGATCATCTTGTGCCGGCCGATCATCGAGCCGGTGATGTAGGCTCCCATGTCGGTGAACTTGGTGACCGCAAGAAGCCAGAGCAGAAGCAACGCGCCCGATTTTCCGACCAGGCCCGGCACCGCGTTGGCATCCGGGGCGAGGAAGGTGACACGCGCCGCGAAATTGAAGAGGAACGCGATGTAAGCGAACCCTAGCAGATTGGCGGCGACCGCGAGCAGAGGCTCGTTGCCACGGATCGGGTGCCGCAGTTGCAACGCGAAGGGCCCGGTGATCGCGATGAAGAACGCCAGCGAGTCGATGCCTGCCGGAACGGTGGTGCCTCCCTTCATGAAAAAGGCGTAAAGGCCGAGGCTGTAGCCCGCGGCCAGCAGGATTCCGAAACGCGGGAAGCAGGGGACCTTCGCGGCGGTGAGCATTTTGAAGATACTCGAGCGTGGCGACCATGGCCAGGACCCCGATCAGCGCGAGCATCGCCCACGACCAGCCGCTGAGGAAAATGGCGGTCACAAGCCCCCAAAGGAAAATCGTGCTGGCGCTTCGCCGGGCGAAAACGAGAGCCTTGGATGGAGTGGGAGGCGTCGGGCTGTCAGCCATTACCCGGAGCATCCAAGACGGGTCCGGCGGGCGTGGCAACTCATTCCATCGAAGGCCGCGCAACCTTTTTTAAATGCTGCGGTTTGATGGCCAGACGAGACCCTGAAACCGGCCTCTCAAATCCAAACAACCATCAAAATGAAAACCAAACAACTGATCACGTTGGGTGTGCTCATCGGCACCTGCACCTTCGCGGCCGCCCAGGAGGGCAACAAGCCAGAACGCCCGCAACGTCCCATGCGCCAGATGCCACCCGAGTTGATCAAGAAGTTCGACAAGGACGGAGACGGCAAGCTCTCCCCAGAGGAGATGAAGGCCATGCAGGAGGAGATGAAGGCCGCTCGCGACAAGCGTGAGGCGGAAATGCTCAAGAAATACGATGCCGACGGCGATGGCAAATTGTCCGAGGACGAGCGCAAGAAGATGCGTGAGGATATGGAAGCCAAGCGCAAGGAGCTGATCGAGAAGTACGATGCCAACAAGAACGGCATGCTCGATCCTGAGGAAATCAAGGCTGCTCGCGATGCGGGCGAGGATCTTCCAATGGTCGGTGGCCCCCGTGGTCCAGGCGGTCCGGACGGACGTCGCGGCCCAGGCGGCCCTGGTGGCCGGAAGCCCGGCGGCCCGGATGCCCCGACTCCTCCACCCGCTGCCGAGTGACCGCTAGCGGATTGATAGAGATTCTCTAACTTCAATGACCGCGGGCTGGATTTTCCGGTCCGCGGTTTTTCGTGTCCTGACGCCGGTTGGCGATCACAGGTCCTGTTCGATGGCCTTCAGGGTGAGGAAAAGTTCCTGCCAGCGTTTCAATCGTGGCTCGATGGCCTGCTTTTCCCGGGCAAGATGGGTCCTGACGGCTGTTAGCGACGACGCGTAGTCCTGGAACACGACGAGCAGCGCCTCCTCGTAGTCGGAGCGCAGCGTGCTGGCGAATCCGCCGCAGGTGTCGAGCAGCCGTTTCTTGAAATCCTCCGTGATCGACTTGCCGGTGACGATTGCCGTTAGGGTTCCTCCCAGCATGAACAGGGCCGCGAGCGAGCAAAGGATCGCCGGTGCCCATGGCACTCCCAGTGCTCCGCAGGTGGCTCCGGCGCTGGTCAGGAGCAGTGTCATGAAGGTGAATGACTTCAGCGCGATGTTCCTCCGGCGCAGGTCCTTGTCGAGCTGGTTGCGCACCTTGAGGTTGCCGATTCCCTGCCGGGCGGCACGACCGAGCCGCTGCACGAAGCGGGTCTTCGCGGTCGCGAGGGTGGTGTCGAGGGAGGCGGATTCACCGAGGTCCACTCCCATGGATTCCTTCACCCGGACGCAGAGTTCCTGCCAGTGGCTGCGGCAGACTTCCACCACCTCGACGCCGTCCTTTTCGGCAACCGCTTCGACGGCGGCCTGAAGGCGCTCGATGAAAACGGATTCCATGGCGGGACCGGTGCGATCGCCGGTGAAAAGGCGGAAGATCGAGGGCACCACGCCTAACCGGGTGCGGAGTTTTTTCGCAGCCCAGACCGCTTCCGATTCGAAGACCTCGGCGACATCGCTGAGGTGACGCGTCAGGCGCTGGACGAATCGCTCGCGGATGCCGTCGATCTCGCGCTCGATGGTATCGAGGAAACGTCCCTGGGTGTTGAGCGTGTGGGTTTGTTTCTCGATCTGGTCCTCCACCGTGCGGAGCGCGGAGGCCGCTTGTGACCTCCAGCCTTCGAGAGCTTGTTTGCGCTCGGGCGATTCACAGACTTTTTTCGAAATGAAACGCTCCAGCTCGGGAAATCCGCTGGCTTCGAGAACCTTCGGCGCGAAGGGGGTCGCGCGCTTCGCCTGATAGGCCAGCTTGCCGGATACCGCGAAGACCGGAGGCGAGAATGCCGATGCGCTTGTTCGACAAATCCTTCATGTGGCCCTGGATCACGCTGAGGTCGATGGCCTCGCGCTGGTCCGCCTGCTGGATGATGAAGACGACGCGCTGGAGGCATTCCGGCGTGAGTTCCGAAATGAAATTCCAGGTGGCCGCGCCCCATGGATTGGTCACTGGAAAAACGAAGAGGATGAGGTCCGCGCTCGGCAGGAAACGGGCGGTGATTTCCTGGTGGCCCTGGACGATGGAATTGGTTCCCGGCGTGTCGATCAGGTTGAAATCCCGCAGAAACCCGATGGGACGGTGGCGCTCCTCCAGCATCGGCGTGATCTCGACGTCGCGCGGATTGCGCGCCGTATTGGTACCAAAGCACGCGGTCGGTTTCCGGCAGGATGTTGACCCGGCAGAGGTCGCGGCCGAAGAGGCCGTTGATGAGGGAGGATTTTCCCGCGTTCACCTCGCCGCAGACGACGAAGAGGAAAGGCGCGCCGAGGCCCTTGTCGATTTCCTCCAGCGGGAGGCGGTCGGTGAGATCGGTGGAGGTTACCGTCGCCAGATCCGCGACGCCGCGCATGACTTCCGAAAGCCGTTCACGCGTCGCGAAATAGCGCTCGCCGAACATGGTGTAGCTCACGGTTTGTTAGGTCGAGTGGAGCCTCAGGAGTTGGTGGTGGCTGCGGAAGCCTGTGCCGCTGCCGCCTCGGTCTTCAAGGCGATCATTTGCGACACGGTCACAAACTTGTATCCGCGCGAAAGCAGGCCGTCGAGAGTCGCGGGCATGGCGTCCACCGTCTGCGAGTGGAGGTCGTGGGCTAGCACGATGCCGCCTGCCGAGGTGCCGGCCAGGATCCGCGAGGTGATCACTCCCGCACCCGGGCGCTTCCAGTCGAGAGGATCGACCGACCAGAGGATGGTCGGATAGCCGAATTCCGAATGCACCAACTCGCGCTGGCGCTGGAGAAGGCCGCCGTAGGGAGGACGCATGGTCCGTGGCTGGACACCGGCAGCGCGTGCCACGGCATCGCGGCAGCGACCGAGATCGGAAATGATTTCCGCATCGCCCAGCTTGCTGAGCAGACGGTGCGTGTTGGAATGGTTGCCGATTTCATGGCCTTCCGCGACGGTGCGGCGGACGACCTGCGGATAGAGATCCACGCTGCGGCCGATGACGTAGAAGGTCGCCTTGATGTTGCGCGCCCGCAGCATGTCTAGCAACCTCGTCGTGTTCTGCGGATGCGGACCGTCGTCGAAGGTCATCGCGATGTATTGTCCGGAGACCATCACGCGGGAGAAGGAGATGCCCGCGCTGTTGGAGAAATTCGACGGCAGCGACATGTCGGGATTTCTCGGCACCGGACCTTGGATCGGAGGAGTGCGATAGGCGGTGTTAGAGGGGGTTTTCACCGCTTGCGCGGATGGCTTCACCGGAGGCATGGGCTTCGCGGCCGCGCAACTGGACAAGGAGGCTGCCACCAGCATGAAGCCCCTGCGGGAATACTTCATGGGCGAACCGGAGTCCGTGGATTCCGGGTTCAGCGAGGCATTGAGGATCTTGTAACCGAGGGCGTTGAGCGGGCTTTCCATAGGGAGGGGATGCGCGGAGATGTTTCGGGGAACTTACGGATTTCGAAACCGGTGTCACGTCCCGTTTTTCCGCAAGGTGGTGCCTTGGTTCAATGCGTGGACGGTTTCACCCGAGGTGGAGCGAAATTCGTAGGAGTCTTCCAAGGTCTGGCCGAGGTAAGCCTTTGAAATTTCCACCGCCTTCTGGAGAGGAATGTTTCTTGCAAGCTGCGCGGCGATCGCCGCCGAGAGGGTGCAGCCGGTTCCGTGCGATCCCGCCACCGCGATCCGCCGGGTGCTGAAGCGGTAAATTTCCCCTGCGTTCGCGAGCAGATCCACGCAATCCTGACCGTCAAGATGACCACCCTTGAGAAGGACGGCGGTGCCGTAGATTCCTGCGAGTTCCAGCGCCGCGGTCTCCATCTCTCCTTCGCTTGAAATTCTTCCGCCAAGCAGGACTTCGGCTTCCGGCAAATTTGGCGTGATGACCCGCGCGATCGGCAAAAGCAGTTCGCGATAGGCCGCCACCGCGTCGTCCTCCAAAAGACTTGCCCCGGTGGATGCCACCATCACGGGATCCACCACCAGCGGGATTTCCGGATATCTGCGGAGAATTTCCGCCACCGCCTCGACATGTTTCGCCGAGAAAAGCATCCCGGTTTTAACCGCGGCGACCGGGAAACTCTCCAGCAAAAGGGAAACCTGATCGATCACCACCTCCACCGGTACCGCGTGGACCGCACGGACGACATTTGCTGTTTCAGACACGACGCAGGTGACGGCCGTGAGTCCGTGCACCTGGAAATGCTGGAACGTTTTCAAATCCGCCTGGATCCCGGCCCCTGCCGAGCAATCCGACCCCGCGATCGTCAGTGCCACCTTGACCTCATTTGTCATCCTTCTTCCATACGGTGCCGGAGTCGCTGCCCGCAACTCCCGACTCTGTGGTCTTTCAGGCTTGGCAGTCGCGTGAAGTCACGAAACGATCACCGGCATGGCAGGGGAAATCCGCGAATTTGAGGGACTTCGGGTGAAGGTGGACGACGTGATCTACATGCCGAGCCTCGATGCTCCCGCCGCCAAGCCGCATCCCTTTGTTTATTTCATCTCCATCCACAACGACTCTTCCATCCCGGTCACGGTGCGGGGCCGCAAATGGGTGGTGCAGGAGGACGAGGGGGAAATCTCGGTGGTCGAGGGCGACGGCGTCGTCGGCCAGACGCCGCTGATCGAACCCGGCGGGCATTTTTCCTACAACAGCTACCACGTGGTGGCGCGCGGCGCGAAAGTGTCGGGAGCCTTTTTCGGCGAGACGGGAGCCGGCGATTGGGTCTTCGCGAGGATTCCGGACTTCCGGTTGGAAATTCCTAACTGGGCGTGAGGAGGAAAATATGACCCATGGGCCCTATCGGGCTCATGAGCAAATGACCTCGTCCATGCGGACGTCGTGTTGCTCGGAGAATGTATCCGGCACGATTTGAAATGGCTGACAAATCCCGATCTTGAGCGAGTCGGGACGAGCATCCGCCAAGGCCCGATCATAAAATCCCCGTCCGCGACCCAAGCGGCCACCGCGATGGTCAAACGCGAGGCCGGGACAAATGAAGGCATCGATTTTACGAACCGGAACCGCCGGGGATTCCGCTGGCGGTTCCAGGATTCCGAAAGCTCCGGCGGTGAGCGCGTCGCAAGCATGGAACGTGAGCAGGTCGCCGATGACTTTCGGATAGATCCAGCGGATTTCCGGATGAAGTTGGATGGCGCTTGAGGGATCGACCTCGTCCGGAAGCGGCGAATAGATGGCGATGGTGCGGAGTTCCGGGTGCGAGACGAGCCAACGATGGAGCGCCCCGGCAGGTGAGGAAGAGTCCGCTTGATTCTCACGCAGGAGTTTCCGCATTTGGCTGCGAAGCTCGGATTTGAGAGGTGCTGGATCGGGAATTGCCACTTGCCAAGGAACGGTCTTCTTCCATCCTTAGCCGTGATGAGGAGAGTTTGGCAAGCAGCGGCGATGATTTGTCTGATGGCCCCGGTGGCGGGTGCTTCGGAGGGTGGCAAAGGCTTCGCATGGAATCCGGTCAAGGCGGAGCAAAGCATTTTCGGCAGGGATCTCGGACTGCTGGACACGGAAAGGGAGGAGTATGCGACCAATCTCGCCACCATCGCCAACAACAGCATCGCGGCCGCGAAGGCATCACCGGCCTCGCTGGCGGATGCACGCAAGCTGCTTGCCCTGGCCCTCAATCTCTCGCCAAGGAACAAGCGTGCGGTGGTGCTCAATTTCCAGCTCTCCAAGGGCGTCATGCCCGAGGCCGTGGAGGCCGCTTACAGTCCCCAGGTTTTCGCACGGTTGATCCTGACGCGGGGGCAGCTTCTTGAAAAACAAGGCGGTGCCGACAATCAGTTGTTAGCCCGCTA
>CAWENZ010000030.1:0-5998 GCA_963810445.1 uncultured Verrucomicrobiae bacterium | reverse complement strand
ACGTTGATGATGGGCTGGCCTTGCAGCAACACATCAAGCCCGGCACCGGTTTTTGTCGCGGTCAGATAGACCTTCGAGAGCGAATCGAGCACGAGCGTGCCTTCGCGACGAACATAGCTGCCGTCGACGACGAGGTAGCGCGTGATCGCATCGGGATCATTGGCGTTAGCACCCTCGGGATAAGTCATGCCAAGCAAGTAGGCGTCGGTTTCCCAACCGTTGGGCATAACGAGATTGGCGTTGCGGTGGCGGACGCTGCCGTCGGCTTCCAAGTTCAGGTAGAGATCCGTCACCGTGCCATTTTGCCGGATGCGCACACCAAGGTGCTCGATGCCTCTCAGGCGTTCGATTTGCGGGAGGGCGACGCCTTCCGTGATCGGGAAAATCGCGGTGATGAACTTCGTCCGCCGGGTGAGATCCGCCGGAGCGAAGCCGTAATAGGTGGCCGGCGTGCGGTCAGCCTTGAGGCCCTGCTTCTCGACTAGACGCATGTTCTCCGGATAATCCGTGGGGAGTCCGCCGTCGGGAAAGGGCTCGGGAAACAAGGGGCGCACGATGGCGCTGGATTTCTCCAAGCTGACGAGCAGATCCTGCCCGGTCCGCTTCACGGTGGCGGCGGCATTGGGATGGAGGAGAAATTCAAACTGGCCGGGCTCGAAGCTCTTGACGTCGTCGATGATGAGGATGACTCCACCGACCCAGAGGAAGCTGCGGTAATTCCGGATGAAGTTATTCGAAGTCGGACCGGTCGCGTCGGCGAGGACGTAGCGCAGGTCGCCCGCGTCGAGCAGGTGAGACATCGTGCCGGGGAATTTCGAGCCGAAGTAAGTGTCCTCGGGGTTTGAAGCCTTGCCATTAAAAGTCATGACATTGTGCGCGATGCTCTGACGAAAATAGCCGTCGTATTCCTTGGTTCCGTAGGCGCTGTGGCCGTTTTCGCCGATCAGACTCTGACCTTGGTGAAAGAGACTGAAGGTGCCGGCATCTGCGTAGGAATGGTTCCAGCTCCATCCGGATTTGATCGCAAACATCGTGGCGTCCTTAGCCCAGGAGTTGCGCATGACCGTCCAGCCGATGTCGCCATAAAGTTTCGCGGTCGGCAGATCGGGCTGCGCCGGGATCGCGGCGGTTTCGACCGGGGTCGGGGCAAACAGCAAGTCACTCGGCGAGTGCGCGTGCAGTCCTTTGGCGACGTCGGGATTAAACTGGTTCAGATACCACAGGTAGCTCGGCTTGCGGTAGCCGACATTCCAAAGCATTTTGACCGACTCGGAGCAGTTCTGGCGCAGGCTGCTGTCGCCGAAATCAACCGCCATTGCCCGGTCCGCGCTGGGATAGAGCGTGTTGATGAACCATTCACCGATCTGGCTGGTGATGGGCGATTCGGGAAGTTGCTCCGTGAAGGCGAGGTTCCATGAGAGCATGAACGGCAGGTAAGTTTCGACCGCGAGATTGGAGTAGCCCACGCTTTCGTAGAAGGCGCCCGCGGAATCAAAATTGGGTGGTTTGGTTTCGAGCACGTTGCCCGCATAGTGAAGCCACTCGTCGGAAGCGGCGCGGACACGCAACACCCAGTCGCGAGCGCGGGGCTCCTCGTCGATGATGGCCATGGCACCGACGCCAGCGCCAAACACGGCCGTGGGCCACCAATTATGGCCCATGGTGTCGAGCGCATGAATGCGTTTTCCACCGAGCACCCAGTCGTTCAACACAACCAGCACACCGTTCTCGGCGAGATTGTGCGCGAGGGTCTTGCGCTCGGCTGGCGTCAGCATGTCGTAGATCGTGTCGTAGGCGATACCGAAGGCCCGAGGCGCGTTGCCGGAATTGAGGCCGGCGTTCCATGGCGGATCGCGCCGCATGAGATCCGAGCCGTTGTTCACGCCGCCGCCAATGGGGGCACGCGCTTGCATCTGGCCCATCAGCGTGGTCTTGACGCGCTCGGCGTATTTGCGATCGCCGGTCATGCGGTAAGCCAGCAGCAGGGAATCAATGCCCCCGCCACGGTTGCCGCGATTGCCGCGACCACCCTTCGTGGCGGTCTCTCCTTTGTTGGCGAGAGTCGCATCGGCCTCGGCGAGGATGCGTTGCCAAGCTTCCGCGATCACGGGCTCTTGCTTCACGCGCTCCTTCAGACGCGCGATGTTGGCGTCGGTGTAAAGGAGATAGGGATGCCCACTGCGACGCGCGAGCGGCCCGGCCGGATCGCCCACGGCGGCAGCGTGGACAGAGACAACCAACAAACAACAAACTAACCAGCGGAGAGGTGACATGGATGGGCGGGGTTGAAAGATGATGGATTAGTTTTTGCGAGGTAACAGGCGCAGGTTCCGCAAGTTCACTGGCTGCCATTTGCCGGGAACGGGTTTCAACGTGAGGGTAAATTCGCCAGCTTCCTTTGCTTGGAAGGCACCGAGAACCACCGGAGCATATTTTGAGTAATTGCCGGTGGCGGGAATCGCGGTCTCGTTATTCTGAGTGCCAATGGAAAGGGCGACCACGCTCTCCTTCAACGAAGCCAATTCCGCCGTGATCTCGAAAAGTCCCGGGCGGTCCACGCGCAAGGTCCAGTAAACCGAAGCAGTCTCGTTCGTCCAATTGCCGATGCATTCCTTCGCCGGTAAATACTCGGCCCCCGGGCCGTCCAAGCTGCGATACTGAGCGCGGCTAGCCGGCAGCTCGATAATGCCCTCCTTGTTGGGGGCGAGGTCGGGGAGCCGGATCGCCACCGGGGCGGCCGTCAGTTCCAAGACCACAACCGATGATACCGGATCAGGGGCCTCTCCACTGAGAATCACGTGGATGCCCTTCTCGCCCGTTTCGGTTTTAAAGGTTCGCTGGGGATCGGTCAGCAGATAGCAGGCCTTCACCTGATTCTTGAGCTGAACCAGGAGCGGCTGCTTGGCCGACCAGTCAAAGACGTTGAGATAAAGCGTCGTCGCGGTCGCGGTGCCCGGCGACTTCATGGTCACCCGGCCCCAGGCGGGTTGCAGGCAGGGACTGGCCTGCGTGCCGTAGATCGAACCGCTGTTTTTGTCCATCCACCGGCCCATCGCCTGCAAGCGCTCCACCGCTTCCGGTAGCAACGTACCTTCGGAAGTCGGGCTGACATTCAACAGGTAATTGCCACCCTTGCTGGCAATGTCCACGAGGTTGCGGATTAGTTCGGTTTCCGACTTGAAATTTTTGTCGTCGCTGCGGTAGCCCCAACTGCCGCTGATCGGCATACAGACCTCCCAGTATTTGGCGTCGGGCGCCTGCGCAGGAATTTTCCGTTCGAAGGTTTTATGATCGCCGGGATAATCCTCACCCAGACGGTCGTTCGTAATAATCCCCGGCTGCAGATCGGTGGTGACGTGATAGAGCTGGTCAACGACTTCCTTGGTCATCTGGCGGGGCGTGTCCCACCAGAAGATGGCAATGGGACCGTATTCCGTCAGCAACTGCCGAACTTCGGGAATGGCCTTGGTCCGCAGGTATTCATCGGTGGAAACGCGGGGCATGACATTGTCCCAGTTGTTGCCCATGCCGCCCGGATGCGACCAATCCTGCGCCTGCGAATAATAGAAACCAAACTTGATGCCTTGCCGCTGACACTCCGCCGCCAGCTCCTTCAAAATATCCCGCTTGAACGGCGTGGCCTCCACGATGTTGAAGGGATTGCTCTTCGAGTGAAACATGGAGAATCCGTCATGGTGCTTGGAAGTGATCACCATATATTTCATGCCGGCCGTCTTGGCCAACTGCACAAAGGACCGGGCATCAAATTTCGTGGGATTAAACTGCGGGGCGAATTTCTCGTATTCCGCGAGGGGAATTTTGCCCTTGTTCATGATCCACTCCGCGCTGTTGGTCTGCGCCTTGCCCTGGTAAAAACCGGCCGGAACCGAATAAATCCCCCAGTGGATAAACATGCCAAACTTGGCTTCCGTCCACCAAGCCATGCGGTCGGCTTCGGAGATATCAGATTTTTTTGAAAGGACCTGCGACCAACCAATGGCTGGCAGCAACAAGGCAAGAGCGAGGCAAATTTTAGCTTTCATGCGATAGGGAACAGACGAAGCGGTGACACCAAGCAGGGGGATTCGAAAGAGGAACACCGACTGATAGGCCAGGACAGCGGCACCTTAAAGTCTCCTGCCATTCACATTGGTAAGCAGATTGGGGAAGGGGCCCGAAATTAATCCCCCCGTGATCCTTGCGACCTTCACCGGAGAGAAGGCTGGCCAACCGACAAGGGGTTGAGCCGGTAGATTTTTAAATCCGCGTACTGATGGTGAGTCCCCACCATCCGCAGCCCGAAATAACCTTCGGTATAGGCGGGAAACTCCGCCAGCTGGTATTCTTTTTGACTGACGGCAGCCGGTCCGCCCGTCAACGGTACCTCCACCGTGACCGGGCTGCCCGGATAAATTTCATACACCAGCACACCGTCGACGATGTATTGGGCGATCCCCCGAAAAGCGACCAGTTGCACGGTGTGCCACTTGCCCGGCGTGATGAGAAACTCCTTCTGTTGATCGCGATTGGTAAGCGCAATGTGAGGCGCCTCCGCTCCCGCCACCTTCCGGGGATAACGCCGAAAACGAGTCGTTTGATTGCCGGTGGCATTACCTCCGCCGGTGCTGGCATAATAGCCCAGCATCGGATCGTAGCCGCCAAAGACACCGTCGTATTTGGCCGAATCCAACACATCGCCCGACTGAACCGGATCCGAGGCATGCCAAAAATTATTGATATCACGGGCTTGAATACCGGGATCGGCGAGAGTCTCCACCGGACAACGCACCCGGTAAACGATTGCGATGCCGCCTTCCAATTTCTGATCAAACCAGGCCGTGCATCCCCGATCCGGCATGTACAGATCCAGACTTCCCGGAGAAAAAGTGACCTTCTCGTGGGTCGCGGTCCGGGGCTTTTGAATCTGCAGCCGCCATTTCGCCGGTTCATCCAGCGGAGCCGCGTGCAGAACCTCTCCGACCGCAAAGGCCCCCACCCCGGCCCCCAGCACCACCGGCTGAACAGAAGGCACAACCGGCTCGCTCCGCAGCTCCAACCCGAAAGCCAGCCAGCTCAGCGCAAACCAGACCGGCCAGAAACCAGCGCTACGCCGTTGGTGCATGAGCGTATCATGGTTTTTTGCGGTCAACGATTCACAGCAGGGGGCAGATCGATGCATAATTATAATGAGGAGCGAGGTGGACGTTGCAGGCCAATGATCCCGATGCTTTCGGCTCAGGGGCCCGCTACTTTTGTGACCGTCAGCTCCATCGCCTGCTGATCACGCACGAGTTGCACCCGCAGAGGACTATTGCCAGCCTTGGCGATCGCCTGAAGGAGTACATCGATTTTGGAAATCTTCTCTCCATTGATAACTTGGATCAGATCGCGGGGTTTGAAACCGGCTTTGGCCGCCTCAGAACCCGCCGGCACCTCGGTCAGGGCCACGCCGCCCGCTTCCTTCGTAACACCAAAGGCGGAAAATTCCTCCCCCTCCAGCGCATGAAGTTTTGCGCCGAGCCACCCGGTGGGCTGAGCGGCCCTCCGCGGTTTTCTCACCGGATCAGCGAGATTCAGAGCCGGGATGACCGGGGTCTTCGCGATCGCTTTCAGTTTGGATTTTTTGACCCCAAACTGATCCATCGGGAAATTCACGAATCCTAAACCAAGGGCCGGCGAACCTGCCTTTACCCGGAAATCACCCTTCGCCGGATCGACAAACAACGGATCCGCCGCGATGGAGTTTTTGTCCCAGCCGAACTGCGGGTAAGCGTCTTTCGATTTCGGGTTATTGGAATAAAACAGGTTCCGATCCACCAGCTTACCGGAACCGATGACACCGATTTCCGCATGGACGCGCATAAAAATATTCGTGTGCACTTCGTCCCCGCTGTTCAGGTACCAGACGTGAGGATGAAAGCCGTTATTAACGGTGATGTTGTTCCAGGCGCGGCGCCCAAAACCTTCGCGGAATTTCAAGCCGCCATTTAGCATCGCG
>CAWENZ010000029.1:0-6198 GCA_963810445.1 uncultured Verrucomicrobiae bacterium | reverse complement strand
TGAAGGGCAAGCTCCGCGGAAAAATCCGCTTTGAGGCCGTGCCCGACGGCAACGGCGAGATCCTGCTAAACTTCCCGGTGGCTGGAGAATCCATCGTCATTTCCCAAGGAGCCACCACCTTCTTCTCCGGCACCGCTCCCGCCATGCCATGAGGTTGAAATTCTCGTGGAGCCCCTTGGATCGCAAGGGACATCCATGCGGGTCGCCACCAGAGCCATCCCACCCTTCGACGGACTGAAATTCTTCCCGGAAACGGCCAAATTCCGAGTGAAATACCGCATGTCCCTTCGGAAATGATGATGAACCGGAAGATCACTACAACGGCCTCGAATCCACTTTCCTGACCGGGGATTGCACCATCGGCGACCTTCCTCCGAGCCGGGAACCGATACCGACCCCCGAGATGCCCGGCATCGCGGATCTCACTCCTTGCCCGTGGTCGCCCACGTCCCCCTTCGGCGTGGAGCAGCACCCGCTCAGGCCAAGCCTCGTCCGGTTCCCACCACCAAAACTACAAGCTCCTCGAAGCCTCAGGCGGCATCAGCGGCGGCAGTGGAATGTCGTGATGTGTTGCTGCACGCTCCGTTCGGAATGTGGCAAATACCCTGCGCGTAACGCCCGGAGGAAATGTCTCCATGGTGGGCCATTTGCTGGCCGGTGAGGATTTTCAACTGTCCCCATCTGGCGCAGCCGTGGGACCTACCCTGACGACTTTCTCCCCTGCGGATACGGCGAGGGGGATGCCGTCGAGCAGCGTTTGACAATCGTAAGTCAGGCGGAGAGACAAAATATCCTGGAAATTTCATTGACTCATTTCGCTATTGAGACTCATTCTCATTTCAACAAGCGCCTGCACGGCGATTCTCTCTGAACCTCAACTTCATTCAATGCACCATGAGCGTGAAAACACAGCACCCGCACTCCTCCGCCGCCCTCCGCCATCTGAGTCCCACGGAAGGATTCGCGATGACCGGCACCCTGTTGGCATTGAGCCAGTTGGCCGCGTCGGCAGCCACCGACCACAAGGAGGAAATTGAGGGACAAGCCACCGCGTTGCCACAAATGGTGGTGCAGGCGGACGGCACGAGGACTCCCTACCGTCCCGAGAACCTCTCGATGGGCAAATACACGGTGCCTCTCGTCGATGTCCCTCAGACCGTGACGGTGATTCCGGAGCAAGTGATGAAGGAACAGGGTGCTTCCAACCTCCGCGACGTTTTGCGCAATGTGCCCGGCATCAGCATCCAGGCGGGAGAAGGCGGCCAGCCCCCCGGCGATAACCTCTCGATCCGGGGCTTCAGCGCCCGCTCGGATTTGTTTGTGGACGGCGTTCGGGATTTCGGAGGTTACAGCCGAGACACTTTCAACACCGAGCAGGTGGAAGTCATCAAGGGTCCCTCATCGACCAACGCCGGCCGAGGCTCGACGGGCGGGACGATCAACCTTTCCTCCAAGATGCCGCGCCTTGGCAACGGCTACGAACTCATGCTCGGCGGCGGCACCGATGACTTCGGTCGCGCGACCACCGACATCAATCAGGAAATCCCCGAGCTGGCAGGTACCGCCGTCCGGCTCAACGCGGTTTACAACACCCGGCACACGCCTGACCGCGATCTCGTCGATCTCCACCGCTGGGGAGTCGCGCCGTCCATCACCTTCGGACTGGGCACGGAAACCCGCTTCACCATCAGCTATTTCCACCTCGAGGAAGAAGGCCTGCCGGACTATGGCCTGCCATGGGTGCCACGAAACTACATCAATTCCTCAGGTCTGCCGAACAACAACACCGGCCTCAACCCGGGCCGCCCGGACGTCGATGACAGCAATTGGTACGGGCTGAAAAATCGCGATCGCAACGACACGACGACTGATATTCTAACCGCGGTCTTCGAGCACGACTTCAACGAGTCCCTCAAGCTCGCCAACGTCATGCGCTATGGCCATAATACCATCGACCTGATCGCCACCCCGCCGCGCTTTTACTCATCAGCCACCCTGCCCGCCGGTGCCGACCCCACCTCGGTCCGCCGGGATGACACGAAATACCGTGACGAGACGGACACGATCTTCTCCAACCAGACCGACCTCCGCTACGATTTCACGACCGGCAAGGTGGCTCATGAGATGATCGCCTCCTTGGAATACTCTCACGAGAAATCCAAGAACCGCCTGCGGGACGACCTCAACAAGGCGAACCTCCCCTACACCAGCCTGACCAACCCGGATCCTTACGCACCCTACATCCCGGACATCGTTTACACCGGCTTCGTCAACCGCGTCGCCGTTGACACCGTGGCGTTCTCGTTGTTCGACACCGTCTATCTAACCGACCAATGGCAGTTGAGCGGTGGCCTCCGTTACGAGTCCGTGAACTCGGACTTCGGCGGTCCCTCCTCGGTCACCCCGGGCACGTCCTTCAGCGACAGCACCTCCGACGGCCTGTTCAGCTACCGCGCGGCAGTCACCTACAAGCCCACCGCCGACGGCAGCGTTTACCTCAGCTACGGCACCTCGTTCAACCCTTCGGGAGAGAATTTCCAGCCCAGCGACAGCCCGACGTCATCGTCCTTCTACGACACGGATCCCGAAGAGAACCGCACGCTGGAACTCGGCACGAAATGGGAATTGCTCAACAAACGCCTGCTGCTGTCCGGAGCGCTTTTCCGCACCGAGAAAACCAACGCCCGCACCGTGGATCCCACCGACCCGACCTCCGTCACCGGTCTTGACGGCGAGCAGCGCGTCCAAGGATTCGAGTTTGGCTTCACGGGCCTGATCACCGACCAGTTCCGCATGCTTGGCGGCTACACCTTCCTCGACAGCGAAGTGGTGTCGTCCAGGAACGCGCTGGAAGAAGGAAACGAACTCAGCAACACCCCGCAGAACTCTCTCAGCCTCTGGGCCGTGCATGACCTGCCCAAGGGCTTCCAGGTCGGCGTCGGCACGCAATACGTCGGCAGCCGCTTCAACAATTCCAATGAGGAGTCCCGGCAGCAGGCTCCGGACTTCACCCTCATCAACGCAATGGTCGGCTACCAGCTCAACGACAACGTGTCCTTCCGCCTGAACGGCTACAACCTCGGCGACAAGGACTACGTGGACCAGCTCGGCGGCGGCCACTTCGTCCCCGGCGCCGGCCGGTCGATCGTGCTCACCGCAGACATCAAGTTCTAACACACAACCACCATGCTGATCAGGATTCCGGATGTGCTCACGCCCGCGCAAGTCGCGGAGGCCCGCGCCCTCCTCGACGCCGCTGACTGGGTCGATGGCAAGGTGACCGCAGGCCACCAGTCCGCCAAGGCCAAGGACAACATGCAGCTCCCCGAAGCGTCCCCCGCTGCGAGGAAACTCGGGACCATGGTGCTGGAGGCGCTGGGAAAGAACCCGGTATTTCTATCAGCAGCATTGCCGCTTCATGTTTTCCCACCCTTGTTCAACCGTTATACCGGCGGTCAGTCCTTCGGCACCCACGTGGACAACGCGATCCGCCAGGATTTGGCGACGGGCCGCCGCATCCGCACCGACCTGTCCGCCACCTTGTTCCTCACGGGTCCGGATGAATACGACGGCGGCGAGCTGTGCATCGAGGACACCTACGGCACCCAGAGCGTCAAGCTGCCGGCAGGCCACATGGTGCTCTATCCGTCCACGAGTTTGCATCACGTCACGCCGGTCACCCGCGGCGCGCGCGTCTGCTCTTTCTTCTGGTTGCAAAGCATGATCCGCAGCGACGAGCAACGCACCCTGTTGTTCGATCTGGACTGCGCGATCCAACGGATTGCCGGCGCATTCGCCGGCCAGAAGGCGGCGGACGACAGCGCCGTCCAGCTCACCGGCGTCTATCACAACCTGCTGCGCCAATGGGCGGAAATGTGATGGGCGGCGTTCGCAAGACCATCTTCTGGATCCACCTCGGCATCGGCCTGCTTGCGGGGGCACTTGTGATGCTCATGTCCATCACCGGAGTGCTGCTTGCCTTCGAACGCCAGATCACCGAAATGGCCGATGGCTTCAATCCCACATTGCCCGCTAACAGCTCCCCCCTGGGGCCGGAGTCGCTTCTTGAAAAAGTCCGCGGCCTGCAACAGCCACCGTCGGCCATCGGCTTCGAGCGCGATCCGTCGAAGCCGCTTTTCTATCAATACGGCAAGGACAGGACCGTGTTTGCCGATCCCCGCACCGGCGAATCGCTCGGCAGCGGCAACGTGACGGTCCGCGGCTTCTTCAAATCCGTCCTCTCGTGGCACCGCTGGCTTGGCCGCGAGGGAGCGGCGCAGGCACAAGGCAGGGCCATCATCGGCATTGGCAACCTCCTCTTCCTCGTCCTGCTCGCTACCGGGGTTTTCCTGTGGTTTCCGAAACGTTGGACGCGCTCCGGTGTGAAGGCGGTCACGCTTCTCCAGCGCCGTCTCAGGGGCCGGGCCCGCGACTGGAACCGGCATCACACCTTCGGGTTCTGGGCCTCCATTCCCCTGCTGGTCATCGTCATCTGCGGCACCGTCATTTCCCAGCCGTGGGCCAATGCCATGGTTTTCCAGCTCGCCGGAGAAGCACCGCCGCCACAGGGTGCGAAGAGAAAGCCCGCACCTTTCACCATGCCGGAAAAACTCACCGGCCTTGATGCCGCATTCGCCGCCGTAAAGGTTGCTAGTCCGGACTGGCGGAACATCCAGCTTCAATTGCCCTTCGACCGTTCCGCCACCTTCGCCGTTTCCGATTCGCATCGCGGCAGGCCTGACAAGCGCCGCCAGCTCACCGTCGATCTGACGAATTCTAGCATCATCAAAACCGAAGGCTTCGGCGATCTCAGCCCCGCACGCCGGACCCGCTCCTGGATCCGCTGGATCCACACCGGTGAGGCCGGCGGCATCGCAGGGCAATCCGTCGCCGGACTCGCCGCCGCATCAAGCGCGGTGCTCGTCTGGACAGGATTCGCGCTATCGTGGCGGCGCTTCACCAGGAAACACGTGGTCTGATGGAATCAAAACGCCACATGCTCGAAGGCATCGCCTGCCTCGAAAAGGGTGCTGCGGAAACCGCTATCACCCACTTCGACCGCGCGGTGGAACTCCGTGAATGCGGCCCCTGGCAGCACCATGCGGAATCCGCCTGGGTGCTCGCCGCCGCCTGGATCAACCGCAGTGACGCGCTGGGACTCCTCGGCAGGAAGGAGGAAGCCATCATTTCGCTGGACCGGGCGATCGACGCGATGGGCCACGTCCCGCTCGATTCCCGTTCGTCATACATTGACCGCCTCATTCTCGCCTGGCTCAACCGCGCGACCACCTGCGGCGAACTTGGAAAAGCCAACGAGGCCTTCACGGGATTCTCAAACGCGGAAACCCTGTTAGACGGACTCACCCTGACGCCCGCCCGGAGTCAGCTCCTCCTCATGCTTCACGTCAACCGCGCGAAACTTCTGCTAGATCTTGGAATCGCCCGCGAGGGATGGGAGGACTCGCGGGCAGCACTCGGATTTCTATCCGATCCTCCCGCCGGTGAAGACTTCCAGGCAGCGATCCAAGCAAGCGGCATCCACTGCCGCGCCCTGGCCATGTTGCTCGACGAACCCGGCGGACTCCTGCTGGAATCCGACTGGATCGCCCGCGCCACTGACGCTGTCGAAGAAGCCCTGTCACTCGTCCGCTCATCCCGCTGCCACGGTGAATGGTTGGCCGACCTCGTGCGCTACGGGGCGCACATCTACCGCGTCTGCCAACCGCATTTCCTCGGGGAATTCATCCGCGAATGGACATGCGCCGATGGTCCGTTCACCACAGACACCCTCCTCAAACGGGAAATGTTGCACGAACTCCTGCTGGCCAAAGTGGATCTCGAACGCCGTGTTCGGCGTCAGTCCCACGACACGGGCCTCGTCGAACGCGAATTGAGAACACTCGCCACTCTCCAGCAAACCGAGCGCGAGTTGGCGGATTTCAAAGAAAAATCGAAGTGCCACGTTGGCAAAATGGCAAATTTCCATTGAAATGCCTCCCACCCTGTGTCCTCAACCATGATTTCCGCAAACTGAAATGGCACCACTTTTCCACGCGATCAACATCGGCACCTTGGCCATCTGGTTGAGCGTCGCCAGTTTTGGCACCGTGGGGATCGTCGTGCCCGTGACTCGGGAAATCCTCCGCCGGGCAGATCCGGCGGACGATCCCTACCGCGACCTCGAAGCCACTTTCCTCA
>CAWENZ010000028.1:0-65176 GCA_963810445.1 uncultured Verrucomicrobiae bacterium | reverse complement strand
AGTTGTCGCTGGAGATCGGGCCGACGAGAGGCAGCGAACTCGGTGCATGAGGAGGGCGTCTCTCCCACCTCCCACCTCGCGATCCGGATTTCACCGCAATGGAGAGGAATGACATGCTGGGACAGTGGGGCGAGACGCCCTAACGACAATCAGCGGCGAGACGCCACAGCCACGTTGCACATCTGCGGGGCGAACCGGGGAATTCCAAGCCTTTGCCTCCGAGCCCGTCCTCAGGGCTTGGTTTCCAGCAGACCGAAAGTTCCCGGTTCCCAGCCCCACTCCGCTTCACGGGGACACCGAGAAATGGAACACGGTTGCTGGGATCACGTGTTGTCCGGCGCTTCGTCAACGATCCCCCGGCGGCTGAACTGCCTTTTCCCGAAAATGATCATCGTGTCGGTCTGGCCACCGTGGGCCGTGCCATTCCCGCCGTGGTCCGTCACCATGATCGTGAGCCAATCCTCCTCGGCGAATTGGGGGCGTTGCCTCACCGCGTCCAGCACCTGGCCAACCAGAGCGTCAACTTTTCCGATGGATGCGAGATAAACCGGATCGGAGGGTGAAGCCACGGCACGGCCCGCGCCGTCCACCTGCGAATAGTGGAGGAACATCACATCAGGGTCGTTAGAACTCAGGCCGAGGCGACCGCCTGGTTCGAATACATCCGAATCCCCTGCGAGGTAATTTTCCCCAACACCCTTCGAATGGTAGGCAAAAGATCGCGGGCTGGGCCGTGACGAAATAATCCTCAATCCAAAGCCAGCTCGTGATCCAGGCGACGTTCGCGGTGGGCATCGATTCTATCAGCCTCGCCGGCAAGCGGTGGGCGCGGCTTCCATGGTAAGCAACCCGCCCTTGGGAACTCGGGGGTTGCTGGTTGCAGCACGGAGGCGCGTCGCCTTCCAGAGGCGCTGCCGTTGTGCAGCGGCCGGAGACAAGCAGGGCTGAGCCCGGCTGCTGATGGGTCGGGTTGTTCCGTCACGGCTTGCAGCTTGCCGCAACGGCGAATGCCTGAGCGTAGTGGTCTGGCTTTCCTGACGAGCACTTTGCAGGACCAGGATTCCGGAGCCATCAGGGGCATCCGATCTTCAACCCATCGACCCCTAAAATCAGGACGTGCCGCCCGTGGAAATCATTTGTGTCACCGAGGCCATCGTTTGAAGAACGCCGGACGCAGAACATGCGCCGAAGAGGATTCTCTTAATCATGAGGGTTCAAGGGAGTGGGTCGCAGAATGAGACTCAATGGTAAAGTATCTGGTATCCGGCCTTCGGTTGGACGGATCGTTTAAACCTATCGTTTCTCCCTGTCCGGTCACGTGCAATTACGCCCACTTCTTGGCGATTTTCCACCACTGGAAAGATTTAATATATCTGGTTTCTACGCTCTACCCATCAGAGGATTTCGTGCCGGCCTCGCAAAAACGTTAGATTCCGGTGGTGGGGACGGAGCCTTTGACCGTTTGCCAGAAAACAGGGACGGCCTACTTGATCTGCCGATGCCCATGAGATGACGGTGGGATGAGGTGAACCACTTTAAATCGGCGAACCACGGACCACGGCGGTTCCGGCTCCGCCCCTCCTTGTTTCGGGGAATGCTCACCGGTCGATGGATGACGGAGGAAGCCGGCAGCTACGGGGAGATCACCTGATTGCTTCTGGTCGAGTGTCGGGAATGGAAACTCACCGGACGCCGAGTGTTGCGCGGCGGCGATTTTTTCCAGCTCGTTGCACGATCTCGGGATTTGAGGCGACGCTTGGCGCTTTTCCGATGGATCCGTGGCGAGATGGTAAAAAAAGTTCGGTGGTTGGATTTGCCGGTTCTTCTTCGTGCCTAGCAGCTTGCGTTTGACCAGTTTCCAATCCCCCGCACGCAGCGGATTGCTGGCCACCATATCCATGGAATTCCCGATAGAGAAATGGCGCGGCTCCTGCTTCTTGCCGAGCAGGGTCGGCAGGATGCTGATCCCATCCAGCCCTCCGGTGGGCTTTGGACGAACCGGTGAGATCCAGCAGGGTCGGGAACCAGTCCTCGTGCAGCTTGCGAATAATGCTCGCCAGGGCCTAGAAAGTGATTGGTGTAGGCGAGAAGAAGCAGCGAAATCGTGGGCAAGAGTACAGTGCGCGGTGGCGAGACGGGACCCATTTGCATTCTCTTTGCTTCGGGGCAACAACGACGCTAACTTTCGCCCCATAATCTGGCATTGTTCCACAAGGCAATTCGAGACCGACGAGCCCATTTTGAACCGATTTCACCCGCGTTGGCAATTGTTGGCCGTATGCACGGCTGCTAATCGCGACGCGGGCGTTTGCTCAGCCGACAACGCCTGACTATGACGTCAACAACTTCTCGTTCGCGGCTACGATGGCAAAAATGTCCTGGGTCCATCCTCGCGCGGAATCATTCCTGGAAGTCCGGCGACTTGCCAGCGGCCACTATGACCTGCGATGAAGGCCCGCATGGATCGTAGCGATGTTTTTTCGCCTTGCTGGGATTTGCGCTTCGAGGACCTGGGGAAGACTTGGAGTACTCCTATGCAGCGGATCGAAGCCTTCGCTCGGCGGGCAGAAGGCGATGGCGTTGAAGTCGGGCGCGACTTCACGCCACAGTGGCATCAGGCGAGCGGAAAGCTGCTCAACACCGGGCACACCGTCAAGTATCGCGAGGATAAGGTGATCGCCGAGCGTTCGCGGCAGACGGCTTACAGCGTTTACACGATGCTGAAACCGAAATCGTGGTCGACATGGAGAGCGATCGTCATGCCGGACTAGCCGCGGTTTTACAATTGCGGCGCCGGACCACGCAACGCGTTGATCTCGACGATGGCTCGATCCTGCTGCCCTTCTACTTTCGCAACAAGCAATTTGAAAGACTATCGCTCGGCCTTGCTACGACGTGCCACTTTGATGGCAGCGAGCTGAAGTTTGTTTCCATTGGCAATGAATTGACGATCTCAGGGCGGTGGGGCTCTATGAACCTTCACTCATGCGCTTTCGCGAAAATTCTATCTCACATCATGAGCGATACACCTAGGATATGTGGCGACGAGCGACGCAGTGCACTTCGGCAAGCCCATCCGCTGGAATCGGACGATGAACCGGACCTGGGCACGTACAACACACAGCAGCACTGGGTCACGCATAGCGGAGGACTGTTCTTGGTTTACACCCGCAAAGACGCAAATAACGACCACGTTCTGCTACCTGGTCCCGCCCTCATGGCGGCAAGTCCACAGCGAAATACTGTGATTTGACGCGAGTGAACGGGAGATGCTGCCTAATTTTCAAATCTGTGCGCGATATGGAAACTTCGGGGGGTCGTGAACGTCAGCGAAACCTGGATCACCGAGGCCGAGTGGATGCAGGTTCCAAAAATCCCCAACTCGCCCCAACGCGGCATGGCGATGCTGCCGCCGCGTTGGGGCGAGTTGGGGATTTTTGGAACCTGCATCCACTCGGCCTCGGTGATCCAGGTTTCGTCTTCGCTGACGTTCACGACCCCGAAGTTTCCATATCGCGCGCCATTGTTGGGCAGCATCTCCCGTTCACTCGCGCGAATCACGCAGAGTCTTTCGATATCGACTGCCGCCATGAAGAGCGGGGCCCGGTGGCGGAAGACGTGGTCGTTATTCTGCGTCTTTGCGGGTGTAAACCAAGAACAGTCCGCCGCTATGCGTGACCCAGTGCTGCTGTGTGTTGTACGTGCCCAGGTCGGTTCCATCATCCCAATTCCAGCGGATGGGCTTGCCGAAGTGCATGCCATCGTCGCTCGTCGCCACATATCCTGCGGTATCGTTGCGTAATGTGAGATAGAACTTTTCGCGAAAGCGCGTGAGTGAAGGTTCATAGAGTCCGCGCCCGCCTGAGATCGTCAATTCATTTCCAATCGAGACGAATTTCAGCTCGCTGCCATCAAAGTGGCACTTCATCACGGCCGAGCGATAGTCTTTCGATTCCTTGTTGCGAAAGTAGAAGGGCAGCAGGATCGAGCCATCGTCGAGATCAACGCGCTGCGTGCATCCGGCGCCGCAATTGTAAAACCGCGGCTCGTCCGGCATGACGATCGTTTTCCATGTCGACCACGATTTCGTTTCGGCGTCGTAAACGCTGTAAGCCGTCTGCCGCGAACGCTCGGCGATCACCTTATCCTCGCGATACTTGACGGTGTGCCCGGTGTTGAGCAGCTTCCCGCTCGCCTGATGCCACTGTGGCGTAAAGTCGCAGGCGCCGACTTCAACACCATCGCCTTCTGCCCGCCGCGCGAAGGCTTCGATCCGCTGCATAGGAGTACTCCAAGTCTTCCCCAGGTCCTCGGAGCGCAAATCCCAGCAAGGCGAAAAGACATCGCTACGATCCATGCGGGCCTTCATCAGCGTCATAATGACCGCTGGCGCCTCGCCGGACTTGCCAGGAATGAGACCCGCGCGAGGATGGACCCAGGACGTTTTGCCATCGTAGCCGCGAAGCGGAATGTCGAGTTTGACGTCATAGTCAGGCGTTGTCGGCTGAGCAAACGCCCGCGTCGCGATTAGCAGCCACCGTGCATACGGCCAACAATTGCCAACGCGGGTGAAATCGGTACATAAAATTGGCCCGTCGCCTCGAATTGCCCTATGACGCGATACATTATGGGGCGAAAGTTAGCGTCGTTGTTGCCCCGAAGACAAAGAATCCCATGCAAATCGATCTCGCCACGCCGGCACTCCTATTCTCCACGATTTCGCTGCTTCTTCTCGCCTACACCAATCGCTTTCTGGCCCTGGCGAGCATTATTCGCAAGCTGCACGAGGACTGGTTCCCGACCCTCCTGGATCTCACCGGTTCGTCCAAAGCCCTACCGGAGGGGCTGGATGGGATCAGCATCCTGCCGACCCTGCTCGGCAAGAAGCAGGAGCCAAGGCCATTTCTCTATCGGGAGTTCCATGGATATGGCGGCCAGCAAGCCGTGCGCGCGGGGGATTGGAAACTGGTCAAACGCAAGCTGCTAGGCACGAAGAAGAAGCCGGCAAATCCAACCACCGAACTTTACCATCTCGCCACGGATCCATCGGAAAAGCACGACGTTGCCGCCTCGAATCCCGAGATCGTGCAACGGCTGGAAAAAATCGCCGCCGCGCAACACTCGGCGTCCAGGGAGTTTCCATTCCCGACACTCGACCAGAAGTAACCGCAGTGATGTCCCGTAGCTGCCGGCTTCCTCCGTCATCCATCGACCGGTGACGAGTCCCCGAAACAAGGAGGGGCGAACTCCGATTCGCCGTGGTCCGTGGTTCGCCGATTTAAAGTGGTTCACCTCATCCCACCGTCATCTCATGGGCATCGGCAGATCGGAGTAGGCCGTCCCTGTTTCTGGCAAACGGTCCAAAGGCTCCGTCCCCACCACCGGAATCTAACGTTTTTGCGAGGCCGGCACGAAATCCTCTGATGGGTAGAGCGTCAAAACCGGATATCCTAAATCTTTCCAGTGGTGGAAAATCGCCAAGAATAAGGGCGTAATTGCACGTGACCGGACAGGGAGAAACGATAGGTTTAAACGATCCGTCCAACCGAAGGCCGGATACCAGATACTTTACCATTCATCTCATCTGCGACCCACTCCCTTGAACCCTCATGATTAAGAGAATCCTCTTCGGCGCATGTCTCCTTGCGTCCGGCGTTCTTCAAACGATGGCCGACCCCCGGTCCCGGTGACACAAATGATTTCCACGGGCGGCACGTCCTGATTTTAGGGGTCGATGGGTTGAGATCGGATGCCCTGATGGCTGCAAATGCTCCGGTCATGCAAGGTCTCATGAAAGCCGGGACCGCTACGCTCAAGGCATTCGCCGGTGGCGAGCTCCACGGCGTGACGGAACAACCGACCATCAGCGGCCCGGGCTGGGCCACCTTGCTCACCGGCATCTACCGCAACCGGCATGGTCTGGAAGGCAACGCGACCCATCCATACAACCAGCAACCCATTCCCAAGGGCGGCTCTTACCAGGTGGAAGCCGCGCCACACTTTGCCAGACGGCTGATAGAATCGATGCCCACCGCGAACGTCGCCTCGATCACGAGCTGGCCTTGGATTGAGGATTATTTCGTCGCGGCCCAGCCGCAATACTTTGCCTACCATTCGAAGGGTGTTGGGGAAAATTACCTCGCAGGGGATTCGGATGTTAGCAAACAGGCGGTCGCCTACCTGAGTTCTAACGACCCTGATGTGATGTTCCTCCACTATTCGCAGGTGGACGGCGCGGGCCATGCCAGTGGCTTCACCCCTGACAATCCCGGTTATCTCGCATCCATCGGAAAAGTTGACGCTCTGGTTGGCCAGGTGCTGGACGCGGTGAGGCAACGCCCCCAATTCGCCAAGGAGGATTGGCTCACGATCATGGTGACGGACCACGGCGGGAATGGCACGGCCCACGGTGGCCAGACGGAAGGCGAAAGGACCATCCCCATGATCATTTCGGGAAAAGGCAGTTCGTGCCGGGGGATCGTTGACGAAGCGCCCGGACAACACGTGATCCCAGCAACCGTGTTCCAATTTCTCGGTGTCCCCGTGAAAGCGGAGTGGGGCTGGGAACCGGGAACTTTCGGTCTGCCAGAAACCAAGCCCTGAGGACGGGCTCGGAAGCAAAGGCTTGGAATTCCCCGGTTCGCCCCCGCAGATGTGCAACGTGGCTGTGGCGTCTCGCCGCAGATTGTCGTTAGGGCGTCTCGCCCTGTCCATGTCATTCCTCTCCATTGCGGTGAAAACCGGATCGCGAGGTGGAGGAGGTGGGAGGGAGCGCCCTCCTCATGCACCGATTTCGCTGCCTCTCGTCGGCCCGGATTGCCATTTTTTCAGGTGGATCAAGCCTTCCGACGGTAAGAAGAGCTCTTCCGACAGTTGGATCAAGCCTTCCAAAGGTAAGGGAAATTCTTCCGTCTGTTGGAAAAGCCGCTCAAGCCCCCGAGCCAGGACGTTTCCGGGCCTCTTCGTTCGTCGTCCGGGGCAGTGGCCTCGCTTCCCTCCGTCCTTCCCGGCGATTCCCAAATTTCTTCTTCCAGCCTCCCCAATTCGCTTGTTAGTCTGCGGATGCAAAATGCCCGTCCCTGACTCCCAGACCTTCCTCCGCGAGCTCCTTTTAAGGAGCGACGACACTCCTGTCGTCGGAAGGCCGAAGCGGACGCCGGGGATGTCACCCGCCTTCGATCCGGCAACCCTGGCAGGGACCGTCCTGGCAGCGCCCTTGGGCAATGTCGAACTCCCCAACCCCTTCACCGCGAAACCCGGTTTCTTCGCCGCCGATGACGAACCTCGCACCACAGCCTTGAACCGCCTCGAACAAATTCTCAGCTTCTCCGCCTGAATCATGTCGGATGAACTTACCCCATCCTCCGATTTTTTCACCGACGTGCGGAGCATCCTCGCCGATGCCCGGCGCGCCGCCTACACCGCCGTCAATTCCGCCATGGTCGCCGCCTATTGGCAAATCGGACGTCGGATCGTGGAGGAAGAACAGGGCGGCTCGGCAAAATCAACCTATGGCGACCGGCTGCTTCCGGAACTTTCCCGCGCGCTCACGGCCGAATTCGGCAAGGGCTTCTCCTACGCCAACCTCCGGAATTTCCGCCAATTCTACCTCACTTACCCCGACCCGGAGATTTGCTACGCACTGCGTAGCAAATTGACCTGGACCCACCACCGGCTCATCATGCGGGTCGAAAGTCCCTCAGCCAGAGAGTATTACATCACGCACGCGGCGCAGGAGAACTGGAGCACCCGCACCTTGGAGCGCCAAATCGAAACCCACAGCTACCACCGCCTGCTCTCCACCCAGACCACCCCCGTCAGCACACCCGAAACACTCCCGGCAAAGCCCTCCATCCGCGACTTCATCAAGGACCCCTACGTCCTTGAATTCCTCGGCCTGCCGGAAGATCCAGCCGCATCCGAGACCGAGGTCGAGTCCGCCATCATCTCCCAACTCCAGAACTTCCTCTTGGAAATGGGCCATGGCTTCTCCTTCGTCGCCCGCCAGATGCGCGTCAGCACCGAGACCAGCCACTTCTACCTCGATCTCGTCTTCTATCACTACGTCCTGAAGTGCTTCGTCATCATCGACCTCAAGACCACCAAGCTCACCCATCAGGACATCGGCCAGATCGACATTACCCCGTGAATATTCCATGAGCACTTTCCACTACGTTTACGTTTTGCAATCAGCAAGGACCACAATTTCTACGTCGGATACACGAAAGACCTCCGGAGGCGAAAAGAAGAGCACGACAACGGAAACGTTCGCTCTACAGCTTCTCGGCGTCCATTGGAGCTGGTGTATTACGAAGCTTCCAGAACCCAAGCCGATGCCACCAAACGCGAAAAATATCTCAAGACTGCTTGGGGCAAACGCTACCTCAAAGGCCGAATCGCAGATTATCTCACGGGGTAACGTCCGCATGTTCGACGACCTCAAACGCGGCCCCGACGACAATCCCACCATCGGCATCATCCTCTGTACCGATAAGGACGAAACCATCGTCCAATACTCCGTCCTCAAAGGCAGCGAACAACTCTTCGCCTCCAAATACCGCACCGTCCTCCCCACCGAGGCCGAACTCATCGCCGAACTCGAACGCGAACGCCGTGTCATCGAACAGAAACAGAACGGAGGCGACACATGACCCATTCAAAATCCTCCTTTGCCTCTGCGCCCCTTGGCGACCTTTGCGCCTTTGCGGTTAAAAATTCTTCCACGGCATCCTGCCACCGCATTTCCAATCTCGTCATCGGCTCCGGGGCCTTCACCGCCACTTCGTCCAATACCTTCCAGGGACTCATCGTCGATGAAGCCCATCGCCTGAACGAGAAATCCGGACTCTTCAGCAATCTCGGTGAAAACCCCATCAAGGAACTCATCGATGCCTCCACCTTCACCGTCTTCTTTCTCGATGAGGACCAGCGCATCCACTGGAAGGACATCGGAAACAAAACCCAGATCCGCGATTGGGCGGAATCCCTCGGAGCCACGGTCACCGAAATGGATCTCGAATCCCAGTTCCGCTGCAATGGCTCGGACGGTTACCTCGCATGGATCGACCGGGTGCTCCAAGTCCGGGAAACCGCCAACACCACGCTCGAGGGCGCGAACTACGAGTTCAAGGTCTGCGCATCCGCCACCGAGCTGAAAGAACTCATCTACCAGCGGAACCGACTGAGCAACCGGGCCCGCATGGTGGCCGGCTATTGCTGGGACTGGCTCAGCCGGAAAACGAAATCCAATCCCGTCCCACGCGACTACGACATCAAGCTCGACGGTGGCGACTTCAAGGCGAAGTGGAACCTGAGCGAAGACGGCTCGCTGTGGATCGTGAAACCGGACTCCGTGCAGGAAGTCGGCTGCATCCACACCTGCCAGGGACTGGAGCTCGACTACGTGGGCGTGATCATCGGCCCGGATCTCGTCGTCCGCGATGGCGTGGTCGTCACCGACGCTGCCAAACGCTCCGGCGCGGATTCCTCCATCAAGGGCTACAAAGGCCTGCTCAAGACCGACTCCGCCGCCGCCCGCGAGAAAGCCGACCTCATCATCAAGAACACCTACCGCACCCTGATGACCCGGGGAACGAAGGGCTGTTACGTCTATTCCACCGATCCCGAGACCAACCTCTATCTCCAAACGCAAGGAGCCGGTGCCCTCCTGCCGGAATTCGAGGAAGTCCGAAATCCCAAAAACTCCTCCCGCCTATCCATTCCCCATCCTTTCGCCTGAAGAAGCGGCCGATTGCCCGAATGCCGTTCCCATCTTCGACATCAAGATCGCGGCCGGAGACTTCAGCAAGGAACAGTGGCTGCAGGATTGCCAATACGCCGAACTCCCCGACCACTTCACCGCGAAACCCGGATTCTTCCTCGCTCAAGTCGTCGGCGAGTCGATGAACCGCCGCATCCCCAATGGCTCGTGGTGCCTCTTCCGCGAACCGTCGGCGGATCCAGGAATGGCAAGGTCGTCATCGTCCAGAGCCGGGACATCCAGGACCCGGACACCGGCGGACAATACACCGTGAAGATCTATCGAAGTGAGAAGACCGACAACGGGTGACTCTTGGTCACACCGCAGCATCCGACTCGAACCGGATTCGATGGATTTCAATTTCAAACCGATCACCCTCGAGCCCTGACACGGTGAATGAACTCCGTGTGCTTGGGAAATATGTTCGGAATCATTGGCTAACAAGGAAATGATCTATGAGCATCCATCATCCAGACCACCAACCCTACCGCCACTTCACTCAGCGCCAGCGGTCGACAAGGCGTGCAGACATTTCATGGACTGGTTCGCGGGATCACAATCGACGGCGAGCTGAACGCGGAGGAAGTCGCGGAATTGTTGAATTGGACACGTGAGTATTCCGATCTCCTAGGACGTGCCCCGTTCTCCGAGCTGAAACAGAAACTCGACGAGATTCTGGCGGACGGGCAGATCGATCCAGAGGAACAGGAAGACCTTCTTTGGGTCTGTAGGAATCTCTCGCCCGAAAGTGAATTTTACGACGCCGTCACCCATGATATCCAGCAGCTACACGGTATCATGCACGGCATCATGGCGGATGGTCGTGTCACTCTTGATGAGGCAAAGGGCCTTCAGGAATGGATCGACGAACATGCCGATCTCAAAGGCACCTATCCATACGACGAGCTGGATTCGCTGTTGACCACAATCCTCAAGGACGGACAGATCGACGATCAGGAACAAAAGGTGCTCGGTTCCTTCTTTGAAGACTTCATCGAGTATTCTTTCGCTAAGAAAGTCCGCGCGGAAGGCCAACGGGTGAAGGCTAAGTTGCCGAAATCATTCACGCTGCCGGGAATCTGCTCGGTGTGTCCTGAGATTGCGTTCGACAGTCGCGTCTTCACGTTTACAGGCTCGTCCACCAAAGCCACACGCAAACAAATCGCCGATCAAATCACCGAACTCGGGGCCGCCTTCTCGCCGAATGTGACTGCTCAAACTCATTATTTGGTGGTGGGTGCCGGTGGAAACCCATGCTGGGCATTCTCCTGTTACGGACGCAAAGTGGAAAAAGCGGTCGATTGCCGGAAGTCGGGAAATCCAATCCTGATCGTCCATGAGAGCGACTTTTGGGATGCGGTTGCGGATGGCAAATGAAGAAAACCATGGGCCAAATTTCACAAGATGTCTATCCACGATGACTGACCTAATTCACGTAGCAAAAAAAGCAATAATATGTTTAAAGAACTAAAGTTGACGAATTTCAAAGCTTTTGCGAGCCCGCAAACAGCAAAGATAAAACCAATCACATTAATCTATGGGCCAAACTCCTCCGGGAAAAGTTCGCTAATTCAGTCAATGCTTCTGCTCAAGCAAACATTGGATTCCGCTGAAGACGCAAACACACTTCTTCTGCCGAAAGGCAACTTGACTGACCTTGGTGGCTATCCGGAATTCATCAATGGACACGACGTCAACAAGCCGTTCGCAGTTGAAGTGAAAACTGAAATCGCCGCGGATAAACGGTATTTGCCTTCAATTGTCGCAAAATCACTCGAAGATGCTGGACACAGGCATTCCGGTTCGCATCGAATGATCTATGATAAAGATGCATCTTCTGCATCGCTGAGCTTGCCGTCTCATTCGAATGACGATCCGATCGAGTTGATTCCTACAAATTTGACAGAACAGACATCAAGCTTAACACGCGGCGCTTTGTTGTTGGGCGGTCGTCACGAGCAGACTTTGCTGCCTCGGTTCTTCGGCTAGAAAAATTTAATGATGCGCACCCGTTCTGGTGGTCGCTTTGGTCTAATGCGGAAAATAAGATCAAAAAAGATGTGCTTCCTAAGATAGAACAGAAAAAGAAACACCTCGAAAGAAGACTAAGTATTTACAAAGACCCTGAAACATCCGGAGGTGAGTGATGATGCAAAAAGTCCAATCGAGAAGCGGATTGAGCAGGATTCAATCAAGATTTCTGAGCAATTCAAAAAACTTCAGATATATAACCAGAAGAGTTTTATTGGAGATATTGAGAAAAGCTTGAGGAAAGCGCTTCTACTCTGCCGAAACTCTCTTCCCGTCGCAATGATCCGAGATGATGAGGGGACGCAGCAGCGGACGTTTGAAATATTGGAGGAATTTGATGGATTGGGAATGGAATTGGAATCACTTGCCTCAATGGTTCTGCAAGCGGCAGGCAGTTTTCGTAATTCGTTGGAAGAAATAATATATATTGGGCCACTTCGAGATTATCCGGAAAGACATTATATCTTTAGCGGTAATTTGACTGGTCAGGTTGGGAAATCCGGAAAGATGGTTCCTGATGTGTTATTTAAAAAGTCTGATTTGCTAGTTGAAGTTGATAGGCAGCTTGATGTTTTTGATCTGGAAAACGTCTGTGAAGGAGGGCTGCAACGAACTTCAATGAACTGCTGGCCGATGCGCTGCGGCAATATCCTCAGTTCCGGCAGATGAAACAGCCAAAAAGTTGTTTTGCAATTTTTGGATCGGCGTATTTAGAGATATGCTTCAGAATTGCCTGGTTGTGTGTGATGATCCGACTACTTTCCCTAGAAGGGTTCTCAATGCGGTTGAAGCGTGGCCTGTTAAATACAAGAAGCGAATACAGGAACTAATCGCGACTTTGGTCCTACGGAACCGCTTTGTTCCGGTTGCTTCCCTGTCCGTGAAAGATCTTGACTGCAAAGATGCAGACTGTGGAGTTTTGGCTCTATCCACAGCGCTTCCTAATGGGGTTTTCCGAATTGCATCCGATTCTTGTATCGATTGTCCTAGATGGGCTTTGTTTTCCAGTTTCTCAGTGAATATGCTAGATTACAGTTTGTCCGCATTCTCGCGGAAAGTCGGAAGAGGATTGGCTATAGTTTTACACGATAATGAGTGGAATCAAAATGAATTTGAGGACGAAGTATTGCGGCCAGTTTTGACCTCGGCCAAGCATGTTCAAATTTTTGATCGATATATCGGAAGATCGATTATACGTAAAGTCAGAAATCATATGTCTGTGAGGTTTAGTGACAATTACAAAAAAACTATTCTCTGGATGGCAAGTGTTTATGCTGCGGGGGGAAGTCCGACACGAGGCGTCTTTGAGGTTTTTTGTGGAATCAATTTTACTGGATTGAATAACACTCTACGGGCAAGCATAAGATCTGAGATAGCCGCTTTTGAAGTAGATGCTAAAGCTTAGACTGGGGTTGTAGTTCAGATTATTCTTAAGGATGAGACAACAGGGCCATGCTGTGCGCATGGAAGATATCTAGCAACAGATCAAATAAGTTTAATTGTAGATCGTGGATTTGATCTTCTCTGGGATGATGCGTTGATGACAAGGGCCGGACTTAATCCTGCTTTGGATGCCCGCCCTGTGAGGGACGTTGCGATTGCTATTTGCGATAGTTGCGCATCGATATCATCTCAAACTCGCTCATTGCCCGCCTTCTAGTTTCTCGTCGTTCCTCGATCCGTCTTCAAATCTGCACGCACCACATCAGAAAGGGCAATGGGCTTCGACATCCTGCCGCACCGCGAACGGATGGTGAAAGAGGACCTGGAGGAGAAGTGCGACGGGGTCAGTGCGACGGTGTGGGGAAATGGGGTCAGTGTGCAAATCTTGACAGAATTCCCTCAACTCACTTCATCGACCTTTCATCCTGGAAAGAAAAGTGGATCCACAGGAGGAAGCAGAGAAAACGGAGAATGAATGAGTGATGGACCTTTCTCGATTCTAACAAAATGGGTTGGAGAGCAGGCTTGAATTTCCAATCCAAGCCTCTGATCCTCTGTTTCCTCCCTTACCTCCTGTTCAATCTCATTTTGGTTCTTGGGTTCATCGACATCGGCGGACAGATTCCGCCGATGCTTGATCGAGAAGGCCTGCGACAACGGGGTTGGTCAGTGTATGGCGGCATTCGATGAATCGGAGAGCGGGGGCATTTTTTGCTTTTCACCTGTTCATCGAGAACGAACTTCTCAAGTCGCGGGTGGCCACCGACGATCCCATTCCAGTTTGATTCCAAACTTCCCGCCTCCGGAGCCACTTGTGTGTCGTTAGGAAACAAGAAATCCACCAAGCACTTCTCATGCAAAACCAAAGCTCACCCGAAACAGAACTGCTCCGCGCGGCCTACAGGGCTTTCAATGCGCGCGACATCGACGCCGCCCTTGCCCTGATGACCCCGGACGTGGCATGGCCGAGGGCATTCAAAGGCGGCTTCGTCCGGGGACCTGAAGAGGTCCGCGCTTACTGGACCGAGCAGTGGAGCGAGATCGACCCGCACGTGGAGCCGGTGGCCTTTTCCACGGATGATGCAGGACGGATCACGGTCGAAGTGCATCAGGTGGTGCGGACGCTGAGTGGTGACATCGTTGCGGACGATCTCGTCGGCCATTGTTTCACTCTAACTGATGGCTTGATTCAACTCATGGATGTGACTCCATTTCCCATGAATGAAACCAGCGCCTGACAAGACGTGGCGGCATCATCGGGCAAGCGTCCTCGTCCGGTCGCCGACCCGGTGACGGCCGCCGAAGCTTGAGCGCCGAAGAAATGAAAAAAACAGAACTTCGGCTAAAGCGACGTCCAGAAGGATGTCCGGTCCATCCGAACGGTGCTAGCTCAGGCGCACCGTCCGTGCGGATGGAACCGCTGCGGATGCGATGTCTTCCGCATCTGCAGATTTAAAAATCTCCCTGGCTTTCTCCATTTGCGTGGCCGATTCGGCATGAACTGACATGAGGATATCGCCTCTGGAAATCCTGCTTTCGTAACGCTTGGCAGTGATTTCCGGAACACCGATCCCCACCAATGCGCCGGCGATCCCGATGAAGGCGGCACCTGCGGCAATTCCATTGAGAGCAACCACAAGTGGACCGGCGGCGATCAGTCTGCCCACGCCTGGAATCACCAACTCACCGATGCTCGCAAGCAAGTCAATGGCTCCTCCCAACACTCCGCCCGTCGATCCACGGGTGTGATCGGTGCCATGTCGAGATGGCATGGGAACCTCTGCAAACGAATCAGCAGGATCAAAATCGGGAATCAACGCGGAGATGTTGTCATTCGAAAACCCGGCCTCGGTGAGACTCCTTTCGATCTGGAGAGCTTGTCCTCCCGAAACAGCAACGGCGAATAGGGTTTGTTGGATCATGGTGGGTTTGGGTTTGGTGGGTTTCAATCGACCGATCCGATGGCAGGAACTTGCCCCCGGAGGTCGGTAGCTTATCAAGATAAGCCGAACGGATCCCATTGCAAGGGATGAGTGTCGGAGATCAGGCCTCCGGTGGGCTGGTCCGGAGATGGGCGGGGAGGATGAATGAATGAAAGCCGGGATGAATTTGCCTGACGGCCAGCCGGGGAGGGCTTCGCCGGTTATTGAAGCCTGCTAGCGCAGGCACTGGATTCACGGTCCGTGAAGAAGCATCATGGAGTGCGGTGGCAGAGTGCAACGGCGACACCGCTTTGGAATCTATCGACAGGGGGGCGGTGGCGTCGTGTTCATCCGAAGCGGTGTGGCGCTATCGCTTCCCACCGCAGTCCATAGGCGGAGGATGAATGAATGAATGAATGAATGAATGAATGAATGAATGAATGAATGAATGAATGAAGGCCGGGATGAATCCCGCGGTCCGTGAAGAAGCGGGAGCAAGTAGTGGCGGATGATTTGATGGGGGAATCAAGTGCCGAGTGATCAGTGAGCAGGAAAAGAAGATGATTCGCAGGGACTGGAACTTTCTCTCAACTTGCGACTCTAGACTGGTGCGCGCGAAGTTTTGTGAAAAGTTGCTTGGGCGTTAGGGTGGCTGGAGCGTCTCGCCTCCCGCATTTCAAGTCAGGGCGAGAAGCCCGGACGACCATCTGCGGCGAGACGCCACAGCCACTTTCAAGGGACCTTACCACCAATCATGATGCGCGGCAATATAGACTCTCAACCCTGACCAGGGGAAGCGAAGCCTCCGGCGGGAGAAGGTCCGGCGTTGCTAGACGATGCCGGGACGAGATCCGGCATCGGATGCTTTTGTTAGAGCTTGGGATGGATTGAAACGCCAAGTTTGGAAAAGCGCATGTCGTCGTTGAGCGATGCCAGGGCAAGCCAAGGGGGATGGATCTGAAGTCCTGTTTTCGCAACTTGTCTTTCTTGGCGTCTTGGCAGTGAAGAGTTTTTGAACAGAAGGGAACGGAGGGAACGGAGGGAACGGAGGGAACGGAGGAGACTGGAGGCAGGCGTCTTCGCTGGTTCTTTCTCTAAACTCTGATCCCTGATCCCTGCCTACCAGGGGAAGAGTAGCCTCCGGCGGGAGAAGGTCCGGCGTCGTTAGACCATGCCGGGACGAGTGAAGTGGGCGCGGCGGGCCGCCGGGCCCTACCGGTCTGCGATGAGACGCCGCAGCCACGTTTGGAGATGGGTTTCGCGGGTTCGTTCCCTGGGCTAGGGCTGCGGAGTGGTGTAGCGCAGGCGGTAGAAGCGCCGGCCTGGTGCGCTTGGTGGCGAGACCTCGTGATCCAGGGCTTCCTGGGTCACCGGGACTTCCTCGGTGCCTTCCCATCCCGATGAAAGATCGCTGGTCCATTGGATCTGGAAGGAACCACTCGGGATGACCTTGTTGATCGTGAGAAGAGGTTGTCCGCTGCCATCGAATGACAGGTTCATCTTGAGACGTGAATTCGGATCGTCGGGGATGAAATCGAAGAGGAACTCCATTTCGTTGGTCATGCCGTCCTGGTCCGGATCAGCGGTCTTCAGCGCATCGTCGCCGGTGAGCTCCTTGGACTCGATCCAGGCGATGTAGGGGTCGATCTGCTCGAAGTTGGCGGTGGCGGTTTTTGCGGTGTCGATCAGAATGGTGGTGGACGCGCTGGCGGGGGCGTCGATGCCGGTGCCGGTCCAGCCGGTGAATTGCCATCCTTCCGCCGGAGCGGCGGTGATGGCCTGGCTGGAGCCTTCGTCAAAGGTTCCTCCGCCGGTGACGGTGCCGCCTTCGATCGGTGTTGATCCCACCGTGAGCAGGTGTTGGATGCGGGCGAAGTTCGCGGTGATTGTTAGATCAGCGGTGACGTTGGTGTCGGTGCGGGGATTTGCAGTGCTGCTGTCGCTCCAGTCCACAAAGAGATAACCGCTATCAGGAACCGCGGTGACAAGGGTTCCATCCGCTCCGTAGTTGATGGTTTGTGGAGAGGTGCCGGTGATCGAGCCGTTGGAACCGGCGAGTGTAGGTGAGCGTGTGGGTGTCGATGGCGAAGTTGGCGGTGACGGTTAGATCGGCGGTGACGTTGGTGTCGGTGCGCGGATTTGCGGTGCTGCTGTCGCTCCAATCGACGAAATGGTAGCCGGTGGCTGGGACCGCGGTGACGGCGGTTCCGTCGGAGCCGTAGTTGACGGTTTGTGGGGAGGTGCCGGTGATCGATCCGTTGGAACCGGCGGTGTAGGTGAGCGTGTGGGTGTCGATGGCAAAGTTCGCGGTGACGGTTAGATCGGCGGTGACGTTGGTGTCGGTGCGCGGATTTGCGGTGCTGCTGTCGCTCCAATCGACGAAATGGTAACCCGTGGCTGGGACTGCGGTGACGGCGGTTCCGTCGGAGCCGTAGTTGATGGTTTGTGGGGAGGCTCCGGTGATCGAGCCGTTGGAGCCGGCCGTGTAGGTGAGCGTATGGGTGTCGATGGCGAAGTTGGCGGTGACTGCCAGGTTGACCGTGACGTTGGTGTCGGTGCGCGGATTTGCGGTGCTGCCGTCACTCCAGTTGACGAAATGGTAGCCGGCAACGGGAACTGCGGTGACGGCGGTTCCGTCGGAGCCGTAGTTGACGGTTTGTGGGGAGGCACCGGTGATGGAGCCGTTGGCACCGGCGGTGTAGGTGAGTGTGTGGGTGATGATTTCAAAGTTGGCGGTCACGGTCTTCGCGGCGTCGATGAGGACAGTGGTCGTATTGGAAGCCGGATTGTTGATGCCGGCTCCGGACCAGCCGGTGAACTGCCAGCCACTGGCGGCAGAGGCCGAGATCTGAGTGGACGAACCGACTTGGAAAGTGCCGGCTCCGGTGACCGTGCCTCCATTTGCAGGTGATTTTCCGACGTCGAGAACGGCGACCTCGATGAAGGTGACGCTGATCTGCGAATCGGATCCGGTGCCATAGTCGATTACCGCGTGGATTTCCGGGGGAAGCGGAATGGATGGCGTTCCGGTTAGAGTCCCTGCATAGCTGACGAGGACGAAGGGAACTCCGGTGGGTGGTGGGGAGGACGGTAATTCGACGTCGATGATACCGTTACTCCAAGCATAGTCGCCGCCGATGCTTACCGGCACAGTGCCCGGGTCTGGCAGTGGCATGACGAGGTTGCCGCCATTCTGGACAAGAGACCCGATGCTAACGGATGGGGAGCCGAAACGGAGGTCTCCGGCAGTGAGGTTCAGTCCGAGGTCCGGGGCGAGCGAGCCAGCGAGTGTTAGGCCGGCGGGACCGCTTTTCACGAGGGTGAGACTGGCGCCGAGTGTGCCTTCGAATTGCTGGTCCGCCGTCTGGTTCACCGTCAACTTGGAAAGCAGGCCAGTCCCCTGGATGGTGCCGGTGGATCCTGATAGATTGCCAATGATGGATGTGGTGTTGCCCAATTCGACGACCGGGCTTCCGCCGGTGAGCGAGAGGAACGCGGCTGGATTGTTCCATGGCTGATTGAGCACCAGTCTGGAGGTGTCGCCGTTGAGAATGACTCCGGCGAGCGAGTTGAGACCGGTGGCGTTGTCATTGATCAGGCGTGATCGGGTCCCCACGGTGACGGTGCCGGAACCCAACGCGCGGGCGGCTCCCGCGCGGATGGCTCCGAAGTCGTCGCCGCTGTTCACATGGGAGACGGTCCAATTTCCGGTGAATGGATTGTTGGCGGAGTTGACCGAGATCTGGCGGATGTTTCCGGTGGTGGCCCCGGCGTTGGTGTCGGAAATAACAGCGACGGTCCCGCTGCCGGAAAGGGGGCCGGTTAGTTTGGCTTCATTGGCATAACTGCCGCCGTTGAGACGCAAGGTGGTATTGCCGGAAAATGCGAGGGCTGCGGCGACCGTGTGGGTGGAGGAGCCAACCGAACAGCGAAACTGGATGGTGCCGCCATCCTGAACGGTGGTGGCCGGCAGGTTGTAGGAAACGTTCTGGTTGGTGGTGGCGTGGAGTCGTGCGAGGTCGAGTTTTCCCCCATTCACCACGCGGAGGTTTCCCGCGACGAGTGCCTGGCTGTTGGAATTCGCGTCGTTGGAAGTGACGACGTTTGCCACCGAGTAACCGTTGCCAGTGTTCTGGGTGCCGGATGTGGGCGCGGCGACTCCGCTGTTCCAGGTGGTGCCCAGATTCCATGCGCCGTCGGCAATCGAGGTGATGTGGTCGTCGATGGTAAGGGTGGCGGTGGACGGCGTGCCAAGCGTGTAGGACGGGCCCGCGACGAGGGTGAGGATGACGGTTTCGGAATTTCCGTCGGGTGCGGCGGCGATGGGATTGACGACGACGGTTTGGGTTAGCGTGCCGTCAGGGAACGAGACACTGGCGGGCAGGGCGTCGTAATCACTTCCCGCGATTCCGGTGCCACTGATGGTGACCGGGACGGTGATCGAGCCAATCGGGTGATCGCGGGTGATGGTGAAGGAACCGGGGATGGGACCGAGTTTCGAGGCGGACAAGGAAGCGGAAACCTTGATGACCGGAAGAGGGGCCGGAAGCGCGGTGAAGGAAACCGGGGCGGAGTCCACCTGATAGCCCCAGTCGCCATAGGACGCGCGGGCGGTGGCGGTATGTGCCCCAGGTGCGATGGCGAAGACCGTGGCCTGATAGGGAGCGCTTGTCACTTGTGCGAGCGAAGTTTCACCGTCCATGAAATCGACGGCATCCACCAGTTCCTGCTGGGTTGCGACCGTGGCGGTGAACGGCACGTTCAGCGGCGAGACGGAGGAACCCGCGGTGGGTGAGGTGAGGGTGATCGCCGGAGGAACGTGCGCCTGCTGATAGAGCGACTCGACGTCCGCTGCGGTGAGGGTGGCCGCGTAAACCCTGACATCGTCGAGCGAGCCCTTGAAGTGGCGGGTGGCGCTGTTAGGATCCCAGCCGAGGTACATCGTGCCGTTGAATGTCTCGGCGGCCTGGGTGGCGGCGTTGGTGGCGCTTTGCAGACCGGAAGGCGTGCGGAGATGGAGGGTGGTGCCCGACGGGGAAACGCACATGGCCACGAGGCACCAGGTGTTGTCGGGCGGGACAAGTCCGGAGTTCCATGTGTAGCCGCCGCCGTCCCAGGTGTAGCGGAGTTCGTTGGCGGTGCCGAAGTGGAAGCCGGACACGGACGATCCGGCGCGGGTGAAGATGAAGGTGGAGTTGGTGTTTTGCGTGCCGTTGCGCTTGATCCAGGTGGTGAATGTTAGGGTGTTCGTGTTGTAGCCCGGGGCGGGGATGGAGGTTTGGTCGTTGGAGCCGTCGAAGGAGGCTCCCTTGCGGGTAACCGCCTTGGCTCCTGCCTGGTTGACGAGCGTTCCGTTCTCATGGGTGCCATCAAGCGTGCGGATGGCATTCACGGCGGTGGTACCCGAGATTTCGTCGAGCATCCAGCGGTCCACGGGTTGAACCAGTTCCAATCGCGGGCGGAGCATGGCGTAGCCGATGGCCTGCATCCCGGAGGAGTCCTGGATGCGGTATTTGAACCAATCCGTCCCGGCGGCCAGATCCGCAGGTGGGGTGTAGAGGATTTCATCGCGACCTCCGGGTCCCGTGCCGGTTGAACGTGTTAGGGTTCCGCCGAGATTGGAGACGCTGTCAAAGGAGGGCAGGGTGAGGGCTTGTCCATTGGAGTCCGCGTCGTTGGCCATCACGTCGATGCGGGTGGATGTATTCCGGAGGAAGCTTGCCGTATCCTGATTGGCGCGTGGTGGGATGGGGAAATTGTAGTTTCCCAGGTTGTCGAGAATGCCGGTCTTGGTGTTGCGGTGGGCGATGATCTTCTTTGCCTCGGAGCTGGAGAAGCGTGAGAGCGAGTTGTTCGACATGATGGTCGAGCCCTCGGGATTTCCGCCGCCTTCATAGTGGGAGGAGCCCCAGTTGTGTCCGGCCTCGTGACGCCAAACCCCGGAAAAATCGCCGCTTGCGTCAGAGTCGTTCGCTGAGTAACGCGAGGAGGTGCCAATGGTGCCAACATAGGCGAGACCGCCATTCGCGCCGGAGTGGAGGACGCAGGCGATGTCATGGGTGCTGCCCATGGGCGTGCCGGTGTTCCAGAGGGTGCGGATATTGGAAAGCAGCAATCCGGTATCCCCACCGTCCGCAGAGTAGGGATCCTGGGCGGCATCCGCTCTAACGATGAGCTTGCCGATGCGGTGCAGAATGGCGGCGTCCCGCAGATAGACCATGTTGATGGACATCACGCTGAACTCGCATTGCTCGAGCACCGGCGGCCGGGGTGCCACCGCAGGCGGTGAAGTGGTTGAAGGTGGAATCGATTCCGACCTCCGCGGCGTAAACGGTGGAACCGGCTCCCCCCGCGCTGATCACGGAGGTGGGCCAGGCTGGAGTGAAATCCGATCCACCTACCGAGGCGATGCCACCGGTGGTGGTCCAGGTTTTGCCGTCCTCAAGGCTGATGCGTGCCCACAGCGTGCCATCCGCGTGCAACAACCCACAAGCAATGGCACCCGGGAGGCCCTGCACGGTTCCAAGGTAGGTTCGTGCGACGTCGGGAGTGTGGGTGATGTAGTTTCCGTCCGGCTGCTGGACGAGGACTTCGAAGTTGGAGCTGCGGATCGGATGCAGTGAGAAATCCACCGTTAGCGACTGCGATGCGGTGCTGATGGTCTGCGTGAAGGTGGCGGGAGGGCTCTGAGCACTGAGCGGGAGGATGCCGAAGGCGAGAATCGCGACTAGCAGCCAGATGCCCGAAGGTGCAGGACTTGGGTGTGTGGCGCAAGCGCCGGTGGATTGCATGTTCATTCAGGGTTTTTGAAAATGTGTGTAATGACGGATGGATGGCGATGCAACGCAAACGATCCCCCGCAAAACTTCTGGTTTTGCGGGGGATCGTGAGACGTGGTTTTTAGAAACCTGGATTTTGGGAGAAACAAGCGCTTCATGGGTCCGGGAGGCGTGAAGCTCCCCGGAACTGTTAGCTCAGTTCTCCACACCTTCGATGCGGTAGAAGTCCTTGCCCGCACCGATGGTCAGGGTGACCTTGTAGAAGTCGTAGTCGGTCGGTGCACCAGTCTGATCCCCATCGATGGCCGGAACCGGACTGCCCACGGTGGTCCAACCGGAGAGCGTACCGCTTTCCTTCAATGTGTAGGTTGAACCGGTTTCGCGTTGCAGCCAGCGCAGCACCAGGGTTCCGCCTGAGCTTGTCATGGTCACGAGTGCGCCGGTGCTGGCCATCGGATCGGAGCCGAAGAGGAACTCCTGCAGGTTGGTGAAGCCGTCATCATCCGCATCCTGGGTGCGCAGGGTTTTGCCGTTGGTGATCTGGGCGGACCATGCGTCGTAGCCGGCAGGGCCGGAGGTGACATGAAGCGTTCCACCGCCCGTGAAGACGCCGCCGCTGGTGTAGTCACCGGCAGGTTGCTGCACGTTGTTGATGAACAGCTTGTCCACGGTGTCGATGCCGCCGAAGGCGAGGTCAAGGGTTGCTCCCGAGGCAATGCTCACGGTGGATGATTCATTGTTGGGATTCACCTGACCGAGCGAGAGCGTGCCAGCCGTGACGGTGGTGTCTCCGCTGTAGGTATTCGCACCGGTTAGAGTGAGCTTTGAAGTCTCCGCTCTTGACCAGGGCCAGGTTGCTTTCGTTGGTGCCGACCCCACCCAGTAAGCCGGAGAACGTCGCATCGGCAGCCTGTTTGATGGTCAGGGTGGTGGCGGTCACACTGCCATTCACCACCGCGCCCGCGCCGGACAGGGTTCCTGCGGCCTGCGAGTATCCATTCATCACCAGTTTTGCGCCAGCCGAAATCGGAAGGTTCGCGTTCACACCGAGTGCGTCGGCAATGCCGGTGATGACTGTGCCTCCCTGGATCTGGACCGCTGCGTTGGTCGTCGTGGCGGCGGCGTTCAACATCACCGAGCCATTGCCACGCTTGTAGAAGCCGAGGCTGCCGACATTCAGACGACCGTTGATGACAAGGTCGCCGGTCGCGGTGTTGGCACCGGAAGGGATATTGACCGACATGCCGAAGCCAATGTTGACCATCTGGATATTGGCGTCGATCACCGACCCGGAAGAAGCGGCCGAACCGGTGATGCCATTGCCGTTGATGTCGAGAATGCCCATCGATGCCAGGCCACTGCCGTATTGGCGGATGGTGGTCGGCGCGGCAAGCAATTCAATACCACCGGCCGTGTTGTAGGTCCTGCCTCCCAGAGATAAAGCCCGGTTGTGGCACTTGCGCCATCGCCAGTGAGCTTGAGGTTGGTGTTGGCATATCCGTCGCCGGTGCTATAGCCGATCTTCAGGGTCGCTCCAGAGGCGACGACATAGTTCACGTCATTGGTCTTGCTCAGGACTTCAAGCGTGCCGCCACTGACGGTGGTGATGCCCGACCAGTTTCCACCGCCAACGGTCAGCGTGCCTACGCCCGCTTTGGCAAGGGTGAATGCTCCGTTGATGTTTCCGCCAATGCCAAGGGTGCCGCCGTTGACCGTGACGGTACGGTTTCCACCCAGGGTGACATTTCCCACGTTGAACGAGAGGTTGTTGCTGCCAACGAAGGAGAAGTCGCTGTTCCAGACTTGTGGAATGGTGTCGAGAATTCCGATGGCGGAGCCAGAAGTATTGTCGATGGCACCGCCGTTGATGGTGAAGGTGCCGTCGAATCCCATGCCTTGGAAATGATTGATCTGAAGGACGCCGTTTCCAAGGGTAAGGCCACCGGTGAAGGCGTTGCTTGCTGACAGCGTCAGGGCACCGGTTCCTATTTTGGAGAGGAGAGACCAAGCCTATGCCGTTGTCATTGATCGTGGAGGCCAGGGTCAAATCGACATCGTTGCCGATGGCAATCGATCCCGCGGTGTCGGTCACACCTCCTGCGGTGATCGTCCCGTCCTGAAGGGTGAGAGCCCCTGAACCGGTTGGCACCTGCAAACTTCCGGCGGCTCCGAAACGAAGGGTGTCGGAGACTCCAAGTGTCACCACGGCAGGGCCAGCGGTGGCGTTCTGAAGCAGGCTCGCGATATCCGTCAAACCGGTGGTCAGCGGGGTGATGTCTCCGGAAACGCCGCCATCAACGATGCGGACGTCGGAGGCCGGGTTGCTGGTGATCTGACCACCGAGGCGGTTCACATCGGCGAAGGACGGAACGTAGGTGATGATATTGCCGCTGCCATCGTTAGAGGCAGGCTGGCCATTGACGGTGATCCAGAAAGGAAGTCTGCCGCTGACGTCATTGGTCAAGGTGGTTTTGGCGATGTTGGCCGCCGCGATGTTCAGACTGCCGGTGGACGCGCGGGTGATGTTGCCAAGGGAAATCACCGCGGCACCGGAAGAGCGGGTGATGTATGCAACACCGGATCCGCTGACAACGGTGGAGCCGACCACTTCAAGGTGGGTGCCTCCCGCAAGATCGAGCGTGCCTCCCGAGAGAGAGAGGACCGAGCTGTCAGCCAGCTTGGAACCGTCAAGCGTCGAATAGTTCAGTTGAAGGGTCCCGGCGTTGACCGTGGTGCCGCCGGTGTATGTGTTTGCGGCGGTGAGGGACAGGGTGCCCACGCCGGATTTTGCCAGCGCGACATTGTTTTCGTTAGTGCCTTTGCCACCGATTTTGGAAGCCAGAGTCGTTGCCGTTGCATTGTTGATGGTCAGGGTGGACAACGTGGCGTTGCCGCCAACCACCGCGTTGGCCGTGCCGGTACCGGATGTGGTCAGCGCCGTGAATGTCTGGGAGACGCCGTCGAGGACCAATCTGCCACTTCCCGTGGTCATTTCCGAGAATCATGCTCGATCCCGCTCCCAGGCGGTTAGCACCGCCTGATAGAATCGCACTACCTGCCCACACTTCGAATGCGGCGGTATTGGTACCTGCTCCGGTGCACTTTACCGAGCCATCGCCTTTTTTAATGATGTGTGGTGCCCCTTTGACGATGCCTTGGATGGTTAAGTCGCCGGTTGCGGTGTTCAGTCCCGGCGCGATATTCATCACATAACCGAAGCTGTTGGACTGGATATCCACGCGATTGTCGATGATCGACCCCGAAGCAGCGTTGTCGACACTCAAATGAGTGCCATTGGTATCATAGCCATACAAATTCGCATTGCCCGTGCCATAGCCACGCACGGTGCTTGGCGCGCCTTTGAAGGTCAAGGTGCTCTGGAGATTGTAATTCTTGCCACCAGACAGAGTACAGACCGGTGGTTGCGGAGGTTCCCGCGCCGTACACAGACACACCATAGCCATAAACCGCTGTTCCTGGAGTATATCCCAGCTCCAGGGTTGAGCCTGATGACACTTGATAGGTCTTCGCTCCATTGTTGGCATTGACAGTCAGCTTGGCACCGCCGAGCACGTAGGTGGTGCCGGTGTAGCTGTTAGCGCCGGTGAGGATGGTGGTGCCGGGGCCGGCGACCGTGAGGGCTGTCGCTCCTGTGTTGTTGGCGATAATCGAGCCGATGGTGAATGTCCCTCCGGAGTTCAACTGGTGAATCACCAGATCCGCGGTATTGGCACCGGCCAAAGTGCCCCCGGAAATCGCGGTGGCGTTGGAGCCCACGGCGGATGTTACCAAGATGCCGCCCGAGGTGATGGTGTTGACACCGCTGAGGGTCAAGGTGCTGGCACCGGTGGTGTTGAAGCGCAGACTGTTGGTGGTGCTGCCGGACAAGGGTGCGCTGCTGGTCGTGACGTCGGTGTTGTTGCCGCTTGCCCAGGTGTCGGAGGTATAGCCGGAATAGGCGGAAATGGCGGTTCCCGCGCCATTGACCTGAGCCCAGTCGGTGTTGTTGAAGGTGGCCCAGCCGCCCATGATGCCGTTGGTGTTGGCATCTGCGGCGGTCTTGATGGAGGCGCCGGAGGCCACGCGGAGGATGCCGCCGCCCGAACGTTGGGTGACGATTGTGGAGTTGGTGGTCGTGGTGGCGGACGAGGCGAAGGAAAGAACCCCACCTTGGGGGCGGATGTTGCTGGCGGTGGCGGAGGATGTCACATCGCCGTTCACGGTTAGGGTGCCTTGACCTGTTTTGTTGAAATTGAGAGTGGAAGCGTTGCCGGTGATGCTCGGGATGGTGATGTCGGCACCGCCGGTGAAGGTCACGCCCATGGCGGCGCTGGCTGCGGTCTGGTTGGATGAGAATATCAGAGCCCCTGCGCCGTCATTGGAGATCACGCCGCCGTTGCCTGTTGAATAATTCACCAAGCGGTCTGTAGTCTCGCCCGCTCCCCGGTAACTCAAGGTGGCGTTGGCGGCGATGTCGAAGGTGCCGCCCGCGCCGAGTGGGCCGGAAGTGTCGGCCACGTTGCCGATGGCGGTGACGGCAAGCGTGCCGGAGCGGAGGATGGTGCCACCGCTGTAGGTATTGGCCCCGGATAGCACCGTCGTGCCTCCACCGCCCTTGCTGAGGGTCTTTGCCCCGCCGGTTTCACCAATGGCTCCGGTGATGAAGTTGGTGCTGGAATTGGAACCAATGAACGAATCGGTGCCGACCATGGCGCTGGCGAGTGTGATGGCGCCGCTCCATGTCCCGCCGCCGTCAATGCGCAATTGGCCCAGCGCTTCTCCGGTATCGCCGCCGTTCAAGGTGAGCGCCGCCGCGTGGGTGGTCACGGAGCTGGTGTAGAGCGTGCTGTTGGCGGTGAGGTTCACCGTCGCGGCGGCAGCAAAACCGTTGCCAGAGGCTGCGCTGCTGGCGGCCTTGCCTGCACCCACGGCTTGGGATACGCCAACATTGAGGATGCCGGTGAATCCCGACAGGTCGGTGGCAGCGAAGTCAGCGGTGGTGGTGCCCGTGCCAAGCGTGACGTTGATGGTTGCATCGCCGGCAAGTGCTCCCAATTTGTAGGTTGTCGCGGCGGTATTGGTCAGGTTGAAGATATATCCCGAGGTTGAAAAGCTGGTGCCAAGGGCGTTGACCGCTGAAGCGAGGGTCACGGTGTCGGCGGTTCCTCCGAAGGTGGCGGAATCCACCGCTGTGGTGGGATTCCAGTTGGCCACGGCCACGGTGGCATCGGTGCCGTCGTCCACGCCGGTGCCGACGAGGTCCCAGAAGGTGTTGGTGGTATCCCACGAGCCGCTGCCACCGAGGCCGGGGGTGCTGCCGTTCGTGTCCCATTGATAGGTGGCGGCGTATCCACTGGCGGTGCAGAGGATGAAGGAAGTGATGCCAGCGGCAAAGTGGCGGGCGAAGAGAGGATTGGAGCGTTTTGGTTTCATAGGGATGGCGGTTGGGATTTGGGTTTTTATGATTCGGTTTTTTGTTTTCCGGATTGGAGGGAAGGTGGGTGTCCCGGCGGGTCGATGAACCCCTTGGCACGGGTTAAATGTGGCTTTCTCAAATCTAGCACGTGATAAATATGAGCAAATGCCTGGCCAAGAAAGATGAAATTTTCAGTAAAATCTGTTCAATGCTCTTGCACAGATGAGGAGGCGTGCTGAGTCTTCGGGAATGGAAACGGGAATTGCCCGGGGGATGGTAGGAACGGTAGCTGCGGAGCTTCGGGATCGGGTGCTGCCCGGACACGCGGGTGACTTCCTGCCCGGTGTCCGGGTGCTGTCGAAAACCCTGGGGGTGAGTGTGCCCACGATTTGCAAGGCGCTTCATCTTCTTCGCACGGAAGGCCTGCTGCACGGTGGCGGTGACAGACGGCGATGGCGCGTCATTGACTCTTTGGGGAGCGTGGAATCGAATCAACTTCGAAGCGCCGGTCTTGGGATCCGTTCGCGGAGGCTTCTGTATCTTTCCTCATCGCGGTTGGCTGGTGAGCGCTTCAGCGGAGTAGAGGTATTCACTGCCTTGATAGACAAGCTGGGGAGAAGCGACTGGGAAGTGGCCTATCGGGAGATTCAGTTCACTGCGGCGAAGACCCCCCGCAGGGCTTGGGATGAATTGTTAGAATCCGCGAAACCGGACGCGATGGTGGTGCTCGGGGGAACGGAGATCATCGGGAAGTGGGCGGTGGATCGGAAGATCCGGACCTTGTTTGTCGGTGGAACGAGGGGGGAGAGCGGATTGCCGGGGATTTTCGTGAAAGTCTCATCCATGCTTCGCGATGCTGCCGCGCGATTGCTCTCGATGGGGCATCGGCGTGTGCTGTTTCCACTGTGCGCAAGATCTCAGGCGTTTGTGGAAGCGGTTCAAGAGGCTGCGGATTTGGTGACTGCTGCGGCGGGTGTTTCCCGGACTGCCATTGATATCGTGAGCTCCCAGTATTCAGGTCCTGATTTGATCGTCGATCTGCTGCGCCGGGAATGGAGCAAAGAAGCCCCAGACGCGTTGATTCTTTTGGACTGGAGGGAGTTTGTTGCGGCGGAAAGTTTCTTGCACGCAACAGGGATTGTGATTCCTCGTGATTTGTCGGTGATCGTGCTCACACAAAACGCGACGATGGAATGGCACCAACCGCAGATCAGCTATTATGAGCATCCCGTCGCCCCGATGGCGAAGGCGATTGCGAAATGGGTGGAAGAGGAAAAGGTAGGAAGCGAACCTGCTGAGGTCAGGGAGTTCATGGCCCGCTGGGTTTCCAAACAAAGCGTGTTGCCGCGAGCGGGCGCAAGGCATTCGCACCTGTTGGATCTCTGAAGAACCTTTTCTTCAGAGGCGACGCCGAAGCAGCGCGAACAGGCCAAGGTTTCCCGGAACCGCCGCGGCGGGCCCTGGGGACGATGGACATGGTGAAATGGCTACTTGCGTGGCCGGAGTTGTTAGCTCAGTTCTCCACGCCTTCGATGCGGTAGAAGTCCTTGCCCGCACCGATGGTCAAGGTGACCTTGTAGAAGTCGTAGTCGGTCGGTGCACCGGTTTGATCCCCATCGATGGCGGGAACCGGACTGACCACGGTGGTCCAGCCAGAGAGCGTGCCACTTTCCTTCAACGTGTAGGTTGAACCGGTTTCACGTTGCAGCCAGCGCAGCACCAGGGTTCCGCCTGAGCTGGTCATGGTCACGAGCGCGCCGGTGCTGGCCATCGGATCGGAGCCGAAGAGGAACTCCTGCAGGTTGGTGAAGCCGTCATCGTCCGCATCCTGGGTGCGCAGGGTTTTGCCGTTGGTGATCTGGGCGGACCATGCGTCATAGCCAGCGACCGTGGTGGAGGTGAGGGTGACCTTTGAGGAATCGACGTAACTCAGGGTGAAGGTATTGGAACCGGCACTGATGGAGGCACCCTCGGTGTAGCCCGCGAAGGTGCCGGTTAGAGTCGTGCCGGTATAGTCAAGGATGGTCAGCTTGGTGCCGGCGGTGATGGTGCCGGAGCCGATTTCCGTGAAGGAAACACTGGCATTGGTGATATCCACGGCAGCGGTCGAAACCAGGTTGTCCGCGGTGTCGGCGGTGCTGTCGATCTGGATGGCGAGGGTGGCACCGGCGCTGAGATCCGCACCCGCTGCGGCGAAGGTGCCGATGCCGGATCCAGGTGCGACGGTGGTGCCGTTAGCTGCGGTCAACTTGGACGTGGCGGTTCCATTTCCAGCAAGTGTGCCGACATCCAGCCAGGTGTCACCGGTGTAGGTGTTGCTGCCGGTTAGGGTGAGGGTGCCTGCTCCGATTTTTGTCAGGCTGTTGCCGGTGCCGGTGATGGCACGGCTCAGGCCGGCGTTGAAGCCATTGGTATCGATGATTCCACCGCCGGTGCCGAGGGCGAACTGGGTCTTGTTGGTCGCTCCGGTGGTTAGGTCGGCGATGTTGGCCGATAGCTTCAGGGTGCCGCCGTTGCGCAAGGTGACCTGATAGATGGTTCCACCGACGACCGTGGTTTCGAATCCACGCGAGGTGGTGAACGATCCATCGATGTAGAGATTTCCAAATCCCGAGGAACCCGGATTGATCTTGATGGTGTTGGTGCCGGCGTAGGTGAAGGTGGTGCCGGAGTTGACACTCATTGCAGCGCTGTAGCCGCCTTGGCCGCCGACGGTCATGTCGCCATTCTGGGTCCAGGTCGCACCACTATTGACGTTGAGGTTTCCGGAGCGGCCGACAAAGAGCGAGCCGTCGTTGGTCACCGCCCCTGCGACATTGAAGGTTTGGGCGGTGTTGGCACCGGAGCCGGAGTTGTTGCCCACCCGGATTGGCATGCCGGATGCAACCGAGAGCGACGAAGTGCCGGGGAGGTTGACGGTGGTCGCGGTGTTGTTGGTGAGGTCGGTGATGATCAGCCCGCCGTTGAAGGTGTTGGATCCGGATAGATTCAGAATGCCTCCTGCCGCGGGAACCGTGATCGTGCCGGTGCCGGAAACGGTGCCGCTGAGGTTGATCGTCTGACCGGCTGGATTGACCTTCACATTGCCGCTGGTGGCGACGGTGCCGGTCCACGAGCCCGCACCGCTTCCGAGGTTGCTCAGGGTGGCCCCGTCATTGAGGGTGACCGGAGTGGCGATGGAGCGGACGCCAAAGCTGCCGAGAGCGGCTCCGTTGGCCACACTGACCGAACCGGTCGCGCCGCCGAGCGCGTTGTCGTTGGATTCCACTCCGAGGGTGCCTTGGTTGACGAGGATGGTGATCGCTGTGGCCGAGGCATCGCCACGCATTTGAATCTGGTTGGCACCTGTCTTGGTGAGGGTCTTGCCGTTGCCGGTGATGAGGCCACCGACGGCGTTGGCCAGACCGATGTCGAAGCGGCCGGCTCCACCGATGGTGGCATCGTCGAGCAGTTCAAGGTTCAGGATACCTGCATTGGAGGAGATGCTGGTGGCGGTGGAATTGATGATGGCTCCCGTGCCGTCGCCCGTGCCGGAGATCCTGAGGCTGTAGGTCCGGGCGGTGGGGGACTGGCCGTTGAGATCGATCTGTCCACCGCTGTTGACGGTGACGTTTTTTGCTCCGGCTGTGCTGTTGCCCAGCGCGGCGGCGTTGCCAAGGATGAGCTTGCCGCCGTTGACCGTGACGTTTCCGGTGAAGGTGTTGGGCGTGGACAAGGTCACGTTGGCGGTGCCGGACTTGGTGAGCGTGCCGGAGCCCGCGATCACCCCAGCACCGGTGAGGGTGTAGTCACTAACGGAGTTGTTGAAGTTCACGCTTGCGGGATTGACCGTTGCCGCGAGTGCGGGAGCGAACGAGGTCGCGGTGTCGTTGAAGGTGACGGCATCAAGCTCGAAGTATTTCTCCGAAACCGGGCCGGGAGTCTCCCAATTGGACGTGGTGTTGATGTCCCAGGCGGTCGAGGCATTTCCCTTCCACGTCAGGTTTGCCGAAGACACGGTCACGGTCACCGAGTTCGGATTGGTGGTGGTGTCGAAAGTCGGCGTGCGGTAGGTCCCGACGAGCGAGAAATTCGCGGGAGTGGCGGTGGTGCCACCATGGGTCACGACGGTGTAGGTGCCGGCGGCCGCCGGGCTCGGACTGAAGCCGACGGCGACGACTGTGCCGGCCTCGGCCATGTTCAGCGTGCCGGTGGCGGCCAGGGCTCCCGAGGTGGTGGGATCGATGGTGAGGATCGCTCCGAATCCAACGGCTCCGAGGGTTAGATTTCCACCGATGGCGCCTTCACCTGATAGAGTGGCCGCATAGCTGGTGCTGGAAACATTCACGTCGCCACCAAGTGAGCCCGTGAGGTTCAGGGTCCCTTGGGAAACAGTGGTGGCGCCGGTGAAGGCGGAGCCATTTCCGGAATAGGTCAGCGTGCCGGTGAAAGAGGCCGACGTGGTGGCGTTGATTTCCAGAAGGTTCGTGCCGGTAAGGAGGCCCGAGATGGTGCCGGTGCTGTTGTAAGGGGTGATGCGGGAATCCGCAGTCAGCGTCACCGGGCCGGTGATGTTGGCACCATTTGCAAGGCGGATGGCTCCGAGCTGTCCGGCTGTCTCAGTCCAGCCATTGCCAGCGATGTTGAAGGTGTTGGCATAAGTGCCGCCATTGAGGAGGGTGCCGCCACCGGATGATATGTTCACATTCGCTGCGGAGCCCAACTGGGCCGCGGTCGTGACGGTGACGCGGGCACCTGACTCGATGGCAAGGGTTCCGGTCAGGGAGGCATTGCTGCCGGTCAGCGTGTAGCCAGACTGTCCTGATGTACCGGTGCCCTTGAACGCGAGCGTGCCGTCGCCGGAAAAGTTGTTGGCCAGCGTGAGGGCTGCATCATTTCGGAAATATCGCAATGTGCCCGGACTGGTGATGGTCGCAGAACCAGGGATCGTTCCAGCCGCGCCGCCGGTTCCGACCTGCAGGGTGCCGGAGTCCACGAAGGTGGATCCGTAGGTGTTGGTGCCGGTGACCGTCAGGGTTCCGGTGCCGTTCTTGCCGAGGTAGTTGCTTGGTCCGCTGACGACGCCGCTGAGCAGGACATCCGAGTTGAAGGTCACATCCACGCCAGCGGTGAGGGCGATCGGGCCGGAGAGTGTCAATACGCCATTGTCGGTCGCGTTCCCGAGGGTGGCGTTGTTGTTGAAGGTGATGGCCGTGGCAAGGCTGATCGGAGAGGTATCCTTGCTCGACAAGGTGCCACCATTGATCGCGAGAGCGGCGGACCCGAGAGCGGCGGAGTCTCCGATCCTGAGGGTGCCGTTGTTGAGGGTGGTGCCACCCGAGTAGCTGTTGGCAGAGGCCAGGGTCGCCATGGCCGCGCCACCTTTCACCACAGAGGTTAGTCCGGTGATGGCACCGCCGGAGATCGAGTAGGCGCGCGTGCTGTTGTTGAAGGTCACACTTGCGGGCGTGACCGCGTCGGTGATCGTGATGTCCTGATTGCTGGCGGGGGTGTCATCGAAGATAACGGTGTCCGCCGTGTAGAAAACGTCGTTTCCAGCTCCGTTCAGCCAGTTCGCTTCCGAACCGGTGGCCCAGATGGAAGTGGTGGCGGCATTGTTCCAGATCAGGGAAACCGCACTGCCTAGGGTGAGTGTGATCTCGCTGTTGCTGCCGGTTCCCATGTCGAGCACGGCACCGCGGTAATTTGCCGAAAGGTTCGCAGCAGTCCCGGTGAGTGTGCCGGTGTATTTCAGGATCGAGTAGGTGCCCGCCGGAGGGTGGGTCGCGAAGAGGATCGGCGTGACACCGTTGAGGGTGATGTTGCTGGCAGTGTAGGCGGCGGTTGCCGTTGAGGTGTCAGGATAGAGCTTCGCGCCTGTTGTGGAGCCGATGACGAGTGGACCTGCGGTGTTGGCTTCTCCGGCAAATGAAACTCCGTCCGCCACGTTCACGGTGCCGGTGTAACCACTGGACGAGCCGGAGAGCGTAACCAGGCCGGTGCCGCCGACATTGATGGTGCCGGATCCGGAAAGTCCGCCGGTGAAGGACTTCGTCGGTGTCGAGTTGATCTGGATGGTTCCGGCGCTCACGATGACCTGTCCAGAAATCGTGGTGTTGCCATTGAAGGCAAGCGCTCCAACGCCGCTCTTCGTGAAGCCAGCCGATCCGGTGACGGTGCCGGTGAGGAATACATCCGATCCCGAGGCTGCATCGGCGACATCGAAGATCACACCGGAATTGTCGAACTGGAGATTTCCGGAAATCGTGGAGGAAGCCGTCCCACCCACGGTCCAGGTGGAACTGGCTGCAGGGACGTAGGCGGAAGTCCCGGAAGTGCCCTTGGCGGAAAGGGTTCCTCCATTGAGGGTGATGCCCGAGGCTGGGCTGAAGAGAATGCCATAGCTGCCCGTGCTATTCATCAGGGAAAGCTCGGAGCCCGCGCCCAGCGTGATCGTGCCTGCCGGAGCGAAGGTGCCCGAGGTATATCCCAAGGTGCTGCCGCCCGTCCATGCGCTATTATAGACGGTTGCCACCTCATCGCCGATCGTGACACGCGAACCAGCACCGGTTAGGGAAAGGTTGCCGGAGCCCCAGCCGGAGGAATTCCCGAACAACACATAGCCCGTGGAGGTGGACGCTCCGATCGTGACATTGCCTGAATAACCGGACATGCTGCCCTTGAGATTGAGATATCTGGTGTTGCTGTTGGCGCGGTTCAGATTGAGCGCCCCGCTGCCGGTAAAAGCGCCTTCAATGGTGAAATTTTGGGTAAAGCCACCATTGCTCAGCGCAATGGTACTGGTGGCATCGACCTGGATGGCCGTCGTACTGGTCAATCGCTGGAATTGACCACCATTGCTGGAACCTCCATTCAGGGCTCCACCGTTGAGAGTCACCTTGGATCCAAGTGTCCAACTTTTTGCGGAGGTATAGGCCCCATTGTTGGTTTGTACCAAGCTAATGGTGCTGCTGGAGCCCACCTTGACGATTCCGCCTGTTCCGGTGTAAAGATTTGCCGTTGCGGCGCTGGTGTCGAACAGGAAGGTGCCAGCAGTCACATCGAGCGTGGTGGTGTTCGAGGTGACCTGGCCGCCGGTGTTGTTGAATTTCCAAGTGCCGGTTCCGCTCTTGGTGACGGTGGCGGATGCGGCCGAAAGGTCAGTGCCCCAGTTCAGGGTTTTACCGGAGGCGACGGTGACTGTCGGAGTGGTGCCGACAAAGGTGGGGATGGCGGTGGCGGTGGCCAGCGAGTAGGTGTTGTTGGCGGTGACCTTGTTGAGATTGTAGGAGGTGGTCGCCGAGAGCGTCATGGTCGCACCGTCGGCACCTGCCAAAACCAGGTTGGCGGCACTATCATTGTGCGGGCCAGCGGCATCGTTGTAAGCGGTGAGGGTGCCGGTCGCCGAACCACTGCGCCAGAGCACTCCCGCCAGCGTCCAGTTGCCGGTTCCCCCTGTGGTGGCGGTGGTGGCGCCATCCGCATCCCAATACCAGTCGGTGGCGGTAGCCACATGGGTCATGGCTGCGGAAGCGCAGAAGACGAGGGTGGAAACTAGGGGGCTGAGGAATTTGGATTTCATGGAGAGCGCGGTTAGAGAGAATCGGTTTTCTACGATTGATAGGATTTAAACTAGGGAACTTTGATCCGGCGAAAAAAGTGAAATTTTGAAAATCCTCTGCTCTTTAAACTTGAGCAGATTGACTTCGGTTTCGGATGGGACCGGGGAGGTTTCGCAAAAACAGTCCGACGGCGGATCGGAGCACACCGGCGACGGATTTGGTGTTTGCAAGGGATGGGTTTTGGGCAGGAAACTGCGTTTGTGAAAAGGGTCGTGAAGCAAAAGGCCGCCGATCTGGCAGTTGCCGTGTTGCGCGAGCATGTCGTTTCGGGGGAGTGGAACGAACGCTTGCCCGGCGCGCGGTTGGTGGCCCGGAAACTCGGCCTTTCCCCGCAGACGGTGGCGGCTGCACTTTGCAAGTTGGTCGAGGAGGGCTTGATCGAAAAGTGCGGCGAAAGGCGGGCCTTCCGTGTGGTGAAAGTCCGGAGCAAGGCAAGCTCCGGCGGATCAACGATATCTCCAAGCCTGCTGATCCTCATGCCCACCGAGTTCGAACAACTGGAGGGAGTTTCAAGAATCGTTCTTGAGAAATTGCGGGAGGCGATGGTGGAAAGGGGCTGGAAGGTGGATCATCAGGTGGTGGATTTCCTTCACGCCAAACGCATGCAGCGTTCCTGGGATCAGAAGATTCGGGTGGATGAGGCGACTTCGGTAGTCGCCCTCTATGGGAGGCCGTCCCTTGCGGAATGGTCGCTTCGCAGGGAAGTTCGGATGTGCTTTTTGGGCGGTGGCGTCGATGGGCTGCCGATGCCAATAGTGGCGGTAAGAGCCTCGGAAATCGCGCGGGTGGCGCTCGAACATCTGGTGGCGCTCGGGCATTGGAGGATCGTGCTGCCGCTTTGCGATCGGGTGGAGGGATTCAAGAAATCAATGGGGGATGCCATGAGAGTGGTGATCGAAGGCGCGGGCCGGACTTACATGAAGACTTATCACAACCCGGAAAGCGCCTATGCGGGGCCGGATGTGACCTGGCGCATCATGGAATCCGCCTTCGCCAGCAATCCGCCGACAGCCCTGGTGCTTTTGGATTGGAAGGAACTGGTGACGGCCCAGTGCTTTCTGCAAAGAAGGGGTCTGAGAATACCCGAGGATGTCTCCGTTGTCCTTCTCAACGACCAGAACGATGCCGAATGGTTCTTCCCTGAACTCACGCGTTTCCGTTTTCCAGTCCGCCGCATCGTGAATGCGATGATCCGCTGGCTGGAGGGGGGTAAACTGAAACGTGAGAACATTCCCGCTGATTTTCTAACTGGGAAGACCATGGTTCCGCCGCCTGCGAAGTGATTCAGCCTGATGCGTGGCCGGATCGATCGGGTGATTCCCGTTCCCGGATTCGAAAGGGAGTTCCTTTTCATGGCGTAGCGGAATACTCCCCGACAATCCTCCATTTTAAATGATACAAATCAAAATCCCAAGCACAGCCGTCCTGTTCCTGATCGGAGGGTTCGCGTTCCCTCTCATGGCGGCGGAACCGGATCATCCGCCTAACATCGTCATCATCTTCACCGATGACCAGGGCTACGCGGATGTCGGCAAGTTCGGCGCGGAGGGATTCAAGACGCCGAACCTCGACCGGATGACTGAGGAAGGTGCCATGTTTCGGAATTTTCATGTCGCCCAGCCGGTCTGTTCCGCTTCCCGGGCCGCGCTTCTAACGGGCTGTTATCCGAACAGGATCGGCATCAACGGTGCCCTGGGGCCAAAGTCGAGGGTGGGAATCGGCAGTCACGAGACCACCCTCGCGGAGCTGCTCAAGGGAAAGGGATACGCCACCGCGATGTTCGGCAAATGGCATCTGGGAGACTCACCTGAATTCATGCCCACGCGGCACGGCTTCGACGAGTTTTTCGGCCTGCCTTATTCCCATGACATGTGGCCTCTTCATCCGGATATGGTGAAACTCCCACCCGAGTCCGCCGCACGGAAGAGGGGGTATCCGGATCTGCCGCTCTATGAGGGGGAAAAGGTGGCGATTCCCAAGGTGACGTTAGAGGACAAGGATCAGCTCACGACCTGGTACACCGAACACGCCGTGAAATTCATCGACGCCCACAAGGCGGATCCGTTCTTCCTCTACGTCGCGCACAGCATGCCTCACGTTCCGTTAGGCGTGAGCGACAAGTTCCGGGGCAAATCCGAACAGGGACTCTACGGCGACGTGATCGAGGAAATCGACTGGTCGGTGGGACAGATCCTTGATGCCCTCAAGCGCAACGATCTCGAGGGGAATACCTGGGTCATCTTCACTTCCGACAACGGTCCGTGGTTGAGTTATGGAAATCATGCAGGCTCGGCGAAACCGCTGCGCGAAGGCAAGGGAACGACATGGGAAGGCGGCACGAGGGTGCCATGCATCATGCGCTGGCCCGGCCGGATTCCCGCCGGGACGGACTCGTCGGACATGTTCATGACCATCGACCTGTTTCCTACGATCGCGAAGGTCACGGGTGCCGCATTACCGGATGTAAAAATCGACGGACTTGATGTTTGGCCAATCATCTCAAGACAACCCGGCGCGGTAAACCCGCACGCGTCCTATTGGTTCTACTACGAGACGAACCAACTCCAGGCGGTGACCAGCAGTGACGGTCGCTGGAAACTCCAACTGCCCCACCAATATCGGACTCTGGATGGAAAACCCGGTGGCAAGGACGGGACTCCGGCCCCCTATTCACAGGGCAAGATCCAACGCCCGGAGCTCTACGATCTCGTCAACGACATCGGGGAGTCCACGGATGTTTCCGGCAAGCATCCGGAAATCGTCGGGAAGCTCGAAGCCGAAGCGGAAATGGCCCGGTCCGAACTTGGCGACTCCCTGACAAAGCGTTCAGGTAACGGCAATCGTGAACCCGGGAATCTCCGTTGATCTTTTCGCTGGCAAAGAGATTATCACGAGCTAGTTTCAGCTTTTACCATGAATTTCAAATCGAATTGCGCCTGTTTCGGCATCACGTTCATCTCGGTTTGGGCTGCCTGTTCAGCCCCGATCATCGCGGCGTCCGTGGAATTGGCTCCCGTGGATCTGAACTCCAGTCTGGAGGGAAAGGGGGTTCTGGCCTCTTGGGCGGGTTCCAGTTTCAAGTTTGCCCCGGAAGTCAGGAAATCCTACCTCGCTTTCGCCAAGGCGACCGCGTTGAAGCAAGTGGCCGCCTCCGGCAAAACCATTCCCGCGGACTTCCTCGCATGGATCGACAGCGACCCCGTGGTGGAGGCAACCGTCTATGGAGCCCGGCACAATGCGGCAAACGTGTTGCTGATGCTGCGCTCCCTGGAACTCGATCTTGGAACCGATGTGGTGAGGAAGGACTACACCCAGCTCGCGTTGGCGATGGCCGTGGTTCATGCCGCCAAGGGCCCTGAGGCGGATCTATCACCACGGGGTCTTGTGAAGATCGTCATTCCAGGTGACCCCCGCGAACCGGTGGATACCAGGGATCCTAACCGCAAGCTCGACCGTAACGACCACATCATCAATTTCCTCAACTCCAACAACATTCAGGAGCAGGTGGTCGTCGGATCGAGGATGGAACCGCCACCGTTGAAATATGATGACAAGGGAATCGCCATTCCTCCCGGAAAGGACGCGAAACAAGTCAAGGTGCCGGTTACCGAAACTCGCACCCGGACCCTCTACGCCGCGGACGTGATGGCCAGCAGGGAACTCCAACAGAAATTCAATGCCTACATGAAGGAGCACGGTGAGGAGGTGTCCATCGACTGCGGCGACCAGATCATCAGTTGGAACAGCAAGAACGCCGTGAAGGCCGAGCGCAAGACGATCGCGGAGGCCTTCGTCATGTTCCGGACCGCTTACGAAATGAAGGGGCTTCTGCCCAAGGCGCGTGACGCATCTCCCAGCCCGGCGGAAAGTACCGCCTGGCTGATCCGTAACGACAAGTATCGTTTCCCGGCCGAAACCGCCAACGAGCGAAACTGGCCCCGCTACCCGCTCACCGCGCCCTGGCCCACGCTCACCCTGCTTGCGGCCGACGACCAACCGCTCCGTGAGCGGGAGGAGCGCTGGATCGCATTCCGCGACAAGGGGGAAACCCGCACCTATGGCGAGTACATCGGTGGCATCGCGCAGCAGTTCGACATGCAGTCCGCACGGCGTCTGAGTCCCTATCCGTTCCACTATGGAACCTATCAGATGATGGCCAAGGACGGCGGGGTCTGCGGCACCATGGCCAACATGGGCGTGCGCACCTACAACACGCTTGGCATTCCCTCCTGCACCGCGGGCCAACCTGGTCACTGCGCGCTCATCCTTTTCGCATTCGATTTGAAAGCCAACACCTACGAATGCCGCGGCGGCCAGTTCGCCACCGGAGGGCCGGACAAGACCAGTCCCCACACGCCCTGGGTCTTCGGTGATGTGGACGCGAGGAAACCGATGATCTACTATCAGTCCATCGCCTGGGCGGTGAATCACGGCATGCGGTCCTATCTGGACTCGACCCTTGCCTATCAGATGTTCCGCCAGTTGCCCCAGCGGGACCGTCTCGCACATGGTCAGGAGCTCTTGGAAAGCGGGCTGGCACTCAATCCCTACAACTTCCTCCTCGCGGACGCTGGCATGGATCTCGCGACCACCCCACAGGCGCAGGTCCGCTTCTGGAAAGCGCTCAAGAATGACTTGCAGGCGGTGGAAACGCACGGTTCTCCCAAGGACGGACTCTACAATCTAACGATCAAGTCCGCCATGTTCGCGAAACTCGCGAAGCTTCCGGTCCCTGAGGACATGACCGTCGCCCGGGCGGTGCTTGCGTTCCTTCGTGAGGAGGATTGTGATAACCAGGACGTGCTTGCTGTCTATCAGATTTCCATCGGCGGACTTGAGACGGTGGTTGGCCAGACTCGTGACGCATTTGCAAAACATCTGTCATCGGTCCGGACCGATGAGTCCTGCGCCACGATGGCCGCGACACTCACTGCCGTCGCCAGTCGGATTCCGGACACGAAGATCAGGGAGAAATGGGTGATGGAACGCTGGCGAGAAATTAAAGGTCACGGGTCCTACCTCGGGAAAAAGGACAAGATCACCATCGATGCCTGTGCCACCGCGCTGGCCAAGCTCGGCCGCCAGAAACTGCCGCCTGAGGTCGAGCTGATCCAGCCGGTGCTGGATGAACTCGTTCGCAATCTCGCCGAACGGATCAAAACGGGGCGGGAACCGAAAGATTGTATAGCATTTGAAAAGCGGATGGTCGCGGTGAATGCCCAGATCAAGGAGCCTGCCCAGTCCGCCGCATGGCTTCAATCCCTGTCCCGGACCATCGCTGGTCATGAAAATTATCAAGGTGCGAAAGGCAGGAAGCTAACCGACGTTTGCGCCGTCACGATCACCCGGCTCCTTGCCGAATCATCCGCCGGAGACGAAAAATGAAAAATCAACCGATGTTCGGCAGGATTTTTGATGCCTTGGTGATGGTCGTGCTTTTTCGAATGTCAGCCTTTGCGGCGGTGACGCCCAACGTGCTGTTCATCATCTCGGATGATCTGACGGCCACGGCGCTTTCATGTTATGGGAACAATCTGTGCAAGACACCGAACATCGACCGCTTGGCGTCCCAGGGAACGCGCTACACCCGTGCCTACTGCCAATTCCCGGTTTGCGGGCCTTCGCGCGCGTCGTTCATGTCGGGCTACTATCCGCATGCCACCGGCACCATGGGCTACACCAGCGGTCGGGAAAACATCGGCGACCGCGCCACCTGGAGCCAGCATTTCATCAATCATGGATACCACGCCGCGAGGGTGAGCAAGATCTTCCACATGGGGGTGCCGGGCGATATTGAGAATGGCTCCAATGGTCAGGATGATGCGGCCTCGTGGAATGAACGCTTCAACAGCAAGGGACCGGAATGGAAGGCTCCGGGCGAGGGCGAACTGCTAGAAAATAATCCGGATGGCACCAAACCGGTCAAAGGCGGAAATACGCTCGAATACGTGAAGGCCGACGGCAATGACCTGGTTCATTCCGACGGCATGACGGCGGCAAAAGCCTGCGGACTTTTGCATCAATACAAGGGCGGAAGTCCATTCTTCCTCGCGGTGGGCTTTGTCCGGCCGCATGTGCCGTTCGTCTCGCCGCAGGGTTATTATGAACCCTATGACATTTCCAACATTGTTCTGCCGGAAAAGGTGAAGGGCGACTGGGACGACATCCCCAAGGCCGGCATCAATTACAAGACGAGTAAAAACCTCAACCTGAACACGGAGCAGGAACAGAAGGCTGTCGCCGCCTACTACGCGTCGGTGGCATTCATGGACGCGCAGGTCGGCAAGGTGCTCGACACCCTTCGTGAAGAGGGCCTGGAGGACAGCACCATCGTCATCTTCACCTCGGATCACGGCTTTCATCTTTGCGAGCATGACTTTTGGATGAAGGTCGGGTTGATGGACGAGTCGTCGCGCGTGCCGCTGATCATCAAGGTGCCCGGAAAGAGGCCGGCGGTCTGCAATTCGTTCGCCGAGTTGATTGATTTGTATCCCACCATCTCGGAACTGTGCGGTCTCGAGGTGCCCGCGCGCCTTCAGGGCAAAAGCCTTGCGGGAACGATCGTCGATCCTTCCGTTTCGGTGCGCGATACGGCCTTTTGCGTGAACGACAACAGCTTCCTGCTTCGCAGCGAAAAGTGGGCCTACATTCAACACGGCATGCACGGGGAGAAGGGACTTCAGCTTTACGACATGACGAAGGACCCGAAGCAATTCACCAATCTCGCCATGGATCCTGAATACAGTAATGTCGTCGCCGGCTTCAAGAAACAACTCGCCGAAAAGCTGGAAGAGGTGGGGAGAAATGATTTGGGCGATGTCAGACCGGCTAGGAAGCCAATAAATATAAAGTGATTGTGAAATCACTTCAGTCTCCTGATCAGCATGTCAACAATTGGCATCGTGTTGTCCCCGGTCACCGCGTTCGCCATCAAACCCGTTAGGACGGAGATTGTTTCCCCGATCCGTGTCACGAGCTTCAACAAGGACGGCAAGGCGAAGGAACGGAAGCAGGGTGGCAATCCCTAACGATTGCCAGCGCGTTCCAGATGGAGGTGATTCGCGGGTGGGTCGCGGTTCCTTCGAATCCTTGTTCCACCTTCTCAGCGTTGAGTCCGTGCTTGCTGATCAGGCGTCATCCATGATGATGTTTTGGTAATGATGAAACAATCGATCATCCGGTTCACCTTTGTTGTCTCCATGGCATTCCTCCTCCCGGGCTGCCTGATTGAAACGGAGGTTCCCATCAAACCTGATCCCAAGGTGGATGCGCGGTTGGAAGGTGTTTGGCGGATCACGCCGAAGAAGCCCGGCGAAATACGTGGAGATCGCGACGAGGATGACGTCGGTGTGCAGGGATACATCATCATCGCGCCGCTCAAGAATCCCGATGGCACGATGGATCCCACCTCGTTCAAGGCCCTGGCGTTTGATAGTTTCGAGCGAGATAGTCCGAACGGATTTCCTGAAATGTTCGTTTCCACCCGGAAACACAAGGGACACGATTTCCTGCTCGTTCGACTGGCGGATCACGAGAAGGAGAAGGTGGAGGAAGGGAAAACGTCGTTCAAGAATTGGGTGCTGGACTACGAGTTCAACAGGGACGGTGAATTGTTCCTGAGGTTCTGGTCTTGTGAAGACTTCGAAGAGATGGAGGAGGCGCACCCGATGAAGTTTCACCATGCTGAGGAGGCTTTTGCTCCCATCACGCTGCTAGGCGACGAAACGCAGCTTCTCGACTACTACAGTGATCCCAAGGTGCGTGCGCTTCTATCAAGCATGGGCAAGTATCAGAAACTGGTTCCCAAGGAGACCCGCGACCTGAAGACGAAATAGCCGGTCGGATGCCGGGTAATCGATTTGATCAATGTGAGCATTGGATTTATCAATTTTGGGGTCTCCTCGATTCGTGTCATGGTCCGCAGCGTATGAACTTCACAATATTGATCGTCGTTGGAATTCTCGCGGTGGCTTTTCCTGTTTGTCTGGGATTGTCCACACGTTCTTGGATTGCCCACGCCATTGCATCGGTGGTCGCACTTGGTTTCGCTGCCTTCTGCGTCTTTGGTTTTCTTGCGTCGGCCGAACTGTCAGCGGCAGCGAGTTGGCCATGGCAGCTTGGGTATGGAATTCTCGGAATTTGCTCGATGCTTACGCCTGTGGTGCTTTTTTGGCGCAGCCGCGTTCAGCAAACGCATGCCAACTGAAGTCCGAAGCCCGGGATACGAGCGGACGTTGAAGACGAACTCCCGCCGTCATACTACCTCACCGGCCGGGCCTTAGGCACGGCCGGTGGAATCGGGACGGTTGCCTTGGGGATGGTGGAAGCGGGACCGCCAGACGCTGCCGAAGTTCCCTTGTTCCTTGAAAACTCAGCGGTGCTGCTCAGATACCAGATCAACGCTCCACCGCCGATGACGGCGACGAAGGTGAAGAAGACAAGCAGGATGCCGAGACAGGATTTCATACGGGCTTTTAAAAGGAACCAACCGGGCTAGCCAGCGGGAATTGCGGATTTTCGCTCGATGCGCGCGGCGAAGGCCCCGTCCGTTTGATCGCGGAATGGCAGGGCATCGCGGGTGGCGGTGAGGGCGAGTTCCGGGTGATCGGCGAGAAAAGCCTCCACGAGGCCGAGGTTCTCGTCCTGCTCGATGGAACACGTCGAGTAAACGATACGACCGCCGGGCTTGAGGCAGGCGAGGGCATTTTCCAAAATCTTGCGCTGGGTGATGGCGATTTTCTCAATGTCCGGAGCCTGCAAACGCCAGCGGACATCCACGCGTCGGCGGATCACCCCGGTGTTCGAGCAGGGAACGTCGAGCAGGATGCCGTCGAAGCTGCCGTGCCACTTTTCCGGAGCTGGCTGTGACCAGTCGTGCACCTCGATGGCCGCATTTCCCGCATGCAGGCGTTCAAGGTTTTCCTGAAGCCGCGGAAGCCGCTTCTCGTTGGAATCCGTGCAGACCAGCCCTTCCGCCGAGCCCAGCGCGGCAGCGATGAGAAATGCCTTTCCTCCCGGTGCCGCACACGCGTCGAGGATTCGCTCGCCGGGTTGGGGATCGAGCAGCTCGACCGAATGCCGCGTCGCCGGATCCTGGATGTAAACCGAGCCGGATGCGAGCAATGCGGACGGAAGCGATCCCTCCAATTTGTAAAAGCCCGGAGCCTCTTCCAGAGCGACACCCGGAAGCGATTCCGGCGTCGGGGCGAGGGGATTCACGCGGAAAAATGTCACGGCGGGGAGGTTGTCCCACTCCATCATGGAAATCGCGTTGCGGGTGCCGAAGGCCTGCCGCCAGCGGTTGTAGAGCCAGTCCGGGTGCGAGTGGGCAACGGGTTGCGGCAGGTCGGAAACCTCGTCGAGCAGGCGCTTGCGGGAAAGGGTGGCGCGGCGCAGGACCGCGTTGATCAGGCTCCGCACGCTGGCCTTGCCCGCCTCCACGGTCTCGTTGACCGCAGCGTGATCAGGGAGGCCCAGGATGAGCAACTGGCATAGCCCGACGCGCAAGATGTCGCGTGTTTCGGGGTCGAGCTTGCCATCGCGCAGCTTGCCGATCCAATGGTCTAACAATCTCCGGTGACGAAGGACGCCGAAGAGGATGGCTTGCAGGAGTCCCCGGTCGGAGGAAGACAGCTTGCGCCGTTGGGCATGGCGTTCGATCAGGGTTTCGGCGTAGTCGTGGCCCTTGGCCCAAGCTCTCAGGGCGGAGACGGCGGCTTGGCGGACGTGGAAATTTTTGGCGGGCATGGAGGGCGAAAGAAGGAACCCGCGATCACGTAATGTCGGCAACCGCGCGGGTGGGGTATGACTATTTCGCTGTCGGAACAAATGACAGCAAAATCAGGCAGGTAGGCTCCGGGTCCTCCCCCCCCGGAGCCGGCCGCCATGAGTCCGGGAACGTTTCGCCGGGTTTGCATAAGAGGCTCGATTGAACGGTTAGTTGCAAAGGATCAATTGGCAGGCCCGCCAAGCGGCTGTTCATTCAAGGCCATCTCGATGGCTTTCGTCGATTCGGAATGCAGGAGGAGCAGCAATTTCATCTGCGCGGGGTGAAGAGTCCGAAGTTTGGACAACTGCTCAATGGAGTTGCTTTCCCGGGGTTGAAGTTCGGGATCGAATTTGAAAGGCCGCTGGAACGGAAGAATCCAATCGACGACAAACGCATCGTCCGGGATCGATTGGGGAAAAACATACACGGCTGCCATTTCACGACCCAAAGGCCCGCTCCATGATCGTCCGATCCAATCTTGCACATTCTTCTGCGAAGGAATTTCGGCAGATCCACCTGGATTCGAATGCTCTCCATTTTTCTCATCCTCCACCCACTTCTTCCAGGTGATACTTTCTTGTCCGGGGCTGAGCTTGCAAAGGTTCCAAGGCATCATTTCCCCGTTGACGTCAAAGATCCAATTCATCGGATTCGGAATGTCAGTCGAGGAATCAGATGTTTCCACATTCTGGTCCAACGACGCCTTTGCCTTGAGCAACGCATCCGAAAGCTCTCTCCGCTGCTTGTGCGGATTGTTCGGGAGTAAGCCTTAAAGCATCCACAAGGATTCCCAGATACCAACGCTGCTGCGCCTTTCGATAATCGAGGGCTTGATCCCGGGTAGGATTGTTAGGAAGTGGCGAATCGAGCCCCGCGATTCCGAAATCCTCGATGATCCATCCGATCTCCCGGTTGGTAAGGCCTTTCTCACAGCGTGACTTGTAATCGGCAACCACATCGCCGCACCAGACCTCCCGCGGTGGCCGGACCGCATGCCGGGTTCTCTTCGGCGGCAGGGGATGCCGCCTCGCCTCGGTCTCACGCTTGACCGCGAGCTGTGCTTGCCAACCGGCGCTCAGCACGATGCTCCCGCTGATCAAGAACCAGGCGATGAGAAGTTTGATGTTCCTGGACATGATTTGGCAGCCGTTCGGAATCTATTGCGGATTTCGGCGATTGGCCATGGCAATCAGGAATCCTGTTGATCGGGATTGAGCCGGAATCCATGTGCCGATATGGTTTTCTCCATGCGCATTGATATCGTGACCTTGTTTCCCGACGTGGCGTTGGCTCCGTTGAGCGATTCCATCATCCAGCGCGCCCGTGCGGCCGGGCTGGTGGAAGTGCACGGGCATCAACTCAGGGACTGGTCGGAGGACAGGCACCGGCGCGTGGACGATTCGCCTTGCGGAGGCGGGCAGGGGATGGTGCTCCAGCCGGGACCCTTGTTCGCGGCGGTGGAAGCGCTTCGCGGGCCGGACACCCGCGTGATCCTGATGACTCCGCAGGGGAAGCCGCTCAAGCAGGCGATGGTGAAGGAACTCTCCGCGTCGCAACATCTGCTGATCCTTTGCGGTCATTACGAGGGCGTGGACCACCGCGTGGTGGAGGCCTTGGTGGATGAGGAGATCTCCATCGGTGATTACATTCTAACCAATGGTGCCATCGCGGCGGCGGTGCTGTGCGACGCGGTCATCCGCCTGATCCCCGGCGCACTTGGTGACGAGCGCTCGCCTGTGGACGAATCCTTTTCCGATCCCAACCTGCTGGAAGCGCCGTCCTACACCCGGCCGATTGATTTTCGCGGGATGACCGTGCCGGAAGTGCTCGTGTCCGGCCACCATGGCAGGATCTCCGCATGGAAATCCGAGCAGGCACTCGCCCGCACCCGCGCCAACCGGCCCGACCTCACGGTTGAGGGGAGTTAGAAAGTCCTGACAGAGGAAAGGCCGCCATCCGGACGAAGAACCTGGCCGGTCATGAATTTCGATTCGTCCGATAGAAGGAAAGCGACCAACCGCGCCACGTCGGAAGCGTCACCGATCTGTTGGAGAGGATGGCGTTTGGCAGAGGCATCCTTTTTTGCCTCCGAGTTGAGCAGGTTACCCGCGAGTGGCGTGTCCGTTAGTGACGGGGCGATGACGTTCACGCGGATCTTCGGCGCAAGTTCGGCGGCCAGTGACAGGGCCATCCCCTCGACCGCACCCTTGGCGGCCGAGATCGACGCGTGAAACGGCATTCCTTGTGTGGCGGCGACCGTTGAAAACAGCACCACCGATGCCGCGGGCGACGCCTTCAATGCGGGCAACGCGGACTGCAACGCGGCCACGGCCCCGAGGCAGTTGATTCGGTAGTCGTTGAGGAAATCCTCAGCAGTGAGGCGGTGAAATGGCTTCAGGGTGATGCTTCCCGGGAAATAGATGAAGCCATCCAGGACGGGCGGCAGATCGAGCGGCGTTGGACTCAGCGCGTCGAACGGTTGCACCGGAATTCCGATCTCCTGCAATGGTCCCGAGGTGCGAGCCGCAGCCAACAAGGTATCTCCATTTGCGAGCAGCACCTTCGCGGTCGCCAATCCGATCCCCGAGTTTCCGCCGATCATCAAAAGAGTCCGAGACATGTCGGAAGGTGGGCGGCGATCCCGACGGGTCAAGGGGCTAAATGCCCGCCACTGCTATCTGTTATTTCATCACGTGATTGCTCGGCAGGCGGTGCCCGCAATACATGCAGTTGGGCTTGGTGGTGCTGGCCTTTTGCCCGCAATGCGGACAGTCGATCACCTCGGCTCCAATTTTCCCATCGACGGATCCATCCCTAGCATCGATCTCAAGAATCTTCGCCTTCAGGTGGTCATCGGTGAAGCCAAGGTGATCGCGGAGAAGTTCCCACATGGCCTGGCAGGCGAGTGTCAGCTCCTCAAGTTCCTGCTTCGTGTTGTCCTTTCTTGCGGAAAGGCCATCGACCTTCATTGAGGCGATTTCAGCGGCGGTTCTGGCCTTTTCAATCTGATAGTGCTGTAGCACATCCCAAGCGAAGCTCATGTTTGTGGTAGGTTGTTGCCGGGAAAGATCCGGCATTGGTTGCGAGGAATTGATACAACCAAAGTCAACGCTGGTTCGGAAGCGCGAATTCAGCCCGGATCATCGGGGGGCGTTCCGATGTTTTGGTGAAAAAATGATTCCCTGCCAATTCGAGTCGTCGTAGCAGTCTTGTGTGCGGAAGTTGCAGACTGTTTTCAGGAATGGGGGTGGAGCTTCCCGCTTTGGTATTCGTGTCGCACGGGCATTGAGGAACGGAACGTCCACACTCCCTGTTTCCGGGCCTTGTCGGGTGAAAATGGAACATGAATGAGGGATCTTCACCATCGGCCCCCGGTTTCCGTGAAGCACTTCGTTTCTGGTGGAAGCTGGGCTGGATCAGTTTCGGCGGACCGGCCGGGCAGATCGCGATCATGCACCGGGAGGTGGTGGAGCGGCGGCGGTGGCTGTCGGAGGATCATTTCCTGCATGCCTTGAACTTCTGCATGCTTCTTCCCGGCCCCGAGGCCCAACAGCTGGCAACCTATCTCGGCTGGCGCTTGCATGGCGCGCGTGGCGGAATCGCGGCAGGGGTCCTGTTCATCCTGCCATCGGTTTTCATTCTGCTAGGACTGAGCTGGCTCTACATGGCGGGTGGTGACATTGTCTGGGTCGCCGGAATTTTCTACGGGCTTGTGCCTGCCGTGATCGCGATCGTTCTATCAGCCGTGAGGCGGATTGGCTCGAAAGCCCTGGGGTCGGCAAGCCTGTGGGCGTTGGCGGCGCTGTCGTTTGTCGCGATCTATCAATTCAGGATTTCCTTCGTCATCATCATCATTGCCGCCGCGCTGACAGGTCTTGTCGGTGGTAAATATTTTCCTAGGCAATTTCCCCGAGGAAAAGGCCACGGAAAGTCCGGGGTAGGGGAATTGCCGTGTGTGATGCTTCCCCCGGTGCCGAAGGCGGGATTCGGAAGAGCCGCAGTCGTCTCGACCGTCTGTCTCCTGCTGTGGGGGATTCCACTGCTCGCGGTGGGTTGGATGAATGGGACGTTAGGAGGCTGGAACGGGATCCATTTCCAACAAGGGTTGTTCTTCACCAAGGCGGCGCTCGTCACCTTCGGCGGTGCCTATGCGGTGCTTCCATACGTGTCGCAGATGGCGGTGACCCATTTCGGTTGGTTGAGCCAGCGGCAAATGATGGCCGGGCTGGGCCTCGCGGAAACCACACCGGGTCCGTTGATCATGGTGCTTCAATTCGTCGGATTTGTGGCGGCATGGTCGCATCCCGGGAATCTTTCCCCGCTTGTCGCCGCTGTCATCGGGGCCCTGGTCACGACATGGGTCACCTTCATCCCTTGCTTTCTTTTTGTATTCCTCGGAGCTCCGCACGTCGAACAGCTTCATGACAAACCCGCCCTCTCGGCGGCCTTGACCGCCATCACCGCTGCGGTCGTCGGTGTGATTCTCAATCTCGCCATCACCTTCTCGACCCACGCGCTTTGGCCGGACGGGGAGTGGCCTTGACGGCTTTGTCGCGGTGCTCGCGATAGGGGCCTGGGTGGCGATCGAGCGATTCAAGGTAGGCGTGATCCCGGTTCTTTCGGCCTGCGCGGCCGCAGGTGTTTTGTGGAAATGGGTGGTGTGACCGTGTCAATGCGTTCGAATTGATTTCGAATACTTGATTTTATCGCTTGGCCACCGCCAATCCGCACGTTGAGATGGATCCGCAATGGCCTATCTCGACGAAAACTTCCTCCTGCATTCTCCCACGGCGCTCCGGCTCTTTCACGAAGTGGCGAAGGATCAACCGATCATCGACTATCATTGTCACCTGTCGCCGCGGGAAATCGCCACCAACCACCGGTGGGCGAACATCGCCGACATCTGGCTCGGTGGCGACCATTACAAGTGGCGGCTGATGCGCGCGAACGGCATCGATGAGGATCTGATCACCGGCGACTCCACGCCCCGCGAGAGGTTCCTGGCCTGGGCGGAAACAGTGCCCTACACCCTGCGGAATCCGATTCATCACTGGACGCACATCGAGCTCCAGCGCTATTTCGGTATCGACCTGATGCTGACTCCCGACACGGCCGACGAGATCTGGGATCGGACCAATGCGAAACTCGGCGAGGCGGATTTCTCGACCCACGGAATCCTGAGGAAATTCGACGTCCGCGTGGTCGGGACCACGGATGATCCGGCGGATCCGCTCGACGACCATGCCGCCATCGCGGCCTCGGACCTGAAGACGCTGGTGCTGCCGACATTCCGGCCGGACAAGGCGCTGCTCGTTGACCGCCCTGACCTGCTGAAGCCGTGGCTGGAAAAACTGGAGGCGGTCTCCAGGACCTCCATCATCCATCTATCGGATTTGTTGTCCGCATTGCAGAAGCGTCACGATGATTTCCATGAGATCGGCGGGCGCTTGTCCGACCACGGGCTGGATCGCTTGCCCGCGATTCATTGCAGCGATGAGGAAGCGGCCATGATCTTCGACCGTGCCCTATCGGGCAAACCGGCGTCGCCTGAGGAGAAGGAAAAGTTCTCCTTCTATCTGATGGTCTTCTTCGGCCAGCTTGATGCCGCGAAGGGCTGGACCAAACAGCTCCATCTCGGGGCTTTCAGGAATGTCAATTCGCGGATGGCAGGCAAGCTCGGACCCGATACGGGATACGACACGATCGGCGACACCCGCCAAGGGGAGTCCCTGTTGATGTATCTCGACGCATTGGCCGGCAGCGGTTCGATGCCGAAGATGGTTCTCTACAATCTCAACCCGCGAGACAACTACCTGTTCGCCTGCATGACCGGGGCATTCCAGGATGGCACCTTCGCCGGCAAGATCCAGTTCGGCTCGGGCTGGTGGTTCCTCGACCAGAAAAATGGAATGGAACTCCAGCTCGACGCGCTTTCCGCGACCGGGCTGTTATCGCGATTCGTCGGGATGCTGACGGATTCCCGCTCCTTCCTCTCGTTTCCCCGCCATGAGTATTTCCGGCGCATCCTTTGCAACCTGATCGGTGGCGAGGCGGATCGGGGAGAACTACCCGATGATTTTGAAGCGCTCTCGAAGCTGGTAAGTGATGTTTGTTTCGGGAACGCGAAACGACATTTCGGATTTGATGTCTAGGCGAAGGGAAGGAATATCTAACACCATGATCTCAAGATTCATCATCCCACTCCTGGCGATTTCCGGTCTCGACGCTGCGCCCGTTTACATCGGGACCAACACTGGCAACGTCTCGGCGAGCAAGGGTATCTATCTGGCTGATTTTGACTCAGCCTCAGGTAAGCTCACCGAGCCAAAGCTGGCCGCCGAGTATGGCAGTCCGGGATTCCTTGCGATGCATCCCGCCAAGCCGGTTCTCTATGCGTGCGGACGACCGCCCGCCGGTGGCAAGGGGAGCGTGGCCGCATTCGCGATTGGCGAGGATCATGGATTGAAGTTTCTCGGCGATTCCTCCTCTGGCGGTGTCGGTCCTTGCCATGTGGCGGTGGACGCCACCGGTCGGACGCTTGCGGTGGCGAACTACAGCGACGGGAGCTTCGCGACGTTGACGCTTGGTGAATCCGGAATTCCCGAATCACTCGCGTCGGTCATCAATCACACGGGGGGCGGACCTAACACAAAGCGACAGGAGGGGCCTCACGCGCATGGCGTCTATTTCAACAAGGCCAACACGCTTCTCTTCGTCCCGGATCTCGGGCTTGATCAGGTCTTTGTCTATCCATTTGACGCGGCGACCTCCAAGCTTGGCGAACCCAAACCCTCACTGAAATCCACACCCGGCGCGGGACCGAGGCACATGGCCTTTTCCGCTGACGAGAAGCACATCTACGTGATCAACGAACTCGAGAACTCGATCACTGCCAGTGGTTGGGATGGCTCGCGGTTCGAGAATCTCGGAAGTGTCCCGACCTTGCCGAAGGATTTTGCGGGAACCAACACCACGGCCGAAATCGAGGTACACCCGAACGGGCGAATGGTTTACGGCTCGAATCGCGGCGACGACTCCATCGTGGTCTATCAGCGTGATCCGGCCTCTGGGAAACTGACCTTCCTGCAGCGCGCGCCATGCGGCGGGAAGATCCCGAGGCATTTCAAGATCGACCCAAGCGGCAAGTGGCTGCTCTGCGCCCATCAGGACACGAACACCATCAGCGTGCTGCCGCTCGATCCCGAAACCGGATTGCTGGGGGAACCGGTGCAGACGGTCTCATCACCATCGCCGATCTGCATCTTGTTCGGTCGTTGACCGATCAGGCGGTCTGGAGGGATTTGAAGAAGGCCCGGTGCCAGACCTCGAGACCCATGAGAGTCCACAGCCGCAACTCCTCGTTCCTGCGCCCCCGCGTGTGGTTGGCGAGCAGGCTTTCGATGACCCGTCGATCGAAGTAGCTGCTGACAAAGGAATCAGGGCCTAACAAAAGATCGTGAACATATTCCTTGAGACCACCGCGGAACCATTCGTCCAGCGGCACCTTGAAGCCGACCTTTTTCCTGTCCACAATATTGGCGGGAAGATGCTTACGGGCGATTTCCTTGACGATCCACTTGCCGCTCGTGCCCTTGATCTTCATCGATGAATCGATACGGAACGCGAGTTCCACCAGTTCGTGATCGAGGAAGGGCGGGCGGTTCTCGATGCTGGCCGCCATCGACATCCGGTCGCCACGTTCCAGCAGGTTGTCCGCGAGCCAGGTGTGGCAATCGACATAGAGCATCTTGCGGAGGTGGTCACCTTCGGCGCGATCCCATTGACCCGGCTCGTTGCCATTTCCGTAGCCGGCGCGCAACGACTTGCGCTCATACCAGGTGAAGGGACCGAACCATGTCTGCATGCGCTCCGCCGTCGAACGGGCCGCCAGCGCGCGTCCAGCCTGACGGATGCGGTTCTTCGATTCCGGCAAAAGACGCTCACCCATCCGGAACATCGGGACGCGGAGGAAATTCGGAATCGCGGCGAGTGGTGCCAGCTTCGGCTCGAACGCGTATTTCGGATAGCCGCCGAAAATCTCGTCACTGCCCTCGCCTGATAGAAGGACCTTCACCTGTGCACGCGCCTGCCTTGCGATCTTGTTGATCGCGATGTCCGCAGGCTCACTCATCGGGCTGTCGCGGTGCCAACTGAGTTTTTCCCAATGGTCGAGGAAATCCTGTGAACTGACCATCACCTCATGGTGAACGGTGCCGACGGCTTCACTGACCTGGCGGGCAAAGGGGAGTTCGTCAAAGCGGGGATCCGAGAAACCGGCGGCGAAGGTCTGGACCTCGCCACCCTCGCGGAGCTTCTTCATCAGGGCGACGGTCAGGCTGCTGTCGAGCCCACCACTCAGGTAGGCTCCGACCGGAACGTCCGCGACGAGCCGCAGGGCGACCGCTTCCTGAAGCTTCTTGTCAACGGCGCGGATCGCCGCATCGCCTGTTAGCATCTCGCTCTCCTGACGGGCCGGTAGTGACCAATAGGTCTCCTCCTTCAGGCTGCCGTCCTTGCCGATGTGCAACACGGTGCCCGGGGCCAGTTTCCTGACTCCCTTGAACAAGGTGCGTGGGGGCGGGATGGAGCGGTAAGTTAGATATTCCTCGACCGCGTCGTCGTCTAGAACCGGCTCTCCCATGGCGGGAAGCAGGGCCTTGATTTCGCTGGCGAAGGCAATGAAATCGAGCCCGACATGATAGTAGAGAGGCAGGATTCCGAGGCGGTCGCGGGCGACGAAAAGGGTTTCCTTGGCCTCGTCGAAATAGGCGAACGCGAATTGGCCGTTCAGCTTGTCGAGGCCGCGGATACCTTCCCGCCGCATGATCTCAAGCAGAACCTCGGTGTCGCCATGGGTGCGAAGCGGCACGCCATCCCTTTCGAGCTCCGCGCGGAGGGACTGATAGTTGAAGATCTCGCCGTTGAAGGTGATGTGGAACGGGCCGCTCGCCGAAGTCATCGGCTGGGGAGAACCCGCGAGGTCGATGATGGAAAGCCGGGTATGTCCGAATCCGACATCGCCCAGCAACTTGAATCCGTCGCCGTCCGGCCCGCGGTGGTGGAGCTGTGCCGCCATCTTGCGCAACAAGCCTTCATCCGCCTTGCGTCCCTTGAAATACCGAAGTCCTACGATGCCGCACATGATGGTTACTTTTGTTTGGTTTTGGCCGAGATTTCATCCAGCACACCGATCAGTTCGACCGTCCTGTCATCCCAACTGGCCTTCGCGAGCAAGGCCGCCCGGTCGCCCGGTGCCTTCTTGCCCGCCAGCACCGCGTCGAGATGGCTGATGAATTCCTCATGGCTGTCCGCGATGTGAATATAGTCCGCGTAATGCTCCGCCTCGCCGAAGCGTGCGGCGACGATCTCATGACCTAACAAAAGATACTCCTTCAGCTTGATCGGGTTGATCCAGCGGGTCCAGTCGTTGTTGAGATACGGCATGATCGAGATGTCGAAATCATGGCCGAAGGTCGGGATCTTCTCGTAAGGCTGGAACCCTAACAAATGAATGTTCGGGTGTGCCTTGAAGCGGTCGAGCGAGAGCGTGGCGTCGCCGATCAGGACGACACTGTAGTTCGGCCTTTCCTTCGCGACGCGCTCCAGCAGATCGAAATCCACGACGTAATGCTCCAGCCCGCCGAAGAAGCCGATGATGGGCCGGGGGTGTCCGAGGCTGGTGATCGCGCCGCTGGGCGGCTTGGCGGCGAAACGCACGGTGTCCACGCCATGGTCGAGGAAACGGGCACGGTCGCCCGCGATCTCGCGTTCGCTCTCCATCAGGTTCCGGCAGCAGTAGAGGACCGTGTCGGCGTTGCGGATCAATTCCGTTTCGAGACGGACGATGAGCGAGTTGTCCACTTCGGAGAATCCGGAGTGCTTGTCGCTTCTGTTATAGACGAGCGAGCTGCGCTTCATCTTTCTCGCCGCGTCCCACGCGGTGGGCAAGGTGACGATGATGTGCGGATTGACGATGCCTAGCTTGCGGGCCTGTCTCGTCACCTGGAAACGGATGAACCACGCGTTGAAGGCCCTTGCCTTGGCGCTTCCATAAAATGGAAACAGGATCGGCGTCATCAGGTTGAAGTCGGGCCTGTCATCGAGTGGCTTGCAAGCCGGACGCAGCATGCTCTTCGCCTTCCGCCAGAGCCTGCGGAAAAGCATCGGGCTTTTTCCCGGGGAAGGCATCCGCATGCCGATGCTGTTCACGAGAAGGACTTTCCGGTATTTCGCCGCACGCGTCATCAATTGGAAATCGCTGTGGGCGCGGTTGTGATACCACCAATCCTGGCCGCAGAAAATGAGAATGTCGGGAGCTTTGCTCATGGGGGAATGTTAGTTCGGGAGGTGGCCACCATAACCCTGGATCCAGTCCTTGCGCTCGCGCCAGAGCGTTTGCCAACGACCGGCGCTGTCATTCTCTCCGGGTGACGACCTGAGTTTGCTGATGATCGCACGAAGCCCGGTTCCCATCATGAGGAACTGCAAGCCGAGCGCTTGGGAAATTCCCTTCCAATGCATCCGCACCAGGCTGGCCTTGCCCTTGTAGAGCAGCATCGTCTTGTGAACGGGAGTTTCCGAGCACGCGCCGTCCTCATGGACCAGCTTCGCATCCGGGCAGATCACCGGACGATAGCCTGCGGTGTGGGCGCGCATCGCGAGATCCGCATCCTCGCCATACATGAAATAGCGTTCGTCGAGACCTCCGAGTTCGTTCCAGACCTCGGTTCTGGCGAGCAGGAAGCAACCGGTGATCACACCGACCTCCCTAACGGAGTCGCGTTGCCAGTTCCCGAGTGATTCGGGATCGAGCCACTTGTTACGCGGCGCGATGGTGGTAAGGCCGAAGGCGAAAAGGGTCATGCTCCAGAGCGAGGGAAGACCCCAGCAGGATGAAGGGTTCAGGTCGCCCTCGGGAGTCAAGGTGCGCCCGCCATAAAGTCCATGACCGGGTTGCTTGCGGGCGAATTCCACGATCACGTCCACCGCATTCTCAAGGATGACCGTGTCGGGATTGAGCAGGAGGACAAACTCCGCGTCGGAATGTTTTACCCCGAGGTTCACGCCCTTGGCGAAACCGAGATTTTTTCCAGGAACGACCAGTTCCACTTCGGGGAAATTCTCGCGGATGTATTTGACCGTGCCGTCACCCGGACTGTTGTCCACGACGATGACCTGCTGGCTAACGGATTTCCGGTTCGAGAACACGCTCTCCAGACAGGCTCCGATGTGGTCCTCGGAGTTATAGGTCACGATGACGATGGCGACGTCTGCTTTCATGATAGGTTTTCCCGGGTTCCGATGACCTTGGCGGGCACGCCGCCTGCGATTGATCCTGCTGGCAAGTCCTTGGTCACCACGGCACCGGCTCCGACGATGCAGCCGTCACCGATGGTGACTCCGGCGGTGACCACGACGCGGGCCCCCAGCCAGACATCGTTGCCGATCCGGATGTCGCGCTCGATCTTCGGTTGTTCGTGGATCGGCTTGCCGTTCTCCAGCTTGTAGTTGGAGGCGGTTAGAAAGACCTCGGGAGCGAGCGCCACCTGGTCGCCCAGGATGATCCTGCCGGTGGAATCGCCCGCCCAGAGGTAGCAGCGCTCTCCCAGATGGCAGTTCTTGCCCATGGTGATCCGCTCGCCATTGCGGAAGGAAATGTTGGGGGAAATCGCGGTGCCTGGACCGCAGGTGAGCTTGCGGCGCTCGCGGACGTGGCTGTATCCGTAGAAATGAATCAGCCGAAGAACGTGGAGGTAGCTGCGCGGATCGACGAAGGACCCCACCGCGTTCAGGATCTTTGAAACGGGGGAACTCATTTCGGACGAACTGCGGATCGGTAAGGGGACAGGTGCGGAGGAGGAAAATTCAATGGGGGGAGAATAGTCATTCGATCTTAAATGTCAATCTTAGGGCAGTATTTCAATTCCGTCCGTTTTCACCCGACTTGGCAGCGATTTCGGAAGCCTTCCTAACAATCGGCTCCCTGGTCGATCCACCTCCTGCGACGAGCGAGTGCTGGAGCTTTTCCCGACGTTCGCGGACCAGCCTGACGACCAGCGAGGTCCAGCCGGTCTGGTGGGACGCGCCGAGGCCTTCGCCGGTTTCGCCGTGGAAGTATTCGTGGAAAAGCAGCAGGTCCTTCCAGTGGGAGACGTCGCTGTAGCGGTGGCATCGCCGAAACAGGGGCGGTAGCCCGTTTCGTCGGGGAGGAGCAGCGAGATGAGGCGGTCGCAGAGGTCGATGGCGACCTCCCGCAGCGTGAGCAGTTTCCCGGAGCCGGTGGGATACTCGATCTTGAAGGTGTCGCCGTAGAAATAGTCGTAGCGCTCGAGCGCCTCGATGATGAGGAAGTTGATGGGAAACCAGATCGGGCCGCGCCAGTTGGAGTTTCCGCCGAACATGTCGGTGGTCGGCTTCGCCGGGGGTGTAGGGGACCTCGTGGCGCTGGCCGCTCGTGCTCGAAGACGAAGGGCTTTTCCTCGTGCGCCTTGCTGAGCGAACGGATGCCGAACTTCGAGAGGAACTCCTTGGGATCGAGCATGTAGGCGAGGCTCTTGCGGAGGCGTGCCTCGGACGGGATGGCGAGCAGGCAGCGGCCCGGGTTCTTGTCGCCGGTGACGCGGCGGACGGTGACGTATTTCAGCAGGTCCGGGCGGTTGCACGAGGAACCAGTCCATGCGTTTCCGGAAACTGGGCAGGGCGTCGATGGTCTTCTGCTTGAGAACGGTGACCGCGCACATCGGCAGCAGGCCGACCAGCGAGCGGATGCGCAGCGGGATGGGCTCGTCGATGGTTGATGATGAGCTGGTCGTAGTAGAAGCCGTCTTCCTTGTCCCACAGGCCGGTGCCGCCGAGTGAGTTGATGGCGTCGCAGATGTTGACGAAGTGCTCGAAGAACTTCGACGCGATGTCCTCGTAGGCGGGCTTTTCCAGCGCGAGTTCGAGCGCCATGGAGAGCATGGTCAGGCAGAAGGAGGCCATCCACGCGGTGCCGTCGGCCTGGTTCAGGTGGCCGCCGCCGGGCAGCGCGTGGGAGCGGTCGAAGACTCCGATGTTGTCGAGTCCGAGGAAGCCGCCGCCGAAGACGTGGCGACCCTCGACGTCCTTGCGGTTGACCCACCAGGTGAAATTGAGCAGCAGCTTCTGGAAGCGCGCGTTCGAGGAAGAGCAGGTCGCGGTTGCCCTTGTCGTCGGCGATCTTGTAGACCCGCCAGACGGCCCAGGCGTGGACCGGCGGATTGACGTCGGAGAAGTTCCACTCGTAGGCCGGGAGCTGGCCGTTCGGGTGCATGTACCACTCGCGCAGCAGCAGCAGGAGCTGGTGTTTCGCGAAGTCCGGATCGATCGCCGGCGAAGGGGATCATGTGGAACGCGGTGTCCCAGGCGGCGAACCACGGGTATTCCCACTTGTCCGGCATCGAGAGGATGTCGCGGGCGAAGAAGTGCTGCCAGTCGGAATTGCGCCCGTGATAGCGGGCGTCGGATGGCGGCGCGTCGTTGTCGCCCTTGAGCCAGTCCTCGACGACGTAGTGGAAGAACTGCTTGGTCCACAGCAGGCCGGCGTAGCCCTGGCGGCAGATCAGCCGTTCGTCGTGGGAAATGTCCTTCGGGATGACGTCGTCGTAGAACTCATCGCACTCGGCGATCCGCTCGTCGAAGGTTTCGTCGAAGCCATCGAAGCCCGTCGACGCCGTTGTCCTCCGTCACGAGATGGAGCCGGCAGCGGATGGTGACGGATTTCCCGGGCGGGACCATGAACTTGAGATGCGCGGCGGCCTTGGTGCCCTGCGGGGTGGGGGAGACCGCGTCCTTTTCGCCGATGGATCAGATAGCGGTGAAACGCGTCCTTGACGTAGGAGTCGTGGGCTTTCCGTGCCGAAGACGGTTTGGAAATTGGTCTCGTTCTCGGTGAAAAGCCATGGGGCCGCTTCCGCGGAATTCGGGCGAATCCACGATGAAAGCGGTAGTCGCCCGAGGTCTCGTGCTTGGCGAGGACGCCGTCGCCGTCGCCGGTGATCGAGGGCTTCACGACCGGTGACTCGCGGTTGTTGTCCCCAGCTCCAGACATTGCGGAACCAGAGGGTCGGCAGCACGTGGATGGGCGCGGACTTGCGGCCGTGGTTGGTCACCGTGATCCGCCACAGGATGTCTTCCGGCGACCGCTTCGCGACCTCCTGGACGACGTCGAAGTAGTTTCCGTCGTCGAACATGCCCATGTCGGCGAGTTCCAGCTCCGGTCCGGTGCGGCCGAGTTCCTGGTTCTTCTCGCGGATCGCCGTGTAGGGAAATGCCGCCTGCGGATACTTGTAGAGTGCCTTGGTGTAGGAATGCGTGGGCGTGGAATCGAGGTAGTAGTAGCACTCCTTCACGTCCTCGCCGTGGTTGCCCTCGTTTCCGCCGAGCCCGAAAAGCCGCTCCTTGAGAATCGTGTCCTTGCCGTTCCACAGGGCGGGGGCGAAGCAAAGGCGGCACTGGCGGTCGCGTCCAGCCTTGCAGGCCGTCCTCGCCCCAGCGGTAGGCGCGGCGGCGCGAGTGGTCGTGCGGGAAACTCGCCCAGCTGTTGCCGTGGTCCGAGTAATCCTCCCGCACGGTGCCCCACTGGCGCTCGCTGAGAAACGGCCCCCACCGGCGCCATTTCTTCTCCCGCCTTTGATCCTCAGCGAGCCGTTCCTTTTCCCGATTCATCTGGAGGAGACAAAGCAGGAACCGTGCACACCTGCCAGACAACAACGGTGAATTGTTGTGACGCCCCGAAAGTATCAGCCTTACCGGCTTGAAAATGACTCGGGGGGACTCCCGGACATGCAGTGCGGCCCCATCACCTGGGCGACGGATAAAATTCCATCTTTCCCGGAAACTTCACGAGGTGGATCTTTAAGTAACGTGTAGCAATGCTCCACGTTAGAACCTCCGCGATCAAAAGCCTCGATGGCTTCAAGTCGTCTCCCTCGCCAGCAAGAAGGGTTGTTCACGTGGTCGTGCTCCGTCCGGGAACCGACAGGCCCGGACTTTTTCCACGGGGCCCTCATCAGACCCCATGAAAAACCAGACTCCGGCAATCTTGCCGGCCTCGAACCACAAACACACCACACCCATGAAACATAAAAGACCACAGCGGATCCAGATCCTGACCGCACTCGCCGCCTCACTGGCACACGTAACCGCCGCTCCCGGCAGCCTCGACACCGGATTCAACTCCAGCGGCCTCGCCACCGCCGACTACGGTGGAACAGAAGTCGCCAACGCGGTGACGGTGGCTCCAGATGGCAAGATCGTCGTCGCAGGCTCCGTCTTTCCCCTCGGGGAAGGCGAGGGCTTCACCTTCGCCGCGAGATACAATGCGGATGGCTCCGTGGATCCAAGCTTTGGCGGCGACGGCGGAGTTACCGACAATACAGGCATCTTCTCGGATGATTATGCCACGGCCGTGGCGGTGCAAGCGGACGAGAAAGTCATCGTCGGTGGTTATTCCTACACCAGCGAGGATCAGGACCTCGTGATTGTTCGCTATCTCGCGAATGGCACCCTCGACCCGAGCTTCGGCGAGGGAGGCAAGGTGATCAGCCGGGTTTCATCCTCCAATGACGAACTGGCGGCCCTCGCCATCCAGAGTGACGGCAAGATCCTCCTCGCAGGAACAAGCCATGTTCCCAACAACCCGGACTTCGCCATCACGCGTCTCAATGCCGACGGCTCGGTGGATGAGACCTTCGGCTCGGGCGGTCTTGTGGAGCTGGATTTCCAGGGCAATGACCATGCCAACGCACTCTCGATCCAGCCCGACGGCAAGATCGTCGTGGCGGGATACACGGGACCCGGGCTATCGATCAATTTCCGGATTTCTCCGATAAACGTGGAACTCCCCAGCTTCGATTTCGCGGTGGCCCGTCTGAACCCCGACGGCTCGCTGGACACGACATTCGACTCCGACGGCATGCGGACCCAGTCACTTGGAGCGGATGACCGGGCCACCGGCGTGGCCATCCAGAAGGACGGAAAGATCATCGTTAGCGGCACATCGGACGCGGATTCGGCGGATTTCGCCATCGTCCGCTACACCGCCTCCGGAGACCTCGATACCTCGTTCTCGGGAGATGGAATCAAGATCATCGACCTCGGAGCGGATGATTCCTGCCAATCCATCGTCCTCCAGAAGGATGGCAAGATCCTCCTCGGCGGCTCCACCGACGCCGTCGATGAAACCTTCGACTGGGGCATCGTCAGGATCGGCACCGATGGTTCCCTGGATCGCACGTTTGGTGACAACGGAAAGCTCATTCTCGACCTTGGCGGAGCGGATCTCGCCAACGCCATGGCCCTCCAACAGGACGGACGGCTGCTCGTAGCTGGAAATACGGATGGTGATCTGGCTCTCGCGCGGCTCAACACGCTCGTCAGGACAGACGCCCGCGTCGGACGTTTCCCCTCCACGCCCGAGGGCAATGACATCTATAACACTTCCGGCTCCGGGCAGGTCCAGACGGTGAACCTCAAGGCGGCCACCAGGAAGAGAACCCTCTTCGTGAAGATCGAGAACGACGGTCACGATGTCGATTCCTTCAAGATCGACGGCAGCAAGGGCAACCCGGATTTCGAGGTGAAATACATCAGCGGAAATACCGACGTGACCTCCGCGGTGACGGCCGGCACCTTTTCCACCGGTGACCTCGCACCTGGAGCGGGATTCAAGCTCAAGGTCCGCATCTCCGCGAAAACCACGAAAGCAGGCGAGAAGATTGACCTCAGGATCAAGGGAACATCCGACACCGATTCATCCTCCAAGGATGCCGTGAAGATCAAGGCGACTGCTAGATAACACACAAGTTCCATGTGGCCCAGCCCTTCGAGGTGTCTTCAAGCTTGAACAGGAAGACACTCCGACCGGTTGGCCACTCTTCATCTTTGCAACAAGCACGCGCCGGGGGAGTGGTTCCCCCGGCGCTTTGCTTCCGTCATACCACCACTTCGCATGTCGGGCGGAAATGCACCACGATGCTAGTGGTCGGTAAAGTTGAATCTGGTGGATGGAGCACTCAACGTGGTTGCGGCGTCTCGCCGCAACGTCACTCGTTCCTGCTCACCCTCCTGGAGGATTTTCCTCTGATGAGTGCGAAAAGGCGCCCATTCTCTCCGGAGATCCGTCAACGAAAACGATTCGTTGCGGCGAGACGCCGCAACCACGTCCACGAAGATTGATCGCCATCTTGAACCTTACGAACCACTAGCCCGGATTTCCAGAGTTTCGTTCCAGCGGCGAGCATCGGCCCGTTCCACACGCGGCGGCGTCAGTGCGGAATCGTCGTTTACAATACTCTGGACGTGGCAGCTCCTTGAAAAACAAGCAAACTCACGGGCTGAAAATCCCTCCGAGGTGCTGGAGGAGCAGAACCCGGAATTGGACAACTCGGATAACTCCCCCCGGGGCTCCGATTGGTCATTGATCGTTGCTGTCTTTCGGATTCGCAATCCACCAAATCATGGATTCTGCACATCGCATCGGAAAGAAGACAATTCCATACACCTTGCGACGAACAACAATCGATCGATACTCCGCTTTGTAATTCGCCATTGTACCATTGTATCCGGCATCACCAGGGATGTGCAGTGGAGCGAATGGCAGGGGGTGAATCCTCGGCTCAGGAGTGGCGGCTACGACCCAGTGGCGGTTCCACCCTCCATTCCATGTTCTTCTATGAATTAATTCATTGTTTAGTCTGCAGGCAGCATATCCGCATAAATAAAAAACCGCCAGAGCCAGGAAAATGATCGCCTTGCGCTTATTCTTCATCGTTTTATTGGCCAACGTCTAGGCCTTGCACGGCTGAGCGGGAAGCCCGAATTCAAACTGGGACGTTATCGCCGGTTGCATCTCACGGCTTGTTCGGTTCTCTCGATTTTAGAAGTATCGGGAAAAGGAAGGAAGGTGCAATTCCTTAGTCTTCAGTTCAAATTCCGTCTCTGAAAAAGGGCCTATGGCAACATCAGCGCCTTTCAGTTGCTCATCACGACTTCTCTTCGGTAGATAGAAATACTCAGTTTTGGTCTGATCTTTATCTGGGTGTCGCTTCGCCACGATCCAGCGGACATCTTCGCCGACTGCAACCACCCGAGGCATCACGAGTGCTTGCGTCCCGCCTCCGACATCGACTCCAAGCTTGAGTTCGTCTGAGCCGCTGATCCAATAAACTTCATAATTGCCGCTCGACCATTGGGGCGCGGAGTTACAACCGGTGAGTGCCGAAGCGGCAAGAATCGCTGAAGCAATGATTATGGAGCGCATATTAGATTCTTCACCGAACGTTTGATGTGCGCCCACCGGCGCGATTGAAAGGAAAATGAAACGAAACTGAAAAGCTCACATGGCCGGTTGGTGCGACACGTCTCTTGTTCGTTTCTTGAATCTCTATTGCTGTATGAAGTCTTTGATATCCCGGTATGCGACCACCAGAAACTCCGAGTCGTCCTGTGTCTCTTCAAACTCGTAATCATCATGCTGAAAGTCAAACAACGAAGGTAGAAGATCCCGGGAAGGGGAAAGCATGTAGCCGGAAGCATCACCGTCTGACCAATCGATAAAGGGGAAAAAGCGCTTCGCCAAGTCTGGGTGGGTATCCTGAAAAAACTCCCTCGTTGACGCGATAAATTCTGGAATCTTGTCCAACGGAGTAAACGTCCAATAGGTCTTTCCTGTCTTCCCGACCACTCCGACCCCGTTGAAGGTCGAATACAGGTCGTGAAACTCCGAGGGAAACGTGATCCCTACTAGCTCTTCCAGTGATTGGATCTCGTATGGGTTTGCCGGTGGCATAGTGACAAGCTGATAGCCGTCACTTTTGTGATCTCTTTCGTGGCTTGCGTGTATGAGGTCGTACCAACTCTTCATATCATTAGCGAACGATGAGTCCATCCGCGGCGGGATGGAAGCTCGAATTCAAATTGACGGCTTATCACCGTCGGATGAGACGGCTTGTTCTGCCTTGTTGGTTGGTTCAGGCAACAACCTCACCCGAAGCTCTTCGCCAGACCGCTGATCAACTACAATTCTCGACCCGGCCTCGATGAATCCACCATCGGATACCGCCATCCACCGCCTTCTCTCCACCTCAACAAAACCACCTAATCGTAGGTCGGTCAAAGCCACTCCCTCCTCTCCGATCACTGACTCAAACTCTCTCTTCTCGCCTGATTCGCGCTCTCTCCTCGCCCTTGCCTGCCTCCGCTCGGCGTTCACCGCTTCAAAGCGCATTCTTCGCTGCTTAGGGACATTGAAGAATAGTTCGTTCACCAGAAACAGGGGCCAAAAGATCACAGCGAATACGACCGTCCAAGGATTCGACCAGTCGTCAAGGAATGCCGGTGACACCTTCTTCTTTGATGCCCACACGCCTACTACAATCAAAGACACTGCCCCGAGCGCCATGTACCATGTCACGATATCCCACATTTTTTTGCAGAACGTTAGAGGCCATGCGCGGCGGGATGGTGGCCCCGAAAACCAACAGGAGCGTTGCCCGCCGTCGTATGCGCCGGCTTGTTCGCTTCTTGATGTTCTTCCGTTGGCTGTGTGGGTAAATTATCCTTCATATGGATGGGGAATCTCTAATAACGCCTTGGCAATGGTAATATCCATGTTCCTCAAGGATCGGGACGAACAACTGAGGGTGGCTATCGATGAGGCTATGGCAGCGGGATACCTTGTGGTGGATAGTGATGGACTCATTGGATGGGTATGGCCTTCCCAACCATTGAATCATGAAACCACCGAAGAAACGTCTTCCACTCAATAATGGCGGCGGCATCATCCATCTCGATGTCACGTGAAACTTTAGAGCCATCTTGGAACTCACAGGTCAGAGTCCAACTATCTTCGGATCGCTTAGGAAAGCTTACGGCGTGCAGAGGGCGTTGAGCTTCGAGGGTAATGTGTAAGAAGGCATCAAAGATCTGATTGTCATGAAAGAAGTCCATAAAGGTAAAGGCGGCGGTTCTGAAAATTCTCTAGCGAACAGATCAATTGGCAGCTGCTCAGGATGTGATATCTCGGCGATCTACCTTGGAAGGAATGGCGGAAATTCCTTGATTTGACAAGGATTTTCAGGGTGAGGGGGGCAGATCGGGCAAGATTGGTCTAGGACTTTGCGGGCGAGGTGATCTAGCAGATATTGCCTGGCCCAGTGGTGCTGCGGGGTGGGAAGAAGGGGGACAAGAGTGGGTTGGAGTTGTGGAGCTGGGATTTCCGGTTTTGTGGGAGGCGGGACCGGCCTGTAGTGGCGCTCCGTGCATGGACATTTCATGGTCGCGCGAGATGGAGCGATGCTCCGTAGATGAAGTGTCCTTTCAGGACACGAATTTCTGGGGAATCATCAACCCGGCACCGTGTGCCGGGCTGGAATGAATCGTCCCGCTGGGACGAGTGGTGTGGATCACGCAGGGGCGGATTGACTGGATCGCGCTG
>CAWENZ010000027.1:0-23383 GCA_963810445.1 uncultured Verrucomicrobiae bacterium | reverse complement strand
TCCAAAGGATCCACCCGCGGTTTGAACGGCGGTCGTCGCGACTGGCACCGCATCCGAGCCTGGTGCACTGTTTCCAGCACTGACCGCCGAGGAAATGCTTCCGCCGTTCAGTCCGGACCATGCGGCAACTCCGGCTGGGAGGGTGGAGAATGAACCGGTGCCGAAGTCCTGCGTGTAGGGCAAGGGTTGCGGTTGGGGATGAGTTTGCGCGACGAGATTTCCCGCACCTGCAGTGAGCAGGAAAAGCAAATGGCGACGCGTGTTGCTCTGGAAAATCATCTTGATGAATCGACAGCGGCCGGTGAATGACAAGCGTTCCCATCCAGGGACGATCCTCCATTCATATTCCACACGATGCCTTAAAAGAGCAGAAGCCGTTCCGCTTGCAATAAATCATCTTCGCTCGCGTAGATTCCGTAGCAATCCAACCCCCATGCGCGATCCATTCATGAACCCACGCCCAGCCTTTCGTCTCTTCTCGTTTTCCTTGGGAATCGCGGCCACCGCGCTGGCCATCTCACGTGCCGAACCCGAGCTCACCGATTCCACGAAAAAGAAGATCGTCTTCATTGCCGGGAACCCGAGCCATGGCCCTGGCCAGCATGAGCACCGCGCGGGATGCATGTTGCTCGCGGATCACTTGAACAAGAGCGGCCTGCCGGTAAGGGCAGTGGTCACCACAAACGGCTGGCCGAAGGACAACTCGATCTTCGAGGGGGCCTCGGCGGTGGTGATCTATGCCGATGGCGGACCTCGTCATCCGGCGGTCCAGCATCTCGCGGAATTGAAGGAAATGGCTTCCAAGGGAGTGGGGATCGGTTGTCTCCACTACGGCGTGGAAGTTCCCAAGGGCGAGGCGGGTGATGTCTTCCTCGACGTGATCGGCGGTTATTTTGAAACGGATTGGTCGGTGAACCCCACTTGGGAGGCCTCCTACAAGATGCCGGAGCACGTGGTCACCCGTGGCGTCCATGACTTCAAGTGCAATGACGAATGGTATTATCACATGCGTTTCCCCGAGGGGATGAAGGGCGTGACACCGATTCTAACCGACCTTCCGCCGCCTTCCACCCTCACTCGCAAGGATGGCCCTCACGAGGGAAATCCCGAGGTCCGCGCGGCGGTGCTCGATCGCAAGGAGCCCCAGCACACCATGTGGCTTTACGAGCGGCCGGCGAACCTCGGCGGTGGTCGCGGACTCGGGTTCTGCGGTGGCCACTATCACAAGAACTGGCAGCAGGATGACATGCGCCGCGTGGTCCTCAACAGCATCGCATGGATTTCAGGAATCGAGGTGCCTGCGGAAGGAGTGCCTTCCAAAACTCCCACCGACGAGGAAATGGCCGCGAATCTCGACAAGAAGCGCTGATCCGCGGTTTTGGTAACGGCAAGGACCGTTCTCCGCAACGGTCCTGCGAATGGGAGGCGAATGATCAGATCGGTGGTTGGCCGAATCGTCATCCATCGGTTGCCATTCACCCAACATTCTCCCGGACCGCTTGGATGGCGATCGATGTCTCCGTCACTCTATCAGGCGGACCCTGGGTTGTGACTGTCAGAATAACCATCGCGACAGTGCCGTCAGCACGGCGGCGGAGGCGAGGTTCAGGATCAAACCCGCCCGGATCATTTCACGCTGGGGCACCTTTCCGGTAGCGAACACGATCGCGTTTGGCGGCGTGCCCACCGGCATCATGAAACTGCACGAAGTGGCGATGGTCAGCGGCAGGATCAACGTGTCCGGGACGAGTCCCAATTCTCCGGCAATGGAGAAAAAGATGGGCACCATCAATGCCGCCAGCGCGGTATTGCTCGTGAGCTCGGTTAGAAAGATCGTGAAAACGACAAGGGCTCCCGTCACCGCGAGCGGAGGCCAGTCCGCGATCCAGCCCGAGAAATTCCGTGCCATGAAAACACTCGCGCCCGATTGTCCGAGGATGCTGCTCAAGGTGATGCCGCCGCCAAAAAGAAGCAGCACTCCCCAATCCGTACCCTTCTCGATTCCTTTCCAACGCAACACGCCGGTTGTCACGAGGGCGACCACCGCGGCCAGCGCGATCAAGGTGTCGAAAGACCCTCCGATGCCAGCAAGCTTCGCAAGCGGGCCGCTTCCGATCCAGCAAATCGCGGTGGCGAGAAAGATCGCGAGCGTCACCTTGCGCGGGCGGGTGAAGGCAAAGTCCTCTTTGACGGACTTTGGAATCACGATGTTCTCCGGCCTGCACATGAACTTGAGCACCATCACCATCAGCGGCAGCAGGACCAGCACCGAAGGAATGCCGAATTTCATCCATTCGGTGAACCCGATCCCAAGTTTCGCCGCCGCAATTCCGTTAGGCGGACTGCCAACGATGGTGCCGATTCCACCGATGCTCGCTGAATAAGCCATGCCTAACAAAAGGTAGGTTGCGTTTCGTTGTGTAGGATGCTGCCGGAGGATTCCCACGGCCAATGGCAACATCATGGCGGTCGTCGCGGTATTGCTCACCCACATGGCGATCAAGGCGGTGGCGGCAAACAGCAGATACGAGACCCGCATGAAATCCCCCTTGCCCGCGTGTACGATTTGCCGGGCAAGCCAGTGGTCGAGACCTTGCGCCGACAATGCGGCCGCCATCGCGAACCCGCCGAGGAACAGGAAGATCAATGGATCCGCGAATCCCGCCAACGACGCCTTCACGTCCATCAGTCCGAACGCACATCCCAGCACCGGGACCAGCAGCGCGGTGATCGTCAGCGGCAATGCCTCCGTCAGCCACAGGAAAGCGATGCACGCGAAGATCCCGAGGCCGATCTGCACGCCCCGCGAGTCCAGTCCCTTCATGGCCGGCCCGCTGGCGTCCGGCGTGAGTCCGAAAGAGATCCCTGCCAACAGGACGATCCCCACCACCAGCAACACCGCCCTCTTTCTCCCCGATGAATTTCCCTCAGGATGCACTTTTCCTTCAGATTCTGAATCAGGGCTTTCATCGACCATCACCCTGCTGTTCTGCCGGAGATCGGCACAACACGCAACCCAAACACCGTTCCATCCATCATGCCGCTACAGTCGCGGAATGATGGAAGTTTGATCCTATCTAGGAGGCTTCTCACCGTTGGCTGGTGTGGCTTTCTCGCTTTGCCCGTTCTTCTGTGGCACTCCCCCAGGCCCGAAAGGATCCGGATTGCGGTGAACCGTCCTGAACTTCTTTTCGTAGGTCAGCTTGGAATGGGTGGAAAATGACTGCTGACGAGGCAAACAGGATTCACGCTAGAAGGGATTTTATATTCCTGAATGATGTTAGGTTGATTGCTGACTTTGGGTATTCTCCAGAAAGCCGACAAGATGCGTCTATCAGAATAACCATCGCGACAGTACCACCAGCGCGGCGGTGAAGGCGAGGTTCAGCACGAATCCGGCGCGGATCATCTCACGCTGGGGCACTTGCCCGGTCGCGAAAACGATCGCGTTCGGCGGCGTGCCCACCGGCATCATGAAACTGCAGGAGGCCGCGATGGCCAGCGGCAGGACCATTGAGGCCGGAACCATTCCCAGCTCTCCGGCGATGGAAAAGAAAATCGGCACCATCAATGCCGCCAACGCGGTGTTGCTGGTCAACTCCGTTAGGAAGATGATGAACAGGACCACGGCTCCGGTCACCGCAAGGGGAGGCCAACCTGCGACCCAACCGGAAAAGATCCGCGCCAGGTATAGGCTCGCGCCTGATTGACCGAGAATGGTGCTCAGGGTGATGCCACCGCCGAAGAGCAGGAGGACACCCCAATCCGTTCCCTTCTCGATCTCCTTCCAGCGCACCACGCCGGTCGTTGCCAGCAGGATCACCGCGGCCATCGCGATCAGCGTGTCGAACGAGCCACCGACCCCGAGGAGCTTCGCGAGCGGACTGCTTCCAATCCAGCAGGCGGCGGTGACCAGGAAGATGGCGAGCGCCAACTTGCGCGGGCGGGTGAAGACAAAATCCTCCCTGGCGGACCTGGGGATCACGATGTTCTCCGGCCTGCACATGAGCTTGAGAATGATCACCATCAGCGGCAACAGGATCAACACGGCAGGCACGCCGAATTTCATCCAGTCGGTGAACCCGATTCCCAACTTCGCCGCCGCGATTCCGTTAGGCGGACTGCCGACAATCGTGCCAATCCCACCCACGCTCGCCGAGTAAGCCACGCCTAACAAAAGATAGCTCGTGTTTCGTTGTGAGGGATGACGGCGGAGGATACCCATGGCCAGCGGCAACATCATCGCCGCCGTCGCCGTGTTGCTCACCCACATCGAGATCAAAGCGGTCACGCCGAAAAGCAGATAGGACACGGACATGAAATTGCCCTTGCCCGTCCGCAGGATCCGCCGCGCGAGCCATTGGTCCAGTCCCTGCGCCGACAACGCGGCGGCCATCGCGAACCCACCGAGGAACAGGAAGATCAACGGATCCGCGAATCCCGCCAACGACGCCTTCACGTCCATCAATCCGAAGGCACATCCGACCACCGGGACCAGCAGTGCGGTAATCGTCAGCGGCAATGCCTCCGTCAGCCACAGGAACGCGATGCACGCGAAGATCCCGAGGCCGATCTGCACGTTCCACGAGTTCAGCCCCTTCATGGCCGCTCCGCTGGCGTCCGGCGTGAGTCCGAACGAGATCCCTGCCAACAGGACGATCCCCACCATCAGCAAGACCGCCCTTTTTCTTCCCGACGAATCTCCCTCAGGATGCACTCCTCCTTCGGATCCGGCTTCAGGTGGGGCATCAATGATCACCCTTCTGTTCTGCCTGAGATTGGAGCCAAGTGCAAATCAATCACCGGAGTCTCCGCAATTTTCCCGGGCGGTCGAGATCAGTGATCCGGCGTCCCTGAATTTGATAGTCAACCAGAGTTCGACCATCGCTTCACAGCATCTGGCGGTCTGTGAGGTTGATTCAAGTGGATGGAGCACCGAAGGTGGTCATGGTGCGCGGTTGCAATCTGGGCCACGGACGTGAAACCTGCCGAAGCAATCCGCAACTGCTCCGTCATCCACAACTTCGCGCTGTGCCGGCTCTGGTGTTAGGGATCGGTGCCGGAGTTTTTCCAGTCAGCACTGATGGTGACCTTCTCAGTCGCGGTTAGGCCTGGCAGACCGGTGGCGAGTTGAAAGCATTGTCTGGTGAGGTCCCATGCTCCTGGCGAAATCGAATGGCCGACACCGGGCCACGTTGCTCCGATGTAACGAAATCCCTTCTTGTCGATCGCGTCCCGGAACCTGCCATACCACTCCAACCGGTTGAACGGGGATTCCGGAAATGCCTTGGCGGTGTCGGACTCGCCGCAGGAAATGGCGAAGGGGATCTTTTTGGACGAGGGATTGATGTTGCCATATCCATCGGTTGCCCACGTGCCGCCGGAATGTGCGGAGACACCGCAAACGATCTCCGGATGCCCCATGGTGAACCGGTGGACAAACTGGCTGCCGCCCGAGAACCCGTGAAGGAAGATCTTGTCCCGGAGTTTGTATTTCTTCTTCAGGTCCTTGAAGAGTCCGATGAGCTTCTCCGCATGGACACCGTCACCACCCTGATAGGTTTTCTCGCCGCGGGTGACGAATGACGGACCGATGACGATCACGTCGCCCCTCTTCGCCCAATCCTTCATGCCCGCGGCCCCATTGCCCTTGCCGCCCGCTCCGTGGACGCCCACCACGAGCTGATAGGTCGTTCCTTGGACGACGGGATCGGGAGTATAGACGAAGCAGTCCATGTCCTGCGAATCCTTGATGACGCTCTCACCCGCCGAAGCGCATGTGAGGGTGATGAATGTGGAGACGACTGCGGCAAGGGCGAGCGGGGTTTTCATGGGACGGGATAAATCGTGTCGGGCGAGGATGGATTCTACGGGTTCGATGCCTGCAAGTTTGCAGCCGATCGGTTCGGGAGTGGGCGGTGGGGTTGCGCTGTCTGTGCTTGTCATGGCTAACAAGATTGGATAGGGAGTGGCTTCCATGAGACTTTTCCTTATCTGGCTGACATTTGCCGCCCTGTTTTTCACTGAGGTGTCGGCCTCGGGGATCACGCCCCAGGATCGGATTCTGAAGCGTGCTTACCGCCTGCATCAGTCGGAGATCCAGGTGCGGTTTTCGGGGAAGGTGATTGTGCTCCTTCCGAATGACGAGGACGGTAGCCGGCATCAGCGGTTCATTGTGGAACTTGCATCCGGGCAGACACTGCTCATCGCCCACAATATCGATCTGGCTCCCGTCGTCAGCGGGCTCCGCAAAGGGAGCAAGGTGAGCGTGCGGGGTGAATATATCTGGAGCAGCGAGGGCGGTATTGTTCACTACACGCATGACGACCCGGACGGAAGTCACCCGTCAGGTTGGATCAAGTTCAAGGGCATGAAATACCATTGAGCGAAAAGGGGGGGATATTCGAGCTTATCCCGCATGGAATGAGGGCGTGTTCATTCCCCGGCGCAGCAGGAACCGCGTTCCTGATAGCAATCGACACACCATCCCTTGCCGTCGATGACAGCCGCGGCTTCCTTGCCGCAGCCATCGCAAGCGGGTGGGGGAGAGTTTTCCGGGTTTCCTGAGATGTCTTCGTTCACGGCGGCCCATGGTTGCTTCCGCTTTTCCATGTGTCAACCCGTTGCCTCACACTCGCGGATGCGGCGGGCGATGAAGTCACGCTCGGCGGGAAGTGATGCGAGGTTTCCCGCCTGGCGGAAATGGGTGAGTGCGGCAGGCAGGTTGCCGAGTTCTGCGGCGAAGGTGCCGCGGATGGCGTGGAAAAGGTGATAGGACTCCAGCTTGCTGCGGTCGGTGATGGCATCGAGCGCTTCCACGCCGGCGCTTGGGCCGTGGACGCGGGCAACTGCAACGGCGCGGTTCATGGCCGCAATGGGTGATGGCTTCATCGTTAGAAGTTGATCATAGAGCATGAGAATCCGTTGCCAATCCGTGCCGGCCTCATCGGGTGCGGTGCTGTGGCAGGCGGCGATGCCGGCTTCGAGATGATAGACGCTGATGGCGCTGCCTTGAGCGGCGAAGCCAAGGGATCGGATGCCGCGATGGATCATTTCCTGATCCCATGCGCTGCGGTTTTGTTCGTGCAGGCGCAAGAGGTTGCCGGCGTCGTCGGTGCGTGCGGGGAGTCTTGCGGCGTTGAGCAGCATGAGCGCGAGCAAGGCAAAGGTGCGTGGCGTTTGCGTCGCAGGGTGCTCGGTGACCAGCGTGGTGAGGCGGATGGCTTCGTGGCATAGGTCCTCGCGCACGAGCCGGTCCCCGGTGCTGGCCTTGTAGCCCTCGTTGAATAACAGATAGAGCGTGCCCAGGACACCGTCGAGGCGAGCGGGTAATTCACTTGGGGCGGGCACGACGAACGGCAGCGCGAGCTCGCGAATGAGTTGTCTGGCACGCACGAGCCTCTTGGCGATCGCGGCTTCGCTTGTCAGGAATGCGGCGCTGATTTCCGCCGGGCTCAGGCCGCACAAGGTGCGCAAGGCCAGCGCCGTCTGGGCCTCGGTGGAGAGTTGCGGATGGAAACAGACGAACATCATTCGCAACGTGTCGTCGGAGAAGGTATCGTGCGCCACGGTCACCGGTGAGGCGAGCCAGCGCTCATGCTCGGCCGCGATGTTTTGCTCCTTGGTGTTCCACCGCTGTTCACGCCGGAGATGGTCGAGCGCGAGGTTCTTGGCGGTTTGTGTGAGCCATGCGGCCGGGTTTTCCGGCACGCCGCGATAGGGCCATGTTTGCAGGGCACGCACGAGGGCTTCCTGCACGACATCTTCCGCGAGTTGCAACTGATGGGTTCCGAGACGCGCGGTTAGAGTGGCAACGAGCTTCGAGCTCTCATGGCGAAACCAATCTTCAGCAATCCCGGCGGGTGGTGGATTCATGGGTTGGTGATTGCTTGGGCACTTATTGATTCTGCGTCCGTTCCTAAGAGGGGGTAACCTTGATACATGCTGAATCTTCCGGGGCGCATCAGGTTTTGTGGCATCAGGCGAAGCAGCTCGTCGCTACAAATGAATGCTGATTCCGTTGATGGCGAGTCCGTAGCCAGAAAGATCGCAAGACTTCATGCGCGGGGTGATCATGGGCTCAGAAAATCGTCCTGCAATCGGCTGGGATGATTCGGGATGAATGGATGGCGGTGTCGTTCCTGATTCAGGAGAAGATTTCCACAAGCTGGTCGAAGGCCTTGTTCCAGCCGTCTTCGAAGCCCATCGCGGCGTGATTTTCGCAGGCTTCCTTCGACCAATGGAGGGCACGGGCGGTATAGCGGGTTCCACCGTTGGCCAGTGCTTCGAAGGTGATGATGCCAACCATCATCTTGTTCGGGTTCGGCTCCCAGTCAGGCAGGAAGGCATCGGTGAACACGATCTTTTCGTTCGGTACGATTTCGAGATAGGCACCGAAGTTCGGGAACTTCTCACCGTCGGGTCCGTTGAACATCATCTCGCTGGTGCCACCGACACGGAGGTCGATTTTCACGTCGGAGACAAACCACGGTTTCGGACAAAACCAGTTGGGAAGATGTTCGGCTTGGGTCCAGCCTGCGAAGAGTTTTTCCGGAGAAACGTGTGTCTCGCGGGTGATGACGAGTTCACGTTCGGCGAGAGGGGATAGATCTGGCGAAGGGTGCATGTGAGTGATGGGTCAAGGTTTGGCTTCCGGAATGGTGATCATCCAGTGGATGCCGAATGCGTCGGTGACCATGCCGAAGCAGGGTGACCAGAATGTCTTTCCGATGGGCATGCCGATGCTGCCTCCTTCGGCGAGCGCCGCGAAAGCGCGCTTTGCATCGTCCTCGTCAGGCATGGTTAGAGACATGCAGTGGCTGTTCCTGCCGGGTTCCTCGTCGCAACCGTCGGAACCCATGAGCACGCTGCTGCCGATGCGGAACGATGCGTGCATGATCTTGTCGCCCCAGCCATCCGGCACCATGCCAGGCGGCGGTGGCTCGGGTGCCTCCTGGTAGCGCATCGTCATGATCACCTCGGCTCCGAGGTGCTCGGTGTAGTAGTCGAGTGCGGCAGCGCATTTGCCGCCGAAGAACAGGTAGGGTTGGACGAAGGGAACTGTCATGGGAGATCGGTGGTTGGAAATTACGAAGACGATGAGGCGAGATCTGTGGCTTTGACTTCCGCCATCGGACGGCAAAGATCGGCGATGGGTCGCACTTCGATTTGTGCGCCATGTGCGAGGATGGGACAGGCTTTGGCGATTTCCAGCGCGGCTTCCATCGTGTCCACGGCGAGCAGGAAATATCCGGCGATGGCTTCCTTTGATTCCGCAAAGACGCCGTCGGTCACGGAGTTGCCGGAGACGAGTTTGCCTTCCTCCATCAAGGGCTGTGCGCCACGCAGGATGCCGTTCGTATTGAGACCTTCGACCCATGCGTAGAAGTCGGTCATCACGCGCTGGAGTTCGCTCGGCGACATGCCGTGATTCCAGTGCGTGCCGCGCACGAGGATCAGGTGTTCGTTGGTGGGTTGTTGCGGGTTCATGGTGTTATTGCATGGAGTGCAGGCCGATCATGTTGCCCTCGGTGTCATGGACAAGGGAGCAGAATCCGTAGTCGCCGATGGGGAACTTGTCCTGATGGATGCTCCCGCCATTGGCTGCGGCCCGGGCCGTCTCGACCGCACAGTCCGCGCAGGAGAAGTAGATGATCGTGCCGCCACCGCCGGAGTCCTTGTCGGGCATTTTCACGATGGCTCCCGATGCCCCGGGTGCGGTCATTTCCATGGGGAATGCCCAAAGCTCAATCGGGATGTCTGGCGGACTCGGGAGGTGCTGAAGGGTGACCCCGAAGGTATTTTGATAGAAGGCCTTCGCCCGCTCGATGTCTTGCACGTAGATTTCAAACCAGCCGACGGGATTGCGTTGTGGGTTCATGATGTGTTTTTGGATTGGATGTTAGAGGAAATTCGATTTGTGCCGCACTGACTTCGGGTTGCACAAATTCTTGTAGTCCCAGATGATCGTTCTGCATTTCTTGAGCCAGCGGCGGAGTGGCACCGAGTCAATTTCGCCCGCATCGTTGTATTGAATCTGCGCTGCCTTGAATTTTCCTGCGGCGCAAAGCAGGGGCTCGTCAAACAGTTGGCCACTCCAGAAGAGCAGGTTCACCCCTCTTCTAGCTGTCGAGTGATAGCCGACAACCGGATTCCCGTCGATGAACCAGACAGGGCTGCCGTGCCAGATCTTCGAGGTGGATTTCGGCAAAGCCATGTCAATCTCAATGCGGAGCCGCTCGCAAACGGTGGTGTGTGCGGATGTTAGCGATGCCGAATAGGCCGCGATGTCATCGGGCCTTGGCTTTTCGTTGATGGTCATCGTTCGCAAGTTTCAGTCGTGACCCTATCAGCCGAGCAGCACGTCGGATCGAGAGGGCGGATTTCGTAGAAAAGACCGCATTTCATGCAGGGATTGCCAGCCGCGATCTTTGACGCTTCCTCCAGGTTGTCGGCGAGGATGGACCAGTATCCGCCAACGGCTTCCTTGGCTTCGCCGTAAGGGCCGTCCGTGACGATGCCTTTCATGGACACGGTTGCTCCTTCCAGGCCCAGCCGGCTGCCCATCCTCATCTGGCCTTGTTCAATGGAACGGGCGAGCCAGGTGTAGAAATCGTCGATGGCTTGCTGAATCTCGGAAGGTGTCGCGTCCTTGTTCCACTGGCCGCGGGAGATGACGAGGAACTCGGATCTGTTTTCGATACTCATGGCGATGGTTTCCTATGGATGGGAAGTTTCTCTAGCTGATGTAGGTGAGTTTTATTTAGCCGGATCTTCACCAGCGACTTTGCCAAGTGAGGCAAGACCTTCCTCGAACTTGTCGCCGCACATCTTGTCGCAGTCCATGAACAGACTCACCAGCTTGCCAAGGAAGGGGCGGGGACCATACATGGCCCAGGTCACCACGGTCTTGTCGCCTTCTGGCTTGAAGGTGAAATCAACCGTGCTGGTGCCTTCCATCGGTTTTTTCCAGTCCATACGAAGACGCACGAGTTCACCGGGTTTGCTTTCCGTGATGGTGGCGCTTCCTTCGCCGACGTCGCTGTTTCCTTGCCAGGAGCAGACGGCTCCGATCCCTTCTTCCGGGCCTGAGTAGGTGTTTTTCACGTTAGGGTCGAGCTTGAGCCACGGATTCCACTCGTTGAACTTGCGATGGTTGTTGACGTGCTTGAACAACACCTCGGGAGAGGCTGCTAGAGTTGCGCTGCGTGAGACGCGGAAGTCGTTGGCTTGAAAAGCAGCAACGACGAGGATGAGTGCAATGATGGCAATAAGGGAGAGAAGGATTTTCTTGATCATGGTGTTGAGAATGTTGAGTGGCGGGCCTGAAAGACGAGCCTAAACCGCGTTGGATTCTGGGCAAGTTGCGCCTGGTGTCATGTGGAAAAGTTCCCAGCAGTGGCCATCAGGATCGGCAAAGCTGTGCATGTACATGAAGCCGTAGTCGATTGGCTCGGCATAGATGGAGCCTCCGGCGGAAACCGCCTTGTTCACGAGATCATCAACTTCGGCCCGGCTTTCACAGCTCAGGCAATTCAACACCTCAAGGGACTTCGAAGTGTCACAGATATTCCTCGGTGTGAATCCGCTGAACTTCGAATGGGTGAGCACCATGACATGAATATGCTCGCTGATCACGATGCATGCTCCGGAGTCGTCGGAGAATTGCGGGTTATGGGAAAAACCGAGGGCCTTGAAAAAGGCGATGGAGCGGGAAACGTCCGCGACCGGGAGGTTGATGAAGATCTGCGTGTTCATGATGGAATCCTTTGATGGAATTCAGGATAGGGTAGGGATCGTAAGGTCGGCAATCCATCAAGATAACGAACGAACGGGCGACAAGAGGACACGCCCTCCGCATTTTTCAGAAAAATCTCCGGGACGGGACCGGGGGGGCATAGCCGAAATCTAGGGCAAAATGCCTCCATGGAGGTTCCGAGCCTGTGGTCACCTCAGAGGCTGTCTGAAAAATACCCGAAGGCAGGGATCGACCTCCGGGCGGTCCTGCGAATGGAGAGTGAATGTCCGACCATGGATGGATTCAAGAGCTTTTCATGGGCGGATCCATTCGCCTCACATTCGCAGGACCGTTGCGGAGAACGGTCCCTGCCATTTCTAAGACAGCCTCTCAGGGCGAAATGAAGACGCCCTGAACGGCTGGACTACAAACGGACGAATCAGACGTTGAAGCGGAACTCCACCACGTCGCCGTCCTTCATGACGTATTCCTTGCCCTCGATGCGGACCTTGCCGGCGAGTTTCGCGGCGGACATGGTTCCGGCGGCCACGAGATCGTCGTAGTGGACGATTTCCGCGGCGATGAAGCCGCGTTCGAAGTCGGTGTGGATGACGCCGGCGGCGGCGGGTGCCTTGTCACCGGCGATGATGGTCCAGGCGCGGGTTTCCTGCACGCCGGTGGTCAGGTAGGTGCGCAGGCCGAGCAGATGATAGACGCCGCGGATGAGGGCGGAGACGCCGGAATCGGTCACGCCCATTTCGGCGAGGAACTCATTGGCTTCCTCGACGGGCATCTCGCTGAGTTCCTCCTCGATGCGGGCGGAAATGACGACGGCTTCCGAGCCGGTGTGCTCGGCGGCATACTTGCGGACGCGTGCGACCTGCGCGTGCGATTCGGGATTGTCGATGGCTCCGGCGAGCTCGTCCTCGGCGACGTTGCAGGCGTAGATGGTCTTCTTGGAGGAGAGCAGGAAAAAGTCCTTCACGATGGCCTTGTCATCATCGGTGAAGTCGATGGTTAGAGCCGGTTTCCCCTGGTCGAGGTGGGGCATGATGATGTCGATGAGCTCGACTTCCTTCTTCGCTTCCTTGTCGCCGCCCTTGGCTTTCTTTTCACGGGAATAGCGGCGCTTTTCGAGCGATGCCATGTCGGCGAGGATCAGCTCGGAGTTGATGATCTCGATGTCGCGGATGGGATCGACGGTGCCGAGTTCGTGGATGATGTCGTCGTTTTCGAAACAACGGACGACCTGCACGATGGCGTCAGTCTCGCGGATGTTCGCGAGGAACTGGTTGCCGAGGCCGGCACCTTCGGAAGCGCCCTTCACGAGGCCGGCGATATCGACGAACTCGATGGCGGTGGGGACGAGCTTGTGCGAGCCGGAGATCTTCGAAAGCACGGCGAGCCGCGGGTCCGGCACGCTGACGATGCCGACATTCGGGTCGATGGTGCAGAAGGGATAGTTCGCCGCCTCCGCCTTGCGGGTGCGGGTGACAGCGTTGAAGAGTGTCGATTTCCCGACGTTGGGTAGTCCGACGATTCCGGCCTTGAGCATTGCGGCGGGAGGGTGGGGGAGAGGCGGGCGGGACGACGAGGAAAAAGTGCGGGAGAGTGGGACAGTGGGGGACTTTGCGACTTTCTCGCCTTTGCGGTGAAATCTTGGCTCTTGGATTTTCCGGGGGGATGAGCTATTTTCCGCCGGTCTTGAGCGAAACGGACCTCCCTGCCCTGCGCCAACGCATCGAAAACTTTCCGCTCGATGAGCCGGAAGCGTTGCTTCCCTTCACCAGTCGTCTGGCCCGGGAACAAGGGTGGACCCACGCCTTCGCGGGTCGGGTGGTGAGGGAATACCGCCGTTTTCTCTACCTTGCGATGGCTTCCGGGCATCCGGTCACGCCCTCCGAGGAAGTGGACCAGGCATGGCATCTCCATCTGGTTTACACCCGCAGCTACTGGCAGACACTCTGCAAGGAAATCCTCGGGCGCGACCTTCACCATGAGCCGACCAGCGGCGGACAGCGGGAATCGGCGAAATTTGTCGATTGGTATGCCAAGACACTCGAAAGCTACCAACGCCTGTTCGGCGAACCCGCGCCAACCGACATTTGGCCGGAGCCAGCAAAGCGCTTCAACGACAGTTCCGGAAATCGCTGGATCGAGGGGAGCAAATATTGGTTGATTCCGAGGCCTTCGTTCACCCGATTGGAGTTCTGGAAACGTCTCAATCGTCCCCGATCATGATCCCCCAAATGAGAACACTCGCGGAAATTCCGATTCTCGACCTTCGCGGCCCGGAATTCCTGATGGTTTATGCGAGCCTGTTTGTCGCGGCATGCGTGTGGTCGGTGGTGCGTGTTAGAGGCGCGCTTCGGAAACATGGCATCCGCGGCGATACGGAAATGCTGACGGATCCCTACGAGATGGCGGTCCTGTCCGCCGGGGCCGGGCGCGCTTGCCAACTTGCCGTGGTGACGCTGATGCAGAAGAACCTGATTTCCTGGAAGACGGGGTTCGTGAACGCACGGTTGGTCGCAAATACCATGGGCGTCCCGTCCGGCTTGCCCGGCATCGAGGAAGATCTGTTGCGGATGGTGCAGGCGAATGGAAGCAAGGGATTGCAGGTCAAGCTGGTGAATTCCCAGCTCTTGAATTCGGTAAGGTCGATCGAGGTGAGGCTTGCCACCGCCGGACTGCGGCCCACGTTGGAGGAATGGAAAAGCGCGGTTTTTTCCAGTACCCTGCCGCTCATTTTTCTCGGCGGATTCGGTCTGATCAAGCTGGGGCTGGGTATCGTTCGTGGCAAGCCAGTCTGGTTTCTCGTCCTCATGTTGATCGCCACCTTCATCGCGGCGAAGCTGATAGGTGCCCGTGTGGGCCGTCTAACCGCTGCTGGGGAGAATGTCCTGACTCGGCTCCGTGAGCGGCATCAGGCAGCCAGTCGCGCGGCGACGACGGCTGAGGCGCAAGTCCCTGATATGCTCTTCGCCGGTGTCGCTCTGCTTGGCCCGGCGGTGCTGATGTCGCATCCCGCCTTCGCGGACGTGCACAAGGAACTCCAGAGCAAGATGGGCGCTCCGGTTGCTTCCGGAGACTCGGGTGGGGGATGTTCGACGGGCTGTGGAGGGGGAGGTTGCGGCAGTGGCTGCGGGGGAGGGTGTGGCGGCTGCGGTGGGGGCGACTGATGACACTTTATCAATGATGCGAAGATCGAAATCCAAGTCCGCCATATCGCTTCCCGGCGGTTGTCTCAGTCTGTTTGGCCTGCCGTTTCTCGGGGCCGGGCTGTTCATGTCGTGGCTCTATTTCTCAAGCTACTCCGACTGGTGGCGGGCGAGGAGTTGGGAGGAGGTGCCTTGCTGGATCGAGTCAGCGAAATTGAAGTCCAGCAGCGACAGCGACTCCACCACCTATCAGGCACAGGCCACCTACCGTTACGAATTCGAAGGCAGGGAATACCACGGGGACCGGGTCACGTTCCACAAGGGATCGGACAATGTGGGGGATTTCCATCAGAAGGCGCATCGCGAGCTCAAGCAATACGTTGTCAAAAAGGCCAAACGTGCCGAGGCCCGCGGAGACGGCAAGGATCCCAAGCCATTCCGCTGTTATGTGAATCCCGACAAGCCCGGCGAATCGGTTCTCTATCGGGACATCCGCTGGCAGATGCTGGCGTTTCTCGCGATCTTCGCCCTGACGTTTCCCGCCGTGGGGGGCGGATTGGTCGTCGGTGGCATCGTCGCCACCGTTTTTGGAAAGAAGGAGGCGGAACTGAGGGGGATTCATCCCGAGGAGCCGTGGAAATGGAAATCCGATTGGGTGGGGGCGACGATTCCCGAGAAATCCAGCATGTCGTCGAAGGTGGTTTATATCTACACCATCTGGTCCGGACTCGTGATCCTTCCCCTGATCCTGGCGACCGCCTCGACGGGAGCATTTCAAAAGGAACCGACGAGCTGGCTGTTGCTCATCTTCGTCGCGCTGTGGTGCTTTCCCGTGTGGATCACCCTCAGGCTGATCCGCCAGAAACTGGCGGTCGGCTCTCCGAGATTCGAGCCTGTCGGGATGCCGGCGTCGCCCGGTGGTCTGTTAGCCGGGGCGATACTGCTGGAGAGACCTTTGCCGATCCATGGCTTTCCCGAACTCACGCTTGTCTGCGAGAAAAGCACCACACGCTCCACGGGGGATGGCAGTTCAACGAATAAGGAGGAAATCTGGAAGCACACGGAAGGCGTGACGCAGGACCTGGTGACCCGCGACATTTCCGGATACCGGGTGCCGGTGTCGTTCGCGCTTCCGCTGGACGCCCCGGACAGCGGCGACGGGAGTGATCCCTCGGTCACGCATGCATGGAGACTCCAGCTCAAGGTGCCGGGCACCGCCATCGCACCGGAATTCGAGGTGCCGGTCTTCCGGACCGGGGATTCGCCCGCCATCCCGGCGATGACCGTGCCTTCCATCCTGGATCACGCTTCCGAGGATCTTCCTGCGAAGCTGGCCTCGCGGAAAATTCTAGCGGAATTCGACGCCGAGGGGCATCCCGTCTCATTCATGTGTCAGGCGAGGCGCAATCGCTCGCTGATTTTCTTCCTCATCTTCTTGGAAGTGGGTTGGGCCGTCGCTGCGATGTTTTTCCTCCCTCGTCTCGTTCCGCAGATTCCCTCGCTGGTTATCTGGTTTGTCTGGCCCTTGTCCGCTGCGATTGTCCTTTGCCTGTTGATCTATCTGTTTCTCCACGAGCGCACGGTCAGGTTCAACGACCTCGGCCTGGAGATCACCGACAAGACCGGACCCTGGATCCGGACCGCGTCGTTTGAGAAATCCCGGATCATCCGGTTCAGCCACGACACGAACATGTCATCCAACAACACCAATTTCTATCGGGTGAGGCTGGAGGACGTGTATGGCGGGAAAAAGACCCTTGTCAGTGGCATCACGGAGTCCGCCACGGCCGCCGCGCTGGAGGCCCGGCTCGAGTCATGGAGAAAATCGACCTGATTGGCGAAGCTCGACAACTTGCGGAGTTGCGCCCGCCGTGGATTTCGGAAAGACTCTTCCGCTTTGTGAAATTTCAAGCGAATGATAGCTTTCCTATTCAGTTGTGAAAACGCGACCTGTGCCGTGCCGGAGGCCTATCGGGAGATTTTCCGGGGTTCCGAGGACGTGGTCGCATCCTCCCGCGGTTGGGAACCCGGGGTGCTGAACCTCGGACAGGGGTTCGCGATGAAATTCCGCACGCCTCTGGTGCATGGCGATGTGACGCGCTTGCTCATCGACTTCGAGCAGGACGGCGACGCCCGCTGGAGCGAGTTTTCCATGAAGCTTCCCGAGGCCACCCGTGTGAAAGTCGCAGACAGGCATGAGCGGCCATTCCGGCTTTCGTTGAACCAACGGATCGCGGAAGATCTCCGGCGGAACGAACAGGTTGTCCACGTCATGATCCACACCGATCCGGCGACGGATGGTCTCGTCATGCTGGAGACGCCGACGGGGGCCGCGCTGGCGGAGAAGTTCGCGCGGGCATGGAGGGGAAAAATCGCGGCCACCGAGGTGGACGTGCGTCACGTCAGCGGGACCGCATCCTGTCCTTTGGCGATTTCCCTGGCGGCGGAATATCCGGTGGCCCGCTACGCCCAAGTCAAGTTGTCGGTCTCCCAAACCTTCTTCCTCGAAGGGCGGCCGTGGCGCTGGGAAACGCTGAAGAAGCTGCTGTTGGACTCGCTGCTTCAGGTGAGTGCCGAAATGAAGGCGCTCAATGACCCAGAATGCTCTTCGACTGATCGAGCGTGATCCTGCGTTGCTCCTTCCAGTCGATCACCTCCGGTTCCTTGAAGACCTTCCTGCGGTTCTCGATGGAATCGACGGAGTTCTTCTCGATGTCGGAGGCTTCTCCCTCGCGGGCGGATCCGGTCGCATACTTGTCGGTCTGATAGGGGTCGGGAATTTTCGCGTCCTTGCCAGCCTCGCCCGCGCCTTTTCCCTGAAGGCGTGATGCCGTCTGGAAGCGGCTGCCGTCGGTGTCCCCCTCGTAGGTCTTGCGGTCGTATTCCTTGTTTCCCCAGAAGGATTTCTTCGAGTAGTCGCCGGCCTTGTATTCCTTTTTGCCGTATTCCTTGCTGGCGAAGTAGGATTCTCCCTTGTTTTCGAAAGTGCTGCGCTTCGATCCGTTGTTCTTCAGCTTGCCGTTCGAGTCCTGTTGGAAGCTGTAAGGATCGCGGCCACCGCTGCCGAAGCGCTCGTTCATCGACTTCCGTTCGGGAGCGGAGGACGAGGTGGATTTGTCACTGTCCGAGGCGCACGAGGCCAGGAGGATCAGCGGAAGGATGGCGGCGAGGGGAACGGTTTTCACTACTTGGAAAGACGTTGTTCGAGTTTCGGGTCGGGCAATGCGCCACGCTCAAGCGCCATTTGATAGTATTTTCTCGCAAGGTCGAGGCGCTTGGTCTTGGAGTAAATGCGGGCAAGGTTGTAGTAGGGCTCGCTGGGCATCGGGTCCGCGGAAATGGCTGCCTTGTAATAGGCTTCCGCCTCGTCGAGCCGTTTCAGGTTTTCGCAGATCGCACCTAACAAGGTGTGGCTCAGCGCGTCGTCCGGTGAAAGCGAGACGGCTTCCTTGACGCTTTGCTCGGCGGACTGCAAATCGCCAACGGTGAGGGAGGCCAATCCTAACATCCGGTGGGCGTAAGGGTTGTTCATATCCAGCTCGACCGCGCGGCGGAAGCTGTCCACCGCGGCCGCCGGATCGTTGAGCTTCATTTCCACGACGCCAAGCTTGCACAAGGCGGGGACGTGGCCCGGGTGGGTCTCGACGATCATCTGGTAAAGCTCGCGGGTGGGAAGATAGCGGCCGGCAAGGAAGGACTTCTCGGCGGTGCGCTCGTAAGCGGCGATGTCGCGGTTCAGCTCGGCGGTGTTCCGGCCGACCGTCGCGCGGTCCAAAGCGGCGGGGGAAAACAATTCGAGGTCCACCTTCTTGTCCGCGATGAGCCGCTCCTCCTCGGGTGTTAGCTGGATTTCCTCGCTGTCGAAAAGCTTGATCGCCTGATTGATCCCCTCGTCCTTGGAGCCCATGTCCTTGACGGCCTTGACGAGAAGATCACGTGCCTGGCGGCGGCGTTCCTGCACGCGGAGCTGGCGCTGGATGATGTCGCGCAACATGGCGACCTCGGCGGGATCGGACGAGGCCTCGCCGCTGGAAAGTGCGGATTCCTCGCTCCTGAGGCGTTTCTCAAGTTCGGCGAGACGGTTGTCCTGATCGCGCCTTTCCTGATGGAGCCGGTTGATCTGCGCTTTCGTCATCGAAAGGTCGCGTTTGGCTTCGTTGAGAAGGTCCTTCGAGCTGTTGTTGTCGCGGTTGAGCATTTCCACCTTCTCGGTCGCTTCCCGCAGGTTCTTGGCGAGTCCCATGTTCTGTTGGATGAGGTCCTGGATGCGGCCGTCCTCGTTGAGCTTCAGCAGGGCGCTCATTTGATCGCGCTCCTGAAGCAAGGCATCCCTTTCGGTGCGGAGCTGGTCGAAGGATTCGCGGCTTTCCTGGAGCTCCTTGCGCAATCCGTTGATCGTTTCATTCGCCTTGCCCAGCAGGACGTTCTTTTGATCAAGCTCCTTCTGAAGCGCCAGGAGCTGGGTCCGCTGGCCTGCGACGACCGAGTTTGAGACCTTCCGTTCTGATTTCAGATCCCGATCCAGATCAGAGTATTTCTGTTGGAGATTGGATAGATCGGCGGTGAGGGTGGCGATCTTCGCAAGAGCGTCGGTCTGATCGCTCCTACTTTGTCTGAGGGCCATTCCCAAAGCCTCGCGCTCCTGTTCGAGGCTGGCGATGCGCTGGTTGAGGGCCTTCATCTCGGTTTCCACCGGCTTTCCGGCCAGCTTCGAGCGCAGTGCCTGGGCGTTGGCTTCGGCCGCGTTCAACTGCGCCTGCAACAAATCCCGCTGACGGGCGATGTCACGAACCCTCGATTCGTTCCGCGATGGATCCTTGTCAGGCACGGGATCGCTTTTCGCGAGATCCCGCAGGCGTTTCACCTCGGCCTCCGCGTCGGCGAGCCTGCGGGCCACAAGAGGTTCCACTTCAAGGATTCCGGGAGTCAGTGGAATCACGCCCTCGGCGGGATCGATGGTTGTTCCCGGGACCTTCACGCCGCCTTCCAGCTCCGCCATGACGTTCTCATCCTTCTTCCTCTGTGCTTCCGCCAGCGGATGCACACGGATTTCCGCTTCCGAGTTGATCTCGCTGCGACCTTTCACCATGTCCGGTTTCCAGTCCGGATAGTAGCGGCTAACGGCCGCAAACATCTCGCGGGCCTTCTTGAGCTTTTCCGCCGCACCCACGTAATCCTGCTTTTTCTCCAGTTCATCGGCCTTGCGGGTCGCGAGGTAGCCCTGGAAATAGACATCCGACGGGTCGAATTGCGCCGGCGCCAAGGGGGCGGGCTGTGCCGTGGATACCAACGGAGCCGCGCCTAACAAAACGAGCGCGAGGAGGGTCCGTGTGGATGGCACGCATGGGTTTTTCGCAATCCGGTGGCTCATGGGGGTCGCAGAATAGGCACGCCCACACAGGTCCGCAAGCGGGATTCCCGGGGCGGGAAGACTCACCGTTTGGTCATTCTCGCCTCGGTGCCGGGCTCCCAGGCGAGCCCCCAATCCCGCAGCGCCACGAGCACCGGCGCCAGGGCATTTCCCTTTTCGGTGAGCTCGTAGGCAAGCCGCTTGGTGCCGTCGGCAGCGGGGATTTGCCGGATCATCCCGGCCTCGCGCAGGCGCTGCAGGCGGTCGGCGAGCAGGTTGGTCGGGATGGACTCGGGTGAGGCGGTGAAATCCTTGAACCGCGAGGCTCCGAGGAAAAGGTCACGAATGACCAGCATCGTCCAGCGGTCGCCGATCAGGTCGAGCGCACAGGCCACCGGGCACGGCGAACGGCGCTCGGGCTGGGATTTTCCCTTGGGTTTCATCACCGCAAAATTACCCGCCGTGAAATTTACTTGCAAAGAAAAAGTAAAAGGCTTTCATTTTGCAAGCATGAATCAGGAGGACATGGAGATCGAATCCCGGCTCGCGGCTCCGGGTGCGGGTTTGCCGAAAATCGAGCTATGGGTGGCGCGGTGGATCTTTGCCAATGCGCGAAGGAAAATGGATCGCCGGAAGGCGGTGGAGCGGATCGCAAGCGAACGCGCCTCGTTGTTAGGGATCGCGAGGAGCCTGACCTCCGGGGAATGCGCGCGCCGGGTATTGATCCCTCGTTTACGGGGGCTGGAGGACAGCAGCCGCTATTGGTCGGTTTACATGACATTGGAACACTTGAGAATCGTGAACGAGGCCGTGTCCCATGTGATCGTCGAACTATCCGACAGGACGGGTTCCAGAGGGCGAGGCGAGTACGGCTGCGGTAAAGCCGGGCTCCGATGTCGGGGATGAGGTGCTTGGAGCTTTTTCTCAATCCTGTGACGCATTGATCGCGGTGGAAAAATCGATCAAGCCCACCGTCGCTCGCTATGCGCATCCATGGTTCGGCCCTCTGGACGCCGATGCGTGGTTGGTGATGGCTGGCTTCCACATGCGGCTTCATCATGGGCAGATCGACAAGATCGTCGGACGGCTTTGAGTTCGCCTTCGCTGAAGGATCTAGCACCTTCATCCTGTCGGACTTCGCCGACAATCTCTGGACCTGGAAACCCGGAGGCACCGCGGAGCGCGTCGAAGCCGAACTCGCGTTCTCTTCGCTGGCCGCAAGTTCCAATGGCCTGTTCATTTATCATGGAGGTCAGACCAACGAACTGCGCACCGTCTCGCCTGAGAGGCTGTCTTAAAAATGGCAGGGACCGTTCTCCGCAACGGTCCTGCGAATGTGAGGCGAATGGAGCCGCCAATGAAAAGCTCTTGAATCCAGCCATGGTCGGACATTCACTTTCCATTCGCAGGACCGCCCGGAGGTCGATCCCTGCCTTCGGGTATTTTTCAGACAGCCACGCCTGAGAAACCCCTGCTCGCCGAAAATCTCTACCTGGGATTCATGGCGCCCGGCCATCACGGGGCCAGCATCCTGATCTTCGAAGACGACAGCATCGTTGAAAACCCATCCCGCGTCCAACGCCTGACTCCTCCCAACCATCTCGAGTCCATCGGAACCTTGGAAACCACCGGTATGATTTCGGCCGTCGAATGGCAATCCGGCAGGATTTTCTTCGTGGATGATTCCAGCGCGATCCATTGCTGGGAGAATGGACAACCCCGGGATTTCTGCAGGGACTCGCGGAGCCCCAATGGCTCGCCTGCGACGACCGGTTCCTCTACAGCCTTTCCAAAACCTCCCGCACCCTCCACCGGGTCTCATCGTTGGGAAAAATCGAAGCGGCGAATCTCGAAGCCCTCGATCTGAAACGTTCGGTGAACACCCGAGCATTCCAAGGGAGCTTCGAGGGAAAGATCCTGATCGGCGCGGACTCCGAGATTCTGTTGATCGACCCATCTCGCCTCAGTTGGCAGGCATTCTGATCGCCTCCCGCACCCGGCTTTCACAGCAACCCGAAATTTCTCCATCCAGCCGCGCCGCTTCCGGAAAAGAAGCACCTGCCCCCATGACCTCCCAAGCCGCCCCACTCATCCGAGCATCCGGTTACCCGCAAGCTGAAGCTTCATTTGTGCCAGATTCTTGTTGGTTCGACCGGAGGAAATCATACGACTCACCGACCCGGGGTGCCCCATGAACAGTCGCGCGGCGATCCATTGATTGCTCACACTGGTTGTTTCCCTCAGAAGACAGGCCAATGCGACCTTGCGCTCGTCACTCTTGGGCAAGGCGGACAGCGCGGTCTTTCCTGCCGGAAGGCCAAGAATCTTCAGTCCTGCTTTGACGATCCGGGTCCCTTCCTTCTCCCCATGATCACGAATCTCGCCTCCACTACGGCTCCGCCCGCTTGGCGCGGTCGCCACAGACTTCTCCACGAGTTTCAACAAACGGTCTTTGAACGAGTCCTTGCCCAGATACCATCCGCGCCGGATCGCCTGCATGGCAGTGTCATCGATCTTACCCTCATCATTTGCGGCGCGAGCTTCCAGCCAGGCGACATAGGCGCGACGTCCCCGCCCATCCTGAGCGACATTGAAAGCCTCCAATACCCGGTTCGTACACCAGCCAATCAGGCCCGTTCCCCTTCAGATAACATGGCATGCTGCTCCACTTGTAGTCGACGAGCGGACCTGCTTGGCCGCCGGCCAGACCAGCCCTCGCGGGATTCAGATGGATATAGTCCGCCACGATCCGGAAATAGTGCACGTCAGCGTCGGTGCCAGTCACTGGCACCGACCGGTAGCGCCCTTGGAAAACGTGGCCCCGTCGTAGCCTTGCCCGGTTCCAGCCCTGGCTGAAGGTGCCCATCAGCCACTTCATGCCAGAAACCAGGTTCGCTTGAGGTGTCTCCAACAGAAGATGAAAGTGGTTCCCCATGAGAACCCAGGCATGAATGCGCCACCCGTGATTTCCGCAGACCTGCCCAAGACGGTGGATGAACGACTTACGGTCGTCGTCGTTCTCGAAAACGGTCTTCCCGCCGTCGCCGCGCGCCATGATGTGGTAAATCGCGCCGGGATATTGGAAGCGTGAGGGTCTTGCCATGCCCCCCAGCTACCGTATCTTAGGACTGACCG
>CAWENZ010000026.1:0-117966 GCA_963810445.1 uncultured Verrucomicrobiae bacterium | reverse complement strand
AAACCCGATTGCCCACGCTGGCCCCCACGCGGTAGCCGAAGTCAGCATCGACACGTTCCTGGGCGGCGGCGAGGATGACCGAAGCGACGTTTGAGGTCGCATTTCCATCCAGATCGTAGGTCGGGCCGTAGCCCACATTGATGGCCGAGATATCGGCGGCATTGACCCGGATCTGATAGGTTCCGGCGACGAGTCCGCCCAGCAGGTAGTTTCCGTTGGAATCGGTGGTGTCCTTCGGCTCGCCGGTGTTCCAAAGGCCGTTGTTGTTGAGATCGGCGAAGACTTCGACGCCTGGGATGCCGACTTCTCCGGGATCCTGGACACCGTCTCCATCAAGGTCCACCCAGAGGCGGTCTCCAATGCTTCCGTAAATGGTATCGGTCCACTCGACCGGCAGGACGAGGCCGTAGGGAGAGATTTCCACCTGGCCGGTATTGGTGACGGATCCTCCTGCCAGATTCGCATAGTCCTTGATCACCGAATTGAAGACAACCTGGAGCTGCTGCCTGGTCCCGATGGTTCCGGGAACGGACAAACCCGCATCGTCAAGCGGGAACGGCGTGCCTGATACGGAGTCCGGGACGGTCGTCCAAGCCTGCCAGGAACCGCCGACGCTGAAACGATAACGCGTGCTTCCCGGGACATAGTTGACGTTCACCGGCAAGGTATCGATCACGCCGAACGGCCCGGGGATGTTGGTCCGGGCGCTGTTGATGGCCCGGATGTCATATTCCAAGGTGTCCCCGGTGCTGATATAACCATCTCCATCGGAATCGACGATGAGGTTGGATTTTTTTCCAGCATCGCCTTCCCGCAAAGGAGGCACAAGGGCCGCGACGTCCAGTCCTGGCTGGGAGTTGGTGGCCACAGTGGGATCCTGTCCCCACATGGCTGCGATCCTGACGGAAGAATTCAAGGTGTAGATCAACATCCCGCTCTGGTCGCCATCGGGATCGAAGATCTTCTGCTGCTGGAGCTCTCGCAGGGAGTAGGAAATGTCATAGGCGTTTCCGTTAGGATCCGTGAAGCCTCCGGCGTTGTCCCCGTCGTAATCGACATAGACGGTGGCCGCGGTGTGTCCGTTGCCGGAAGTGGTGATCCAGATCGGGTTGCCGTTTTCATTCGGATTCGTCGCCGAATAGGGGTCGCGGCCGATGCCGAGGCTGACGAGGACCTGGGTGGTGAGGGAAGGTTTCCCAACAAGGGTGAATCCGCCGTCCCAGGCGGTGTTGGCGGTCGAGGCCACCGTGCCATCGGCGTCGATGGCACTGATGGCGTAGAACGCGGGCGGGTTGGCACCGGTCGTGTAGAAGCGGTAGGCGCCAAAGTGGTTGGTGCCGTTGGCGGGAAGCATGTTGACCCTGGCATTTCCACCGGCAGGAACGCTGATGGTGGCGGTCACATAGCTCGAAGCGGTGTCGCGATAGTCATAGCTCACCGTGATGGCGCTGGTGCCGGGGTTGTAAAGGTAGGTGACGGTGCCGTTGCCGACCGGCGTGGTCACCGGGGCGAAGTAGTCGGAACTCCAACGGTAAACGGGCAGCAACATCGTGTCGCGACTGCCGTAGGTGGATCCGATGGTGCCTGTGAAGAGGACCACCTGGACAGGTCTGTCAGAAAGGATGTGGCCACCGACGTTGACGGCGTCCCGGTACACGGTTTCCCCTTCGGCGAGCGCGACGGTTTCCTCGTAGGTTCCGTCGTTGTTCTTGTCGATCTGGACGCTGGCTCCACCGGTGCCCGCCATGATCGAGAGCGCCACATAGCTGAAGACATCCTCGTCGTAGGTCAGGCTTGCCGTGGCCGTGCTGGTCGGCATGTTCACTCCCACGGGTGAGCGGTATTCATTGCCCCAGAGTCCACGCTCGAACATTTCGACGCAGCCCGCCATCAACGTGTCGGTCCCGTCCGGAAAGGAGGTTTTGGTGATCGAAATGGGTTTGAACGTGGCGATCTTGTCACGGGCGTCGTAGTCCACCACCGACTGGAGAGTGGTGGTGGTCACGAAATTCCGGAGATTGAATACCGTGCCGGCCGGAATCATGTCGGCGGCATTTCCCGGCGGGTAGCCATTGGCCGCGTTCCCGTCACCGAAAACCAACGTGGTGGATTGAACCGGATTGGTGATGTCCGGCTCGTAGCCATCCTCCCAATGGTCATAATAAATCACCGTGCCATCCGTCGCCGCCGCGAAGGTGACAAAGACCGTCAGCGGATCCTTGGCGACCTGATTGGTGGTATCAACCGCGTTGAAACCCACGAGTTGGTCGTTCTCCGGAAAGGGAACGTAAAAGACCTGGGTCGGCGGCGGATTGGCAGCATCGACCTTCGCAATGATTGCGAAAGCAAGCACACCAACCATGATCCAAAAGCGGGACAGAGCAATCATCGGAGGGGTTCGGAGAAGCGGAGGTTCTATGATCAGAATACAAAACTTAGGTGTAATGTATGGTGAAGGCTGATGTTCACGCCCACTTTATATTTTAAAAAACCTTACCATTTCAAGATTTTTTTAAAATTTACCCTCAGCTACCAATTTTCCGCCTCGGATTTCCGAACATGCGGAAGGTCCGCAGACGGTGAGGGCGCGCCTCCGTTCCAATCTCGACTTCCACGCTTGTGAAACTTTTCACAAAGCACGCTTGCCGGGTCCGGCGCAGCTAGACATATTCCCGCGCGAGCACCGCCGGGCGATTCTTGCACAAGCGTCCGGCGCTCTTTTTCAGCCATGAGCGACACACCTTCGGCGACCGCGGAAATCAAACTGCCAAAAGACCTTGCCGCCGAGAAAGGCATGGTCAACGTCCAGATTGACGGAGTCTGGCACCAGTTTCCAAAGGGGACACGGATGATCGAGGCTTGCAAGCAGGCGAAAATCGACTGTCCCGCACTATTGCTACCACCCGAAGCTCAGCTCACCCGGAAACTGCCGCATGTGCCTCGTCCAGATGGGCATGCCCCCCCGCCCCGCTCCCGGCCAGGAACCGCAGCGCGACGAGAATGGCTACGAAATCATCGGCTGGATGCCCCGTCCGGTCATCGCCTGCGCCAACACCGTCGGCGAGAACATGGGCATCCGCACCGCCGGCGAACTGGTCGAGAAGTGCCGCGAGGGCGTGATGGAGTTCCTCCTGATCAACCACCCGCTCGATTGCCCGATCTGCGACCAGGCCGGCGAATGCCGCCTCCAGGAACAATCCGTCGAGCACGGCCGCGGCGTCTCGCGCTTCGTGGACATGAAGGTGAAGAAGCCGAAGAACGTCGAAATCGGCCCGCGCATCCGCCTCGACGACGAACGCTGCATCATGTGCAGCCGCTGCATCCGCTTCATGGACGAGGTCGCGGACGATCCGGTCCTCGGCTTCACCGAACGCGGCACGCACACCACCTTGACCGTTCATCCGGACCGCTTGCTGGATTCGAACTACTCGCTCAACACCGTCGACATCTGTCCGGTCGGCGCGCTGACCTCGAACGACTTCCGCTTCCAGATGCGCGTCTGGTTCCTCAAGGAAACACCGAGCATCGACGTGAATTGCGGCACCGGCACCAACATCACGATCTGGACCCGTGGCAACAAGGTCCACCGCATCACTCCGCGCCTGAACGACGAGGTGAACTCGGCGTGGATGCCGGATTCGCATCGCCTGAATTTCCACTACATCGACAGCGACGCCCGCCTCACCGAACCGCTCAAATGGAGTGCCAGCGAATCCCCCGCCAAGTTCGTGGCGACGGATTGGCGAACGGCGATTGCGGACTCCGCCGCAGCCATCAAATCGATCCCAGCCTCTCAAACCGCGATCATCGCCTCGGGCCGGATGACCAATGAGGAACTCTTCCTCACTCGCGCGCTTGCTTCTCAAATCGGAACCAACCTCCTGTCCCTCGTTCCCCGTTCCGGCGAAGCCGATGCCTTGCTCGTCGCTGCCGACAAGAACCCCAACACCACCGGAGCACGACTGATTCTCGGCGCGGAAAATCCTTACACGGGTCTGAGTTTCATCCGCGACGGTGTCCGCGACGGTTCGATCAAATCACTCATCGTCCTCGGCGAGGACATCGTGACCGATTCCTTGTTCACCGCCGAAGATCTCAAGGGCCTCGATTTCCTCCTGCAAACGAGCGTGCTCGCCAACCCGACCGCCGAACGCGCCCACATGGTCCTGCCATCCGCGGCATTCGCCGAAAAGCGCGGCTCCATGGTCAATCTTGCAGGACGCCTCCAGCGCCTCAATCGCGCCGTCGAACTTCCCGGCCAGGCCCACGACGATTGGGAAATTCTCAGGGATCTGCTGGTCGCCATCTCCGGCGACAAGGGACAGATCCACATGATCGAGGATGTCTTCAAGGCCATCGCCGAAACCGTGCCGGCCTTCAACGGACTCACCCTTTCGAAAATCGGTCACCAGGGGACGCAGATCACCGAGACCGGCTATCAGATCCCGCTGTTGCAGAACGAACGGGCCCGCAAGGCCGCCGGATTGATCAACGGATAGACGTTAAACGTTATTGGTTAAAAGTTATTAGGAAAGATGGACCGCGACGCGATTAGAACTTTTGAAGACCTGGAATGCTGGAAGGCGTGCCGGGAACTTCGGATTTTCGTGGCCAAGACCCTGTTCAAGTCACTACCCAAGGACGAACGCTATCGCCTGGGTGATCAGATCCTTCGTGCTGCACGTTCAACGACCGCAAACATCGCCGAAGGCTACGGGCGATTCCATTACCTCGATAACGCCAAATTCTGCTCGAACGCCCGTGGATCGTGCTGGGAGACCGTCGATCACATGATCACTGCAAACGACGAGGAAATGCTTTCCAATGATCTCCTTGCCCAGGGCCGTGAAATCGCCTCGAAAGCCGTGGCTCTCCTGAATGGTTACATTTCCTACCTCCGAAAAGCCGCCGCCACCAAAACGCCCCTCGAAGGCGGCTCTCCCCAATGACTTCTAACTAGTAACTTCTAACTTCACCCAGTGGACCTCCTCATCCAAATCGCCATCATCATCACGAAGATCGTCGTCCTGACGTTCATCGTGGTTCTCCCGCTGGTTCCCGTGTCGGTTTATTTCGAGCGGCGTTTCTCCGCCGTCATCCAGGACCGCGTGGGACCGAACCGCGTCGGCATTCCGCTCACCCTGTTAGGATTCAAGAAGGACTTCCACCTCTTCGGACTGATCCAACCGATCGCCGACGGATTGAAACTGTTCCTCAAGGAGGATTTCACGCCCGACCACGTGCGCAAGGCCTTCTACTGGATGGCACCCGCCCTGACGGTCGTCCCGGCCCTCATCACGGTTTGTGTGGTTCCGTTCGGCTCGCCGATCACTATTTTCGGCCATGTCGAGAAGCTGGTCATCGCGGATCTCGACATCGGCCCCTTGTTCGTCTTCTCCGTCGCCTCTCTATCCGTTTACGGGATCACCCTCGCCGGCTGGGCTTCCAACTCGAAGTTTCCCTTCATCGGCGGTGTCCGTTCCACCGCGCAGATGATCTCCTATGAAATCGCCCTCGGGCTTTCGATCATCCCGGTCCTGATGTTCTACGGAGATCTCAACCTGAGCAAGATCGTCCAATACCAAGCCGACAACGGCTGGTTGCTTCTTCCGTTCTGGAGAGACGGTCATCTCGCGTTGCCCGACATGACCACCGCCCTTTTCTGGTTCCCGGCCGTCGATCGCGTTTCTCATTTTCACCATCTCCATCTTCGCGGAAACCAACCGCATGCCCTTCGACCTTCCCGAGTGTGAAACCGAACTCGTCGGCGGCTATCACACGGAATATTCCTCGATGAAATTCGCCATGTTCTTCATGGGGGAATATGCCGCCATGGTCATCGGCTCCGCATTGATCATCACCCTCTTCCTCGGTGGCTGGTCCATCGGCTTCGGCCTCGATGCCGCCGTCGCCAAGTGGGAGCTCTTCGGTATCGGCTTCGGCGGACTCATCCACATGGGTTGTTTCCTGACCAAGCTGGTGGCCTTCATCCTCTTCTTCATCCTCGTCCGCTGGACGGTGCCACGTTTCCGCTATGACCAGCTCATGAAACTCGGTTGGGTGGTCTTTTTCGAAGCCGCGCTCATCAATGTCTTCCTCGCCGCACTCATCATCGCCGCGCCACAACTCGCGGGCACCATCATCGCGATCGGTTCGGTCGTTCTCGTCGTCCTAACCGCCGCCGTGATCTGGGTCGCCAAGGTCTCCGAGGAAACCCCGAAAGTCCTGCGCGCCTGACCGGATCGATTTCAGATCACAAATTTCAAATCTCAACTTTCAAGATGGCCGTCATCAAACTCCAGCGCCCGAAGCTCAACTTCGGTGAGAAGATCTACTTCGGAGCCCTCATCAAGGGCTTCTTCCTCACCATGACCCACGCGGTGAAGACCCTGCGTGGAAAATCGGTCGGCGCGGACACTCTCGCTTCCTCAGGCCTCGGCGTGACCATGCAGTTCCCCGAACAGCGCTGGGACTCCCACATGCCGGAATATTACCGCGGTGCCCCTGCCCTCGTCACCGACGAACAAGGCCGCGAACGCTGCGTTTCCTGCCAGCTCTGCGAATTCATCTGTCCGCCCAAGGCCATCAAGATCAAGCCCAGTGAAATCCCATCCGATGACCCGTGGGCCAAGGTCGAGAAGCGTCCGTTGGAGTTCGATATCGACATGATCCGCTGCATCTACTGCGGCATGTGCGAGGAAGTCTGCCCGGAGCAGGCCATCTATCCTCCGCAAGGACTACCTGATCACCGGCCTCACGCGCGCCGACATGGTTCACGACAAGAAGAAGCTCTACGAAATCGGCGGCGTCCGCGTGGGCCTCGTCAACAAGTGGAACGAATTGAAATGAGTTTGCCAGTTTTCAGTGTTCAGTTTTCAGCAAGAAACTGGACCTCCTGAAAACCTCAAACTGAACACTAGCAACTTTCATATGCCCTCCTATCTCTTCTGGCTCTTCTCGACGGTCATGCTCATCGGCGGCACGGCGGTCGTTGCTTTCCGAAATCCGGTTTCCAGCGCGCTTTCCGTCGTCACCTGTTTCGTCGGTCTCGCCGGATTGTTCATCGGACTCAGCGCCTTCTTTGTCGGTGTCATCCAGATCCTTGTCTATACCGGCGCGGTGATGGTGCTGTTCCTCTTCATCATCATGCTGCTCGACCTCAAGGACGAGCAAAAGGCCGCCAAACCGCTGTTGCCGGTCGCCGCCGGCATTGCCCTCGTCGCGGCGTTTATGGTCCAGCTCATCGGCATTCTCGCCCGTCTGCCTCACAAAGTCGCTCCGGTGCTTGATGAGTCGAAATTCGCCGCCGCCGCCAAAAGCCTCGTTGCCGATCACTCCATCACGGAGACCAGCAAGATCGCGGTGACCCTCAACCAAGGCAAGCTTCCCGACGTCCACCTCATCGGCCACACGCTCTTCACGCAATACAACCTTCCGCTCCAAATCCTCGGCGTCCTCCTCCTGGTCGCCACCGTCGGCGTCGTCGTCCTCTCCAAACGCCAAGCTGAATGAGTTCTTCCCTGAAAACTGAACACTGAAATCTAGCAAACTTTTTTCATGGCCACTCTCAACGACTACCTTCTCGTCTCCGGGCTGCTTTTCGCCATCGGCTTGGCCGGTGTGGTGATGCGCCGGAACATCATCATCGTTTTCATGTGCCTCGAGCTCATGCTCAGCGCGGCGAACCTAACCCTTGTCGCTTTCTCCCGCTTCAACCCGACACCCAACGGTCTGCCTGACTACAACGGCCAGATGCTTGTCTTCTTCGTCATCACCGTCGCCGCAGCGGAAGTCGCCGTCGGCCTTGCCATCATCGTCGCCCTCTACCGCGCCCGGCAAACCATCCACACGGATGAACTCACCTCGCTCAAAGGCTGACCTCCTGTCTGATCACTGTTCACCGATCACTTTCAACTTCTTCCCATGACCCTCGCCTGGATCCTCCTCTTCCTTCCGCTCGTCGTAGCGGCGGTCAACCAACTCGTCCTGAAGAAAACCGGTCTTGCCCCGATCATGTCGGTTGGTTCCGCATGCGTGACATTCGTCATCGCCCTGATGCTTCTGGGCAAGGTGGAAACGACCTGGTTCCAGTGGGCGACCATCGGTGATTTCTCGATCGATATCGGCATCAAGCTCGACCGTCTATCCACCGGCATGATGATCGTCGTCACCGGCGTCGGACTGCTGGTTCACGTCTTCTCGCTGGCCTACATGAAGGACGACGACGCGAAGGCGCGCTACTTCACCGGCCTGTCTCTCTTCATGTTCTCGATGACCGGCATCGTGCTGGCCGACAATTTCATCATGACCTTCATCTTCTGGGAACTGGTCGGACTGAGTTCCTACCTCCTCATCGGTCACTGGTATCAAAAGGACTCCGCTGCCGATGCCGCGAAGAAGGCATTCCTTTGCAACCGCGTCGGTGACTTCGGGTTCATGATCGGCATCCTCATGCTCTGGGGCATCACCGGCGCCCTCGTCCTTCGACGACATGGCAGCAGGAGCTGCAGGCATTCCAATCCGCCAATCCGCCATCTTCGCCGGCGCTCTATCAGCCGCCCTCCTCTGCGTCTTCTGCGGAGCAGTCGGAAAATCCGCCCAACTTCCCCTCCACGTCTGGCTGCCCGACGCCATGGAAGGCCCGACTCCCGTTTCCGCGCTGATCCACGCCGCCACCATGGTCGCCGCCGGCGTTTACATGCTCTTCCGCGTGCAACTCTCGCTCGGATCTCCCGCATGAGGTTCTCGCCAGGCTCTACTCCAGCAATGTCATCGCCTGGATCGGCGGTCTCACCTCGCTCGGCCGCCGCGCTGATGGCCACCCAGCAGAACGACATCAAGAAGATCCTCGCCTACTCCACCCTTTCGCAGCTCGGCTACATGGTCATGGCCGTCGGCCTGCGTCGCCGGAGAGGCCGGGATGTTCCACCTCTTCACCCACGCCTGGTTCAAGGCACTGCTCTTCCTCGGTTCCGGTGCCGTCATCTACGCCTGCCACCACGAGCAGGACATCTGGAAAATGGGTGGACTGCTCAAGAAGATGCCGATCACCGGCCTGACCTTCGCCATCGGCACCGCCGCGCTGATGGCCGTCCCCTATGTCACCTCAGGTTTCTGGTCGAAGGAGGAAATCCTTGCCGCCGCCTTCCATGGCAACAAGGCCCTGTTTTGTATCGCCATCTTCGTTGCCTTTCTAACCACCTTCTACATGACCCGCCTGTTTGTCGTCGCCTTCCTCGGCAAGCCTCGCGATCACGGTGCCGAACACGCCCATGAGGTCGGTCCGTTGATGTTCGCACCGCTCGCCGCACTCGCCTTCATGGCGATCTTTTCCGGCTTCGGCTTCGTCAGCAACTCGCTGAATGCCTATCGCCCGGTCGCCGAAGGTCACGCGGAAGGCCACCTGATCATCCTCGGAGCATCCATCGCCTCACTCATCCTCGGCCTTCTCGCCGGATTCGTCCTCTACAATGGAAAGTCAAAGGACCCGGTTTCGATCCCGTTGTTCAGAAATCGCTTCTATGTGGATGGCATCTACGACAACTTCGTCGTCCGCTATTTCCAGGATGCCTTCTCCGCCATCGTCGCATTCTTCGACGAGTTCATTATCAACGGCCTGATCGTCGGCGGTCTCAGTCGTGCCGCCGAATCCTTCGGCAACCTCTTCCGCAAGGTCCAATCCGGCAGCCTGCAAGGCTACGCGTTCGCCTTCGGCCTCGGTGTCATCCTCGTCGTCTATTTCACCGCCTTCTGATCCGCTTCTCTCCTCTTTCCTGAAAACTAGCACCTAGCAAACTTTCAAACAATGCTCGCCCTCCTCGTCTTCCTTCCGATCGCCGCGTTCATCGCGATCCTCTTCGGCGCGCCAGCCCGCCTCACCGCCGTCGGTGCCTCGGCGATCAACCTGGTGCTCGGCCTGATCGCCACGCTCACTTGGACTAACACCGACCTCTGGTCCTGCTCGGCATCGGTTCTTGAGAAGCCCGCGCTGCACCTCGCCTTCGGTTTCACGGACGGCATGAGCGTCATCATGGTGCTGCTTTCGGTCATCGTCACCCTGGCCGCCGTGCTCTCCGGAAAATCTCCGGAAGGAAAGGAAAGGCTCTATTTCGGTTCCTCGCTCCTCATCTCCGGAGGTGCCCTCGGTGCCTTTGCCGCCACCGACCTGTTCTTCTTCTACGCCTTCCACGAACTCGCCCTCATCCCGACCTTCCTGATGATCGGCATGTTAGGCCGTGGCGACCGCCGTGACGCCGCCTGGAAGATCACCATCTATCTCGGCCTCGGTTCCATCGTCCTGCTCGCCGGCCTTGTCTGGCTCGCCAATGCCACCGGCACCTTCGACATGGTGCAAATGGTCAAGGCCGCCGGCACCATCGATCCTTCTGCCCAGAAAAGCATCGCCGCCCTTCTGATCGTCGGATTCGGCACGCTCGTCTCGCTCTTCCCGTTCCACTCGTGGGCAGCCCCCGCCTACGCCAGCGCACCCGCACCTGTCGCCATGCTGCATGCCGGCGTCCTGAAGAAATTCGGCCTTTACGGCCTGCTCCGCCTCGCGATTCCGCTCGTCCCGCAGGGACTGCAATTCTGGCTCACTCCCTTGCTTGTCCTGCTCCTTGGCAACATTCTCTGGGTCGGCTGGGTCACCATTTCCCAAAAGCGCCTCGACCTGATGTTAGGCAACTCGTCGGTCATGCACATGGGCTACATCTTCCTCGCCATCGCGGCGCTGATTGCCTTTCCGGAAAACCCCATCGCCCGCTCTGCCGCCATTGTCCTGATGTTCGCACACGGTATTTCCATCGCCTTGCTCTTCGGCCTCGCCGACCGCATCGAGCGCAACACCGGCACCCTCGATCTTCAGGACCTCGGAGGCCTTGCCAAATCTGCTCCCAAGCTTGCCTTCATCTTCGGAATCGCCGCGATGGCATCCATCGGCCTGCCTGGCCTCGCGAATTTCTCGGGCGAAGTCCTCGTCTTCCTCTCGGCCTTCAAGAGCTACAACGGCACCACCGGACTCGGCCCGGTCCAGATCGCCTGCATTTTCTCCATCTGGGGTGTGGTCATCTCTGCGGTTTATATGCTCCGCGCCTACCGGAACATCTTCCAAGGCCCCACCGTGAAAGCCACCGCCACCGCCGCCGACCTCACCTTTGCCGACCGGATTCCAGCCATCCTCCTGATCCTCGCGCTCTTTGCCGTCGGCCTCTATCCGAACCTTCTGCTCAATCTCCTCAAGTGATCTCAGATTTCTTCCCTGAAAACTGAACACTGAACACTAGCCACTTTCCTCCATGCCCGCCTATTATCTGGAAGCCTTCACCGTCACCCTCGGCATCATCCTGCTGATGGCCGAAGCTTTTTGTTCCTGCAAAAACAAATCCTGGGTCGGTATCGTTGCCGCCAGCGGACTGGCCTTCATCCTCTTGCTGACGTTCTTCGTCTCCAGCCCTGAGACAAAACCCGATGCCACCTGGGCAAATTGGCCACTCTGGAACTTCTATCGGTTCGACAGTCTCGCGAAATTCTACAAGATTTTCGCCCTCCTCACCACCATCCTCGTCCTGTTGCTCGCCGTCGATTTCCGCAAGATCCTCGCCCGCTTCACCGATCATCCGGATTCGGAGAACGGCACCGGCGAATACTACGCCCTCCCCGTCTTCGCCTGCGCCGGCATGATGTGGCTGGCCTCCGCCCGTGATCTCGCCGGAGCCTTCGTCGCCCTCGAACTCGTCACCGTCACCTTCTACATCCTCGTCGCCTACATGCGCCGCAATGTCGGCTCGCTCGAAGCCGGCGTGAAATACCTCATCCTCGGCGCCCTCAGCACCGGCTTCCTCGTTTACGGCATCGCCTGGGTCTACGGCAGCACCGGCACGATGAACTTGGACGGAATCGCCGCGTGGCTCAACCCCACCTTCGACGGCTTTGTCCAAAGTGCTCCCATCAATTCTCAAACAGCCACTCCCGTCCAAGACATCGTCATACCGATCCGCAACCTCACCCCACTTCTCTTCGGCATCGCCCTCGTCATGGTCGGCCTCGGTTTCAAGATCGGCGCCGTCCCCATGCAGGTCTGGATTCCCGATGTCTATCAGGGCGCGCCCACCCCGACCACCGCGTTTCTATCCGTTGGCTCCAAGGCTGCCGGCTTCATCCTCACCATCCGCTTCCTGACCCCCTTTCTGGAAAGTGAGATCACCCGCGGCCCCGTGGTCACGCTCCTGCTCATCCTCGCCTGCGCCACCCTGTTGTTCGGAAATCTCGCTGCCATCCCGCAGACCAACTTCAAGCGCTTGCTCGCCTATTCCTCCATCGCCCATGCGGGATTCCTGATCCTCGCGCTCGCCGCGTGGAAACCGGAAACCGATCTATCGGAAGGATCCGCGAAAGTTGTCTCATTCTACCTCGCGACCTATCTGCTGATGACGCTCGGCGTGTTCTTCATCCTTGCCCAGGTCCGTATCCAGCGCGATGGCGAGAACATCAGCGATTTCAACGGTCTCGGAAAAACCAACCCGCAGCTTGCCCTCGCGCTCACCGTCCTGCTTGCCGCCCTTGCCGGTGTCCCTCTCACCGCAGGATTCATCGGGAAATTCCTCGTCTTCACCCTCGCCGTCGAAGCCAAGCTCTGGTGGGGAGTCGGAATCGGCTTCATCGCCGCGGCCGCCGGCTTCTATTACTATCTCAATGTCGTCCGCGCCATGTGGTGGGCCGCTCCAGCCACCGACAAGGCCATCGTCCTTCCTCCTATCAGCAAGATCTGCATCGCAGTCCTCACCATCGCCACACTCGTCCTCGGCTTCTGGCCGCAGCCGATCTGGGCATTGCTGAAGTGAACCACGATCTGCGGTGGATCAGCCACCACCGCGCCCAACGGTGTCGCAGCAGAAGTCCGAAACCCTTCCGTCCTGCCACCGGGTGAAGGCACTCGGCCTCCGCTGGGCATCGTGAAGATGACATAGTCACATCTTCGACCTTGAACCAAACGGGTCGGCTCCTACGATGCGCTACCATGCGCAGGGCGGCATTCAAAAGTGAATACCGCCATCACTAACATGAATCCGTGACGAATGGAATCCGCTCGATCAAATCATCTGAATCCATCCGGCACTGCGGAAAAGCCCGTCATTTTTCTGGTGGACGACGACGTCTCCCTGTTGCGCGCCCTCCGCCGCCGTCTTCGTGCTGCGGGCTTCGAGGTGGAGGCCTTCGATTCCGCTCGCGACTTCCTCAATCATCCACGGTCCGGGCGGGTGGCGTGCGCAGTGGTGGATCTCCAGATGCCCGACTTGTGCGGATTCGCGGTGCAGGAACTGCTTGCTGCCGAAGAAGAAGCTTTGCCTGTCGTTTTCCTCACCGCTCACGGTGACATTCCTTCTTCGGTGCGGGCGATGAAGGGCGGTGCTGTGGACTTTCTGACCAAGCCGGTGCGCGGCGAGGAGTTGATCAATGCCGTGAACCGGGCTTTGGAGTTCGATGATCAGGAACGCGAGAAGCGCGCTTTGACGCGAATGTGGCGCGAACGCTACGCCTCCCTGACACTTTGTGAGCGCCGGGTGTTCGCGCTCATCGTGGAGGGGCTTCCTAACAAGGGGATCGCCGCTGAAACGGGGGTTTCCGAGCGCACGGTGAAGGCGCACCGCGCGGAAGTGATGCGCAAGCTGTGTGTGCAATCCGCTGCCGAGCTGGGACGCGCCGTGGAGTGGATCGGGGAGAAATTCGTGCCCTCGCCATCCTGATGGAAATGAATTGGGTCATCCTGGTGTGGGGCATGGTGGCCGCCGCCTGCCTCACCCTGGCGCTGGTGCACCTGCTGGCGTGGATCCAGAACCACCGGGCCAAGGCATCACTGGCCTTTTCCGTCGCAGCCACTTCGGTGGCAGCCTGTGCCGGGTTTGAATTGGCCATGATGCTTTCCACCACGCCGGAACAGCTCAACATGGACCTGCGCCTTGCATCGATCGCCCTATTCGGCATGCAAGCCGGGCTCGTTGCCTATGTTTGTCTGGATTTCAAATGCGGAAACTGCTGGCTCGCCGGGTCATCGATGGCATTTCGGTTCCTCTCCGTGATCGTTGCATTCACCACGGGCGGGAGTGGGATCTATCGCGAAATCACCCAGTTGGGAACGCTCGACCTTCTCGGGCAATCCGTAACCGTGGTCACCGGTGCCATTCGCAATCCATGGGTCCGCGTGGATGAATTCAGCTCGCTGCTCTGGATCGCTTTCATGGTCGATGCCTCGGTGCGCCTGTGGAAACGCGGCGGGGCGGAAAACCGCCGCCGCGCGGGAGTGGTCGGAGGAAGCATCATCCTCTTCCTCCTGTTCGCGGCAGGGCTGGCCTCGTTGCAGGACAATCAGATCATTCACCTCCCTTACTTTGTCGCGATCTCCTTCCTCCCCATGATCCTGGTCGTCGCTTTCGATCTGGGCCGCAGTCTCATCCAGGTCGCCGGGCTCGCAGACGAGCTTCGCCAAAGTGAGACAGCTCTCAGCTTGGCGGCGGAGTCGGCGGGTGCCGGACTGTGGGCGCTGAATTCGGAGCGGAAATGCCTGTGGCTTACCGAGCGGGCGCGGCAGTTGCATGGGTTTTCCGCCAACGAGTTGCCGGACCTCGACCGCATTCGTGAAATCTGGCACCCGGACGACCGGGAGCGCCTTGAAAAAACCCTGATGGAATCACTGGCCACCGGCTCCGAGTTCCAGGCGGATTACCGCGTATCCGATGGGAATGGCGGCACCCGCTGGATTTCCTCGCGCGGCCGTCCTTACACCGGGAAGGATGGTGAACCCGACCGCCTGATGGGAGCCAGCATCGATATCTCGGCGCGAAAGCAAGCCGTGGAAGAAGTCCAGCGCCACGACCGCGAACTCGCCCACATGAGCCGGGTCAGCTTGGTAGGGGAGCTTTCCGGAGCACTCGTCCATGACCTTGGCCAACCGCTCGGAGCGGTGCTTGCCAATGCGGAAACCGCCCGGCTGCTGCTCGACGAGATCGAGCCGGACCGTGACGAACTGCGTGCCATTCTCACGGACATTCAGGACGATAGTGTCAGGGCCGGGCAGATCATCCATGGCATGCGCAACTTTCTCAAACAGCAGAAAATCGAGTTCCAACCACTCGACATGGCCCAGCTCTTCGCGGAAGTGGAAAAACTCGCCCACCCCGACGCGACTCTGCGCCGGACCACACTGACTTTTCACACCGCTCCCGGATTGCCGCCGATGCACGGCCACCGGGTGCAAATGCAGCAGGTCATTCTCAATCTCATCCTCAACGGATTGCAGGCGATGGAAGACTGCCCGCCAGAGGAAAGGACGCTCCATGTCGCCGCCACTTTCGACGATGGCGGAAAACTCCATGTTTCGTTGAGGGATCGTGGCAGGGGACTCCCGGCCGACAAACTGGACCAAGTGTTCACGCCATTCCTCACCACCAAGGCCAGCGGGCTCGGCATGGGCCTGGCGATCTGCCGGCGCATCATCCAGGCCCATGGGGGACGCATCTGGATTGAAAACAATACCGGAGCCGGGGCCACAGCGCACATCACCCTGCCCATCCCTGCTGGGACATAGCTCGGGGCCGTTCATTTTGCCCGAAAGGTCAATACCCGGCGTGAGCTGGGACTGACCATATTGGAGATGGTTCGAGTTCCGACCATGCCCGCCAATCTCCCCATAGCCTTCGTCGAGGACGACCCGAGCTTCAGCCGTGCGGTCGCCCGGTTCTTGAGCGTTTCAGGCTATGAAGTGCGGACCTTCGCCTCCGCCGAGGAATTTCTCGACACCCCGCCGGAGTCCTACGGCTGCCTGATCTTCGATTACCAGCTTCCCGGCATCTCCGGCCTTGAGTTGTTTCAGCAGCTCTTGGCAACCGGGCCACAACACAGCGCCATTTTCATCAGCGCACAGGACGAGGGAGAAATCCGCGACAAGGTCGCGGAGATCCCCGGTTGCGCTTTTCTGCGCAAGCCCTTTGTCGTCGCCGAGCTGCTGAAGGCGGTGGTGGCGCAATTCAATCGACCCTCCAACCGCGCCCACGCGGTTCGAGCGCAGGATTGAACATTCTCATGAAATACCAACCAACCTCCCCGACAAACCACATGAAACACGTGATCACCACCCTCGCCGCCCTCACCGGGGCAGCTATCGCCCAGCCTCTTTCCCCCAAGGCACTGGGTGAAATCAACGCGATCTCCGCCGAAAAGGCAGGTCGTTCTACCTCACAGAAGAAACTCCAGTCATCACTGATCTATCTGATCCGGGAAGCAGCTGGAAAGAAAGCCGTGACTGGCGCACCCGCAATAAAGTCTCGCGTCAAGCGTGAGGCAGACGGTCGCGTATCCGTGGAAATCACAGCCGATCCCACCGACGAGCTGAAAAACGCCATCACCGCCGCCGGTGGAGAAGTCACCTACGAATCGAAGCGCTGGAAATCCCTGCAAGCCAAGCTCCCACCCGCCGCCATCGAAGCCATCGCCGGCCGTAACGATGTGTCGCGAATTACCGCCACCCCCGAGAAGACCGTCCACCTCATCACCAACGACGCGGACCGCGCCCACAAGGCGAACACGTCACGTCCTACCTTCGGCGTTACGGGCGCAGGCGTCAAAGTCGGCGTCATTTCGGACAGCGCGGATCACTACCTGGATTCACAGGCATCGGGTGAGCTGCCCATGTCGCTGACGATTCTTCCAGGAAAAAGCGGGATTCCCGCCTCGGGCGAAGGCACCGCCATGCTGGAAATCGTTCACGACATCGCCCCCGACGCGCAGCTTTTCTTCGCCACCGCCGGCCCCGGCATCGCCGGCTTTGCGGACTCCATCATCCAGCTCAAGGACGCCGGTTGCAAAATCATCGTGGATGACATTTCCTACTCGACCGGGGAATGGCAGTTCCAGGACGACGCCATCGGCCAGGCGGTCAATGCCGTGGTGGACGCCGGAGTTCTCTATCTTTCCTCCTCCGGAAATGAAGGCAGCAAGAAACGCGGCACCTCCACCACATGGGAAGGCGACTACGTCAACGGCGGAGCGGCCACAGTTCCCCTGCCTACCGGCACGGTTCACAGCTTCGGCACTCACAATTATAACCGCACCCTCACCGGTGAAAACTCTTCGTTCGCCGTTCTCCAGTGGAGTGACCAATACGGTGCCTCAGGAAATGACTACGACCTCTATGTCCTCAGCACCGATGGTACTTCCATCGTCGATTCATCCACGGACACCCAAAACGGCACCGGCATTCCTCTCGAAACGGTGGGCGCCGTCGCACCGGGCCAGCGGCTCGTGATCTGGAAGGACAACGCGGCCGCAAACCGCTACCTCCGGCTCATCACGCCGCACGCCAAGCTCGAGGTAAGCACCGCCGGCCAGACTATCGGTCACGCAGGCACCCCGAAATGTATTTGCGTCGCAGCTTCGGATTCTTTCGCCGCGGTGGATGTTGCGCCGTTCACCTTCACGACCTCGTCACCAGTTGAGGACAGTTCGTCGGATGGACCCCACCGGATGTTCTATCTGCAGGACGGTACGCCGATCACTCCTGGAAACTTCTCCTCCACTGGCGGAAACAACGTCCAGACCCCGTCCATCACCGGAGGTGACGGTGGAAATACTTCGGTTCCGGGTTTTGCACCATTTTACGGCACCAGCGCCGCAGCTCCGGCGACAGCCGCCCTCGCCGCCCTCGTCCTCAGCAAGAACCCCGCGCTCACGAACACCCAGCTCCGCACGATTCTCGAAAACGAGTTGCCTGGACATCGAGGCTACCGGTTATGACAACAACAGCGGTTACGGAATTCTGATGGCGGACCTCGCATTGGAAAAGACACTCACTCCTCAGGAAATCTGGCGGAATGGCAACTTCATGACCTATCTGCCTAACGGAGACGCCAGCCCCACCGCCGACCCGGACTTCGACGGACTCTCCAATATCGTGGAATACGCCCTCGGCACCCTGCCGAAGACCAGCACGCCGTCACCGTTCTCAGTCACCCCGCTGGATCCATCCAGCCTGACCCTGAAGTATCAGAAAAACCTGGCGGCTACCGACGTCACCTTCCTGCTTCAACACAGCACGGATCTAACTCCACTCTCCTGGTCCGCGATCATGCCTACCAGCGATGTCGAAGTCAGCACAGCCGGCAGCGTCCAGGTCCGCTCCGCAGTGATTCCAGCAGAATCTGGTGGCAAGGACTTCTATCGTGCGAAGGTGACCACTCCGTAATTTAAATCTCGTTCCGAACGGGCGGCGGGGAGAAGTCACCGCCGCCCGTTAGCCCGACACTCAGTCACACCTCCGCCGACTCTCTAACCGAATCAAGACCATAGCCATGAAACCAAAACAGGCACTCCGCCCGACATCCGGAACCCTCACTGCCGCCATCACCTGCTGCCTGCTGTCCCGGGCCGCTCCCTTGCTCGCGGCCACCACCGCTGGAACCACCGATGCCGCACAGGCGAAGCTCGCCATGGAGCTTAACAATCCCGGTCGCGGCACTTATCAGCGTCCCCTTGCAGTCGAACTGGGATTTCGGCATCGGCCCCAACGACTCCTATCGCTACACGCTCAAGGTTCAGCCCGTCATCCCCATCAAGTTGAATGAGGACTGGAATATCATTTCACGGACCATTGTTCCGATCATCGACGCGGAATCCCCCGCCCCGGGCATCAAGGATGTGTCGGGTCTGGGAGCCACCACCCAGAGTTTTTTCCTATCACCCGAAAAGAAGACCGCCAGCGGCCTGATTTGGGGCGCGGGTCCGGTCTTCTTGATCCCCACCGCGACGGATGACCTGCTCGGCAGCAACCAATGGGGAGCCGGCCCCACCGCACTTCTGCTGAAACAAGAGGGTGGCTGGACCTACGGCATGCTGGGTAGCCAGACCTGGTCATTTCACGGCGGAAACGACGCCATCAACGCCACTTACCTGCAGCCTTTCCTCTCCTACACCACCAAGACGCGCACCGGCTTTTCCCTAAATACCGAATCCACTTATGACTGGCGGGACATCCAATGGACAGTTCCGATCAACGTGGGGGTTTCGCAACTGGTGAAAATCGGCAAGCTGCCCGTTCAGTTCCAGCTAGGTGGCCGCTGGTATGCCGAAAAACCCGACGGCGGTCCCGATTGGGGCCTGCGCTTCGCGGTCACATTTCTCCTGCCCTGATATCATATTCCCCGCCTCATTCAGGCAAATCAAGCCACTGAACTCATGAAACGACAAACCAAGACAAAACAGAACTATCTGGCATGCACCGTGGTCGGCGCATTGGCCATCATCGGCGGCGGTTCGCTCTCCGCCGAAGTATCCAAGGAAACCCTGGAATCCATCGCCATCCCCAACAAGGTCGAGACCCCGATCGGCAAGCTGGAATTCTTCGACGGCGTGCCAACCGCCACCACCGTCGAAACGCTCTACGACAACCTCGACCGTATGCGCGCCGTCCAGGTCTTCCTCGACAACGTGGGCGCTCTCTCCGTTTACAGCGTCATCGCCGGAAACGCGGAGATCGGCCTGACCCAGCCGAACCAGATCGCGGTGGCCGAGAAGCTGCTCGACTCCCACTCGCTCTACCTGACCGGAAACACCTCCACCATGTATTCCATCGGTCATCTCGATCTGGAAGCCTACGGCCCCACGGTCGTCGAGGTGCCGCCCGGCATGCTCGGCATGTTGGACGATGCGTGGATGCGCTTTACCGGAAACTTCGGGGTCGCAGGCCCAGACAGGGGCAAGGGCGGCAAGTATCTGGTGCTTCCTCCGGGATACACCGGCGAGGTGCCGGATGGATACTTCGTGCTCAAGGCCACGACCTTCTCCAACTGGTTCTTCATGCGTGGCTCAATCGCGGACGGGCTGGAACCCGCGCTGAAGAACATCAAGGACAACCTCAAGGTTTACCCGCTCAAATCGGCAGCCAGCCCTCCGGCCACCGAGTTCACGAACATCACGGGCAAGAGCTACAATACGATCGCCCCCAGCAACTTCAGCTACTTCGAGAACCTCAACAAGATCGTCCAGAAGGAACCCATTGAGGCACTGGATGTCGAATCGCGGGGACTCCTCGCCTCCATCGGCATCGTCAAGGGCAAGCCCTTCAATCCGGATGAGAGAATGAAACGCCTCCTCACCGAAGCGGCCACCATCGGCGATGCCACGGCCCGCGCCACCCTGTATAGCCCGCGCCAGAAGGGTTACTTCATCTATCCTGATAGCGACAGCTCGTGGGTCATGGGCTTTGCGAACAAGGATGTGTTCTTCGAAGTTGATGGCGCGCGCAACCTCGACGCCCGCACCAGCTTCTATTTCGGCTACACCGGCGTCACTCCGGCGATGGCACTCACCCATCCGGGGGCGGGTTCCGATTACGGAATCGCCTTCAGGGATGCCGCCAAGAATGCCTTCGATGGATCCAAAACCTACAAACTGCACTTACCTCCCAACGTCCCGATCAACAACTTCTGGGCGGTCACCATGTATGACACCCAGACCCGCTCGATGCTCCAGACCAGCCAGCCGTTTCCCTCGGTCGGCAGCCAGAGCAAGGGATTCCAAAAGAACGAAGACGGATCCTACGACGTCTATTTCGCGCCGAAAGCACCGGAAGGAAAGGAAAGCAACTGGCTTGAGACGATTCCGGGCAAGAGCTGGTTCTGCATCCTGCGGATGTATGGCCCGCTTGAGCCATGGATCGACAAGACCTGGCGCCCGAGCGAGATCGAACTGGTAAACAAGCCGATCGGAAAAGGCGGTCTTCTTCGAGGAGATCGAAGAGAAAGTCGAGAAGGCGATCAAATAGAAATCATTCAACGATCATTATCATGAAACCAAACATCATCACACTAACACTCACAGGCGCGCTCACCATGGCGACCGCCTACGGACAGGACAATCCTGCCCGGGAAGCAGCGAAAACGAAGGCCGCCTCCATCCCGGACAAAGTCCAGACCGTCGCCGGCGAACTGACCTACTTCGATGGCGTGCCAATCGGCGACACCAACGACAAGGTCTATGACTATCTAACCCGCTCGCGCGCGCTCGGGGTTTACCTCGACAACGTCGGCGCGGTTGCCATCTACAGCGTCCTCGCCGGGATGGCCGAGCAAGGAGCCGATGCTCCGAACAAAATCGCCCTTTGGGAACAGATGATGGATTCCCGGACGCCGGTCATCACTTCCAACACCTCCACGATGTATGCCTATGCTCCCACGGATTTGGCAAAGGATGGCCCGACCGTCATCGAGATCCCGCCCGGCATGCTCGGTTTCCTCGACGATGCCTGGCAGCGCTTCGTCGGCGATATGGGTGTCACCGGCCCGGACAAGGGCAAGGGTGGAAAATACCTCCTCATCCCTCCCGGCTACACAGGTGAAATCCCGGACGGATACTTCATCATGAAGCCCGCCACCAACCGGAACTTCCTCTTCCTCCGCGGCTCCGTGAAGGATGGCCTGGAAGCAGCCGTCGAGAACTTCAGATCCGGGCTCAAAGTCTATCCGCTGAAGGATGCCGCCAATCCGGCGCCGACCGAACTCGTCAACATGTCCGGTCGCTCGTTCAGCACGATTTTCCCGAGCACCTTGGAATACTATGAGATCCTGAACAACATCGTCCAAGCCGAACCGATCGAAGCGGTGAATCCGGAAGTCCGCGGCTACATGGCCAGCATCGGCATCGTCAAAGGGCAGCCCTTCAATCCCGATGAGCGGATGAAGAAGCTGCTGGAGGAAGCGGCCGTGCTTGGCAATGCCGCCGGACGTTCCATCACCTATGATCCGCGGATTACGGGTGTGGATATCTATCCCGACACCGGCGCCAACTGGGTGATGGGCTACGCCAACAAGAACACTTCCTTCGAAGCGGACGGGACCATGAATCTTGATGCACGGGTGCTGTTCTACTACAACGCCGGTGGTGTGACTCCCGCCATGGCAACACCGCATGTCGGACAAGGCTCCGATTACGCCTGGGTCTGCTGGACAACAACGACCAACCCTTCGACGGCTCGAAAACCTACAAGCTGCATCTGCCGCCGAACGTGCCGGTCGCCAACTTCTGGGCGGTCACCATGTATGACACCCAGACCCGCTGCCAGCTCCAGACGAGCCAACTGTTCCCGACGAAGGGCAGCCTGACCGAGGGTGTGCAGAAAAATGCGGACGGCTCCTATGATCTCTATTTCGGACCGAAGGCCCCTAAAGGCAAGGAAGGCAATTGGCTCGAAACCATCCCCGGCAAAAGCTGGTTCTGCATCCTGCGCATGTATGGCCCGCTGGAACCATGGATCGACAAGACCTGGCGTCCGGGTGAAGTTGAGCTGGTAAGCGAATGATCCAGCCCGCGCAGCGCCTTCCTGAGAACCCTACATTGAAAAGCAGAAAGTTGCCCCCAAACAAAAATACAGAACCATGAAACCTACATTCCAATTGTTAGCATTAGAACTAGCATTCGGGACCGCCGTCTCCCTGGCAGCAGAGTCCTTCGACCGAACCATCCTGCCCATTGCGGAGCCGGAGTATCCGCCCGTCACCGAACTCGACGTGCGCAACACCCAGCCGCCGCCGCGGTTTGAAGTCACGGCACCCAAAGGCGCGCCCAACGTTGTCATCATCATGATCGATGACCTCGGTTTCGGCGCCACCTCCACCTTCGGCGGGCCGATTCCGACCCCGACCTTTGACCGGCTCGCGAAGGGCGGCCTGCGCTACAACAACTTCCACACGACGGCCCTTTGCTCGCCGACGCGCGTGGCCCTGAAGTGCGGGCGCAACCATCACACCGCGAACGCCGGCTCGATCATGGAAACCGCCACCGCCTATCCCGGGAAACACCGGCGCGATTCCCAACCGAGTCGCCCCGCTGGCGGAGATGCTCCGCCTCAACGGCTTCAGCACCGGTGCCTTCGGCAAGTGGCACGAGACCGCCGCTTGGGAAACCAGCGTGTCCGGCCCCTTCGACCGCTGGCCGACCCATCAGGGCTTCGACAAGTTCTACGGCTTCATCGGCGGCGAGACCGACCAGTGGGCGCCGCTGATCTACGACGGCCTCAAGAAGGTCGATCCGCCCAAGAAGGAGAACTACCATTTCACCGACAGACATGACCGACCAGGCGATCAACTGGGTGAAGGCCCAGCAGTCGATGACGCCCGACAAACCGTTCTTCGTGTACTTCGCGACCGGTGCCACGCACGCGCCGCACCACGTGCCCAAGGAGTGGATCGAGAAATTCAACGGCAAATTCGATGACGGTTGGGACGCGGTGCGCGAGGCGACCGTTGCCCGGCAGAAAAAGGCAGGGCGTCATTCCCGCCGATACCAAACTGCCGCCGCGGCCCAAGGATCTGGCCGCTTGGGATTCCCTGCCTGAACCGAACAAAAAGCTTTTCCGTCGGCAGGCCGAAGTCTTCGCCGGATTCGTCGGCCACACCGACCATCACATCGGCCGCCTCGTGGATGCGATCGAGGAAATCGGTGAAATGGACAACACCCTGATCTTCTACATCGCCGGCGACAACGGCACCAGCGCCGAGGGCGGCATGGTCGGGATGTACAACGAGATGACCTACTTCAACGGCGTGGAGGAAAAGGTCGAGGATCTCATTCCCTTGATCGACAAGTGGGGCAGCAAGGAAACCTTCCCCCACATGGCGGCGGCATGGGCCGTGGCCTTTGACGCACCGTTCAAGTGGACCAAGCAGGTGGCCTCCGACTTCGGCGGAACCCGCAACGGCATGGTCGCCCACTGGCCCAAGGGCATCAAGCAGGGTGCAGGCATGCGCACCCAGTTCGGCCACGTGATCGACATCGCACCGACCATTCTGGAGGCAGCCGGACTGCCCGAGCCGAAGATCGTCAACGGCACGGCGCAGGTGCCGATCGAGGGCACCAGCCTGCACTACACGTTCAACGACGCGGATGCCCCCGAGCGCCACACCACGCAGTATTTCGAGATGTTCGGCAACCGCGCCATCTACCGCGACGGCTGGTTCGCTCGCACCATCCACCGTGCTCCTTGGCAGACCAGCGGCTTGCCGGCACTCACGACGGACGTTTGGGAACTCTACCATGTGAACAAGGACTTCAGCCTCGCCGACAACCTCGCCGAGCAGCACCCGGACAAGGTCAAGCAGATGCAGGAACTGTTCATGATCGAGGCGGCGAAATACAACGTGCTGCCCATCGACGACCGCACCATCGAGCGCACCAACCCCAAGCTGGCCGGCCGTCCCGACCTTTTGGGCGGACGCACTTCCCTGACCCTCTACGAGGGCATGGAAGGCATGATGGAGAACACCTTCATGAACGTGAAGAACCGCTCCAAGACCGTCACTGCGGAGATCGAGATCCCGGAGGGCGGTGCCTCAGGTGCGCTCCTGATTCAAGGTGGCCGCTTCGGCGGCTGGTCGCTTCACCTGCGTGAGGGCAAGCCCGCCTACGAATACAACTGGCTCGGCCTGGAGCGTTTCGTTGTCGAAAGCCCAGATGCACTCCCGGCTGGCAAGGCGACGGTAAAACTCGACTTCGCCTACGACGGCGGCGGATTCGGCAAGGGCGGCACAGCGACGCTCTCCGTCAACGGCAAGAAGGTTTCCGAAGGTAAAATCGGAAAAACGCAGCCCAACATATTCTCGGCCGATGAAACCGCCGACGTCGGCCTCGACAACCAGACCCCCGTTGCACTGGGCATCGGCTACGGTCCGGAAGAGACAAAGTTCACCGGTAAAATCGACAAGGTCACACTTGAGGTCAAATAACCGAACCTATGGCGAGCCGGCCGTTCTGCATACCACGCATGAATGGCTCGCTCGAACCATGGATCGAAAAGACCTGGCGTCCGGGCGAAATCGAACTGGTGAAGTAAACCAACCCATTAATCGCCGCCCCTAACATCGTGAAGACCGGGTGACCCATCCATCGTGCCCGACTCCATTCCAGCCAAGCAATGAAGACCCATCCAAAAGCGACCAAAGCAGCCATCGTGCTCGCCCTGCTGACCGGAGTGATCGCCGCATCGCTGTGGTTCGGACAGTCGCCACAGGCTGAGGTGGATCACTCCAGGATCGACCTGGACCAGATGATCGCCTTCGCCCAGCGTTGCAATGATTGTTATCACGATCACGAAACCTTCCGGCGTGAGTACGGCCCGCAGGTGGAGATCGGGGAGTTTCCGGTTTCCGGACTGAGGATCTATCTCGACGCCGACCCGAAGAATGGGCCGCAGTGGGTCATCCTGAGGGGCACCGCCAACTTCCCGAATGTGGTGGAGGATCTTGAATTCAACGGGGAGGATGAGCACGAACTCGGTATTCCCGTGCACACGGGATTTGATCGATCCCTGCAGGAGTGCCTGCCGTGGGTGATGCCACGGCTCGACCCGGACCGGCCGGTGTGGGTGACCGGTCACAGCCTTGGTGGTGCCGTGGCGGTGCTTCTGATGGCAACGCTTGAACATCGCGGATTCAAGGACGTTTCGGGAGTTACCTTCGGGCAGCCGAAAGTGACGGACGCCCGCGGGGTTGAACGCCTGGCCCATCTGAAGCTGCTGCGGGTGGTGCACGAGGACGACCTGGTGCCCATGCTGCCACCGGTCTTTGTCAGCGTGGGAGAGATCGGGATCTATCACCATTCGGGACCGGAATTGCTCATCCGTCCCGATGGCAAGACCACCCACCTGACGCGGCACCACGATGACCGCCTGGACGTCCGCAGCTACTGGTCCGACCTGCGGAACATCAACCCCATCACCCACGACATGACCAAAGGCTACCTGCCCGCGCTCAAACGGGCACGCGAACTCGGGGCGATCCTCACGATCAAGACCGGAGGCTCTAACATATCGCCACAACCTCACTCGGCCGAGGTGAAACGGTGAAACCCGAATCGTCCACTCAACCTATCCAACAACCGATCCCGTGAGACTCCCAATCCACCGCTTGGCGGCCCTTGCGCCGCTCATGACATTACTATGCGCCGCCTCTCCCGTCCGCGCGCAAGACGAATCCGCCCAACCCGCCGCCGACCCCGGATGGCCGCGCGTATTCACCAAGGACTCCCGCACGCTGACTGTCTATCAACCACAGGTAGACAAATGGGACAACTACTCCAAGATCCACTACCGGATCCACGCCGGGAAGAACTGCAGATTCCCGACCACATGCTCCACAAGATCCATCTCATCCGCCGCGGACTCTCCGGCCACCACCCGGTCGAAGCAATGTAACGACTGCTTTTCTTCCTGATGAACCCTTCTAACACCCCGCAGATACTTCTGGAAATCAAGGGCTGGGCGGAACCACGGAGACACCGGTCGCCAATTCCAGGTTTTCCCCAGTTTCGCAGCGATATCGGCAGCGGATCAGGAATTCCTCAACTGCCAGCGCCCATTATTTTTCTGGTGAATGATTTTCACGTGTCGTAAACGGCGGCGTGTTCACGGAACGACAAACCGGTTTTATCCTGCGCATTGATTTCTTCCGTGGGATCGCTGGCGCGATCATTCTCCTGCTTTCCTCCCTATCGTGTTTCGCACAGGACATCGAACCCCGTCGATGGAGCCATCTGCCGATCGGGGTGAACTTTGCCGGAGCCGCATACGCCCATAGCTCTGGCGATATCACCCTAAATCCGGTACTGCGGATCGAAGACGGGGAATTCGATCTCAACAGCATCGCGTTCAAATACATCCATTCTTTCGAGCTACTTGGGAAATCCGCCCGCTTCGACCTCACTCAGACTTACCAAAGCGGGACCTGGAGCGGATTGCTCAACGGCGTTCCCGCCAGCACGGATCGTGACGGTTGGGCCGACACAGCACTGCGTTTCGCGGTGAATCTCTACGGTGCCCCGCCTCTCGCGGGCAAGGAGTTCGCGGAATATCGGGCAACGACGGATCGCGAGACGATTGTGGGGGCCGGTATCCTGATAACGCTCCCGACCGGAGAATATCTGGATGACAGGCTGATCAATCTTGGCTCCAACCGCTACACGATCACCCCCCAGTTCGGCTTGGTCCACAGTCGCGGAAATTGGTCCGGAGAACTCTCAACCTCCGCCAATTTCTACACCGAGAACGACGATTTCCTGGGAAACAAAACCCAGGAGGAGGACTGCTATCTTGTCGGCCAAGCCCATCTCACCTATACATTCCGCCCGGGGCTGTGGCTCTGTGCCAGCACGGGTTACGGTTACGGCGGAGAGTCCTCCATCGCAGGCAAGGCGGCCAACGACCGCAAGGGCAATTTTGGCTGGGGTCTCAGTCTCGGGGTTCCCATCAGTCGGACGATGGGTCTGAAGCTCGTCTATATCAGCACCCGGACGGATCAGGACACCGGAGCCGACACCAACACCTTCGCCGCCGGCTTTTCCGTCATGTGGTGAGTCCACCGGATTCTAAAATCCCATCTCTCAAGAGCGCGGCCGCAACAACGTGGCTGACGGGCTCTCGCCGAAAAGCGATAGATAGCCGCCTGCGAAATGCCCCATGTGCCAAAAGCCCCATTCCAGTGCGGTCTTCTTCACCAGACCCGGTAATGGAGTCGCTGTCATCAAGGTTCTTCGCACGCCGTGCAGACGTTGCTGGCGAATAAACGCTGTCGGCCCGATTCCCAAAGAGTCCTGGAACAGCAGTTCCACCCCCCGCCGGGACATTCCCACCGCACCGCAGAGGTCCTCAAGCTGGATCGGCCCGTGGAGAGAGTCTTCAATATATTCCCGCGCCTGCCTCAGCCGCCGAAACCTTCCCTCAACCCGGCGTCCCGGTCTCGGAACCAGTGATTCGCAGCCACTGCGGACAGCTGACAAAAACACATCCAGGAGACTCTGCTCCAAATGGCCGCGAGCCACCATCTCCACCAGAGGATCTGTGCCGTCGTCGATGCACTCCTTCACCGCGTTTAGCAATCCGCGCAGCACTGCCTGCTCCTTCGGGCCGATACGCATTCCCGCCCCACTTTTCAGAACCGCATCCGGAATTTCTGGAAATGATCTCTCCACCGCGCCAAGAAACACCGCAGCCGGGACGGTCAATGTTGCGTTCGAATAGCCTTCCGGCGTATAGACATCCATCAAGCCTCCGGGAGGGAAAAAGCCCATGTAACCATCCGTGTATTCGGTGGTAAAATTGAAGGACCTGCCTTTTTCCGGACACGAGGTCACAAACACCATCGTGTAGGAATCGCCAGACATGGAGCCAGAGAATAACATCGCCGGCCCGAATGACGCGAAATCGAGGCACACATTGACGCAGGCCACTCGGTCGATCGAGCTTGGCAAGGGCCTAACGCTGAGCTGGCACGGCCGGTAGTCCGCACCGCGAATTGCCGCCGTTAATGACTCGGGATCACTCACCCGAAGTGACATCACCGATGGCGTCAACGATTCCATATCCAACAACCTGCCGGATGTCCCGGCGTATTGGCAAGCCGATTCACTGCGCATTTGGGATACATTTGAACCTCGCGGAATAACCGAAACACTCGATCCTAGCAATTGCTCACCCATCCCCAACAGCATTTCCCGAAGGCTGGCTTCACCAGAACGAAACATCCTGAAAATCACGGCACGACGCTTCCTGTGCGAACGTCGATGCGCATCGCCAATTCTACATTTCTTCGCACCCTCCCGCCTCCGGCCATATCATCCAATTTCGGTTTCCCGATAATTTAACTTTCCGATGGATCAGCCTGAAACGAATGAAAAATGAGGCCTGATGCATAGCCTTTCCATATTAACTCTCGCCAACCACATACCTGCTTAACCGCCTTTTTTATGACTCGAATGACCTGCTGGAGTATCCAGAATGCGAGCAGCAGTCCCAACGTCCCCATCAATTCCGGCTCATGAACCAGCCGGCACGTCCTCTTAGATCCATACCACCTAAAAGCCCACTTCAACCGCCAACCCGACCACGCATGAAATCTACTAGATTGATACATTTGAGCATGATATTTGCGACCCTTCCGCTCAGTGGACCATCATCAGCCTCCGCCCAAACCGTCACCGGCAAACTCGGCGAACCAAGCGCAACCACTTCCATCGACGGCAAGCAACTGCCCGCGCCCGACCCGAAATTCGGCGGCGTGATCAAGGAGGAGTCCCTGAATTCGAAGCCCTGGTGGGCTCCGCGCATCGTGCCGCCGAAGGATGCGCCAAACGTCCTGCTCATCATCACGGACGACTCCGGATTCGGCGTCCCCAGCACCTTCGGCGGCGTCATCCCGACTCCCACGATGGACCGTCTGGCGAAGAACGGCCTGCGTTACAACAACATCCACTCGACCGCGCTCTGCTCGCCGACGCGGGCCGCGCTCATCACCGGGCGCAACCACCACTCCGCAGGCTTCGGCGTGATCTCGGAGCAGGCCACCGGTTTCCCCGGCTACAACAGCATCATCGAAAAAGACAAGGCATCCATCGGCCGCATGCTTAAGGATAACGGCTATGCGACGTCGTGGTTCGGCAAGGATCACAATATGCCAAGCTACGAAGCGAGCCAGGCCGGGCCCTTTGATCGCTGGCCCACCGGCATGGGCTTCGAATACTTCTATGGGTTCATCGGCGGTGACGCAAACCAGTGGCAGCCGAATCTCTTCCGCAACACGACGCAGATCTATCCATTTGAAGGCAAGCCAGGCTGGAACCTCGTCACCGGCATGGCGGACGACGCGATTGATTATCTCAATCGCATGAACCAGATCGCGCCGAGCAAGCCGTTCTTCGTCAAATACGCGCCGGGAGCCACCCACGCACCGCATCATCCGACCAAGGAATGGGTGGATAAGATCCACAACATGCACCTCTTCGACGACGGATATGAAAAACTGCGGGATCGCATTTTCGAGAACCAGAAGAAGCTCGGCGTGATCCCGGCGGACACGAAAATGGAGCCTTGGCCGAATGACGTCCTCACAGCCTTGGGACAAACTTTCCGCCGATGAGAAGAAGCTCTTCATCAAGCAGGTCGAGGTCTTCGCCGCCTACGAAGCCTACAGTGACTCAGAGATTGGTCGCGTCATCCAGGCCGTCGAGGACATGGGCAAGCTCGACAACACGCTCATCATCTACATCAACGGCGACAACGGCACCAGCGCCGAGGGCGGTCCGCTCGGCACACCCAACGAAGTCGCGTTCTTCAACGGCGTGAACAAGATCCCCGCCGCCGAGCAACTGAAATGGTATGACGTCTGGGGCACCGAACAGACCTACAACCACATGTCCGCCGGTTGGTCCTGGGCCTTCGACACGCCGTTCACCTGGTTCAAGCAAAACGCCTCGAAACTTGGCGGCATGCGCCAGTGCATGGCGGTGTCCTGGCCGGCGCGAATCAAGGATGTCGGCGGCCTACGCGAACAGTTCTGCCACGTCATCGATATCGTGCCAACCATCCTCGAAGCCGCTGGCATCAAGGCACCCGAAATGGTGGACGGCATCAAACAGTCACCCATCGAGGGCACCAGCCTCGCCTATACCTTCGACAAGAAGAACGCGAAGGAAACGTCACGGCACAAGACGCAGTATTTCGAGATGATGGGCCAATGGGCACTCTATCATGATGGCTGGCTGCTCAGCACCAAGGTCAACCGCGCGCCGTGGGAAGCCTTCGGTCCCGCCAATCCCGACCCTCTCAACAACCAGGTGCTTGAGCTTTACGACCTCACCAGGGACTTCAGCCAGTCGCACAACATCGCTGCGGAAATCCGAACAAGGTGAAGGAGATGAAGCAGATGTTCATCGCTGAAGCGAAGAAGTATCAGGTCTTCCCGATGGATGCCTCGGTCGCTGCCCGCATCGTGGCACCGCGCCCTAACATCACCGCGGGACGCACGGAGTTTGTCTACACGCACCCGATGATCGGCCTGCCGCAGGGCGATTCACCGAACATCCTCAACGCCAGCTACACCTTCACCGCCGACATTGAAGTGCCCGCCGGTGGAGCGGAAGGCATGATCGTCGCCTCGGGCGGACGTTTCGGTGGCTATGGCTTCTATCTGCTCAAGGGCAAGCCGGTATTCCTCTGGAACCTCGCGGACCTCAAACGCATCAAGTGGGAAGCCCCGGACGCCCTCGCCCCCGGCAAACACACCGTCGAGTTCGACTTCAAATACAGCGGCCTCGGCGCGGGCACGCTGCTCTTCAACAACATGAGCGGACTCGGTCGCCCCGGCACCGGCGTCCTCAAGGTGGACGGCAAGGAAGTCGCCACTCAGGAAATGCCGCACACCCTGCCGATGATCCTGCAATGGGACGAAGCGTTCGACATCGGCTCCGACACTCTAACCGGCGTGAACGACGCGGACTATCAGCCGCCCTTCACCCTGACCGCCAAGCTCAACAAGCTCACCCTCAAGGTGGATCGTCCGAAGCTCACGCCCGAGCAGATCAAGGAACTCGAGGAAGGCATGAAGAAGGTCGAAGCCGGCAAGGAATGATTCACCTGATTCCTATTCCGACCTATCCCTGTCCTTATGGCTGAAATGAAAATTCCATTTTTCTCCATGACTAGCGCTGTGCTGTTTTCCGGTTGTGCCTCTCGCTACGCCACGGTGGCCTGCCGCACCCCCCATCCATCCACTTCCCTCCTCAGCTACGTTCTTGGCCTGCTCGTAATCGCCACATTTGTCGGGTGCGCGCCCAGTGCCGGCTGGAATGGCCAATACCGACCGGACCGCGAAGAGCGACTGAAGCGTGGCTGTGTCTTCTACTTCGACGGTGCTGGCGGCGGTACCCGGAAGTCGAACTACGCGGAGGGAGTCGTGGAAGGCATGCTGGAGGCTGGATATTCCGGAGCGGGAGAACTGGTTTCTTGGGAGACCGGCAAGGGGCTCATGAGGGATCAAGATGCCAGCGTGGCCTACAAGCGAAGCAAGGCGGAAGCCGCCGCCACCAGCATCCTCAGTTACCTGAAGAAACACACCGGCGCGCCAGTCGGCCTGCTTGGTTTCTCGGCAGGCACCGCCGAGGCCATCTTCGCGCTTGAGGTGCTGCCGGAGACGGCAAAAGTGGATCATGTGGTCTTGCTAGGCACTTCGATCAGTCATGACTATGATATGACCGAGGCGCTCAAGCGGGTGAAGAACAAACTGTATATCTTCACCTCCACCCACGACCAAATGCTCGGAACACTGATGCCGCTTTCGGGCACCGCCGACCGGAAGTTCAACGACCCCGGCGCGGGCATCAAAGGATTTGTCCTGCCCGCCGGCGCATCCGCCGCCACCCGTCGGCTTTACGCCGAAAAGATCGTCACGATTCCCTATTCCGACGATTTCCGAAAAGACAAGAACAGGGGACGTCATTTCGACAATGTGAAGAAGGAATTCATCCGTGACCATGTGGCTCCGCTGCTGATGGACAAGCCCGCCCGCCCATGACCCGCCTCCGGCCCGCTGGCGTGGTCCAGTAACAATTCCATGCCCTGACGATACTGAATGAACCCAATCGTAAACTTGGAAGACCAAGAGGATGTCCGGATCAGGGATTGTGCTTTGGAATGACCTTCCTTTTCCAGAGAATGCGACTTCGCAACTCCACTCAACAACAGATCATGAATACCACCACGCTCCGAATCATCCAACTGGCGCTCGCGAGTGCCGTCGCGGCTGTGGCTTTTACCAGTTGTAACAAAAAAGGCGACGCCATTTCCTCCTCTGAGCAAGCCGACAAAAAAGAAGGCACACCGGTGCCCGGTATTGAGGAAGTGAAAGCCATCGCCGAGGAAGGCTTCATCTATGGTTTGCCGCTCGTGATGAACTACACGGCCAACTACGAGTTCTGGGTGGACACGACTTCCAAACAATACAAGTGCCCCTTCAATCAGCTCAAGAACGAACATCGTGTCTTCACCTATGAGGACACGGCGGTCGTCACGCCGAACAGTGACACCCCCTATTCCTTCACCTGCCTCGATCTGCGCGCCGAGCCGTTCGTCGTCTCCGTGCCGGCCGTGGAGAAGGAACGCTATTACTCCCTTCAGTTCGTGGACTGGAACACCTTCAACTACGGCTACGTCGGCAGCCGCGCCACGGGCACCGAGGCGGGCGACTACCTCGTCACCGGTCCGGATTGGAAGGGCGAGACGCCCGCCGGAATCAAAGGCGTGCTGCACCCGACCACACAATTCACGACCATCATCATTCGCACCCAGCTTTTCGGGAACGACGACATGGCGAACGTGGAGAAGGTGCAGGCTGGCTACAAGTTGCAGCCCCTCTCCGCTTTCCTGAAACAGCCTGCACCGCCCGCCGCCCCGAAGATCGATTTTCCAAAAGCCAACGCGGAACTCGCGAAGACAAACTTCTTTGAATACGTGGACTTTTCCCTGCAGTTCGCCCCTGCCGGCCCGGAAGAGAAAGAAATCCGCGCCAAGCTCGCGAAGATCGGCATCGGCCCCGGCAAAACGTTCAATTTCAAGGACCTATCCCTCGAACATAAAGCCGCCGTCCTCGTCGGCCTTAAGGAAGGTGAAAAGAAGGTCGAGGAAAAGGCCGCGACCATCGGCAAGAAGATCAACGGCTGGTCTGTCGGCTCGGCATTTGGTAATCGTGACTTATACAATGGCGACTGGCTGTTGCGCGCCGCAGCTGCCAAGGCCGGCATCTATGGCAACAACGCCGAGGAAGCTGTCTATCCGATGGTAAAGACGCTCTCCGACGGCGAGCCGCTCGATGGCAGCAAACACAGCTACACGCTCACCTTCCCCGCCGGAAAACTTCCCCCGGTCAATGCCTTCTGGTCGGTCACGATGTATGACGGCAATACGCAACTGTTGATCAAAAACCCGATCAACCGCTACCTCATCAACTCGCCGATGCTTCCTGATATGAAGAAAAACGAGGACGGCTCGCTTACACTTCATATCCAGAAGGACAGCCCCGGCCCCGACAAGGAGGCCAACTGGCTCCCCGCACCGGACGGTCCCATCTACCTGGTCATGCGCCTCTATTGGCCCAAGACCGAAGCGCCTTCAGTCCTGCCTCCGGGCGAGGGAACCTGGAATCCACCAGCCATCGTGAAGGCCGATTAGAACGTCACCAAGATAAAACCAGAACCATAAGAACAAACCAAACAGACATCCACATGAAAACACTCGTCACCCCGGCTCTCGCCAGCATCGCAGTCCTCTTCATCGGCGCATGTGCGTCCACCACCAAGGCACCCACCACTCCGCCAGTGGCCACCGCAAGAATCTCGGAATGGTCCGCCGCCTATTACGGTTCGGCGACTTCCGGTAAAGGTATCCTCAACTACAATGGCCAACGCCGTTCCTTCTCCATCACCGGCGTGGGCGCCGGAGGCGCGGGAGGCGCAAAGGTGACTGCCAATGCCAAAATCTACAATCTCAACAACATCGAGGAATTCTCCGGCACCTACACTGGAGTAAGCAACGGGCTGACTCTCATCGAAGGAACGATGCATGCCAAGCTGACGAATGACAACGGTGTGGTCATGTATCTCGCCGGGGAAACGCAAGGTCTCGCCTCATCCACCGGAGTGCAGAAATTCCGGATCTCATTCACCGACTGACCGAACGACAATCCGCGGATGACATGTCACGGAAACCCGCTGGCTTCAAATACCGCGGACCATTTCACAAGGGGCTCCCCCTCTTTGCAGTCGGGGAGCCCGATTCTGGCAAAACTTCCAGCCAACATCAATCCAGCCGCCAACAATCGCCATTCACTTCAAATGCAATGAACTCATCCCGTCTGATTCGTTCGATACTTCCCTTGACACTGTTCTGCACTCCGTGGATCCGTGCCGAACCTGGCGCTCCCGCTCCGCCGGTGGCGAAGGAAGCGGAAAAACCCGTGTTCACGATTGAAACCAAGGCTGTCGATCTCCTGAAGGCATCCAGTGATCGGCTGGCAACAGCCAAAACCTTGTCCTTCACTTCCGTGGAGTTCTTCGAGAGTTCGAGTGTCCATGGATTCCCCCTCACCTTCAGCACCAAATCCGAAGTCATCCTTCAGCGCCCCGACAAGCTGCGCGTGATCACTTCGGGAGACGGACCCGTCACCGAGTTCTATGATGACGGCAAGAAAATAACCGCCTACGCGCCTGCCGAAGATCTGGCAGCAGTCGCCGATGCGCCGCCGACGATCGAAGCAGCCCTGGAGAAGGCCTATCAGTCGGCCGCAATCTACTTTCCATTCACGGACATGATTGTTGCCGATCCCTTTGGCGACATGAAGCCAGGTTTGGAAATGGCAGCTTACATTGGCCAGTCCAAGGTGGTCGGCGGAATCACCACCGACATGGTGGCCTACATCGATAGCGGGGTATTCATCCAGATATGGATCGGTGCGGAAGACAAACTGCCACACATGCTTCATGCCGTTTACCTCAATGATCCGGAGCGACTCCGCCACAACCTGGTGCTTTCCGACTGGAAGCTTGATGCCGGTGTTTCCGCAAACAGTTTCACCTCCGCGAAAGCCCTCGCCGCGAAACCAATACCCTTCGCCCACCCTCACCCGACCCCGTCTCCGGGCGCACCTCCTGAAAGCCAATCGCAAAAGCCAAAATCCGAGTAATTCAATCCATCTGACATCATGAAAACCATCCCCATCTGCCTGGCGGTGAGCATCACCATCATCCTGCCCTGTCAGCAAGCCTCGGCATTCTCTCGCGGCAATCGCTACGGCGGAAGCTCTTCCCACTCATATGGGCACACCAGCCACGAAAACGCCTTCGGTGGTGGCACATCACACACTGCCGGAGAAGGTACCGCTCACGAAAACGCCTATGGCGGTGGGACTGCCCACGCCTATGGCGGTGGCACTTCTCACACCAATGTCTATGGCGGCGGAACGGCTGGCCGGTATGGCGAAGGAGCCACCCACACCACACCTTACGGCGCGACTGCCTACCACCCGCCTGCCGAATACTATGGTTATCATCCGCCGGCCACGGTGAATTACTATGCTGCGAGTCCGATCGTCCACCCATGGGCGGCGGCTGCCGTGGCCACCACCGCCGCGGTTGCCACCACGGCCGCCATCTCCGCCAATAACGCAGCTGCCGCATCAAACGCCTATGCCGCCGGATATGACAACGGGGCCGCCTCCGCCAACGCGACCGGGAATCCCAAACAGACCGCGCCTGTCACCGTCGTCTATGCTCCGGGGCAGATCGTCGCAGCCCTCCCTCCGAACATCACCACCACTTCGGTCGTGCAAGGCACCACTTATTACGAGTGCGGTTCCACCTGGTTCTGCCCGTCCTTTGGCGCCAACGGGGTTTACTATCGGGTCGTGGCCCCGCCCACACAGCCAACACCATCGCCCGAAATGGTGCGGAAGGTGCTGGCTTTGATGCAGGAGTTGCAATTGACACCGGACCAGGAGGCCCAGGTTCTCCCCATCCTCAAAGCCGAGCTACCTCAAATGGTGGCGATCAGAAACAACCCCTCGATTCAAGGAGTCGCGAAGCTGGAGCAAATCACGGCGGTCCGCAGCCAGTATGCACCGCAGTTGCAGGCCATCCTTTCCAGCGATCAATACCAGCAACTGCAAGGCCTTCTCGAAGGAGCGGTTGACAAAGCGATTGAATCCGCCCTCGACGGCAATTGATCCATCAACATAAGCTCACACTATCCAAATTCATGAAACCAACGATTCCCTCATTTCCTACCGCCATGCTGTTCATTGTGGCGTCGCTGCTGCCGGCATCCGCTGCCGATCCGACCGCCGATCAACTGCTCAAGCAGATGTCCGCGAAACTCGCCTCGGCCGGCAGTTTCACCTTCACCGCCACCCGCGAGATCGACGCCGCATTGTTAGGCGGCGGAGGCGGCATTCCGGAGAAGGCCAAGGTCAGTATCGCCGTGCAGCGCCCAAACAAGATCGCTGCGGTTGCAACGAGCAGTCTGGGCACACGCCGATTCGTTTTCGACGGGAGTGCGCTCGTTCTGTTGGACGAAAAACACAACCACTATGCCAAGGTGCCCATGCGCGGGTCGATCGATGGGCTCATTGATCAACTCGATGAAAAATACGGTTTTATCCCGCCACTGGCTGAGTTTGCAGTTAGCAATCCCTACAAGGAATTCAAACAACAGTCGCGCACCGTCACCTATCTCGGAAAATCCAAAACTCAGGAAGGTTTGTTCGGCTGGTTCGGTGTCGAGTGCCACCGGGTCTGGCTGTCCGGCAAGGAAGCCGACGCCGAATTGTGGATTGGGGTGGCCGACCAACTGCCCCACAAGCTGAACGCCACCTTTCACAGCGAAGGCAACCCTCAGCTTCACATCTCGTTCTCGAAATGGAATCTCGCCACACCGGAGGATGCCGGCGTTTTCGCCTTCACGCCACCCAAGGGTTCCCAACAAATCGAGATGTGGACCACCGCCAAAATGAAATCAGCCGCCAAAAACTGAACACGACCATGAAAACGATTTTCACCAAATCACACGTGCTTCTCGCCGGAGCATCCCTACTTCTCTCTGTTTCCAGCGCGGCAGGACGTAGCTATGGAGTCAGTGCTCAATCTGCCGGACGCGGAACAAAATATACCACCCAACGCGGGGGTGAAGCCTACGTCGGTCCGCATGGCGTCGCCGCCCAAGGTGCGAATGGAAGAACCGCTGCGGCAACTCCGCGTGGAGCCGCCGTCGCGGGCCCGAACGGAGCAGCCGTCTCGGGCAGATACGGTGCTGCTGCCGTAGGCCCGAACGGAGCGGCCGTCTCGGGCAGATACGGTGCTGCTGCCGTCGGCCCGAATGGCGGTGTCGCCGTGGCCGCCCGTCCTCTGCCCACCGGTTACATCCGCACCGTTCCTTCGGGCTATCGCCCCGTGGTTTACCGTGGCTACAACTGTTACTTCGTCGGCGGCATCTATTACCGCGCCGTCTTCTATCAAGGCGCGACCGTTTACGTCATCGTTTCCTGATTCATGCCACCACCATCCAACGGACAGTTTCATGAATATTGATACCCGCAGTGCAATGGTCGAACTTCTGCTCCTCGCACCCTACCTCGACCATCACCTTTCAGCCATTGAGGACGAGGTTCTCGAAAGGGCTCTCACCTCAATCGGCTGGAGTTCCTCGAGAGTCGGCGATGTGTGCCTGCCCACCGCGTTTGCCGCAGTCCGCGAGGCGGGATCGTGCGAACTCAAAACCGAGAAATTCATTCAGGAAAGGACCTCCGTCATCCGTTCCGCGGGAGAGGCGGGCCTGGTCTTCGAGTGGCTAGGACGGATTATCGGTTCCGACGGGATGGACGAGTCCGAGAACCGCTTTCTCCAGCGAACGAAACACCTGCTGTTTGAATAATGCCTGAATTCCTGTTCCATCTATCACTTCCGGCAGCAGGCGGCCTGATCATCGGCTTCCTGTGTGGCTATTCGCTGCTGGGCCTCGCGATTTTCCGTCGTCTGATTGTGCCACGGATGAACGTTTGTTCGGAAGACTCGGAGTTCTCGGGAGCCATGGTGCAGGCGGTCATGGTCTTCTATGGCCTGGCCGTCGCGCTCGTCGCGGTGAACGTCTGGGAAACCCACTCGGGGGTTTCGGACGTGGTCTCGCTGGAGGCCAGCCGGATCGCGGGCTTGTATCGGGACGTCAGCAGCTATCCCGAACCGACTCGCTCCGAGCTGCAGGGAGAGCTCCGCGGTTATACCGACTATCTGATCACGAAGGCGTGGCCCTCACAACGCGGCGGAGTATCCCCCACCGAAGGCATCCTGTGGATGAACCGATTTCAGACCACCTTGTGCTCGTTCGAGCCCGACTCCGAAGGGAAGAAGATCCTGCATGCCGAAGCCATGCGCGCCTACAACCAACTGATCGAAGCCCGCCGCCTTCGAATGGATGCGATGCTGGTCAAGCTTCCCAACGTCCTTTGGTTCGTCATCAACGTCGGGGCCCTGATCAGTCTGACCTCCACCTTCCTGTTCACGGTTCGCGACCCCAAGCTGCATGCCATCCAGGTGTTGCTTCTCTCGGCATTCATCGGCCTCGTCATCACGTTGACACTCGCTTTTGACCGACCGTTTCTCGGCGACCTCGGCATTGATACCGAAGCCTACCAACTCATCCGCGACCAATTGATGACCCGGTGATGAATCCGCTTCATTACATGCGGTTGAAAAAATCCGCAGGCATCAAGCCCATCCTTGCCACGTTGCTAGCGGTGGCGCCTGAACATGCCGCTCAGCCACAAGACGCGACGCCGGGATTGGCGGAGCGAGATCCAGAGCGCGCCTGGAGTCAAGATTATGACCCCACACTCGTCAGCCGCCGTTTCCTATCGGAACTCAGTTATGAGTGCGACGATAGCGATAGGGACTATTGGAAGATCGAAAACTCCCTGCGCTGGGGGATTCCGCTTGGCGAAGGTCTTGCGCTCGGTCTCCAGGCACTGATTCCGGTAAAATGGAACGAAACCGCCACTTCGGACACCTCGGGATTAGGCGACCTCGAACTGCGCACCGGCGTCGTCGGCCGGATCTCGGCCACCCAGCGTTATGGAATCGGCCTGAACACGGAGTTTGACACTGCTTCAGACTCAACGCTCGGCGCCAACGCGCTCATCTTGCGCCCCATCGTCGCCTTCCGCTGGGATGCTGCAAGCCATATCAATCTCGGCGTGAACTTCGAATACAGCTTCACGCCGCTCGAAGAGGAAGGCGATGATGTGAGTGCGTTTGAACTGAAATTTCCGCTGGTCGTGAAACTCACCGACAACTGGTCCGCCGCCGCCATTTACAAACCAAGGAGGAACTTCCTCACGGACGACAATCGCCAAAGGCTGGAACTCGGTGCCACCAGGCTCTTTGGCTCCGATCGCCAGTATGCCATGTCATTCCTTCTCGAATTCCCCCTGTCCAACGACAATCTCGACCACAAGCTCACTTCTGGGCTCGCATGGCATTTCTAACAACTTTCATCCCCATCCCATGAATCATCGTCTTACACTCTGGCTGTCCTCATCATCCCGCACTCTGGGGCTTGCGCTTGCCGTCGCCACTCTCACCCAGTGCACCGCGCCAGTCTCGGTGCATCCCGTCAAGCCGACACCACCACCCGGAGTCACCGTCGCAAAATCCAACGCCGATGCCCTCATCGATTCCGCCCACACCGCCTACCGCAGGATCGAACAGGGCGATTCCTCCGCCATTCCCGCCTATAACTTCGCCGTCGCCCGATTGGTGGAGGCAATCAAGAGCAGCGGAGCCGATCCATGGACCTCAGCGGTCGCCGTTTCCGGTTCCAGCAGCATCCATCGTCTCGTCGGAAAGGCTCCCCTGGGAGTTGTTCCCCAAGAAGGGATGCTCATCCCCGCCGACACCCTCAAGTTCGACGGACCGGACGCCCAGAATCTCGCCGTCGTCCCGGGGATTGGAGCCCCTCTCGTGGCAGTGACCTCATACGCCCGTCTGGGCCATGAGGAGATCCGCAAAAAGATTCCTGTAAGAAACCTAACCGCCGTCCTGCGCTTTGAAGGAAACACCGCCACCCTCGACTTCATCGATCCCTATCAGGTGGAAACCGTCACCCTCGCCGGCCGGAACCGGAAACTCGCCGCCGACTATTCGGCTGCGATCATGCTCGCCATGTCAAAGGCCCGGGTGGACAAGCTCGGCATCGTCCGGCTCCTCCGCCCGGACAGGTTCAACGACACGGTGCATCTGAATTTCCTTCAGCCTTACGACCCGAATCGCATCCCGGTGCTCATGGTCCACGGTCTCAACAGCACCCCGGCGACCTTCGCAAAGATGTATTTCAAACTGCTTGAGGATCCGGCCATCCGCCAGCGCTATCAGTTCTGGGTCTTCAGCTACCCCAGCGGATATCCGTATCCCTACTCCGCCTCGCTGCTCCGCCGTGAACTCGACCACGTTGCAAACGATTTCCCGGACCACAAGGACATGGTCATCATCGGCCACAGCATGGGCACGCTCATCAGCCGCCTGATGGTGACCAATGCCGATGACCGCATCTGGCGCGGTGTTTTCGGAAAACCCGTCGAACAAACGCCCATCTCCGGCCCCAGCCGCGAATACCTTGAGAACTCGCTCGTGTTCCACGCCCGTCCGAAAATTCACCGCGCCATTTTCATTTCCGGCCCGCACCGCGGCTCGGACCTCGCCTCGGACTGGTTTGGACGCATGTTCTCCAAGCTAGTCCACCTGCCCGGCACGATGGCCGACGTCCGGGACGTGTTGATCGCCTCCACGATCGATCCAGCCGCAAAGAAGATCACACAGTCACCCAACAGCATCGATACATTATCCCCCACCAACTACTTCGTCGTTGAAATCAACAAGATCCCGGTGGATCCAAAAGTCCCCTACCATTCGATCATGGGCGACCGCGGCAAGGGAGACACCCCGAATTCCAGCGACGGCATTGTGCCCTATTGGAGTTCCCACCTCGATCGAGCCGTCTCGGAAAAGATCGTCCCCTCCGGTCACGGAGCCCACATCAACCCGGAAGGCATCCAGGAAGTCCAACGCATCCTCCTGTTGAACCTGAAGGACCATTGAGGATCTAACGAACTTTCGTGCCCGGCACCGTCCATTTCCCATTCCTGATTTCATCCGCCTTCCTTCGCGGCTTGATCGTGGCTTTATGCCTAACCGGATGGCTCACCGCCCAGAATGACACCAACGACGGATTCTCAAAACCGGCGGAGATACAAAAGCGCCTCGCTGCCGTAAGGGCCGAGGTCCAGTCACTGCCGGCCGATGCCGCCCCCGAACTACGCGAACGCCTCCAACAGTTGGAAGGAGTCTGCCTGGTCCACATGAACGCCGTCAGCATCCTTGCCAATGCGCAAGTGGAACGAGACAAGACGGCCCGGGAGCTCTCCTCGTGGCACGGATATCCCCAGCCGCCCCCTTACTCCATCCGGTTGCTCGACGAAATCCGGGAAAGCCTCGAAACGATTGAGGGCAACCAAAGCGCTGCGAACGCCCAGCTCCGCATCTTCACCTCTCAGGTTGAAGCCGCCCACAACGATCTCGAAAACCACCAGGAAGCCGGCCGCCGCCATGCGGAGCTGGCCGCCAGCGCAGGAACTCCCGAAGACCGCCAGATGGCGGAACGTGCGGCCCGAATCGAGCAGGCTTCCACGCGTGTCTCCAGCGAGGAAATCGCCAGGCTCACCTTGCTCCTGGCAGCCCAACGAGCCGAGCTGGTCATGCTCAATTCGAAATATCAGTTAGCAGATCTCGAACTGAAAACCGTCAAGGACAAGACCGTCTTCCGCCAGGAAGAACTCAACGAGATCCAGATGAGAATCACCCGTGAACGGGCGGAGGCGGTCGGTGCGATGGCAACTGCCAGCCATCAGTCGCGATCCCCTGATCCCCTCTTGGGATGGAAGATCGAATTTCTCGATCTTGAAAAGAACTTCTGGAATACCCGCTTCTCCGCCCTGGACAACAAGAACTCCACGGTCCGGAAAGAGGCTCTCGCCACTTTTGACAAACTCAGGAAGAGCGTCACCGACTGGAATGAAATTGCCCAACTACGACTCGTCGGAGGACATGCCGGTGTTGCGGAATTCGATCCAGTCAGGCTCCGTGACGCCATCCAACAAGTCGCCCGAATGAAGCGGCTGATCGGTTTCGCCATCGAGGATATCAACGGCTCCACGCGCGGCACTCCCGTATGGGACTACATCACCTCCGGACTTTTCTCCCTCTGGAACACCGAACTCTACCTCGCCGAGGAAACCGACATCGTCGATGGCAGGAAAATCCCGATCTTTCGCGCCGTCACGCTCGGCAAGCTGGTAAGACTCGCTTTCATCCTGACGGTCGGCTGGTGGATCCTTCGGTTCCTCTCGCATCAAATAGCAGGTTTCCTTTCCGGCAAATCAAAAATTCCCGCCACCACCTCGGTCACAATTGTGAAACTGTTCTCCGGCGTCGGTCTGGCGCTGTTGGTCATCTACGCGCTCAATGCCGTCCACATCCCGTTCACCGCCTTCGCCTTCCTGGGAGGAGCACTCGCCATCGGCGTGGGTTTCGGCACCCAGACCATGCTCAAGAATTTCATCAGCGGACTCATCCTCATCTTCGAGCGCCCGCTCCGGGTCGGGGACGTCGTCGAGGTCGAGGGCATCACCGGCCGCATCAAGACCATCGGCATGCGCGCGTCGGTCATCCAGCACTTCGACGGGATCGACACCCTCATCCCCAACAGCAACCTGTTGGAGAACCAGGTCACCAACTGGACCTTCTCCAGCACCATCATCCGTCATTTCATCCTCGTCGGGGTGGCATACGGATCGCCCACCCGCGAGGCTGCCCGCATCCTGCTCTCCGTGGCCCGCGAACACGGCCTGGTGCTGGACGACCCGGAGCCCGAGGTCCGCTTCGAGGACTTCGGCGACAACGCGCTCATGTTCCGCCTGCTCTTCTGGTTGGATACCACCAAGACCCAGCGCGATCCGCTAGCCAGCAACCTCCGCTTCATGATCGACAATGCCTTCGCCGATGCCGGCATCGTCATCGCCTTCCCTCAGCGCGACGTGCACTTCGACCCGGCAAACCCACTTCGCGTCGAGCTTTCACACTCGCCAAAAACCGTCTAACCCATCGAATCCATACCATGAAAAAGAAAATCGCCACCGCCGCCTTCCTCATCGCCGGAAGCTTCGCCCTCAGCCACTGCTCCAACGGCCCGGTCACCAACATGAACGCCGCCAGTGTCAATCCACGCGAACTCGCGGCGGACTCCCGCGCCGCCTTGAACAAGCTCTATCGCAGCAAACCCGAAGCCCGAAAGCTCGGTGCCCAAGCCAAGGGCATTCTTGTCTTCCCTGAAATCACCAAGGGTGGTCTCATGGTCGGCGGCATGGGCGGTAACGGAGCCCTCATCCAAAGCGACGGAAGCATCAGGGATTTCTATCAAACCGCAGGCCTCTCCTATGGCCTCCAGGCAGGCATCCAGACCTACGGCTACGCGCTCTTCCTGATGGACAATGACGCCTTCAACAACATCAACCGTGCGGATGGTTGGGAAGTCGGCTCAAGCCCCAGCCTGGTCGTCGTCGATGAAGGCATGGCCGGTTCCATCTCCACCACCACCATGAACAAGGGAACCTACGCTTTCTTCTTCAACCAGCGCGGCCTGATGGGCGGGCTCGGTCTCCAGGGTTCCAAGATCACCCGCATCCACCCGCCCCGCTGATCCGACACACCTCCCGCCATACCTTCAGCACAACCTTTTCGCCATCATGAAACACTACGCCAAAATCGCAGGACGCCTCGTCCCTGCCGCCATCTGCGCCGCACCCGTCATTGCCTTCACAGAACCAGCCGACGATTTCGACATGACCATTCCTCCGCCTCCGGCCACCCCCTGGGAATTCCGTCTCGAGTCGTACGGCTGGCTAACAGGACTCGACGGCACGACCCAGGCAGGAGGGATCACCACCGACGTGGATGCCGGATTCAGCGATGTCGCACAGCAACTGAAAATGGCCGCAGCCCTCCAGTTCGAAGCCCGCTACAACAAACGCTGGGGCATCACGGTTGATGGCTTTTATGCCGCCCTCGGTGACTCCGGAGCCACTCCGGGACCTCTTTACAACAGCGTGAGCGTGAACCTGAAACAGTTCATCGGACAGGCCACCGTGTCCTACCGGTTTTATGACACCCCGAATGGCTTCATCGATGCCTTCGCCGGCGCACGTTATAACGGAATGTGGCTCGATCTGGGGGCATCCATCGACACCACCGGAGTGCAGACGGTGAGCACCAATCTCAGCAGTAGAATCACCACCGCCGTCCGCACCGAGGCGCAGGCGATCATTGACCCCAGGATCGCGGAATATAAGGCTGCCGCAAAGGCGGATCGAGCCACCATCGAGACAGAGTTGAAGAACGACATCCAGGCCGATGCCAATGCCCGCGCCAAAGAAAAGATCGAGCGCGAGTTCCTGGAGATTCGCAGGAAAAACTCACTCGCTCCGCGCAGTCCGGTGCTCAACAGGCTGGTGCGGGCCACCGTCAAGGAAACCGCCAAGCTTGCCGAAGCGACGGCGCAACTCAAGGTGGCCGAGCTCCGTGCTTCGGTGGATTCGAAACTTCAAGGTGCTGTCAACAAGGCAAGGAAGCAGGTCGCAAAGGCCGACAAGGCGCTTGCCAACGCCATCGACAATTCCCTCCAGGGCTCACTTCCCACGAAGGCCTCGGCCAACGAACAATGGGTGGACCCCATCATCGGCTTCAGGGGACAATACAACTTCAACGACCACTGGTATCTCGCCGGCACCGCGGATGTCGGTGGTTTCGGGATCGGTTCGGACCTCACCTGGAGTCTCGAGGCGGCCGTAGGCTACAACTTTTCCAACAAAGTGTCCGCCGAACTCGGCTACAAATATCTCTACACGGACTACTCCAACGGTGGCTTTTCGTACGACATGGCACAGGCCGGTATCTACACCGGTCTCAACATCAAGTTCTGAACGATAGAAAAGCCCGCCGGATTCCGGACATACGCGGCTGAAGTCGGTCCATTCCAGATCGCACCTCGTGATTTGACATTATTTCCCCGCTCTCCGAAACGATGCACGGAAAGGATTTTACGTGGTTCGTTCTGGCCCTGGGTCGGCCTCACGTCTAGGCTCCGGTCATGGACGCCTTGATTCACCATCTCGAAAACAAGCAGGAACTCTCGCCTCGCGAGGTCGAGGTCGCGGCATCCCTCTTGCTCGATCCGGCCGCTCCGGATGAGAAAAAGGAACGCCTGCTCGAAGCTCTCGCCCTCAAGGGGGAAACCCCTGCCGAGATCGCCGGATTCGTCGAGGCCTTCCTTGAGCAGGCGGTGGATCCGCATCTCGGTCTGCTAGAGCTTGAGGGTCCAACTCTCGACGTTTGCGGCACCGGTGGCGACCAGCTCGATCTTTTCAACGTCTCCACGACCGCGATGTTCATCGCCGCCGCTGCGGGAGCTGTCGTCGTGAAACACGGCAATCGCGGCATCACCTCGAAAAGCGGCGGGGCCGACGTGCTCGAAGCCCTTGGAATCCGCATCGATCTGCCTGCCGATGACTTCCGCACCTGCATCGAGAAAGCGGGTGTCGGATTCATGTTCGCCCCACTCTATCATCCCGCTTTCAAGGCGGTGGTTCCGGTTAGAAAGGCACTCGCCGCCAAGGGCATCCGAACGATCTTCAACCTCATCGGCCCCCTGCTCAATCCGGTCCGCCCGGAGTGCCAGCTCATCGGGGTTTTCTCCCGCGACCTTTGTCCCGCGTTTGCCGAAATCCTCCAACGCCTCGGCCGCGAGAGCGCATGGGTCGTCCACGGCACCACCGGCGACGGCCGCTCGGTGGACGAGGTCAGCCTCATGGGATCCACGCGGATCTGCAAGGCAGGCTCCATGCAGGATCTCCAGGACGAGGAGATCCGCCCACGCATCTTCGGCCTCAAGCATGCGGAAGTGGAGGAGCTTCAGGGTGGCGATGCGAAGGTCAATGCCATCATCCTCGAGGCCATCCTCTCGGGCAAGGAAACCGGCCCCAAGCGCGACATGGTCCTCATGAATTCAGGAGCCGCCCTCGCCTGTGCCGGCCTCGCCGACGACATGGGCGACGGCATCGAGATTTCCCGTGAAATGATCTCCAGCGGAGCCGCCCTCGACAAGCTCCGGCTTCTGCAAAAGGCGTCGCGGATTTAGGATTTCGACTTTTCCCGGCGACTGTGGACGGCCCTGTCGCGGGTTTGGTCAAGTATCCGTGCTTGAATCAAACACATTTGCCATCCAACTTCTCCCCATGGAAATCCGTTTCGATGTGACTCCCTGTGATGAAACCGGTGGCTACGTGGCTCGCTGGGACGACCCGGCAGGTGGAGGCATCAGCACCCAAGGCGAGAATTTTTCCGATCTGGAAGAAATGGTGCGGGATGCGGTGACCGGTTACTTTGCGGATCGCGAAACGCCCACACTCATCAGGCTCCATTTCGTTCGCGATCCCGAGCTGGCAGTGGCGAAATGAGACTGCCTCGCGATGTGAATGGCGACCATGCGGTCCGCGCCTTGGTCCGTCTCGGCTTCATTGACATGCGCCAGTCGGGCTCCCATCGCATCCTCCGAAAGGAAGGCCGGACGGTAGTGGTCCCGATGCATCGCCCCATCAAACCTGGAACATTGAAGGGACTGATCGAACAAGCTGGCTTGACTGTTGATGAGTTCGTTGCCGAACTTTAGGCAGACGCAACGGATCAACGGTCGGCGAACCAGTTCGTGATCAGCCGCGCGAGGGCCAGTCCGGCCACGAGCGCGCAGATCACGATGACGAGTGTCACGAAATGGAGCATGCGAAAATCTCGCCATGCGTTCCGGCGACGTCAAGGGGACGCATCGGGATTTTCGCATCGCCAACCAAAGCCGGTTCTTCAACATTACCCTGTTGCCCATGAAGATCGTATTCCGCCTGAATTATCACACCGTTACCGGACAATCGCTCTGGCTGAAATACTCCACCGTGCTCGACGAAAAGGGCGTCAGGTTCGATCAGGTGGTGCCCTTGCACTGGATCAATGACAGGCAATGGGAAACCACTGTCGATGTCCGCGGTGCGGGGAAATTCAGGATCGAATACAATTATCAGCTCCGCCAGTCCACCAACGCCGTCGAACTCGACGAGTGGAAAACGGGAAGGGTCGTGGATATCGACCTCGACTCCCACGAAGCCGTCGTGCTGCTGGACTCCTGGTGCTCCGCAGGAACACCGGATCTCGCCTTCGAGACAAAGGCGTTCCTTGCCACTCATCCCGCGAAAGCATCATTTGAAAAAGCCGCGATCCCGGCCAACGCGAACCACACGATCCGGCTGCGCATGGCCGCCGTGCCGGAAGGCAAGGTCCCGTGCATTTCCGGAAGCGTGGACGAACTCGGAAACTGGGGTTGGCACTCGCCGGTCCCGCTAACGGAAGTCGCGCCGAATGCATGGGAGACAAATCTCTATCTGCCCGCCGACTGGGACATCGAATACAAATACGGACTTTTCGACCCGCAACTGCAATGCATCGTCAGCATGGAGCTCGGCGAAAACCGGCGGATCGGCTCCCGAAAATATGCGTCGCGGCAATGGATCCACTTGCACGACGAACTCTATCGAAGGGACACCACCGGACTCTATCATGCCGCCGGGGTTGCGATCCCGGTGTTCTCCCTTCGCAGCGACAAGAGCCTTGGCATCGGCGAGTTCGCGGATCTCAAGCCTCTGGCGGATTGGGCGGGAAAGACCGGCCTGAAGCTGATCCAGATCCTGCCGATCAATGACACCACCTCGTCCCATGACTGGACCGACTCGTATCCCTATTCGGCCATCAGCGTGTTCGCGCTGCACCCGATCTATCTGCGCATCGCCGATCTGGATCTTGCCATGCCGCAGTCCTTCACCAAGGAAATGAAGCAACTGCAGGAAGCCCTCAACCCGCTGGAGAAGATCGATCACCCGGCCGTGATGGCGGCCAAGACGAAACTCACCCGCCAGATTTTCGAGAAACACCAGACAGCGATTCTCGCCAGCTCCTCATTCCATGAATTCCTAACATCCAATCGGGATTGGGTCGTTCCCTACGCGCTGTTCTGTGTGAAACGCGACCAGTTCGGCACCGCCGATTTCTCGCAATGGAAAGACTGGGCTACTTTCGACAAAAAGAAAGTCGATGGATTGACCCAACCCTCCCATCCGGAGTGGCCGGTCATCGCCTATCACATCTGGCTGCAATGTGAACTGGACAAGCAGCTAACAGACGCCGTGGACCACCTCCATGCCATAGGCCTGGCGCTCAAGGGAGACCTTCCCATCGGCATCGACCGCCAGTCGGTGGACGCATGGTCGGCACCGGAGTTCTTCAAGATGGATGCCCAGGCCGGAGCACCACCGGACGATTTCGCGGTCAAGGGGCAGAACTGGGGATTTCCGACCTACAACTGGGAGGTCATGAAAAAGGACGGCTACGCGTGGTGGCAAGCGAGGTTCTCCCAACTCAGCCGCTACTTCGATGCCTATCGGATCGACCACATCCTCGGGTTCTTCCGCATCTGGCAGGTTCCCTACGACCACATCGAGGGCATCATGGGTTATTTCGACCCGGCGACCCCGATCCACATCGATGAAATCCGCAACCGAGGCATCGACTTTGATTACAACCGGTACTGCCGCCCCTACATCCGTTGGAACGCGCTGAAGGAGCGCTTTGGCGAAGCAGCCGAATACGTGAAGAACACCTTCATGCACGATTGCGAAAACGGATACTTCCAGCTTCGCGAGGAGGTGCTGACCCAACGCCGCATCGACGCTTATTTCAAGGAACACCCGCACGATGGCGTCATCCGCGAAGGCCTGTTGGATTGCGCGAGCGAGGTGCTGTTTTTCGAAGTCCCGGGATCGCATGGAAGAATGTTCCACCCGCGCATGTCGATGCAGTCCACGTATTCCTATCGAGAGCTGGATCCCGACACCCGTTGGCGGGTCGAGGAGCTCTACAACGACTATTTCTACCGCCGTCAGGAGGATTTCTGGCAGGCACGTGGCTACGAGAAATTGCCCGCCATGCGTCGTGCGAGTTCCATGCTGTTGTGCGGCGAGGACTTGGGAATGGTTCCGGCCTGCGTCCCCGGCGTGCTCAGGGAACTTGGGATCCTTTCATTGGAAATCCAACGCATGCCCAAGACCCACGTGGTTGAGTTCTTCAATCCGCAAAGCGCCCCGTACATGAGCGTCGTCAGCCCGTCCACGCACGACATGGCCACGCTCCGCGCCTGGTGGAAGGAGGACCCGCAAACGACCTCCCGTTTCGCCTGGCAGATGCTCGGCATCTCGTTTCCCGATTCGGAACTCTCCGGCGAGGTGGCGGCGAAAATCATCGGGCAACACCTCGCCTCCCCCGCCATGTGGGCGATCTTCCCGCTCCAGGACCTGCTGGCGATGGATGAAACCCTGCGTCACCCGGATCCCGAGGCCGAACGGATCAACGTCCCCGCCATCATGCCCTACTACTGGCAATACCGGATGCACCTCAGCCTCGACCAACTCGCCGCGGCGAAGGGCTTCAACCACAAGCTCGCGCGCCTGATCCAGTTGGCGCATCGATGACGCGGCTTGATCCCTGACGAAAATCGTGCAACCCTCCATCGCACGATGGACGAGGAAATGACAGAACCCGATCTAACACCAGCGCCGCCCGAGTTGATCGCAAGGGCGGAGGAACTGGTGCGCGAGTTTGGCGTCCATTGTTTCTGGTTTCGCCATCCTGAGGCCAGAGTCCGCTTTTTGGGTGATGTACGGCTGGTCGTCGAACACCTTCGAGAATATGGAAACTGGCGTGCCTGGCGAGCAGCTCAAGATCTGCAACGATGCCTCTAACGCAATTCCAGAGCGAGGTTCTCGCCGTCATCGTCGGCAATCGTTCCGAGCAAAGCCATTTTGCTGGTGGAATGGTGCTAAACGCCAGTGAGGAATCCGCCAGGTTTTCCAACGACTTCGACATGTTTCACGATGCCATTGTGGATCTTGACCATCACAGCCTTCGTGATGTCGCCGCTTTGGAGGACGCCGGTTACGAGGTTGAGAAATTGCTAAAATTCGGGGATTGGTCGCAGCCAGGCTCGTTCAGGAAAGCACTTGTCCGCCGGAATGGGGAAGAAGTCGCCCTGGACTGGGCACACGATTCGGCCTTTCGGTTCTTCCCAATCGTCGCCGAACCGCAACTTGGTTGGTGCCTTCATCTTTTCGACATGGCCGTCAACAAGGCACTGGCCCTTTGTGCACGCAACGAGACCCGCGACTACATCGACATTTTGGAACTCTCTCGAATTTATCCACTCGAAGCCATTGTTTGGGCCGCCTGCGGTAAGGACGAGGGATACAGCCCGCTTTTCCTGCTCAAGATGATGAAACGATTCGCGAAGCTCGATCCCCTGAAAATGGAGGAGATCCGCGCTCGCGAACTCAGTCCCATCGAAATGAAAATGGAATGGATCACCATCTCCGACAAGGCTGAGGAAGAAATCATCCATCTGGCCGACACTCAACTCGACATGCCCATCGGCGTCGCCTTCGTGAACGAAAAAGGCGAACCCGGATGGATCGGTGACAACCCGGAATTGAAAATCCACCACGGCAGCCTGCGCGGATGCTGGCCGGTGATCAGTTCGGCGGATCCTGCGTAAGCCCTCCCCCGACCGGCGGAGTCACTCGGAAATCCATCCTCGCCTCACTTTTCCTTGCGGATTCCTTGACCCCGCGAGCCATGGGGGAATACCGTCCCGACGATTTCGCCACCCCACGGCACGACTCCCGACGCCACCATGAACATCCACGAATACCAAGCCAAAGAGCTTTTTGATCGTTTCCAAGTCCCAAGTCCCATCGGCAAGGTTGCCAACACCCCCGAGGAAGCCGCCGCCGCCGCCAAGGAATTCGCCGGAGCGAAACTGGTGATCAAGGCCCAGGTCCACGCCGGTGGCCGCGGAAAAGGTCATTTCAAGAATGGTTTCCAAGGTGGCGTCCACCTCATCGAGTCGCCCGAGCAGGCCGCCGAGTTCGCCGGGAAAATGCTCAATGAAACCCTCGTCACTGTGCAAACCGGCGACGCAGGCAAGCTCGTCAGCAAGGTGATGATCGCCGAGGCCGTGGACATCACCCACGAATACTACCTCGCCATCCTGATGGACCGCGCCACCTGCCGCCCGGTCATCGTCGCCTCCACCGAAGGCGGCATGAACATCGAGGAAGTCGCCCACAACACTCCGGAGAAAATCGTCCGCCAGTTCGTCCATCCGCTCCTCGGCCTTCAGGCCTACGAGGTCCGCAAGCTGGCCGCCGCCCTCGGCCTCACCGGCGACATCGCCAAGCAGTTCGGCAAGCTCCTCGGCAACCTCTACAAACTCTTCATCTCCTGCGACTGCGCGATGGTCGAGATCAACCCGCTCGTCACCACGCCCGACGGCCGCGTGCTCGCGCTCGACGCCAAGTTCGGCTTCGACGACAACGCGCTCTATCGCCACCCCGACATCGTCGCCCTGCGCGACACAGACGAGGAAGATCCCACGGAGGTCGAGGCCTCCGAGTTCGACCTCAACTACATCGCCCTCGACGGCAACATCGCCTGCCTCGTCAACGGCGCCGGCCTCGCCATGAGCCACGATGGACATCATCAAGCACTACGGCGGCGAGCCCGGCCAACTTCCTCGACGTCGGCGGCGGCGCCTCCAAGGAGCAGGTCGCCGCGGCCTTCAAGATCATCCTCGGCGACCCGAACGTGAAGGGCATCCTCGTCAACATCTTCGGCGGCATCATGGACTGCAACATCATCGCCAACGGCGTCGTCGCCGCCGCCAAGGAAACCGGCCTGCACGATCCCGCTCGTCGTCCGCCTCGAGGGCAACAACGTCGACGCCGGCAAGGAGACCCTCGCCGCCTCCGGCCTCAACATCGTCGTCCGCCGACGACCATGGCCGACGCCGCCCAGAAGATCGTCGCCGCCGTCGCCTGAAAACTTCAAACTAAAATCTAGCAAACTTTTCCCATGGCCATTCTCATCACGAAAACACCAAGCTCCTCGTCCAAGGCATCACCGGCGAGCTTCGGCGCACGCCACGCCCAGCTCTCGCTCGACTACGGCACCAAGCTCGTCGCCGGCGTCACGCCCGGCAAGGGCGGCCAGTTCTTCGAAGACGTCGGTACCCGATCTTCAACACCGTCGGCGAGGCCGTGACCGCAACCGGAGCCACCGTCTCCGCCGATCTTCGTCCCACCGCCCTTCGCCGCCGACGCCATCCTCGAAGGCGTCGACGCCGGCCTCGATCTCATCGTCTGCATCACCGAAGGGCATCCCGGTCAAGGACATGATGCGCGTCAAGCGCGCCATGCCGCGGTTCCAAGACGCCGCCTCATCGGCCCGAACTGCCCCGGCCTCGTCACTCCCGGCACGGCGAGAACTCCGCACGGCGGCTGCCGCATCGGCATCGCCCCCGGCTACATCCACAAGCGCGGCCATGTCGGCGTCGTCTCCCGCTCCGGCACCCTCACCTACGAAGCCGTCTTCCAGCTCACCCAACTCGGCTATGGCCAGAGCACCTGCGTCGGCATCGGTGGCGATCCGGTCAACGGCACCACCACCTCGACGTGATCGAGATGTTCAACGACGACCCCGAAACCGAAGCCATCATCATGATCGGCGAAATCGGCGGCAACGCCGAGGTCGAGGCCGCCCGCTGGGTCAAGGAGAACTGCAAGAAGCCCATCGCCGGCTTCATCGCCGGTGCCACCGCGCCTCCGGGCCGCCGCATGGGCCACGCCGGTGCCATCGTCGGCGGTGAGGAAGACACCGCCCAAGCCAAGAAGCGCATCCTCGCCGAGTGCGGCATCGCCGTCGCGGAAACCCCGTCCGACATGGCGAAGACCCTGCTAGAACGCTGGGGCAAGTAAGCATCTCGAATCAGCATTTCACGAAAAAGGCGGAGCACAAGCTCCGCCTTTTTTGTGACCGGGAGCGCGAAATTCATTTCGCGCGAACGGATCCGTTGCGATCTCGACAAGTCAACACCCTTGGCTAGCTTCATCTGTTATGAGTGAAGCCCATCCAACAGAAGCAACCGTTCCGTCCACACCGGTCCTATCTCGCGATCGCCAGTCTCGGCTTTGGACTGGCAAGTGTTCCCCTGTTCACATTTGTGGTTCTCGGCCTCATTGCCTTCGTTACCGGTCTCGTGGCTCATTGGAATCTCCACAAGCTACCCAAATCTCGGAATGATACCGCCATGGCTTTCGGAGGCATCACCCTCGGATTCCTTTCGGCGGTTGCTGGACTTTTTGCGGCTCCTACAACCTCGATTACCAAGGCAAAAGCAACGTCCGCAATGGCCACAGCAACATCCATCGAACTAGCCGTTAAGAACTTCCACTCCGAATACGGCGAGATGCCGGTCTCTGACAGCAGTGTGAACACCAACACTCCGGAAGGCGTGAAATTCCTGAACGTCCTGCTGGGACGCGAGAAGGAATCGGACAATTCGAGGAACATGCGCTCCATCAAATTTCTGAGCGTCAAGGAAGGAAAGGAGAAGCGCAACGGCCTGATCTATTCTGAATCGGGAGATTCCATCGAAGGACTCTACGATCCATGGGGATATCCTTACACCGTCGTTTTGGACTCTCAGCATGACGTGCATCTCCGTTTCACCATCGGCCAAAAATCCGTAGATCTCAAAGAGCGATATGTCGCGGTCTTCTCTCCCGGACCTGACGGAAAGCCCGGCACTTCCGACGACGTGATCACCTGGTGAGATCGGGAGTTCCATTGGATTAAATCAATTGCCGAGGAATTCAACTGAGGGCCGTATCAACACCGCTATGGCCACTCCGATCTGACATCACGAGAATCTTGATCAAACGCTCTTGGCAAGCAAGCGGACACCAGACGGAACGGACAGAAGCTCCGCCCTTTTTCGTTAGCCTGAGAGCGATCTGGACAGTGAGCGCAATGATCGTAGCTTGGAGTGCCAGTGACTGCCGAAGAAAAGCAAACGGGAGACGACATCGCCTCGGGACTCGAGTGGGCGAAACGCAGCCTTGTCTGCTCATTGATCGGCTTCTTGATTGGTGCAGGTTTCGTATCCGGCGCACTGCTGTTGATTGCTGGTGTTTTTGCGGTGGCGTTTGGTTTCATCGGCCTGCGACGTCTCCCTAAATCCCGATCGGTTTGGCATGCGAAATCGATGGCGGTTGGAGGAATTGTGCTCGGATGCTTTTTGACGCTTGTTGGCTTGGATGCCCTGTTAGTGCCTGACAGAGCAATCACCAACGCTAAAAAGTCAACTTCTTTGGCCACCGCCACCGCGCTCGAAAGTGCCATCAACTCGATCTTCACCGAATACGGCAAAATTCCCGATGTCGGCAATCATGTGACCACCAACTCACCTGCCGGATTGAAACTGCTGAACATCCTGCTAGGCCTTGACGACAAATCCGACAGTGCGCTGAACGATAGGGGGATCAAGTTCCTCAGCGTCAAGGAAGGCAAGAAAAACAAGAACGGCCTGATCTACGCTCCTGATGGAAAATCCATCGAAGGACTCTACGATCCATGGGGCAATCCCTACACCGTTGAGCTCGATGTGGAAAATCGAGGCAACCTCGATTTCACCCGCGGTTCAAGACCCGTCCACCTGAAGGGCCGACGGGTGACCGCCTACTCGCCGGGACCTGACCACAAGCTCGGCACTTCCGACGACGTCGTCACCTGGTGAAAGTCGCGCGAAAGACGGATCAGGATTTCAGTGATGAAACATTAGGCGGATCACCTGACCTGCCCCGCTTCCGATAGAGCCTCAGGTGTGAACTTCTTCAGTGAAGAAAGTTTCTTCCTCGTCGCTTCCGTGCATTGGAGATTGAACCTCGCGAAGTAGTCCGAGCAATCGCGCCCGACCGTCGTGGAATAGCGCAAGACGAAGGCATCGATTTTGGAGGGGGTCTCCGGACCAACATCCCGCATTCCATCCTTCGTCCAGTAAGTCTGGAATGTCTTGGTGAGCGACTCGAAACCGAAGGTGTCGATCAGCGGCACATACAACGCGAGCAAGGTGAATGGATCACGCCCCCCGGCAAGCGCCGCCTTGAACTGCGTGTCCACTTTCCATGCGGGACGGGCGTTGTGCGGATCGAGACCACACATGGCCTTCATCAGGTAGAGCGTATGCAGGTTGACCACGACCTCCACGAATTCACGTCCGAAGGTATAGCATTGTCCTTCGTGGTTGTGGCCAAGCTCGTGAAAAAAGCCCCAGTTCCCCTTTTTCCTGAGTGTTTCCAGATCAACCACCTCCTTGGCATGGAGGTATTGCCCCATGAAGGGATAGCCTGAATGCAGATAGCCGCCGCTGGTCATCACATCCGGAACGAAACGCTCCGGCACATGGCGCTCGCCGCTCCAGCCGCCGAATTTCCACGCCTCATCCAACACCTTGTCCCAATAGGTCATCAACGCAGCCGGATCCTTTACGGAGCGCAAGGTCGCGATCGGCAGGGAAAAAATAAACCGCTTTCCAGCCATCTCTCCCCACGGGGCCCCGCTCGCGGATAGCTCCGCCGACCACTGCTCCGGAGTCGTCACCCCGAGCTTGTAGCTGGGTGCCGCGACACCACCGGTGATGCGCACGTCCACACTTGCCGGCCGGGCGCTCTTCACGTTTTCATCGACCCAGATGTAGCCGCCGTAGGTCTTGAAATTCACTCCTCCGCGGCCCTTGTCGCGCGGCACTTCGATATAGACCAATCCGCCAAACGGATTCGCAATCTCGGTGGTGACAGCCTTGAGGGGGGCCGCACGGGAGATCATGGGGAAACGCGCCCACATCTCACGACGCGTGATATTGTCGGTGTGACAGCCGATGCGGACTCCCAGGCCCTTTTCGACCGCATCCGCAGAAAGGGTGATGACCAGCTTCTCCCCCGGAGCGGCGTAGAGGCCGGTGAATTGCCAGCGCGGCATGTTCAGATCGACCGGGAAGCGGAAATCCTTCTGGCGCTTGGCAGCGGGATTCACGCTACCGGGAAATGAGGAGGCCGCCGGGTTCGCCCGGACCTGGTCCGCCGGCAGCGCGGCGTAGGCATTCACCCATTTCCTCCACTTTCCCCGCAAGGCGGCGTCGGTCAATGGAACACTGAGCTTCTTCGACTGGGTTGGCGTGCCCTGTTCAAGTTCGGCCACCCAGGGCGGAACTTCCTCTGCCGCCTGAAGAGAAAACGACCCAACCAGCAACAATCCAGTCAACAGATAGAACATTGCGATAGATTGCTCAAAATCCACGCGAGTGACCAATCAAATTATCGGGCACCTCTGACGAAGTCATGACCGGGTCGTCCGGTTGCCCAAACGTCGCTACTCACTTCACGCGATAATGCCCGGTGATCTTGAACATCGAAAGGCAATCCTCCTCCTGTGCCCCGCCGCCGATGTTATGGATGACGAGCGGCACGCCTTTGTCCGTCTTCTTGTCGCTGACGATCATCACATGCGGCAGATTCTTCGGAACGATGCAGGTGACGATGTCGCCGGGAAGGAACTTCGACCAGTCAACCGGCTCGGTCAGCGCAATCTGATAGCCCTTCCTTTTGAAAAAGGACATCAGGTTCGGGACGCGGCGGTGATCGATGTTCTTGTCCGGCCGCTTGAGTCCCCAGTTTTTCGGATAGGCGGAGAAATTCGCCGCCATGTCCTCGTGGACGAGTTTCTGAAGATCCTTTTCCAACCCAACGCGCAGGGCGCGGATGACGACATCCGTGCAAACTCCCCCATCCGCCGGGACGTCGCCATTTGGATAGTCAAGCGAGACGTAATCAGGAACGTATGCGGTGGTGACACCGATCTGCTTGCGGGCGGCGGCGACAATCTTCTCTCCGCTTTGCGCGTGGAGAGGAAGCCATGTCAGCAGGATAAGGAGGGCGATTTTCATGATCATTGGGAAGTCACTTTACGACCGATCTCTGGTAACACCCGATAGATGAACCAAACGAGAAGAATGAATCCGGCATCATACCAGATCCAGTATTGCGGCTCGATCCAATAGCGCCCAAGAACCACATCCCGCCACGGATACAACCAGGCGATGCCTCCGGAAACCGCGTCTGCCGCAAGATGCAACGCATAGGCGATCCAACAGGCGACCGCCACCGGAAGGCGAGACCCGCGCTCGGGAATCAATCGCACAAGTGGAGCAAGCAGGAAAATCCCCATCAGGAACCAGACCGTATGCGAAAGGCTCACCTGACGTGACTCCAGTGAGAAATGAGGCGACAGGATATCCGGCAGCATTCCGAATACCCCGATCACACAAAGTTGCCTGCCGGTAAACATGCGCTCCCGGCCGGTTGACATCGAGATCCGGTCCGCCAGCAGACAACCGCAGACAGGAAGCAGGGAGTGGGTTCCTACCATCATCGACTGATGAATGGCCCGGCTAACCGGAAATTGCACGCTCAAATCCCGAAAAACTCCCTCGCCGCCCCGATAATCACCAACGCTTCTCCTTGGGAATATGCCTTTTTGCCCTCATGCGCCCACACCGTCCCCGGCCATGCGGGATCGCCCGTGGAGCGCCCGATCATGTGGATATGCATCTGCCTTACCTGGTTGCCGATGCAGCCGACGTTGAGCTTCTCCGGCTTGAAATGCGCCGAGATGAATTCACACACGCGACGCATCGCTTCCATCGCCTCGGTATATTTCGCCAGCGGCAACTCGTGCTCGTGCAGATCCTCAATGCCCTCGACCTCCGGGATGAGGAGAAACCAGGGAAAGATCGCGTTATCCTTCAGAAGCAACCTGCACCCGCCCAGGCGACCGATCTCGAACCCGCCCGCGGCGAGGCGGGGATGAATTTCAAATGCCATGCGGAAATGAAGCCGGAGCCCGTCCGTTTGTCACTCCTGAGGGACGGGATTCTCACCATTAAAAAATAATCTAAGGAAAAGGATTCCCCGGTGTCATTCAGGAGAAGCACGCATCCAACCCACCAATCCCATGAAAAACCATCGTGAACCCGAGGCAGCATCCACCAACCCCATCACTCCCGCGAAACGCTCCATCTGGAAGCAGATCGGGGCAGGTTCTCTTTCGATCTCGGTGTTCATTCACCTTGTCTTGCTGGCGGTGGGAGTCATCTGGATTTTCCAGGTGATTCCCGAGAGCGAAGAAGGAAGTTGTGGTAACCAAAATCGGAGGGAGACCACCTTCTTCCAAATCGACCGAATCCAAAACCAAGGTCCAGGTGCGCTCCACGATGCCCAGGGTGAGGTGCAAAGGATCATATTTCTGATGTCGTTCTCCCGGAAACGGTCCTTGCGAACATCGGAACGATGCCAACTCTCCCTTCTATCAGCGGAGGCACCATGAGCGGTGACGGTGGTTTGGGTGGACAAGGCGGCGGTCCTCTCGGGAGGGGCGTCGGAGATTGGCGATCACCTAACCGGTGACGCACATGGTCCGATTTTCGAACTCATTCCCCCCGACATGCGCAAGCGTTGCTCCAAGGAAGACCGCCTGGCCCGCCTCAGGGAAAATGGCGGCACCGACGCCTGCGAGGATGCCGTGGCCAAAAGCCTCCAGTGGCTCAAGTCCCAACAGAACAAGGACGGATCATGGGGAACCGGCAACAAATCCGCGATGACCGGACTCGTGCTTCTCGCTTACTTCGGTCATTGCGAAACCCCCAACTCCGAGGAATTCGGGCAATCGTGCTTGGACGGCATTACTTATCTCGTCGATGTGGGAATGAAGTACGAAGGCGGTTTGGTCGAGAATGTGAACTCACAGTCGGGACCGTATGAGCACGGCATCGCCACCTATGCTCTCGGCGAGGCGGCGACCTTCTGCCGGAATCTGAACATCGAGGTTCCCTACCTTCAGGAGGTCACGCAAAAGGCCGGGCAATTCATCATCGACCATCAGAACGAGAATGGTGGATGGGCCTACAAGTATGAAACGAAAGGCGGCCACACCGACACCTCCGTCGTGGGTTGGCAAATTCAGGCCCTCAAGGCATGTGAGCACGCCAAACTCCAGTTCAACGGGATGAAGCCATGCATCGACAAGGGTCTCAAATACCTGGACGGCACCCAGCACGACAACGGGAGTTTCGGCTACACCGGACCTTCGGCCAGCGGCAATCTAACTGGAGTCGGGGTCCTGTGTCACCAGATGTGGGGAGATCACAAGGCGAAGGAAGTCCGCAACGGCGTGAAATACATCAAGGAAACCACCAAGCTCGATTGGAACACCAACGATTCCGATCTCTACAAGCACTACTATGAATCCCAAGCCATGATGCAGGCCGGCGGGTCGTATTGGAGGTCCTACAACGATCTCTTCCGGGACGAGGTGCTCAACAACCAGAATTCCGACGGCACCTGGAAAGCGACCACCTTCACGGGCCACGGCGCGAAGCCGGAAAACGTGATTTACCGCAGCGCCCTCTGCACCCTCATGTTGGAAGTGTATTACCGCTTTCTCAACTCCGGCGGTGGCGGCACCTCACGGCCCGGTATTTGAAGCATCACGCCTCCGGCCGCCCCAGGGCTAACAGCACCACTCCGGGAACCGCGATCGGTTTTTCCACCAAAAGGTCCTGCAAAAGGTTTTGCAGCCAGACCCGCGACGCCGTCACCTCCTCCACCACCAGCGAATTCTCCGGACCATTGGCCTCGATCCGATAGCGCACCACCTGGATCACCACCGGTTCGGTCTCCCCCTCCAGCAGAATCTCCGCGCTGATCGTCTTCTCGCGGCTGCGGATCCGCAGGTCCGTGAGTTTCCCATAGCGATGCAACCGAGAACCGAGCATCGATTTCGCGGCGGTGGAGGTGAGGCTGTCCTTGATCCCGGTGAACATGCCGCCATGCTAGCCGCACCGCCGCAGGATACAACCGTCCAGACACCGCCCCATGAGTTTCGACCGCCTCGCCCCCTTCTACCGCGCGATGGAAATGGTCACTGCCGGGGGAAAACTCCAGCGTTGCCGCACCGCCTTCCTCGACGAAATTCCGGTCCCGGAGAAAATCCTCATCGCCGGCGAAGGCCACGGCAGATTCCTGCCCGAATGCGTCCGGCGCTTCCCAAAGGCCCGCATCGTCGTCGTCGATTTCAGCAAGAAGATGTTGGAAATCGCCAAACGCAAGACCCGCTCCGACCGCGTCGAATACGTCCACGCCGACTTCCTCGAACTCATTGGTCCAAGCCGTGAGTTCGACCTCATCGTCACCCACTTCTTCCTCGACTGCTTCACCGCCAACGAGCTCACCCTCGTCGTCCGCAAGCTCGGCGCCATGGCCACTCCCGAAGCGAACTGGCTGTTAGCCGATTTCCAGATCGCCCCCTCAGGAGCCGCCCGCCTCCGCAGCCGCGCCATCGTCGGCATGCTCTATCGGTTTTTCAAAATCACCACCGGCCTCCATGCCAACCAGCTTATCTCTCCCGACCAGGAAATCCAGAAAGCAGGCTTCACCCGCCACCGCCGCAAGACCCACGACTGGTATCTACTGAAAAGCGAGTGGTGGCGGCGGGAACCGTAGCGGCAGTCTGCGACCGACAAGTGTTTATTTTTACCACTTTCTTCGTTGAAGGACGGATCTACGGAAACTGGTGGCCAAATAGGACCGGATTGGCCGTTGTATCCAGTTTCCAGTCGCCTTGTTGTTTGAGTGACACTCTTCTCCCCGTCTTCCCCCCCACAACAAAGAGACGACAAGAGTGTCGTCTCTCCTCATGATGCGGCCCTGCCTGGGTTTCCGCACCGCTTTTTGCGGAGCGCGAAATTCATTTCGCCGGTGAATGCCATGGTTCCAACAGAAACCCCAGCCCCCCCTATTTCATGCAGCATTTCTTGAACTTCTTGCCGCTGCCGCAATAGCAGGGATCATTTCGACCCGGCAACTGGACGATCTTCGCGTCCTCTTTCTTCCCGGATGAAAATGGCAACAGGGATTCCGGGGAGAACGGATTGAAGTCGTCCTCCTTGGCAATCGCAGGGGGCGAGGCCTTCGTTTGCCACTTCCGATAGATCTCCGCCATGGTGCTTCTCCTGGCGGGTTTCAACAGCTCGGGCGGTGAATCAAGCTCGGTGAGGATCGCTTCAAGATCCCCGACGATCACCCTCATGATGTAGTTCTTTTCCCACAAGCGCTCGATAAGCGGCCTCAGACGCTCCGCCCGGAGGGTCATGAGATTACCCACCATGTAACTGATGGTCCCGGTATCCACGACATTCTCCCCAGGCTGGCAGTTGAGGTAAAACTCCAGAACCTCCACATACATCGCGAGAACCTCATCCCTCGCGGCCGGTTCATGCAAGGCGATGAACTCGATGGCGGACAAGATGTGGGATCTCCCCGTCGCTGAAATGCCGGGAAGCTTCATCCATGATTTCACTTGTCCGAGATTCCCCCTGCACAAATCCGCGAAGCGGTCGGTGTGGGAAAAGTCACCGAGCCAGAAAATGACCTCATTCTCATGGAGGCTCAAAAGCCGGAGAACCGCGGCGAGTGCTTCCGGCGAAGGGATTTCGGCCAGGAGATAAATCGCGTGCAGGGCAAAGGAGCTTTCGTCGTCCATTCCACCCCCATCGTAAAACCACCTGCTGCGGGCGATGACATCATCCAGCACACCTATCAGATCCTGCCTCAGTGTTTCACGCGGCAGGGCGAGGATCTCCCGGATCTTTTCCCCGGAAATGGAGAAATCCGTCTCGTAGAGGGCGTCGATCTCGGGATGATGGAAATCCGGGCGCTTTGCCGTGCGTGGAGGAGTTCTGCTAGGCACGGTCTTGACGCTGATTTGCAACCTGTCCTCCTCGGCAAACAGATCCTGCCATTTCCTCGCGTTCGCTGAGATGATCTCCATCTGGATCTGTTCCAAAACCGGCTCACCAGGCAACAGTTTGGCTAGAGCCGCCTGGATGCCGAGAGCCTCCTCAAATTGCAACTGGTCGCAATGGAACGACGCGACGGTCGCATAGTAGTGCTTGATTTCCGAAATGTGGAAAAGCGCCCGCTCGGGATAGAGTTCACGAAGGTCCAGGTTGTCACCAAGTATCTCCAGGAACTTGCCGGGATTTCCCCGATCCTGCGCCCTGCCCGCAAGGGCGAGTTTCCCGAACAGATAGTCAGGATGCGCCCGCGTGATCTCATCCAGCACCTTGGCCATCTGCCGGTGCTGGCCTTGAACCTCGTAAGCCACCATCAGATAATTCTTGAGAGGTGGGTAATCGGGAAACTTCGTGATGAGCTTGCGGACCATCGGCACGACCCACGTTGCTCCTTTCAAAGCTCCGTGATAGACCAATTCGACCTCGTCGTCGGAAAGGCCTTCCGGCTGTTCGTCGTGCATGGGTTCATAGGTCATCGGGATCGCGAGGATCGCGTCCCTGACGGCTCTTGATTTCGCGGTGAGTTCCGGCAACTGCATGACGCGGAGGTACCGAAATCCGTCGGCAGTTGGCAACCGAATCCGTGTTGACCCGGGTGAAATCTTGCGATGCAAACAACATGGAGGGTCCCCGTATAATGACGGCCCCTCTGTCGTCACTTTCTCCGCGATGCCCGAAGAGGGGACAAGAGTGTCCCCTCCCTTTATCTGAAGACTGGTCTTCCCCCCGGCCTTGGAGGTGGTTTCGCCAGATCGGTGATTGACCGGCAGGCAGAAATTTTCTAGCACATGTGCGATGGATAAGAGCCGATACTTGCTTGCCGGAGTGGTAGGGCTGGGCTTGTTCGCGGCGGGATATCTGACGGGTCGCCAGTCTTCCAAGGACGTTACTGCCACCCCCGTCAGCACTAACCGAAACGTCCGCTTGGCGGGTGGGCAGGATTCGCCAATGGCAGATCGGGAACGCGCCCGGACGAGATCCGCCCGCCGACCCACTGATGAAAAGAAGGGCGGCTACCGCAAGCTCTTCGAAATGGTGAGCGAAGGAAAATTGCAACTCGATGGAGTGCGGATCAACAACGAGAACTTCCTGCCCGACCGGAACGTGGCCGAGTTCTTCGGCCTTTCCGAAGAACAAGTCGCCGAGATGAAACTAATCGGGCTGGAGCGTTTGCGGAAAAGGCAAGACCGCGAGCATGGGCGGGCGATTGTTCAGGAAGTTTCCGAGACGGGAATCGTGTTCGATCTCCCACCGGATCCCGAATTCGCGGCAGCGGAGGCGGCCGCATTCGTCGAGGATCTCAGCCGGGCTTTCGGGCCGGAGGTGGCGGCAATGCTTCAGCCCTCCGTCGAGCAAGCATACCAGGATTCCAAATTTCCAAGTCATGTTCGCTATGTTCTGACTCCGCGTCCCCTACCGGAAGCAGCGGAAAACGCCTCGGAGGAAATTCGTGAAATGTTGAAGGGACAGTACGAATACACGATAAGTTCGAATCAGAACGAGGACGGGAGCTACATGACGGACAAGCGCGGGAATTCGATGGGCAATGGATGGAGTTCGGGCGGCGGCTTCAATCTACGCGAAACAAGCCCTGAGACAGCCCGCCCGCGCTTTCACTACATGTGGGAGAGGACCATGGGTCGCAAGTAGCGGGAGGCTCGCGGAGGGGAAGCGCTTGGAGAGGGCGCGATGGAGATTCTTGCAGGCCATGCGGTGGATGCCGCCAAAAATGCGAAGGGCATCGATATTCGAGTAAAGGGTATCGAGGAAATAGTCGCCAAGCCAGGCTTACCGGGATTCGTAATGGTGATAACCTTCGATCAGATCCCCCATGGCGAAGTCGAGCATTTTGACGGTTATGAGATGGCGTCCTTGATCTGCCTCTTGGCTGATTCCCAGTCGATGAATGATGCCTTGCCTTCGCGGACGAGTTGCTCGCGCTCGTCGAGGAGATCCCTGTGCCATTGCGGAACCTCAAGCTCGGCTTCGGCCGGGGCGATTCCGTCCCAGAGGACCTCCATCAACCGGAGCTTCTCGTGGACCGGAAGATTCCGGATCTCGGCAAGTGCGACCAGGGGGATTCCATCACCAGGGAATCGTGAGGAAACAAACCGGGATGTTGAGGTGGTGGCGCCAAGCCGCTTTGAATGAACAGGAAGGCACACCGTCGGCCCGCCAACCCATTCGCCAGCGAGATGAAACATCCACGGCGGTGTCGGCGCTGACGCCCTGCCATTGCACTCCATGGCGGCGAAATAAATTTCGCGGTCCGGCGGATCTGGTTTATGACTCCGCCACGATGCCGTTCCGACTTGAGAGTGACTACCAGCCTGAGGGCGACCAGGCGCAGGCGATTGCGAAGCTGACGAAGTCGCTGGAGGCGGGGAACAGGCATCAGACGCTGCTGGGCGTGACGGGGTCCGGGAAGACGTTCACGATGGCGAACCTGATCCGCAACCACGGCAAGCCGACGCTGATCATGAGCCACAACAAGACGCTGGCGGCGCAGCTTTACTCGGAGTTCAAGAACTTCTTCCCGCACAATGCGGTGGAGTATTTCGTGTCGCTACTTCGATTACTATCAGCCGGAGGCCTACATCCCGCGCAGCGATACCTACATCGAGAAGGATTCGTCGATCAACGACGAGATCGAGCGGTTGCGGCTGAGCACGATGGGGTCGCTTCTAACGAGGAAGGACACGATCGTGGTGGCGTCGGTGTCGTGCATCTACGGCTTGGGATCGCCGGAGGATTACGAGAACATGATGGTGCCGACCTGGGTGGGGCAGAAGCTGACGCGGGAGGAATTCCTGTCATCGCTGGTGGAGATGATGTTCGAGCGGAACGACATCGCCTTCGGCCGGGGGAAATTCCGGGTGCGCGGCGATGTGGTGGAGGTGCATCCGGCGTATCTGGACGAGACGGCGATCCGGGTGGAGTTCTTCGATGACGAGGTGGAGCGGATCTCCAGCGTGCACACTCTAACGGGACATCTGATCGAGCGGCTGGAGAACCACACGTTTTTCCCGGCGAAGCAGTTCGTGACGCCGGGCGACAAGATGAAGCGGGCGATGGTCGCGATCCGCGAGGAGGCGAAGAACCAGGTGGCGGCATTTGAAAAGGACGGCAAGCTGATCGAGGCGCAGCGGCTGCGGATGCGGACGGACTATGACCTCGAGATGATGCGGAGATGGGCTTCTGCCAGGGGATCGAGAACTACTCGCGGCACATCACCGGGCGGGAGCCGGGAGCGAGGCCTTACACGCTGCTGGATTTCTTTCCGCGGGATTTCCTGCTGTTAGTGGACGAGAGCCACGCGACGATCCCGCAGAGTCGGAGGGATGTACGAGGGCGACAAGAGCCGCAAGACGGTGCTGGTGGATCACGGGTTCCGCCTGCCGAGCGCGCTGGACAACCGGCCGCTGCGCTTCGAGGAGTTCATGGAGATGACGGGTCAGCGCGTCTATGTTTCGGCGACTCCGGGGCCCTTCGAGATCGTGAACTCGCGACCGGAGAACAAGAACTGGCTATCGGTGAAGGAGAAGGGCCCGGATGGCCGGGAGGTGGTGATGTTTGATTTCAAGAAGCTGCGGGTGAAGCCGAGCGGAAACGAGGAACCGGTGGAGAAGTTCGATCCGACGAAACGTGGCACGCCTCTGGTGGTGGAGCAGATCATCCGGCCGACCGGGTTGCTCGATCCGGTGCTCATTTTGCGTCCATTGAAAGGACAGATCGACGAGACGATCGAGCTGTGTCGCCAGCGGGTGGAGCGCCACGAGCGGGTGCTGGTGACGACACTAACAAAGAAGACGGCCGAGGATCTGGCGGAGTATCTCGCAGGGGACGGGTTTGAAGTGCCGCTACATGCACTCCGATATCGATGCGGTGGAGCGGGTGGAAATTTTACGTCAGCTCAGGGCGGCGACGTTCGACATTCTGATAGGAATCAACCTGTTGCGCGAGGGTCTGGACCTGCCGGAGGTGTCGCTGGTGTGCATCCTGGATGCGGACAAGGAGGGATTTCTCCGCAATGAGACATCGATGATCCAGACGGCGGGTCGCGCGGCGCGGCACATCGGTGGCGAGTGCGTGCTTTTCTGTGACAAGGTGACGGATTCGATCCAGGCGCTGATCGACGTGACCGAGTATCGCCGGACCCGCCAGCAGGCGCACAACGAGGCTAACGGAATCACTCCACAGAGCGTGAAGCGGGCGCTGCAACACAGCCTGCACACGCACGAGCATGCGAAGGAGCACGCGGACAAGCTGAACAGCTCGCTGGTGGCGGAGGACGTGGGGACCTATGACAAGCTGCGGGTGATCGCGGAGATGGAGGAAGAAATGCGCGAGGCATCGTCGCGGCTCGAATTCGAGCGGGCGGCGCATTTGCGGGACCAGATCGCGGCGTTGAAGAACAACACGCCTGCGCCGCCGATGAAGGCGGTGAAATACCCGGCGGGAAAGAAGGGGCGTTCTCGGAAGTGATGCTTTGAAAGGAAGACGCCCTTAAGGGCTGGACTACGAACGAAGACCACCGTCTTGAGCGGTTCCTTGACCCGGTGCCACGGATGATGCATGACTGGGGACATGGTTGGCTCAAAAACGGATCGCCCCTACTTCGACGCGTGGCTGCGGCGGACAGGGAGGCAATTCGCGGTGAGCGGGCGTCTCACCCAAACGGCGGCGGCGCTTGCCGGACTGGAGGGTGGCACGGTGGAGGAGTGGAGGGGCAGGCTGCGGACGGTGTTGGCCGGTGACGAGGTGCCCTCGCTGGATTTGCTGACTCGGATCGACGCGCTGCTGGCGGGACCTTCGCGGGTTTCACGCAAGGACGATTCGCAGGGGATGTTGTTCTGAGGGAGGGCCGATTTGGCAGCGATGCCGTTGGATGGGAAGATTTCAGGAGATTTGGGAAAAATCTCTGAAGTTAGGCATTTCAATTGCTCCTATGGAGGTATATCCATTTAGAAATTAAATATCTTGCGGCGGCATCCCCCTAACGGTTGGACTACAAACCCAAGTGCACCGGTTCCACTCAAAATCCGTAATTTTCCGCCTCAGGTTCGCGGCCTTGTTGCTGTTCCTGCAATATCTGTTGCCCGTGGCGACGCTGGCCGTGTTGATTCATTCCATCCTGACGAACGATCGTCAGATGGCCCTGGTCGCGATGGTGCTGGGATTGGTGTGCCTTGTTGACATCGTCATGCAGTGCATCGTCGCCAGAAAGGCGCTTTGCCCCTTGTGCATGACGGCCGTGCTCGCCTCCAGGAGATGTTCGAAGCACCGGAACGCCAAAAAATTGGTGGGGAGCCATCGCCTCCCGGTGGCGGTGGACCTTTGGTCCAAGGGCTCGTTCACCTGTCCTTACTGCCATGAGCCGTCGATTCTGGAAGTGCGCGAGCGGCGGCGGTGATTTCCGGGGAAATTCCCGTGATTGACAGGTTGGGCGGATCCGTTGAGCTTCCGCGCATGAATTTCATGACGAAATCCTTGCGTGCCATGATCCCTACCGCGGCTGGGTTGGCGATCGCCCTGTCTGTCCCAGTCCGCGCAGAAACGACCATGCCTGAAACCCCGTCCGACGTGAAAGCCGCACCTGCCGATGCCGCGAAAACCGCATCCGGCCTTGCCTCGAAACTCCTGAAGGAAGGAACCGGCAAAGTTCACCCTGCCGCCGCTGACACGGTGACGGTGCATTACTCGGGCTGGACGACGGATGGAAAAATGTTCGACAGCTCGGTGGAGCGAGGGCAACCGACCAGTTTCCCGCTCAACGGAGTGATCAAGGGCTGGACCGAGGGCCTGCAACTCATGGTCGAGGGCGAAAAGCGCCGTTTCTGGATTCCCGCCGATCTTGCTTACGGGGAAAACCCGGGTGGCGGCCGTCCCGGCGGACTGCTCGTTTTCGATGTCGAACTGATTTCGATCAAACAGGCTCCCAAGCCACCTGCCGATCTCGAAAAGGCTCCTGCGGATGCTGAAAAATCGGATTCAGGCCTCACTTCGAAGGTCATCACGAAAGGAACCGGCACCGCCCATCCCAACGACGGCGACACCGCGAAACTCAATCTCTCGCTTTGGGGCAGCGATGGCAAACTGCTTCAAAGCACGGCCCAGCAAGGCGCTCCTGCCGACATTCCTCTGGAAAATCTCCGCATCGGCGGTCTCGCTGAAGGCATCAAACTGATGGTGACCGGGGAAAAGCGCCAAATGTGGATCCCCACGAAATTGGCATTCGGCGAGAACGCGCCACCTGACGTCCCCGCTGGCGGTCTTGTCGTGGAGGCGGAATTGATTTCCATCAAGGAAGGCATTCCAGCGCCCGAAGCTCCTTCAGACGTCGCCGCAGCTCCTGCGGATGCGGAAAAAACCGCTTCCGGACTGGCCTCCAAGGTTCTTACCAAGGGAACCGGTGCCGCCCATCCCAAGGAAGCGGACACGGTCACGGTCCACTACTCCGGCTGGACCACGGATGGCAAACTTTTCGACAGTTCCGTCAAACGCGGAGAGCCCTCAAGCTTCCCGCTCAACGGAGTCATCAAGGGCTGGACCGAAGGCGTGCAGCTCATGGTCGTGGGCGAGAAGCGCCGCTTCTGGATCCCGGCGAATCTGGCTTACGGCGACAATCCGGCGGGTGGTGGTCCAAGCGGACTCCTCGTTTTCGACGTCGAGCTGATCAAGATCGGCGAATGAACACGTCCGGCCTCAGGCTGTTGGCATTGGGATCGGTGATCGCCATGGTGTCCTGCGCGGAAGCCCCGCGCAGCCCCGAGGCGAAGCCGGCTGTCTCCGCTCCCGCGGTGCCGAAGAAACCGGTCAGGTTGAATGGTCGTGGCAAGCTCACGTCCATTTCTCTATCGGATTTCTATCCGCTGAATGAATCGGGCAAGGTCCTTTTGTTCGATGCTCGACCGGCCTTCTTTTACTCGACAGGACACATTCCCGGAGCGATCAGCATGCCCAAGGCGAACTGCGAGAAGGAGATCGTCAAGCGCGAGGCGGAGATCAAGTCCGCCATTGCCGCTGGCAAGAACATCGTCGTTTACTGCACCAGCGTCACCTGTCCGGACGCCCGCGCTGTCGCGATCCACCTGGCCGATTATGGTTACTCCGCCTCCACCCTGACGGGTGGTTGGGACGCTTGGAAGGAAACCGGACTTCCGACCGAGTAGCTTTTCGAATTTCACACTACAAACTCCACTTCATCCATTTCATGACTTCATTTTCCAACGTCACCGTCGATGCCAAGGCCAACGTCTATTTCGACGGCCGCGTCATCTCCCACACCGTTCATTTCACGGACGGCACCAAGAAGACCCTCGGCCTGATCTATCCGGGCAAGTTCCATTTCGGAACCGCCGCGCCGGAGCGGATGGAAATCATCGCGGGATCCTGCGAGGTCATCCTGGACGGCACCACCGAGGTGCTGGTCATCGAGGCGGGCACCGCCTTCGACGTCGCGGGCAACAGCGGATTCACCATCAAGGTGGAAGACGGTATTTGCGAATACATCTGCTCGTTCCTTCCTGCCTGATGTCGCGCCGGGATTCCATCGGACTCCTGGCTTTCACCGCCGCAGCGCTGGCCGCGCTGCCGTCGTGCGGTATCCGTCTGCCTGATACACCGAAGCCGGTCTATCAGGCAAAGATGACCGTGACTCCCGTTTCCACGTCGATGGAGTCCACCAGGTCCGTTAGGGAGGATCCGGATGTGCTGGTCTGGTTGATCGCGGACGATTTGCACACCGGGATGGTTTTCGAATACGACTGGCTGCTGAAATCCGGATTTGTTCCTCCGGCAGGATTTGGAAATCACAAGTATGTCACCCTGAGCTGGGGAGACCGCACCGCTTACGTGGAAAAGGGCCTTCACTCGCCCGGCAAATTATTCAGGGCGCTATTCACCCCGACACCGTCGGTGATGGAACTCATTCCGGCGGATTGGAATGTGCCCGACGTCTGCATCCACCAGCGGATCTGGCGCAAGCTGGTCGCGCGTGAGAGAGGCAAGGACCTGGCGGCGTTTCTCAATGATTGCAGCATCCGTGGCGCGGACGGCAGACCCATCGTCTGCGGAACCTCAAGCTGGGGCGGCGGCGTCCTGCTGGAATCACGGCATATCTATTTCGTCCCCCGGATGTGCAACACGTGGACGAGCCAGGCCATCGAGTCGCTCGGCGGGAAGATCAATCCCTACCTCGCCATCACCGCCGACGGGCTGATCCGGCAGGCAGAAGGCCCGCCTAACGATTTCGAACAAATCTGGTGGGCCGCGGAAAGGGAAACCTCAGCTCCCGATCCACAGGCGGCCGCCGCTGCGCCGTAATCTCCCACCGCCGGGGAGGTTTACCGCGGGTGGGCCGGATGCCACTGTTAGCTCGATACAACGTTCCAGCAAGGAGCTTTCCGGCGATTGGATTCCATGGGATTGAAGGTAGTTCCTCAAGGCGAGCCGCTGCAGGGCGAGAGGCAAGGATTTCAGGACCGGCAGATGGAGGCGCCCTTGGGGATCGAGAACGTTGGCCTTTTCAAGAGCCCATGATTCGAGTTCGTCCTGATCGATGGAACGGGACGCGCCGCGAACGAGGGCCGGAGTGATATCTCTGCCTGAAATTTGATTGAGCAAAGGGATGGCCTCGTTGCGAAGACGATTCCTAACTGCGATTGGGAATGCATTGCTGGCATCCTCGCGCCAGGATTGACCACGCGAGATCAGCCATTGCCTGAGATCATCCCGGCGCACACCTAACAGCGGGCGAATGAGGTGGAGTTCCCTACCTGTTCCGGTCGTCATTTCCTGTTCCATCCGCATGCCCTTCAAGCCATGGGATCCGCGCAGGAGGTTCCACAGCACCGTTTCCGCCTGATCATCGGCGTGATGGGCGAGGACGACGCGCGGGCAACGGTATTTGCGCGCGCATTCTCCGAAGAAGTCGTGCCGGGCGTTTCTAGCAGCGGTTTCCATCGACTCATGTTGGGATTTCATCCGGCCGGCTATATCAACGCGGGTCGATTCAAGGGGGAGTCCGAGTTTTTCCGCCAAGCTCCTGACAAATCTCGCTTCAGCCGTCGAAGCCCGCCCACGCAAGCCGTGATCGACATGGCAGATGACGAGATTCCGAAAACCGTTTTCGACCAGCAGGTGCAGTAATGCCACCGAGTCCGCGCCACCCGACACGCCGACAAGGTAACGCTTCCTGCGAGAGGCGCTGGCGAACCAGGGAATTTCGTCCACAGAGATCATTCGCCGGATCGTGGGCAAGCTGCCCCGTGATCGCAATCCCCATCGCCAAAACCCCAATCGGTGCTTGGCAGTTTGTCGGAATTCTCCCGAAACTTCCGTCCATGCAAACCGCTTCATTTCTCAAGGACCTCTTCGACTTGTCCGGAAAAACCGCAGTCATCATCGGCGGAACCGGCGAACTTTGCGGCACGATCGCCGTCGGTCTCGCCCGCGCCGGAGCCGAGGTCGTGCTGGGTGGACGCATCCCGGAAAAGGCGGAAAAACGGCTTACGGAGATCGAGTCATTCGGGGGTAAGGGTTATTTCGTCCCGGTCGATGTGACGTCGCGGGATTCCCTGCACCACCTCCTCGACACCGTCCTCGAACGCTCGGGCCAGGTGGACATCCTGATCAACGGAGCCGGAACGAATTCCCCCACCCCGTTTCTTGAAATCCCCGAGGAGGAATACCAGAAGATCATCGACACCAACCTCTCCGCCGTTTTCCGTGCCTGCCAGGTCTTCGGCCAGTATTTCGTCGATGAAGCCCGCCCCGCCTCGATCATCAACCTCGGCTCGATTTCCGGCCTCAATCCGCTTTCCCGCGTCTTCACCTACTCCGCCTCCAAGGCCGCCGTCCACAACCTGACCCGCAACCTCGCCCGCGAATGGGCGGACAAGGACATCCGCGTGAACACCCTGGTCCCAGGGTTTTTCCCTGCGGAGCAAAACCGCAAGGTGCTCGACGAGTCCCGCGTCCTCGACATCCTGCGCCAGACCCCGGCGTCGCGTTTCGGAAATGCGGATGAACTCATCGGCGCGACGCTGCTTCTCGCGTCGCCCAAGGCCGGTTCCTTCATCACCGGCATCGAGATGATCGTGGACGGCGGCTTCCAAGCCATGACCATCTGATTTCCATCCGGTTCCGTGCAACGAGGCCCGAAACTCGCGCCACCGGAACCGTTCCTAGCGCTTGCACCCTTATCGATGCTGGTGTATCGCCTCCGGCGCGGCGGGTGATCCCGTCCTACCCCATCTCATATGATCAAGTGGATCCTCCAGAAAATCGTCGGCAGCAAGAACCAGCGCGAAGTGCGCCGCATCCGCCCGACGGTGGCCCGCATCAATGAAATCGAAGAGGCCCTGCAGCGCGAGCCTGTCGAGAAGCTCCTCGAATTCACGACCACTTGGCAAAACCACCTGTCCCGATACCACTTGCTCGACGCACCGGCCAAGCCGCTTGTCGCAAGAATGACCGAGGACGAACTCCGGGAAACCGCGAAGGCCCTCGACGCCAGACTGGCCCCGCTTCGTGAGGAATTTTCGTCCCTCCCATCGACCGTGCTTGGCACCTTCGAGTCCATCGAGGCCGCCAAGGCCGCGTTCCATGAGGTCGAGGCGGATTTCGGAAAATCCCGCGCCCGCTACCTCGAACAGATCCTTCCCGAGGCCTACGCCGTCGTGAAAAACGCCGCCCGCCGACTTTGCGGTCAGGAAATCATCATCAACGACCGCCCCATCACCTGGGAGATGGTACACTTCGACGTCCAGCTCATCGGCGGCATCGCGCTGCACCGCGGCATGATCGCGGAAATGGAGACCGGTGAAGGCAAGACCCTCGTCGCCACCCTGCCGGTCTATCTGAACGCGCTCACCGGCCTCGGCGTCCACGTCGTCACCGTCAACGACTACCTCGCCCGCCGCGACTCCGAGTGGATGGGCACGCTCTTCCGCTTCCTCGGCCTCACCGTCGGCTGCATCCAGAACCAGATGCCGCCGTGGGAACGCCGCGCGGAGTATGCCTGCGACATCACCTACGGCACCAACTGCCGAGTTCGGCTTCGACTACCTGCGCGACAACGGCATGGCATCGACCAAGGACGAGCAGGTCCAGCGCGGCCACTATCTCGCCATCATCGACGAGGTGGACTCCATCCTCATCGACGAGGCGCGCACGCCGCTCATCATCTCCGGTCCGTCCACCCAGTCGTCGCCATCAGTTCGACAAGTACAAGCCGCTCGTCGAACAGCTCGTCAAGCGCCAGACCGCCCTCTGCAACGACCTCGCCACCGAGGCCAAAACAACTGCTGGAGGCCGGCGACACCGTCAACGCGCGGACGCGCCCTCTTCAAGCTGAAGCTCGGCCAGCCGCGCAACCGCCAGCTCATGCGCTTCATGGAGGATCCGGAAATGCGCAAGCTGTTGGAGAAGGCCGAGCTCTCCTTCCACCAGGACGCGCAGAAGAAGGAACTCTTCCAACTCAAGGAGGAACTCTATTTCGTCATCGACGAGAAAGGCCACGACGCCGACCTGATGGAGATGGGCCGCGAGTATCTGTCACCCGGCGATCCGGAGGCCTTCATGCTTCCCGACCTCGGCACGCTCTACGCCGACATCGACACCGACAGCGAACCTAACCGACGAGCAGAAGCTGGCCGCCAAGGACGCAGCTCCAGGTCCGCATGGATTCGCAGGCGGAGAAGATCCATAACATCTCCCAGCTCCTCAAGGCCTACTGCCTCTATCGAAAAGGACGTCCAATACGTCGTCCAGGACGACAAGGTGATCATCGTCGACGAAAACACCGGCCGCGAAATGCCGGGCCGCCGCTGGTCCGACGGCCTGCACCAGGCGGTCGAGGCCAAGGAAGGCGTCACCATCGAGAAGGAAACCCAGACCTTCGCGACCATCACCATCCAGAACTACTTCCGCCTCTACGAGAAGCTCGCCGGCATGACCGGCACCGCCGAAACCGAAGCCGCCGAGTTCCACGACATCTACCAGCTCGACGTGCTGCCGATCCCGACCAACCGGCCGAACATCCGCATCGACGAGAACGACCAGGTCTTCAAGACCCGCCGCGAGAAGTTCAACGCCGTCATCGAGAAGATCCAGGAAGCCCACGCGAAGGGCCAGCCGGTCCTCGTCGGCACCGTCTCCGTCGAGGCGTCCGAGACGCTCGCCCGCATGCTCAAGCGCGCGAAGATCCCGCACACCGTGCTCAACGCGAAGTTCCACGCGCAGGAGGCCGAGATCGTCTCCCGCGCCGGCCAGCGCGGCGCGCGTCACCATCGCCACCAACATGGCCGGCCGCGGCACCGACATCAAACTGGCGCCGGGCGTCCCCGAAGCTCGGCGGCCTCTTCGTCATCGGCACCGAGCGCCACGAATCCCGCCGCATCGACCGCCAGCTCCGCGGCCGTTGCTCGCGCCAGGGCGACCCCGGCACGCTCGCAGTTCTTCATCTCGCTTCGAGGACGACCTCATGCGCAACTTCGCCGCCGCCGACCGCATGACCGCGATGATGGAGCGCTTCGGCATGAAGGAAGGCGAGGAGCTCGAGCACCCGTGGCTCAACCGCTCCGTCGAAACCGCCCAGAAGCGCGTCGAACAACGCAACTACACCGGCCGCAAGCGCGTGCTCGAGTTCGACGACGTGATGAACAAGCAGCGCGAGGTCGTCTACGGCTACCGCAACGAGGTGCTCACCACCGAGGTCCCGCGCGACCTCGTCAACGAGATCATCGACGAGATCATCCCGCGAAGGTTCACGAATACCTTGAGGAGCGCGACGAGAACGAGCCCGACTACAACGAGCTCATGCACTGGGTGAACGCCACCTTGCCCATCAGCGTCGACTCGCGACGATTTCCTCAACGCGCCAGAACGAGGAGGCCATCTCCGCCCTGCTCGTGGACAAGGTGAAGCAAGCCTACGCACGTCCGCGTCGGTGACCTGCCGATGGAGGTGCTCGACCAGGAAGAGCGCCGCATGGTGCTCGTCGCCATCGACAACCAGTGGCAGGCGCACCTTTACAACATGGACGCCCTCCGCGAAGGTGTCGACCTCCGCGCCCAGGGCCAGAAGGACCCGCTCATCGAGTACAAGAACGAGGCCTACAACCTCTTCGTCACCTTGATGGATTCCATCAAGCAGGAGGCCCTTCAGAACCTCTTCCGCTCCGCCGCCAACCTCGAGGCCATTCCTCAGGCAGCTCCACAGCGCGCCACAGCAGCTTCACGGCGGCGAGGCCGCGCTCACCCAGGACAACGTCGCCATCTCCGGCAGCTCCGCCAACCTCGATCCATCCGCCCTTCCCTCGCCCGAAGGAACGACCCTGAAACTCAACCTTCCCAAGCGGAAGCCGAGTTTCTCAATCGAGACCACCGGCCGCAACGCGACTTGTCCTTGCGGCTCAGGCAAGAAATTCAAGCAATGCTGCGGTCGCGAGGCCTGAGGCACTGACATGGCCAAGCCAACGCCGAAACCCGTCGATCCGTCCGAGGTGAGAGACCTCGCCCTCGCGGCGATGAAGGCCGCGAAATTTCCGATGCTTGCCACGGTTGACGGCGACCAGCCGAGGCTCAGGCCCGTGTCTCCGGTTAGAACCGAAGGGTTCGTCATTTACATCGCCAACCTGCGTTCCTACGGAAAGACCCTGGAAATCGCCGCGAACCCGCAGGTGGAACTGTGTTATCTCGACGATTCCCATGACCAGGTCCGCATCACCGGCACGGCGGAAATCGTCAGCGACCGGCCGACGCTTGAATCCATTTGGGAGAGCAATCCCCTGCTCCGTTCCTATCTCGGGTCCATCGACCACCCCGAGCTCATCATCTATCGGATCAATCCCTCGCGAGTCCGTTTCATGAGGGAATGGGCGCTTGAGTATTTTGAAGTTCCCGTCGGATAGACGGTGCCCCCCTGCCACCGTCAGCCGGGAAAAATTCCATCGGAGGATTGCTCACCTTCTATAAATGGGATCAGTCCTCTCGGATTCACATTGAAGGATCTCATTGACGGGGTGTTTTCTTCAGCGAACAAGACCTCGACCAGTTCATTCCACTCCCATGCCACATTCTTGTACGTGCGACCAGCCGAAATGAATGTGGTCATCGTCGGAGTTGGCACGGATTCTCAGAGAAGCGCGTGAGGTGAGAAGGAAGACCATGGGACGAGGAGGTGGTGGTGCGAAGTGCCGGTTGGAGAATGATCAGCGTAAGATGGATGGAAGATTGTTGATTTTGGATTTGAAGAAATGGTGAAGGGACGGTGGAGAGTTGGACCGACCTGAAACCATGCCACACGGGTCTGGTTGAACATGTTAGAGCGGGTCGCAAGGAACGGCGAAACACTTGCCCCGCCGCATTGCGGAGAAGACGGACGGTATCCGCTGTCCATGAGCTGGTAACGGGATCAGCGGACCCAAGGTTCATTGGCTTTCCATGGGTTTCGGCGGACGGATTCCGCCGCTCCTTGTTGCCAACCTACCTCAGTTACTCCCGGCAGAAATATTCATTCGGGTCCCCGTGCCCTTGCTCCGCCTTTACAAACACCTTCCATGACATTCCGTTCCCTCATTGCCGCCACTCGCCCTCCTTGTTTGTCCAATTGCCTGCCGTTCTGCCGAAAGGAGACGGCGATGCCTCGTAGAAACCGCCACGGCAGGAAATGATTTGATTTCCCGATGCCGGATCCAGAGCTCAGGCAGACGCCTGTTGAATCATGTGCGATCGTTACTTCGGTGGAGCCGAAGGCGAGGTGTCCACAATGGTGGTGACCGTTGGCTGGAGGGCGCCCGTCGTCGCATGGATGATGAAAATCCGGCGGCTGGCGTCGAGAAACTGCAACTGGCGCTCGGTGAATGGCACCCATGACTCGCCCTGCTGGTAATAGAAATTCGTCTGCGCCATGTTGAATTCATCGACCTTCCTGACGGGCGGCACGCTGGTGATTTTCCCTGGATGGACCGGCAGCCTGTGCTCACCGGCCTGGATGGCGGTTTCCACACCTAACAGCGGAAGCACCCGCGACTCCCCCGGCGGGAAGGCTTTCGTTGAATCGTCGATGACCAACATCCGGTAGGCAGGCTTTTCCCCGGCGGCGGCCGGCACCACGACGACAATCGCCTGCTTGATGTCGGTTGGCAGCTTGACGCTTGCCGCCAAACTCGCCGCCGGATTCTCCGGATCGACGGCGGCCTTGTCGTAAAGCACCAGCGAGCCATTGAGCGGCAGGGTGAGCATTGCCCTGCTGAGATCCTGTGGGCGGAACTCCAAGGGGACCACGGCACCTGTCTTGTCGGTGTAAAAAAGTTCGGCGACAGGATGGACCGGATCATGCAAGACCGCGCGGAAGCTCACGGGGGGTGCCGCTTCCTGCTGCTGGGCATGGATCGCCAGCGTCAAGCCAAGAACGGTTAGGATGGATAGGGCGAGTTTGGAGGTCATTTGACTCAGATTTCATTGCTGGACAACCAACGGAATGACACCACGTTGATCCGTCTTCCGAAAGTCTTGTTCGCCGCGGCGGCGGTCGTGTCCGTGTAGGCATTCAACGAAGGGCGATTCGCCGGGTCGATATATTCCGGCACACGTTGCACCACGGCCTCCGCGAAGGCGCGGGCGGTGATTTTTCCGCTGGCATCCTGTGCCTCCCCGCAGACGCGGATGACGAAGGTGTCGCCCCGCACGGTTGCGGCCGGTTCCAGGATACGCAGCAGATCCCCCTGGTTGACCCAACCGGGAGCTCCCGCCGCAGGGTTGCCGATGGTGGCTTCTTTTGTCGCGTAGTTATAGATCTTGGCGTCGCTGACGTCCGCTGTGTTGATGGGTGTCTGGGTGAGAAACGTGTCGGGAAAAGCCGCGTTCTTCTTCTCATTGATCTCGGACCCGGCGATGGCCGCTTCCAACGCCCCGCCCAGGGTGCGTGGACCCGAAGGACCGACCTGACGGTTTAAAAACTCCGACATCGAGAGGAATGGTCCCCGGTCACGCACCTCCGCGACGATCTTGATTGCGAGATTCTCGAGTTCGGACTCGGTGAGCTCGTGATATCCGTTCCAGTCGTTCGATCGTGTGTTGTCGATCTTGCCGGCATCCACCGCAGCGTTGTGGATCGCGCCGCCGTTCACCAGCGACATCGCTGTGATGGGCACGCCGCTCGCCTTCTTGATTTCGAGCACTGCGCTGCGTGCCCAGAGGGTGGCGATTTCGCTCTTGTTCATCGACGCCAACATCGCCTTCCAGGCCTGCACACTCGTCGAGTTGACATTGAAGGGTCCACGGATCATCTGGAATTCGGCGGCGGTCTTGTAGGCAGTGTCCTTCGGTTTGCCGGAGGCGTATAGGTCCGCCTTGGCATCAGCCACGGATTTTCCGCCGGGCTGATAGGGTTGGAAGGCCTGCGATGCCAGCGAGGAGGTGCCATTCATGAATTGCTCGAACACCTTGTCCGGTGTCTCGCTGCCACGGGTGGCGAACGTTGAAAAATAGAACCGGTCGTAGAGTGCATGGTTCGCCAACACCGAATGATCCAGCAACGCGGTTGTCGCGATGCTCGCGTTGGTTTCGATCACCTTGTCGGAAGACATCAGCGGATGAAGCAGGGAATTGCCCACAGGGCTGCACGAAATGTGGCAGATAGGAGGTGGTGAGGGCGTTGGAGCGACGGAAGTCAGCGAGGGTCTGTAGCGGGCCGGAGGGCAATTCGAGATAACTGCCGGATTTGATACCGGAGGTGGTTTTGTTTCCGGTGAGTGCCGGAACCCGGTTGGTGATATCCACGTCCATGTAGTCCTGATAGTCACCCTTGCTCAGGAATGGCTGGAAATTGAGTTCATAGGCCTGTGCTCCAGGTTTTTCCGTGGCCAGATTCATCGTGAAATTCGACCGGGACGGGTTGTGGAAAAGAAAGGGCTTGCCCGCCAGACGGCCGTCCTTGAGCAGGTTGATCTGGGTGCTGTTCTTTCTGTTGGAAGCCGGTGCGCGCTTGCCCGTTTCATAGACACCGCCGCTGGTGGTGCGGGCATAGGCGGAGAAAATGGCAAACGGATGCACGTAGGTGGCCTGGCTGGCATAGAGTGTGCCGCCAGGTGCGGCGCAGTCCGTCGCGGTCAGCGAATCCGTGGGCGGATAACGGTAAACCCTGTCGTCAAAAATGTTCTTGAGGGTGGAGTCATCCTTGTAATCGAACTGGAGCTTGGCATACGGGACGAGAGTGCCCGAGGAAGTTGCCTGGAGCTTGGCATTGACCGCAAACAATGGGGGGGCCGGAGTCGATGTGGTCGTGGTATCGTCTAGATACCAACCGGGCCTTTGCACTTTGAATTCCATATAAAAACGGTCATTGACCGTTGACTTTGAAATTTTCGGATTCGCATCTCCCCTCATCATCATGAAGGGATGCCCCGTCCAGCCTCCGGGGTATAGCCCCCCCGCTTTACGAATGTGGTTGATCGTGACCGCATACATTTCGTATCCGAGACCTGGGGTGAATGAGGTTTTCGCCTTGATGGCTTTGGTGAGCCTGTTATCCCAATCGAAGCCCACGGTTTCATGGCCTAAGCCGGCATCTTTCTTGAAAGACGATTCGGGGGAGAAGCTGGGACCGCAAATCAGGGTTTGCCCTGGCTTCAGGACAATCGGACCGGAAACGGGAGAACTGGGCGAATACGGGGCGGTATCGCTCCAATTGGCGATATTCATGACAAAGGTTTTATCTTTCCTGCCATTGTGTTCAGCGCCAGAGTAACTCATGGTGTTGATGGCTTCAAAGGTCCCGGGTACCACACTTTGGGAAGCGAAAGCTCCAGCGCCAGCATCTTGGAACATGAAGTTGAAGGCGACCGGTATATTTTCGAAACTCACCTCCATCTTATGGAAGGAGATATTGACATTGTAGGGATTGTGCAGGGTGACCACCGGAGTGAAAATCAGATTCAAATGATAATCAAAAGTATCTCTCACGCCGCCCAGCCAAAAGATATCGGTTGTTGGTCTGGCCACCAGGCTGAAGATGGTATCGACCTTGGCGATCACCGGTGCCGGGTTATAGGTGGTGGGAACCTGAACATTGGAAATGGCGGCTTGGTTAAGGGCAAAAGTCGGGGAGGTGTCGGGTTTGGTGAGACTTCTGAAAGAGTTATAATAACCGGCCAGCGAACTCCAGTTAGGATCCGAAACGCCTGTGATTCCATGGGTTGACTGATACAGCTTCTTGCCGGTGAATTCGGGCGGCAGCGTGTTGGCGGTGGCGGTGCCCATTTCGAACATGGAGGACAAATCCTGCTTGAGCCCGCCACCGCGCACGTCGGCCATCACCCCGAGTGAATAGGGTGTGATGTCGTTGCGGAACTGCTTGATCTTGCCTTTGGCCTGATCGAGCAATTCGACTTGGTCGAGATCGATGATCTTTCCAATGGTCGTCTCGGCCTTGGCGAATTCAGCTTGGTCGAGGTCGGTGGGCAGGCTGGTCAACAGATTGCCGTCGATCCCTTTCACGACGGATGGATCCGGGCGGTGACCGGCGAGCAAGGCGCGTTTTTGAGCCAGCGTGGTTTTCTTGTCGGGATCGCGGTAGAGATTGATGCGGGCTTTCCCTGATTCATCGGAAACATGCCAGGCAAAGGCCCCTTCGACCTTGCCGTTGCGGGAGACCGGAACCATGCCGGCAACGGCTTTGGCGGTGGTCGGCGCATTGCCACCCAAGGATGCGTTACCAACGAGCTCGATGGTCCGGCCTGTCCAGGCGGAGCTCGTGAAGTCACGACTTTCCACTGCGGCAGGATCGGCATTGGAAACGAGCCAGCGGCGGAAGCGGCTGGTTTTCTCCGCAACGTAATCCGGTGATTTGCTTGGATCGAAGTCCCACCACGACTCCCAGACGCCGGTGGTATTGGGTTTGGCGGGAGTTTCGCTCAGGATCTGCGAGGTGGCGGTGACCGCCCGGTCCGGGCCCAGTGACTTTTGCAAATCGCCGATCGCCAGCATCAAGGCCAGGCGCGCGTTGCTCTTCGCGGTCGCCAACGCCGATCCCTGGCTCGACGCCCGCAACGAGATTGAGGAAAGGGTCAACAGACCCACCGCGATGACCGTCAGCAGGATCATCAGCGACAGCGTGACGATCAACGCGAATCCCCGGGGATTGTGACGAATGCGCGATTTCATGACATGCAATGTGGAAGATTTTATGGCGGAAAAAGAATTCACCATGTAAATCCAGACAACTACTCAGCGCAAGCAGAAATCAAATTTCAACTAGATCAAACAATGTATTAGTTAGGACAGGCGCATCAAGATGACGCGGAAATTTCCGGCCGCGAAAGGGATCGGGAAAACGCTAGAATCGGGAATGGCGGAGATTTGGAAAGGTGTGATGGAACCATTCTGCGACAACACTCGATTTCCAACAACTCTCTCGCGGGGAAGGACATCTGCCAGAAGTTGATTATTGCGATCATTGCGCTTTTTGCGGCCAAAGTCGGCTTGTTGGATCGGATGCGCATGACCGCTTTGCTAGTTTGTCACGATTGGACAGCGATTGCCCGGCACTTCCGGAATTTCCCGGACTTGAGGTCGGCTCCCCGCCTTCATCCCTTCCACACCCGACCGATGCTGCCGCCTGGCACGAACTCCGCCGGGAAGTTGATCACGTTGCGATCGGGTTTGCCTTTGCGCACCGCATCCACCCAGCGCACCACACGCCGGACGATGGGCGCATTGTCCCACTGGAAATGGGCAATGGCCGGATGACACCAGTCGAGCGAAGTGTCGGACAAGGTACCAACCAACGAGATTTGCCCCGGCATGTGAATGCCGTGCCGGGCAAGATACGCCACCGCCGCGATCAACCAGGGGAGTTCATCAATGATCAGCGCGGTGGGCGGCGTGTGCCGAAACAAGGTTTCAAGCAAACGGTGAAATCCTTTGGGGCTCTCCTCCCAATCCGGCAGGTTGTAGCTGTTGGTTTGAATGCCGTGGGCGTTCAGCTCATCCAGAAAAGTGCGCGCGGTGATCCCGATCACCGGCTTGCGGCGGGTCTCGCTGACAATGAAAACGATGCGGCGATGCCCGAGGGCGAGAAGTTGGCGCGTGGCGGCACGACACGCTGGCACGACGTCCGGTCCGGTCCGCGCCAACGGCAGGTTGCCGGTGCGGCCATACAGCGCGAGACAGGGAGTCGGCTGGGCGGAGCACCACTCCAGCAGGGCGCGTGACCCGGACTCGACGATCCAGGCATCTGCCGGGGTGTTCGCCAGTTGGCGGGACATTCGGCGGACATCGTGTTTCAGCTCGATTTGGGATTTCTTGCAGAAGGAAACCTCGTGGCCTGCGGCTTCGAGCGAATGGGTGATTTCGGTCAGGACCAGCGACGTTTGGGGATTGTCCGCCAGGTGCGCGTCGTGGCGCATGACGGCCACTCGAAGGGTGCCCCGGGATTTGCCAGAACTGCCGGGAGTGGCAATGCGGCGGCTGCGTCCCAGCCCGCAGCCGGTGAGGGTGCCCTCGGCTTCGAGTTGTCGGAGCGCACGCCGGACCGTATGGGGCGAAACAGCCAACTCGGTCGCCAACCTCAACACCCCCGGCAATTTCCGGCCCCAGCGTCCCTCCATCATGCCATCTCGCAAGCGCGCGGCTGCCAGCTCGTGTTTGGGGAGTTGCAGCACCGGTTGCATCGTCAGGCAACTACAATCTATGTTAGAACCAGTTGTCGAGGAAATGATGCTTGATGGAGCGCATGAGCCCTCTTAGAGGATATAGGAATATCCCTGAGACTCCGTTCTCCCCCGGTCAATTCAAACACGGAAACCGTCTCATCCCTCACTCCCAACTCCCCATCCCCACCACTAGCAGCCAGCCAATAACGCCATGATTACCAGCCAAAACTACAACAAATTACGAGTTGCCCTCAAGCACTCCGCCCTCGCTTTCGCGGTAGCGGCGGGTCTTGGGGCTGGCAGCGCGCAAGCACTGACCACAACCCAGACCTTCGATCTCGGGACCAGTCCCACAAAAACCACCATCCAGCCTGGCGTGGGCGGACTCTTGCCCTGGATCGCAAAGGGAACACTGCCCGCCGGTTCGATTCTCAGATCGGTTTCGGTGAATGCGAAAATCGAGGACGTCGGCAGTGACGCCACAACCGATGACTACGCGTCGGACATCTGCATTTACCTCGATTCCACGCCGGCGGCTCCCGGCACGGCCGCCATTCTGCAGGTCGGTGGCTTCGAGACAATCGGTACGGTTTCGCTGGCGCTGACCGATACCACTTCAACAGGCTGGGCCAACGGCCAGAATGGCCCTCCGGCCACGGTGGTTGACACCAAGTTGGAAGCCGCTTGGTCAGCCATCGGTGCTGTTGACCTCAACACCGTCGAATTGTCCGTCGGAAACGACTACAGTGAAGCCTCATGGTCGGGAACCATCACCGTTGAATACGACGTTTTTGAACCCGCGAAAATCACAACATTCGGGCCAGGAGCCGTCGTGAGTCCGCTTGTTGGCAATGCCGCCAACATCACCTGGACAGTCCCCTACGGGACCAATGTAACGACCCTCGCGCCGACTTTCACCCTGTCCTCGGGGACCTGCGACAAGACCAGCGGCGGCACCTATGATTTCACAAGTCCGGTGATCTACACCGTCACCGATGGAGCCAGCGTCAACACTTTCACCGTGACGGTCACGAGTGCGAACGCGGTTGCTTGGAACGTCGCCGGCAGTGGCGACTGGGACACCTCCACCGCCAACTGGCTGCCGCTGCCATCCGGTTCGCCCACGACTTTCACGAATGGAAATGAAGTGCTCTTCGACAATACCGCCGGCGGCACGATCGCGATCGCTGCCGACATGTCACCCGCCAGTACCACCGTCAGTGCCACGTCCGGCACCTATGTCTTCATTGGTGGGCCCATCGCCACCGGGCCGCTCACCAAGAACGGTGCAGGCGACCTTCAGATCCTCGGCGTGGCCAGCATTCCCCCGTCAGGCGGTGCCACCCCGCTCTCCCATACCTATGATGGGGGCACCGTGATCAACGGAGGCAGGCTCATTTTGGGTGGCATTGTCAACGGTTTGAGCCCGGAAGTGGTCAATCCTGTCGGATCAGGACCGGTAACACTCAACGCTGGCACCATCGAGTTTCAGAGAGTTACCGCCAACAATGCCCTCACCGTGGGCGATGGCACCACGCTTTACCAGAACAACGGATGGGGAGCCACCTGGAGCGGACCGGTCACGCTGAACGGCACCACTTCCATCAATACGATTTTTGGATTGAACTTCAGTGGTAACGTCACCGGTCCTGGCGGCTTCACCAAGACGGGCACCAGTGCGTTGACTTTTTCAGGCACCAACGACTACTCCGGTCCCATGAACGTCACGGCTGGCACCTTGCGCTGCAACAACGCCGACGCTCTGGGCAGCGGCGACCTGAGTATCAGCTCAGGCGGAGCCAAAGTGGACCTGAACTACACCGGAAACACAACCATCGCTTCCTTGACGCTCGGCGGGGCGCTTCAAGCCAATGGCATCTACGGCTCCCTCACATCCGGTGCCATTATCAAAAGTGTCTACTTTGAAGGTTCCGGCACCGTGACGGTAGGAGACCCGGCGACCTTCGCATTCATCACTTCTTTTGGTACCAACGTCGCCGCCAGTACCGCCGTCATTGACCCGGTTTCCGCCAATGCGGCAGCCATTTCATGGATCGTTCCCTCCGGAACGGATCTGGCAACCCTGGCACCCGATTTCGTCTTGTCCCCAGGCGCGACGTGCAGCGATCAGACAAGCACTACCGTCCCCAGCCCCGGCTTCGACGCCGGCCCGGTGGTTTACACCGTTGTCTCGCAGGATTCATCGGTCACCAACGTCTATACCGTTTCCGTCACGGTCATCGCGGCTGAGTCCACCCTGATCTGGAACCTCGGTGCCTCCGGCGACTGGAATTACTCCACCGCAAACTGGCTCGGTCAGACATCCGGTTTGCCCACGGTATTCGTCGATGACGTCAACGTGATCTTCAGCAATACGGCCGGCGGAACGGTTACCGTCCCGACATCCGTCACCGTCACGCCCGGAAACATGACCGTCAATGCGGCTTCCGGCACCTATCGTTGGGCCGGGAATGCGGGAAACATCGGCGGCACGGGCTCACTCACCAAGAGCGGCGCCGGGATTCTCAAGATCGGAAATTCGAAAACGGCCAGTCCCACCGAACCGATGCTCAATACCTTCAGTGGTGGCACCATCATCGACGGCGGCGAACTGTGGTTGGAGCCAACCTCGCATACCGGTCTCGGCTCGGGATCCGTCACCCTCAATGCCGGCATCCTTCGATTGTATCGGATCAACGCGGCCAATGCCTTGATCGTGAATGGCGGCAAGCTCTACACACAAAACGGTTTCGGCAATAACTGGAACGGTCCCGTCACCCTCAACACCACCCTGCCCATCGAGCCCTTTCACGGACTTACCATCGGCGGGATCGTCAGCGGTGTCGGCGGATTGACCGTCCAGACGAACACGAATACAGTGACTCTCACCGCAGCCAACACTTACACTGGACCTACCAGCGTAACAGCGGGGGTGTTGAAGTGCAACAGCCCGAACTCCCTTGGCGGCGGTGCCCTAAGCATCACCGGAGGCAAGCTCAATTTGAGCTTCACCGGCACAAAGACCGTCTCCTCAATGACCCTCGGCGGAATTGCCCAAACCACCCCCGGCACCTACGGCTCCGTTGCTTCCGGTGCCAACTTCCAAAGTGACACCTACTTCACCTCTGGAAGCCCTGGCACGGTGACGATTAGTGTCAGCCAACCCCTATGCCACCTGGTCCGGCGGTGCGGCCTTTGACGCCGATGCCAACAACGACGGCGTGGACAACGGCATGGCATGGCTATTGGGTGCGCTCGACAAGGACGCCAACGCCGCCGGGCTTCTTCCTGCGGTTAGCCATAACGCTGGCGATCTGGTGCTGACCTTCACCTGCCTGAAGGTGGCAGGACGCGGTGGCGCGGTCCTGAGCGTGCAACACAGCTCCGATCTCGGCGTCACGGACGCCTGGACTGCGGCGGTGGTGCCTGATGTTGACAGCACCGTCAACGGCGTGGTTTTCGATACCACCGATAACGGCGCCTACATTCATGTGGTAGCGACCATCCCGGCGGGCGAGGCCGCGGCCGGCAAGCTCTTCGGCCGCCTCGACGCGGAAAGCGCTCCATAACGACTTGTGGCCTTGCCGCCTGTCCGGAGGCAAGGCTTCGCTGGTTCACCAACGCCAAAGGTCGGGAGAGCACTCACTCTTCCGGCCTTTGCATTTGGGCCGTGCTGATATACGCTGCGACGGCTTGGAGCACCCTGGATTGCAAGATATTGAGACTTAAAGAAACATCACCTTGAGAATTCCAAACATCTCCCACCATTTGCGAGCCGCCATTCATGGCTCGACCCTCTCCCTTGCAGTGGCTGCCGGACTTGGGGTCGGCAACGCTCATGCGCAAGTCACCAGAACCTACACGAACGGGCAGATCGATACGACAGCCTACTCCACCTCCGCGCCCAACAACCCCACCACGCTCACCATTGCCTCCGGTTCGGCGCTGCAAAGCGGCGTCCTCAGCGGGAACGGAGCCGTCATCAAGTCCGGTGCGGGCCAGATGAAACTCTCCGGCATCAACACCTACAGCGGCGGCACCACCCTCAACACTGGCACGCTCTATATGGATCTACAGGCGGATTCCGCGCTCGGCTCCGGAACCGTCACCCTCAATGGCGGCACTCTCTACCTATGGCGCATAAGCGCCGCGAATGCCTTGATCGTCAACGGCGGCACACTGCTTGCCGAGAACGGTTTTGGTAACACTTGGAGCGGTCCCATCACCCTGAATGCCGCCCTCAACTGCGATGTCTACTACACCCTGACATGCAGCGGAAACATCGGCGGAGCCGGTGGCTTGAACAAGACAAGTGGCGGCCCTTTGATCCTATCCGGCACCAACAGCTATTCCGGCCCGACCAGCATCGCGGCCGGCACCTTGCAATACAATAGCACCGGTGCTGTGGCCAGCGGCAACATGAGCATCAGCTCAGGCGGGGCCAAGGTGATTCTGAACTACACCGGAACCAGGAATATCGGCACGCTGACCCTCGGCGGAGTATTGATGACCAACCCGGGCACCTACGGCTCCCTCACCTCCACCGCCAACTACAAAAGCGCCTATTTCGAAGGTGCCGGCCTGGTATCGTCAGGCGACTTGGCAGCGGCGGCGTTCGTGACTTCCTTCGGGACCAACGTTTCCGGTAGCAGCGCCGTGATTGACCCGGTGAATGCCAATGCCGCCAACATCACCTGGGTTCTTCCCTCCGGAACAAACCTGGCGACCCTCGCTCCCACCTTTGTATTGTCCCCTGGAGCGACTTGCAGCAATCGGACCAGCGGTGCCATCCCCTCACCTAGCTTCAGTGCCGGACCGGTGACCTATAACATCGTCTCGCCGAATACCTTGGTCACCAACATCTACACCGTGACCGCCACGGTGTTGCCGACGGAATCCACGCTGATCTGGAACGTCGGCGGCAGCGGAGCTTGGAACATCGCCACCTCTAACTGGCTGGGTCAGACGTCCGGATTGCCCACGCCATTCTTCAGCGGCGTCAATGTGATTTTCGATAAAACCTTCGGCGGAACGATCACCATCGCGTCCGGAATGGAGCCGCTTTCCACCACCGTTAGCGCCGCCTCCGGCACCTATGTCTTCAGCGGAGGGCCCATTGCGACGGGTTCGCTCACCAAGAGCGGCTCCGGCAACCTGACGATCAGCGGAAACAACACCTACAGCGGCGGCACCATCATCAACGGCGGCCAACTCACGATGGATGTGCAGGCCAGCGCGGCGTTGGGAAGCGGACCTGTCACCCTCAATTCCCCGGCCACCTTGTTTTTGAACCGCATCAACGCGACCAACCCTCTGACCTTGAATGGCGGCACGATCATCGCCAGCAACGGCTTTGGCGACAGTTGGAACAGCACCGTCGCCCTCAACTCCAACACGACGATCAATACCCAATTCAACATGTCATTCGGCGGGCCTATCAGCGGGGCCGGTGGCTTCATCAAAACAGGCAGCAGCCAGTTGACCCTCGCCGGTTCCAACAACTTTACCGGCGTTCTAACCGTACAGGCCGGCACGCTCGCGGCAGCCTCGCTCAACAGCATCGGCGGCGGCACCGCCACCAGCAACCTGGGCGCGCCGACAACGGTGAACAACGGCACGATTTCCCTGGGCGCAACCACCACCGCCGGCACACTGCTTTATTCCGGCCCGGGTGAAACCACCGATCGCGTGATCAAACTGGCCGGCACCACCGGCGGTGCGACACTCAGCCAGACCGGAACTCCCAGCGGCTTCCCCACCACCCGCGGTGAAAGCGGACTGCTGAAATTCACCAGCAACATTTCGATTCCGGGCACCGCCGGAGTCGATAACAGAAAAACCCTGACGCTCACCCATGTGGTCTCCAGCACCACTGGAACCAACCCCGGCAACGGCGAAATCAGCGGAAGCATCGGCAACAGCCTCACTGGCACCGCCGGCCAACTCGCCACCAGCATCACCAAGGCGGGCGTCGGCACCTGGACGCTATCAGGACCTAACACCTACAGCGGCGCCACCAGGGTCCAGGCCGGCACGCTCGCGTTCTCACGCCCCGATTCATTGGGCAGCGGATCGCTGGACATCAGCACCGGGGCCAGGGTGCGCCTGGACTACATCGGCACCCGCCAGATTTCCGCACTGACATTCAATGCTGGCACCGCACTGCCCGCCGGCACCTACGGATCTTCCAGTTCGATCGCGACGAACAAGGACGACACCCGCTTTGCCGGTCTCGGCACCGTGACTGTCGGAGCGGTCAGTTCACCCTCCACCACCACGTTGGCGCGGACTGCCGGTAGCGAACCCTCCAACGGCGGACAAGACGTCACCTTCACCGCCACCGTGGCGGGCACCGCGCCCACCGGAACCGTTCGATTTTATGACGGGCTCACGCTTATCGGCACCGACACGCTCAATGGTTCCCTGCAAGCCAGCCTCACCACCAGCGTCCTGGACGGCGGCGTGCATGCCATCACCGCCCAGTATGTCGGCAATGGGAGCAACGCGCCGAGTGCCTCCGCAGCGCTCACCCAGACCGTGATAGAAACCCGCGCGGCGACCACGACGACTCTCACCAGCGGCACCAACCCGTCGAATCGATGGGCACCCGTCACCTTCACCGCCACCGTGGCAGGTGGCACACCCACCGGCAGCGTCACCTTCTACGACAATACCACCGCGCTGGGCACCGCCACCTTGAACGGCTCCGCACAGGCCTCGCTCACCATCAGCAACCTCGCCGTCGGCTGGCGTGCCATCACCGCCCGTTATGCGGGGGACACCAGCCATGCGCCGAGCGCTTCGACGCTACCCCTTTTCCAGACCGTCAATCCACCCGCTGGCAATGGCAAGGTGAAGGTCTTCATCCTCGCCGGCCAATCGAACATGGTGGCCTACGGCAGCGTGGAGAACGGCCGCAATCCAAACGATCTCGCCGGTCCCCTCGTCACTGGCGGACTCGGCACCCTGCGCAACATGCTCAACAAGGCACCCGCGAAATACAACTATCTGGCAGATCCCGCCAATCCCGTCGGTGCCAATCCGGGTTGGATCAAACGCAACGACGTCTGGGTCACGTATTATGGCGAGGCGGCCGGCGGCAACCGCCGGGGCATCCTCGACGCGAATTTCGGCGCAACCGGCGGCCAGGGATTCATCGGCCCGGAATATGGCTTCGGTCTGGTGGCCGGCAGCCAGTTCGCCGATCAGGTATTGATCATCAAATATGCCTTTGGCGGCAAGTCTCTGGCGGTGGACTTCCGTCCGCCCGGTGCGGTCGCGCTGCGAGGCGGCGCGGTGGGGCCTAACTACACGGAAATGATTGGCCGCGTCCATCAGGTGCTCAACAACATTGCCGCAGAGTTCCCCGCCTACAGTGGCCAGGGCTACGAGATTTCCGGCTTCGGTTGGCACCAGGGATTCAATGACCGCATCAACAATACCTACGTCGCGGAGTATGAAGCCAACCTAACAAACCTGATCCATGACCTGCGTGCTGAGTTCGGCGCACCTAACATGCCGGTCTCCATCGGCAACACCGGCATGGACAGCGCTACCTCGGGACCAGGCTCGCTCATCGAGGCGCAAGGCAACGTGGCCGATCCTGCGAAACACCCTGAGTTTGCCGGCACCGTTTCCACCGTGGACACACGCCCGTTCGACTACGGTTCACTTCTGGGGGTTTACTCCAATCAGGGCTACCACTGGTATTACAACGGCGAGGCCCAGTTCAATATCGGCGAAAGCATGGGCAACGCGATGATGTCGATGCTGCCGTCCGCCAACCTGTCCGCCTATCAGTCGTGGGCGCTCCAACCCGCACAAGGCCTAACCATTGGCGTCAACGACGGATCTAACGACGATCCCGACCACGACGGCATCATCAACCTGATGGAATTCGCGCTGGGAGGCAACCCGATGTCGGCATCATCATCCATCCTGCCTACCTTTGCCAAACCTGCCGCCGCCTGGGTGTTCGAGTTTGACCGCAGCGTCGCCTCGCGCCCTCCCGCCACCACTCAGGTCGTTGAATACGGCGACAATCTATCAGGATGGACGACGCTGACCATCCCTCTGGGCAGCACCACCAACATCATGATCACCCCCCAAGGGGAAACCGATCACGTGGAAGTCACTCTCCCGGCGTTGGGGACCAAAGGCTTCGCGCGCCTCAAGGTGAGCCAGTAGCATTTCCCGACCTCCAGGACGTTTTTCCGCGCTTGCTGCCCCCACCCTAGCCAAACCATCATCCGATCCCAAGGCCAACTGTCATGAAAACCCCACTCCATCCCCGTGCAGCGGTCACCGCCATTTGGCTGACCGTGCTGTTAGCATTTGCCACGTCGGCCCGGGCTGCCGCGCCGGACCTCACCGCTGCCGGCGTGATCGCCACCATCAACCGCAGCGCCACCTACAATCTCGGAGCCACCGGCCTGCGCGGCTGGATCTATCTGAGTGGCGGAGCCGGCAACACCCACGGCGCGGATGGAACCATGACCGGTGAAAGCCGCCAGATCCTCGTCACCGTGGCCAGCGCCCCGGGCAACGCCGTGCTGGCGGTGGACGATGTGATCCTTGGCGCGATGGCCGCCAACAGCGGCACCGTGCCGGTCTTTACCAGTGATGCCCGCAAGGCCTTTGGCGCGGCCATCGGTGATGCCGAAAAAACGGGAGCCGGCACCCTGCGCGTCAAACGCTGGCGTGCGGGCACCATCACCGATGAAAATATTTCCATGACGATCATGGGCGATTACACCGCCACCGCGCCCTACAATTGCGATAAATCCCAACTGATCCTGGCCAACGCCCGCAACAAGCTTGTCAGCCTCCCCAACGCGAGCATCCTGACCAACGATTGGGCAGGTGCCATCAATGGCTTGGCTTTGTTGGCCGGGGTGCCGGATGGCGATCCCAACTTCGCCACGGTGCAGACTCGCCTGCAAACCTACGCCCGCGCCCGTGCCACCGCAGGGCCGCAACCGGTCGGTCTGCCGATTTGGGATTGGGCTTACAGTGGCTTGTTTCTCGCCGAGTATTACCTGGCAACGGGAGATGCCAATGTGCTGCCCGGCATCAACAGCTACACGCTCAAACTCGCCCAGTCGCAGAGCATCAATGGCACCTTCGGTCACGGCCCGTCCGTCTTGAGACCCGATGGCTCCGGCCGCCGCGTGGGCACCGGCTACGGCCCTGTCAACGCGGTCGGCATCGTTGCCAACATCGCCATCGTCATGGGCAAGAAGGCGCTCCTCGCAGGCGGGCAGGCGATTGATCCGGAAATCGACGGCGCGATGCAGCGCGGCTCCGACTTCTTCGCCTTTTACGTCAACAAGGGCCCGATTCCCTACGGCGAGCACGAGCCCTTCATCAGCGGCCACTCATCCAACGGCAAAGATCCCATGTGCGCCGTGCTCTTCGGCTTGCAGACCGGCCGTGCCGCGGAAACCGAATACTACTCGCGCATGACCATTGCCAGCTACAATGGCCGCGAGTACGGGCATACCGGCCAGGGCTTCAGCTATCTTTGGAGTGCCATGGGCGCCAACATGGGCGGTGCCCTTGCCGTTGCGGAATATTTGAAACCGGTGCGCTGGCACCTCGATCTCTCACGCCGGACCGATGGATCGTTCGCCTACGATGGTGCCGAACAATTCGGCGGAGGTTCCACTTCTGACGGCACCTATCTGGGAACCAGCGGATACTACGGGCTCAACGCCACGGCCAGCTACCTCCTCACCTACTCGCTGCCGCTGCAACGCCTCTATATCACCGGCAAGAGGGACATTCCTGCAAATCCTCCCCCGCTCACTCTCGATGCTCCCACCGTGGCCCACGCCGTCGCAGCCGCGAGTGTCCAGGTGGATAGCCCCGGTTTCACCACCGCCCAACTGATCACTTCCCTCAGCGACTTCGATCCAGTGGTGCGCCATTACGCCGCCATCGAGTTGGGAAAACGAACCCTGAGTGGCACGGACCTCACCACCCTCCGCAACATGGTCACCGGCACCAATGCCAATGGCCGCATGGGTGCCTGTCAGGCTCTCGGTCTTCTCAAGGACTCCACCGCCTTGCCGACCATCGTCAGCCGGCTCGACAAAACCACCGAGACCGATCCCTGGGTGCGCGCCAAAGCCGCCTCCGCGATCCGCAGCTACACCCCTGCCACGGCCAGCACGCACCGCGACACCATGCTCACGGCGTTCACCGCCAACGCCACCAACCCGGATGTCATCGTCTGGAGCGATCCCATCCAGATGTCTAACAATTTCTTGTCTCTGGCGCTGTTCGGAGATGCCATCTATGGCGGCGGCAACATCCGCGATTACACCGTTGGTGCCACGAAGAACCTGCTCTACCCCGCGGTCCAGACCGGTTTGAAACAACCGGATTCCTACTCCCGCTCCGGGGCCTCAAGGTTCTGCTTCGACAAACTCCCACTCGCCGACATCCAGACGCTCATGCCGGATTTCTTCAAGGTCATTGAGATCGAGTGTCTCGCCGACCGCATGTGGAGCGCCGATTCCCGTGCCAATGGGATCAAGACGCTCTCGAAATACAAGGTCAGCGAGGGCATTCCCCACGCGCTTGCCATGTTGGACATTCCCGCGGGTTTCGAATGGGGGTCCGACACGACCCTCATCGCAGCTCTCAACGCGCTGGCGGCCTATGGTGATGCCGCCCGCTGGACCTTGCCAACGCTCAGAGGCTATCTCGGAAAATGGAGCCCGACGTCATCGTCATACACCACCTTGGTGAGCACCATCGCCTCGATCGAAGGCGCCATCACCGCGCCCGTGCAGGCTCCAGGTTTGGCTGTGGCCAACTCCCAGGTTGCCTCCACCACCGGAGCCAAGGCCATCACCCTCACCGGCTCATCGCCCAGGTCATCCTTCACTTTCAGCAATGTGACCGCTCCCGCCCACGGCACGCTCACCGGCACCGCCCCGAATCTAACCTACACCCCTGATTCCGGCTACACCGGGCCCGATTTCTTCACTTTCCAGGTGATCGATAGCCTGGGTGCCTCCTATCCCTCCGCAGCAGGTACGGTGAGCGTCATCGTCGGCACCGCCGGTAGCGGACTGAAGGGCGAATATTTTGATAACATCGACTTCACCAACCTGAAACTCACCCGCACCGACGCGCAGGTGAACTTCGACTGGAGCACCGGTTCGCCGAACGCCGCGCTCGGTGCGGACACCTTCAGCGTGCGCTGGGATGGCCTGCTGCTGGTTCCGGAAACCGGCACCTACACCTTCTCCACCCTCAACAGCGATGGCGTCCGGCTCTACGTGAACGGCGTGCTCCTGATCGATGACTACTCTGACCAAGGCACCAACTGGAAAGACGGCGCCACGGTCAATCTAACGGCGGGCCAGATGGTGGACCTGCACCTGCGCTACTACGAGAACACCGGCTCGGCCGTCGCCAAGCTCAAGTGGACCGGTCCGTCCTTCGCGGGTGACAACGGCGCGATCATCGGCAGCCAATGGCTTTTCGACGGCACTGGCTTCACTCGCACTCCTTACGCGCATTCACAGGGGCTTTCGATGATCCGCAACACCCCGCAGCCCATCACTCTAACGGGAAGTGGCGGCACTCTCACCTATGCGATCGTCACCCCGCCCGCCCACGGTACTCTCACGGGAACCGCTCCCAACCTGACCTACACCCCGGCCACCAATTACAGTGGCACGGACAGTTTCACCTTCCTCGTCAACAACGGTAGCAGCAACTCGAGTCCCGCCACGATCTCCATCGGCATCTGGCAAGGACAACCGGTGGATTTCAATTGGGCCACCGCCGTCTCAGGAAGTTGCAATGTCGGCACGAGTTGGACCGGTGGCATCGCCCCCGACGCGGCCGGACAACCCTACTACAGAGTCAATTTCACCCCATCGGGCACCTACACCGCGACCCAGGATCTGAACAGCGGGTTTGTTTTCAACCAACTCAATTTCTCCGGCGTGGTGACGATTGGTGGAACCAACAGTCTGGCTCCCGCCGGCAACGGCCCGCTCCTGCCGCAGATCAACCAGAACTCGGGCAACGCGGTGACCGTCAGCGTGCCCGTCAACCTGACCACAAACACCACCATTGGCGGAACCGGCGCCGGGCTACTGACTCTAACGGGATTGATCTCGGGCCCGGGCGGCCTGACCAAAGACGGCTTGGGCGGCCTGCGGGTGCATGGTTATGACGTCACCGCCCACACGGCGGCCCCCAATACCTTCAGCGGCGGAACCACCATCAATAAAGGAACCCTGATTTGGGGCACGATGGATGGCGGAGTCAGTCCCCCGATCAACGCGGCGCTTGGCAGTGGACCCGTGACCATCAATCCGGGAGGCATTCTCCAATTCGAACGGGTGGACACCACCACCAACACCCTGATTTGCAACGGAGGCACGGTGTTCAGCAACAACGGCTGGGGTGCCAAATGGGGCGGCCCGGTCACCCTGAACGCCGAGACGACAGTGGACGCGACCTGGAACATGACCTTCAACGGCAACATCAGCGGTGCCGGCGGATTGACCATGACGGGCGGCAGAATCGTCACGCTCTCCGGCACCAACAGCTTCACCGGATCTAACAAATTAACCGAAGGCACACTGACCTGCACCAAGGCGGCTGCCCTCGGCACCGGCACGCTCGACATCTCCACCGGAGCCATCGTCAACCTCAACTACACCGGCACCCGGACCATCGCGGCGCTTACTTACAATGGCGGATCGCCACTGGCACCCGGCACCTATGGCTCCACCTCGTCATCCGCCACCAATAAAAACAACACCTACTTCTCCGGCACCGGAACCATCACCATCCTGCCTTCCACCACCACCACGCTGGCCCTTACCAGCGGCACCACACCGGCCGAACCCGGCACGCCGTTGACCGTCACCGCCACCGTCACCGGCAGCTCGCCGACCGGCAGCGTGGCGTTTTACGACGGCAGCCTTTTGTTGGGGAGCGGCGCCTTGAACGGCTCGTTCCAAGCCACCTTCACCACCAGCGGCCTGGCAATCGGTTCACATGAAATCACCGCCAACTACACAGGGAACGCCAGCAACTCCGCGAGTACATCCACCACGCTGACCGTGGTGATCTCCAGCTCCCGCCCCACCCAGCCCGACAATCTGTTAGCGGTTCCGGGAAACAACCAGGCCGAACTGAGTTGGACGCTTTCCGGCGGAGCGGATTCCTACTATGTCAAACGCTCGCTCACCAATAGCGGCCCGTATTCCGTGATCGGAAACCCGACCACCGGCAACTACACCGACGCCACCGCCCTCAACGGCACCACTTATTATTATGTCGTTTCCGCAGTGAACACCGCTGGTGAGAGCACGAACTCAAATCAAGTCACGGTCGTCCCTTCCCTCCAGCCTACCACCACCACGCTCGCCTCATCGCCGGCCGCCACCGGAGTTTATGGCAGCTCGGTCACCTTTACCGCGACCGTTTCGGTCTCCGGCACGCCTGCCACCGGCACGGTCACGTTCAGGGATGGAAGCACCCTGCTCGGCAGCGGCAGCCTGAGTGCGGACACGGCCACATTTTCCACCAGCACTCTAGCAGCAGGAAACCACTCCATCACCGCCACCTACGAGGGCGAAGGCAACTACGCCAGCAGCGTTTCCGCTCCACTGGTTTTCGCCGTCACACCGAAACCCCTCACCATCACCGGTGTCACCGCCTCCGGCAAAGTCTATGACGGCACCACCACCGCCACTCTCAGCGGCGGCACGATTTCCGGCGGTCTCGTCGGGAGTGACACCGTCACCATGGTTTCAGGCAGCGGCGTATTTTCCAGCGCGAACGTCGGCACCTGGACCGTCACGGCCACCGGCTACTCTCTTGGAGGTGCCTACGCAGACAACTATGCGCTTTCCTCCCAGCCCACCGTAACCAATGCCAGCATCACCGCGCGACCCATCCAGTTGACTGGCACTCGCGCTTACGACGGGACCGACCACCGCCACAGCGGGCATTTTGACAATCTCCAACAATGTGGACGGCGCGAACCTCACCCTGGGAGGCAGTGCCAGCCTGGTCGGCAAGGACGCAGGTTCTCAGGCGATTCAGTCCGTCTACGCCACGCCTGTCCGGATTCAGAGCGCCAAAGGCAACACTGGCTCAGCCGCGAGCGCAACGATCAGCGTCACCCTCGGCTCCGCTCCCACAAACGGAAATACCCTCGTGGCTGTGATTTCCACCCGTGGCACCACCCTCGGCCGGGTCTCGTCCATCACTGGCGGCGGCGTCTCTTGGAATCGCGTTTCACAGGCTGCCAACAGCAGCGGATCACGACGGAAATCTGGTATGGCCCAAATGTCTCCAGCGGCACGACCGCCATCTCCATCAGCCAAGCCTCGCTGCGCTCTGCTGCGGTCGTGATGGAATACAGTGGCTTGTTGGCCCCCGCATCCTTCGACCTCGCCGCGAACAGCACCAACAACGGCAACAGTACCAGCCCCGTCACCGGCACCACGACCACCACCACTCAGTCCGGCGAATTGTGGATCGGCGGCATCGGCATCGCCAGCAGCGCACCGACCTTGGGTTCCATCACCAATAGCTTCACCACCGTTGACAACGCGGTAACGAGCAACGGCACAGCGGGCAACAATGCGAGGATCTATGCCCTCGAACGCATGGTGTCAGCCACGGGAACCGCCTCCTCAGGAGGAACGATCACCTCGACGGCTTGCTCCGGAGCCATTGCGACATTCAAGGCATCTCCCACACTCCCGCTGAGCGGATCCGCCGCCGGGAACTACACGCTCGCCGGCGTTAGCGGAAGCGTCGCCATCACGCCGAAAATCCTCACCACCAGCGGACTCACGGCCAACAACCGCCCCTACAATGGCACGAGCACCGCAACGCTCACCGGCACCGCCGTTCTCACTTCCGAAACGCCAGGCAGCGGCACCGCAAGCGATGGCAAGTCCTACACCGGCGACACCCTGACACTCGGAGGAGCGGCCTCGGGATCATTCGCCGACAAACACGCTGGCACCAGCAAAGCCATCACCGTTAGCGGTCTCACCTTGAGTGGAGCGCAAGCGGGCAATTACACTCTCGCGCAGCCTGCCGGCCTTACAGCCAACATCTCCGCGCTGCCGGTCACCGTTGCTGCGGTCAATGCCAGCAAGACCTACGACGGCACTCCCACTGCTTCCGGCACGCCCAGCATCACGCCATCTCTGGCTGTCGGCGACACGACCTCCGCGCTCTCCCAGTCCTTCCAGACGCCCGACGCGGGAACCGGCAACAAGGTCATCATCCCGGCTATCACCATCGATGACGGCAACAACGGCGCCAACTACGTCGTGACTTTGCAGAACTACCTGAGCGGCACGATCTCACCCGCCGCCGCTTCCATTACCCTCGGCAATCTCGCGCAAATCTACAACGGCTCGCCACGTAGCGCGACCGCCGTCACCGATCCAACCGGAAAAACGGTCAACTTCACCTACAACGGCTCCACCACCGCACCCACCGCCGCTGGCAGCTATGCCGTGGTCGGCACCATCAACGACATCAATTACTCCGGCAGCGAGAGCGGCACGCTCGTGATCTCCAAAGCCGCCGCCACCGTGACCCTCGGCAGTCTCGCGCAAACTTACAACGGCTTGCCACGTAGCGCGACCGCAGTCACCGATCCCGCCGGAAAAGCAGTGGATTTCACCTACAACGGTTCCACCACCGCGCCCACCGCCGCTGGCAGCTACGCCGTGATCGGCACCATCAACGACATCAATTATTCCGGCAGCGAAAGCGGCACGCTCGTGATCTCCAAAGCCGCCGCCACCCTCACCCTCGGCAGTCTCGCGCAAATCTACAACGGCTCGCCACGTAGCGCGACCGCAGTCACCGATCCCGCCGGAAAAACGGTGGAGTTCACCTACAACGGTTCCACCACCGCGCCCACCGCCGCTGGCAGCTACGCCGTGATCGGCACCATCAACGACATCAATTATTCCGGCAGCGAAAGCGGCACGCTCGTGATCTCCAAAGCCGCCGCCACCCTCACCCTCGGCAATCTCGCGCAAACCTACAACGGCACGCCCAGAAGCGCGACCGCCACCACCGATCCAAGCCGGAAAATCGGTCAACTTCACCTACAACGGCTTCCACCACCGCACCCACCGCCATCGGCAGCTACCCGGTGATCGCCACGATTGATGATCTCAACTATTCCGGTTCCGCAACCGGCACCCTGGTCATCGCCGCCGAATCGATCGATGACTGGCGGTCGGCTCATTTCTCCCCCGCCCAGATCACGGCCGGCTTGGCGGCGGACGGCATGGATGCCGACGGCGACGGCTTCACCAACTCCGCTGAATACGCCCTGGGCACCGACCCGCTCGATTTCAGCCCGCAGCCACTGTCCCTCGCTCCCGCCGTTGGCAACAACCTCACTCTAGCCTTCATGGCCCGCGGTACCACCGGTCCGGGCTACGCCGGTCGCACGCGCAAATACACCGTGGAAGAGACCTCCGACCTCGCCAATCCCGCCTCGTGGAATCCCATGTTAGGCCACATCGACCTCGTTGGCGCCGACCAGTCGGTCGAGATCACCTTGCCCACCACCGGACCTCACAAGTTCTACCGCCTCAACGTCCGTGTGGAGTAACGGATGGCGTGCTGTGATTGACGACACCGGCGGCGAATCTGCCAGCTTGTGCCGCAACGACTGCGAAATGGAGATTTCCCGCCAGAACTTCCATCGATCATCTTTCTCTCTGTGGGTAGAGCGCAGGGTGTTTGAAACGGTTCAAGGCTCTTATTTAACATGATGCTTTTTGAAAATTCTAGGACTGACCCCGTACATGTATCCTGGCTGGAAGCGCGGGCGGAAAGCGAAGGAGGCAGGATCGGGGAGAAGGCGATGGAGGCGATTCGCGGCGGTTGGTTCCTCGGGGAGGAAGGATTCAAGGACAAGCTGTTGGGACTGATCGACAAAGCCGGAGCAAAAATCAGGAAACAGGGAAATGTCGCCGGAGAGGCGGTGCGCGCGCATGGCGAGAATGAGGCGGAACGGATCATTCGTATCCTCGGGGGCGAGCTTGGACTACCAGAAAGTGCGGGGGAGTTGTCGTTGTTGCGAAAGGGGGATTCGCGAAAAGTGATCTGCGCGGCACTGGTAATGGGTCTAACTTCGGTGAGGAACGATTGGCTGGCCAAGCGGCTGTGCATGGGTCACCCTGCGGCCATGAGTCAACTGGTCAACTACGCACGAAAGGATACGACGAAGTGCCTAAAACTCCTGAAGAAGCATGAGAAAACATTTAAATCCAAGGACTGACCCCGTTCATGGGTCACCCTGCGGCCATGAGTCAACTGGTCAACCACGCACGAAAGGATACGAAGTGCCTGAAACTCCTGAAGAAGCATGAGAAAACATTTAAATCCAAGGACTGACCCCGTTCATGACCCCGTTCACTGACCCCGTTCAGTATAAGCAGCTGAAGGCATTGAAAACCAGAAGTTCTGCAGGCGGGTTCAAACATTCTGGAGGTTTTGAAATTCATCACACCGCCGAGAAGTGGCTTTCAGAGCGTCTGGGAATCGCTGACAATGTTCTCGACGATGCACCGGGAATCCCACTGCGCCGGAAGCCGGATGCAATATATGACGCAGCCTATCGAGAGAAGTTCGGTCATGATCCAGTTTATCATGGCGGCTCAATTCAGAATGGCGGCTTAGCGGCAAACCTAAATTCAATTCGTTCAAAATTGGATAATGGAACCATAGGCGTGGGTGAGATGCTGATCATGGTAAAGGAACTTTACGAATCGGCGCCTTATAGGAATACAAACATGTGGCCGGTGACACGCGACTGGCTAAGGCAACATGCAACGGATCCTTCCATTATTTCAATTATTCCCGACTAATCTTATGAACAACGTTGACGCAACTCTATCGATATCTATAGGCGATGCCAATAATTTGAGTATCCGAGGATTCTTCAAGACACACAATGATGCGATCAAAACTCAACTTGAGAAACTCGGTCACGAGTTTGAATTATGTGGCAGTAAGGACAATGAATACTATTCTTGCAAGATTTCAGGGAAGGAGGATTCAAGCCAATTGAATAATGTTCGGTCGGTTCTGCTTGATGCAGGAGTCAAAGAAGCAACCCGTACAATCATTCCAAAAGATGATCGTAAAGATCACTTTGCATTCAAATATATTCGAAATTTTACCAAGAGAGACCTCGACCGGTCTGAGTATCTACGGATGAACGTAAAGGGAATCCAGCGTATAGCGGTTTGGAAAGATACTATTTCTAAAGGTTTTGTATTGAAGTCGAGCCCCTCCCTCAAAAATAGCCTCGATTTTGGGTGGTTGGATATCGTCATCGTTCCCTACGTGAGCGAGAAGGGGCGGGAGCAATTTGAACTCGAGAGATTCGAGGGTATCCACTTTGAACCCGCAATCTTTGATCAACCGGAAAAAGCTACGAAGCAACTTTACCAACTCACCAGCACACTAACAATGCCAACATGTCTACTGCCGAGGCAGGACAATGACGGGGAGGACGTTCATGAAGGTTTGGAAGTAGGGGCGAGGATCTGGGACGATTCGGGGTACGTGCAGCCCATCCTCAAATACCTGCGAGAAGAGGTTGAGACGCTGGGTTCCTTTGATATTGCAAAGACTTGGGAGCAGATTGGAAACCTTCCCCAACACTACCATCATCAATACATTGTATCGCAACGGTTCCGGCATCATCTAGAAGCGAGGGGGGCTCGCTCGGTGGAATTCGTTCCGGTGGCGCTTGTCGATTATTAATCAAGGCTATCTAGTAATTTCCAATCGCAACGGTTAGTAAACAGGGTCAGCCAATCATTCATTCGATTCATGAATGGTCCATGGTTTCAGTCCTGATTGGCGCTAACCGAATACTCGGATGATTGGGGCGGCTTGAATGGGGTCAGTCCTCGCGGATTCACATCAAGCTTGCGGTGCCGGCGGAGTCTTCGACCACCTTGGCGCGGTGGGGAAGGCTGTAGACGACCTTGCCGTTCTCGACGGTCTTCACGAGGGTCGGCACGGAGGCCTTCCACTGCGAGCGGCGCGAGTTCGTGTTCGAACGCGACATCTTCCGCTTGGGAACAGCCATGGTGGTTCTTCTCTCTGTCAGACCGGCACGCGCGCGTGCTGGTGAGGTTCTGGGGTGGGCGAGCAGCCCTAGCTCGTGGTTTCTGCGGTGCCGTCGTCTGCCTCAGCCGAGCTCTCGGTGGCCAGGCCCTCGAGCGCCGCCCACCGAGGATCGATGACCTCGCGGGGCTCCCGCGGCCGGTCTCCGCCAGTCGCTCACCGGTCTCGGGGTCGAGACCAGGGCAATCTTCGCGGCACACCGGTTGGAACGGGAGCGACAACACCACGGCGTCGCGAACCACCGGTTCACCATCGACATGATCATCGTGAACCTGGTAGTCGTACGCCTCGTCTCGAGAATACGCGAAAAGCTCTTGGAATTCGACTTCGACCGGCACCACGACGGGGTCGAGGCACCGCACGCACTCACCGAACCCGGTCGTGCGCACCTCGCCCGAGACCAGGATCCCGTCGTGCAGGCCCTCGAGCCGCAGGTCGAGCTCGAGCTCGGTGCCCGCCGGTACGACGAGCGCAGCAGCGCCCAGCTGCTCGGGCACGGCGAACGTCAGCCGCTTCTCGCGCATCTCGCCGGGGCGGTGCATGAGGTCGCGCACGGTCACGCGGTAGGGGTTCGACGGGGTAGGCATAACGCTCCATCCTACCGGCGCGCGGACCCCCCGGCGGCGGCGGTGCGCCTCAGGGGCGGAGGAACGGCCGCGAGCATCCTTCGCCCGATCGCTCGGGATGCTCGCGGCCGTTCACACGGTACGTCGCTAGTTCTGCGCAACCGCCGTGAAAGCGCCGTCATAGGCCTGCATGGCGACTGCGACTTGCTCGGGAGTCACGATGCACGGCGGCACGACGTGGATGCGGTTGTCGGCTGCGAAGGGCAGCACCTTGCGCGCCATGAGCTCGGCCTTGAGCCGGCCGATGACGTCGGCGCCGACGGGCTCGCGCGTCGCACGGTCGGTGACGAGGTCGAGCGCCCAGAAGACGCCGAGGCCGCGCACGTCGCCGATCATGGGGTGCTTCTCGGCGAGCGCGCGCAGGGCGGGGCCGAGGTGCTGCTCGCCGATCATCTTCGCGTTCTCGACGATGCCCTCGTCGGTCATCGCGTCGATCGAGGCGACGATCGAGGCCATCGCGAGGGGATGCCCGCTGTAGGTCAGCCCGCCCGGGAAGACCCGCTCGTCGAAGGCCGCGGCGATGCTCGGGCTGATGACGACGCCGCCCACGGGCACGTAGCCCGAGTTGACGCCCTTCGCGAAGGCGATGAGGTCGGGGGTCGCCCGGTTCGGGTTGATGGCGTCGTCCTGCCACGCGAACCAGTCGCCCGTGCGGCCGAAGCCGGCCATGACCTCGTCGGCGATCCAGACGATGCCGTACTGGTCGCAGATCGCGCGCACGCCCGCGAGGTAGCCGGCGGGCGGCGCGAAGATGCCCGCCGTGCCGGGCACCGACTCGAGCAGGATCGCCGCGATCGTGCCGGGGCCCTCGGCGACGATCGTGCGCTCGAGGTGCCGCAGGGCGCGCTCGCACTCCTCCTCCGGCGTCGCGAGAAGAACTCGCTGCGGTACGGGAACGGGCCGAAGAAGTGCACGTGGCCGTAGGCGTACTCGTTGGGCATGCGCCGCCAGTCGCCCGTCGCGGCGATCGACGCGCCCGTGTTGCCGTGGTAGCTGCGGTAGGTCGAGAGCACCTTGTGCTTGTGGGTGGTGAGGCGCGCCATGCGGATGGCGTTCTCGATGGCGTCGGCGCCGCCGTTGGTGAAGAAGACCTTGCTGAAGCCCGGGCCGGCCTTCTCGACGATGCGCTTCGCGGCCTCGCCGCGCACGAGGTTGGCGTGCGAGGGGGCGACCGTCGCGAGCTCGGCGGCCTGGCGCTGGATCGCCTCGACGACCTTCGGGTGCGAGTGGCCGATGTTGGTGTTGACGAGCTGGCTCGAGAAGTCGAGGTAGGTCTCGCCGTCGTAGGTGTAGACCTCGCAGCCCGCGGCGCTCGCGACGACGAAGGGCTGAGGGCCCCCTGCGCGCTCCACGAGTGGAAGACGTACTCGCGGTCGAGCTCGTGGGCGCGGACGCCGTCGGCGGGGTCGAGGTCGGGGGCGGAGGTGTGCGACCGGTTCAGAGTGTCGGTCATCGCTATCAGTCCTTGAGTCGAAGGAACGGGAATCTGCCCATTATCGTCGCTCGGCTCCGATCTGCTGCTCGCGCAGAAGAGCGGGGATGCGCTCGCGGAACGGGAAGAACCCGCGGGTCGCGTGCGGCCACGCGCGGGCATCCCACGGTCGCAGGATGCGCGAGACGGCGATGCCCTCGGCGGCGAGGTCGCGCTCGAGGCCGTCGAGGCGGTCGCGAACCGGCCCGACGGGCGCGTAGGGCGTCACGAGCGCCGTCGCGTCGTGGGCGCGCAGCCACGGCAGAATCGCGGATGCCGTGAGCCCGTCGAGCGCGCTGGCCTCGACCCCGTAGTGCGCGCCGGCCCGCGCGCGGCCGTCGGCGAGCGCGTCTGTCGGTGAATCCCGCCACGAGCGGGGTCGGATCGGGCGCATCCGACGAGCGCGCGTCGACCGCCCCTCCCCCGCCGTCGGGCTCGCGACCGCGACGACCTCGGCGCCGGCCGCTCTCAGCAGCGGCTGCGAGGCTCTCGGCGTGCAGGTCGTCCTCGTGCAGCAGCAGCGCGACGCGACCGCTCGGCAGCGGCTCGGGCCGCGGGGCCGGGCCGGGAGTCGGGAGCGGCGCGTCGTCGCTCACGGCCGGGGCGCTCGTCGCGAGCCCGCGTCGGCCGGAACCGCCCCTCGGTCGCGAACTCGATGTTCTGCGTCGTCGCGAGGTACGTCTTGCCGACGGTCTGCAGGCCCGCGACCCAGCGCCAGCTCAGCGTGTTCGAGGCCGGGTCGCCGTCGAGCAGGTGGCGCAGGAAGAAGTCGGCGCCGAGCTGCCAGGGCAGGCGCAGCGTGAAGATCCAGATGCTCGCGAACCACATGCGCGCGTGGTTGTGCAGGTAGCCGAGCTCGACGAGCTCGCGCGCCCAGTCGTCGAAGCCCTCGATTCCCGTGCGGCCGGCGATCGGCGTGCGTCGTAGGTCGCGCGGTCGGCGGCGCTCAGGGCGTCGAGCGCCGGCGCCACGCTCGCGGTGTACCGCGCCCACACGCTCGGGCGCAGCTCGAGCCAGCCCTTCCAGTACGTGCGCCAGTAGACCTCCTGCACGAACTTCCCCGCCGCGTCGAGCGAGTGCCGCTCGCAGCACGGCCTCGACGACCTCGCGCTCGGTGACGAGGCGGTGCCGCACCCAGGGCGAGAGGGTCGACACGTTCGCGCGATCCTGCGGGCCTCGGTCGGTGTTGCGCTCGGCGGCGTAGGCACGGCCGGCACGGGGGACGAAGTCGGCGAGCCGGGCGAGCCCCGCGTCGCGCGTGGCGTCGAACGTCATGGCGCCCATCGTGCGGCAGAGACGGCTGAGAGGGGGCGGGATGCCCGATGCGAGCATCCCGCCGCCTCAGCGTGGATCGCCGAACAGCGGCTAGTTGCCGCCCTCCATGAGCTCGACCTCGATGGGCGAGAAGCCCTCGCCCGTCGTGTCGACGCCCTCCTCCGCGAGCTCGGCGAGCGCGCGCTCGATCCACTCGTTCGTGAAGGCGGATGCCGGGGGCTCGGCCGTGATGAGGCTCGCGCCCGTCTCGTTGACGGCGCTCAGCGCGGCGGCAACGGTCGCGGCGAACGCGTCGGCGTCGATGTAGCCGATGCCGTTCGGAGCCGGCCAGATGAGCTTGTTGGTCTCGTTGACCATCCACAGCTCGTGGCTGGGGCCCCAGCCGGAGCCAGCGTCGATCGTGATCTGCGCCGCCTCCTCGGGGTTCTCGGCCGCGAAGACCCAGCCCTTGATGACGGCCTTGAGGAACGCGACCGTCGTCTCCTGGTACTCGGTGTCGCTCTCGAGGCGCTCGGTGTCGGCCCAGATCGCGTCTTGCAGCATCGCGCCCACGGTCTCCTCGTAGCTGATGACGTTGAGGTCGTCGGCCGTGTAGAGCTCGCCCGTGTCGGGGTTGACCGACTCGAGCACCTGCGCGTACTCGTTGTACGTCATCGCCTGGGCCGCGTCGATGTCGCCCGCCAGGAAGGCGTTCATGTTGAAGTCTTGCGTGATGATCTCGACCGTGCTCGAGTCGAGGCCCTCAGCGGCCATGGCCGCGAAGATCTCCCACTCGTTGCCGAAGCCCCACGAACCGATCTTCTTGCCCTCGAAGTCGGCCACCGACTCGATGCCGCTGTCGGCCCACGCGACCTGCAGCGTGCCCGAGCGCTGGAAGATCTGCGCGATGTTGGTGACGTTGGCGCCGGCCTCGATCGAGCCGAGCACCTTGGGCACCCAGGCGATCGCGTAGTCGACATCGCCGTTGGCGAGCGCATCTTGCGGCACGATGTCGCCACCGCTGGGGATGATCTCGACCTCGAGGCCGGCCTCTTCGAAGAAGCCCTGCTCTTGCGCGGCGAAGTAGCCGGCGAACTGGCCCTGCGGCAGCCACTGCAGCTGCAGCTTGATGGGCGTGAGCTCCGGCCGAGCCCTCACCCTCGGTCTCGGCGGGAGCGGAGCAGGCGGAGAGCGCGAGCGCGGCGGTCAGGCCGATCGCGCTGAACGTCGCGAAGCGACGCGTGCGGTTCATCATGTGCTGTGTCCTTTCGGTGTTCTCGACGGTGCAGAGGTGGTGCCGGTCGGCCCCGATGGTGCGCGGGGACGGGTGAGGGATGTCACGTCACCGTCGACGTGAGGCCCAACGTTCGAGGGCGAGGGTGACGAGGTAGAACGCCAGCCCCAGCACGATCGCGGCGACGACGTAGGCCCAGGCGCGCGGGTAGGCGCTCGAGGCCGCCGAGGTCGAGATGAGCCCGCCGAGGCCGCCGCGCGGGCCGCCGAAGTACTCGGCGACGAGCGCCGAGATCACGGCGAGCGACGACGCCAAGCGGATGCCCGTGAAGGTGTACGGCACGGCCGTCGGCAGCGTGATCGTGCGCATGACCTGCCACGGCGTCGCGGCGAAGCTCGTCATGAGCTCGCGATGCACGGGTTGCGTCTGCCGCAGGCCGCGCGCCGTCGTGATGAAGACGGGCACGAAGGCCGCGAGGGTCGCGATGAGCTGCCGCCCGGTCTGGGAGTCGGCGCCGAACATCGTGTTGAGCACGGGGGCGAGGGCCACGATCGGGATGACCGCGAGGGCGGCGACGATCGGCGCGAGCATCCCATCGATCAGTCGGCTGCTCGAGGCGACGAGGGCCGCGACGATGCCGAGCAGCGACCCGGCGACGAGGCCGACGAGCGCGTTGAGGCCCGTGATGGCGCCTGCGCTGAGCATGGACGGCCAGAACTCGACGATCTCGGCGCCGATCGCCGCGGGGCTCGGCAGCAGGTACGCCTCGACGAGCCCGCTGCCGGCGAGCACTGCCACGTGCCGACGACGACCACGCCGAGCACGACGGGCGCGATCGCGCGCTCGGCCGGGCTGGCCGTGCGACCCAGAGGGCCGACGGGCGTTCGCGTGCGCGTCGCGGTCGTCATCAGCGGTTCTCGACCCCGCGCGGGGCGGCGGCGACCCCGCCTCCGCCGTGCAGCACCTCGCGCACGGCGGTGATCATCTCGAAGAAGCTGCCGTCCTCCCGCAGATCGTCGGCGCGGCTGCCCGTGCTGCCGAGCGACATCGGCACGACCTGGGCGATGCGGCCCGGCCGCGGCGACATGACGACGACGCGGTCGCTCAGGTACACCGCCTCGGGGATCGAGTGCGTGACGAAGACGACCGCGGCCCCGGTCTCGGCCGCGATGCGCAGCAGCTCGGTCTGCAGGTACTCGCGCGTCATCTCGTCGAGCGCGCCGAAGGGCTCGTCCATGAGCAGCAGCTCGGGCTTCTTGGCGAGAGCGCGGGCGATCGCGACGCGCTGCTGCATGCCGCCCGAGAGCTGGTCGGGGAAGCGGTCGCCGAAGTCGCCGAGCCCCACGAGGGCGATGAGCTCGTCGACGCGCGCCCTCGCCTCGGCCCGCGCCATGCCGCTCAGCTCGAGCGGCAGGGCGATGTTCGCCGCAACCGTGCGCCACGGCAGCAGCCCGGCCTGCTGGAAGGCGATGCCGTAGCGCTGGTCGAGCCGCGCCTGGTGGGCGCTCGTGCCGAAGACCTCGACGGTGCCCGCGGTCGGCGACTCGAGGTCGGCGATGAGGCGCAGGAGCGTGCTCTTGCCGCATCCCGAGGGCCCGATGAGCGAGACGAACTCGCCCGGCGCGACCGTCAGGTCGACCTCGCTGAGCGCGACGACCCGCCCGTTCGTCGACTCGAAGACCTTGTCGACGCCTGTCACGGTGACCGCGTTGGTCATGATGCTCCTTCGGTGCGGCGGTAGTCCTTCACGAGCAGCCCCAGCAGGGCCACCGAGCCGGCGGCGATGAGCCCGAGGGCGATCGCGCCGAAGATGGGCGCCCAGGCCTTCGCGGGGTCGCCGCTGGCTTGGCCGGCGTACTGGATGACCAGCCGCCCGATGCCGCCCTGCAGGCCCGTCGACACCTCGGCGACGACGGCACCGACCACGGCGTTGGCGGCGGCCAGGCGCAGCGCGGGCAGCAGGTACGGAACGGCTGAGGGCAGCCGCAGGTGCAGCATCGTCGGCCACCATCCGGCCGAGTAGGTGTGCATGAGCTCGAGGTGCAGGCGGTCGGGGGCCTGCAGGCCCTTGAGCGCGCCGACGGCGACGGGGAAGAACGCCAGATAGCTCGCGATCACGGCGACGCTCATCCAGTCCTGCCACTCGAACGCGCCGATCTCGATGCGCGAGCCCCAGCTCTTGACGAGCGGCGCGAAGGCGATGAGCGGCACGGTCTGGCTGAGCACGATCCAGGGCAGCAGGGCCGACTCGGCGAGCATCCACCGCTGCATGATGAGCGCGAAGGCCATGCCGACGACGACGCCGACCACCCACCCGGCGGCCGCGATGCCGAGCGTCAGACCGGCCGCGAGCACGATCTCGAGCCAGAGCACACGCGCGCCCTCGGCCCGCGTGACGGGCTCGAACAGCCGCGCGACCATCTCCCACACGTGGGGCATCGCGAGGTCGCTCGTGCGTGGCAGCACCGGATGTCGCCGACGACGAGGCCGTCGATGGGGCCGAGCCACTTGTAGAGCTCCCACACCGCGGCGAGCGCCACGATGCCGAGCAGGCCGTACCCGGCAGCCCGCAGCCGCGCACCCCGACCGGCACGCCGCCGCCGGGGCGGGGCCAGCAGGGTGGCGGCGTCGGTCATACCTTGGCCTGCTTGTTGCCGTTGAGCGCCGGGATGACGTGCTCGCCGTAGACCCGCAGCGTCTCCTCCTTGTTGTCGTGCTGGAGATAGCCCGCGAACTGGTCGACGCCGAGGTCGCGCAGCGCCTCGAGCTTCTCGATGTGGTCTTTCGCCGTGCCGAGCACGCAGAAGCGGTCGACGATCTCGTCGGGCACGAAGTCGACGTGGTCGTTGCCGGCCTTGCCGTGGCTGTTGTAGTCGTAGCCCTGGCGCCCGGCGATGTAGTCGGTGAGCGCCGTCGGCACTTCCGAGCCCTCGCCGTGCTTCGCCACGATGTCGGCCACGTGGTTGCCGACCATGCCGCCGAACCAGCGCGTCTGGTTGCGCATGTGATCCCAGTCGTCGCCGATGTACATCGGCGCCGCGACGCAGAATTTGATCGACATGGGGTCCGCCCGGCGTTGTCGGCCGCCGTGCGCACGGTCTCGATCATCCACTTCGCGATGTCGAGGTCGGCGAGCTGCAGGATGAAGCCGTCGCCGACCTCGCCCGTGAGCTTCAGGGCGAGCGGGCCGTACGCGGCCACCCACACCTCGAGCTCGCTGCCGTGGCTCCACGGCAACTGGATCCGCGGTCCAGTCGTTGTACTCGACCGCGCGCGAGTTGCCGAGCTCGCGGATGACGTGGATCGCCTCGCGCACGACGCGAGTGTCGTCGGCTTGCCGTTCGTGACGCGCACCGCCGAGTCGCCGCGCCCGATGCCGACGATCGTGCGGTTGCCGTACATCTCGTTGAGCGTCGCGAACACGCTCGCGGTGACCGTCCAGTCGCGCGTGGCGGGGTTCGTGACGAAGGGGCCGACCTTCACGCGGTCGCGCCATTAGCGAGGTCGGCGACGATCACCTCGACCACGCCTCGGTGGCGGACATCCTCGTCGAGGCGATACGCGCGCCACTCCGCCAGCGACGATCGGCCTGCTCGCCGGCTTCGGCAAGGGCAAGTCGTCCACAGGGAACCTGGTCATGGCCAAGTTCGCCAACGACACCGGCTTCGACGTCGTGCGTGTCTCGGCGGACAAACACTCCGGCGAGGCCCGTGCCCCGCAATCTCGTTCGACTCGGTGGCCGGCGAGCTGGTCGGCCGTGGAGTGCAGTCGTCCGATGTCCAGGACCTCGCACGCCAGCTGCGCGAGTCCCACGGCGCGGGCGGGAACCACCTGGACCACACCGCCGCCCGCCGGCTGATTGAGGGCAAATATGACTGGCGCAAGCTGCTCCCGAGCGCCGTCGCCTGCGATTGCCCTGACCCTTCTCGCTCGTCTTTCTGCTCGGAGCGGTCGTCGTGCAAGGGGGTGTCGGCTACGCCCTGGCCGCACTCACCAGCCTGCCTCTGCTTGCCATCGTCCTGTGCGCGGCCAGTCGTGGCACGATGCGCCAGATAGGCGTCCTCGCCGACGCCAGGGTTGCGCACCGACAGCGTGCCTCGAGCCGAGGCGGCTGACGATGTCGAGCTGATCTTCTCGGGGCTGGTTGACCTGCATCGCAAGCAGCGCAAGCGCCAGCTGGCGGTGGCGATCGTTCATGACGTCGACCGGCTCGCGCCGCCGGACTTGCTCGATGCCCTGCGGGTGATCAAGTCCCTGCAGGCGGTGCCCCGGGGAAGTGAGCCGATCTTCGTTCTCGCATGCGATGAGGACATCGTCCTCGCGGCGATCGAGTCGGCCGGCCATACGAGAGCCCGGCCGGTGCTGATGACGCCACCATCGGCATCGCGGCGGGCGACCAGGACGAGGACGGTGACAACGCCGATAGCCACGTTGACTCGCGCGCGTATGCCGGCATCCCCTCACCGGATGACCGGGCTCCCGGTGCAGACGGCGCGCGCCTTCCTCGACAAGCTCTTCACGGTCAGGATCACGATGCCACCGGTGATCGAGGACGACATGCGCGGTTTCGCGAGAAAGGTCATCCCGTCCGATCACCCTCTCCGGCAAGATCGACGACTTCCCTCTCGAGCGGGTCGCGGCCGACGACGACTACAATGTTGACGACCCCCGTTCGGTATCCGGCTGCTCAATTGTTTCTTTGCCGCCTACCTACTGGTCGAACCCGGGGAGCAGTCGAAGCGACTGAGCGACGGCGCGGTCACCTCGCATCCGTGATCGACCTGCACAGCCGCCGGGTGGTCGGCTGGGCGATGGGTCCCTCGCCCAACACCGATCTGGTGATCGACGCACTGCTGATGGCCTTCGAGCGCCGCCGGCCCGACCGGAACCTCGTACACCACTCCGATCGCGGCTGCACCTACACCTCGCTGGCCTTCTCGCAGCGCCTGGCCGATCTGGAGCTCGCCCAATCGTTCGGCTCCACCGGCGACTGCTTCGACAATGCCGTCGTGGAGGCGTTCTGGGCCACCCTCAAGCGTGAGCTGGCCTGGATCCATTGCCGCACCACCTGGCCGACCCGTGACCTGCTGCGCTCGGCCCTGTTCGACTACATCGAGGGGTTCTTCAATCCCTCACGCATTCAGGAACGCCTCGGCTATCAGAGCCCCGTCGACTACGAGAGGGCAGGTGCCGCGGCTTGAAATCCCGTGTCCGCGAGAGCGAGGCAAGACCAGGCTGACAGTTCAGCGCGAGGGCGTGAACCCCGCTGGATCGGCGAGAACCCAGTTTTCAACCGTTGCGCGGGGGCCAGTATTGAGCCGTTGCCGACAAGAAGCTCATAGTCCGAGGCTCAAACGGGTCTGGGGCAACGCGCGCGAGGTTCGGGCCCCGGCCATCGTGGTGGGGCGGGGCTCGGGCGGGCGGGGTTGTCGCGGCCCCCCTGTCCGGGTCCGGTGCTTCCATCGGTCCATGCCCGCGACAACTGCCGCCCCCGGCGCCGCCATCGGCTAGCCCGGTCCTTCGCCTGTCCACCGGCCCCGTGGCCATCCGAGGCCCCAGACGGACAGCGCTCCAGCGCCCGGCGGAGGCGTCGTATCCGAGGACCGTCGCAGCCCGGCGGTGGGGGAGCATCGCGACTCTTCCCGGGTCGATGGCTATTCCTCGATTGATCACACGATCCCCCGCCCTGGGGAGCCTGCGGCTCCAGGGATTGCAGTTGAAGGGGAGCGATCCCCTGCCCGGCCACTGCGCCGGCGGGATGCGCATCGATTTCACGGTGGGGTAGGGCGACGCGCCGCAGGGGCCGGGCGCCATGCCCGGCCCCTGCCCGGGCCGGGCATGGCGCGGCAGAGCGCCACCCGCGACCAGGGACCGGCCGCCACCGGGTGCATTGTCCGAGATGACCGAGCACACTCCCATCCACCCTCCCCATCCGAAACTCCTTCCGCTTCCGTTGAAACTACCGAAGAATCATCGATAGAAGAAGGACCATCTCCGACGCCAACCAAGACACCACCTAACGTTGTTGATAGTACCGAAGAATCGACAGAAATGCCAACATCATCGCAAACCGAGGCACCTTCTACAGAAATAGCATCCTCTACTACGCCAACGGTGGAACCTACGGAAACAGTCGCTTCTTTATCTCCTTCCAGTGTACCCCCAAAGGAACACACGCTCGTCCCGTCTGCTCTCACCGGCAGAGATGATACGAATTTATCGTCGCCGTCGCCATTTTTTGGTGTGCATAGATTTCCCACTCCAAGCCCCACAGTATCTCCGGTTTCTGTAACCCCTCAACCCTCCAAATCGTTGACAGGAGGAGGTGTAGCAAATGGTGGGGTGACCATCGACGTTGATAGATCAATCACAGCGGGTAAGTAACGACTACTAGATGTAAGGTTGTAGTATGTCTGTCATTGACGGATGATATCTAACAACTCATGTGTATTGATTTTCCTTCTTCTTCTTGGTACGTCCTCTCATTTTCAGAATACTGTGAAAATGTATCAAGTGACAAGTCAATCAATGCTACGTGGCTATACGCTGTTGAATTTAAACCCCGCCTTTCAGAGGAAGAAATGGATGCAGCCGTACGAATAATGGAACTTCAGCTTGTATCAGAAGTGATGTCATGTAACGACCCAACGAGGAAACTGCGTAACCGTCGACTGTTAATGGATGGTGTTGCCGGTTTAGATTACATGCCGAGAGATACCAAACGTGAAGATGTAGTGTGTTTCTCCAATTCATCCATTGGTGGACTTTGTAGTACATATGATGGTACAATGGAGCTCCATTTGGAAGAAACGGTAGAAGATCGTGCGGGTATGAATGATCTATTATTCCAAGTTCAGAGTACGATGCAACGTACAGATTTTCCTGCCGTACCAGAAATTGTTAAAGTTTGGTACTTAGGACCTGAAGTCGCAGGGGTGTCTGGTATTACAGGAGACAGTCCAAAGTCGATCGACGCTACTCCAACATCTCAGTCATCCGTTCCGTCGGGAGTTGTCGCTGCATTCTCAGCTCTGGGCTTCTTTGTTTTTGTAGCCTTAATGATAGGGATGTTTCGAGTCCGTGGAAACCGAACAGAAGAGGGGTCACTAACAATCGACCCTGGTTCCGCCCTATCAGGTTCGACCAATAATACATCTTCAAAACAGCCTTCCATTTCACCATTCTCTGCCATGTTGCCGACAGCCTATAACCTACATGATCCGGAGACTATGAGTGCAATTCTAGAAGGGGACAGTGATTCCGAGAGCAGAGCTCAAAGTTCCGTCATAGTATCAGAGGGTGGCTTTACATCTGATGGAGACTCTATTGTCGACGAATCTATGTACACCACGACGAATCTTGATCCTGTTTTGGGGGCTCAAAAGATGGAGGATGAATTAGACGAGGATAGAGCCTTCCTTTTCGAAGATGATCCTGAGGTTTCTTCTATTGACAAGGGGCAAACAACAAAAATTGGATTCAGTTCTTAAGTTGACTGATGGTTCTCTTCCAATACGTTAAAAAAAATCACCTGCTATGCCGTCGTGTTCTGTTACGCTAACACTGGCAAAAATATCAACCCAAAATAAGCAAACAAAGATTTCGAAATGAAATTGTTTTACTTTGACTGCATGTCCGATAAAGCTTTGTTTGACTTGTTTAGAAATATTCAATATAATATGTTATTACATTACTTTTAAAATAAAATATATGAAGCCACATTTCAATCATATTGATTGATTATTTCTACTCCCTAAAACACTCGTGAAAAATAATGGAAAAATTGCTTTGACTGCGCGCGCCCGTCACGTCCTGCTGACTAGTACTGACGGGCTTGCAGGAAGAGAAAGAAAAGTTCTGCCTTTGTGCGCGTCTGTGACACATCATCACACGACATTCGACATCATCGAACATCATCATCATCAAAATACATACTTTGAATCAATATCGCTTATTGCAACAACACAAGAACAATAAAGAAGTAACATCAAACATCATCACATAAGACACAACACACAACTTAATAAACAGCATCCTATGAATTCGTGAGCAACGACTAAAAACAAACACTATGGGCAGTGACATTTGCGACTTCATTTCTTCCTTTGTCAAGTCGAAATGTGGTCTTCATGCTCTTTTTATCACTGTATTGCTATCTTTTGGTGTAGCTTCAACAGTCGGTATCGTGCCCGCCATTATTTGTGATCGAATTGCCAGGTTGAATCATCACTATGATGGTAAACCTTGTTATTACTATGAACACAGTCAAAAGCCAAAAGAATGTTTGGATGCAGGAGATGAAGCACAAACTGAAAGTGCTTGGATGTCTTTTGTACAAAATATTTTTATTTTTATATTCAATCCAGTGGTCGGGAGTCAAAGTGATGTGGTGGGTCGACGCAATTTTTTACTTGTTTCTATTCTACTCTTCTGTTGTCCACCGGTTGCTTTGGTTCTAATGCAAAGCATTTCCACTCTCAATCCATGGTGGTATTATACAGCCAATAGTATGACTGGAGTAGTTTCATACCTGGCAATCATTTTCAGTGCTCTATCTGATATATCGATGGAAAAGTATCGAGCAGCCTCATTTGCCATAATTATGGCTGGTTTTTATTCAGGTTTTTGTTTCGCACCGTCGTTTTGTTTATTTCTTAATCATGAAAGTGTTTCTTGGCTTTCATTGATACTTTGCATCACTGCCTTTCTCTATGCAATTGTATTTTCCCCCGAAACTCTACCTGAGTATGTTGCTGCAACTGCTGCTGCCCACCATGCTTCAAGAAATAATATTGAATCGGTGTTATCATCTGCAATAACTGAAGATATTGTTGATTCTGGAGGTTCTTCGTCGGGTCATATAATAGTCACACCGACAACACCTCTATTGTCTATCGAACAAGAAAATACCGAAAATTGTCGGAGGACTCGATGTCAACATCACTGTCTCAAAATTTACAAATCATCTTATTTTTACAAGACAGTTGTCACAGTGTTCCGTCCATTGTACGAAATACAGATTCTGTTCAGGGATAGATATATGGGTTTGATTACACTTGGGTCGTTTTTGAGTGCTGCCGTCTATGAAACCGATAAGAGTTTGGCACCCAACGTGACAGTTATGAAGCCATCGCCACGCTTGGTCGCCGCGCGCCGGACTTTCGCCATGCACGTGTGTCGCATCATGTGGTCGATTTCTCGGGCGACCGGCAACCACATCGCGGTGCCGCATGCCAATGTGTTGTTCTGCTGTCTGGGTACACCGATAAAGCAAGCCGGATCCGCAGGCTGCATTTCGCGCCATTGACTTCGAACTTGTGGTGACTCTGGCCAGGCGGGCGTTTGAGAATGGCACCGATACTCTTGTTGTCGTGTCTTCGGTGGGTGCCCGGGCCGACTCGGCAATTTCTATCTGCGCACCAAAGGTGAAATGGAAGAGGCTGTCGCCAGCCTGGGGTTCAATCGACTGGGCATCCTGCGCCCGTCACTGCTGCTGGGAGCACGCGACAACTTGAGAATGGCAGAACAGTTGGGGCAACACGCAGCGCGCCTTTTTAATCCTCTGATGCTCGGTAGCCTGGCGCGATACCGCGCTGTGGATGCCCAGAGCGTGGCTGATGCAATGATAGAATTCGATCTGTCGGATGCCGCGGGTACCTGCATCATTGAAGGTAAAGATATCCAGCGTCTCGCTCATTGCTAAGAGATGTCGCTTAAGGTGGCTACTGCGTCTCTTGTTCACCACTTTGAGTGCGTTTGCCGAAAAATAAATCCGACCCCTTTTTGGAGACTATTTTTATACGCGCTCGAATTTGAGCCCGGCATGCTCGACCAGGCGCTGAGCAGTGTACCGTTCATGGCGACGCTGGGCGTGGGGAAACCGCCTTCGCTGCCCGTCTGGTATTTGTCTCTTACAAGACACATGGCTGCTTCGCCCAACATCTTCGCGGTGGATCCATAGCCAGGATCGCGATCGCCGGTAACCTTGGTTACCAGCGTCTTGCCGCTGGCGGTTTGGCCAAAGAACCGCAGGTCGAAGAAGCCCTTATCCTGCTCGCTCGGGGTAGGGCCTTCGCCCGGTTTGGGCAACACGAACTTCTGTAGCAGGCTGCGGGTCGGGCCAAGTGCTACCAGCGCCATAAACGTCCCCAGACCGGCGGTTGTACCCACCTGCACGCAGCGCACCCTGGCCTTGTCACCCATTAACATCGCTTCGTCGTAGCGGAAGTCCTTTCCCCAGGGATGTCCCTGCAGAGCATGGCTGCGATGCACGACCTTGGTGTTGATGCCGGCCATGACGAAGGGCGCGAGCCACGACTGAGCATCTTTGTCGTAGACCGGTTTGCCGACATTCGCCTGGCGCACGCCGCGGCGCGCGTTTTTTGGGCATACAGCGTAGGGGTTCTGCATGAGTTTGCGCAGCTCAGGATCATCCTTTATCTGGGTCATGACGTTGATCAGACTCGCCACCGTGCCGCCGCTGGCACCACCGCGCATTGCCTTTACACGACCCTTTATCTGCGTGCAGTACTCGCCGAATTCTGCATGCGCCTGTTGCTGCGTAAACCAGACGCCGAGATCGGACGGGATCGAGTCGAAACCACAATTGTGCACAATGCGTGCGCCGGTCTTGATCGCCTCGGCCTCGTGGGCATCAATCATGCGTCGCATCCACTGCGGTTCACCGGTGAGATCGCAGTAGTCGGTGCCCTGCCCTGCACAGGCTGCAACCAGGTCAGAGCCATACAGGGCGTAGGGGCCTACCGTGCTGACGACGACGCGCGTGCGCGCCGCCATGGCGCTCATGGCGTCGGCGTCCGTTGCATCGGCTATGATTTTTGGCAGCGCCTGCGCGCCGAATTCCTCCGCGATGGCGTCAATGCCTGCCTCGTTGCGGCCGGCCAGCGCCCATCTAAGCGTGCCGGCGGTGCCGTGGCGCTCCACGAGGTAGCGCGTAAGCAATCGCCCGACAAAACTGGCGGCGCCATTAACAATGAGATCGAATTCGCGTTCGCCTGTCATGATGAGTTATCCGTCAGAGTGGTGGGGCCGATGGTGCTGGTGCAGACCCGCTGAGCGAGGACCTCATTGTAATGGCCCATCGAAACAGGGACTCGTTACCTCATCATAAACGATGCGCTACTTTAC
>CAWENZ010000025.1:0-17942 GCA_963810445.1 uncultured Verrucomicrobiae bacterium | reverse complement strand
GCGGGGCGGGAAATTGGCCATGCGGACCCGGAATGTCAAAGCCACATCTTCGGCTCCTGCCGAAAGAACGGTCCGGACGACCGTCAGCTCATTTCAATCACCAGGCCGGTGATGATGCCACCGAGGGCGAGCACGCCGCCCACGATCCCGACGATCTTGAGCCAATTCACATTGCCCTTGGGCTTTGCCGTCGTTCCTTCCACCCAGTCGTCCCATGACCGCTTGGCTTGGGCTCCGGATCGGTGATAGTGACGCATCCCTCCGCTGAACTTGGTCTGCGTCTCTGTTGAGTGAGTGTGCTTCATGGCTGGAGGACTCCTTAGGCAATGACAAAGCCTCACCGGGTTAGAAAGGAATTTATGCGATTCGGTACAAAAAAAACGCTCCCCCCACGAGGGAAGGAGCGTTTGAAATTTTGAAAGAAGGGCTTCGAAGCTCGGGATTACTTGGTGTATTCGACTTGAGGAGCCGTCTGGATTTCCTGGAATTGTGGAAGCGGGCGGAGGCCTGGTGCTTTGGGTTCTCCGGTGCAGCATCCACAGGATGCGGAAAGGAGGGCGATGGCGGAGGCGGCGATGGCGGTGAGAATTCGGATCATGGGAATAAAGCGAAAGATTTTATAGAAGTTGGGTTGTCCCGGACTCCAATCAGGAGATCGGGACGAGAGGATCATTTGGACGGAGCCACATAAGCCGGCTGGCTCGGAGCAGGAGCGGCACTCGGGCAGCAGGAGGCGGCGAATAGAGCGGCAGCGGCGGCAATGAAGGCAAGTTTCATGATTTCTGTGAATTGGTTTTATTGAAGACCGGCGATCAGGAAAGGCCAGTTACTGGCGAGATTAGCTTTGGCGCTCATCCCTGCAAGGCAAAAGACGAGGAGGAATCAAGGGATTTCAAACCGGCGAAACGGGTTGGCTGGAACCGCCCGCTTCACCTGCCACTCGACGATCCGTCCCCTGCAATTTTCCAGACTGTCTTCCCACTTGTATAATCCGCCCGGAATCCTGACTCTCCCGCCATGCCATCCGCGCCCGAAGCCGATCCACGGTTCAACGAGTTCATCATCCTTCAGGCCCAGAATGCCGGGCTTTTCCTCGGCCAGATTCCGAATCCCCACAGCGGTGAAAAGCAAGTCAACCTCCGCGCCGCGAAATCCGTCATCGATTCGCTCGAAATGCTCGCTTCCAAAACCCGTGGAAATCTCACAGCTTCCGAGGAGAAACTCCTCGCCACCGCGCTCGACAACCTGCGCCCGCTCTTCCAAGCCGCGCTTGCGTCCGCCAAGCCTTGATCCATTTTCACACCCATGACATTCGACCCCTTCAACATCGGCCATGTCCCCGTCGGCGGACCGGTCCCCTTTTTCATCCTCGGCCCGTGCTCGCTGGAGTCGGAAAAATTCGCCTGGGAAATGGCCCGCTCGCTCAAGGAAATCGCCGACCGCACCGGCATCCATTTCATTTTCAAGGCTTCCTTCGACAAGGCGAACCGCACTTCCGTCGATGCCTTCCGCGGCCCCGGCGTGCGCGAAGGCTGCCGCATCCTCGGTGAAATCGGCAAGGAACTCGGCGTCCCCGTCACCACCGACATCCACACCGCGGAGCAGGCGGAAATCGCCGCCGAACACGTCGATCTCCTGCAAATCCCCGCGTTCCTCTGCCGCCAGACCGACTTGCTCGAGGCCGCCGCCAAGACCGGCCGCGCGGTGAACGTCAAAAAAGGCCAGTTCCTCGCCCCGCTCGACACCGTCAACATCGCCGGGAAAATGCGCGCCTTCGGTTGCGAACGCTTCCTCATCACCGAGCGCGGCACCACCTTCGGCTACAACAACCTCGTCGTGGACATGCGCTCGCTCTACTGGATGCGGAAGGAAGGCCTGCCCGTCATTTTCGATGCCACGCACTCGGTTCAGCGTCCCGGCGGTCTCGGCGGAGCCACCGGTGGTGATGGAGAACTCGCCCCCGTCCTTGCCCGCGCCGCCGTGGCGACCGGACTCGAGGGCCTCTTCATGGAAGTCCACTCGGATCCCGCAAACGCCGTTTCCGACGGACCTAACCAAATTCCGCTTGAATTCATCGAGGATCTCCTCGTCAGACTGATCGCCATTCATCACGCCTCCCACTGAGCGCCCGGACCGTGCACCGCTTTCTAGCAACTCTCGCCATCGCTTTCCCCGCCCTTTCCATGGCCGGGGAAACGACTGCCGCGCCCGAGCCGGTTAGAAAGATCCCCGCCCTCTCCATGCTTCCCGCGGGCAGCGAGCTGAAGGACGTCATGTTCCCCAGTTACGGAGCTGCCCATCAACTGACCAGCGTCCTCAAGGCCGAGGTGATGACGCTGCTCAACGCCGACCAGGTCGAGGGCAAGCGCGTCACCATCGAGTTCTTCAATGCCGACAACACCCCGCGTGGCAGGGTGGACATGACCAGTGCCATGGTGGATCAATCCAAGAGCATCCTGACGACCCGCGAACCGGTGGAAATCAGGATCGACGGATTGAGCGCCGACGGCAGCGGAATTTACTACGACTACGCCAAGGGCAAGGGAGTCCTGCTAGGCCCGGCCACGACCATCATCCACCGCCCCTTGAAAACGACCATGAACACTCCAGAATCCCCCCTCCGTGCCATGGCATTTGTCGGCATGTCGCTGATGACCCAGTCCCTGTTAGCCGCACCGCCTCCAGCCATCACCCAAGCCCAGCTCGACGCGATGCAGGCCGATGCCACGAGCCGCGCACCGATGGTCGAGGCTTCCGCCGTCAAGGCCAACACCACTCTCGACGCGGACCTCGCCGATGCCGCCACCGCGTCCCAAGCCGCCGCCGCATTTCTTGTCCAGGCCAAGCTCCCCGCCGTCAAGCCGGACGAGGTGAAGGACGAACCGAAGCCGCTCGAAGTCACCCCCGGCGCGAACGACACGGTCGTGACCTGCGATGGCGACATCTATTTCGATCCCGAGGAAGGCGTGATGGTCTTCATGAAAAACGTGAAGGTGAGGAACCCGCAGTTCGACATGTCCGGACGCATCGATGAGCTTAAAGTGTTTTTCGAAAAGAAACCTGCCGGTGCCGCGGACGCAAAGAAGGACGCGAAGAAGGACGATAAATCCGACAAGGACAAAGGCGGCTTCGGCGGGAGCATCGGAAAGAACATCGGCAATCCCGAGCGGGTGGTCGCCACCGGTGCGATCCGCATCGACCAGAAACCCGTCAACGGTGAACCACCGATCCAGGCCAGCGGTGCCATCTTCACCTACAACGTGAAGACGGACGAGATTGTGATCAAGGGTGGATTTCCATGGGTCCGCAAGGGGCCGCAATATCTCAGGGCGACAAAGTCCGACAATCTGCTGATGATCTATCCGAACGAGAGCAAGTTCAACACTTCCGGTGGCGGATGGGAAGCAGCCAGTCCCACAAAACCCATCGCCAACTGAGCGCACCTTTTCCATGTCACTGACCCATTCCCCCGGTTCGACCTGTTCCAATGCAGAAACCGCCGTCCTTTTCGCCAAGGGCCTGAGGAAAACCTACAGCGGCCGCGCGGTCGTGGATGGCGTTTCCATCACGGTCCAGCCCCGCGAGATCGTTGGACTGTTAGGGCCTAACGGAGCCGGGAAGACCACGTCGTTCTACATGATCGCCGGGCTGATCCCCGCCGATGGCGGATCCGTCTGTTTCAACGGCCATGACATGTCGCGCATGCCGATGCACCGCCGCGCCAGGCTCGGCCTCGGCTATCTGCCGCAGGAGGAATCCATCTTCCGCAAGCTCTCGGTCCTCGACAACCTGCTCGCCATCCTCGAGACCCGGCCCGGCCTCAACCGCGCCGACCGCCACGCCCGCGCCCACGAGTTGCTGGACCGTTTCGGCATCACCAAGCTCTCGAAATCCCTCGCCATCACCCTTTCCGGCGGAGAGAAGCGGCGTCTCGCGATCGCCCGCTCGCTCTGCTCGGACCCGACGCTGCTCATGCTCGACGAGCCCTTCGCCGGCATCGACCCCATCGCCGTGGAGGACATCCAGCGCATCGTCCGCGAACTTCGCGACCGCGACGGACTCGCCATTCTCATCACCGATCACTCGGTCCGCGAGACCCTGAGCATCACCGACCGCGCCTTCCTCATTCACGACGGACGCGTCATCCTCGAAGGAGCATCGGACGAACTCGTGGACGACCCGATCGCCCGCAAGCACTATCTCGGCGAGGATTTCCGGATGTGAACGGACACAGGGCTGATAGAAAACCGGCCCGGTCAAAAAAAATCCAGGCCGGAGAACCGCCCGATCCCCCCCGGGTCTAGCGGTTTCCGGCCTGGTATTTTGCAGGGATCAATCGCACAGGAAATCTCCTGGAAAGCGGCTGCCCCCCGGCGTCCGCTCTCCAGTCAGAATGAATTCCAATGAACTCTTCCGGAAAGTGATACGGGCAGACCGGCTCGCCCCCCGGCGAGCAACGGTCTTTCCGTTTCGATGCGAGGTCCTGAAATCGATTCCGGTTGGACGGCGAGTGGTTTCATGCCCCCCGGCAGGAAGTGGCTCAAGCAGCCCGTTGGTTTCGATTTTCTGAGCAGGACGCCCGCATGCTGATGAGTTCCGCTCCGCCCGGACCCGGCTCGACCGTGCTCCCCCCGGAGCAGGTTGCGAGTGTTTCGGGGACTGGGTGAAGCTTGTCATCCCTACTCCAATCGCAGTTTGAAATCACCATTTCCAAATTTTATGAAAAAACTTATTTTCCGGATTTCCGGGGATTCGATCGAATCATCGGCCGCCGGCTGTTGAGTGGTCGAGTTCGCTTGCCCCTTGCTTGGAAAAATGCGCTGCTAGGCCCATGGAAAAAGCCAGTTACATTCCGAAGACCTGGGAGCTGCCGGAAGCCATCCGCAAGCGCTTGGGTGAATCGGTCGGTCGCCAGCGTCTCATGAATGAAAGCGGCCACTTGCTGCTGCTGCTCCACCAGGTGCCTCGGACGGAGGACGACGAGGTGCGGACCGCCGTGGTTTTCTGGCGAAACGCGGAGGCCGAGTGGAAAAGCTCACCTGTTAGCGGCGGGCTTTCCGGACTGGAGGGACACATCACTTCCTACCGCACCGCGATCCATCAGCTCGACGAGGAGGTGGAAGCCGCGAAAACACCACGCCAGTATTTCGAGATCATGCGACGCATCCACCCCTTGCAGCGCGCGACCCGCCACATGCTCGATGCCATGCAAGCCCTCCGGCAGGCACTTCCGGACGACACCCGCATCATCACCCTGCGCGACCAATCCGCCGATCTCGACCGTGGCATCGAACTCATCGCCAACGACGCGAAGGCGGGCATGGATTTCACCATCGCGGAGTCCGCCAACCAGCAGGCGATCGCCGCGGATATCGCGAACCAGGAAGCCCGTCGTCTCAACCGCCTCGCCGCGTTCTTTTTCCCGCTCGCCACGCTGGTCGCCGTCTTCGGCATGAGTCCGCCGGAGGACCTCTACGACAAACCGGGATTCTGGGCCGTGCTGGGAACCGGGATTTTGTTAGGCACGATTGTTTACACCTTGGTGGCGGTGCGGAACAGGAAAGGCGCTTAACCGCGGCCTTGCCCGCCGCAGGGAAAGAGCGACCTTGTTGAAGACGTAAGCTCCAACCTGTGATGACATCCCGCACCCTCACCGGCCTCGTATTTTCAACTCTCCCTCTCGGGGCGGTCGAACCCCTGGCCTTCAATCGCGACATCCGGCCCATCCTCTCGCGCACCTGTTTCACCTGCCACGGTCCCGATGCGGCGGCGGTGAAAGGCGAGCTGCGCCTCGACAGCCGTGAGCTCGCTCTCAAGGGCGGTGAGTCTGAAAAGCCGGCCATCGTCCCCGGCGACCCGCAGGCGTCCCCAGTGGTGCAGCACATCAACAGCAAGGACCCGGAAATGGTCATGCCGCCGCCGGATTCCCATTTGAAATTCACTTCCGAGGATGCGGAAAAGATCACCCGCTGGATCAAGGAAGGCGCGAAATACGAGGGTCATTGGGCATTCCAAGCTCCGGTGAAAGCTCCGGTGCCGGATGTCGCGGACGCCCCGCCAAACCCGATTGATCATTTCGTCGCGGCCAAGCTGAAGGCGGAAAATCTCTCGTTTTCCCCCGAGGCGGACAAGTCCACGCTGATCCGCAGGGCCTGTTTCGATCTTACCGGACTTCCTCCGACGCCGGAAGAAATCCGCACGTTTGCCGAGGACACCACCCCTGTGGCTTATGAGAAAATGATAGACCGGCTGCTTGCGTCGCCGCGTTTTGGCGAGAATTTCGCGGTCTCGTGGTTGGATGCCTCCCGTTATGCGGACACCAACGGCTACTCGATCGACGGTGGCCGTGACCAATGGATCTGGCGCGACTGGGTGATCAACTCGTTCAACAGCAACCAGCCTTACGACCAATTCCTCACCGACCAAATCGCCGGCGATCTGCTCCCTGACGCCACCGAGCAACAAATTGTCGCCACCGGATTCAGCCGCAACCACGCCATCACCCACGAGGGCGGAACCATCCCCGAGGAAAACCTCGTCAACTACGTCGCGGACCGCGTCAAGACGACTTCCGAGACTTTCCTCGGCCTGACCCTCGGCTGCGCCCAGTGCCACGACCACAAATACGATCCCGTTACCCAGCGCGATTACTACCGCTTCTACGCCTTTTTCAACACCGTCGGCGACCAGGGCCTCGACGGCAACGCGGGCGTCAATGCCGCACCCGCCATCAATGCCGCCTCCTGCCTCGCATCACCCGGCGAGGCTGAAACGGTCCGCGCTGAGCTCGACGCAGCCCGCCGGGATTTCGCCGCACCCATCCCCGAGGCATTCGAAAAATGGCAGAGCCGCCCAGCGCGCCGATCTCGCCGAATGCGGACGCGACCTCGTCCTCACCCCGCTGGAAGTCGTCAGCGCCACCTCGCCGAACGGCAGCCCGGACCGCATCAAGATCCAGCCAGACCACTCCGTCACCATCGCCGGCGGCGACTACTCCGCCTACAACGTCCTCGCCAAGCTCCCTCTCGGCGGCCCGACCATCCGCGGACTTCGCATCGTCTTTTCACCGTCCGATGCATCGAAAGGCAAGCTCGGATTCGGCAAGGCGAAGGATCTCGACGGAAATTTCATGCTCAGCACCGTGACCACCTCGGTCTCCACCTTCCCGGCGGGAAATGTCGATCTCAATGCCGCCCTGCCCGATCGCCCGACTGAGCGCCAGCGGATCACAACCCGGCTTCGAGGTCACCAATCGTCCTCAATACGGACCCCCTCGTCTGCTGGGCGCCACCCACCGGCACCGGCGAGCCGCAAAACCTCACGCTGACCTTCGCCAACCCGATCCAGCCGAGCGCCACGCCCTACATCACGACCGAAATCCTCTTCAACTACGGCAAAGGCACCTCGCCCGCCCGCTTCCAGTTGTTCGCGCTTTCGGGAAATGACGACGGCTCACCGCACCCCGCGAATATCACCGCCCTGCTCCTCGCCGATCCCGCCACGCGCACCCCGGAGCAGGACACCGAGCTTCGCGACTATTTCCACAAGGTCACCCCCGAAAAGGCCCTCGCCCGCAGCCAGATCGCCAACCTCGAGGAGCGCCTCTCCATGCTCACCGAAAAGCACTCGGTGCTCGTGATGAACACGTCCAAAAAGCCCCGTGTCACCCACATCCTCAACCGCGGCGTCTATTCCTCCCCCATGGACGAGGTCACCCCGGGAAGCCCCAAAGTCCTGCCGCCTCTATCAAGTGATCCGTCCTTCGACCCTGAAACCGGCACCTTCCGCGAGCGCCCCGCCAACCGCCTGGACCTCGCCCGCTGGATGACCCGCGCCGACAACCCGCTCGTCTCCCGCGTCGCCGTCAACCGCCTCTGGGAGCACTTCTTCGGCCGTGGCCTGTCCGCCTCATCCGCCGACCTCGGGTCGCAGGGACAATGGCCGTCGCCACCCCGAACTCCTCGACTGGCTGGCCGTCGATTTCCGCGAAAACGGGTGGAACCGCAAGCGACTGATCAAGCTCATCCTCACCTCGCGCACCTATCGCCAGTCGTCGGACACCTCGCCCGAGCTGCTTTCCCGCGACCCGCGAAATGAATTTCTCGCACGGGGTCCACGCTTCCGGCTCTCCGCCGAACAAGTCCGCGACCAGGCCCTCGCCGTTTCCGGACTCCTCGTCGAGCGGTTAGGCGGCCCCAGCGTCCGTCCCTATCAGCCCGGCGACCTCTGGCGGCAGGTCTCCCACTACGGCTCGAGCCCGGCCACCTCGCAGACCTTCATCCAGGACCACGGGGAAAAGCTTCACCGCCGCTCGCTCTACACCTACTGGAAACGCACCCTTCCGCCCGCCAATCTATCGGTTTTTGACGCTCCCAACCGCGAGATCTGCTCCATCGGCCGCCTCCCCACCAACACACCGCTCCAGGCGCTCGTCACGCTCAACGACCCGCAATTCGTCGAGGCCTCCCGCGCCCTTGCCGTTAGACTTCTGGAAACTTCCTACCCGGGAGATCGCGAACGCCTGACCGCTGCCTTCGAAATCGTGACCTCGCGTCCGCCCAACCCGGGAGAGTTGGAAATCCTCGAACACTCCCTCGCCCGAGAGCGCAAACGCTACCTCGCGGAACCGCCAGCCGCCGACGAGCTGTTAGCCACCGGCGAGCTCGCGGAAAACACCAAATTCCCGGTTCCCGAGCAGGCCGCATGGACCCAGCTCGCCTCCACCCTTCTCAACCTGTCTGAAACCATCACCCGGCGCTGATCGCAACCTGTCATCTTCATGTCACCACTCGTTTTCTCCCGCCGCGCCTTCCTTGGAAAATCCGCCAACGGTCTCGGACACGTCGCGCTTTCCTCCATGCTCATGACCTCGCTGGCCAAGCTCGCCCGCGGCGGACAACCCGACGAGGCAAACATGGACGCCTTCCGCACCATCGCCCCGAAGGCGAAGCGCGTGATCTATCTGTTCCAATCCGGCGGCCCGTCCCACGTCGATCTCTTCGACGGCAAGGACATTCTAACCAAGCTCCACGGCACCGATCTTCCCAACTCCGTCCGCGGCGACCAGCGGGTCACCGGCATGACCGCGGGACAGTCGAAATTTCCCGTCGTCCAGCCCATCTTACCCGGCAAGCTCTGCGGTCCGTCCGACGTCTGGATTTCCGACCTCCTCCCCTACACCCAGAAAATCGCCGACGAAATCTGCGTCGTCCGATCGATGCACACCGAGGCGATCAACCACGATCCCGCCATCACGCTCATCAACACCGGCTCCATGCAGCTCGGCAACGCCTCCGCCGGCGCATGGGTCAGCTACGGCCTCGGCACGCGAAAACGAGAACCTTCCCGCCTTCATGGTGCTGCATCTCGCAGGGCACCGGCAAGAAGCCGGGCCAACCGATCTTCTCGCGGCTGTGGGGCAGCGGCTTCCTGCCCTCCCAGCATCAGGGCGTCGTCCTCCGCGCCGGCGGCGATCCCGTGCTCTATCTGGACAATCCGCCCGGCGTCAGCCGCGAACAGCGCCGCGCGCAGCTCGACGATCTCGCCAAGCTCAACCACAACTTCGCCGAGGAAGTCGGCGATCCCGAAACCGTCGCCCGCATCCATGCCTACGAAATGGCGTTCCGCATGCAGGCCTCCGTGCCCGAGCTCACCGACCTATCGCGACGAATCCGCCGCCACCTTCGAACTCTACGGACCGGAATCCCGCAAGCCCGGCACCTACGCCGCCAACTGCCTGCTCGCCCGCCGCCTCGCCGAGCGCGGCGTCCGCTTCATCCAGCTCTTCCACCGCGGCTGGGACCAGCACATCGCCATCACCAAGCAACTCCCCAACCAGTGCCGCGACACCGACCAGCCCTCCGCCGCGCTCATCCTCGATCTCAAGCAGCGCGGCCTGCTCGAAGACACGCTCGTCATCTGGGGCGGCGAGTTCGGCCGCACCGTCTACTCCCAGGGAGCCCTGGGATCGCCCGTCGCCGGCCGCGACCACCACGGCCGCTGCTTCTCCATCTGGATGGCCGGTGGCGGCGTCAAGGGCGGCTGCGCCACGGCGAGACCGACGACTTCTGCTAGAACATCACCGAGGACCCTGTCCACATCCGCGACCTCCACGCCACCATGCTCAACCAGCTCGGCATCGACCACAACCGCCTCACCTACCCCTACCGCGGCCTCTCACAAAAGCTCATCGGCGTGGAACCCGCCAAGCTGATGACCAAGGTCCTCGGATGAGATGATTCGCCCCCATCCTCTTCGCCCTTCAAATCCAAAATCAACAAATCGCCCGAAGGCCTGTAGGACGATTGAACAGGCACCAACGTGCCGTGCCCTGCAAGGGTGAGGCGCAAGAAGAAGGCCCAAAGCAAAAATCACAAATCATCCAACGGGCTCGAGATCTCCCCCCGCATCGCCCGCGCCAGTTGGATGTAAATCATCGTCGTCCGGATGTCCGAGTGCCCCAGCAGTTCCTGCACACTGCGGATGTCCACCCCGCGCAAAACTAGATGCGTCGCGAACGAATGGCGCAACGTGTGGGCCGTCACCTTCTTCTCCAGTCCCGCGTCCTTCACCGCCAGAGACAGCGCACGGCCCACCCGCGCCTCATGCGCGTGATGCCGCCGCTCCAGACCCCCAGCCCGCGGATCCGCCGAAAGACTCCCGGATGGAAACAACCAGAACCACGGCCAGCTCTCACCCGCTGTCGGGCTCTTCACATCGTAAGCTCCCGGCAAATACACCCCCGCCACCCCCGCTTCCCGGTCCTTTTCATAAATCACCCGGCAGCGCTGCAACTGCGCCTCCAGCAAGCCCACCAAACTCTTCGGCAGCGTGAGCACCCGGTCCTTGTCATTCTTGCCCCCGCGGACCTCCACCTTTCCCCCCGACAAATCCACGTCCTTTACCCGCAGCCGCATGCATTCCAGCACCCGCAGCCCGCACCCGTACAGCAGCTTCCCCATCACCGCTTCCTCACCCGTCATCACCATCAACATCTTCCGCATCTCCTCCACCGAGAGCACCACCGGAAGCCGCTTGGACTCCTTGGCCCGCATCGCGTCCACCCCCTCGAACGGCTTCTCCAGCACATCCTTGAACAGGAAAACCAACGCATTGAGCGCCTGATTCTGCGTCGCAGCCACCACCCTCCTCGTCACCGCCAAATCGGTCAGGAACGCCTCCACCTCTGCGGCCCCCAGCTCCTTTGGATGGCGCATCCCGTGGAATCTCACAAATCGCTGATACCAACCCACATACGAATCCTCCGTTCTCAAGCTGTAGTGCTTGAACCTCATGATCTCCCGTATTCGATCTTCCAGTTTCATGAAATATTCTTGCAGATTTACACGCCTATACGCGCGTAAATCTCCACAAATGAAGGTTTTTGACAACCCCATTCTTGAAAGATATGACGCGTATCAGCGCAAAAATCTCCAAAACCGTCGATTTAGTACCAAATATTCACGAATTCCTCCACTGAATTTCTTGCCTTTTCCGCACGTTATTCTTCACTTCCGCAATCTATAAAGCGGCTGGACGAAAATCTTCACTTCTGTCAGTAAATAACTAGTTAGGGAGATGCCGGAGTTCGTTGAACTGATAGATCGACAGCGGATGCATCCGAGGGTAAAATCGACGCCTTCCGGGCGGCGGCGTCGTCCAACTCGTTGGGGCGAACACCGCCGCCCGGAAGGCGAGCGAGCCTCGAATGCACTCCGCTTTTCTCCCGATGATCCGGCGCAACGCGTCCGGACACTCCCTAACAGACCGTTGAAGCAGACAAAGGCGGTAGTGCGTTCTCTGGATAATTCCTAGCCAACCTCCGCCTTCGCTGCTTAACTCTTCCGTTGTGCAGACATACATGCTTCGCGAAGTCGGCCTCAATCTCGCTCCAGCCGTATTCGGGATTACCATCATCAGCGACCCGGCTTCGCCATCCGCATCCGCAGACTCCCAGCCCGGCCCCACTGGCCACCGGCACGCTGGTCAAGGATCGCGGAGCACCTTGGCGTTCGACACTGATTGGCTGGGCTGCCGCCTCGGTATTCTGCGAGATAATCTTCGCGGCCCATGCGTTGGTCTGATCGCATTCCGTTTGCGTGCGAGGGACACGGCTTGTCCACTCCACACCGCAAACCATGATGACAGCGGGCGCACCCGCTTCGCTGTAAGATCCGCTCCTTTTCCGACCAATGAAGTTGATCGTCTTATCGGACACGGCACGACGAATGAAGAATGCACAACAAGGCGGTAGAGAGGAACCGGCAATAGCGGTCGAGTTAGTTTGTAGTTCGGACATTGGATTGGTTGGTTGAGATTTAGGGACGCTCAGGCTGCCGGTCCCTCACCTAGACGTTAGGGAGATGCCGGAGTTCGTTGAACTGATAGATCGACAGCGGATGCATCCGAGGCTCGCTCGCCTTCCGGGCGGCGGCGTCGTCCAACTCGTTGGGGCGAACACCGCCGCCCGGAAGGCGAGCGAGCCTCGAATGCACTCCGCTTTTCTCCCGATGATCCGGCGCAACGCGTCCGGACACTCCCTAACAGACCGTTGAAGCAGACAAAGGCGGTAGTGCGTTCTCTGGATAATTCCTAGCCAACCTCCGCCTTCGCTGCTTAACTCTTCCGTTCTGCAAAAACTCTCATGGAAAATGTCGACCTCAGAAACCGGATGACAGGCGCTCTGGTTGCGTCCGCTCTCTGCGTGGTTTGCTTGATCATCTGGATGTTGAGTTTTGGTGGTCTCGTCTACTTGTATGGATTGATGGTTGAGTTAGGGCATGTTGTCCTCATTGCTTCGCTTGTTGCATTTACCGCATCTCTGTTTGCGACTCGGAACCATCGAAAGTTCGGCTTCTTGATCGGGATATGTTGCGGCATATCCGCTTCCCTTTACCTGCAGTCAATCAGCGGCTGAACCAACCAATCAAAACCCTGCAGAACAAGCCGGCTCATACGACGGCGGGCAACGCTCCAGTTTGAATTCGAGCTTCCCACCCCGCCGCGCATGGCCTATACGTTAGGCAGAGATGAAGAGATCCGCAGCAAAGTCCGAACCACCAAACAGCGATTCACACCCAGTTCCCGCGCAAGAGCACCAAGTGATTTGAACGTTCCATCATCAATCCTTTCCCTCATCACCTTTTCCACATGTTTAGCAACGAGCCCTACCTCTACAACTGGTCGATTGAAGTCGGTGACAGAGAGTTCATGATTACCGTTCTCCATGACGGCTCGATGCGTTGGCAGGAACTCGGTGCGATTCAGCAAGCCGGCGGTGAGCGATACACCTGCGACGCCATCGGAGCTTTTTTTGGTGACGAGGCGGCGGCGGCCAGGACTCCGCAACCTGTTCGCAGAGTTTCAGATCAGCACCCCGGGGGACGACACCGCAATGGAGCTTTTTCAGCATGCGGCAACATTGGGCGAAGATGACCCCCTTCCAGACGGCTTGGAAGCATCCTTTGATAAGATCTTTTTGAGCAGTTCTGGGAACACGTGAACCCCCAGCTTCCCGATCCTATCCCCCAAGAGAATGAAGAAGCCTAACAAGACGTGCCATACAACCGCTACCAGCCCCTCTGTCGGCGGAGTCGTGCGTGGTTTCATGGCTTCACCCCCGTTTCATCGGTTGCCCTCGCTGGTAGCGGTGTATGCACTATGACGTTGGGCAATAAAATTAGACACTCAAATACTCAATATGGACGAAAAAGACGTGATGGCGGCAGGCACTCAGATTATTACTGAAGTAGCCAAAGAGCGGGCAGCGGCCGTTTATGACGATGCTTTCAAACTAGCTGCCCAAGAGACGGGCGGAGCGATGCAAGCAATCGTTGGACTGTTCAATCACGTGGTTTTGTATCCTGTCAAAATGGCTAATTTGACCTTTCGATACAAGCTTGAGCAGTTTGAAGAGGATCTCAAAGCGAAAGTTGATCGCATTCCGCCTGGGCAAGTCATTTATCCCGAGCTTGCCATTGCTGGGCCTACACTTGAGGCACTAAAGTATACGTTCGATACCGAGGAACTCCGAGAGATGTATCTGAAGCTTTTAGCTTCATCAATGAATTCAGAAGACTAGTGGCAACGCGCACCCTTCGTTCGTGGAGATTATAAAGTCTATGAATTCCATCGATGCGCAGGTTTTCAAGGATGCGGCGGTGGCGGGACAACTTCCCTGTGCTCGCATCACTATCGGATTTGAGACTAAGGTATTTACTGGCGCGATGCCCGAATTCTTTATCCCGGAGATTCTGCATGATCGAGATCCGTTTGCTGTCTCCAAAAGTATTCAGAACCTGTGTCGGATGGGTTTGCTGACTCATAGAGACAATACGATTACAGGGTTTGATTACAATCAGTATGCATCTCATCCATTCGTTCTCCAACAGAACCTTGCCTATGCTCCCAGAGCGTCAGGTAAAGAAGTATCACCAAGAGTTGCTGGCGAGGTTATTCTTCTAAATGATTTTGGAAGGGCATTCCAAGCTGCTTGTGTATCATGAAGAAGCCCAACAAGTCGAGACACAGCAACCCCTATCAGCCGCCCTGTCTTCATGCTCACCCGTAGTTTCAACATCAACCCAGTGATCGACGCTCGCCCCCGCTGATAGGGTTGCGTGCTCTTTGACGTTCGCTCAAAAAATGAAACCGATCATTGCCATATTTGCTATCGTCTCGATGCTATTATCAGAGAACGCGCTCTCTCAGAGTGTGCTTGTCGGGGATCCCGAGAATTATCCTGAATTACGTGAAGGCCGTAAGCAATATATGGAGACAAGTGGGGTGATTCTCGAAGTTTGCGTTTACGAGCAAGAATTCCAGCCTTCGGAGCGAAAGCCCCAAGAAGACCCACACAATCCGCCTTGGACGTCAGGAACATTGATCAGACGAGCGGTCGTGGTTGGAGTGCACAAAGGGAACGTAAAGATTGGAACCAAAATTGATATTTCGGAGACAGTAATTGACCCTCCAGAGTTTTTAACAAAGTTTAGATCCGTCGTGGAAGGAGAACTTCTGACTTACTTCTATTACGGCGATGAGTTGCCCGCTCCGAAGGACGGACGACATGTCGTCGACCACAACCAAATGGATTTCGAGCGAGACAAGGATAAGGATGTCGTAGCGTTCTTAGAGCAATTGCATGCCAAGTCGGCCCAGAATAAGAAAAGCGAACAAGGCGGCACTGGGCAACCCGCTACCCGCTCCCAGTCGAAGTCGGAGGGTGGCGACAAACCTCAACCTGAAGCGGAGGGGCGCTCCCGGTAGCGGGTGCCAGGCCTCGTCGATCGTAAAACTGAAGACGATGGCGCTGACGGTTGCAGTGTTAGATTCTCCGCCGAGTCTTTGCCGAGTCTCTGGCTCGGTTGTGTGCTTGGGTTCCGCCGAGTCTTTGCTGAGTCTCCGGCGCGGGTTGTGTGCTTTACTTCTGCCGAGTCTTCGCCGAGTCTCCGGTGCCACCCGCAGCAGGGATTTCCTTTCACGATCAAGGCGTGAGTGGCAACCGGCGGGAACGTCCTTCTTGAAATCGGCGCTTGATCTCGCCGGTGCCACCACATCACCGTTCGGTAAGAAAGCATGTGGAAAATACTTAGACTTGTGGCGCTGCTTGGTGGTGTTGTTGCCATTCTGATGTCAGATGAAGGGGTCTCGACCTCATCCTCGGGTCTGAGTTTCATGGTTATTGGTATCGCCTGTTTTCTCGGCGTATTATTTGCTATGACTACCGGATGGGCCTCCGTCATATCGAAGCGTAAAGCACCCTATTTGATCAGGCCGAGCCTTTCGACGTCTCCATTCGATAAGAGAGTTGTCTTGCAGTTTCAGCATTTTTCATTCTATTTCTTCATCTTGTTGGGCACTGCTGGCGTTATCCGCAATTGGAGCGTGAGGAACTTGTGGCACCTAGTGGAGATTCCTGCATTCGGAGTGGGACTGCTTCTTGGAACATCTATGTTGCTCAGAGCATACCGAGGCCGATTCAAGAATCCACAAACCGAACAAGACGCGCCAGAGCAACCCCTACCAGCCGCCCTGTTTCGATGATCTCCCGTAACTCCAACCTCCACCCCGCATTCAACGCTCGCCCCCGCTGGTAGGGGTGCCTGCGCTCGACGTTCGGCAGAAAAATAACAATCCTATGACCAAGACCAAATCCACAGAGGACGACATATCGAATCGTGACGGTCTCAGAATCTTCGTCACCCGCTATTGGCCGCGCGGACACAGCAGAGACGAATGCGACGAATGGATTCCAAGTTTGGCGCCAAGCGAAGCGTTGCTGAAGCAGATTCAGAATGACGAGATCACATGGCGAGTATTCGAGCGCGAATACAAGAAGGAGATCATGAAGGGGACATCAGACGAGTCAGACCTAAATCCACGAATGAAGAATTCGGGCCAGAAGTATTTCGTGCGGATGCTCAAGCGTATTGCTGAGGACCGGACTGTGACCCTGCTCTGCACTTGTCCTCCTGACGCGGAGTTTTGCCACCGCTACATTCTCCAGAAGCTCATCGACGCATGAGATTCCAAGAGCCGAACAATAAAGGGTGCTGCGAAGTCTCCGCGATAGCGGTGACTTCGTCTGCGCCGTTTGGTTGAACAAGCCCGGAGCGACGTGGGAGGTGGGAGTCGCCCTTATTTATAACGGCATAGCGTCGCGACGCCGTATGTGTTTTGTGTTGGCAGCCTGTCTAGCAGGTTCGGCTGCGTGGCGGGATGAACTTCTTTCACGCCCGTGGGAAGTGCCTCCTTTTGCGGAGAGGCGGACGGATTGCCGGGCGGGGAATCTATTTTGAGCGGGTGAAACCGCATGACTTGCCTGTCATTTCCATCCGCCGGACACAGTTCTCCGGGGCCTCGTCCGTGGAATCGGAAAAAGCGGGTGCTTGTCGGTGGAGTGATGGCTGCGGGGATCATGCGCAGGATCGTTGCAAAGACGGAGGTCCGCGGCTGGGGTTCCAGGCGGGAAGGATCTTTAACCACTTTTTCATCGGCTCGCCGCAACAGGGGCAGGTGACGACGTGGGGTGGCTTTGCGGGCGCAACTGCCGCCGCGCCGATGTATAAAATCCGCCCGGTGTGGAAGGCGATGCGTTCGTGTTTGATCTTGGACGCGGGATGACAGAAGCCAAAATAACGCACGGCCCGCAGGCCGCGCGGGAGGACGTGGCGCAGGTAGCGTTTCACAAACTCCGCTCCCTCCAACGTCTCGATGCGCCGGGCATCGCCATGGGCCCGGTCTTTCCAGAGGAAACTGACATGGGTGTCGCTAACAGAGACAATCCGTGAGTCGCCGATGGCAGTGCAGTCGGCAAAGGATTCGTTGAGCCAAAGATCATCCCACCAAGCCATCGTGACGAGATTGCCAAACCACATGTGGGCGGCTTCATGCGCGATGACATTGGCCAGCCGGCGGCGCTGATTGAAACTGGGGTTTGCGGAGTCCATCAACAGCAGGCGATCGGTGAAGGTGACGAGGCCGGCATTCTCCATGGCTCCGAAAATGTATTCGGGCACGGCGAGTTGATCGAATTTGGCATAGGGATAAGGGATGCCGAAATACTCTTCGAGGCGGGAAACTATCGCCGGGGTGAGCCGCACGGCTTCGGTGGCGAGCGCGGTTTGGCCCCGCGGGGTGATGATGCGGCCGGGCACCGGCAATCCGGGCACGGGCACATACTCGAAGGGCCCGACGGCGAGCGCGACGATGTAGCTGGGCATGGGCGGGGTGCGACCGAAGGAGATTGTCTTCCAATCGCCCTCGCGTGATTCGGTGGCGACGGCGGCGTTGCTGACGACTTCAAGCGCGGCGGGGATTTTGATGGTCAGTTGCCAGTTGATTTTGAAAGCGGGTTCGTCCCAGCAGGGGAAGGCCTTTCGCGCATGGGTGTCTTCGAATTGGGTAAACAGGTAGTCGTCGCCGCGACTGGTGGTTTTGTA
>CAWENZ010000024.1:0-16689 GCA_963810445.1 uncultured Verrucomicrobiae bacterium | reverse complement strand
CGCCAATTGCTGCTGCGCTTTTTCGAATTCCGGGAGCGTGGCCGGTTGGTCCGCCGCATCTTCTCGATCGCCTGCGTCTTTGCCACCGCCTTGCCCTCGCGGATTGCCTCCAGTTGGTCGCACAATTCCCGCTTCGCCAGAAACCGGTTCATCTCGCGCGACCGGTCCATCTGGCACTTGATGCACACGCCCGTCGGCAAATGTTTCAGGAACACGCAGTTGGACGTCTTGTTGATCTTCTGGCCGCCGGCTCCCGAGCCGCGCACGAATTTCTCCAACAGGTCCCCATCGGAAATTCCCAGCGCCGCCATCCGCTGCGCCAGTTCCGCCAACTTGTCTGTTGAAATGGGATTCTGCACGGCAGCCAAACAAGCGCCGGAATCCTCCCATGACAAGAGCGCATCCACCATTCGTCTTCGTGCGTAGTCCAGCCCTTCCGAGTAACTTGAAAGTTGAGGATGCAGGAACGTGGCGGCGGTTTTAAACCGCCATGCCCCAACTCATCAATATTTGCGGAGCGGTGTGGCGGAAGTCCCAGGCATGGATTTAGCGGCTTGGCGGTTGGAAACCGCCGCCACGATTCGCCGCAAAGTTGCTCCCGAATCCACACTCAGCTCAGCGCGGGTTCTGGTGCTTCAGGGCGTCTTCCATCCGCGAAACAAGATCTCTCTCGCCAATCTCCTCTGGAATTCATGTGATCCATTCAGAAAAAGGACATGGATGACATGGATTCTTGCATCCCAGACTTCGAATCAGCCATTCCCCGATCTTCTAACCACTTGGGTCATCATGAACTGTCCGAATTGCGACCGCCTTCTTTACAGCCGACTTCAGCCGAAATGCGGTTTCTGCGGCGAGGAGTTGCCACCTGAGTGCCGTCTGCCGGACCATGAGATCGACGAATTGAAAGAGGAAATGCGGATGATCGACGAACGGCGGGCGATTGCAAAGGAGAAGGAAGCGAAAGAACGCGAGGAGGTAAGGAGACGGCGTGACGCAGCCAGCCCGGGAGGAGGTTTCTAAGAGGCTGTCTGAAAAATACCCGAAGGCAGGGATCGACCTCCGGGCGGTCCTGCGAATGGAAAGTGAATGTCCGACCATGGATGGATTCAAGAGCTTTTCATGGGCGGATCCATTCGCCTTACATTCGCAGGACCGTTGCGGAGAACGGTCCCTGCCATTTTTAAGACAGCCTCTAAGAATTGCCTCGCCATGGAGTCGGGCTTTTCGGCTTTTGTCCCGCTTTCACCCTCGTCTTCCTTCCCTTGTCCCGTGTCGAAATACAGCTTAGCCTGATCCCGACATGAGCGATCAGGACCACGCGATCAACCGGACCTGGTCCGCCGAGGAAAAGGTCGGTCTCTATCGGACGATGGCGCGCATCCGCAGGTTCGAGCAGCATGCGCTGAAGTATTACAATGCTGGAAAAATGGGCGGATGGTTGTTCCTCGATATCGGCCAGGAATCCGTCGCCGCCGGGGTGCGTGCGCTGATGGGACCCGACGACCACAGCCTCAGCGGTCCACGAGGAATCGGTCATGCCATCGCTGCCGGGATGGAAATGGGGCCGTGCATGGCGGAGTTTTTCGGGAGAACCAACGGTTGCTCCAAGGGGAAGGCCGGTGCTTTCACGTTCTTTGATCCAGGACGTCATCATTGGGGAGCTCATGGTCTTGCCGCCGCGCACACGCCGCTTGCCGCTGGCCTCGCGTTCGCCTTGAAGCAGCGGGGAACCAAGGGAGTGGTCTTCTGTTTCCTCGGCGATGGCTCGGTGAATCAGGGCGTCTATCATGAGTCACTGAATCTCGCGGGCCTCTTCGGTCTGCCGGTCATCTACGTGATCGAGAACAATGGATACGCCATGGGCATGTCGGTTTCCCGCTCTTCGCGATTTACCGAATGTCTCGCCCGGCGTGCGGAGACCTACGGCATCGAATGGGATGTCTTCAGCGACGCGGATCCTTACGAGCTGCGGGCGAGGATCCAACCGGCCATCGAGCGTGCCCGCGAGGAATCGCGGCCATCGGTCATCGAGATTTCCACTTACCGCTACTACGGGTTTTCCGTTGCCGATGCGAATCATAGGAAATACCGAACGCCTGAGGAGATCGAGGAACATCAGGCCCGTGATCCCATGATGCGGTGGGGCCAGCAACTGGTGGCGGAGCGGATTCTGGACGAAGCCGGGCTGGAATTGATTCACGCCGAGGCAAAGGCAGAAGCTGCGGAGGCAGTTCGATTCGCGGACGATGGTCCGGTCCCGACCATGCCGCAGATCCAGGAAAATGTGTATTGGGAAACGGATCACGCCACGGAACGCGCGGCCATCGGGCGACATTTTTTCGACGACTGAGGATTGATCCGGTGGATACGAACAGCGGGAATTTAAGTTGCCGGGACCCGTCCATGATGATTTTCGAGGAAGGAAGCACTCTGCTTGCAGAAGCATGAAATCTGTCGCAACCTTCCCCCCGTAGCCTGCGGGCTCGATGGATCAATGATCGCGGAAACGATTCGCGCCCATGGATCCGAGAGCCTCCGAAATTCAACACTTATCATGAAAATCCATTCGATCCAACTCGGCGCGTTCGCGCTTTTGTCGTCCAGCTTCATCCTCACCACCGCTTCCCGCGCAGAAACTCCAGCGGCCGAAAAGCCGGCCGAAGTGGCACCATTGAACGGCCTGACCGCCGCCGAGAAAGCGGATGGATGGGAAATGCTTTGGGATGGCGAAACCACCAATGGCTGGCGCAGTCCCAAGACGGATGCGTTTCCCAAGAACGGTTGGAAAATCGATCAGGGAATCCTCAGCACGCTCGAGAACAAGGGCGAGGAGGCGGCCGGCGGTGGTGATATCATCACCCTCAAGACCTACTCCGATTTCGAGTTGAAGGTGGACTTCCGGTTCACTGCCGGAGCCAACAGCGGGATCAAGATTTTCGTGCAGCCCAATATCTCGCCCATCTCCAAGGCGGGTGAGCCTGCCGCCGTGGGATCGGCCATCGGGCTGGAGTTCCAGATCCTCGACGACAAGCTCCATCCCGATGCCAAGCTCGGCCACAATGGCGACCGCACGATCGGTTCGCTCTACGATCTCATTCCGGCACCGGCGAACAAGAAGGTCATGCTTGTCGGACAATGGAACCACGCGCACATCATATCGAAAGGGAAGCATGTCGAGTTCTATCTGAACGGTGTGAAGACGGTGGAATTCGACCGTGGCTCACCGGATTTCCAAGCAAAGGTCGCTGCCAGCAAATACCACAACATTCCCCGGTTCGGCGAATGGGATGAGGGGCACATCATGCTTCAGGAGCACGGTAATGCGGTCTCGTTCTGCAACATCAAGCTCAAGCCGCTCTGAAGGCGGTTGGGCTGGGGCTTGCGAATAAGTTCGCGGTGTCCGGTGGCTCCTGACAGCTTGCCGGATGCAGCCGCTGTTTGAAGAACTGGATTTCCGCAAGACCCCGATCGGCGACCTGATCCTCCGGCGGCGGAGGCTGACGATGCTGGACGATCTCATTGTCCACGAGGTTTTGTTAGGCGACGCCTTTCTCATGTCGAGCTTGTTCCACGAGGTGGAGGAGGCCCTGGCGGATCTTGGCCTCGCGGCGGTTGATGGAGATCAACTCGACGTCGTGGTTGGCGGGCTCGGGCTGGGCTACACGGCGGTTGCCGCGTTGAAGGATCCACGGGTAGCGGAACTGATCGTGGTCGATGTGATGGCTCCGGTGATCGAGTGGCATCAGAAGGGCATGGTGCCGCTGGGCGAGGTTCTAACGAGTGATGCGCGTTGCCGCTTGGTGGAAGGGGACTTCTTCGCCCTCGCTGCAGCGCCGGAAACGGGATTCGATCCGAAAATGGCCGGTCGGAAATTTCATGCGGTGCTGTTGGATATCGATCACTCGCCACGGAACCTGCTGGATGGCCGGAACTCGGCGTTCTACGGAGTCGATGGTCTTAAATCGCTCGCCGCGCAGTTATTCCCGGGTGGAGTGTTCGCCCTGTGGTCGGACGACGCGCCGGACGAGGAGTTTATGGCACGGCTCGGGGAGGTGTTCGAGACTTCGCGAGCACACGTGGTGAAATTTCAAAATCCGCTTCTGGGCAAGGATTCGGAAAGCACGGTGTATGTGGCGCAAATCGGTCGCGCGGAATGAATTCCACGCTCCCGGTGCTGGACGCGGGCGGTTCCGCTGCCTACACCTCGCGCATGACCGTTCGCACCCGTTTCGCACCTTCTCCCACCGGCTACCTGCATGTCGGAGGGGCACGCACCGCCTTGTTCAACTGGCTTTTCGCCCGCAAGCACGGCGGGACCTTTGTCCTGCGGGTGGAGGACACGGACGAGGCGCGGAACACGGAGGAAGCGCGGCAGGCGATCTTCGACGGGATGAGCTGGCTGGGGCTGGACTGGGACGAGGGGCCTGACAAAGGCGGAAATTTCGGACCCTACTATCAGAGCGAGCGGAAGGAGATCTATGACAGGTGGTTTGAAAAATTGATTGCGGCCGGCCGTGTCTATGAGGACGGCGGCGCATGGCGATTCCGCTTCGAGCGCAAGCCGGTGACGATGAACGACCTCGTCTGCGGCGAGGTGACCATCGACTATCGGGATGAATCCAACACGCCGGACATGGTGGTGAAGCGCTCGGACGGTTCCTACGTTTTCCATTTCGTGAACGTGGTGGATGACCTGGAAATGGAGATCACCCACGTCATCCGCGGTGAGGATCACCTGATGAACACGCCGAAGCATCTTCAGTTGATCGAAGCCTTCGGCGGCAAGGCCCCGCAATACGCCCACATACCGCTGATCCTGAATGCGGACGGATCGAAGATGTCGAAGCGCGACGCCGGAGCGGCGGTCGGTGATTATCCGAGGCAGGGATTCCTCCCGGTCGCGGTGGTGAACTTCGTTGCCCTGTTAGGCTGGAACCCGAAGGACGGACGTGAGATTTTCACCCTGCCCGAGCTTGCGGAAATCTTCTCGCTTGAGAATGTGAACCGTTCGCCAGGACGGTTTGACCTGGAGAAATGCAAATGGGTGAACCAGCAGCATCTTCAGGGATTGAACACAGCAGGAATTCGCCGCGGCTGCAAAGCCATTTGTCGAGGCGGCGGGCTTGCCGATTCCGGAAAACTATCAGGAGGTGATCGCGGCGGTGAAGGAGAAGGTCCGCTTGTTCAGTGATGTTCCCGATGCCGTGGGATTCTTGCTCAAGGACGAGTTCGAGATCGACGGGGAAGCCATCGCGAAGGTTCGAGGAAACGCGGCCGCCGCAGGCTTGCTGGCTTCGCTTGCAGATGCGTTCGAAGCCATTGTGGATTGGTCGGCGGACTCGGCCAAGGCGGCTCTGAATGAAACGGCCACAGCGGCAGGCTCGAAGCCGGGTCAATTGATGTTTCCGCTGCGCGTCGCGCTCACGGGGCGCGGTCATGGTCCCGATCTTGGCGATGTGCTGAGTTTGTTAGGCAGGGAGCGCTGCGGGAAGCGCGTGCGGGATTTCGCGGGAATTCTTTGAGATCTTTTCGCGCGGAACATCATGAAGGAAGTTTACAAACTCGAGGATTTGTCATCCCGCGACCGCTTGGATGCCGGGTGCGACACGCCGGCTCGGTTGGCGGTGATCGGTTATCCGGTCGCGCACTCCGCCTCACCGGGGATGCATCAACCCGCGCTTGATGCGGCGGGAATCAACGCCCGCTACATCCGCTTGGAGATCGAACCCGGTCACGTGGCGGAAGCGTTTGAGCAAATGAAGCAGCTCGGTTTTGTAGGTTGCAACGTGACCGTCCCCCACAAGCTCGACGCGATGGCGGCCTGTGACGAGGTGCACCCCGACGCGAAGGTGTTAGGCGCGGTGAACACGATCCGCTTCGACGGCGGAATGATCCGCGGGTTCAACACCGACGGCCCGGGATTCGAGCGGGCGATCGAGGATGATTTTCAAACGAGTTTCCGCTCACTGTCAGTCGCCATCATCGGCGCGGGTGGCGGTGCCGGTGGGGCGATCGCGACGCAGGCCTGTCTATCAGGAGTGCGGCGCCTGTTGCTGGTGAACCGCAGCGTGGAGAAACTCGGTCCACTGGTGGAGCGGCTCGCCGCCATTCGTCCTGACACGGAAATTACCGCCATTTCGCTGGATGATCCGTCACTGGCAGGGCGCTGTTTGGAATGCGATCTCGTGGTCAACACCTCGTCGGTGGGCTTGAAACCTGGAGATCCATCCATCCTTCCCGAGGAATGTTTGAGACAAGGTCACCTGGTTTACGACACGATCTATCAACCTGCGGTGACGCCGTTGCTTGCCTTGGCGAATCAGACGGGTTGCCGGACGGCGAACGGGCTCTCGATGCTCATCCATCAGGGGGCTCTCGCCTTTCAGCACTGGTTTCCAGGCACCGATCCATTGCCGGTGATGAAGCAGGCGCTCAAAGGCAATTAGAGTGCCCTCGATCTAGCGGTCATTTTTCGGCGTCTTTTTCAGGGATTTCAATTCCCGGATCGTCGGTGGAATACCAATGGCAAGCGCGGATCTCCGAGATTTCAAACCGCCGGCCGAGATCGGAATCGATCCTGCGGATCTTCACCCGCACACCGATCAGTCCTTCAGGATTGATGCTTGGAAGGTTCACGCCGAAGACCCGCTTGCCCTCGCGCTCCAACTTGAAGGCCGCGTCCAGGAGCTTTCCCTCGCGGGTGTCGCGCCTGACGATAAACTCCGGAGATTGGTATCCGGTGCTGCTGGCATATCCGAAGCGGGGCGCATAGAGCACGAGACTGATGGTGTCGGCGTTCTTCCTTTCGTCGGCCAGGCGCTCCCGTGCCAGCAGCCTGAACTCGCCATCCGGGTCCCCGCTGCCGGCGAGGTAAAGCGCCCATGGCATGTCGCTGTAGCGGACGTAGTGATCCCAGTCGATCCGCCATTCGTCGTTCTGTTTCACGAAAACGACATCCAGCAGGCGTCCGTCCGGTGATCCGAGTTGGAGTTCGACCGCCTTTTTGTCCGGCAGGCGAACGACGGACGCGCCCTTGGCGGTGAGGGTGGCGGGATCGATCTCCGTCAGGGGATTCATGCTGTAGAAACGCGCCATGCGCGCCGCGGTATCGACAGGGGAAAGGACGAACTGGTTGCGTTCTTCCGGACTGCTGGCGGTTAGAAATCCGCTCAAGGTCTGGGTGCAAAGCGGTGACACCTCGTTCAGGAACACCTCATCCTCGGCGGTCCGGATGACTTTCTCGGCCGGTGGAGCCGTGGCGATCGCGCGGTCTTCCGATTTGTCCTTCCAGAATCGTTCCGCGAACAACACGATCGCCACAAGGACCGCGGTCCATCCGAGGACCAGCTTGAGCATGAAATAGCTGCTTTTCCGCCGCTTCGAGGAACTCCGCTTTCGCTCCCCTCCGTGCTCATGAGGTTCCTCCAACAGCGGCTCGATCGCCAGCGGTTCGTGGGCCGTCGGATGAATCCCTAACGAAGGTTTGCTTCCGCATGAACTGCAGAACCGTTCGTCGGATTCCCCGGCAGGCGATAGAAACAGCGAGCCGCAACGCCCGCAGTGAAACCATGATGTGTTCTTCGCGCTCACGTGTTGAAATTACGGGGATATCCAGTCGAAAGCAATGTGCCCACCTATCAGCCATTGATTGGGAAGGCTGCCTTCGGGGCCATGTTCGAGGCTCAAGGTGACCTGTTGGGGATGGGATTCCTTCTCAAGGATTTCCCCTTCACCGAGACGGATCGCCAATTTCTCCGTGATCTCGTGACTTCTCGGCGAGTAACACCAGACGGACATTTCCTTATCGGGAGAAGTGAGACGGAAGCATTGGAAGTCCTCCTCAGGGAAGATGTTGCTGTAGAAATCGGCGTTGGAGATGAGGCAACGGATCTCGCTTGCATCACCCCGGCCATTTTTCAGTTCTTCAAATGGCGCGGTTCCGAAGCCGGTGCTTGCCTTCCAATCAAGGCGCATGTCGTCCCCCTCCAGGACATAGTAGGCCTTGAACGCCGAGCGGTCGGGAAGGATGCCTTCCAGCACGCCAACCGCCCTGCCTTCGACCATTAACGCCAACCAGGAGCAATCCTCGCCAGGGGACCATCCGGGCGAGATTCCCATGGGGGTCCAATACTTGAGCAATTGATCCTTCACGGCGGCACTGTCGCGGATCAGGGGAAGGATCTCGTCCGCAATTCCCGCGGTTGCGAATGCCCCGAAGATATTCCGCGCCTCCCCGACGTGTTCGAGCATCACATTGAGTTGCTCCATGCCCTCGGTGTTGTCCTCGGAATCGTCCACGATCATCGTATTGTTCGGATCGAACCTGGGTGCGTTGGTCGCATTGATCTTCGGCAGCATGAATATCCCCAGACTCACCACCGCGACGATCACGGCTCCCATGGCGAGGATCCAGCGGTTGGATCCCCGGTGCGCGCGGCCCCATTCAGCGGCCTCTCCACGCGTCTTTCTGCCCGATTTCAAATGTGCGGGACGTTCCCGGAAAGTGACCACGCGATCCACCTTGGGAGGTGCCTGGGCTTCCTGTTCCAACCGGACCACCTCACCGCGGATCTCCTGGACTTCCAGTCGCTGCGGGACTTCGAACACGTCGTCCCGAGCCGCCTTCGTGTCGATCCGGATCCCTTGTTCCAGGCTTGATTCCGGGGTCTGGGATCTCTCCGAGGCCACCCTTCGCGGCGGCAAAACCGTTGTCGATCCCTGCACCAGGTCGTCATGTCCGATCGCATCACCCCATTCATCGTCCTGAGTTGCCTCGGGAACGTGGTTGTTGGGATCGGAAAATCCTGAAGTCATCATCGAAAGAAAGACGAGCCACCGTGGCGGCGAATCGCTAGGGTTGCAAGCCGGTATGGCCTCATTGTCCCGCGAGCTGGCGGTCGAGCGCCGCATCCATCGCCTGTTCCACCAATCTCGCGGCCAATGCCTCGGTCGCTTGATCAAGTCGCTGGACGGCCGCTTTCAATGGATTGGCGGCACCTCCCGCCATGGCGGATCGCACGGCCTCAGCCGCGGCCTCGATTTCGGCGCGTTCCTCATCCAGCGCGAGACCCTGGCTCAGGACGGCTTCCACCGCTGGCAAAAGCTCCTCCGCCTTCATCCGGGCCTCCGTGAAAATCCGCTCGGACATGTCGGTGAACGCGTGCTCGACCGACTCGCTGACCATTGCCTCCACCGCCGCGTCGTCCACGTTCACCGCCGCGCTTTCGATCCGGATCACCGTGTCGATTCCGGTGGAAACGTCGCGGGCAAGGGCTTCGAGAATGCCGTTCTCGTCGATCTTGAACTGCACACCCACCCGCGCCTGACCTTTCGCGGAGGGGGAAAACGGCACATCGAAATTTCCGAGCTCCCAGTTGTCCTTGGCCATCTCGCGCTCGCCCTGAAGCACGCGCACGCGCATCGCCGCCTGACCATCCGCCGCGTTGGTGAACATTTCCCCGGCCTTGCACGGGATGGTCGTGTTGCGCGGAATCAGCACGTTCATCAGCCCGCCGAACGTCTCGATGCCGAGGCTGAGCGGCGTGACATCCAGCAGGATCATCTGGCGCAGCGCGCCGCTCAGCACGCCTCCCTGGATGGTCGCACCGAGGGCGATCGCCTCGTCCGGATGTTGGGAAATATCCGGCTCGCGGCCGAAAAGCTCCGCCACCGCGCGACGAACCGCAGGCATCCGGGTGCTGCCACCCACGACCACCACCGCGTTCAGATCACTCGTCCCGAGTCCCGCGTCTGCCAGAGCCTTGCGGCAAAGATGCAGCGTTTTGCCGATCCAAGGAGCCGCGAGCTTTTCCAACTCCTCCCGGGTGATCGCTACCTCCAAACTCTTCTCCCCATCGAAAAACGGGATACGGAAAACCGCCTCCGTCGATTCTGATAGAGCGATCTTCACCCGTTCCGCCTCCGTCGCGAGCCGCACCCGGGTGGCTCCGTCGATCTCCGCGATCCCGGCCCGCTCCATCACGTGACCCAGGATCAACGCATCCAGATCGTCTCCTCCCAACCGCGTGTCGCCGTGCGTCGCGAGCACCTGAAACACACCGTCCTGCATTTCCAGAATGGATAGATCGAAAGTCCCGCCGCCGAGGTCATAGACCGCGACCCGCGCCCTATCCCCGAGCTTGTCCAGTCCGTAGGCCAGCGCGGCGGCCGTCGGTTCGTTGATGATTCGAACGACCTCCAGCCCGGCGAGTTCACCGGCGCGCTTCGTCGCCGTCCGTTGGGCATCGTGGAAATAGGCAGGCACCGTGATCACCGCCTTGGTGATTTCCTCCCCCATCCGCCACTCCGCGATGCGCTTCATCTCCTTTAAAATCTCGGCACTCAGCTCTTCCGGAGATTTCCCCAACACCCTCGGAAATCCATCCGCGCCCGCGGTCACGGGGACCGGGAAATTCTCCTCAACCTCGCTCATCCGTCTCCCCATCAGCCGCTTGATGCTCGTCACCACCCGCTCCGGCTCCAGCGCCCGCCGCCGCAACGCCTTCGCGCCCACTTCCACCGCTCCATCCTTCCCGATCCACACCACGCTCGGCGTGATCCTGCGGCCATCCTCGTTCGCAAGAAGGATGGGAAACCCGGAATCCACCACCCCCACCGCGGAGTTCGTCGTGCCCAAATCAATTCCCAGTATCATCTCGCTCATCACCGCGAGCTTCGGGGGGGCGGTCCATCGCGTCAACGCCCGGTCATGGATTTCCAACGTTGACGACCCCGGTCCGGATTCGCTTAGACTTGAGGGTGAAATCAAAGAATCGTCTTGCAGGCAGATTTCTTCCGTCCCGCGTTTATGCCCGCTGGAAATGGACGGTGCGTTGCGGACTTTGTGCGGTGCCGTTGATCCTTTTTCTCGCAGGCAGCGTGGTGGTCTATTTGCAACCGAGCCGCTATGAGAGCACTGCGGTTTTCAAGTATGCGGGTGAGCGCCCGACTGCGGAGGTGGCAGCGCTGTTGAAATCCCAAACGCTGTTTCAGCGCGCGTTCGACACCTTGGGACTGAGCGATAAGCTCGGGATTTCAGCCGATATGGCATACGCTGGCTTGGCTGGCGTGGTGAAAACCAAAGTGAATCCTGCGAGCGAAACGATCGAGGTAAAGGTGATCCACACCATCAAGGAGGACGCCCGTGACCTGGCGGCTGGCCTGATTGATGCGCTCGAAGCGTATGAATCCGAGGTGTCCGAAAGGGGATTTGCCAACCGCATGACCGCTGCACAGCAACTGCTTCAGGTGGCCGAGGATGACGAGGAGTCCAAGCGCAAGTTCCTGGCGAACCTGATTTCAGTCCGCGGCGAGGCACCTGAGGAACCGGCGGCACGGCTGGACATCGAAGCTGCCCGCAAGGACTGGCAGAATGCGCAGGATCGCGTCGTTGAAGGCGAGGCGAAGCTGCGGACCATCGCCGAGGAATCGAGAGTGAAACACACCTGGGTCGAGCTTCTCAGCCGAGCCCAGATTTCGGATAGGCCGGTCAAGATACCTGCGGATGAAACGATGCCCGGCGTGATTTCCCAATCGCTCGGAACCGGTCTCGGCTGCGCGCTGGTGATTCCTTACCTTCTGGAACTCCTGTTTCCCCGAGTCCGGAAGACGAAAAAGCAAACCCTCCCGGTGGAGTTCGACGAGCCCCTCCTGGGCAACGCCACGGTTGGTGGTTAGAGGCTGTCTTTAAAATGGCAGGGACCGTTCTCCGCAACGGTCCTGCGAATGTGAGGCGAATGGATCCGCCCATGAAAAGCTCCCAAATCGGTCCATGGTAAGACATTCACTTTTCATTCGCAGGACCGCCCGGAATGCCGGGCGAGCGCTAGCGAGCTTCTGTCAACCGCGAAGCGCCAGCCGAATGGCCGTAGGCAACTCGATCCCTGCCATCGGGTAATTCTCAGATATCCTCTTAGGGAATCCGGCGAATCGAACCCGGGTTCGCGTGCGGAGAAATGAAATGTAGCGGCTTTTTCCCCTCAATCCCCAGCCGGATCGTCTTCCCAAACCTTTGCTGCCTCGGCGCGGGCCTCCGCGAGGATTTCGAGAGTGCCGTGCTCAGCGCACCATTTTTCAATGTAGGTCCAGTCGAGGCTATCACCTTGGATTTGAATGACAGCGACCGTGTCTTCGAAATCTTTTGTGCGACGGGCTACGGCACTCCATCGGATTTTCTGGACGATCACATCTTCCGGAGTGGGAAGAAAAACGACGGCTCCCGGAAATAGCTCCATCCTTTGGCGGCGTGAGAAGCGCGACCGGTCATGGAGATCTTCGCTCAATCTGAACAATTCGATTTGGAAAAGGCTACCCTTGACTCTGATCAATTCCCGACGGGTTGAAGTCACCATTTCGAAGCTCATCTGATCCTCGACCTCCAGTCCGTTGGGGAGAAGTTCAGGCAAGCGCGTCCACTCGGATGAGGGAAGATGGACGACCAGGTCAGCGTCCTTGGTAGATCGGGGTATCCCGTAGAAATTGGAGGAATAGGACCCCACGATCATGTAGGGAACCTCTGCCTGGTCGAAGGCCCGAGCCAACGCTAGCAACGATTCCGTATTCTTCATGATCCGCGGTTTTCACGAGCTTTCAATGCATGGCCAAGTTTGGAGATCAAGGCGGACTCATCGAGATCTGGAAATCGATGTGCGAGTCCCGCGAGGGACCACTGGCACGCTTCTTCGAAGAGATCGCCTCCAGCTCTGAATTTCATTTCAGGAGACATCGCCCTTGCCTGCCGAATTTTCGCGCGGGTCACGAACCGCGCGTCGCTCAGGATCTTCGCTTCCATGCGCGGAGTTTAGCGGAACCATTTTCGCAAGCAAGAACCGGCTTTTATGAAGTCCCGCCAGTGTCGATCTTGTCCGCGGGAAATGGGCCGTGCTTGCCAACAGGAATCCCTGTCCCCAACCTCCCGCCGTTCCTGATGACCCTTTTAGAAAACCTTCCCAGCCTCCAAGCCGCCGCGCCGATCGTCATCTCCCTGATCATCATCGAGGGACTGCTCTCGGTGGACAACATGCTGGCCATCGCGGCGCTCGCGAACCAGTTGCCGGGGAAGCAGAAAAAGACCGCGCTGCGCCTCGGGCTGGCCGGGGCCTACCTGTTCCGGATCGTGGCCTTGTTCTTCGTCGGCTTCATCATGGAGAACGAGTGGGTGAAATGGGTGGGAGCCTTCTATCTGATCCATCTGATGGCGGAACATTTCCGCGACTACGCCAACGAGCATGACGGAAATCCCGCGACCAAGGCGCTGCGGATCTTCACCTTCTGGCCCACGGTGATCTCCATCCAGTTGATGGATCTCAGCCTGAGCGTGGACAACGTCGTCGCCGCCGTGGCCATGAGCCCGGACATCCGGATCGTCTGTCTCGGGGTGGTGCTGGGAATGGTCACGCTCTGGTTGTTCGCCTCGGTCAGCCTGAAGCTGGTGGAGAAATTTCCCATCCTCGAGCACACCGCATTTTTGCTCATCGGATACGTCGGGTTCATCCTGCTAACAGAAATGGGTGCCGTCCATTTCTTCGGGAGCCACATTCACATCTCCGCGTTCGAGAAATTCATCGGGATCGTCGTCATCATGGGACTCTCCTTTCTCTACGACCGGACTCCGGCTGTCCAGAAGGCCGCTGATCCGTTATTCAGAATCGCATTGGTGCCGGTCAAGGTTTACGCAGCAATTGCCGGCTCGATCATCGCTGTACCTGCTCTGGCCATTCAAGGCGGTCTATCGGAAGGCCACAAGATCCGCCTGATTGAGGCGCGAAGCTTCATAAGGAGGGCGGACACTCTTGTCCGCCTGGACCATCTCGCGCGAAATTGTGAAGCCATTGGCGCTTGGGCTTTCACCTCCCATGGTCAGCCACGACAGGAGTGTCATGGCTCCTTATGGCTCAATCGTCGATGCTTCTCCTCCTCTCTGATCTCCATCAAACCATCACTCGACCGTTAGGATGTCGCATTTAACGAAGATCATGAGCTTGCGGGTTGTGTCCAACACGCCCTTGCTGTCCTTGGGGGAGAGGGCACCGACAAAAGTGTTTTGGCCGTCGATACAGGTGATGGAGGTGTTCATTCTGACGCAGTAGAAGTCGGGTTCCTGCACCTTGAAGGGGTTTCCACTCGAATCCTTTCCTTCATACCAAACGGTGTTGCCCGTGTGCCAAAGGAACTCCGGAACAAATCGGAGATCCATCATCCGGTTGTCCTCGCCGATGGTTGGCTCGATCTCAAGAGTGCTTCCCACATTGCGGGTCTCGAAAGAGGTTGGAATTGCGGGGTTGTCGGGCGGCTTGATGGCGTTAGGGAATTTGTCCGTTTCAGTCCCATTCAGTACGGCACAAAATGCTTCATATTCAGACGGATAGATGAACTCGTGAATGGATTCACCGGTCGCTTTTCCGCCGCTCCTAGACACCAGAATCTGAGTCTCAAGCACCTTGGCTTCATTTTTTGTTACCAGTTCCTGCACCTGTTTGCGCAGTTCCGTGGCGTCGGCTTTCTTGGGTGAACGAAGGAATAGCAGCTTGGTGAGGGTTTCGTGCGGAAGTTCCACAAACTCCACCTGCACCTGAACCATTTGGGGCGGACCCGAGGGTGAATCGCTGTCAGCGAATGGATCATTTGCCTCCCGCGAGTTTCCGGGAGGTGCCTGACTATCTTGAACCGGAGCGCCATTTTCCTGTTCGGCGCTCAGCCAGAGGCTGCCGAATCCGAGGACAATGAATGCCAAAAGAGGGAGCACGCGCGTTTTCATAAGATTTGCAGGCTAATCTATCAGCGAGCGGTCGCAAGGGAAATCCTGCCAGTCGAATTCGGCACGAATGGAAAGAATTTGAAACGCCAAGACGCCAAGGGCACCAAGTTTCAAGATCATGAAGCATTCATTCTCCCAATCACCTTTCATACTTCGCCCTGAAACTTCCGCCACCTCTTCCCTTGGCGTTCTTGGCGACTTGGCGGTTCAAAAACGCACCAACCAAGCCCGGTCATGGCCGCTGGATTTCAGTTCGCTACTGGAAACTCTTCATTGCCAAGGAATCGCCGATCCATGCACCGAAATACGGCCACTCCGCCTTGTCCCGCCAAAGGAAGACGAAGAACGGACGGTCGTAGATGAACTTGCGGGGAATGATTCGAATGCGCTCGGTCTCTGAATCTGCAAACGGCTCAGCCGCAATGGAAACTTCGACATTGACTCTCGCGCCTTTTTCGTGGAGTTCGAAACGAGTGATCTGTTCCGCAAGATCGATCTCCCATGGCAACTGTCCAAAGGAGCGGAACCCTTGCAACTTTGAGGTTAGATCCGCTTTGGAATCCAGTGCCACATAAGGAATGCGGACTTCGTCGGTCTCATGAAGCAGTGCGTCGTTCCAAGCGCCAAACACGGATTTCTCCGGAGTGGCCTGTTCGCGCCATGTGCGGAGCCACTCACATGCGGTGGTGAAGTCGAGTGCTTTGGGCGGGAGAAAAAGAATCACTGTGTCATCCGCTCCTTTGCAGGAAATCTGGATGGCATGTGAATGATCCACCGGACGGAAGGCGAGGACACGGACATTGTCGCGAAGTTCCCCGCTCATCGCACCGCGGCTACCGAAGAAGTGCACGGGTGTTTCCTTCCCGACCGCCCGGAAGATCAGCGGATCATTGCGGGAGCGAAGGAATTCCTTCTCAAACGTCACCTCGCGGTCCAACAGTCCAAATGCCGCGCGATTTTTGGGATTCTCTGCCGACAGTTTGAAAGGACCATCTTCCTTGTGGAGCATGGCTGCGGCGTCTGTGTTCACACGCTTGAGAAAATCCGTCGTCGCTGGCCCGCTCCATGTTTTCCATGAACCGACAGGCATCACCTCACCGGCTTTCCACTTGAAAGAATCAAGCTGGTTCAAAAGTTCGTTCGATGACTCGATCTTGTCGGGCTTTCCTCCAAGCTCGGCATTGAGCTGATCCCATGTCGCCTGGAACAAGGGCGACCAGACCGCAGTCTTCGTGGCTGGAAGCGCCTCGCCCGGATGCGCGAGAGTGACGACTTCCGCTGCAACAGCGGAGACCAACAGGGCGCTGATTAAAACGATCCGTTTCATTTCACCGTGAGGACATCGCATTTCACAAACACCATCACCTTGCGGGTCATGTCGGTGTCGCCTTTCGCATCTTTGGGAGAAAGCAGCCCTGCCAGTGCGTATTTGCCGGGGACGAAAGAGAGCGCGGTGTTGAGACGAATCGAATACATGTCCGGCATCTTGACCTTGTAATTGCTCCCCGTTGCATCCTTCCCTTCCTGCCAGACGGTGTCTCCGGTATGATAGGTGATTTCCGGGACGAAGCGGAGATCGATGATCTTGTCTTCGGAACTGATGGTGGGTTCGACTTCCAGAGTACTTCCGAGATTCCTTGTGTCGAAAGCGGTCGGGAGAGGTGCCGAGACGCTTTTTGATTTCTGGGAAGAATCTTTGGACTCGCCGGGCGGGGCGACCCCCTCGTATTCGGTCGGATAGATGAATTCGTGAATTGCTTCGGTGGTGGCTTTTTGCCCGCTTTTGGCGGTGATCAATTGGGTTTCGATCACCTTGGCCTCGTTTTTGGAAACCATTTCCTGGACCTTTATTCGCAACCCTGTGGCGTCGGAGCTTCTCGGCTTCGAAAGAAACAGGAGCTTCGTCACCGCTTCATGGGAAAGCTCGACAA
>CAWENZ010000023.1:0-115924 GCA_963810445.1 uncultured Verrucomicrobiae bacterium | reverse complement strand
ACATCAACAAAAGTTTCTTCACGAAGGAGATACAGAGTAAACAAGACTCCGAAGTTTGGGAAAACTTAGTAGAATAAGACTCTAAACAAAACTTAAAACCTAAATTTCTCAAGCAAAACCTTGAAACTGAGACTCGAGCCGAGAAAGTCAGTTAAAGACCTTTATATTGAGAATACCTTTAAAGTAGATAGAAACTCAATCTCCCTGGCAATTAATCCTAAGACTTAAAGAAGAAGGAAGGAGCAGAAGGGTTTAAACTTGATGGCTATGACTATGGGATATTTCTCTGCCACTAATTAGTCAACAGAGAGAAAAACAATAGTCCAGGAGGCAAGACCGGATGAGGACGAAAATGACAAACTGCTTCAAAAGTACTTCCCCGCTTACTTCAAGACGAAAGAAGAAGAGAAGAAGCAAGAGCACCCCCTGCTTGCATCGAATCCGAAGCTGTAACTTTACATGAATCAAAGACAGCTGCAGAAGCTGAAGGAGGAAGAGCAGAAGGCCTTGGATGAATACGAAGAGAAGCAACGGATTTTGAGGGAAGCGATCAAAGAGGCCAAGAAGTGCGAATAGAGAGAGAAAATTCTGAACTATAAGGCTGCTTTAGAGTCCTTGCAGACTACGCAACAGAAGGCACGGCAGGGGAACAGTCACATTCATTACTTCGCCAAAGCCTTTGCAGAAGTCTCTAAAAAAGAAAGGATCTACAAGAGCTACAAGGACCTCAAGTACTACCTCAGCAAGTACGTCGAAAAGATGTCCCTCCAATCCTCAGCCCAAGCAACTGGGGACGAAGGGGACATGGATATCGATTTTGACACTTTTAGAAACTTCTACATTGAGAACGAATTAGAAAAGAAAAAGTTTCAAAAAGAAACAGGAATTAGTCTGGAGGAGTCTAATGCAATTCTTAAAGAAAAGAATGTCAAAAACCTGAAGTGGTACTTCAATGTGCAGGAAGCGAAAAGTGCACAGAGAAATCTAAAGAAAGATCTTATTTCAGACCTTGATATGGAGCCGGTGCAAGACAAGCTGAATGAAGCCAGACTCAGAGTTCTAGGTCTCAAGAATGTAGACAAGAAAGAAAATCTAAAGCCCAGAATCCTTACTGCAAAAACCAGGACTTACCGAAAACAAAATATGTTCATGACTCACGCCTCACTTACTCCGAAAGCCCTCATGAAGACACGTTAAAAAGACCAAATAACTGAACTCTGCAGGACCTGTCTAGACACTGAAAGATTGAACATGTAGCTAACAAGAGAAATAGATAAACGAAGTTCTGAACTGCTCTCATCTTTCGAGAAGACTGACTAGAAGGCTAAGTAGAGTATCAACGAAATAACCAAAGAGAAAATCAGGCTCTTCAGGAATTTCGACAACTTTGCTAAAAAGACCGGAAAGATCAAGCAGAAGTACTCCTGATTTATTTTATTTCAGACCTTGATATGGGGTTTTGGGGTTTTGGGGCGGCGAACAGGTGGTTGCGCGAGGCGAAGTAGGTGTACGCCGTCGCCGGCGACACGCCCGCCTGGCCGCGACCGTGCGCACCGTGACCGTGTCGGCGCACTGATTGCCCGCAGCTCTTCGGCGGCAGCCGCCAGCAGCTTCTCGACGGTCTCGGCCTGCCGCGCGTTCAGCTCCCGGCGCGGCAGGGTGGACACTTGACTAGACACCTGTCCAGTCAAGCAGTCACCCGCCGGTCAGGTCAAGGACCCGCTACGGCTTCCCGAGGTCGAACCGGCACCAGCCCGCGCTCCCGTCGGAGGTGTAGAGGCGCATTGAGAAGCGGACGTGGTGCGGCTTGTTCCTCTTCACCTTGAGGAAGGAGATCGCGAGGTCGGCGCTGCGGGTCTGCGAGCCGACCTTGACCTTCGCGGGTATTGACCTTCATCCCCAGCTCGTTCGGGTAGCCGTCGTCGTAGGCCTTGTCCTTCTTCGCGGTGATCCAGGCGAACTTGTTGTGGTAGTCGTCCTCGGACCACTTCGGCGCCTTGCGCAGCGCGAAGGAGCCCTTCACCTTGAGCACTGCGCCCGGAGGCGGGCACTCCGCACCGTTGTCCTGTTGCAGGACGGTGATCTTGAGCTTCTTGACCGACGGCGCCTTGCGCTTGGTCCCGGCCTTGACCGTGAGCGTGGCCTTCGACTCCTTGAAGGGGTCCTTGAGCTTCCACGAGCCAGCCTTCGGCTGTGGGTACGCCGCCGCGCGGTCGGCTCTCGGCGCCGACCGACGGCGCCACGAGCGCCGTCATCAGGAGCGCCGCGGCGCCCACCCCCACCACGAACCTGTTCATTACCTTGGTCATGTTGCCTCCCATGCCCGGCACCGTACGTAGCCCACACGCGCGTGGCATGACCCCATGTGGCCATGTCGCGGGTGGTTTCACGACGGCGGGTCAGGGTCGGTCGAGTCGGCCAGCCGGGCGCGCAGGTAGCGCCGCTCGCGTTCTGCGGTGGTCAGGTCGAGGGCGCGCTCGTACGCCGACCGCGCCTCGTCGTACTGCGCCGGAGCCGCCGCAGCAGCTCGGCCCGGGTCGAGTGCAGGTAGGGGTAGCGGTCGAGGTCCGCGCCCAGCCCGTCGACGAGCTCGAGCGCTCGCTCGTTCGCGCCGGTCTGGGCCAGGGCCACCGCACGGTTGAGCTCGACCACCGGGGAACCGGTCAGGTCGGCGAGCTCGGCGTACCACAGCGGCGATCTGCGCCCAGTCCACGGTCCGCGGTGTGGAGCACCGCGATCGCGGCCTGCAGCGCGTAGGGACCGCGCCCGGCGATGGCGCGTCAGCAGCTGGCGCGCCTCCTCCAGCTGGTCCGCGTCCCACCGGGAGCGGTCCTGGTCCTGAAGCAGCACCAGCTCGTCACCCTCCACGCGGGCCGTGCGGCGGGCGTCGTGGGCAGCATCAGGGCGAGCAGCCCGCGACCTCACCCTCATCGGGGAGGAGCACGGGCAGCAGCCGGGCGAGCCGGAGGGCCTCGACGGTGAGGTCGGGCCGTTGCAGCGCCGGCCCTGCGCTCGTGGTGTAGCCCTCGTTGAAGACCAGGTAGAGCACGTGCAGAACCACCGCGAGACGGTCGGTCAGCGGTCCGGTCGGGCGGTAGCCCGAACGGGATCGCGTCGGCCGTGCACCCGGTGCTTGGCGCGGTGAGCCGCTGCGCCACCGTGGCCTCGGGCCCGCACCAGGAACGCCGAGGCGATCTGAGCGGTCGACAGCCCACCGACGGCGCGGAGGGTGAGGGCGAGCTGGGCGTCGGGGACAGCGCGGGGTGGCAGCACGTGGAAGAGCAGGGCGGGGTGTCGCTGCTCCTCGGTCGGCCCGTCCTCCCCCGGAGTGGCCCGTCATCGGTGCCGTTCGAAGCCCTGGCTCCAGCGCCGCGACCACCTCATCCGGTCCGACGAGCAGACGTGAGCTCTCGCTGCGAAGCCAGCCGCGCCTCAGCCAGTCGATCGACCGGCCACCGTACAGCAACCAGCGACCGTGGGCTGTCGGGGACGCCGTCGACCGGGCCAGTGCAGCGCCGGCCGCGCGCAACGCCTCCTGCACGACGTCCTCGGCGAGGTCGAAGTCGCGCAGCTGCCCGATCAGCGACGCGAGGACCCCACCCCACTCCTCGCGGAAGATGCCCTCGAGAGCGGAGGCGGGGTCGGGTTCGCGGTGCGATGACCGCTCCTGGTCAGTACGCCGGGACGAGCGGACGGACCTCGACGGCGCCGCCCGCGCGCGCGGCCGGCACCCGCCCGGCGATCTCCAGCGCGGCGTCGAGGTCGTCGGCCTCGAGCAGGTAGTAGCCCGCCATCACCTCCTTGGTGTCGGCGAACGGGCCGTCGGCGACCAGCACGGACCCGTCGGCGACCCGGACCGTGCTCGCGGTGGCGACCGGCTGCAGGTGCCCGCCTCCGGTGACCCGCGGGTCGTCCCGGATCGCGAGGTACTCCGCCGTGACGGCCTCTCGCTGCTCGTCGGTGTCGCCGTCCTGGGCGTGGGGGTTGGTGTAGATCAGCAGTGCGTACTGCACGGTGGACTCCTGTTGTCGAGGGGTGTCGGTGTCTTCTGACATCTTGCTGACGAACGGGATCGTCCGGACGGGACACTCTCGGGCAGGATGCCTGACGATGCTGCTCGCCGAGGTCGTCGCCACCTCCGCCGACGGTCGCCGCCACCCGCTCGCGGAAGGCCAAGGTGGCGGCGCTCGCCGACGCTGCTCGGCGGGCGCGCCGCGCCCCGACGAGGTCGAGACCGTCACCGTCCTACCTCGGCGGCGCGCTGCGCCAGCGCCGCACCGGCCTCGGCTGGCGCGGCGCTGCAGACGCTGCCGCCGCCCGGCGGACGCGCGCACCCTGACGGTGCTCGAGGTCGACGCGGCCTTCGAGCGGCATCGCCGCGCTGTCCGGGCCGGGCTCGCAGGCGGCGCGGCGGCGCGCGTCGGCCGACGCTGTTCGGCCGGGCGACCGCCGACGAGCAGCGCTGGCTGCGCGGGCTGGTGACCGGCGAGGTGCGCCAGGGCGCGCTCGACGCGCTGGTCCAGGAGGCGCTCGCCGCCGCCGGCGGCGTGCCCGCTGGCCGCCGTGCGCCGGGCCGCGATGCTCGCCGGCTCGACCGTGGCCGTGGCGCCGGCCGCGCTGACCGGCGGCGAGGAGGCGCTGGCCGCGTTCGGGCTCGAGGTCGGTCGCCCGGTGCTGCCGATGCTCGCCTCGAGCGCCGCCGACCGTCGCCGCGGCGCTGGCGAAGGCCGGTGGCGGCGGCGGCCGGTGGCGGTCGACGCCAAGCTCGACGGCATCCGGATCCAGGTGCACCGCGACGGCGACGAGGTGCGCGTCTTCACCCGCGCCTCGACGACATCACCGACCGGCTGCCCGAGGTGGTCGAGGTCGCGCGGCGCTGCCGGCCGCGCGCGTTCGTCCTCGACGGCGAGGCGCTGGCGCTGGACGCCGACGGCCGGCCGCGGCCGTTCCAGGAGACCGCGTCGCGCACCGCGCAGGCACGCGGGCGTCGCGCGTCACGCCGTTCTTCTTCGACCTGCTGCACCTCGACGGCGACGACCTGCTCGACGCGCCCGGCGCCGAGCGGCTCGGCCGCGCTGGACGCGCTGGTGCCCGAGCCGCACCGGGTCGCCCGGCTGCGTCACCGACGACGCCGACGGAGGCCGAGGCGTTCGCTCGCCGACGCGCTCGCCGCCGGCCACGAGGGCGTCGTGGTCAAGGACCTCGACGCGCCCTACGACGCCGGCCGCCGCGGCGCCGGCCTGGGTCAAGGTCAAGCCCGTGCACACCCTCGACCTCGTCGTGCTCGCCGTCGAGTGGGGCTCGCGGCCGGCGCCGGGGCTGGCTGTCCAACATCCACCTCGGCGCCCGCGACCGCGACGGCGGCGGCTTCGTGATGCTCGGCAAGACGTTCAAGGGCATGACCGACGAGATGCTGGCCTGGCAGACCGAGCGGTTCCTCGAGCTCGAGACCGCGCCGCGAGCGGCCACGTCGTGCACGTGCGGCCCGAGCAGGTGGTCGAGATCGCCTTCGACGGCGTCCAGCGCTCCACCCGCTACCCCGGCGGCGTGGCGCTGCGCTTCGCCCGCGTCGTCCGCTACCGCGACGACAAGACCGCCGACGAGGCCGACACGATCACGATGTTGGCGTCCTCCTGTAGAAGAGCGCTGAGCGCACAGCATGGCCAAAGTTGCTCGCCGTCCGCTCGTGCCGAGATGAAGATGACGGACGTGGGCGCCCGCACGTGCTCACGAGGCGCTCCGGTCGCCGGCCCTATCCCTTGACGCGCCTGGTCTCGTACGCCCACATCGCGACCTCGACGCGGTTGCGGGCGCCGAGCTTGTTCATCAGCGCGCCGACATGGGTCTTCACCGTGCTCAGGGTGATGTGCAGCTCGTCGGCGATCTCGGCGTTGGTGCGGCCGCGGGCGACGGTGAGCAGCACCTCTTCCTCGCGTTCGGTGAGCGGCTCGATCGGCTGGACCGGCGGGGTGGCTCGCTCCAGGCCGGCCAGCGTGGTGAGCAGGCGGCGGGTGATGTCGGGTGAGATGAGCGCGTCGCCGTTCGCGGCTGCGTGGATCGCCTGGACCAGCAGCTCGGGCCCGGCGTCCTTGAGGAGGAAGCCTCGGGCGCCGGCCTTGAGGGCGCCGTGGACGTACTCGTCGAGATCGAAGGTCGTGATGACCACGACGGCCAGGGGGTTCTCGACGCCGGGGCCGGCGAGCTGGCGGGTGGCCTCGACGCCGTCGATGCCGGGCATCCGGATGTCGAAGAGGCAGACGTCGGGACGCAGCTCGCGTGCCACGGCCACCGCCTCGTGACCGTCCGTTGCCTCGCCGACGACCTCGATCCCGGGCTGCGCGTTGAGGATCATCGTGAGCCCGGTGCGGACCAGGAGCTGGTCGTCGGCGACCACCACCCGGATGGTCATCGCGGCACCTCCCGCGGGAGGGTCGCCTCGACGGTCCAGCCGCCGGCCGGGTCCGGCCCGGCCTGACAGGCGCCGCCGAGCAGCTTGGCTCGTTCTGCCATGCCGAGCAGGCCGTAGCCCACGGTGGTCGCGGGGCGGGCTGCGTTCTCCGTCGTCGTGCACACGCAACCGTACGACGCCGACGTCGCCGGTGACCTCCACGCGTGACCGCCGTGGCGTTCAGCGCAGTGCCGGATCGCGTTGGTGACCGACTCCTGGCAGATCCGGTAGACCGCCACCTCCACCGGCTGCGGCAGGCCGGCGAGGTCGCCGCCGCGGTGCACCTGCACCACGGGGCTCATCCGGGTCAGCTCGTCCAGATCGCCGATGCCCCGCTGCGGCGCGTAGTCGACCGCCTCGCCGTCGCGGAGCACCCGGACCATCGTGCGCATCTCGTACAAGGTCCGCGACGCCTCCGCCTCGATCACTGCCAGCGCCTCGACCGCCGACGCCGGGTCGGTGGCCGCCACCGCCCGCCCCGCCTGGGCCTGGATCGCGATGGCCGACACGTGGTGCGCGACGGTGTCGTGCAGCTCGCGGGCGAGCTCACCGCGCTCGAGCGTCCGGACCTGCTGCACCTCGCGCTGGCGCGCCACCGCGCGGTAGCGCATCGCGGCCCCGAGGGCGAACGCCGCGACCAGCACGGTGGTGCCGCCGATCACGTCCTCGAGGGTCTCGCTGGTCGCGAGACCCAGGCCGGCCGGTACGGCGACGATCGCCGTGCCGATCAGCGCCTCGCGTCCGGAAGCCCAGCGGTACAAGGCGTAGGGCAGCAGCAGGACGCCGACCATGGAGTAGAGCCCCACCTCGGCGACGTCGTCGAGGAACATCGGGACGTGCAGCACCATCGCGCCGCCGAAGCCGACCGCGGTCGCCAGGAGCGGATGGGTACGCCGCCAGAGCAGGGCCGGGATCACCAGGAGCGCGACCACGGTGGCCAAGGGCCGCGCCGGCACGTCGGAGCGGAAGATCGCCTCGCCCGCGGCCGTGACCAGCAGGGCGCCGACCAGGACCCAGTCCCACCACACCCGCGCCGGCGGGTCCGGGGCACGGGGCTCGGCGAGGACCGAGCGGACGAAGGCGGCGACCACCGCTCCAGCCTAGAGAGCGGCGGCGCTCGTCGTACGGGGCACAAGCACGAGCCGCTCCTCGTCCTTTCGGCCGAGGAGCTCGCCCGCTCCTGTGGCCCGATGTGGATCGCTCGCCGCCGCGGCCACCGTGGAGGCATGTCCAATCTCCTCTACCGGCTCGGCCGGTCTGCTGCCACCCGGCCCTGGGTCGCCATCGGTGCGTGGGTCGTCCTCGCGCTCGTCGTCATCGCCTCTTCCATCGCCTTCGGGCGCGAGCTCGAGGAGAGCTTCGAGGCGCCGGGCCTCGACTCCCACCAGGCTGCGGAGCTGCTCGCCGAGGCCCAGGCCGACGAGGGCGGGATCACCGCCCACGTCGTGCTCGAAGCCCGGGACGCTGCGGCCCAGCTGGCGTCGGTGGAGGCCGCACTCGAGGGGCTCCCGCACGTGGTGAGCACGACGAGCACCGTCTCGCCGGACGGCGACATCGCGCTCGTGCGCGTGCAGTACCCCGCGATCGAGCACCTCGATGCCTCCGACCTGGACAACCTCAAGGACGCCGTCGCCGACCTGCGTGACGAGTCGTCGCTGACGCTGGAGACCGGAGGCGACCTGTTCTTCGCGTTCGAGGAAGCACCCACCGGGCTCGGCGAGGTTGCGGGGATCGTCGTCGCGATGATCGTCCTGCTGATCGCCTTCGGCTCCTTCGTCGCGATGGGGCTGCCGATCGGGATGGCACTGTTCGGTCTGCCCGTGGGTTCGGCGGGGCTCTATCTCTATTTGAAATCAGGCGACATCCCCCTGGTGCATTTCATTCACAACTTCCGCCCGTTTTCTGTTAGTGGATACTGCTGGGGAAAGGGTCGGCTGCTTCCACAAGGTCTGAAGAAGAATTTTCTACCGGAAATTCTCGCGGGTGCCTGGCAGGAGTCGCGGTTGAAGACGGCCTGGTACGGCTTGCTGATCCGTTCGCTTCATTGGCTCGGCGTTTACCGGAGGATTGACGGATGGATCGCCATCTCGAACTTCATGAAATCCGCTTTCGTGGAAGGCGGTATCGAGGCCGGACGAATCCGGGTCATTTCCCACAGTTGGACTCCGCAATGCACCGACGCCGAGCTTGCTGAAAGCGAAGATTCCACGGCAGAACCGATGTTCCTTTTCCTGGGTCGCCTCACCGAGGAGAAAGGCCTTCATGTTTTGCTCGACGCTTGGGAAATTTTCGAGAAAGCCTCGCCCCGCGGAACCCTTGTGATCGCGGGAGAAGGACCTCTGAGGGAGACGGTCGAGCAAAAATGCCTTTCCACCAGACGGGCACGCTGTGTGGGCTTCAAGTCAGGCAGTGAAAAGCGGGAACTCCTGCAGCAATCAACCGCTCTCGTGGTTCCTTCAATCTGGTGGGAGCCACTGGGCCTGGTGCTTTATGAAGCCTACGACCATGGCAAGCCCGTGCTGGCAGCCAGTTCGGGAGGTATCCTTGACCACGTGCAGGACGGGACGACCGGTTGGCTCCACGAACCCGGCAACGCGTCCATGCTCGCGGAGCAGATGCTCGTGGCAGCAAGGGATCCGGACTTGTGCCGGAAACTGGGATCAAATGGGAGAAAGCTGTTACTGGAACGCAACCGAAGCGTGTGGATCGACGAGTTTGATAGATTCGCGGAAGAGGTCATCGCCAATTTCCCAATTCGCCAGGCACCGCAGCCCGAATCCGATACTTGCGTAAAGGTGGAGGTCTATCTGGCCGATCAGAATCCCGGACATGACCGGAGTTTCGGAATTTCAAGAATGTCCCATGTCGTGCTCGACGCCCTCGCGACATCGACGGGAGTCAACATCAGGGCAACAACTTCCAGAACCTCCCAGAAAGCACCGGACAATGTCCAATCGGTGCAGGTCTTGCCATGGGGAACCCGCAACAAGACAGCCCGATTGCTGTCAGACCACTTCCACCCGTTGTTGACCGGATTCAAATCCAGGCCGGATCTCCACTATTTCCCGAAAGGCTATCTGCCATTTGTAAGTTGGCTCATTCGCCCGGCCGTGGTGACCATCCATGACACGATTATCCAATACGACGAGGATCACTATCCCGAATGGCGAAAGCCGTGGGAGTACTCCTACTGGGCCTTGATGCTCAAACACACGCTACGCAATGCCGACGCCATTCTAACTGTCTCTGAATCATCAAGGAAGCAGATCAAGGCTTTCATGATCCGTCACCAGATCCCTGAAAAGGAAATCCATGTCACTTTCGAGCCATGTCTTTATGAAAGGATTCCCCAACCGCTCGATCCATCAAAAAGCAACATCGTGATTCATCTGGCTTCTTGCGAACCCCACAAGAGATCCGCCCACCTCATTCGTTGGTGGAGCGAAGCGGAACACCTGGGCAGGGACTTGCCGATGCTGCATCTGATAGGAACGGTTCCCGCCGAGGTGGAAGCGCTGCTGTCCACTTCCAAAAGCATCGTGAAACGTCCGTTTCTTGAGGACTCCGCGCTGCAGGCCGCCTATCGATCGGCCCGGGCATTGATCCTTCCATCCGAGATTGAGGGATTCGGGCTTCCCGCACTGGAAGCCTACTACCTCGGCACGCCGGTTTGCTACGTGAAGGGAACTTCGGTTGAGGAAATTCTCAGCGTGGCGACCAAGGCAGGTGGATTTGACCTCGATAACAGCGATTCACTTTTCCAAGCACTCGATGAGGTAATGTCAATGCCCCCTTCTGAGATCAGGGACTGTGGTTTGATCTTGCGGGATGCCTATGCCGCGAAAAAGGTTGCCGCCAGGATGCTTGACGTTTTTCGAAAGGTAAAGTCCGCAGCCTCGGAACCCGCCTCATGATCCGGCCAATCTTACGCAACGCGGGATTCAATCCCCGACGCCTTCTTGATTCATGGAGAGGATGGCAGCGCTATGAAAAGGACCGCACCCGCTTTCGCAAGCTCCAGGAATCGCCTGCGTTTGTCTGGGGGCGGGAGTTGCCCATCCTCAACGAATGGGACGAAACGTCCGGATCCCTGGGAGCCTACTTTCTTCAGGACCAACTCGTGGCGCGCTGGATCTACCAAGCGGCTCCTGACCGACATGTGGATGTAGGCTCCCGGCTTGATGGATTCATCGGGAGTGTCTCCGTCTTCCGTGAGGTGGAGGTCATTGATATCCGTCCACAGCCGGAGCCGGTGAGCAACGTGAAGTTCCATCAGCTGAATCTGATGGAGCCTCTCACACCCGGTTGGCTCAAATCCACGGATTCCCTCTCCTGTCTTCACACCATCGAACATTTCGGACTCGGACGATACGGTGACCCGATCGATCCCGGGGGATATTTGAAAGGCCTCGGACAGTTGAAGCAAATGGTTGCTCCGGGTGGGACCTTCTATCTATCAACTCCCATCGGCCCCCAACGGATCGAGTTCAACGCCCATCGCGTCTTCGCCGCTCGAACCGTGTTGGACTGGTTTGCCGACAACTGGTCAATCGAGAAACTGGCGGTCATTGATGACAGCGAGCGGATCAGGGAACTGAACCATTGGACGGAGGCTGAAATCACATCGAATTTCGGATGCAATCTGGGTGTGGGGATCGTGGCGGCGAGAAGGGTGCGGTAGGCGCGCCGCGGTGCTTCGGTGGTTCGGTGGTTCGGTGGTTCGGTGGTTCGGTGGTTCGGTGGTTCGGTGGTTCGGTAAGACGGTAAGACGGTAAGTTTATGAACAAGGTCAGTAGTGTTCGAGAGTTGGATGTGTATCAGGCGGCTTTTGCCCTTCAACAGGAGATCTTTGTAATCTCCAAGTCCTTCCCTAAGGAAGAGACCTATTCACTGACAGACCAAATTAGAAGAGCCTCTCGTTCCGTTGGCGCCAATCTTTCGGAGGCGTGGGCCAAACGCCGTTATCCGGCACACTTCCTCTCGAAACTAACCGACTGTGATGACGAGCTTCAGGAAACGCTTCACTGGCTGGCGTCGGCAGAAGCATGTGGCTACCTCAATACCCAGGAATCGGCGGATCTCCAGAATCGGGCCTCCATCATTGGTCGCCAACTCGGAAGCATGATGAATCGTCACGAGTCCTTCTGCTTCTGAAGTGCAGCTTTGCCGCCCGGTGGTTCAGTGGATCGGTGCTTCGGTGACGAATCCTGCCTAGCAGCCGCAACCGAGCCGAAGGCAACCGAGCCGAAGGCAACCTACTTACTGAAGCACCGACAATGATCCGCGTCGTCTTGCTAGGTCGCACGGCTAACAACCTCTTCCAGTATGCGCTGGGGCGGGTTCTTGCGGAGAAGCATGGCGTGCCCCTTGTTCTCGATGCCTCATGGTTCAACACCGAGGGCTGGGCGGAGGTTTCCCACTTTCTCAGACTTCCCCACAAGGCCAGGGTGATTCGCAACGTGACTCTCGCATCGCGGGCCCTGCGGAAACTCACCGGCAAGCACTACTGGGAATATCGGGGCGTGCCGGTTCTGAGGGAGCCCACCTCGAACCATTCGTTCGACGCACGGTTCCTCGACGCTCCCGCGGACTGCATGATGTTCGGATATTTCCAATCCCCACTCTATTTTGATTCCCGGGCATCGGAATTGAGATCCGAACTGACCCAACTCTTGTCAGGTGCTGTCCAACCATCCGTCCCGCTACTCGGTCAACTTGCTAGACCAGAATCCGTGGCAGTCCATGTGAGAAGGGGGGACTATCTTCAGATCAGGGAATTTCAGGTTTGCGACCTGGATTACTATCAGAACGGGATGAGCCGGATGCGCTCGCTGATTCCGGATGCGCGTTTCTTTATTTTCTCCGATGACCCCGACTGGTGCAGGTCGGAGTTCACCGGATCCGACCAAACAGTGATCGACTCCGGAGATGCCGCTGCGAACCCGTTGCATGACCTTCATTTGATGAGCACCGCTTCCCACCACATCATTGCGAACAGCAGTTATTCATGGTGGGCGGCCTGGCTGGGTGAGAAGCCGGGTCAGCAGGTGATGATTCCGAATCGCTGGTATGCTTCGGACCGCATTTCTCCAATCAGGGAAAAATGCCGGGATCACTGGACGATCATTGACTAGAATTGCCCTTCAGAACCCCATGTCAAAATCCATCGCCATCATTATTCCGGCTTTCAACGAGGAACTGACCATCGAAGGAACATTGAAGGATTTCCACCATGTTTGCCCCGAAGCGGCTTACTACGTCGTTGACAATGGTTCGAGTGACAGGACCCTTGAAAGGGCTCGCTCAACCTACGTGGAACTCGGGTGTCGGGGGGAAATTCTCATGGAACCCCGAAAAGGCAAAGCTGCCGCGGTTCGCAAGGCCTTCATGGAGATCGACGCGGATGTTTATGTGATGGTGGATGCGGATCTGACCTATCCCGCCAGCGATCTTCCCCAATTGCTTGCGCCCGTCCTCGAGGGCAAGGCCGAGGTCGTCTGTGGAAATCGCCACAGCACCGGTGCCTATCAGCGGGAAAACAAGCGCCCCATGCACAATTTCGGCAACAAGCTGGTCCGCGCGCTCATCAACTTTTTCTTCAAGGGTAACCTCCAGGACGTGTTCACAGGCTACAGGGTCATGTCGAAACGATTCGTGAAGAACTATCCGATCCTCGCGGACGGATTCGAACTCGAAACCGAGATGAGCATTCACGCCCTCGACAAGGGTTATCTGATCATCGAGCTACCGACCGCTTACCGCGACCGGCCAGAAGGTTCCCACTCCAAGCTCAATACCATCACGGACGGCATCCTTGTGTTGAAGACCATCTTCTCCATTTTCGTCAATTATCGCCCGCTGATCTTCTTCAGCCTGTGCTCCTTCTGCTTTGCCCTGTCAGCACTTGCCACCGGAGCAGTGCCAGTCATGGAGTACATCGAGACGTCAAAAATCCTCCATATCCCGCTTGCGATCCTTGCAACTGGACTCTCGGTTCTATCGATGCTGAGTTTTTCCGTGGCGGTTATACTCGACGGACTGGCCAAGGGGCAGCGATTCAATCACGCGCTTCGTTTGTTACACTGGAGCGATCGTTAGATCCACACCCATCATTTCCCATTTCACCGGATGACATGGTAAGACGTCAATCAACCCACAGTCCAAGGACTTTGTCCATGACCGGCGTTTGCTCAACCGTTTGGATCCTGCTTTCCGCGTTTTGGTCCTTGGGTGCCATCCTGCTTTGCTCAACCGGGCAACTGAATCGCCAGGGAAATTCGGTATTGCTTGCCCTGGGACTCGCGGGGGCAACTTACGGATATTTCAAGCTGAATGGAAACTCGTGGACTCCAAGAGCACTGAGGTTGCGCCGCTTCCGCAAGCCGTTTCCCCTGCTCTATCTGCTATGCCTCCTCGCGATCCTGGTGGGCGGGGCCATTCATCCGCCGACCAACCACGACGCATTCTGCTACCGGATTCCACGCATCCTGCAATGGCTATCAACTGGCGGCTGGCATTGGATCGGAGGCATTGACCCCAGGATGGATTTCAGCGGCGTCGGCTTCGAAGTCATGATGCTTCCCGCATTCGCGGCCCTGCACACGCTCAGGTTTGCTTTCCTGATCAACGCGGTTTGCTATCTCCTCTTTCCGGGACTGGTTTTTTCGGTTTTTTCGGCTCTCGGGGTCAAACGCTCCATCGCCGCCACATGGATGTGGATCCTCCCCTGCGCCTCGTGCTTTGTCATGGAGGCGGGGAGTATCGGAAACGACTTGTTGCCCTGCGTGTATGTGCTTTGCGCGCTGATGTTCGGGACAAGAGCGATCAAAAGCGGAAGTCGCTCCGACGTCGTCCTCGCCATTCTATCCGCCGCATTGATGACCGGAGTCAAGGCAAGCAATCTTCCTCTCTTGCTGCCAATTGCCATTTGCATGCTTTGGGTGTTTTATAAACATCCGCCCCTGATCCTCACCGCTGTCCTGACTGGTTTTGCGGCCTTATTGATTTCGTTTCTACCAATCGCCGTCGCAAACTCGAAATATGCGGGTGATTGGACCGGGCAACCGGAAAGTCTGCTCAAGCTGCATGATCCCGTTGTTGGGTTGGCGGGAAATGGGTTGATCCTCGCAAGCTCAAGCATCGTGCCTGCGGTTTTCCCCCAGGCCGAGCAGTTGAATTCAGGATTCAACAACATGATCCCAAGCCCCTCGCTAAGGTGGATCAAGGAAGGCTTCGCCGATTTCCGGATGACCCATCCGCAACTGGCGTCAGAGGAGAATTCCGGCTTGGGACTCGGAGTCACCGCAGCACTTCTTCTGGGACTTGCCGGGGCATGGCGCAGCCTTGGTTCAAGAAACTTGTTCGGTCTGGGCGGACTGGTTTTCTGCGGCTTCTGGATCGCCCTACTGTTCTACATGATCAAGCTTGGGAATTGTGGAGCCCCCAGGTTGATCGCGCCGTATTACGCGGGCCTCATCGCACTGCCGCTGCTTTTGATCCAATCCAGCCGCGTGTTCTCGAAGCGATGGTGGCGTTGGGCCAGCCTTGCGTTCCTGTTGCCGATCCTACCCGCGCTGGTTTGCAATCCGGCAAGACCTTTGCTTCCCATGACAGCGATCGTAAGGGCCCTCATGAGCAAGGGCGTCGGCATGGCCACGCTTTCCCGTATGCAAGCTGTTTACGAAGTGTATGAGAATCGGTCGGACGTCTATCAGCCGGTGCGCGGGCTTTTGCCAGCCCATGTCAAATCGATTGGCTTTGCGGGAACCGCCGGCGAATCGCAATATTCCTTTTGGCTACCCCTTGGAACAAGGCATGTCACGGACTATACTCCCCGCGACGATGGCAAGCTACCCGATCCTGCCGAATTTGACGTGATCGTCGCCTCGGAATGGGGCACCATGGACCGCTTCGGCCTGACTCCACAGCAATTGGCCCAGCGCTTGAATTGGGAGATCGTCGCGAGCACCACCGTGAGAGCGCTGGCTTCCGTCGAGTCGGCACGGTGGAGCATCCTGATTCCGAAGCCTGCAGCGGGAAGTGCGGATTGATCTGACTTTGCGCCTGCCAATCGAATCCGTATTCCCACCCGTTCGAGGATCAATCTCAGGAAGAAATCGTCTATTCAATGATCATCGTCATCGGTTCCGGTCCGGCCGCGGTTGCAGCGACCCATGCACTGGTCGAACAAGGACATGACATTACTATACTGGATGTCGGAAACCTGTTGGAATCTGAGCGTCAGGAAATCGTGTCGCGAATGTCCAACCTCGAAGCCACCGAATGGTCCAGGGACGATCTTGAAACCATAGAAGGTGACAGGACTCCAGGCCGCGAAGCGGTGCACTCCAAGCGGTCGTTCGGCTCCTCATACAGTTTCGCACAAAACTCATCCGCCGTTGATATCAGGTGGCGAGACCGCAAGGGCTTCAGTCATTCACTCGCATACGGCGGGTTGAGCAATGTCTGGGGCGCGGCCCTGCTTCCCTATCGTCAGGAAGACATTGCCGACTGGCCGGTTTCATTGGCCGAACTGGTGCCACACTATCAAGCCGTCATGAAGTTCGTTCCAGGGACGGCGGTGATCGACGGTCTTGACGAAATTCTTCCAACCTATTCCGCAGGTGATGACCCTCTCGAGCCATCGTTTCAGGCCAAGGCACTTCTTCACGATCTCGAACTTCAGAAGGAAAACTTAAGGAAAAATGGCATTCACTTCGGCCGAAGCAGGCTGGCGATCAAGGCATCGGGAGATACCTCGCGCCGGGCATGTTGCTACTGTTCCCTCTGTTTGTCAGGTTGCCCCTATGGCTTGATCTATTCTTCGGCACAAACCCTCGACCAGTTGATCAAAACCGGCAAGGTCTCCTATCATAGGGATCACCTGGTGGAGAAGCTCGAGAATGATGGAAGTGAAGTGATCGTGACCGGTCGGACTCTCACAAGTTCCGAGCCGTTTCAATTCCGCGCCAACCGGGTCATCGTAGGTGCCGGGGTTCTTCCAACCGCCAAGCTGATACTCGATTCGATGGAGTCATACGACCGCCCGGTCATCCTGAAAGACAGCCAGTATTTCATCTATCCAATTCTTCGGTTCTCAATGGTCGATGGCGTTGAGAAGGAGGCAACGCACACTTCATCCCAAGTCTTTTTGGAAATAGACGACCCGGCTGTCAGCAAGCACATGGTTCATCTGCAGATCTATGGATACAGCTCGTTTCTTTTGCGGGAGCTCAACCGAACATTCTTGCGTTGGCCACTTCGGCTTTCCGGATTCCGCCGACGGTTTCTCGGTCGATTGTTGATCGTCCAGGGTTTCATTCATTCCAAGGAATCCGGTTCGATCGAGCTGACATTGAAACGTTCAACTGATGGAAAGAGCCATCTGGATGTACTCGCGAAGCCAGCTCGGATCGCTTTGACAACCTCACTCAGGGTCGGTTGGAAGCTGATGAAACAATCTTTCAGGTTACGCGCACTGCCCTTGTTTCCCGGCCTAAAGGTGACAGCTCCCGGAAGTGGTTATCACAGCGGGGGAACCTTTCCCATGGCTGATCAACCCGGAGATCGCCAGACCGACACCCTCGGGAGACTCCCTTCCATGCCGCGCGTGCATCTGGTGGACGCATCGGTATTTCCCAGCATTCCGGCGACATCAATCACGCTCAGCACCATGGCGAACGCTCACCGGATCGCCACTGCGGCAGGCCTTCTGGAATCCTCATGAAAGTCGCCATCACGGGTGCCTCAGGATATCTGGGCGGATGCATCTCAGAGACATTCCGGAACCATGGCCATCAGGTTCTCAGCCTGAGCCGTCGCGCCTGTGGCACCCATTGGATTCCTTACTCACTGGGGGACGATCCGAGACAACTTCCATGGGATGATGTGGATCTGCTCATCCATGCGGCCTACGACTTCGAGCCCCACACGTGGGAAAAAATTGTTGATAGAAATGTCAAGCCGAGCATCGGGTTGCTGAATGCCGCCGCCATGGCCAAGGTTGAGAACATGATTTTCATCAGTTCCATGAGCAGCTTCGATGGTTGCCGTTCCGCCTATGGCAAGGCGAAACAAATGATCGAGAATGCGGCCCTCGACGTTGGGGCAACAGTCGTCCGCCCGGGCCTGGTGTGGGGGGGCATCTCCGGAGGAGTGATGGGAGCACTTGAGAGGGCTGTCACCAGGTTTCCCATCATCCCCTATCCTTGCGGTGGGACCGGCTCGATGCAGCGAATGATCCATTTGCTGGATTTGTCCGAAGCCCTGGTTGCCTTGGCAGCATGCATGCGTCCAGCCAACCGGGACCTTGTTTCCATCGCGAATCCCACTCCGCTCTCGATTCGTGACATTCTGCAAACCATTGCCAATCGCAAGTGCCTGACCCGCGCTTTCATCCCCTTCCCTTGGCAAGGATTCATGGCAGGACTTCGAGCCGCCGAGGGATTGGATATTCGCATCCCCTTCCGTAGCGACAGCTTGTCTGGCCTCATTCACGGCAATCCCTTTCCGAAGATCGATCCGTCGCCCGCCGGTGTCGATCTAAGACCGTTTGAATGAGGCGACCACCTGCCGATCGCCGGTTCTCCCCGCATTTTTCGGTCGCGAATCAGCCTCTCAATTTCCAGTCCGGATGAATCCCAGCTTTACTGTCATCACCCCGAGCTTGAACTATGGGCGATTTCTATCCGATTGCCTGGAAAGCGTGGCGAATCAACCCGATGTTCGCATCGAACACATCGTCCTCGACGGCGGATCAACCGATGATAGCGCCGAGGTAGCCGCTCGATTCAATCACTTGAAATGGATCCAGAAACCTGACAAGGGGATGTCCGATGCCATCAACAATGGTTTCCAAATGGCGCAAGGCGACTGGGTGATGTGGCTCAATGCCGATGACAGACTGAAGCCGGGAGTTCTTGCAGCCTTGTTGCCCATGTTGGAGAGATCAAGGGCGGACGTGGTGTACGGCAAGTGGGATTTCATTGATGGAAGCGGAGCGTTCATCAGGCATGTCAGTGTCCCCGGGTGGTCCCGGTTCGTGAATGTCCATCATCATTGTTTCATCGGTTCCACCGCCGCGTTCTATCGGCGCTCCACGGTGATCGACAAGGGTTTCCGGCTTCGGGAGGATTTCCGCTATGTGATGGACGGAGAGTTTTACGCACGGCTGGATGATGCGGGAAAGAGATTCGAGCGAGTTCCGATCCATGTCGCGGATTTCAGGCTTCATGGCGAGAACGCCTCGCAACGGCATTTGGGAAGTTCAAGGGACATGGAGGCAATCCTTGCCGCCGAAAGACAGCACGTGGAATCACGCGCCATTCGACGTGCCTATGGTGTCACGCTCTTCAACGATCCCTATTTGAACGGACTGGTCGATGGACTCCTTTGGATGGTCGCAAAGGGATGGAAATCGGCCAGGAAACTTTTCTGATAGATCGAATCACCAGTTGCAATCCATGGCACAGGGAGACCAAATAGCACCATCGATTTCCAACGGTGCATCCATTGCCGCCAAACCTGTGATTGCAGCTATTTTCGCGACCATGAACCGCAAGGAGGTCGCTGCGTCGTGCGTGCGTGCCCTTGCGAACCAGACCATGTCTCCCGAGTTCGTTTTCGTGGCGGACAATGTCTCGTCTGACGGAACGCCCGAGTGGTTGGAGGAATTGCCCGATCTCCCCTTTGAGTTGGTCGTCCACCGCATGAGAGAGAACCGGGGAAATGCGGGAGGAATCGAGGAGGTGATGGAACTGGCCTTTGCCCAGGGTGCGGACGCTGTTTGGATTCTGGATGACGATTCCTGGCCAAGACCGAACGCGCTTGAAGCACTGCTTGCGAAAACGTGGGATCCGCGCGTGGTCCGGCATCCATTGCAAATCGATCCGAAGACGAAGCGGTTCACCTGGCCACTGCAGGTGGCCGACGGTGCCGAAGGCTGGAAACTCGTGAATACCCCCGAGGAACTGCCCTCCGGAGATTTCATCAGGAGCAGGATTACCTGGACGGGTGCCTTGGTGCCACGCGAGGTCAGGGAACGAACCGGTCCTGTGAATGGCGAGCTATTCATCCGCGGAGAAGACGAGGAGTATCCCTGGCGTTTCGAGCAAGCCGGATTTTCACAAGAAGCGGCGAGGCATGCGATTCTTGATCACCCCGGTCCGGAAAACCTGATCCATTGGAAATTCCTTGGTAAGCACTTCTTTTTCGAACGTGGTCTATCAGACTGGAAGTTATACTACAAGGTCCGCAACATGGTTTGGCTGAAGCGGGAGCAATCCGGATGCCTGGCCTCCGTTCGGATGGCCGTTGTTTATGTTATTGCATCGGTCGTCCTGGACGGTCCCGGTAAAATCCCTCTCCTTTGCCGTGCGATTCTCGATGGATGGAATGGCCGCTTGGGAAAATTGACCGGTTGGGGCAGCCCTTAGCCTAACAACTGCTAGGCGGGAGTCATCCGGGGCCATTTGAGATGGCAGCGACGATGCACGATCAGGGCAACGGCGATTCCAGCTCCATCGCAGGCAAGGTCGAGGACGTCCCATGCATCGAATCCGAAACCGAACGAGAATTGCGCCAACTCGATCCCGATCGAAAGGATGATCGCAAGCGCGCATGCCGAACGTCGGCCGACAAGACAGGCGATGAGAAACGTTGGCCCGAACAAAAGGGCAATATGGAGAAATGGCCGCGCCTTTTGCAACTGGACCTTGATTCTCAGCGCGATGTCTCCCTTATCGGGAATCTTGCCAACCGGGACGATCTGCCCGGTGGATTCAAGCTTGGAGAAAGGCTGCTGATCCCTGTTGCCGCGATGGGCTTCCTTATGGCTGACACCGTGGGGCACGTCTCCCAAGTGGAAACCGGATCCGAAGGACCGAAAGGAACTCCAAGGGCCTGGAACCGCAAAATGGATTCCGGCGACCACCCAGATACTGGAGGCAAGAAACGGGCGGAGCATACCCATCTTTTTTGGTCCCTTGATCCATGCGATCGCCCAAGCCAACCAGGATCCGATCAGGACCCATTTGCCAATCTTCCAAGCCCATCTCTCCTCAACCACGGTTGCCTCGAACTTCGATAACTCCAGATCTCCGGTATATCCCAGGTTCTCTAGATGAAGGGCGGGAATCGCAGGTGGATTTTCCGGCTTCACCACCATTTCCGTGAAAAAGGCATCCTGATCGTGCCTAACCGAACAAAACGGGTCATTCTCCCACACAGCCCCTCCGGACTGCGGATGCCATTCGATGATGCAGCGGCCATCTTCCCATAGCTCTTTTCCTGGTCCCAGTTGCTTGGCGGACACCTGGAATTTCAAATGAAGAAATTCAATCGCGTCCATTCCCGGAAATTCGAACCTTGCCACGCTTGGGGGATCGCCCGGTCGGACGCTCAGCCGGATTCCGGGACCGTCCTTGGAATCAAACCATTCCACGCCCTTGGGAAGTGAGACGGTATTTCTCAAGTCCCCAAGGTGCAGGGTGGCGTAGTTCTCCGACCTTTCAAATCTGGACTGCCAAAGGAAATACAAGGCCGCCAGGAGAACCACGAAAGTCCCAAACATCGTGAAGCGGCGCATGATTCGCGGTAGAATCCACGTCCGGGCGCTTAATCCAACCAAATTCAATAGCCTCTCTGTTCTTGGCCACCATTTCCTGCCAAGGATCCGGGTTCCGCTCGGAAGTCTTTTAAACTCTGCGATTGCAGAGGATGGTTTTTTGGAGATACATCGCGCTCGCGTTACCTCGATTGAGATCGACTCATGGCCATCAGCCGCAAAGATTCATTTACCCTGCAAGCGTTCCAACTCACGGACGCGCTGCTGGTGTGGCTTGCGTTCTGGTTTGGAGGTCTGGTCCGTTTGTGGCTGGGATTGATTCCTGAGAACGAGAACCTGCTGGAGTCGATGAACTGGGCGCTCTATATCGCGGTGCCTTTCACGCCGCTGGCGCTGGAACGCTTCGGGTTTTACGACCACCTTCGGCACAAGACTTCCGGGGCTGCGGTGTGGCAGTTGATCAGGGGACTTCTCATGATCGCGTTGTTCTTGGGACTTTTCGCGGTTTTTGCAAAGGTGGCTGACGCACGACGGCTCATCCTCGGCCTTGGACTCATTTTTACATTTGTCCTGATCTTCATCCGTGACCGGCTGTCCCAGTTTTGGCTAAAGAAGAATTTTCTGAGTGAAGAGAAGAAGGAACGGATCATCGTTGCCGGCTCTGGGAATGAGATGAAGGAGCTTCTTGAGGAGCTGGATCCGGACGTTACGGCTGAGTGGAAGGTGGTCGATTATTTTGATCTCAATACCCGCCAGGTTGAAGAGCTGTTCACGCTCTTGAAAGACCAGTCAGTCAGTCGGGTGGTCTTTTCCGCGAAGAACACGGAATTTGAGAAGGTCGCCCGGGCTGTGGAGGCTTGTGAGTTGCAAGGTGTGGAAGCGTGGATCGCCGCATCATTCATTCGGTCTCAAATCGCACGACCGGTTTTTGACGCGATCGGCAACAAGCCGATGTTGGTGCTGCGCTCGACCCCCGAGCTTTCCTACGAGCTACTTTGCAAGGAGATCTTCGATCGGGTAGGAGCGGCAGTCATCATCCTGCTGACACTTCCTTTCTGGATCATCGCGGCTTTGGGAATCATGATTGCGAGTCCGGGCGCACCGGTCTTTTTCTCGCAAATGCGCGCCGGCCGCTACGGCAAGCCGTTCCGGATGATCAAGTTCAGGACCATGGTCGCCAATGCGGAGGAATTGCTCAATCAAATCAAGGAAGACCACGGCAACCACATGGAAGGGCCTGTGTTCAAATTGAAGAATGATCCCCGCATTTTCCGATTCGGGGCGCTGCTGAGGAAGTTCAGCATCGATGAGCTTCCCCAGCTTCTCAACGTGGTATCCGGTGAAATGAGCCTCGTCGGTCCACGCCCGCTGCCGGTTTACGAGGTTGAGGCCTTTTGTGAAATGTCCCACCGGAGGAGATTGAGCGTGAAACCCGGTATCACTTGCGAGTGGCAAGCCGGCGGCCGCAACACCATCACCAGTTTCGAGGAATGGGTGGCGATGGATTTGAAATACATCGACAACTGGTCGCTGTGGCTCGACATCAAGATCCTTTTGAGAACCATACCGGCGGTATTGTTCGGACGCGGGGCCGCCTAGTTGGCAAACCCGAATGATTCCAGAACTCCTTCGGGAAAGGGATTTCCAACCAACCGTTCATCCCGTCCCCGGGACTCGGTGCTTCAAGCAATCATGGCAGTCGTATCATCATTCTTTCTGGTTCTCTCCCTGACGTTGGCGGTGGTGATCGGCCCGCAAACCCGGGCTTGGACCTGGGGACCCGCGCTGCTGGCATTGGGTTTTTCGGTCGCGGCGGCCCTGCCATTGTTTTGGAGAAAGAGCCGCATTTCATGGGACTTCGGCACGATGGCGGTTGGAACACTCGTCGCGGGATGGTTTGCCTGGCGGGCGTGGACGTCACCCGTTTCGGAACTTGCGGAGGCGGATTTGATGCTGCTGGCAGGAGTCGTTGGCACCTTTGTCTCATTGAGGGCGATAGAAGGATCTCACCGGGCGGAACAAATCCTGAGCTGGGGAATCGCACTGCTGTTGCTGGCGAACTTGCTCGTCATTTGGAAACAAGTGCTCGACCCGTCGTTCTCGCCCATTTTCGGCTCAAGAGCCGCGGGATTCATTTCAGGCTTCTATGCGCATTACAACGAGGCCGCGAACTACCTGATCGCCTCGTCCCTGCTGGTTGCGGCCGATGGACTTTTCAGAAAACACGCCAAGTTGACGCGCGTGGTTTTGCTTCTGATTTCGATTGGCGGGATTGTGGCGATCTATTTCACCAGGTCCCGTGGTGGCATCCTGGGGATTGCAACCGGCGTGGGGGTATTTGCCATCGTCGCCCTGATGATCGGGCAACGCACCAAGGCGAAATGGTTTGTTCCCGCAGTCATTGCGGTTCCATTGGTCGGGATGCTCGTCTGTGGATTTCTTTATGTCGGATGGAAAGACTCCCAAGCGCTTCGGATGGCAAAAGCCGGAGGGGTAACGGGAAGCGGGATCGAGCAAATGATGGACAACAACAGTCGTCTCTACTTGCTCGGCTTTGCCTTGTCGTGCGTCAGACTGCACCCCATGGCGGGAGGCGGTAGCCGGAGCTTCAGTTGGGAAAGTTTCCAATTCGCCGACGCCAAGTCGCAAGGCGACATCATCACCCACCTTCCCGAGCAGGTTCACAACGAACTGGTGCAAGCCGCGACCGATTACGGCATCATCGGGGCAACCTTGATCATTGTCCTGCTTTTCACGCTGGTGATCATGGCCTTGGCCAGAATCCTGTTTTCAGGATCGGGATCGACCACCGGATCTCGGGATGCCTGGCGACTCGGGGGGGTGGCCGCACTGGCAGGGATGTTCGTGCAATCCTCCTTCAGTTTCGTTTTCCACCTTCTGCCAGGATGTGTTTTGTTAGGAATCTGCATGGGCCAGTTGGCTCGCACGAAGGACAGGCCTTCAAACACGGCGCAAGCCGCGGGTTCGAGGATCCTCATCTCGGTGGCTGCCATTGCCTGCGCTGTCTTCCTGATTCCCATCGGCTGGAAGGGATCGCAGGTCACCCGAATCCTTTGGCCAACTTACTTCAGCAAGCAGCCCCTGACATCCAATGAGTCGAGAATCGATGCGTTGAGCGAGGCAATCAGCCTCTGGCCACAGTCGTCACTCTATCAGGAACGTGCGTTTGCGTATCAGAAGGCATCCTCCGAAACCGAAGGGCCTGAGGCGAAGGAAATGGCGGATCACGCTGTCGCGGACTATGAGGAGGCCGAACTTCTTCACCCATTCGATCCCAATCCCGCGATCAACCGAGCCAATGTCCTGAGCCAACTTCATCGGGACCGTGAGGCGGAAGACGCTTATGACAAGGCGATCAACCTGCAAGGAGGGATGGAACCCAGCTTCCGGGCCCGTTTCTCGTTGGCCAAACATCTGATGCACAAGGGGATCCGTCTTTTCAACCCCGAGTATCCCGGAGATTCACTGGCCGCTCTTGAAATCGCCGGTCAACAAATGGAAAAAGCCGTCACGGAAATGCATTGGGCGATTCCGGACATGACCGAGGCAAGATGCTCCGTCCAGGAAAGCCTCGGAGCGGCCCGGGAGGCAAACGGCGACTATGCCGGAGCGATGGAGGCCTACGATATTGCCAGCAAGTTGGGAGGAGGAAAGCGGGCAAACTATCGCGCCGGCGTCCTCAATGGCAAACTCGCGGCAAGGGCGTGGGCTGCCCGGCGGTCTTCGGAAGCATTGTGGTACTTCATCGAGGCGAAACGACGCATCCGGATTTCCGAGGAACTGCCCAACGGAGTCACCTTGAGCCAGAGAGCCGGGTATCTTGCGTATCTTGACGAGGCGATCAACTACCTGAAAGGCGCGAAAATCGAACCGATCGCTCCCAAATGAGCGGAATCACGGGGTGATCTGGTCCCAGTTGATCTGCTTTTCAGAAAAATTGGAAACAAAGGTGCTCAGCTTCTCGTCCGCTTCCTCCTCGGTCACTTCCTTCGCACTGGTGGGCAGATTTCCGTACCACATCGACGCAGAGACGTACGCCCAGCGCTGGTCCATCCCACGCATCAACCTGTCCTTCATGTCGATCAACGTACGCTCAAGATGATCATTGGTGATCTTGATCGTGACCCACGAAGAAGTAGTAAGTGATAGCAATTGAATTTTGCGATCTCATTCCCGGTCTTGGGATCCTTGATCGATTGAACGGAGCGAAGGCGCTTCGCGTTGAAGCCATGGCCATTTTCCAGACGAAACATGTACATCTTGCCGACGCGGTGATCGAGTGCCCTTGAGCCGGCATGCAACGCTCGGGCCTGTGGATCGAATTGTTCAAATCATGCCCCGACAAAACAACTGATAGATCAATCCTTTCATTGGCAGGATTTCCATATTGATTCACCTCTCCAGGCTTGGGCTTATAAACAGATCGCCTTGGCGAACTCGGTGTCACCGGTCAGGGTATCGACTTCGGCCTTGCTCGGCTGCCTGTCGCTCCAAGCTCCCAGCCGCCTGACGATACCGGCAATTCCATTTCACTGCGGATTCCTCGGTATTCCCGGCTTTGGCAACACATAGACCGCACCGAGCGCACTTCCCATCAGGACCGGGAGTAACCATGCCTTCGATCTTCATGACTCGGGAACAAATGATTTGGATTCTCCTGCGGAATTCGACCGGGTGACATTCACCCTGCGCAGTTGGCGTTGATTTGCATTGCGCCATGGCAAGCCACCTTCCAGCAATGAATGAATGCCCAGCAGCATCATGAGGGAGATCGGGTAGAAAAGCAAAAGTCCCGACCAATCGTGCCAGGTGGTGCGGGACCAATGCGCGTTGCCATACTCACCGATGACGAAAATTGAAATCACCCGCAGGGAATTCCCGATGATCGCCAAAGGAAAGGCGGACAAGAACAAAAGCGCCCGCTTCCACATGGACATTTTCGCGATGTAGGCCCACGCGCCGGAAATCATCAGCAAAGCCATCAAAGAGCGAATGCCGCTGCAGCCCGCGGCGATTTCCAAAGGAGCCCAACCTCCATGAACGGAGGAAATCTGGTTCCCCTGAACCACCGTTTGAACTCCAAACAACGAAGCTCCATGGTGCGCCATGGAAGTGGCCAGCAGTTGCAGGTGGGTTGTCGCTTGCTGGAAGCTGGGCAACGGGATCGCGAGCCAGAAGAAGAATAGCGGAAACATCAACAACCGCGCCACCTGCCATCCCCAAAGCGACCAAGCCGAGCCCCACAGGAGGAAAGGCAAAGCCCCCATGGCAACACGGGGCTGGAGGGTCCGATATCCTACCGCGTAAAGCAAGGCTCCGAACAGCACCATCGCCAATCCCCACGAACTTCCCTCACCAACCGCATTTTTGAGACTCTTGAACTGGAAGAATATCAGCCCCGCAATGACCACAGGAAAAAGCGGACCATGCTCGTAGCCGGTCTCAGGATTCCACGCCCACCAGATCCACACGAACGCGGACTGACCGCGACCGTTTCCATACCGGTGTTCGAATCCGTAAAACCAGACGAGAACAAGTATCGACACGACCAGTGGCCCCCATTGAACATTGTTCACGGGAATCCCACTGGAATTTTGCCGCCTGTCTGTTGCAGGCTCGGATGAATGGGTTGGGTTCAATGGCAGCGAATGGACGTTTTCCGAGCAAAGTATTGCCGACCGTCGCCGCGCTGTCAACAATCCGCCCGCCTTGCTGCTTTTTGCACCCATTTGCTCATGAAAATCATCAGTGGAACCGCTCACCGCGCCCTTGCCGAACGTATCTCGGAAAACCTTGGCCAGCCGCTTGCCGACGTCCATGTCTCCGCATTTCCCGACGGGGAAACCGAGGTGAAAATCAATGAGAACGTCCGCAATGCCGACGTTTTCATCATCCAGCCGAGCTGCCCGCCGACAAACCACAACCTGATGGAGCTGCTCATCATGGTGGATGCCGCCCGCCGCGCGAGCGCCGAACGCATCACCGCCGTGATCCCGTTTTTTGGCTACGCCCGCCAGGACCGCAAGGACCAGCCGCGGGTGCCGATCACCGCAAAGTTGATCGCGAACCTGCTCACCTCCGCCGGCGTGAACCGGGTCCTGACCATGGACCTCCACGCGCCCCAGATTCAGGGATTCTTCGACATTCCGGTGGATCACCTCTACGCGAAATCCGTTTTGATCGGCTATCTCCGGGGGCGTCACCCCGACACCTCGAACCTCACAGTCGTTTCTCCCGATGTGGGAGGGGTGAAAATGGCCCGTGCCTATGCGGACGCACTCGGAGCCGAACTCGCGATCGTCGCCAAGCATCGGGTCAGCGCCACGCGGGTGGAGGCGATGAACGTGATCGGCGAGGTCGAAGGCCGCGATGTCCTGCTCGTCGATGACATGACGGAGACCGCCGGAACCCTCACCGCTGCGGCGGATATTCTCCACAAGCACGGTGCAAAGCGCATTTACGCCGGAGTTTCCCACGCCATCCTCGGTGAGCTCGCTCACCAGCGGATCCGGGATTCCGCCATCGAGGAAGTCATCACCACCGATTCCGTCCCACAGGCGGAGGGGCCGAAAGTCCAGGTGGTCGGCATCGCCCCACTGCTTGGCGAGGCCATCCGGCGCATCCACGGCGGCCAGTCGATCACCTCGCTTTTCACCGTCTAGTCGAGGGAGTCGGTCGATTCCCGAACAAGTTTTTGACAAGCGATCGACAGGGTGCTACCCACCCCGCCCCCGCACTGGGTGCAGTAATCCCCGGCGGCACATAACACAAACGACACCATCGTCATGGCCAAGAAGACATCACTCAAAGCAGCACCGCGCGCGCGCAGCGGATCCGGACGCCTCAAGCAAATGCGCCGGGAAGGCTGGCTTCCATCCGTCATTTACGGGAAGGGCACCGAAAACATCAACCTCAAGGTGGATGCGAAAACCTTCACCGATCTCCTTGCCCACAGCAGCTCGGAAAACATCCTGGTGAACCTTGAAATCGAAGGCCAAGGCACCCGCCTCGCCTTCCTCCAGTCTGTCCAGCACGACCCGCTTTCCGGCATCACGCTTCACGCCGATTTCCGTTCCATCGACGAGAAAACCGAAATCACCGCCCACATCCCGACCCACCTCAATGGTGAATCCGTCGGAGTCAAGGCCGGCGGCCTCGTGGAACAATACGTCCACGCCATCGAGATCACCTGCCTTCCCAACGACCTCCCCGAGACCATCGAGGTGGACATCACGAAACTTGAGATCGGCGATTCACTCCACATCGGCGACATCACCTATCCGAACGGCGTCCGCGCCACCCATGCGGCCGACGTTGTCGTCGCCCACATCGGCAAGCCTGCCGCAGCCGTCTCCGAAGCTGCCGCGACTCCAGCCTGACCCGCGGGGAATTCATCATTCACTAAACGCCCGGCCTGCCCACGCGGACCGGGCGTTTTTGTTTTCCATCGGACATCATCCCGCTAGCTTTCGCCCATGTCGTTCTCCCTCATCGTCGGCCTCGGAAATCCCGGACGGCAATATGAAGACACCCGCCACAACGTCGGGTTCATGGTGCTCGACCGGATGGCACTGGCAGCAGGCGTTGCATTCCAGTCGGTGCCAAAATGGCAAAGTCACATGGTCAAGCTGCCCGGCTCGGGAACCCTGCTGCTCAAGCCGCAAACCTTCATGAACCTCAGCGGGCGCGCCATCCAGCAGGTCCTCTCGTTTCACAAATGGCCCGCCTCCGACATGCTGGTGATTTATGACGACGTCGCCCTCCCCCTCGGCACCCTGCGTTTCCGGGAAAAAGGGTCCGCCGGAGGACACAATGGCATCAAGTCCATCCTCCAGCACCTCGGATCCGACGAATTCCCCCGCTTGAAGCTCGGGATCGGCGGCAGCCAGCCGGGGGAAATGGTCGGCCACGTCCTTGGCAAGTTTTCCCCGGACGAAAAACCCGTTCTCGAAAACATGCTTGCCACTGCTCTGGAAGCCGTGCAGCTTTCGCGCTCCCAAGGAATCGCCGTCGCGGCGAACCGTTTTCACACTCGCAACAATCCACCACCACCATCCGATGAGTCGCAAATATCAGGGCCTGATCGTCCTTAACACCAAGTCCCTCGAAGGCACCGTTGACGAACTCGTCACCGCCGTATCCAAGGAATTCGAAGCCGAAGGCGCCAAGCTCGACAAGATCGCGCAACTCGGCCGCCGCCAGTTCGCCTACGAGTCCAACCATCTTGAGGCCGGTCACTATGTGAATTACACCTTCCAAGGCTCCCCTGAATCGATCACCAAGATCCAGAATCGCCTGAAACTGAACACCCACGTTCACCTTCAGCATTTCCTCCGGATCGCCTGAGTTTTCCGCTCGCATCCGGCAGCGCAAGCCCCAGCATTCTCCCTGTTATGGCCAATCTCAACAAAGTCATGCTCATCGGGAACCTCACCCGGGATCCCGAACTGCGCCACACGCCGAAAGGCACCGCCGTCGCCGAACTCGGCCTCGCGATCAACCGGGTCTGGAGAGACGAGCAAGGGCAGAAGCAGGAGGAAACCACCTTCGTCGATGTCACCCTCTGGGGGCGTCAGGCGGAACTCGCCCAGCAATATCTCAGCAAGGGTCGTCCCGTTTACATCGAAGGCCGCCTGAACCTCGACACTTGGGACGACAAGGCCACCGGCCAAAAGCGCAGCAAGCTCAAGGTCATCGGCGAGAACCTCCAGTTCCTCTCCAGCGGTCAAGGCCAACAAGGTGGAGGAAACGGTGGTGGCGGCGGATATTCCGAACGCTCGCAATCCTCGTCCCCCGCCCCACAGCAACGTTCCGGTCCACCTCAAGGTGCCTCCGCAGCGCCTGCCGACGATTTCCAGGAGGATGACGACATTCCGTTCTGATTTCCTGAAAACCTTATTTTGAAAAAAGCGAGGCCGCGTATGCAGCCTCGCTTTTTTGCGCTCTCCGGCAGTCATCCAACGCATCTTTCCGCGATCAGATATCCATGCGATTTCGAAATCCGGAAACTCAGTTCTCGACGGCATCATCCTCATGCTTTTCGGCATCGCATGGATTGCCCTCGCCACCTTTTGCACCGTTGCACGGGAATTCACCTGGGGAGGTCGGCACTCAAATCAAGGGACCCACATCACTCCGGAAAATCACCCGGTGGTCTATTGGAGCACGCTGACCATTTGCTTCGCGGTGGGAACATTTCTCGTTGTCAGGGGACTTCTCGATCTAAGAGGCTGTCTGAAAAATGGCAGGGACCGCTCTCCGCAACGGTCCAGCGAATGCTAGGTGAATGAATCTGTTCATGAAATGCGTGGAAAGCCCTTCATGATCGGCAATTCGCCTCCCATTCTCGCGGACCGCCCGGAGGTCGATCCCTGCCTTCGGCTATTTTTCAGACAGCCTCTAAGGGGAGTTCTTCGAAAAAGAGAATGAAGAATTGATTTTCTAGCTCCCTGACCAGGCAATGATGCGGTCGGAACCAATTTCATTTCACCGATCCGGAAATCAATTCAGCTATTTTGATAGATCACCCGGGATTGGCTCGAAGAGTAATCCCGATTTCACCAATCCTCACCATGAAACCCTCCCCCATAGGCATCGCCTGGATCTCATTCGCCTCGTTCGCGTTTGCCCAGGCTCCGGAACAACCCATCGCCGGCAAGATCAGCGACATCACGCTCTATCAAGGGACCGCCGTGGTCTCTCGTCAGGTGGACGTCCCAGCGGATAAATCCGGCTCTTGCGAAATCATCATCGGCCCGCTGCCGGCAGCGACCGATCCGGCGTCCGTTTACGCGGACAAGGTCATCGGTGCGACCGTGCGATCCGTGGCTTGCCGCAGCAGGCCGCCGGAGGAAGCCGCGAAATTGCAGGGGCGCGCTGGCGAGATCGAGCAGGAGATCCACGACATGGAGGCCAAGATCGCCACTTCGAAAAACGAAATTGCCCTCCGCCGGATCCGCCAGGACTACCTGAAGGATTTGCAAAAGTTCGTGGCACCCGCGGCCACCCAGGAAATGACCCATGGCGTGATCCAGTCGAAGGAACTCGAAGCCGTCACCCAGATGCATTTCACGCAATATGAGAAGGCCTCGCAAGAAATCATGAAACTCGATCTCGAGATCAAGGATGATTCCAAGGCTCTCGCAAAACTCGAGGACGAGCAGGACAAGCTCGCCGCCGGGCCACCGGTTACCTACGACGCCGTCGTTTATCTCGACAAACCGGCGACCGGAGCCGCCAGCCTGAGCCTCAATTATTTCGTCAGCGATTGCGGCTGGACTCCGGTTTACAATGTCCGCGGCGACACGGAGAAGAGCGGCATGGAAATCGAGTTCAACGCCTTGATCCACCAGGTGAGCGGCGAGGATTGGAACGAGGCGCACATCGCCCTTTCCACCGCATCGCCGAAGACCAGTGCCTACAACCCCAGGCTCGCACCGCTTTATGTGGGAGTTTCCAGCACAGCCCCGGATCAGGGAGCAAGCAGTCAAGCCGCCTCCTACAAGACGGCCGTCGAGAAAAAGAATGTCGCGATCAAGTCCCAGTATGTCGGCAAGTCGATGAACGAGATCGCCAGCCAGAATTTCCTCGCCAACGATTCCGCCGCCAGCGTGCAACTCATCGAGCTTTCCGAACGCCTCAGCGAGCTACGACTGATGAATGAAGGCGGTGAGGAGGACCTGAGCATCCGCTACGAACTATCAACACCGGTCACCCTGGTGAGTCGGCGGGATGCCCAAATGGTGCCCGTGTTTCATCACGCGTCTCCCGCGAAGTTCTATCATGTGGCGGTGCCGATCCTCACCACCTCGGTATTCCGTGAAGCGGAACTCGTCAACGCCACCAACCGGGATTTGTTAGGCGGACAGGTCAACATTTTCCTCGATAGCGAGTTCAAGGGCCGCACGGATATTCCGAGCATCGCCCGTGGCCGCACGTTCACCCTGGGCTTCGGGGTGGATGGTCAGGTCAAGGCTCGCCGTGCACTCGTGGATCGCGACGAGGATGTGCAAGGCGGCAACCGCCGGGTGGCCATCACGGCGGAGGTCATGGTGGACAATTTCAAGGACAAGCCCGTCGAGCTGAGGATTCGCGAGCGCATCCCCTTCATGGAAGACACGACGAACCTGCGCGTTTCCACCGGCGAAATGAATCATCCGCTCAGCACCGAGACGGACTATGTGCGCTACGAGAAATCCAAAGGCATCCTGCGATGGGATCTGGATGTTCCGGTGGGATCCGCGGAGAAGTCCACCACGCTGCGTTACTCCTATTCCCTGGAGTTCGACAAAAGCCTGACGCTCCGGGACATCTCCCAGGAGCAGAAGCAGCGGGCCCAGAAGGAATTTGTGAACGATTCCCTGAAGCCGGCCGGCAAGTGAGTCATCCCCTGGGGACGACATCCCGGATTGCCTTGGCGTTCGGTCGGGTATGATGCCAGAATTCCCACGTTGATCGAAGTTCGTTTCCAACGCGGCCTGCATTTGCCGGAGCTCGACCTGTGGCTCGATCCATGGGATGCGAAGCCGCGTGCCTTCGTCTCCCATGCCCACGCCGACCACTTCGCCCGGCACGAATCGGCGCTCTGCTCGGACGTGACCGCTGCACTGGTTAGAAAGCGGTTCCACCTGGCGGAAAACCGCATCGAGGCGGTTTCGTTCCATGTGCCGGTGGTGCGCGACGGGTTCCGGCTGAGATTATTGCCAGCCGGACATATTTGTGGTTCGGCGATGCTCCACGTCACGCGGATCAAGGACAATGCGAGCCTGCTTTACACCGGCGATTTCAAGACCCGCCGCGGACGCACTGCCGAGGCCGTCAATTTCCTCAGTGCCGACACGCTCATCCTCGAAACCACCTTCGGTCTGCCGAATTTCGAATTTCCAAACCTGATGGAGATCGAGGCCGGCATCCTTCGCTTCATCAACGACGCCTTTGCCGACGGGGAAACACCCGTCTTGTTAGGTTATTCGCTCGGCAAGGCGCAGGAGGCCCTCGCCCTCGTCACCGAGCACGGCATCCCGGCGCTCCTGCATCCCTCCGTTGCCGCGATGACAAGCGTCTGCCGGGAAGCGGGATTCGACATGCTTCCTGAGCCCGTGGAGTTCGAAGGCCATGCTCCGGCCGGGCATGTGGTCATCGTTCCTCCGAATGCGGTGCGCTCGAAGCTCATGCGGGGATTGAAATCCAAACGCACTGCCATGCTCACCGGCTGGGCCATGCAACCGGGCTCGAAATACCGCTACCGGGTCGATGAGGTGATCCCGCTTTCCGACCATGCGGATCATCCCGGCCTGATGGAATGCATCAAGCGGGTCCGTCCGAAACGCGTCCTAACGGTTCACGGGTTTGCGAAGGAGTTCGCCGCCGAGCTCCGGACCCGAGGCATGGACGCCTGGTGCGCGATGGGCGGCGACCAGCTCGAACTGCCGATCACGATGGCAGCCCCGAGAACAGGGGCCAACTCCACCCGTGCGATCCGCGCCATCTCCCCGCTGGCGGATTTCGGCGATCTCTGTCGGCTCGTCGGTGAAACCAGCAGCAGGATCGCCAAGATCGGATATCTGGCAAACTATCTCAAAGGTCTTGGCGGCGAGATCGATCTGCGCCTTGCGTCCGTCTGGCTAACAGGCGAAGCCCTGCCGAGGAAATCCGGCAAGCGACCATTGCATGTCGGCTCCGCGACCATCCGCCGAGCCTTGTTGTCGCTTCCCAATGTCCGCGAGGAACGTTACCGCGAGATTTCCCTGTCGCAGAATGACACGGCAAGGACCGCACGCCTCGTTCTCCAGGAAATCCACGTCAAGCCGGAGCCGCTCGACCTGCCGGGCCTTGCTGCCTTTTTCGATCAACTCATGACGGCAACGGGTTCGCTTGACCGGATCGAACAACTGGCTAACAGGCTTGCCACGCTCCATCCGGTGGAAGGGGAAACCGTCGTCAAGCTGCTAACAGGAGATCTGCGGATCGGACTCAAGGAAGGCCTCGTCGAGGATGCGATCGCCAACGCGTTCCAGGTCGATCCCGCGGAACTCCGCAATGCCCACATGCTCACCGGCGACATCGGGGAAACCGCCTGTCTCGCGAAACACAGGAAAGCTGGCCGAAGCCACCTTGCGACCGCTGGTGCCGGTGAAATGCATGCTGGCATCCCCCTTGGAAAGGGATGAATCCGACGACCGCCCCTTGTTCGAGAAGCTGCCTTTCGCACCTCCGTTCTGGCTGGAACCGAAACACGACGGCATCCGGGCCCAACTCCACAAGACGGGGGACGACGTGGCCTTGTTCTCCCGCGACCTGCGGCCCATGGGAGACGAATTCCCCGAGCTTCTAACTGCCGCACGGATGTTGCAGGGCGATTTCATCCTGGATGGCGAACTCATCGCGTTCGCGGAGGGACGCAAGCTCGGCTTTGCCGACCTCCAGAAGCGACTCGGACGCAAGAGGTCCGATGGCGATCTTTTCCTGAGCGAAGGAAAACAGGACCATGGCGTGCCGCTGAAATTCATCGCGTTCGACATGCTGTGGCACCAGGGAAACAACCTTCTTGAAATGCCATTGGTCGAGCGCAGGGAGCGGCTGGAACAATTGCTGTTAGCATCCCCCTTTCGAAATCATCGACTTGTATCCCGCCGATCAAACCGGCGAGATTGACGGCATTTTCAAGCAATCCCTCCAACAGGGGCACGAAGGCCTCATCGCCAAGGATCCCGCCAGCGCCTATTCGCCGGGAAAACGCGGAAAATCGTGGATCAAGCTCAAGGGCGTGATGCCCACGCTCGATTGCGTGGTGGTCATCGCGGAGCAGGGCCATGGCAAGCGTTCGGATGTCCTGTCCGACTACACCTTCGCGGTGCGGGACGATCAAACCGGCAAGCTTCGTGTCCTCGGCAAGGCCTACTCCGGTCTAACCGACGATGAGATCGAGGATCTTACCGAACATTTCACAAAGCACACCCTGCGCAAGGAACGACGCAAGCACCACGTGGAGCCGGATATCGTTCTCGAGATCGCCTTCGACGCGATCCGCCGCTCGCCTCGCCATGATTCGGGACTCGCCCTGCGTTTTCCCCGCATCAAGGCAATCCGGCGGGACAAGACCATCGAGGACATCGACACGCTGCAATCCGCGCTGTCCCTGTTATAGAATACGTCTCGTTCAGGGCTCCACTTCCGTATCGACTGCGTATTGCCTTGCAAATTCCGCAGCACCGGGCTTGTCATTGCCGGGCCAATTCTGATAGATCGCCTGAAGCGTTGTCGTCCGCTCCGTCCCCTCGGGTAGCAGCAGCGCCCATTGCACCGCCACATGCGGTTCGTATTCGGCGACGGTTTCCGCGTAGGTCGCGATGGAGGCGTTCTTGGTGGGACCTTCCGCCGCTGACGTGAGCCATTGACCGGCGGCGAGATAATCCTGTTGAGTCCACTGTCCGATGAGGTTGTCGGCGCATTCCCTTGCGTCGCTCTCCGGCAAATTTCCGGCGATCCAGTCGAGCCATCGCCCGGTGTCCTGCTTCGTGTTGAAATAGGAAAGCCCGGCCGCGAACTTCGCCGACTCGTCCTGGCTGAGATTCGCGTCCTTGATCCACGATTTCACGGTTTCGAAATCCTCGTTGGTTAGATTCCGCCCCATGCTTTCCAGGGAATCCTGGAGAATATCATCCCGATCCCCGCTGTCGGGAAACGTCGCAAGGTAGTCGCGCAGGGCTGACAGGATCGCCGTCCGTTGCCCCGGAGTTGAACCCGACTCCACGAGAGCGCTGATTGCAGAGGATGGATCATCGAGATGCAAATCCGCGATCATGCTGAATGCCAGCTTGGGATCGGCAATGGCGGCACCGGCAACGATGTTCCTTTTGGCATCATCATCCACCAGATCCGGATGGGTGGCTTCATTCCGGCGCAGCCAGGCGAGCGCGCCTTTCGGATCGTCCTTGGCCAACTGCCTGAGAGCCGACGCGACCACTTGCTGACCGATATCACCGCCTATCAATTCCGCCGAATCGGCATAAAGCGAGAGCGCCGAGGCCGGGTGGTCTTGTCCGAGAAACAGAATGGAAAAACCGAGCATGTTCCTCCGGCTTTCCTCCGAAAGGGACTTGTCGTCGCGCAGCGCGGCGATGACAGCCGTCAACTGCGATGGGCCGAGCTTCATCAAGCGGTTCATCAGATCCATTCCCTTGGCCTCATCCTCCGGGCTGGAATCCGAACCGGATTTCTCACGGGCTTCCATTTCCCTCGCAAAGGCCACGAGTTCGGCAGTCATGGCCATGGCCTCGACCGACACGTCTTCCCGATTACGTTTGGAGATATGCCGGTCGCCATCGTCACCCGTTGGTCCGGCATCGAGCCCCAATTTTTCAGCCTGGGCAACCAGCGAACGTCGCTGATCGTCCAGCGCCATCAGTTGATGACGGTTCATCCACCCTGTCGCACCGCCGATGGCGAGGATCAGCAACGTGGCAGCCAGTGAGAATTTCATCGGGCGGTTCATCTAGTTCAATTCCTTGAGGATGGCAGCTCTCTTCTGCGGATCCTTGATCAGATCCGCAAGATGGACCGCCTCCTCAAGATTCGAATGGGCGGAGTAGCCTTCCAAAAACGAAATGAGGACATCATCGCTACCGGAAGTCCTCTGATAGTCCGTCACCATTTGCGCTGCCGCTTCGAAGTCAAAATCGCCACCATCCTGGGCAGCCTCGGCAAGGGCCTTCCCGGTGATGCTGTCGGTCTGGCCGGGGGCTTGCCGATCCAGCCAACTCCTCATCTCATCGACCGTCTGGCGGTTGATCTCCCCGGATTGCCCCAATGTCTCGAGATGGGTCGTGACCGCCTGTTTCGCGGAGACCGCACGCTCGTCGGGAGTTGCCTGGACGGAATCGAGAAACGACGACACCGACTGATAGGTTCCCGCTTCGGCAAGCTGGGAGGCAATGTTCGCGAAGGAGCCCGCCCTTTCGTCCTCCGGCACCAGGTTTCTAACAAGATTCGCGTAGGCCCTTTGCTGATCGGGGGTGAGTTCGGCGAAGGAAAGTTGTTCAAGCACCTCACGCCGTTGATCCTCCGGCAGGGCGAGGAGTCGTTGGCTGGCGGCATCGAGATCCGACGAAATGAGCATGGCGATTTCCTCCGACTCGAACTTCGTCCGCATCTCGCTTCTCCCGTCGAGCGTCCTGCTTTCGAACTTTCCAGCGGCGATCTGCTGGTCAAACCATGCCGTGGCTCCCTTGCGATCCGTTTTTGCCCATTGGCCAAATGCGGAGGCAAGCTGCCAACCGATGCCGTTCGAGTCGGATTCGATGTCATCGACAAACCGGGCAAGCGCGTATTGCGGATCGAGCTTGATCATCGACTCCAGAATCATTCCCAACAGGGCAGAGCGGTCATCGGCTGATAGATCGAGTCCCTCGACATCGTCGAGCGCGGCGATCAATTCCTCGCGGGTCATCTTCTTCAAGCGCTGCTGGAGATCGATCATCGCCCTGAGCTGCGAGGTTTCCCCTCCGTTCTGAACGTCCGTGATGCGTGCGGGAACCTGCTTCCAGTCGATGGGGCCATTTGAAACGGAATCGTCCTTTTTCCGGGAACCGTTATCCGGGACGGATTGGCCCATCGCCAGCGCGTTGGAAATTCTCAACCGCAAATCCGCTCCGGCCTTTTCCTTCGAGGAAATGGCCCGGATTTGGTTCAAGTTCCACGTGCCCACAAGGACAAGCGCGAGGAACGGCGGGAGGATGTGGGTGATTTTCAAACAGGGAAGGATTCGCCGCATGTCCATGATCCGTCAAGGCGGACGAAATCCGGCCGGATCAAAAAGCAGTGCTTTCCCTTGATTTGGATTCCTGAGATGCATTTCACCCATGAATCACATCTCAAAGATCGCTTTTGCAGCCTTGGGTTCGGCTTTTCTCGCATCCTGCTCGACTCCAGACGTCCATACCCATCTTGGCCGCGACGTCTATGGACACCGTCCCGGACCGAAGGGATTCAAAACCGTGATCATCGATGCCGGCCACGGCGGCAAGGACAGCGGGGCGACCAGCCCGCATACCGGACAGCGGGAAAAGGACCTCGCGCTGGACACCGCCAAGCGCATCGCCAACAACCTGCGCAGCGATTTCAAGGTCGTCATGATGCGTTCGGACGACACTTTCGTCGATCTGGACGACCGCGTCATCCGGGCGAACCAATATGGCGGCGCCATCCTGGTGAGCATGCACTACAACAGCGGACCATCCGGCATCCGTGGCCCGGAAACCTACTACTGGCGGGTGGACAGCCACGGACTCGCCGTCCGGTGCCAGCGGGCGATGGCCGCTGTCAGCCCTTCGGAAATCGGCAACCGCGGTCTTGTCCGCCGGCGGATCCGGCTGACCCGCAATCCGGAAATCCCGTGCCTGCTTCTGGAAGGCGGTTACCTCAGCAACTCCGCCGAGAGCCGACAGATCAGCGACCCGGCCTATCGGCAAAAACTCGCGAACGCCATTTCTTCCGCCATCCGGACGCAGGCAGCCGTCGGAGACTCCGGCACCGGCCCGCTGCCAAAACCCATCAACGCTCCTCCAAGTCGCCCGACGGATCCGCGCGAATGATTCCGGATGCCCACCGCGAGGTCACCAATGCACCACCTTTCAATGGCCACGGAAACACGGACCGGATTTCGGAAAAATTACCCGGAATTTCGCGAGATTTCCCGGTTGACACCCGGAAACCGGCTCCCTAGTTTCCCCACCCCTTCGCACATTCCGTGTGTCCGAAGCTATTTTTTATTACAAGCACATGAAGACGTTTTCCGCCAAGCCGCATGAAGTCGAGCGCAAGTGGTATGTGATCGACGCCAAGGGCAAGGTCCTCGGTCAAGTCGCTGTCGAGGCTGCCCGCCTCCTCCGTGGCAAGCACAAGCCAAATTTCACCTCCCACGTTGACACCGGTGACTTTGTTGTCGTGATCAACGCCGATCAGGTTGTCCTCACCGGCACCAAGGAAACATCCAAGATCTACACCCGCTTCTCCGGCTACGTCGGTGGCCAGAAGGTCGAAACTCCCCGCCTCGTCCGTGAGCGCCGGCCCATCCTCCTCGTCGAGCGCGCCGTCTGGGGAATGATCCCGAAAACCCGCCTTGGCCGCGCCCAGTTTGGCAAGCTCAAGGTGTATGCCGGTGAAGAACATCCGCACGAAGCACAGGCCCCAGTCGCCCACGCCGTCAAATAATCCAAATTTCTCCCAACCATGACCGCCACCACCAATAGCGCCACCGGCCGCCGCAAAACCGCAGTCGCCCGCGTCTGGATGACCGAAGGCACCGGCCAGATCACCATCAACGAACGCTCCTTCGAGGAATACCTTCCGACGATCGAGCTTCAAAATGCCGTGCTCGCGCCTTTCCTCGCGCTTTCGCTCACCAACAAGTTCGACCTCAACGTCGTCGTCAAGGGCGGCGGCAAGCAAGCCCAGGCCATCGCCATCCGCCACGCGGTTTCCCGCTCGCTCACACAAGTTGACGCGGAACATCGCAAGGTCATCAAGCCTCTCGGTTTCCTCACCCGTGACCCACGGATGAAGGAACGGAAAAAGCCAGGTCAACCGGGTGCCCGCGCGCGCTTCCAGTTCTCCAAGCGTTGATTCGTCTTCAGAACTTCCAGCCTTCAAGAAACCGCACTCTCCATGGGTGCGGTTTTTTTGTTTGGGTCGAGGCGCTCGACGCTCTAGCTGTATTTGGCGCCTCAACAAGACTCCGCTGTTTCCATGAAATCAATCTTCCTTCTCCACCTCGTCCTGCCGCTTCTAACCGCGCTCGCTGGATGGTGCCCCGCTCAGGAAACTCAAAAGGCCGACTTTTTTGACATCATTAGCAAATCCCCCGCCGAAGTCGCGAGGTCGGTTTCGGACCAGAGTTACACCGACGACATGGAGGTGCTGGTCTCGGGGTTTGTGGGGCTTCCCATGTCGGTGGACCACAGAAGAGAGTTCATCGCGGGTCTACGGGCCGACTTGGAGGCTAAATCGAACTACATCACGCGTCTTTGCCTTTTGAATTTGCTTGAGGAGGACAAGGCTTACGCGGATGCGCTGGCCCTTGTTCGCAAATCACCGAAGCCCCAACGCGAAATCATCCCGGATCAGATCCGCGAGATCGGGCTCCTATGGAAATCCGGCAAGGAAACCGAAGCCGCCGACCTTGCGAGCCGCATCTCCACGACAACCCAGCGTCCCGACCTTTGGCTTTCCCTCTTGCGCATCAACGTCATCAAAAACCGCCCGCAAGAGGCGATGCGACTTCTCGATTTTCTGGAAAAGCTTCCGCAATTCCCCGTCCAGCTCCGACATTCGCTCGTAGTTCAACATTTGGAAATAGCCCGCAGAAACGGCTTGGCCGACGCCTTGATCGACCAGTCGTCCTCGCCTATCCTTCAAGCGGTGTGGAACTCGGCGCTGGGTCGTAAGGACCGGGCCCTCGATAACGCCCGCGCGGCAGGGCCAAGCCCTGCCGTCGAGGATATTGAGCTATTGATGCTCGCCGTAGGTCTCAATTCGCCTGCCAGGGATTACGCGAAGGCGGCCCTTGCCACTGCCGAACTGGCACTGGAGAAACGGCGCACCCTGTTGCGCTGCTTCAGCGACTCAATGGAACGTTTCGAGCAATGGACTCTCATGCCTTCGGGACATGGCGACACGGTCGATCTTCTTGAAGCGCTGCCTGCAACCGAACAGCTTGAAATAGCTCCCAAGGCAAAGCTGGCGTTCTGGGAAATCGTGAAATCCCACCCCGAAAATGCCCGGCTGGCCCTCCTCGCCGCCCAACCGGCTTTTTCCGCTCCGGACCGGTCAAAACCGCTGTTGCTTGAAGCGGCCAAGGCCGTCCGGAAATTGCCCCAAGACGGGTCACATGATGGTGACCCGGCTAAAAGCGCGCTCGAGATACTAGTCAAAACCAGCAATCCGGCCGAACTGGAAAAGCTGCTGCTGGAAACACCCGGCTTCGGCAAGTTGCCGCCCGAGGATCAACTGCGCTACCTGATCGCAGCCAAGCTCGACAAGCGTGTCGTCGAAACGATGGCTCGCTGCCGGTTCGACCTCCCGTCGCAATGGTTTCTTGGATCGAGCCTCATTTCCTACCTCAATGAGCGCGCCTACGGTTACCTGATTCCTAACACAACGATCGCCGCGATGCTTGATCGCCTTCCGGAAATCGTTTTGGGAAGTTTCTCGAAAGCGGATTATTCGCTCATTGAGCGAACAAGAAACGCACTGACTTTTCTCGCGAATCAGGATGTCTCCGACGAATCGCTGGCAAAAGCGACGAACCGTCTGGTAGCAAGCGCCGGAGACCGCGGCCCCGAAATTCGTCAGCAAGTCATCGGCGCAATCCCAGAAGTCATCTGGACCTTGCCCGGACTGGATTTCCCACGGCCGGAGCAAAAGCCGCCCTCAGCGCCCTCAGCGAGCACAGCAGCTTGTCTGGCAATCTCCATCTTCTCGCCCCCGGACATCACTTTCATCGGCAACTGGACCCCCTACCCGAGGCGCAGGATTCCGCCCGATTTCGGTAGATCCCGGGCGGATCCTATCACCTCCACCATTTTGGGGTTGTCACCTTGGGCACAGAACATCCGCGGAATCACCGATCCGCAGCGATTTGACCCGACTACCCAGGCGAAGCTGAGAGCACTATTCGGCCAGGATCGATCGCGAACCCTCATCTACGACCTTCTGGTCTCCACCGGCGTGTTGGCTTCTCCCGATCCTGAGGTCAAGGCACTCGCGGAGCAGCAGATTGCCTCTATCAACACGCCGCTCCCCGAACATCCCGCCGCAGGGGCGTTCATGTTCTTTCACAAGATTGCCAAGGGGGAACCGGCCAAGAAGGCCGCAGTGGTGCTCGAGGGCTACGAAAGCTATCTACTATCCACTCGGCAACGCATCATGCCTCCCGCCTTTGGACCACTGAAAACCAAACAGAGCGATATGGATGTTCTCCAGCAGCATTTGGGTCTTTTCCAACTTACCTCCCGGAGTCCAACACCTCAGGAAAACCCGGAGTCGCCCAAACCTCTGTCGGACTATGACCGCCTTCAATTTTTCGATGAGGCGGAAAAACTCGACTCGCCGGAAGCCATCGCGCTGGCGAAAGACGTCCTTTTCAGGTTCGTTGATTCGAATCGCGCGGAGTTATGGTCGGTCGAAAATCTAGCGATCCGAAGTCTGGTCATCACCGCGAATTTTCAACGGTTTCTCGACGATTTGAGAACGCGGATGGAAGAGGCCGGCAAATCCGAACTCGAAATCCAGCGTGCGCTCTACCGCGTCCACCTCTACCGGATCGTCCATTCCAAGGGAGAAATCTACCCCTTTGCCAAGCGCGTCCTCGAACTCGATCCGACCGACACCACCGCTGCCGCCGACGTGTTGGCGGCGGCCGCTGCGGAGAGCGACCGACCGCTCGCGCTCACGGCCATGGAAACCTTGTGCCGAAAGTCGCCGTTCGCGCTGGCGCGGGCGATCAGTGCATTTGCGAAACAGAGACAGCCTGGCGAAACACCTCCGAAACCCGGACCACTCTCGCTTTTCGTTGGTCCCGACGCACGCCAAGTCGCGGAACTGATGATGCGGATCCCCTTCCAGCCGGACGATTCAACGGCCTACCGCACGGATCCCAGCATCACCGACCTCCTACCGCTTTACTTCTATTTCGCGCAAAACGACATTACCCAACTCAGGCCGGTGATGCGCTGGGCACGTGCCTTTTCTCCGGCACACGGAAGTGAACTGACGAAGAGTGCAGAATTTCTTGTGCGGCACAAGCGGACGGCGGAAGCGGTTGATCTCTTGGCAGACGCCTATTTCGCGCCCTTTGCTGCGGCTCAGGAAAGCGATCTACGTTTCCAGCCGAAACCGACGCCGGGTGATTGGACCGGATGGTCGCTGGATGTCTATGAACTCAGCCGCTTGGGAATTCTGAAACCGCTCGCCGAGGCGGAATCCCGCTACCCCCTCGCGCCGGAAACCTCGAAAGCTCAAGCCATGATCGCGCTTGCCGCCAATCCAACACCGGAGACGTGGGATCGCATCGTTCCTCCTCTTCTCGCAGCTCATCCCGTCGGCGTCCGCCCGGAACTGAGAAAACAGCTCGAAGCTCTCATCTCATCCAACATGCCGGAGGCCGACGCGCTCAATCGCAGGATCGCTCTCGAAAAGCAGGCCGCCGACAGCTCGCCACCGACACTGGACACCCTTTCGTCGAAAATCCTGCTCGCCTCGGAATCCGGTGTGTCGAGAACCGCCGCCACGGATTGGATTGCCTTGAACCGCTTGCTGGCGGCCGCGAAACCGGAGCAACGGGTCCAAGTCCTTTCCCGCCTGAGCTGGCCGATGGCGAAAATCGCTGCCGATCAGGCGTGGTTGGAATTCATCGGGCAGGCGCGCAACACCGACGGATTCCCAAAGGCTTGTGTGAAAGAGTCCTCCGGCAAGGTTTCGATCAATTCCATCGCCTCGCGGCGGCTCCAGAATCTTGTGGAGATCTTGTTACCAAATCTCAAACCGGATGAGGAAAATAGTTCCAGAGTCCTCTCGTTGTTCACTCATTTCGCGGACGAAGAGTCGCCCGATGCGGAGTTACTTCAAAAATTCCGCCCGTGGATCGAGTTTGAAGCCAATCGACAGAACTACACCCAATCCGTTCCCCTGCTGCAGCTATTCGATCTTCTTACCGGAGACCCGTCCGCCGCCAGTCCGCAAGTTGAGGCCGTTTTCACTGGAGAATCGTGGCGGGTGAGTTGGTCCTTGGCCGGATACCGCAGCTCCCGTATTGGCTACCCCTCCGCCCGTAAGTTTCCGTTTCTGGACGGCCTGTTCGATCTGGAGATTCTAGCGGGCACCCACTCCGACCGGCTGGACTCGATCCAAACGATTCCCGCCGCAACCGCGACCGGACGGGTGGATGTGAAATTGCCTCACGCAAGCCGCTTTGTTTCAATACTCGCCAAAAAACGCGATGGCGGGATCCTGCGTTGGGCCGCGCCAGCGGAAATCGGCGATCCCATTGCCAGCGAAGCGATCACGCTCCCTGCCACGCTGGAACACGTGCCAGCGGCCGGGCCGTTTTTCCTCGATGACGCCTTCCGCCTCACCATCGCCCCGGAAACCTCTTTCGAACTGGCGGATCTCCCATGGGCGGTCGGCGCGCCACCGCCGCAGGTGAGCGGCTGGATCACGGGGGCCTATGTCACCCAGCTTTTCCTCAGTTTCCGGAATGATGCGAACGTGGAAATCGAGGCGAAACCATTGCAGCTCAACACTCCGGATCTCGGTGGAATGCCGCATTGGGAACGATTCTTCACGCCCCGCGATCTGGTTTGTCCGTCTGAAACAGAGAAAGTCGCTCTCGTCGTCAGGACGAGCCGCTACGACAGGACCCATACATTCCAGATATCCGGCCTCCGCTTGACCTCCGCCCCTCCGGCTCCCGATCTGCCGGCCGGCCTCAGTTTGCTCGGCCGTGTTCCGGGCATAAACGGTTTCCTCGTCATGGACAAGGTAGGCAACCGGTTTGCCACCGCCTCCCGGCAAGGATTCGGCGTCTTCGATTTCTCCACCCGCCAGTTTTCGGAATGGATTCCGGCAGGAGTACCCGCAGGTGAGGAGGGCGTGGATTGGATGGCGTTCGCCGGAGATCGGATCGTTTTCGCGACTCCGACTGGAAATGTTCACGTCCTGTCGCTTCTTGATCGCTCGGTTCGGCAGATCGTCAAAATCTCTGATTTCGACCGATACAAGGAACCTGAAGACAACATTCAACTCTCGCCGGACGGCCAGTTCCTGGCTTGGACCGGGCTCATGGCAGGTATCCACCTGATGAAGATCGACGCTGCACCCCAACGAGAGCGGTTGTTGGAGACACCTCAAATCCGCGACCTGAGCTTCGATGCGGAAAGCAAAAACCTGGAAGCCCGCGGCGATGGCAACCGATACACGCTGTCGCTCGCCAATTGGGAAACTGCCCCGCTCGCCGTTACCCGGGCAGACGACAACCGCCCCTCCGAAAAAAGACGTCTCCGTTTCGGCGGGGAGGATGGCAGGTCCCTAACGGAGCCCCGGAACCAGATCAGCTTTCAAACCGACTACGACCGCACGCTCGCGGACGTCAGGGTCAGCTATCGCACTGCCGTTTTTCCACCAGGGCTGCTGGGCATGGACGGCAACGGTTTCCCGTTTTACATCGACTCCTACGGCAGGATCCTGCGGATCGAGCCGGAAAAACTGAAAGGCTACGAACCACCTCCGGCAAACAAGAACTGAGTTGCTAGACAATCTTCAACCGCGCCAGGTCCTGTGTGTCGATCAGCCCCACCGGCTTTCCATCGTCATCCAGCACGACGATGTCGTCGATCCGGTTCTCCCCGATGGTCTTCAGGACCTCCACCGCGAGCGCATCCGCCTGCACCGTGATCGGATGACGGGTCATCAACTGCGCGACCGGCTTCTCCCCTAACAAGGGGTCGCTGCGGAAGCTCCGTGCAAAGTCACCGTGGGTGAAAATGCCGGCCAGACTTCCATCCGGTTTGAGAATCAGGCAGGCTCCGGCTCTTGCACGGTTCATGGAATCCAGGGCCGCGAAGACGTCGCCGTCCTCGGAAACGGTCGGTAGTTCCGACTCGGCACGCATGATGTCGGACACCCTTGTTAGCAAGGCCCTCCCCAGTGAACCACCCGGATGAAAGCGGGCGAAATCCTCTTCCGTGAATCCACGGGATTCCAGCAGCACCATCGCAAGCGCATCCCCCATGACCAACATGGCCGTGGACGACGAGGTGGGAGCGAGATTGAGCGGACAGGCCTCGCGATCCACGGAGGTATCAAGCGTCACCTCGCTGAATCTCGACAACGTGGAGCCTGACTTGCCGGTCATCGAGATGATTTTCACGTCGAAGCGCTTGATGAAGGGCAGCAGATCGAGCAGTTCGCGGGTTTCACCCGAGTAAGAAAGCGCGAGCACGGCGTCGCCGTCCGAGAGCATTCCCAAATCTCCGTGAAGGGCATTTTGGGAATCCAGCACGACCGCCGTGGCTCCCGTGGAATTCAGCGTTGCCGCGATTTTCAATCCGATGTTTCCGGATTTCCCTACTCCGACGACGACGATCTTACCACGCGCATCCAGGGTGCTCTGGAGAATCTTCACCGCGACGATCAAAGAGTTGTCGAGACGCATTCCCATGCGGCGGAGGCCTTCGATTTCGGTTTCAATCACGTAGCGGGCACGCGCCAGATAATCCATGCCCCATGACAAGCCATAACCCCTTTCTTGGCAAGCGGAGCTTCGTCAATACCCCCTTCCCTTTCGCCTCGCCATCCCTCGACCGATGAGGCAGCTTGCTCACATGAAAATCCTGATCACCGCCATTTTCTCAAGTGCCATCCTCATGCCAACCGCTTGGTCCAGCACCATCATGGTGGTACCGATTTTCGAACCCATCAGCCTCCACGGCACCGATGGCGACGAGGCGGTCTCGGAGGTCGGAGAAGCGCTCCAGGCTTCGGTCATGTCGCGCCCGATGGCCCTCACCGGAGCCTTTCCCGAGGTCCTCGTCGATGCGATCCGCAGCCCGCATCTCATCCCCACCAACAATCCGAACTACAAGGTCCAGGAGGCGAACCTGCTGGTGCTTTGCAATGTCGGCATCAGCGGGGAAATCATCGAGAACGTCCTGACGGTCCGCCTCAACATCGCCGAACTCGCCATCCCCGCGGACGTCGATCTAACGACCCGTCAGATCCTCAATCTCGCCATCGTCGCCCTGCGGAAAACGCTCGATGAATACCAACGTGAGCAAACCCAACCGCTCACCGTCAACCTCCTCATCGAAGGAACCGACGAGAAGAAATCGAGCCTGCGGGACCTTTCCACCAAATTTGTCATCGGCGAGGAGCCGGCGACCAACTGATGCCGGGAATCGTCACAACGCCGGCGCGGAGACTGGAAAAGAAGCCCCTTTCTGAAATTTCGGGCAAAAGAAAGGGGTCGCGCACTCGCGCGACCCCAAATCTTAGTCATGAATTCTATACTGAAAACGGGGATCCCCATCCCCTCGACGTCAAAAGGTTTACCCAAATCGCGGATTCTGTCATGTCACTAAATTATGGGACACGCTCGGAAGCCTCCGGAGGGATGCGTAAGTCACGATAAATCAAGGAATCCGCGACGGATTGCCTCGCTGACGGCGGCGGGGAGACTGCGCACGTGGAGTTTGTCGAAGCTCCGCTTGATGTATTCTGTCGCCGAGTGCTGGCTGATCTTGAGTTCATCGGCGATTTCCTGGCGATTCAGGCCTTTTGCGGAAAGCTGGAGCACCTCGCACTCGCGGGCGGAAAGCGATTCTGCCTCGGGGATCGGACTGAGCTGGCGGAAGGTCTGAAGGATCATTCCCGCGATCTTCGGGTCGAGCGGAGTGCCCCCCGCAAGAACCTCCTCAAGCGTTTCCATCAAGCGGGTCGCACTGCCGGCCTTGACGAGGTAACCGTGTGCTCCGGCCTCAAGCGCGGCGAACACCTTCGCCTTGTCGGTGAATGCCGTCAAAACAAGCACCCGCGACTCCGGCAGCAGTTCGCGGATTTTCCGAATTCCCGCGATCCCGCTCATGCCGGGAAGTCCCAGATCCGAAAGAACAAGGTCCGCCACGAGTCCGCCGCGGAAAGCCTCGAGCGCGTCCTCCATGGTCGAAAAGCCACCGACACATTGGTAGCCACCCCTTTCCTCAAGAACCATGGATACTGACTCGCGGAAGTCGGCGTGGTCTTCTATCAGCACCAACCGGATCGGCTTGTCTTTCTTGGAGGAGGAATTCGACATACGGGAAATGGATAACCCATCGCGGCGCGTTCGAAAAGCGAAGGTTTGCCAAGCCCTTTGAGATGGAGCGAGGATTCACCCGGGTTTTTCAGTCGCTAGCAGCAACCGTGTTCACCGGCGTGTCTTTCCTGCCCCGTTTCCTTTTCCGTTCAAGAGGCACGATGAGCTCAAGACGGGTGCCTGTTCCCTGCCCGGTCTTGAAATTGAATTCCGCATAAAGGGGGCAGTAAAGGGGTCAGATAAAGGGGTCAGATAAAGGGGTCAGATAAAGGGGTCAGATAAAGGGGTCAATAAAGGGGTCAGTCCTAGAATATTTAAAAATGAAGATTGACTTGGACGGTCTTCCGCAGAGATTCGTGCATGGCCAGACAGCCGAGATTCGAATACCCTGGGGCGGTGTATCACGTGATGGCCCGTGGCGATGGAGGGAAGCCGCTCTTCATCGAGAAAGAGGACCACGAGTCGTTCCTTTATTGGCTGGAGAAGGTTTGCGGGAGTCACGGTTGGCGGGTGCACGCCTGGGTCTTGATGGGCAATCATTTCCATCTGCTGCTCGAGACTCCGGAAGCGAACCTGTCATCGGGCATGCGTGTGCTGCTGGGAACGTTCAGCCAGGCGTGGAACAGCCGCCAGCAGCGCCGGGGCCATGTGTTTCAGGGGCGTTACAAGGCGGTGCCGGTGGCGGGAGAGAGGGCGGCGGATGCGCATTATTTCAAGGCGGTGGCGGATTATATCCATCTCAATCCTGCCCGTGCCGGTTTGGCAGGTGGAGCCATGGGGAAACTTGTCGAATATCCGTGGAGCAGCCTGCTTCCATACTCAAAGGGAAATCCTCCGGCATGGCTGGTGATGGAACGGGTGTTGGATGCCTTCAAACTCAGTCACGACCGCAGGGGGCGGGCCGCTTATGTGGCATGGTTGGAGGCGCGTGCCTCCGCCGATGGCGGACGGATCGACGAGGCTTCGATGGAGGCCTTGCGTCGTGGCTGGTATCTGGGCAAGGAGAGTTTCCGGGACAAGCTGCTGGGCCTGATGGACAAGGCAAAGTCAGGTGCCCGCAAAAAGGACAGTCACACGGGCGGGGCCGTGCGCTCGCACAATAAAAGTGAGGCCGAGCGAATCGTTGTAGCGGTTGGCGCAGAGCTGGGCCTATCCACAGAGCAGGAAGAGCTGCTGTTGTTGAAAAAGGGGGACCGGCGCAAGGTGATCTGTGCCGCAGTGGCCAAAGGCAGGACCGCAGTAAGCAACGATTGGCTGGCCGAACGCCTTGCAATGGGTCACAGTTCCTATGTGAGCACTTTGGTTCAGAGGATTCGCCGGGACAAAAAAGAGGAAAAAACCCTGAGAAAATATGATGCCATTTGAAAAATCTAGGACTGACCCCGTAAAGGACTGACCCCGTAAACTTGACCCCGTAAACTGACCCGAACTCTTACAATCCTCCATAATGTCAATAATATTTACTATTATGAATACGCCCACTAAGTGGATTTCTGCAGCTCGACTTGTAGTTTTTTTTGTTTTTTGTCAGAATATAAAAGCGGACGGACTTGAACTCAACAAGAATCTGGAGGACTACCGAAATCTCAGAGTTGAATTCCATGACTCCCTGTCAGGATTGAATCTGGTGCTTTCATATGGAAACCTTGAAGAAACCGCGAAAAAGGGTGCAAAACTATCCATTACATGTGATGTGAATAATTCAAAAGAAGCGTCCGTAAATTTAACGCCCGATGAGGTTAAGCTGATACATGCGGAAATTTGTCATCTGGTGAATGTATTTTCTATTAATGATGATAATAATCTGGGAGCTCTTGAGTCTAGGCTTGATCGGGTGGTTACTTTTGGATTTCAGTTAAACATTTATTCGCTCGAGCAAGGAGTGACTTTGCGCTATTCTCACCTTGATCGTAACAAACTTTAATGATGTGAAGATCTGTTTTTTGAAGCTGGTCGATAGATTCCCAAAAGAATGGAGGTAAAGGATTAAGTGGGGCGATCAGATCCTTAAATGAATGAATGGTACAGTCCTCGCGGATTAACATGATTGGGGCCAATACCCTGACCCCGCCCGCCGTTCGGAAAGCGAACATTTGCCAGGCACTTTGAGAAGGAGCGAGGATTCATCCCGATTTTCTCAGTCGCGTTTTGAATCCGTGCCGACCGGCTTGTCTTTCCTGCCCAGTTTCCTTTTCCGTTCGAGAGGCACGATGAGTTCGAGACGGGTGCCTGTTCCCTGCCCGCTCTTGAAATTGAATTCCGCATCGAGCGCGACGGACCTTTGCCGGAGCGCGCGTAGCGTTGCGGGGCGGTCCAACTTCGCGGGATCAATGCCCACCCCGTCATCCGCGATGACAAGCTTGAAGTGGCCGTCGGTTCTTTCCGCACGGATGTCCACCTTGGTCGCCTTGGCATAAATGGGGTCAGTAAATGGGGTCAGTCCTCGCGGATTAACATGATTGGGGCCAATCCTGACCCCGCCCCTCGTTCGGAAAGCGAAGATTTGCCAGGCACCTTGAGACGGAGCGAGGATTCATCCCGATTTTCTCAGTCGCGTTTTGAATCCGTGCCGACCGGCGTGTCTTTCCTGCCCCGTTTCCTTTTCCGTTCAAGAGGCACGATGAGCTCAAGACGGGTGCCTGTTCCCTGCCCGGTCTTGAAATTGAATTCCGCATCGAGCGCGACGGACCTTTGCCGGAGCGCGCGTAGCGTTGCGGGGCGGTCCAACTTCGCGGGATCGATGCCAACCCCGTCATCCGCGATGACAAGCTTGAAGTGGCCGTCGGTTCTTTCCGCACGGATGTCCACCTTGGTCGCCTTGGCATGGCGCATGATGTTGTGAAGTGCCTCGCGGAAATAGAGGAAGAGGTCGCGATTGGATTCTTCCGGAAGCTCGACGTTCCAGCCCTCCTCGTTCGCGGTGAATTTCCAATCCAGCGTTTCCAGCATGATCGAAGCGGTTTCCCGCAAATGCTCGGCGGTCCCGATGCGGTGATCGCCCGAAGGACGGAGCAACCACACGATGTCACGAACCGCGCTAACCGTCTCTGCGGCGATGCGCTGGATCCTCTTGAGTTCATCCGACCCACCCGACCTGCCTTCCGCGAGATCGGCGAACATCTGGATGCTGCCGAGATTGCTCCCGACCTCGTCGTGGAGGTCACCGGCGATCCGTTCCCGCACCTTCACCAGTTCCCGGTTCGCGTGGATCCGGTAGCGGATGGGAAGCGCGATGATGAGAAAGGCCCCCGCCAATCCGAGAATCACCATGACGGTCTGCGACGCACGCCGCCACGATCCGACGATATGGCCGGACTCGGCTAGCAGATCATGGCGGCGGGTCTCCAGGCGAATGCGCTGGTCCAACAACGTCATCCACTCCCGCGTGGACACCAGTCGTCCGTCGGGACCGAAGCCGTCACTGAGGGCCGCCGCGCTCCAGAATCTCCCACCCGGCGCGATCAGGTTCAACATCCCATCGGAAGATCTAACCGGTTTTCCAAGCGCGAGATTCGTGTGCCCCGAGAGCACCTCGACCTCGCTAAGGGCGAAAAACGCAGGATACTCGTCGAAGGCTTTCCACAACTCCGTGGCCTCGATCCTGACACGCCTCGTGCTAACAGAATCGAAGGAGATCAACACGGGATTATGCCCAGGATTTCCCATGTCACGCTCCGCCACCACCGACCATTTCTCGGGGGCTCCGGGATCCCCGGAATCCAACACGGAAACACGCAGCTTGCGGGGAAACCCGAATCCGCTCGGAAGATCGGAAGTCGGTCGCTTGGCGGGAACCAGCCGGATCGAATCCACGGTGACCACCTCGCCAAGATCCACGTTCAGCGCGATGGTATCGTTCGCCTTGGGCCGCGCTTCGGAAATCCATCCGATGTTGCCATGCTCCTCGGGAACTTCGGGCAAGCCCAATGGCGTTTCACCATCGACCAGATAGGCCGGGTTCCAATGCCAAGGGGCCGAAGGACTTCCCCCTCCCGTGCTCTGGATCTTTGCCCCCAGTGCCACGTTTCTCTCGCCCTCGAACACAAGCGCCTCCGCCCACGCGTGCACGAATGTCCCCTCCCCCTCGTAGTCCGGGTTCAGGCGACTGGCGGAAATCCTCATCCCGGCCGCTTCGACCGGAGGGGATACCTGATAGACAAACGGATGCCCCTTTCTTACGGAATTGCCTGCGGTGTTCCGTTCCTCGACGACGCGCCGGATCACCGCCCCTTTTTCATCGATCAATTCGACAGAGAAACCCTCCGGAACCCCATACTGCGGATCCAGGCCCTTCGCATCGTAGCGACGTGCGGGGACCAGCGCGACCAGATCCACCTTCGAGACGGAGGCAAATCGAATCTCCACGGCAAACCGGTTATTTCCGGAAGGTGAGGCGGCGGAATAGATCGCCGCATAGCCACCTGTGCCGCCCTGGTCGTCGATGGGGATTCCAGGCAGGTCCTTGAGCTTCGGTTCCAGTCCTGCCAATTCTTTCCCGATCTCCTTGTAGCGTCCGGAGAATGCCGCGGTGAGCTGTGCGTCCCAGCTCGCTTCCGCTGCCGATCCGGCACCCGCCAGCATCAGGGCCAAGGTTAGAAGTCTCAAGAAACCGGGAATTCCGCTCATGTGGGCGGCACGCTAGCGCAAGGCGGCCGAAGACGGGAGTACGGAATTTGCCAATCAACGGAACCCCTTCGACCCAAGGCGAATTGAATCCGTGTTTTCCCTTTTCAACGTGGGGGGGATTCCGCTTTTATCCGTCAGCCCCAATCCTGCATGCCCGACCGACCCAAAGATCCCCGTCCCTTCAAGCGCGCCATTCTCAAACTCAGCGGCGAGGCCCTTCGAGGATCCGGATCACGGGACAACATTTCACCTGAAATCGTTGACCGCATCGCCCTTGAAATCCGCGAGGCGGTCTCGACGGGCCTCCAGCTCGGGATCGTCGTGGGCGGTGGAAATTTCTGGCGCGGTGCGAGTGCTTCCGCCCGTGGTATGGACCGTGCGACCGCGGACTATGTGGGCATGCTGGCGACCGTCATGAACGCCCTGGCTCTCGAAGGTGCCCTTGAGCATCATGGCGTGACCTGCGTCGTGCAGTCCGCCATCGAGATGAAAAATGTCGCGGAAACCTTCATCCGCAGGAAGGCGGAGAAACAACTCGCCGAGGGCAAGGTGGTCATCTTCGCCGCCGGAACGGGCAGCCCGTTTTTCTCGACCGACACCACCGCCGCGCTGCGGGCCAGTGAAATGGCTGCCGACGTCATCCTCAAGGCGACCCAGGTGGACGGCGTTTACAATGCGGATCCCCGCACCCATCCGGATGCCGTCCGCTACGACACGGTGACGTTCCAGGAGTGCCTTTCCCAACGGCTCAACGTGATGGACGCCACCGCGTTCAGCCTGTGCATGGACAACCACGTGCCGATCATCGTGTTTGACCTCGCGCCTCACGGAAACCTTTCCCACGCCCTGCGCGGCCTGCCGATCGGCACGCTGGTACACGGCGAGTGAAGTTCTAACTCAAACTGACCATGGATTCTGAAGAAGCAATTTTCGAAGTTGAGGACGCGATGAACAAGTGCGTCGATTATCTCATTCACGAGTTCGCCGGTGTCAGGACCGGCAAGGCCAGCCCGGCGCTGATCGAGAACCTCGACGTGCATGTCCATGCCTACGGAGCCGTTTCCAAGCTCAAGAGCCTTGCCGTCATCAATTCTCCGGAACCCCGGATGCTGGTGGTGCAGCCCTTCGACCCAGCCACGACACGCGACATCGAGCGCGCGATCCGCGAGTGCAAGCTGGGCCTGAATCCCGCCGCCGCCGACCGCTCGATCCGCGTGCCGATCCCTGAACTTTCCGAAGAGCGCCGCCGCGACATGGTCAAGATGATCAAGCAGCTCGCCGAGGAGGCAAAGGTCCGCATCCGCGCCGCCCGCAAGGACGGCATGGACATGGCCAAGAAAATGAAGGCCGACAACGACATCACTGAGGACGGCCAGAAGGATTTTGAAAAAGAGGTCCAGGAGCTGACCAACAAGTACACGAAGAAGATCGAGGACCACGCCGTGGCGAAGGAAGCGGATCTGATGAAGGTGTGATCGGGACGGTCCAAGTTGGCCAGTTTCAATCCAATCCGAAGTCTTGGACAAATCGTCCATCGACCCGGTAATCCATTTCCTTCATACCGGATATTTCCAAGGTGGTTTGCATGATTACGTGATCAATCTCGGACCTCGCAAGGAACCTTCCCTCGTTGATCAACAGCCTTTCGATCGCAGCGGCTGCAGCTTCCGGAGTTATCAAAGTGGCCGCCACAGAGTTGGGAATGGCGATCGCAAACGCGTTCTCCCAAGATACGACCAGCTCTACAGTCTCTAATCCCATTGCGCCGCTATGGATGAAATGGACGAAGTGACCAAACTCAACGCAGATCCATATCCGGGCCCAGCAACAGGACCTGTGTCTTGCGGAACGCCTCCATCCGTGATGCGAGTCTCAACACAGCCGACCGGGCCGGTTCGGGAAGCACTTCGAGCGCGCCGCTGCCTTGAATCATTGCCCGCAGGCGAACCGCGGGACCAGCACCGGCCGTCGCGCGGATGATCTCGTCGTCATCCTTTTCATCCGGCTTCGAGAAAAGCCCCTCAAGCCCGCTCTTGGGTTCGGGGAGCAACTTGACATCGGGATTCTCCAACTTCGCCTCCTTGCTGACCCAAACAACCGCGTCGTTGAGGCCACCGAGTTCATCAACGAGACCGATCTCCAGCGCGTCCTTACCACTGTAAACCCGACCGCCGGCCAGGGATTCGAGATCCCCCTTGAGCGCCTTGCCCCGACCGTCGATGACGCGCTTCTTGAAGGTGCCGTAAACCTCTGTCATTGACTCCCTAACCAACCTTGCCTCGTCTTCGGAGAAACCGTGGACCATGCTCATCGCGCCGGCGTTCTTGCCACGCTGGATACTGCTGGTGGTGATGCCCATCTTTTCCAGAGCCTCGCCAACGACGAATTTCATGCCGACCACGCCGATGGATCCGGTGATGGTGCCTGGTTCAGCGAAAATCCTGCGCGCGCTGCTGGAAACATAGTAACCGCCGCTCGCCGCCACGCCACCCATCGAGACAGCGAAGGGTTTGCCGGTGGCGTTCCACTCGTCGGTGGCCTCCCACAGGACCTCGCTGGCCATCGCCGAGCCACCGGGCGAGTTCACCCGAAGAACCAGCGCCTTCGCATGCTCTTCCTTGGCGAGCTTGAGAATCTGTGAGCGGACAGGAGCAATTGATTCATCGGTGATGTCACCGTCCAGCGCGACCACCGCCACGAAATCCTTGCGAGCCTTGGACTTGCCAGCCTCGTTGAACATCAGCTTGAAAACATCCATGACGCCGGTGATCTCCGGGCCGTCGAGATCGGGCAGTTCATACTCGCGGTCGAAGTCCCCGTCCTCATAGGTCTCGTGGAGCTTCCTGACAAAATCCGTGCGGTACATCAGATCATCCGCCAATCCGGCCGCGACGATTCCCCTCGCGGTCTTGCCGCCGTCATCGATGGCTGCGCGGACTTTCGAGGGTTCAAGTTTTCGGCCTTCCGCCACCTCATCGACGATCTGGTTGTAGATGGAATCCACCAGCTTCTCCTCCTGTGCCTTCGCGTAGTCACTGGGGCCCGTCCGATAGAAATTCTCACCGTAGCTCTTGAAATCGCCGATGTGGATCACGTCCGCGCGCACGCCGACCTTGTCCAGCAGACCTTTGAAATACATCGACTCCGCATAAATCCCGTCGAACGAGCAATCCGCCTCCGGCATGAGAACGAAGTGGTTTGCCGCGCTACCTAACAACGCGGTGCCGTTCGACAGGTGTTCGGTGTACATCCACACGTCCTTCCCGGCGGCACGGATGGCGAGAAGCTGGCTGCGGATTTCCTCAATCTGTGACAAATCCAGCCCGGCCCCGTCCGCATCCAGGACGACCGCCTTCACCGCGGCATCGTTCCGAGCCTTTTCCAAACTACGGGTGAGATCCAGCAGGGTGAGCGGACGTGAGGAATTCATCTGCAAACTCATCAGCGAGTCGGAACCTTGGCCAGACTCCGACACGACGCCCTCCAGATCATAGACCGCGATCTTGGGCTTTTCCTCCTTATCCCCTGCGGCGGAAACGAGGGCGGAACCGGCGGCAAACGCCACGCATAGGGCAACAAAGCGATCCATGACGCAGGATTTAACACCCATTCGCCACGCCCGCAACCCATAGAATGCCCTTGGGGCACCCGCGCGCCTGTTTAGAGCGCCGAGCGCTCGAGCGCCGCAGCGACAAATCCGGCGAAGAGCGGGTGCGGATGGTTCGGCTTGGACTGGAACTCCGGATGGAACTGCGCCCCGACGTAAAACGGATGCTCGGGCAACTCGATGATTTCCACGAGACCTTCCTCGGCCGACACGGATGAAATCACCAAACCGGCTTCCTGCATGCGCTCCTGATAGTCGGAATTGAATTCGTAACGATGGCGGTGGCGCTCGTGGATGCGGTCCACGTTTCCATAGAGATCCGCCGCCTTCGTGCCGGTGAAGAGAATCGACTCGCTTGAACCGAGACGCATGGTCGCCCCCATGTCCTCGATGCCCTTCTGCTCCTCCTGAAGGCAGATGACCGGATACTTGGTGGTCTTGTTGAACTCGGTGGAATTCGCATCCGTTAGACCGCAGACATTCCGCGCATACTCGATGGTCGCGATCTGCATGCCGAGACAGATGCCGAAATAGGGAATCTTGTTCTCGCGCGCATACTGGGCGGCTAGAATTTTCCCTTCCGTGCCGCGATCGCCGAATCCGCCGGGAACCAGAATGCCATCGACATCACCAATGACCGCCTTCGCTCCGTGGTCCTCGATGGCTTCCGCCTCCACCCTCACGATCTGCACCTTGGTGTCATGATGGGCTCCGGCATGGATGAGCGATTCGTAAATCGATTTGTAGGCGTCCTGAAGCTCGATGTATTTCCCGGCGACCGCGATGGTGACGCGATGTGTTGGGATGAATCACGCGTCTGCACGAAATTTTCCCAATCCTCGAGTGCGGGAGCGGGTGTGTGCCCGAGGCCGATCTTGTCCACCACCAGGCGGTCGATCTTGTCCCGGCGCAGGTCGAGCGGGCACTCGTAAATCGTGTGTGCGACATCGCGGAAGGCGACGACGTTCTTGCGCTCGACGTTGCAGAACATCGCGATCTTCTTGCGGTTGTCCTCGTCGAGATCGGTCTCGGTGCGGCAGATGATGATGTCGGGCTGGATGCCGATTTCGCGCAGCTTGGCGACCGATTGCTGGGTGGGCTTGGTCTTCACCTCGCCGGCCGCCTTGATGTAGGGCAGCAGCGTGACGTGGATGAAGCAGACGTTTTCCTTCCCGACCTCGAGCGCGAACTGGCGCATGGCCTCGATAAACAGCAGGCCCTCGATGTCGCCGACGGTGCCGCCGATCTCGGTGATGAGCACGTCGGTATTCGGGTTGTTCTCGGTGACCAGGTGCATGCGCCGCTTGATCTCGTCGGTGACATGCGGGATGAACTGAACGGTCTTGCCGAGGTATTCGCCGCGGCGCTCCTTCTTGATGACCGAGTCGAAGACCTGACCGGAGGTCAGGTTGTTCATCCGCGAGAGCACGCCGGAGGTGAAGCGCTCGTAATGGCCGAGGTCGAGATCGGTCTCGGCGCCGTCATCGAGCACATAGACCTCGCCGTGCTGGTAGGGTGACATGGTGCCGGGATCGACGTTGAGGTAGGGGTCGAATTTCTGCATCAGGGTGCTTGAGGCCGCGATGCTCGAGCAAGGTTCCGATGGAGGCGGCGGCAAGACCCTTGCCGAGTGAGGAGACGACGCCGCCGGTGACGAAAATGTATTTCATGAGGTGTGGGTTGCAGGTGATTCAGACAAGATGCGTTCGATTTCGAGCGCTTGTTCCGGGGTATCGACACCAGGTGAGGTATCGGAAGTGAGAAGGACCTTGATGCTGGCTCCGTTTTCAAGGGCACGCAGTTGTTCGAGGGACTCGGCGCGCTCCAGCGGCGACGGTGGCCAGGTGACGAAGCGCTCGAGGAATTCCCGCCGGTAGGCGTAGATTCCCTTGTGACGGAGAACGGGAAGCCCCTCGACCGGATTCCGGAAAAACGGCAGCGGCGAGCGGGAGAAATAGAGGGCGCGTCCGTCGAGCGCGACGGCGACTTTTACCACGTTCGGATCCTGCACGGCGGGATCCGCCGGGTCGAGCGGGTTGGCGGCGGTGGCCATGTCCAGGGTGGGATCGGCGGCCATCGTGATGGCAAGCTCGTCGATCAAATCCGGGTCGATCAATGGCTCGTCGCCCTGGATATTCACGATGTGGGTTGCATGAGGGACGGATTTCACCGCCTCAGCGATGCGGTCCGTGCCGGTCGGGTGATCCGGAGAGGTCATGGCCACCTTGCCACCGAAACCGATGACCACCTCCCGGATGCGCTCGTCATCCACCGCGACAATGATTTCATCGAGCTTCGAGCACTGCTTGCAGCGCTCCCAAACGTGCTGGATGAGGGGTTTTCCGGCGATCAGGTGAAGGGGTTTTCCGGGGAAGCGTGTGGACCCCCAGCGGGACGGGAGAACTCCTAGAATGAACGTTTTGGCGGAAGTTTGGGGCACGCTTGGCAAAGGTTGGGCAAGCGTATTGTACGGACCCGCCCACGGACAAGAGCGGTTTCCGAAAAATAATTTTCAAGGGTCCCAAACCCCAATTCCCGGGCTGCGGGAGCACTCTCATTCGGGCTTCGGCAAGGGTGGCGCCGGTTCGCGCTGAACGGTTACCTTTACCGGACGGCGAGGCGATTCACCATCCGCACGATAGATGAGCACCAGTGACCGTTCGCCTGGATTCTGGACGATCGCACCGGTATGGAGCGGTTTCCAATTGCCCGTGAGATCAGGGAGAAGAACCTGAAAGGGCTGTTCCACGCCTGCGGGCACTGTGCGTCCGAAGGATTTCTGGGACTCGAGAACGAGCTTCTCGTCACCAATGACGATTCTGACCGACGCAAGTGAAAGGTTGACGACCCTCACACCGCCCGCAGGTCGATTGACCGGGTCGTCAGGCAGAATCATCGACCGGACTTTTTCCCACGTGCCCTGCTTTGGATCACGCCAGAGGACAACCAGGAAATCGCCGGACTCGGGACGTGTCAGGTTCAACCAGGTATCCGCGTCTTCGGCGGAGTCGGAACGCTTCAGAAGCAGCGGGCCAACTCCCGCCGGAACCTTGAGCGGCGAGCTGATCCGACCGAGGTGCAATGAAAGGGTTTCAGATTCATCGCCACCGAATCCGAGCGACACCGAACGGGGTGGAATGCTCCCGGCCGGCGGCTCCAGTTCATAGCGGATGCCATCCCTGACGTCCTGGAGAAATGGCGGGATCTCTCCCACAGGCATGAAGCGAACCTGCCGTCCCTTCTCGGGTTTTGGTTCGGAACTCGCCTGGCCAACCATGACGAGGGCAACGATGAAGGTCGCAAGCAATGATCTCATGAGCGATACAATTTCATACCTCGTCAGGACTTAGCCAACGGAACGATGTGATGATGAATGAGCGACCGAAATCCCCCACCTTGCCAGCGTTCATGGAGTTCAACCCGGTATCGTCGGGAGTGATCGGTTGTGGAGTCCGCTGGACCACCGCCTCGCACCAGGCACGTGCCTGGATTTTCCCGCCTTTATCAACCGCATCGCCGTAAGCGCGGATGACAAACGTATCCGAACGAACCGTTAGAGCGGGACCAAGAACTTGCAACAGATCCGCCTGGGTAAGGTAAACCGGAGCCCCCCAGGCTTTCGACGCGGGTTTGAGGGTTTGCTCCATCCGTGTGGAGTCGGGGATATTGTCCGGATGAGCGTAGTTCGGGAGCGAGCTGTAGTTGTCGAGAGGAAAGGATTCATTGAGTCCTGTGTTCAAGCTGGCATTCTCGATGGCTGCCTGGAGTGCCCCCATTTTTCCGGTTTCATCCTCAGCAAGCCGGCGATTCACGAAATCCGCCATCGAGACAAAGGGTCCACGCTTTTTCACTTCGGCAACGATGGCCCTCGCGAGCCGGTCGATCTCATCCGTGGTCAGCTCGCGGTAGCCGGACCACACATCGTCCGAGTAGGTCGGATCCCCGTTGGTCCAGGCCTTTCCCGGGGGACTCAACACCCTGGGAAACGGAACCTTGTCATTGCTCCCGAAGCCCGACCTGCGGGTGGATCCCAACATTGCCTTCCACGCCTCGACGCGGGTCGAATTCACATTGAATGCCCCGTCCACCATCAGTTGGGAAGCTGCCCGGTGAAAATCCACGAGGGCCTTCGTATCTTCTCCCGCGCGGACGCCCGGTGCCAGGCGCATCCGGCTGTTAGGAAGCGGTTTGCCGTTGGGATCCGCCAAAAACGCCGTCTTTGCGGCAGGCGTGCCACTGGAAAGGAAGAAGCGATCCCAAATCTTTTGATTTGCCTCGAACGACAGGTCATAAACCAGATTATCGGCATCCGGCACATCCCCAAGAATCGCACGGGCAGTCGCTGCCCAGTCTTCCTTGTTTGCCCCCCGCTGTGTGTCATTCGACCAGCCAAGCTCGCTCGAAACGAATCCGCCCTTTTTCGCCGCAGCGGTAATCGAAGGGATGGCTGCCGTCCGGTTCAGGCCCGCGAACCCACCAGTGCCCAAACGCGGGTCCGCCAATGAGTTTCCGACCGCAAAGGAAGGGTGCCAGATGAGTTCCGAAAGTTTCGCGTGCTGGAGTTGTCCCAGGGAAACCAAGCCAGTCACCTCACGCGGCACGTCAAAAAGCACATAGCTGGCTTTCCCTTCCTGAGGTGGTCCGAAGGGATTTCCGTGGTAGCGTCCATTCCGAGGAACTGGCACCTGGTCGTCCCAGCTCACCGCTCCGTCGAAAAGGTCACGCGTGTAGGCACCGAAGAACCACGGTGCGATTCCCCCGATGTTTTCCCATGGCGAACGGACAATATAGGAGGCACGCGGGTTCCAGTTCGCCAGCAAGGCATCGTCAAACAACGGCGTGTTCAACATCTTTCCCAGGCCCTTCTTGTTGGAATTATGCTCCTCGAACCACCGGAGCCTGATTCCCTCGCGGGTGCGCACGTTGGGAACAAGGGTGGGCCTGGGCCTCGACTTGTCCAGGAGTTGGATCGGCATCGGGTCGTTCTTGTTCCACTGGATCCGGGGCTCACGACCGGCACCGAACTGCAGTGACCCTGATAGAACAGCGGCTTGCGGAAGCTTGTCGAAATCCTCAAAGGTGATCGTGCTCGCGCTTCCCGTCATCTTCAGGATGGCTCTTGTGTCATCACTCTGGTTTTCCACTCCATTGCGGCCATTCTGCGACCACCCGGGGGTGACGCCATACCAGAATTCGTAGGGCAAAAAGGAAGTCCCGCCGCCAATGTCCGAAGCGGAAACATAATAGGTTCTGGAAGGGTCCGGCGAAACCTCACAGCTCAGGGCATTCGAGTTCAGGTTATACGGCCCGGGCCGATAGGCGCTCAGTCCGTCGTATTCCGCCGAACGGGCGGGGGAAAACACCAGGCACTCGCCGGGTTGGAACGTGGTCGCGGGAATCGAGAAATAATAGGACCCCATGTAGGGATCATTGTAGCCGGAGGAATTCATGATGCCTCCGGGCTCAAAGAACGAGGTCCCCCGCCCGCCCTCGAAGTTCAGCCACTGGGAGGTGGAAATCCCACCCGAGGGAGTCCTGTTCCGCGTCCACATCTCCTGGCGTCCGTTGCCCTGGATCATGATGATCGAGCGGTCGAACTTGAGATCGCAGTTGTAGGGATTCCACAGCACGACCCTGGGATACAACAGCGCCCGGATCTGATAGGTCTTCTGCGGCGAGGTCGCTTCCTGATAGGGTCCTCATCTGCGTGAAGTTCGTGGCTTCCACCAGGATGGGCTGGAGACCGGCCTTGGTGTTGCCGGCCAACTTCACGGGTAGTTCATTCGCAAGCGCGCGCGCCGCACTGCCGAGGCCCGCGGATTTGTCGAACTCGGGTTGCTTCCCCGCGACATTCTTTCCGGAAAACGGCACCCCCAGCCTCGCCCAATCCCGCAACAACCCGAATCGCGCGCCCCCCTTGGCATAGCGCGCTTCCGTCCCGAAGCCGATATCCGTGCTTCCCTGCTTGTCCGCTCCAACCAGTGGATCGTTGTCCGCCAGCCCCGGCAGTTTCATCAACGGTGCCACCGCGCCATTCTCGAAATAGGACGTCAGGTCCTGCTTCAACCTTCCGTTCACGACATCTGCCAGCACACCGCTGGAATCAGCAGTGTAATCGAAGGCATGCTTCTTCGCCCAGTCGGCTGGAGCTCCGGCGAAATCCATCATCCGGGAACTCGCCATGCGCTTGAGCTTGTCATTTCCCACCTCCACGCCCTCCTCCATCAGCTTCATGTCAGCGGCTTGGGAAACCATCACCCGATAGATCCCGCCGTCTGCCGGCGAGCTGCGATTCACGGCCACGTCCGCGCGCGGATCCATCGTGCCCAAGTTCGCCCGCACGCCGAGATCACCGGTCCACCATGCGATGTTTCCGACGGGCTTCCCAGAGGTGTCCGCGATGGTGACTCGAGGCGCGCTAACAAGCGTCTTCCCGTCCGCCTGATAGAGCGGGATCTGGTCGGAAGCGGATTGTGTGGTCGGATCGCCCGTCCCGCTCACCAGCCACTCGATGACCTGATCGGCGAAGTTCAGTTTTTTCGACCATCTCTCGTCCCGCAGGCTGCCGGCCATGTCATCCCTCGTGAAAATGGAACTGCCATTTTCCAAGGTCGAGCGCCAGGTCCCGGTCCAATGGGGTTGTTTCACTTCCTTTCGAAGGATTTCAGCAGTCGCTGAGACCCTTTGGTCAGGGCCCATGGTCCTCTGGAGCTGGCCGATTGCCTGCATCATGGCCAGGCGGGCATTGGCTCGGGCGGTGGCGCTTGGGTTGAGATACGATGTTTTCCGGAGTTCCACGCTCGCGAGGGTCAGCAAGCCCACCGCGACCACCACCAGCAACACCATCAGGAAGAGACAAACCAACAGCGTGAACCCGCGCTGCGATCCACGCCTTCGGGAACAAAATTGAGCGACCCTAGGCACTCCGGAGCTTTTACACATGGATTTGCGCAATCGCCAGCGATTTTATCCCCCTTGGATTCTAGAAGTTCTGTGCCGGATCGGAGTTTTTCGTTTTCCCTCAAACGAAAACTTTTCCCTCCACATGGCGCACCTGCGGCGGCTCCTATTCGCTGGATGCTCTGCTACTTCGCCAATCTCTCAATCGGAAAGATCATTTTACGATCTTACCCGGTTTGGTGCAATTGCCAGGTGACGATTCACTTCCCCCCTTCATCCGGTAGATTTCCCGCATTTCCTTGTTCTGTGGGTGTGTCGAAGTCTTGGAAATCCAACATTCGGAATCCTGACCGGCTCAGCCGCGGCGGATGAAAATCAACCGTTAGACCAACTGCGTCTCCACCAGCAGCTTGTAGGTTCCTTCCTTGGCGAGAAGTTCCTCGTGCGTGCCGCTTTCGACGATCTTTCCGTGATTGAACACGAGGATCTTGTCCGCATGTCTAACGGTGGAAAGCCGGTGGGCGATGACGAGACTCGTGCGGCCGGCCATGAGGCGTTCCAACGCCTCGTTGACAAGTCGTTCGCTCTCGGCATCGAGCGCGGAGGTGGCCTCGTCCAGCAGCAGCAGGCGGGGATTCGCTAGAATCGCCCGGGCGATGGCGATGCGCTGGCGTTGACCGCCTGACAGCTTGGTTCCGCGTGGTCCCACGATGGTGTCGTAGCCTTCGGGGAGGCGGCTGATGAATTCATGGGCGTTGGCCATTTCCGCAATGCGCTCGATGTCCTCGCGCGAGGCGCCGGGATTTCCATACTCGATATTTTCGAGGATGGTGCCGCCGAAAAGGAGGACTTCCTGGGGCACGATCGCCATCTGGGCGCGCAGGCAGGGCAGACCGATCTCGGCGGAACTGACATCGTCGAAGAGGATGCGTCCCGATTCGGGGTGATGAAATCCGAGGATCAGCGAGAAGATCGTGGATTTTCCCGCACCGGAAGGACCCACAAGCGCGATGCGCTGTCCCGGCTCGACCTGGAAATCGATGTCGTGCAGCACCTGCACATCGGGCCGTGAAGGATAGTGGAAATTGACCCGCTTGAAGCCGAGCGACCCCTGCAAGATGATGTCCATCGCGCCACCGCCCCTCTCGGTGGGAGTGTCGAGGATTTCGCGGAGGCGGTCGGTCGCGCCTGCCGTTTGTTGGAACTGGGAAATGATTTCCGGAAAGGAACCCAGCGAGGCCCCGACGAAGATCGAGAACAGGATGAAGGCTGCGAAATTCGTCCACCCGATTTCGTTGTGGGCATACATGCGCGATCCGAACCAGGTCACGAAGGCGATGGTCCCAAACAGTGCGAAAATGATGAACGAGAGAAACGCCGCACGGTGACGGGCGCCACGCAAAGTCACTTGGAAAAACGAGTCCAGCGCCCGATCGTATCGACGCGCCTCGAACGCCTCGTTTCCAAAGGCCTTGACGTCTGCGATCGATTGCGTCGTTTCCTCGATCACGGTGCCGGCCTCGGCGAGCGAGTCCTGCGCGTCGCGGGAATAGCCACGGACTTTCCTTCCGAAAAAAGCGATGGCCAGAACGACCACCGGCACACTGCCAAGCATGATGAGCGAGAGTTTCCACGAGGCGACAAAGATGAAGATCAGACCACCGATCAGAATGACCGTGTGGCGCACCGCCTGCGGCACGGCATTCAGCAAGGTGTCACGCACGATTCCGAGATCCGCGGAAACCCGGTTGCTGAGGGCTCCGGAGCGTTGCTCGTGATAGAATCGGATCGGGAGTTTCACCAGATGCGCGAAGATGTCGCGGCGCAGGTGGTTGAGAGCAGCCTCGCCGGAGCGGATGAATCCCTGGACACGGAAAAACGCGATGATCGACTGCACCGCGAGCACGCTGATGAGCATGAGGACGATGTGGTTCGATTTCTCGACGACCAACGCGGGATCGACACCTTGGCGAAGAGCGTCGGCGGGATTTCCGATGAGTTCCTTGAGGTAGTAAGGAAACGCCAGCGAAAGGATGGCCGTGAAGAAAAGCGCTCCGAGCGAGGGCAGGAACACCGCCTTTTCCTTCATGAGATAGCCGAGAATCCAACGGTGGGAAGAGAGTGATTTCTTCGTTTTCGGCTCGGACATGGCCGGATGGGAAACGATGGAGAGGGCGGCGTCAATGGCGTGAAACCCCGCGCGTTCGAATTCCGTGTGGAGTTTCCCCTTCTTGAGGCTTGGCAAGTGGCTGGTGGCGTTCGAAAAGAAGACATGTTCAGCGCCAGCCAACTCACCCCGGAACAAAAGGACGCGCTCAAGCAATGGGCTGCCGATGGGGCCACCATGTCGGATCTCCAACGTCGCCTGAAGGAGGATTTCGGCCACACGGTGACCTACATGGACACCCGTTTTCTCATTCTGGACCTCGGAATCGAACTGGTGGAAGCACCCAAGGAAGTCCCCAAGGAGGAGGAAAAGGCCGCTCCCGTGCCAACCGGTTTTGTCGCGACCACCATGGACACCCTCACGCTTCCCGGTGCCATGGTGAGTGGAAAAGTCACCTTCAGCGATGGCGAGACCGCCATCTGGATGCTCGACCAGACCGGTCGCCCCAGTCTCGATCCCGACACGCCCGGCTATCGGCCGACGCAGGAGGACATCCTCGATTTCCAGAAGCAATTGCGCGACCTGATCCAGAAAAGCGGTCTCTGACCTTGCGGATCACAGACACGAATCGCCCTCCGCGGCGTTGAAAGCGTGGAACATGTCCAGTCAGTCCGGCGAATCACCCACGGCTCGCAAGCGCGGCCGATGGCTCCCCGTGGCGTGGTGGCTGGGCGTTGCCGTCTGCGGATCGGGTTGCAAACCGGAGCCCAAGCCAACCGTGGTAGCACCTCGCGAGGTCACGATCCCGGTTGAGGTCAAGAACGAGCTTCTCGGTCAACTCGCCGACGCACGGATCGATCAGGCGAAGACCAAGCTGGACCAAAAACTCCCTGGAGAAGCCCTCGCCCTGCTGGTATCAGCTCTGAAAGCCGATCCCGCCTCCACCGAGGCACGGGACCGGGCGCAATCCATCCTCGCGGAAACCGCCTGGAACATCCCCACTCTAACGATCAGACACAAATTGCCGATCGAGCAGATCGGCTATGTGGGCTCTGGATCGCTATGGGTGAGCCTCGGTGGAGAATCCAACACCACGGTCCGCTGGAATTTGGAGAAACTAACGATCGAGAGCGTGCTTTTCCCCGTCGCCGGCAGAAGCACGCGCAGCATGGTATTCGGTCCGTTGGAGAATTCCGTCGTCATCGAGCGCGGACCCGTCACCCTGCTTTGCAACGCACAAACCCTGAAGCCGGTTTGTGACCTCGGGCCAATGCCAGAGGATCTCGTGCCGACCTCCACCATCGCATTCTCACCCGATGGACTTCTGCTCGCCCAGCCCGGCTTTGTTTCGGAAAAGGACCATTCCTTGGTCTGGAAATTGCGCGATGCCGCCACCGGCCAAATCATCCGCTCCTCGGATCCTGCCCTTGCCGATGCACCCCGACCGGTCGCCGCTTATCTGGACCGCGAAAAGCTGCGGGTCCTGCATACCGACGGAAGCCTGTTCGAAATGCCCGTCTCACCGGTGGAAGACGTCCAATCCATCCCAATTCCAGAACCGGTGAAACTCTCGTATGCCCAGTTCTCGCAGGATGGCAATTCCGTGCTGACCCTTCAGGAACAAGGACCTCACGAGCCGCCCTTGCTCTCGGTCATCTCCTATCAGGACAACGGCGACGACTCCCTGGAACTGAAGCCCCTGATGGACCGTTTTCCATGGAGCCGGCAACCCAACATCTGGAACGGACTGATCGCCGACCCGGAAACCACACCTTACGCGATCGAGGGAAAAACCCTAAGAATCCTCACCGCCACCCACTCTTCGGTCGAAACGGCCAGCGAAATAACAGCAGTGGCTTTCCACGGGGACGATATCCTAACAGGCACATCGGATGGAACCCTGAGCTTCCACAGGATTCTTCCGCTTCCGACAATTGCCGTTGGGGAAACGCCAATGGAACCCATCTCACCCGATCAGCTGACCGCTTTTCAAAGCCTCTGTGAAACCCTCACCGGAGTCAGCTACGACGAAAAGGCGCGGGAGTTCGTCCGGGTTGATACCGACGGGCGCTTCGCGGCATTCGAAAATTGTGATTTGAAATCGATCCGCGAGGTATTTCCGACACTGGACTTTGAAACCGTGGCCAGCGAATTGCGGAACATCCACCGCAGGTCCGCGGAGTCCTCCTCCCTAATCCCGCTTTGGGACCGCCTCGCCCGTGCCGACCTAACGGGCAAGTCATGGGAAGCAATCCTGACACTCGCAGGCGACCTTGCGGATTCCCGCTGGCACCGGCAACTAACACACGCGACCCGACGTGAACCGGTTGATTCCACCAACCCGGAAGAATCGCCGTGGAACGAACGCCACAAGATGGAAGCCGTTTTCCGAAGCGCCGACTCAGACGCCATCCTAACTTCTATCAGGGAATCCGGTGGCCGGGGACCCGCAGCCGCGTCGGCTCTTGCATTGGCTCTGGAATCCGAACATCCGGAATGGATCCGCGCCTGCCTCGAAAACGCTAAAGATCTTCCAGCCGTCCTGACCCAGATCGCAGGGTCGAGGGCTGCGTGGCTGGAAGGTCACCGCGCCATCGCATTGTCACCGTGGCCGGATGAATTTCCACAAATGAAGGAGATCCGCGAGCGTCAGGACTGGGAAGGTTGGGAGCAGGCGGACTTCGAACCCGCGCTCGAGAACATCCGCAAGTGCGTCCAGCAGGAACTTGTCGCCATCGAGGTGCCGGAGAGTTCTACCGCCGAGCAACGCAAGGCCATCGCCGAACGCCTCGCCGATCCGGAAACCGTCGCGACCGTTGGCAAGCCGCGATTCGCCATCGCCTGCATGAAAGCGGCGCTCGCATTTTCCGCCCACAAGGAGGAATCCGAAACCACCTTCGAACTCGCCAACACCGCCCGCAACCTCGGCGCTCCCCCGGAACCCTGCCTCAGGGCCGAGGCACTCGCCCTCACCGCCATGGGCGATTACGAAAAGGCTCATCCAAGATGGATCGAGCTCATCACCGAGCATCCGCTGGACACCCAGATCCCCGGCGACTACGCGGAAGCCGCCTACACCGCCTTTGAAAACGCCGATCCGCAGCAGGCCATGACCATCCTCACCACCGGCATGCACCGCTACCCTCAGGACGCTAACTTCGCCCTACGCGCCGGATGGGTCGCACTTCTAACAGGAAACCCCGAGCGCGGCTATCAGTTTCTCCAGGCCGGCAAACGGATCGGATTTCCCAAGGAAAAGGCCGAAAACGCGATCGCCCTGCTGACCATCGCCGCCGCCCAGTCCGGTGACTACGACGACGCCACGGTCTATTTCAACGACCTCGTGAAAATCGACCCCGCATGGGCCGAAATCAAGACACTCGACACGCTCGACTGGCCCGAGGAACTGAAAGCCGTCCTCGGCCAGTTCATGCACTGAGGATCACGCGAGATCCTTCACCTGCACCTGTGCCCACCAGTCCTTGAACGAACCAATGAAGACATTGTGGTCGGGATCGACCTGATAGGCGTCGTGATCCTCGATATTCTTGAACTGCATGGTCAGCGCGTAATCCCACGACTGGTCGATGACCGGCCGGATCATCACCTTTGCGGGCACCGCCCAGCGTCCACCGGCCACAAGGTCGATCTCGAACAACGCTGCGAGCCCTTGTTCGAAGATCGCGCGATCCACGTCGTTCTTGTGCTCGTCCTTCAGCCAGAAATATACATGATGCTCCATGCCGGAGGGAAATAACGCCCTCCGACAAACTCCGCAAGAAAAGATCCGCCCATGACCCGCGCCATCCTGCTGTTCCTTGCCATCCTCGTTCCGCTCCGGGGAGATGAGACCATCCGGCAAACCACCGTGGGGCGTCTCATGCTCAAGGTCCCGGCGGATCAAGCTCCGATTCACGACGTCCGGCTTTCAACAGGAACTGCAACTCCCGCCCCGTGGGAGTCGGACCCTGCGCTTCGCGAACGATGCCTCGACATTATCTTCCCCGTTCGATGGTGGGATTGGTCGGAAATCTCGGTCAGCTTCACCCCCGTGGCGGATGGCAAGGTGGACCTCATCCTCCTCGGCCCTTGGGAACTGGATTCATCCGGAAAAACCGTCCGCAAGGAAGTGCTCTGGGACCAACTGACCGCCGATGGAACCAGCATCGCCAACGGTGACTTCGAATCCCAGTCCGATGGCAAGCCTGACAACTGGACCCCGCTCTATCAGAAATACGTCCTGCCGGATGCATGGCCGATCAAGGACTCGGAACCACTCGCAGGAAAATGCCTCGCCGCATCCTCCCAAAACAATCCCCTCTCCCAAACCTTGGATCTCAAAGCGGGCGTTCCCGTCACCCTTCACCTCCATGCCAAGGCCGCGACCATCCCCGGATTTATTTCGCCCAAGCGTCTCAGAAACAACACGCCCGCCCACAAGGCCGCGGCCTCTATCAAGCGAGGAGTAAATATCGGAAACTGCTGGGAAGCCCCGCAACCCTATTCGTGGGGCGTCCGCTTCACGACGGAAGACATCGACCGGATCGCGGCCGAGGGGTTCGACCACATCCGGGTTCCGGTGGCGTGGCATTTCCATTTGAAGCCTAAAGGAGACGGATATGAGATTGATCCATCGCTCCTGACTGGTCTCGAACCCGTCCTTAAACGCGCCTTGGAAAAACACCTGCACGTCCTGCTGGATTGGCATCATTTCGACGACCTCACCAGTTCACCCGAAGCCAATCGCAAACGCTTCGTTTCCTCATGGGAGGCCATTGCCCGGCATTTCAAGTCATGGCCGCCGGCACTTTTCCTCGAACTGCTCAACGAACCACACCCGCCTCTAACCACCGAGATCGCGAACAGCATCTACGCCGATGCCATCGCCGCCATCCACAAGATCGATCACACACGGATCCTCGTCGTCAGTCCGGGAAATTGGGGCGATCCCAAGGAACTCGAAAACCTCCGACTCCCTGACAACGACGATCGGATCGTGGTGACTGTGCATTGTTACGAACCCTTCTACTTCACGCATCAGGGAGCTTCCTGGGTGAATCTCGAAGGGCTGAAAGGCATCGAGTATCCCGGCCCGCCGGCAACTCCCCTCGCCTTGCCTGAAAAGTTCAAGGACAACGCCGCTGTCCGTGATTTCATCCAGGACTACAACACCCTGCCCGCCGGCAAAAATCCATGTTCGGCAAACCGGGCGAAGGACTTGTTGGAAATCGCGCGTCGCTGGTCCCTGCATTTCGGCAGACCGGTCCACCTCGGTGAGTTCGGAAGTGTGAACATGGGCAACCCGGAAAGTCGCCAAAGGTATTCCCGCGATATCAGGACATTGGCCGAGTCGCGAAACATCCCGTGGACTCTTTGGGAGTGGAAGGCAGGATTCGGATATTGGGACAGCAGCAAGAATGCACCACTGCTCCGCAAGGGATTGTTTGAATAATTGAAACGCCCATGAAAATCCTAGTGACTGCCTTTGGTCCCTTTGGTGGACGCGACAAGAACGCGTCATCCCTAACACTGGCCGGGTTGAAAAAGAGCTTTCCCAAGATCCGGACCCGCATCCTTCCGGTCGATGCGGTGATCGCTCCCTCACGGCTCAAGCAGGCATTGAAAACCCTCCAACCCGATGCGGTGATCCTTCTTGGCGAGGCAGGGGGAAGTAAGAGCATCCGTCTGGAAACCACCGCCTGGAACGAGCTCGATTTCCGCATTCCCGACGTGACTGGACGTCTGATCACCTCCCGCCCGATCAACGCTTCTTCTCCGGCAACGAGAAGCTCGTCGCTACCTCTGGCGCAAATCCTTGCCCGCTTGGATGCGGCCGGGCACAAGGTTTCGTATTCGGACAATCCCGGTCGCTACCTTTGCAACCAGGTCTTCTATCAAGTACTCGAAACCATTGAGCAACGATCCATGAATACCTTGGCAGGTTTCATCCATCTGCCGCTTGAAACCGACTATCCCACCGAGCGCGCGGTGGATGCGGTCTCGCAGATCATCAGGCTTCTGGATCGTCGTCTTGCCTGACCTCGGGCTTGAACTCCAAAGGCGGCGCCGAGCTGCGATTCATGCTTTGGATGGGACCGTTCTCTTCCTGCACCGGAACCACCTTGATGTCCACCTCCACCGGCACCGCACGCAACCCTTGGATGATTTCCCGCAATTGCGCGACGGTCGTTTCAGCTAGAGTCTGGGGCTTGGCATGCTCGCGTCCTGTCTCGCCGATGATGACTCCAATCGCATCCAGCCCATCCTGGAATCCTGACAACTGGGCGACCACACGGCCGACCGGATCCTCCTCACCTGCACCGCCTAGCAGACGCCGCTTCATGAACTCCTTCTTGATGTCCGCCCACCGCGCGACCTCTGTCTCGTTCGCGATGCGCTCGAATTCCTTGAACTTGAGCAAATTCGCCTCCGCTCCCTGGGTCAAGGTCTGGGACTCGTTCTGATAGTGATCGAGAATCAAGGCGCGAATCTCCTCCTTGGTCATCAGTGGAAGAACTTTCGCCGCGATGCGACCCATGTTTCGATAGGATCCCTGCAAGCGGAACGCCGGTTCGGTGCGATAAGCATCTTCCTGAGCCGCGCTTTTGATGTACTCCTGGTTCACCCGCAGGATCGTGTCTCTCACTTCAAACAAGTGACGAGTCACCGTGACCATTTCATCAATCTCCGCGGGAGCATGGTTGCCCTTGAATTCCACACCTTCATGACTGCGAGTCTCGGCGATGCGCATGACGGCGTAAACGTCCTCTTGGTGGCGGCTCGCAAGACGCGAGAGAATGGGATTCGAGGTGAGGCAGTTCTCGATGTAGCTCGCCTTGAAGGCATCGAGATGACCGCCGAGAATATCACCTAGGTTGTAGGTGTCCGCGCGGTTTGCGAGCATGTCGGGAATCTTGAACTTGGTCCCACCTTCCGTGTAAGGATTTCCGGCCATGACCACGGCGACCTTTTTCCCGCGCAGGTCGTAGGTCCTCGCCTTGCCCTTCCAGACACCTTCCATTTTCCGCTGGGCATCGCAAAGGCTGATGAAGCGCTGTAGAAACTCGGGATTGGTGTGCTGGATGTCATCCACGTAGATCATCACGTTGTCGCCCATCTCCAGCGCAAGGTTGAGCTTATCGACCTCCTCACGCGCTGATAGATTGGGTGCTTCCGTCGGATCGAGCGAGACCACGCCATGCCCGAGAGCGGGGCCGTTGATCTTCATGAAGGTCAGCCCAAGCCGGCTGGCAACATATTCCATGATGGTCGTCTTGCCGTAACCGGGCGGCGAGACGAGCAGCAAAAGACCGGAGCGATCTGTCCGAGTGTCGCTCCCGACCGTGCCGATCTGTTTGGCAAGGTTCTCCCCGATGATGGGCAGATAGACATCGTTGATGAGGCGATTGCGAACAAAGGAACTCATCACCTTCGGCTTGAATTCATCGAGACGGATCTGGTCTCGCCGGGTTTCGATCAACTTCTGTTTGAGCCGCGTGCAGGCCTCGAATGCGGGGACATCATGTCGGCCGAAACGAGTGAGTCGTTCGCGAAACGCGTGATAGTCCGTGTCATAGACCCCGCCGTCGCCGATCACAGCATGCTGACCGCGCAGTCCTTGAACCCTGACGGATGATGAAGTTTCCACCACTCCGCGTTGTTCGATTCCGCCGCGCAGCCAGTGGGCAGCGGATTCGGCCACCCATGCGAGCGCCGGCGTGTGAAGAGGACCGTTTGCCGCGTGATCGGCGAAATGGTGATGGCCATTCATCCAATCGATGAGAACGAGGAAACGACGCTCGGGATCGTTCGCGAGCGGTTCGATGGATTTCGCAAACTCACTTGCGGCACTGCGCGTGTTGAGAGCCATCTTGAAATCCGCCGTTCCCTTCGACGCTTCGAGCGAGGCCGGAACCGGGGCGCCGGAAGCGAGTTGTTCAAACAGATAGGACGAGGCGTCCCGTGCCATCGATTCCGGTCTGGAATCACCCATCTCCAACAGAAGCAACGCCGCATGCGAGTTTTGAACAAACTCCAGCAAGGCACGCTTCAAGTGCCGAACGAAGCGGATGGATCTCGACAGCGGGAGAACTGAATGCACGTCGCATCGACCCGTGGGCGGTGATGAGTGGCTCAAGCCGCTGACCTTGTTCCGTCACGCGATGGATCTCCCAGAACAGGATCGCCAGGGCACGCACGCGGGGATTGAAGCGAAGCAGGCCAAGTGCCTGATGCACGGGGAGAACCGCACCGAGAATCAGCAACGCATCCTCGTCGTGAATCCCCTTGGTATAACCCTCCGAATATCGAGGGGCCATGAAGGCGTGGACGTCCTCCATCGTCGGAGCTGCCCCAGTGATCCCTTGACTGATCATCTGCCAGACCAGCCATTCCGCCCGATAAACCCTAGGATTCTCGCTGATCACCTGCTGATCCCACACGCTGCGGGTGGCGAGGAACTCCTCGTTCTCGACAGGCTCGAAGAAGGCCGTTCCTGATAGATGATAGCACATCGTCCCGTCGTTCGGCACAATGGAAAGTTCCAGCTCCTGCGTATTGACCGAGAAATTATGTCGTCCGAACTTGAGGACATTTCCGCCCTCGGTGAAAAGCTCCTTGCGATCCTTGAGCTGACGAACGGCATCGTCCTGCAAGGTTTTCAACCGCGTCTGCAGATCGTCCGCCTTGACGGTGTCGCCGATGGAACGGAGTTCACCGATGATATCGCGGAGCTTCGACACCATCAGATCGCCCGCGAAATAGCCATTGATGGTGTTGATGTCGTCTAACGAAGCTGCGCGGTTCTTCAATCCGGCGAGAATTCGTTCGGCAGATTTCAGGAGATTTCCGGCGCGCCGGTTGCGCTGTTCGATCAGTGACTGCTTGCGTCCTTCGAACGCCTCGTAAACTTCCTCGCGCTTGCGGGAAAGCTCTTCGATGTACTCGTCGAACTCGGCGAAGCGACCTTCAAGTTCCTCCACCTGCACCATCACCTTGGTCAGGTATTCGCCGCACTTCTCGGGCGTGTCGCAGAGATCCAGGAAATTGACCACCGACTGGCTCAAAAGCTTCAGTTGCGCGCTGAACTGGGCGACACCCTCGACTTTGGCGAGCTCGCGACGCTTGCTCTTCAGCTCGGCGCGGATGCCATTGAGCGTGGCGTAGAGCGCCGAGATATTTTCAATAATCGTCGTGGTTTGCGTCGCATCCTGAATGCGCAGGTTGCTGACGATGTCGATCAAGAGTTCAAGCTCCGCACCTGCCTGGTCCAGACCTTGCGCCGTCGCGTCGGCCTCTGCCGTCTTGGTGATCTTGGCAAGAGACGCCCGTTGTGACTCGATTGATTTCCGATAGGGCTCCAACGACTCCTCGCGAATCAGGAACTCAACCGTACGTTCGGAAACGGCGTCCGCAGCCTCGGCAGCACGCTTGTCGAGATCATCGATCAACGCGAGATCCGCATATCGCAATTCCCGTAAGCCGATGATTTCACCCCGGCGCAATCTGAGATCCGCCAGGTTCTTGACAAATCCCCGGATATCGTCGGGCACCGTGCCACGAACCGCCGTTAGAAGCTTTTCAGTGACCGCTTGAACTTCCTCGGTGCGTTCCGCCGTGGCCTTGCGGAGGCGCACGACCTTGTCAAACTCGTCGATGGCCGCGTTCGCAGCCGAGTGAATTGCCTCCAGTGGTTCGGCAAGAAGTTTTGCCTCCTTCTCCTTGAGCCAGAAATAGCCATCCAACACCTCACGACTGCGCCGCACGAGCTCCAGATAGACATCGGCATAGGTGTCCCCCTTACCTAACAGGATCAGAATTTCCCGAGCCTCGGCCATCGCCCGGACGAGCGAGGAGTTCCCGATCTTGAACAGCAGCGACTCACGTTTCTCCGCAGGAACGGCGATTGCGGTATCGGCGACATAGGGCGTCCGCCAAACCTGGAGTGCATGGTGCTTCTGGGGTTGGTCCGGAGCTTGGAAAAGCACCATGCGCCCGTCGGGATCGAGAGCAAATCCACTGCAAACCACCGGTGTCTCGACCGACTGCGCGATGACGTTGTAGGAAAACAGGACGTAGTGCCCCGACATCCGTTGATAGAAGGCAAACAGCGTGTCCTCGCCATTTCCGGCGGCAATCCGGCGTTCGAACCTCAAGCCGGATAGACCGGTCTCGTAGGTTTTCACTTCTCCGGTCGCCAGCGCGTAGCCATTCGCGAAGAGAATGCCTTGGGACTCGGGCAACAACACGCAGGATTGCCCGATGCCATCGAGACGATGCACCTCGCGGGTCTTTTCATTGAAAACAAGATGGCGATAGACCGACTCACGATACGGCAGGATCCGCAGGATGATGAGCGGACCCACGATGGCGTAGAGGATTTCCGCGTCATCGAGCGTTTGGTCCGCGTCGTCAACCGGCTCGGAATAGATCCCTTTTCCGGAAGAGGTGTTGTCCTCGACCTTGATGGTTAGATCGCCACCGATGGTTTCCACGAAGACCCGGTCATCCACCGAGATGTGTGGATGCTCCCCCGCCCGGTGCATGTCACGATGGGCGCGGCTCCACTGGAATTCCACCAATTCCGGGTAGCGACATTCATGCTCGGAGCGGTTTCCAAGATACTCCAGCGTCCCATCCCCAACGAGCCGCCATTTGAATGTCTTGAAATCATCTTCCGATTTTCCGATCCGCATCACCATGTGGAGATGCGGTCCGATCACCATGAACTTCACAAAAATCGTGTTCCGGTAGTATCGGAAAAGCGTCAGGAAATCCTCGTTGAAAGCAGGATCACCCAGAACATCGCCAAGGGAAACCACTTGAAACCCCTGTGCTCCGTCAAAGCGGCAGAGCGCGAAGACATCCGCAAGTTCGGTGGTCTGCTTGAGTCCGAACTGGATATTGTAACCTAGCAGATAGAGGTCCGCGCCAAGGCTGACAAGATCACGGGCAACACAGTTGTGGGTCGTGCCGACATGTCCGGTAGAAAGCAACTCGGTCGGAATCGCCCCGAAAACCTCGTGGCGCGCGGCGTTGAGTGCCTCAACACGCTCACGCAGCAAGGCCGCGTGTTGGTCGAGACGGGCGCGGATGACCTCATAGGCTCCGCCCTCCAGTTGTTGGGGTGTTTCGCTCATTGGGAATTGAAGGCAGGGCTCCGTGGAAAATCGGCGATTCCACGGAGCCAATCATTCATCACTTGAGCAGCGAGGCAGCGGTCGCGTCGCTGAGGCCGAAGCGCTCCGCCGCGCCGAGCATGCCGATGAGGCGCTGGCGCTTTTCTCCGTTGGCTGAGCCCACGAGTTTTCCTAACAAGGCAGAGACACTGAGGTTCTTCAGATCCTCGGTTTCGACACCGAAGTCCTCGATCCAGTTCTTCGCCTGAGCCTTGAAATACTCAGGGTCGCCGTTGAAGAAGGTGTCCTTCACATCTCCAAGCACCTCGCTGTTGCCGATGGTGCGGTCCACAACCTTTCCGGTCGTGATGGCGCGGGTGATGCGGTCGAAGAACTCGACCTCGCCACCGACGATGTCGATCTTCGAATGCTTGAGCGCCTCGCCGATGACGATCGCCTGTTGCTCGGCGATCTGGCGTTGGACGTCGATCTGGGCAAGTTCGACGACCTTCGCCTTGTCGAGCTCGAGCTTGAATTCCTCGTGGTCCTGACCGGCTTCCTCGAACAGCTTCATCGCGTCCGCCTTCTCGCGGATGGCTCCGGCATCGGCGGTTCCCTTGGCACGAAGCACCTCGGCCTCGCCCATGCCGATGGCGGCGGATTCCTTGGTGATGGCCTCTGCCAGCAACTTCTTGCCTACCGCTTCCTTCTCGGATGCGGCTTGGAAGGCTTCTGCCAGAATGAGTTTCTCCTCGGCCGACATTTTCGCCGCCTGACGGGATGCTTCGGCGGAGGTGGTGAGCGCATAGGCGTCCTCGTCCGCCCTGAACTGGGCAGCTTGCTTGTGGGCTTCCGCTTCCTTGATCTGTTGGATCAGGTTTTCCTGCGCGGATGCCTCGGCCTTGGTGACGATCACCTTCTTGTCACGATCAGCGGTCGCGAAGGCTTCGGTGTCCTTCATCTTCTGCTGCTCCTCGACGACAAGCTTCTCCACCATGACCCGCTCGCGGATCACTTCCTGGATTTCCTTCGTTGTTGTTCGACGGCTTTTTCCGACTCGATCTGCTTGAGCTGGGTGATCCGCTCACGCTCGATCTGCTCGACCATACGATCGCGCTCCACGCGCTCGAGTTCCACACCGTCGGTGCGCTCCTTGTTCCGTTGTGCGACAAGCACCTGGCGTTGCTTGTTTTCATCGGCAATGGCGACCTCCTCGTCCGCGGCGATGCGCGCGATTTCGGCTTTGCGGCGTTCTTCCTCACCGACCTTCGCAGACTCGGCCTCTTCACGGAACTGAACGGTCTCCACCTCGCGCTTTTGACGAGCTTCGGTTTCCTTCAACTGGCGCTCCAGCTCGAGGATGGCCTCGCGGGCCTCGACGTCCTGCTGCTTGATGATCTTTTCCTTGTCGCGCTGGATTTTGTTAGAAAGCTTTGCCTGCTCCGCAGTGAGTTCGGTGATCTTCTTGATGCCTTCGGAGTCGAGAATGTTGTCGGGATCGAGCATGTCCATCGGGGTTTGCTCGAGGTAGTCGATCGCGGCGTCCTCGAGGACGTAGCCGTTGAGATCGGTGCCGATGACCTTGAGGATAGCTTCACGGAATTTGTCACGATCCTCGTAAAGCTGGATAAACATGAAACGCTTGCCGACCGTCTTGAGCGCTTCGGAAAATTTCGCATCAAACAGGTTGCGGATCTCCGGTTCGCTGGAGGCACGCACGCAACCGATCGAGTCAGCCACCTTGATGATGTCCGCCTCGACGTTGTTGATACGGACGAAGAACACCACCTTGATGTCCGCACGCATGTTGTCCTGACAGATCAGACCGTTCTTTCCGGTCCGGTCGATTTCGATCCTTTTGACCGAAATGTCGATGAGCTCCGCGCGGTGGACGATGGGGATCACGAATCCACCGTTGAGAATAACCTTGGCGCGGCTACCACCGGTCCGCACCAATGCACGACCCTTCTCCACCTTCCGATAGCAGGTTAGAAGGAAATAGATGAACACCACCGCGATCAACGCGAAGATGCCAATTCCTACGATACCCAGGCCGCCGAACAACCCGATATCCATCAGAAAGTCCTGACGGCAGGTCGAACGCACGGTAAACAGCAGATGCGGACAGATGTGGATTCATGGTATTTTCAATTAGTGGATTCAATCAATGGGAGGAGTCGGAGAAAGGCTTCGTGCCAGATAGACGCCGGTATTCTCGTCGATGGAAATGATGATCACCTGGTTGCCACGCAGAACGGGATCCGAGTCCGGACCCAGTTTCGCGTTCAGGATGGCAGGTGCGCCATCAGGACGCTGCACCTCCACCTGGCCGTATTGGGAATCGATCTGCATCGAGCGGACCACGCCGACTTCACCGATGACCGGAGCGGCGTTCTCGGCTTCCTTCAGACGGCGCATGAAGGGAACCAGCGGCTGGGTGATTGCCTTCGTGGCAACAACGCCAAGCACGAACGCGGCCACCACAAATCCGGTGGCCAACAGGATGCTTTGGCCAGGGTTGAAATAATAGTTCAGCAGGATCGAGGAGATCCACATCATCAGAATCAGGATGCTGAGGACGATGGTGAGAGGGACATAACCCGCATTGACCACGCGCATCATTGCGGCGGCCATTCCGCCGAGACTCATGGGGGCATCGTTTCCCGATGCATCGACATCAATGTCCCCATCCAACGAATCCATGCTCACGGCCCCTAGCAAGGTCGTGATCCAGAACAGCACCACCAGACCTAGCAGAATGGTGAATGGCAGATTGTAAGGCAGGATCGCCTGTTCCCATAGTTCTTTCACGGCTGCGACACTGGCGGGAAGATGACCGTTTAGGCAAGCCAATCCGGGTTAGAAAAACCAGGGGTGTTTGTAGCGCGAACTCACGTTCATTGGTTCACTCACCAAGATATTTTTCGGGACATCTTTCCAGCTCCATCCATTTCATTCCACCCAAGCAGCTCCAGCCTCCAGAAATGGTTTGCGGCGCGGGCGACGGACCGTAAGATCCCCGCAGTTCAAATGATCCGGTTGCTTATTTCCCTTGTTCTCGTGTTGTTGGCGGTTCCCTGCGTTGAGGCGCAGAACAAGTCGCTCCCTTCGGATGTTTACAAATCCGTGCTCCGGATCGAGGTCGCGACTCAGGTGCCCGATTACGAGACACCGTGGAATTCGGGTCGCTTCGGCGGTGGCATCGGCACTGGATTCCTGATCGGCAAAAACAAAATCCTGACCAACGCGCACGTGGTTTCGAATGGCCGGAGGGTCCTCATCACCATTCACGGCAGCCCGGTGAAGTATCCGGCGAAAGTCGATTTCGTGGCCCATGACTGCGATCTCGCGTTGCTCTCGGTGGAGGATTTCAAGGATTTCGAATCGTTTCCCACCTTCGAGCTTGGCGATGTTCCGAGTCTGGAATCGCAAGTTCGTGTGATCGGTTACCCGATCGGTGGAGAGCGGCTTTCCGTCACCCGTGGCGTGGTTTCGCGGATCGATTTCCAGCCCTACGCCCATTCGCGCGCGGATTCCCATCTGGTTGTGCAAATCGACGCAGCGATCAATCCGGGAAATTCCGGCGGTCCCGTTGTTCAGGATGGCAAGGTCGTTGGCGTCGCGTTCCAGGGACTTCGTCAGGCTGACAACACTGGCTACGTCATCCCGACTCCGGTGATCCGGCGCTTTCTCAAGGACATCGAGGACGGAAAATACGATCCCTACGCCGATCTCGGCATCAGCGAGTTTCCATTGTTCAATCCCGCGATGCGGAAAGCGCTTGGCCTGCCTAACGACGGCAAGGGAGTGCTCATCACCCGGGTTGTGCCCACGAGTTCCAGCGACGGCATTCTCAAGCCCGGCGACATTCTCCTCTCCCTCGATGGAAACGCCGTGGACTCCGCGGGCATGATCACCATCAACGGTGAGGATGTGAACCTCAACGAAATCGTCGAGCGAAAATTCTCCGGCGACAAGGTGGCGGTTAGATATCTTCGCGAGGGTTCGTGGAACGATGTGGACATAATCCTGAAGCCGCTGACGTGGTCGCGGATGTACTCGATCCAGTATGAGAAAAAGCCCCGCTACATCGTTTTCGCCGGACTTGTTTTCCAACCGCTGGACACGAACCTTTTCGCAGCCTCCAAGTTCGACGACGTCACCGTCCGCCGCCTCTACACCGACTACGTGCCCAAGGGACTGTTCCAGGAGCACCAGGACATCGTCGTCCTGACGCGGGTCGAAAGCGATCCGGTGACCAGCCAGTTGGGTGGATTTTCCGGCTATGCGGTTGACAAGATCAACGGGGTCAAGGTCCACGACCTCGCTCAGGCCCACGAACTGCTTCATCCCGAGAAAATGCCCGAGTTTTTCGTGATCGAGCTCTTCGGGGCCGAACGTCCCGTGGTGATCCCCGCCGACAAGGTCGCGGAAGCCAACAAACGGATGCAGGAGAACGGCATCAGCCAATTGGAAAACCTCGAGGACTAACCGATGCCACGTGTCGGCATCGCGCTCGGATCGAACCTCGGCGACCGCCTCGCCAACCTCGAGGCCGCGAGACAATCTCTGGCGGAAATTTCAACTCCTGCCGAACCCTTCCTCGCCGCTTCAACCTATCAGACCGAGCCCTTGCTTTGCCCGCCGGGATCTCCGCAGTTCTGCAATTCGGTCGTGGAGATTTCGTTCGATGGAGATCCGTTCGAGCTCCTTGAGTTGACCCAGGCCATCGAGAAAAAGCTCGGCCGCACCGCAGTTCCCGAACGCAACGCCCCGCGAATCATCGATGTGGACCTGCTCTATTTCGGCGATGAGATCATCGACACCGAGGACCTCGTTCTCCCCCACCCGCGCATCGGCGAGCGGCGGTTTGTGCTAGAGCCACTCGCGGAGATAAGGCCGGATTTGATTCTTCCCGGTCATTCGGCTAAGTATCGCGGATCTTCTAGCGAATCTGGTGTCCGACACGCGAACGGTCTAGCAGGAACCATTCAAGATTGACTCAAAACCATGGCTACCAGAAAGACGAAACCCAGTTCCAAGCCGATCAGCGTCGCCAGCCTTTTGCGGAAGCACTTCCGCGTCGCCAACCTGCACCAACTCGTCACCGCCTCGCGATCTTTCCCGATTGCCACTCGTGTGGACCTTCAATGCGCCCTTCTCGACATTCTCGACACGGGCTTCCAGGTCACCCACCGTTCAGGGATTCAGGCGGGATACGCATTTCAGACATTCACATTCAGCATGTTGTCGCTGGACCGGCAGGATTCACCCGTGATCGCTCCGCTTGAATTCGAGGATGTTGACATCGGAGAAACAGTGCCCGTGCGCTGCCTGAAATCAACGGTGTGGCTTTGCAACCAGTCACGAAACCGTCTGGCTGTCCTGCTAACTCCCGTGCTGAAGCACAGCGAAGTCGGAGGTTGGCAAGTGGAAATCGCGATGTGTCCCGCCAAGGACAATCAAGACTTCGGGGACGACATCCTGCAGGAACTCGTGCGCCGGATCAATCAGGCGCAATCCTACCGGGGCAAGGTCATCTCATTGGAGAAACGCGACAACTACTCGGGCCAAGCCGGCGGAGTAAGGGTCCACAAACTCCGCACCGTAACCCGTGAGCAAGTGATCCTGCCGGAGAAGACACTTCAATTGTTGGAACGCAACGTCTCCGAATTCATCGAACACCGGGAACAACTTCACCAACTCGGCATGAGCATCAAGAAAGGCCTGTTGTTCTACGGCCCTCCCGGCACCGGCAAGACCCACACCATTCACTACCTGGCCAGCCAGTTGCCTGACCACACCACCTTGCTAATCACGGCGGAACAGGTGGGGCTGCTGGATGAATACATGCAGCTCGCCCGTTTCCTCCAGCCTGCCATGGTAATTCTGGAGGACGTGGACCTGATTGCCCGCGCCCGCACTTCCATGAACAGCCCCTGTGAGGAAAGCCTGCTGAACAAGCTTCTCAACGAGATGGATGGGCTGCGCGAGGATGCGGCACTGTTATTCGTGCTCACCACCAATCGGCCCGAGGAACTGGAAGCTGCGCTCGCTGCCCGACCTGGCCGGGTCGATCAGGCGATCGAGTTTCCACTTCCCGATGTGGACGGACGACGCAAGTTGATCCGGTTATATGCAGGGCAGTTGACAGTCCCGGACAAGGTCGTCACGACCATCGTGAGAAAAACCCAGGGTGCCAGCGCCGCCTTCATCAAGGAGCTGATGAGAAGATCCGCCCAGTTCATGGTTCGCGCAGGTGGCACCACGGATCTTCTTGCGAAGCACGTGGAGGGCGCACTCGATGAAATGCTGTTCGCAGGCGGCAGCTTGAACGTGAAGCTTCTCGGTGGTGCGGAAAACGAGAAGTAGAACTGCCCCGTCGCTTCAGCGTTCCAGCAGGATCTCCTCGCCTAACATCACCAGATCCACCCTGCCCTTCAGCGTCTTGTCGATGAAAGGCGTGTTTTGGGATTTCGATTTCATGAACTCCTTGGTGAAGGTCGTTTCCGCATCCGGATCGAACAACACGAGATCCGCCGGTTGGCCTTCCTCGATGGAAATGGCTGGCAATCCCATCATCCGGCGTGGTTCGGCGCTGTAGCGTTTCACGACGAGGTCCCAGCCGAATTTCCCGGTGGCGACGAAATGGTGATAGAGCGACACCAAGGCGGTATCCATGCCGGTGATGCCATTGGGCGCGCTGACGAAATCCTGGGATTTTTCAAAAGGCGTGTGCGGCGCGTGGTCGGTGGCGATGAGATCGAAGACACCCTCGATGAGTCCTTGCAAAAGCCCCTCGTTGTCCGCCTTGGTCCGCAGCGGTGGGTTCATCTTGTAGTTCGTGTCATAGTCTCCGATGTCCTCGTCGCTGAACAACAGGTGGTGCGGGGACACCTCGGCGGTCACTCTAACGTCTCCGCGGGACTTCCACCAGCGTATCGTTTCCATGCCGAGCTTGCTGGAAACATGCTGGATGTGGATGTGCGCCCCGGCGGCGTGGGCAAGGCGGATGTCGCGGTCGATGATGATTTCCTCGGCGCAGGCCGGAGATCCCTTGATGCCCAAACGATAGCTCATCGCCCCTTCGTTGAGCGCACGTGGTCCGGCCAGTTCGGGAACCTCACAATGGCTGGCGAAAAACATGCCAAACTCGGAAGCATACTGCATCGCCCGCAGCAGGACCGCCGGATCACCGGTGGTGTCGCCATCATCCGTTAGCATTTTCACGCCGAGCGCCCGCATCCCGTCGATGCCAGCCATTTCCTTTCCGTGCCGACCGACCGTGACGCAGCCGGAAGTGTAAACCGGAATGCGCGAGGTCCGTCTGGCGATATCGAGCACGTTCGCCACCACCGTCGCCGAGTCGATGGCGGGGCTGGTGTTGGGCATCATCACCACGCCGGTGATGCCGCCGTTGATCGCCGCCTCGGTGCCGGAAGCGATGGTTTCCTTCGCCTCGAAGCCGGGCTCACGGAAATGCACGTGCGCGTCGAACATCCCGGGCATCACGATTCGCCCCTTCGCATCGATCACCTCGGGCCCCGTCCGGGGCGGTAAGGCCTTTTCCGATGTTCTCGATTTTCCCTGTCGGAAATCAGGACATCCGCCCTGGCAAGGTCGGGCGAATCTTCGGAAGCGATGCGGGCGTTGGTGATGAGGAGCGTCATGGTCAAATTACGATAGCCTGAGGTCGGGCAGGAATTTCTCCTGAAGAAGATTGAAGTGTTGGTCTTTTGTCAAAAGAGGAATGTCCGCATTGCTGGCAACGATGGCGATCAGCAGGTCCGAAGCAGGAATCCGCACCCCTTCGGCGCGGAGTTCAGCTCCCAGAGCTGCGCCACGGTCCCAGTGTTCCGGCGTCAGGGGAATCCGCTTGGCCAAATCCAACCCGTTCAACAGGTCCGTCATTTCCTCGGGTCTCGCGCCAAGGACCAGTTCGAAGCGGATGGGACACGTGTAAGCCGCCTTGCCGCTGCCGATGATTTCAAACACACGGGTCTTGAAAAGCGGGTCACCCTTGCGGCGGAAAAACTCGATCCAAGCGGATGTGTCGATCAGCGTCATGGCCTTTCCAAAGCTGCCATGTCCTCGATCTCATCATTCGATGCCCGGTAGTCCGTTTCTCCCGCCATGACCTTGGATAGGAACTCCTGCCGCTGCCTGAGCACCAGAAATTCATCAAGAGCCGCCGCCAAAGCAGGCGACTTCTTCTTTTGATTCGTCCACTTTTGAATGGCTTCGATCTTGAAATCTTCAATTTCGACGGTAATTCTCATCTTTCGCCCTCTCAATTTGATGCAAACAATCGATTGTCACCGTCATCATATCAAGCAATATCTATAGGATTTAAATGATCAGCAGCGTGGTCCGGCAACAAACTTGGCGCAGAAAGCCGTCGAGGTTACAGATTCTTCCGCTGGAATGATTCCTGGATCAACCGGTTTTACTTCCTTGGGAGCGGTGACTTTCTTCGCCGGCATGGCCTGATCCATCGCAGGCAGAACAGGACTTGAAATGCGGGGAAAAGGCGGTGTTTGCTTACCAGATCAATTGGAAGAGGAACCACGGATGGACACTGATGAACACGGATTCTTGAAGAGTTGATAGGATGGTTTGAAATCTCGCAGAAACCAGTTGCATGATCGATGACTCGCTAGAAGCACTTGTCGGTTTCACCGGAATTCTTGATCAGTGTTCATCAGTGTCCATCCGTGGTTCCTCTTCGATCTTCAAATCTCCCATCCCAGTTGCGCTGGCAAAAGTTTGGACGAAAAGACGCCGATGAACGTCAACTGCACTGAAATATATCCTGAAAACACAACTGCTAGACAGGAGGTGGAAGATGATTGAGGACGCGCTTCCATTCGAGGCGACCGCGCTTGAAGTTGAGAATCAAGCCGACTGGATGACCGGTAATCTTGAGATAGTTGAGCATCTGACCTATCTCATGATCGGTGATACGTTCGATAACCTTCGTATCCACCACCACAAGATCGAACACGATGAGGTCAGGAACGTATTCGCCAACTTTCACCGTCTTGTAAACAACGTCGTAACGCGGTTGCTGTCTCCACGGAATTCCCCGCAGCCCAAACTCGACACAAAGCGAGTTTTCATAGGGCTTCTCCAACAGCCCATGCCCAAGGGCGTTGAGAACCTCAAAAGCACAACTGATGATCTCACCAGTTTCCACCTCGTATCTCAATCCGTGTGAATCCGCGTCCATCCGTGGTTCCTTTTCAATCTCACCATCACTCACCACCCGGCTTGAGCCAGTAGAGCACCGCCATTCGGACGGCGATGCCGTTCTCCACCTGGTCGTTGATGAGGCTGCGCTCGTAGTCCATGACAGCGTCGCAGAGTTCGACGCCACGGTTCACGGGGCCGGGGTGCATGATGTAGAGGCCGCGCTTGCGGATCTCGTCGAGGCGGGCGTCGGTGACGCCGTAAAGCTTGTGATACTCGCGGAGGCTGGGGAAGAACTGGACGTCCTGACGCTCCATCTGGACGCGGAGCAGATAGACAATGTCGGGCGACCAGTCCATCGCCTCCTTGTAACCGGTGAAGCGCCGGATATTCTCCGGACCGCAGCGCGGGACGAGGGAGCCGGGGCCGAGGTAGGCCACTTGCATGCCGAGCTTTTTCAAGATCGTGCTGGTGGAGCGGGCGACGCGGGAGTGGAGGATGTCGCCGATGATGAGGACCTTTTTCCCGGCTGGCTCGGGAAACTTTTCCTTGATGGTGAAGGCATCCAGCAGCCCTTGGGTGGGGTGGGCGTGTGCGCCGTCGCCGGCATTGATGACGGAGGCCTTGGTTTGTTTGGCAATCATGCCCGGCAGGCCGGAACGGCCATGGCGGACGATGATGAAGTCGGTGCGCATCGCCTGGAGGGTCTCGACGGTTTCCCTAACAGACTCACCCTTGGTGATCGAGGATTGGGCGACATCGAAATTCGTGACGTCGGCCGACAAGCGCTTCGCCGCCACCTCGAACGAGGAGTGGGTGCGGGTGCTTGGCTCGTAGAAAAGCATGAGCACCGATTTGCCCTTGAGGGCGGGGACTTTTTTCACCGAGCGGGTGAAGAGTTCCTTGAAGGGGGCGGATTGCTCGAGGAGGAGGTCGATTTCCTCCCGGTCGAGTGCGGCGATGTCGAGTAGGTCCTTACGTGCCATGCTGGATCTGGGGAAAATAATGAACGGCTCCGAACACGATGACAAACAGGGCCGCGACCGAGATGAACGCCGCGTGGTGCCGGGACAAGGGTTTCTTGAAAAAGATGTATCCGGCGAACAAGAGGGCGATCACCACACAGGCGGCGGTGAATTCCAACTCGAGCTCGTAGTATTGGAAACACGCGGCACCTGCGATGGCAAACAGGTAGCCGGGAATCACCAACGCCGGATGTGCTGATAGAGAGCGGGGCTGAACCGGCGGAGCCTGCATCGAGATCGCCTCCTGCCTGCGGATTTCGCTGATCTCACGATCGCTGTGTCGCTGGGCGGGCAATTTCGAATCCGCCGAAGGCTTGGGTCGTTCGATGGCGGGCAAGGGAACCTGCTCAGACTTGCGAAGCGAGCGAACCTGCTTCGGTCCATGATCGACGGGAAGAGGTGAAGTCGCGGGAATCGCCAGTGGTTCGGGCGCACCCGGGAGATGAATCAGCGGACCCACTCCATCCACCGGCAGGACCGGGATCCGCTCGGATCGCTTGAGCGAACGCACTTCCTTTGGCTCGCGAACCACCGGCGCGGGGATCGGGGCAATCGAAGGCGCGGTCTCAAGCGGTTCGGGAAATTTAACGTCATCAGCTGTCGTGGCGACATTCAGGGTTTCAGGAGCGACAGGCATTTGCGCCGCCGGTTCCGCGGGTAATTCAGCGCTTCCTGGCGCAAGAGCCGGAATACCAAGAGATTCGCGGAGCTTCGCGATCTCGTCGGCGGATTTCTTGCGCTGTGGCAGGAGGCTCATGATGATTCCTTTTCGACGATCCGGACCTGATCCATCCCGTCGGTGCCTTCGAGGGAGACCAATACATGATCCAAACGGCGGGTGTCGAGAGCGATACCGACATAGTCCGGCTGGATGGGCATTTCACGATGACCGCGGTCGATCAGGACCGCGAGCTCGACCTTGCCGGGACGGCCGTAGTCGGAAAGCGCATCCAGTGCGGCGCGGATGGTCCGCCCGGTGAACAACACGTCGTCCACGAGGATGATGTGCGCGCCGTCGACAGGAAACGCGATGTCACTTTCCTGAAGCAACGGGTTCTCGTGAAGGTGCTCGAAATCGTCGCGGTAGAGCGAGATGTCGAGAACCCCGAAATTCAGGTCCCAGTCCTCCTCGGAAAGAAGCGTGAGCACCCTTTCCGCGACTTCGTCACCACGGCTGCGGATGCCGACCAGGGCGATGGGCTTGCCGCCGTGCTTTTCACGAATCGCCTTGGCGAGTCGCTCGACTCCGGCGGTGATGTCTTCGGCAGTGAGGGTCTTTTCCATGATTTAAAAATTGAGGATGCCGATGTCGCGGCGACGTTGCAAGCCATCGAATGTGATGTGGTCGGCGGCGGCGTGCGCGAGACCGACAGCCTCCTCACGAGTCGCGCCACCGGACACCACCGCGAGCACACGACCTCCATTGGTTTCCCAATCACCGTCAGCCGTTGCCCGGGTGCCGGAATGATAGACGCGGGCGGTCGTGATCTCGCCGAGACCGGAAATCTTGTCGCCGCTGCGTGACGATTCCGGATAACCTGCCGATGCGAGAATCACACACACGCTCCAGCCTTCACTGAAGCTGACAAGATCGGCGCGGAGTTCCCCTTTCGCCCCGGCGAGGCAGAAGGACGCGAGATCTCCCTCGACCAGAGGCATCACCGCCTGGCACTCGGGGTCGCCGAAACGGCAGTTGTATTCGATGACCTGTGGTCCGGATTCCGTTAGCATCAGTCCGAAATAGAGGAATCCGCGGTAGGGCAGTCCTTCCTTGCGGAGTCCGTCCACCGTGGGCCGGACGATCTCGCTTTCGATCTGGGCTAACAACTCCACCGAAATCAACCCGCGACTCGCGACGGCTCCCATGCCGCCGGTGTTAGGACCGAGGTCCCCATCACTGGCGCGCTTGTAGTCGCGGGCGGGTGTGAAGATCAGGTATTGATCGTCGATGATGGCGGCAAAAATGGAAACCTCGGGACCAACGAGACATTGCTCGACCAACACCCGGCCCGGGCCGAAGCGGCGTTGCACGAAAACCTCATCGAGAAACTCCATGGCACTTCTCTCGTCCGGACAAACCGCCACGCCCTTGCCGGCCGCGAGACCGTCGAATTTCAAGACCGTCGGGTATTCGCCCGCGATCGCGGCCACGGCCTCTTCCAAGCGTGTCGGTGGCGGTCGCCCGCGCGGTCGGGATGCCATTCCTCACCAGAAACTCCTTGGCGAACTCCTTGCTCGCCTCAAGTTGGGCGGATTCCTTCGGTGGTCCCCAGCACGGAATTCCATTGCGTTCACAAAGATTCGCGAGCCCGTCGCCTTTCACGAGATAGCTTTCCTCACCCGCCACGCAGAGGTCGATGGCGTTCGATTTCATCCATGCGACCAGTGATTCGAGGCCGTCGGCATCCACCGGTTTCGCCAGTTGAAAAATCGCGTCGCTGCCAGGGAAACAGAACAACTCGGGATTTCCCGGAGATTCCGCCAATGCCCTCACCAGCGCGTGTTCGCGCCCGCCTTTGCCAACCACCAAGATTCTCATCCGCAGGGGTTTTCGCGAATTCCCCGGCCAGACTCAACCCTGAATCGCACGAACCGGCAAATGCCCGCACACGTTTCCTTCACTTGTCGCTGAAGTTGCCGTGCTGAGAAGAAATTTCATCCACCCGAAGCTGTGACGATTTGGTTGATCAATCCCACTTCCGTTAGACCCGGAGATATCCAATTTTCAAGAACCATGACGACACTCGATGGTGAGCCCTCCCCTGCCGCCAGAATCCCGATCGATACCCGGTTTCTCCTGGGCCAGTTCCCATCACTCATCCAAATCCGGCGAGGGCACCGCACGTGGGACGAATACGGCCAAAAGCTTGCTTCCGAGATGGAAGTCCCCGTCCCGACCGTCCGTGCGGCGGTCGTAGAACCGGGATCGCGGGCGGATTCCAAATGGCTCGATGCCAAGCGACTCATCTACGAAATACTGGCCACCGGGAAAACCGAGCATCAACCAAACCGCAAGCGACTGGGAGATCTCCAGACGATTTCCACGCCCATCCTGCTCTCCACCCTCGGCCTATGGCTCGCCGGAATGCTGGGAATATCCGTATCCGTGACCAAACCCATGGTCGCCGTGATTCTTTTCGCCGTTGCCGAGGCCGGAGACAACTGGGACATCCTGATTGACGGCTGAATCGCGACATCAAATCGAGATTGGCGTTTTGCGAAGTTCGGGCGACAAATGGTTCACATGATTGGAAAAATCTCGATAGTCCTGCTCGCCGTCTTCTTCACGATTGCCGGCGCCTATCATTTCATTTCCCCGGAGACCTACCGCCCGCTGATGCCTGAATACCTGCCGTGGCCCATGGCGCTGATCTATCTGAGCGGCGCGGCGGAAATGATCGGCGGGATCGGCATTTGTTTTCCGAAATGGCGGTGGCTCGCGGGATGGTGGCTCATCGCGGTGCTGGTGGCCGTTTTCCCGGCAAACATCCACATGCTCACCCACCGTGTGCCCATCGGCGGCAACGAGGTCCCGCTCTGGATCTTCTGGGCACGGCTTCCCTTGCAAGCGGTGATGATCGCCTGGGTTTACCTCAGTTGCATCCGGCGAGGCAGGCTACAGGACCGTTAGATCGACTGCCAAGAACGCATGGCGACAAGGAACGGTGGAATCCGTCCGCCGACGCCCATGAGGTGGCGATGGGCAGAGGCTAGCCGATCTTCATCGACTTTCCATGGGCACGGCGATTCGGAGATCGCCGCTCCTTGTTTGCTACCCCGTGTAATCTGGCGAGCTCACATTTCCAACAGAAGCCTCGTGGGCGACTCCAGGCAATCCTTGATGCGGATGAGGAAGGTCACGGCTTCCTTGCCATCGACGAGGCGGTGGTCGTAGCTGAGGGCGAGATACATCATCGGACGGATGACGACCTGGCCATTGAGCGCGACCGGACGCTGCTGGATGGTGTGCATGCCGAGGATGCCGCTTTGTGGCGGGTTGAGGATGGGCGTGCTGAGAAGGGAGCCGTAGGTGCCGCCGTTGGAAATGGTGAAGACGCCACCGTTGAGGTCGTCGATGGTGATTTTGCCATCCTTGGCCTTCTTGGCGTAATCGAGGATGTCCTTCTCGATTTGCGCGAACGACTTCTTGTCCGCGTCACGGAGAACGGGGACGATCAGTCCCTTTTCGGTGCCGATGGCCACGCCGATGTCGTAGAAGTGGTTTTCAATGATGTCGGTCGCCGTCGATGCGGCCATTGACGGACGGAACGTCCTTGAGCGCCTGCGCGACGGCTTTCACGAAGAACGACATGAAGCCGAGCTTCACACCGTGCTTCTTCATGAAATCCTCCTGAACCTGCTTGCGGAGGTCCATCACGGCAGACATGTCCACCTCGTTGAAGGTCGTTAGAATCGCGGCGGTCTGTTGCGCGTTGACGAGATGCGTGGCGATCTTGCGGCGCAGCATCGACATCTTCCTGCGGGTGGTCCGGCCCTCGCTAACAGGCTCCGTGGACGGACGCTCCGTCGGAGCCACCGCAGCGGTGAAATCAGGCTTCGAAGCTGCCGGTGCGGAAGCCGGAGTCGCAGCGGGTGCCGCTACCGGTGCAGGCTGTGAAGGAGCGGATGCCGGAGCAGGTGCGGCGGCGGCGGATCCAGCCACGGAAGTATCGATGGTCGCGATGACCGTCCCGATGGAAACTTCCTCGCCTTCCGGAGTCTTGATCTTCAGGAGGCCGGAAGCCGGTGCCTCGAGTTCGTTGGAAACCTTGTCCGTTTCCAAGGTCACGAGTATCTCTCCCTGGACGACCTGTTCGCCATCGTTCTTGCGCCACTTCGCGACGTTGGCCGAGGTGATGGACTCACCGGCTGCGGGAACCTTGAGTTCAACGATGCCACCGCCCGACGAGGCAGGCGCAGGTGCGGGAGCGGGTGTCGCTGCCGGAGCAGGCGTAGCCACTGCGGCGGCTGCCGGGGCAGGCGATGGAGCTGCAGCGGGAGCAGCCCCGCCATCGATGCGGGCGATGACGGTTCCGATGGAGACCTCCTCACCTTCGCCGACGAGGATCTCTAGAGTGCCATTCTCGGAAGCTTCGAGTTCGTTGGACACCTTGTCCGTCTCGAGGGTGACGAGGATGTCGCCCTTGGCCACGGCGTCGCCGTTCTTCTTGTGCCAGCGGGCGACATTGGCGGATGTGATGGATTCTCCGGCTGCGGGAACTTTGACGTCGGTTGACATGGATAAAGCGTGTTGAAGTTTTGAAAAACGGATTCGATGTTAGACCTCGAAGGCTTGGACGAGAAGTTCCTTTTGCTCGCGGTAATGCATGGCTTTGGAACCCGGGGCCGGGCTGGAGGCGGTCCCCCGGCCAGCGTAGCGGATTTTCGATCCCACCGCACGTTCGAGGCGCGGGAAGATATAGGACCATGCGCCCATGTTGAGCGGTTCCTCCTGGCACCAGACGAAATTCGAGGCGTTGGAGTATTGGCTGATGATGGCCTCGACCATCTCGCGATGGAACGGATAGAGCTGCTCGATGCGGATGATCGCGGCATTCTCGATGCCGTCTTCCTGGCGCTTGGCCATGAGGTCGTAATAGACCTTTCCGCTGCAGAAAATAACACGGCTGACGTCGGCGGGATTCGCGAAAACCTTGGTGTCCGGCAGGATTTCCTGGAAACAGGTGCCTTCCATGAAGTCGTATTCCTGAGAGACCGCCTCGGGTCGCCCGAGAAGGCTCTTGGGGGTCATCAGGATGAGCGGCTTGCGGAAATCCCGGTGCTTCTGGCGGCGCAACGCGTGGAAATACTGGGCGGGCGTGGTGAAATTTCCGACCACGATATTTTTCTCCGCGCAGAGCTGGAGGAAGCGTTCGAGGCGGGCGCTGGAATGTTCCGGTCCCATCCCCTCGTAACCGTGGGGCAGCAGCATGACGAGGTCGCTCGGCGTCTGCCACTTGGACTCGGCGGAGGAAATGAACTGGTCGATGATGACCTGCGCGCCATTGGAGAAATCCCCGAACTGGGCTTCCCACAAGGGTGAGCATGCTCGGGTAGGAAAGGGAATAACCGTAGTCAAAGCCGAGCACCGCGAATTCCGATAGAAACGAGTTGTGCACGCAGAACTTCGCCTGCTCCTCACTCAGGTGCTCCAGCGGAATGTGACGCTCGCGGGATTCGTAATCGTAAAACACCGCGTGCCGCTGGGAGAAGGTGCCGCGCCGGCAGTCCTGACCTGATAGACGGACGGGAGTTCCTTCCAGCAGGAGCGAGCCGAACGCCAGCGACTCGGCGAAGGCCCAGTCGATCGGTCCGCCATTGGCGAGCGCCTCCACGCGACGCGGGAGGAAACGTTTTTCAAGCGTCGGGTGAAGATTGAAACCATCCGGGATGGTCGTGAGCACCTTGCCGATGTGCTGGATCACCCCGCGGTCGATGCCGGTCGGAACCGGGGCATGGGAGTAGGATTGCTGGACGATGCCGGTCGATCCGCTGAAGGCGGTGCGGTCCCCTGCTTCCTGAAGCTCGAGCATTTTCTGATAGCCCGCTTCCAGCTTGTCCCAGATCGCCTTTTCAAGCGCCTCGACATCGGCCTTGGAAATGACTCCTTCGGCGACGAGCTGCTCCTTGTAGGTGGTTCCGAATGTCGAACGCTCGGCGATTTTCTTGGCAATGATCGGCTGGGTGAATGCCGCCTGGTCCGCCTCGTTGTGGCCCTGGCGACGATAGCAATACATGTCGATGACGACATCCCGGCCAAACTTCTGGCGGAACTCGAGCGCGAACAAGGCGGTCCAGTAGAGTTCCATCGGCTCCTCGCCGTTGACGTGAAAGATGGGAGCGTCGATCATCTTCGCGATGTCGGTCGCGTAATCGGAAGAACGCGCGTCGGCCGGCGACGTGGTGAAACCGATCTGGTTGTTGATGATGAGGTGGATCGTCCCGCCGGTCCGGTAGCCCTTGAGCTGGGAAAGGTTGAGGACCTCGGCCACCGATCCCTGGCCCGCGAAGGCCGCGTCGCCGTGAAGCAGGATGGGCAGCACCTGGTTGCGGTCGATCTCGCCGCCGGATTGCTCACCGAGTACCCGTTGACGCGCGCGGGTCTTGCCCTCGACGATGGCATTCACCGCTTCAAGGTGGCTCGGATTTGCCGCCAGGCTGAGGCGAACCTTGCCGTCCGCGAGTTCGCGCACGCTCTCGTAGCCGAGGTGGTATTTCACATCACCGTCACCAGCGACTAGCCCGGTCTCGTAGTTCGGGGTGAATTCGTAAAGGACGGTCGTCAGGGCTTTGCGGACAAAATTGGCGAGCACGTTCATGCGCCCGCGGTGCGACATGCCCATCTCGATTTCCTTCACGCCGTTCGACGGGCAGGCCTCGAGGATGGCATTGAGGATGATCATCGCGCCTTCGCCGCCTTCGTTGGAGAAACGCTTTTCGCCAAGGAAACGCTTGCCGAGGAAATTCTCGAACGCCTCCGCCTCGAGCACCCAGCAGAGCGAGTTGAGCTTCTTGTCGGGACTCGCGATGGAACGCAGCGCATGCATCTCGATCCGCTCGCGCACCCAGTGGCGGACGGTCGTGTTGTTGATGTGCATGAACTCGAAACCGATCTTGTTCGAGTAGGTCGCCTCAAGTCCGGCGACCATGTCGCGCAGCTTCATCTTGTCGCCGTGGCGGAAAAACGAGTTGGAAACCTCATGCTCGAGGTCAGCCTCGGAAAGCCCGAATTGCTCGAAACGCAACCGCGGATTGCGCTCGGGAAACTCCTCCAGCGGATTGATGTGCGCCTGCGTGTGGCCCAGCGTCCGGTAGTTGTAAATGAGGCTGGTCACGCGACCATAGAACGCTGAATCAGCATCCGACATCGGAGTCGCGGCCGTGGCGGAACCCGCCGTGCCCTCCTCCTTGCGCTTCAGTTGGGCGGATCCCAGTTCGAATCCCTCAAAAAACGCCGCCCATGTCGGATCGACCGATTTCGGGTCCTCGCACCACTGGGCGTATTTAGCTTCCATCAAGTCTGCGTTCTGTCGCGCCGAAACCGAAGAGTTCATGTGAAATGTGTAGAATTAAGAGGCGAGCCCGCGAATTTCCCGCTTGGCCCGCCACGCACACGGCTTCATTAAGGGGCGCGTCACGCCACGTCAATCGTACAAGCGTGAATTTCACCCCTGCCAAGGGCATCCGGGAATCATGATCGAAGTCAACCAACTCACCAAAAGGTACGCCCGCCACGAGGCCGTCCGCGGCATCACGTTTTCCGTCCAACGGGGAGAAATCGTCGGCTTTCTCGGACCCAACGGAGCCGGCAAGACCACGACCCTCCGCATGCTGACCGGCTACCTGCCGCCGACTTCCGGCACGGCCACCATCGCGAATTTCGACATTTACCGGCAATCCATCGAGGCCCGCCGGAAAATCGGCTACATGCCGGAAAACGTCCCGCTCTACGAGGACATGCGCGTCCGGGAGTATTTGAAATTCCGCGCCCAGCTCAAGGGGCTCGGCAACAGCGACACCCGCCGCCGCGTCGGCGACGTGATCGACACCTGCGGCCTCGAAGGCGTGAAACGCAAGATGATCAAGACCCTGTCCAAGGGCTACCGCCAGCGGGTCGGACTTGCCGATGCCCTCGTCCACGATCCCGAACTGCTGATTCTCGACGAGCCGACCAACGGCCTCGATCCCAACCAGATCCGCCAGATCCGCGAGCTCATCCGTCAGCTCGCCGAGTCCCACACCGTCCTCATTTCCACCCACATCCTCTCGGAAGTGGAAATGATCTGCAACCGCGTGATCATCATCGACGGCGGGGTCATCAAGGCCGCCGACACCCCGGCCAACCTGATCGGGGAGATGCGCGCCGCCGGTCGCCTCCAGGTGGAAATCCAGGCCGATCCCGAGGTCGTCGCCGGAGCGATCAATCGATTGGAAAAGGTGAAGAAAGTCACTCCCGAAGCAATGGATGACGGCTGGTCGAAATTCACCGTCTGGGTCGATTCAGGCACCGACTCGCGCGAGCAAATCGCCCAACTCGCCTCACAATACGGCTGGCCCCTGCGTTCCCTTTTCCGCCACGTCGCCACCTTGGAGGATGTGTTTGTGGAATTGACGCGTCCGGACTGATTTCTTTTCAGGAAGAAATCCCGGATCAAGAACGAGACATCATGGCTAGTCACAAGCTCGACGTAAGCCCGCAGGGCCCACACATCCCAGTTGTCCATCTGTTTCAGGCGAGGAGAAATACCAGCGGATAAGCCACAGGAATTAGCTGTCCGAGATCATGGATGCAAACCCATGAAATCTTTGATTCCCCTCCATTCAGGCGGTCAATACCACATACTCCGCCGCTATGTGTGAACTAGATGCGGAAGATTGATAGTCACCCTACCTCCCGCATTCATTTAGCATTCTTATATCTTTCCCACAGGCTTGAGGCACCTAATACAATATGCCTCACAAGCAGAATCAGAGGCACCATTGAGATAACAAAAAACACATTTGGGATAACCACATATAGCATAGTGGCCTCCCAATTTCTTGAAATTACATACACCCCTTCAACCAACTCTCGTTTGAACGGGGTTACTGGCGATGCGAAAGTTCCTGAAATGGCAAGGCAAGTGACCCAAGCTGCAATCAAAATTAAGGGCTTTTTCATTCGATTAATTGGTTCTCAATACCATGAAGCAAAAAACTCATCGACTTACATTTTTCCTGAAAGGGCAAGGCGTCTTTCAGTCAAGTCCTTGTGTGAGGCTTCATGGAAAAATCGGCCTAATCGTTTTAGGGAAAATCCTCCAGCAACTCAAGCTCGTTTCTCATTTTGCTGAACTGAAGAGGATTATTCGTTCGATACCTTAAGAATTCCATCCGCTTTTGTCAAAGCGAGCATCAGCTCACCTCTACGCTACCAGGATGGAACTACGCCTGAACGAGATCAGCGCTCTAAATCCCTTTGGTGGGCTCTCGTCGGTTGGTCGGTTTGGTATCCGTTTTCTCGATCTCTACCAAAATCGCCCCGTGGAGTGGCCACGGAACGCCCCTCCGACGAAAGGACGGTTCTGATCTAGTCATCAATCCCCCCAAAATGATTATGTCGGCAGCCTCGTCCAAACTGATTCCTCACAGCCACAATTTCAGCACGTATAACAGGACGGTCGTCGTGAACATGCTGAAGAGCGTGCTGTAATAGACGGCGGAGGTTGAGAACGGGATGTCTCCACCGAACTCGTGGGCGAGCAGAGCGGTATTGACCGCAGTCGGGGCTGCCGCTGCCAAGATGAGCGAGGCCGACGCGTCCTTTGGGAAACCAAGCACCATCACCAGGGGCACCGCCAACAAAGGCGCGACAATCAACCGCAGACCGATGGCCGACCAAAGCGGAGCTCGAAACGGAGCCGGCTTGGTTTGCGACATCTGCACTCCCAGGGTGACGAGCGCGAAACCGATGAGTCCCGATTGCAGCAAATCCAGCGGCTGCCAGATCCAGATGATTTCCTTCACCGGCAGCGCGAGGGATTTGCAAAGGATGGCCGCGAAGAGAGCATAAATCGTCGGTTGCCGGAGGACTTTGCCAAGGGCATCGCGGTGCGAACCGGCGCTCTCGCCATGCGACTGGGCAAGGAAAAGCCCGATGGTGTAGGTGGCGATATTCATGGTCGCCAGGACATAGATCTGGATCGCCGCCGCGGCGTGACCGAAGGCAAGGGTGACGAGTGGGAGTCCATAGTTTCCGCAATTGTAAAACATGGTCGCCAGCGAGAGCGACTGCCTTTGCCTGACCGGCATCCTGAAACACTTCGCCGCGATCCAGCTTCCGACAAACATCAACCCGATGGTGGAGAGCGTGAATGCAACGATGCGGATCGCCTCCCGCCCCGCGAGCTCCGTGTCCAGCACGTGGGTGAAGATGAACGCCGGCACCATCAGATAGATGTTCAGCTTCACGAGGCTTTCCAGATGAAGATGGAATTTCCGGTCGAGCAGCCAGCCAAGCGCGACGATCATGAAGATCGGCGCACAGACGTTGAGGAAGAGTTGGAAGAACACCGGAGTCTCGATCAATCAGATTACGGGATCGTGCCGCGCCCGGATTCCCTCGCAGACTCTCCGATTTCGCGACGCGGGATGACCAGCGGGAAATTTCAGCCCAACCGGTCAAATCGGGCTCGCCCGGAGGCAGTCGGAGGATAGGGTTGCCGCATGAGAATTTCCATCGCCGCCGGGATCCTGATGCTTGCCCAATTTCCCCTGACGGCAGCGGAACCGGCGGACGCGGAGGGATTTGTCACCATCTTCGACGGCACGCTCAAGGACTGGGAGGGCGATCCGGTTTACTGGAAGGCGGAAAACGGTTCGTTGGTCGGCGAGGTGACACCGGACACCCTGCTCAAGCAAAACTCCTTCATCATCTGGCGCGGCGGAACGACAGGCGACTTCGAATTGAAGCTCGAATACCGGGTTTCCGCGCAGGGAAACAGCGGCATCAACTATCGCAGCATCGAGTTGCCTGGAACGAAATGGGCCATGCAGGGCTATCAGGACGACATCGACGGCAAGGACCAATGGAGCGGCCAGAATTACGAGGAAAAGGGCCGCACCTTCCTCGCCTATCGCGGTCAGTCCGTGGTGATTCCGCCGGGCGGCAAACCGCAGGTCGTCCGCGAGTTGGGCGACCGCGCGGAACTCCAGAAAAAGGTGCTCAAGGAGGACTGGAACCAGGTCCACATCATCGCGAATGGCAACCTGCTGCAACATTTCACCAACGGCGTCCTGATGTCGGAGGTTCGTGACGACGACCCGGAGCATCGCCGGATGACCGGATTGTTAGGCGTCCAGGTCCACGTCGGTCCGCCGATGAAAATCGAATACCGCAAGATCCGCATCAAGCAACTTGAGTAGGTCGATTTCATGAAATGATTCGGGAGTCAATTAGAAGCCCCATCGTGGCGGCGGCTTTCAACCGCCGCCACGGTTCCGCATGTCAAAACCCACTAACTTCTCCCTGCATTTAACGCAACTCCGCCACCCTCGCCAGACGCTCCCCCGCCGCCAGCAAGGTGCTTTCGTTCTTCGCGAAGTGGAAACGGATGAGGTGGTTCACCGGTTCCCGGAAGAAACTTGAGCCCGCGACACCCGCCACACCGATCTCGCGGATGAACCAGTCGGAGGCTTCCTTATCATCCGCAAATCCCAGCGGCGAGATGTCGAGCATGACGTAGTAAGCGCCCTGGGGCTCGGTGAAACTCAAGCCGGTCTTTCGAAGCAGTCCGAGAAACAACTCGCGTTTGCCGGTGTAAAGATCACGCAGACCTTCGTAATAGGAATCGGGCAACTCCAAACCCGCGACCGCCGCCTCCTGCAAAGGAGCCGCAGCACCGACAGTTAGAAAGTCATGCACCTTCCGCGCCTGTTCGATGACCTTCGGGGCAGCCTGCACGTAGCCCAATCTCCAACCGGTGATGGAATAGGTTTTCGAAAGCGAGTTGCAGGTGATCGTCCGCTCGAAGGCACCGGGCAGCGCCGCGAAATACACATGCTCATTGGGAGCGAAAACAATGTGTTCGTAAGGTTCATCCGTGATGACAAAGGTGTCGTGTTCCTCCGCAAGGCGAAGGATTTCCATCAGTTCCTCCCGGGTGAAAACCTTCCCGGTAGGATTCGACGGGTTGCAGACCACGATGGCCTTGGGTTTCCGGGCGAACGCCTTCGCCAGTTCATCCGGATCGAACCCGAAACCGGGTGGACGCAGCGGCACATAGATCGGCACGGCTCCCGACAGGATCGCATCCGCCGCGTAGTTTTCGTAAAAGGGCGAGAAAATGATGACCAGATCGCCCGGATTGCAGGCGGTCATCATGGCGACCATCATGGCCTCGGTGCTACCACACGTTACCACCAGGTTTTCGTCAGGATGGATCGGCAATCCGGTGAATCGCTGGATTTTCCGCGCGAGCGCTTCCCGGAACCGGGGAGCGCCCCACGTCACCGCATACTGGTGGTGGGGGCCGCGTGTCGCGCGCTCCAACGCTGACAAAAGCTCCTCGGGAGGATCGAAATCGGGAAACCCTTGGGCGAGGTTGATCGCACCATGTTGGTTCGCCAACCGGGTGGTCCCGCGGATGACGGATTCGGTAAAAACGGACAGTCGGCTCGCGGTTTCAGGCATGTTGATTCAGGTGCTTGCCGCGAATCCTGATCCGACAATTCCCGAATGTCCATGGTGTCTCTTCAAGGAAGTATCATGGGTGGTAACCACCCCGGCGACGCCCGTGTCCGCCGTAGTAATAACCACCGCCCCTGTAGTATCGGCTTCCGCCGTAGTAATAGTGATCGTGGTGGTTGTTGTTATTTCCCGCCGCGTATCCGATCAACCCGGCGGCTGCAACACCTGCCACGGCCAATCCCGGATCCACCGATTGAACCGGACGCCCGTTGGCATCGTAGGTGGTCATGCAGCTCGTGACCGATCCAGCGCCAAGAACCAATGCGAGCAGCACCGGCAAACGAAACAGCGATTTGTTTTTCATGATCTTATGAATGCTTCCTGAATGAGGTGATATCAAACGTTCTTTTCAAAATCTGACGGCTCAGTAGCACCTGCGGTAGGGCCTGTAATATCCGCCACCGTAATAGGCTCCACCGCCGTAGTAATAATTGTTGCTGTGGTGGTGATTCGCCGCCGCGTAACCGATCAGGCCCGCCGCCGCCACTCCGGCCACCGCCACCGCCGGATCGACCGTCGCCATCGGACGGCCGTTCACATCATAGGTGGTCATGCAACTCAGGCTGGAACCGGTCAATGCCAACACCGCGATCCATTTCATCAACGTATGCTTCTTCATGTCTCAAAGGACGCCCTCCGCCCTGGGATATTCAAACGATTTTCTCAAAGCCTGCGGATTTTCCCGCTCGCGGTCATCGGCAATTCCCCGACGAATTCCACCTTGACCGGGACCTTGTAAATGGAGAGCGACTCCTTGCACCATGCGATGAGTTGCCGCGCGGTGATGGTCTCCCCTTCCTGCAAGATGACTGCCGCGACAGGGAGAGTTCCAAGGGTCTGATGGGGCAATCCGGTCACCCGGCACCGCCTCACGGAAGGATGCCGCTCGATCACGGTTTCCACCTCCTCGGGAAAAACTTTCATGCCGCTCACGTTGAGCACGCTCTTCTTCCTTCCGCGCAAATAAATCCGGCCCGCCGCATCCGTCTCCGCCAGATCCCCTGTCGCGAACCAGCCATCGACGCAAATTTCATCCACCGTCTGCCACGGTGAAAGATAGGCATCGAACATTCCCGGCCCCTTGATCCAAAGCTCCCCGATGTTTCCGACCGCCACCGGCAGTCCTTCCTCGTCGCGCAATTCCACATCAAATGCCGGCAACGGCCTGCCCACCGCCGTGGGGCAATCCCCTGCTCCACCGGTATTCAGCAAGGGCAACCCGATCTCGATGATCCCAAGCCCCTGAACCAGCGGCTTGCCAAATCTCCTGCGAAATCCCGCCGCGATTTCCTTGGTCAGCGGGGCCGCCGTGGTCACCGCCAACCGCAAATCCGGCCATGCATAACCTCCCTTGTCCGCCGCCAGAAGGGAATGGTGAAAAGGCGCTCCATAAATGACCGTCGCCCGATTGGTGCGTGCCGATTCAAGAACTTCGGCAGCCAAATGGGAGCCGCCGATCACCGTGCACGCGCCGTGGTAAAGATAGAGCACGATGGATACCGCAAAATGATGCGCCATCGGCAGCATCCACAAGACCCTGTCGCCCGGCCCGATCTCCAGCGCGGCGTTGGCCGCCACGATCCGCTCGCGGAGTCTCGCATGACTCAGTACCACGCCCTTGCTTTTTCCCGTGGTCCCCGAGCTGAAACGGATGAATGCCGGATCCAGTTCGGAAAATTCCTCCTCGTTCGCCAGTTTCCCGGTCGCGAACGGCACCCACGCGGCGGCGGTTGATTTCTCGACTCCCCTCGCCTGCTCGCGCTGCCACGACTCGCCCCGTCCGAGGATCATCCCGCAAAGCGATGTCCGTTCGATCACTTCCTGTCGCTCACAAGCTGTCAATTCATCCGCCAGCGGCACAAGGCAGGCACCCGCCTTCAGGATCGCCAGCGCCAGAACGATGTATTCCACGCCATTTCCACAAGCCAGCCCCACTCGGGGAACTCCCGCCTGCCGGAATCCCTCGCACCGGTCGAGCCATGTCGCCACCGTCGAGACGTTCTCCAGAAGTTCGCCGAATGTCAGCGTAACCCCGTCGGCCACCAGGGCAGGTCTCTCCGCCGATGCACGCAGGGCGATCTGGTCAACAATGTTCAACAGCCCTTTTGGTAAGCGAACCCTTTGCTGAAAACAAGCTCATCATCACTGCCACGGGAACCATGCTGGGAAATTGACACGCGCGCCTTGGCACAAGCGCTGGATCGCCCTATGAAATCACCATGAAGCGCGCACCGTCCGAAGTCTCGGTCAAGGCAGGAAAAATCGAGTTCCGCCGCACCAATTCCAGCGGCCCCGACTGGCGCGACCTCCATCGCACGGTCCTCGCGTTGTCATGGCCGAAATTCGTGCTGACCGTCCTCGCGGTCTATCTCTCGCTGAACGTCATCTTCGCGACCCTCTATCTCCTGGGCGGGGACTGCATCGCCGAAATGCCGCACGGATCCTTCTCAAGCGCGTTCTTCTACAGCGTCCAAACGCTTTCGACCGTCGGTTACGGCCACCTCTATCCGGCCACCCTCTATGCCGACACGGTCACCACGGTCGAGATCATCTCGGGCACCTTCTTCATCGCGGTGGTGACCGGTCTGATCTTCGTGCGATTTTCCCGCCCTGTCGCCCGCCTCCTCTTCAGCAAACACCTCGTCATCTGTCCCTTCGATGGAAAACCCTCGCTCCAGATGCGGGTCGCCAACCTGCAAAGGCAGCCCATGGTCGAGGCGGAATTCCGCATCATGCTCATCCGCTTGGAAACTCTCTCCGACGGCGAGGAGGTCCGCCGTTTCCATGCGCTCAAGCTGGATTTCGATCGGCTCGTCATGTTTCCGGCAGCTCTAACCGTTCGACACATCATCGACGAGACCAGCCCGTTGCACGGTGTCACCCCCGAGCTGTTGAAAAAATGGGATGCGCGTTTCATGACCTCCATCGTCTGTATCGACACGGTCATTCCCGCTCCCGTCCAGAGCCAGGCGGACTACCTCTGGAACGAGGTCCTCTTCGGCAGGCGATTCGTGGAAATCTACACGGAACACGAGAGCGGCCTGCTGGAAGTGGACTACGGCAGGGTTCACGACACCGAACCCGTCGCCTGATCGAATCCCCGTGGGTTCACCTCGCCTTTTGAAAAGATCGCCAGCCGCCGGTCCACCGACTTCCCGGGCACTTCTGTTAGCGGGCGTGATCCCGGATGCGCCACATCCCACAGGACCTTCGCCCCACGCGTCGCCAGCGATGCTTTCAACAGCTCGTGTTCCCCGTCGAAATAGGACGTGCATGCCAGCAGTCCTTCCGGAGCGAGCGCATCAAGCGCGTTTCCTAACAAACGATCCCAGGTGACCGGATCAAACCAGTAGTTCTGATGGCGGATGAAAATGAAATCGAATTCGGGCAGCTCCCTCATCCTGTCAATGGACGACGCGTCCCCTGTCAGGAACTCGATGACACCATCCGGCAGCGCCCACCGCTTCGACGCCTCGGCGATGGTGTCGGATCGCAGGTCGATGCCGACATAATGACCGATCTCCGCCGGAGCCAACGCGGCAGCCAGAGCCCCGGTCTCGTCGGCCCGGCCACACGCGAGATTGAGCACCGCGATCTTCCCGACCGGATGGAAACGCAGGATACCGAGCGCATCACGCAACATCACCCGCAGCCGCGCCACGTCCGCCGCGGTTCCGGGATGTCGGAATGGACTTCTCTGGATCAAGCCTTCACCAGGGTCATCACACACTCCAGATGGCGGGTGTGGGGAAACAGATCGAACGGTTGCACATCCTCCAACCGGTAACCGCCATCGCTCAGTTGCTTGAGATCCCTGACCTGCGTCGCGGGATCACAGGAAACATAGACCACCCTCGATGGACCGAACTTGACCAGTTGATCGATGAACTCCGGAGTGCATCCCTTGCGCGGCGGATCGATGACAACTGCCGTCTCGGCAGCAGGAAAACTGATGGAGTCGAAAATCGCCTCGGCGGATGCGGTTAGAAACTTCGCATTGCCGATCCCGTTGGCGGCGGCGTTCTTCCGCGCCCACTCGCAGGAGGTTTCCGACACCTCGACACCGGCGACCTCCTCGAAGGCACCCGCGAGTGTTAGAGAAAAGAGTCCCGACCCGCAGTAGGCATCGACGAGGAACCGGGCACCGCCTGCCGACGCTTGTTTCGCGACGTATCCCGTGAACGCGGGAAGGATGAACGGATTGTTCTGGAAAAAATCTCCGGCGAGGAACTGGAATTTCAAATCGCCCACATGCTCGGTGGCCACTGCCTTGAAGTCCGTCTCCACGCGATCCTCCGTCGCGCGCAGCAGCACCGTGGCACCGCGCTTGAAGGTGTTGGCCCGCTTTCTCAATCCCTCGCGGATGGCGGGCAGCTCGCGGTTGATCGTTTCCATGGCGATCGGGCACTGCGGCACATCGACGAGTTGCGACCGCCGCCCGAAGGCAAGGAAACCGATCGGCCCCAGGTCGCCATCCTTCGCCTTTTCGAAATGCGGGGTGATCTTGGACCGGTAATTCCACGTTTGAGCCGATGAAAGACAGTCGTTCACCGGGAACGTGATCGCCGCCATGTGTTTCATCAGCTCGCCGACCTGCCGCGTTTTCCAAGCGAGCTGTTTGTCATACGAAAGATGCTGATACTGGCAACCGCCACATTCGCCGAAGAGCGGACAACCCGGCTCGATCCTGTCCGAAGAAGGTCACCAGCACCTCAACAAGGTCCGCGTGGGAGCAATTCTTGTCATTGCGGAACACCCTCGCCCTAACCGTTTCTCCCGGTAAAGCGAAAGGAACGAAGACCACCCACCCGTCGATCCGGCCGACACCGGCACCGAGGTTGGTCAGGGAATCGATGCTGATCTCGATTTCCTGATGATACTCGAACGGCGTCGGGACAAACTTCTTCGGCGGGCGTGGAATCATGGCGGGCCGCGAGGTTGCAGGGCAAAATCCCCGCGGGCAACCGATTTCAGCACCTGCGTCATGGGGCCATACGCGATCATGTAGTGGGTCGATACTTGAACTTGTTGCCGAAATAAGGATCATCACGCCGCTCAGGGTTATGGCGCGGCCTTGCGGCACCATTCTCCCCGGATGCTTTTCAACTCCTTCCAGTTCCTTCTCCTGTTGGCGGTCACCCTGCCGCTTTACTACCTGCCTCTGTCAGGAGACAGGCGCCGCGTCTGGCAAATCAGCCTGCTCCTGATCGCAAGCGCCATCTTCTACGCATGGGAAATTCCCGAACTCCTCATCCTGTTGGGAGTCTCATGCGCGTTCAACGCCGTCGCGGTGGAGCGCATCCTCTTCAACCGCAGGGATGAAATCAACAACGAGGCGGCGGCAAAGCTCTGGCTTGTCGTCTCCGTGGTGCTGAATCTCGCATTCCTCGCGTTTTTCAAGTACGCGGGCATCCTCACCAGCCTCTTGCCCGCAGGCTTGATATCGCCGGATACAAGGCAATCCATCCGCTCGATTCCATTGCCCATCGGCATTTCGTTTTACACGTTTCACGCGCTCAGCCTCATCATCGACGTCTATCGGAGAAATGTCAGCGAGGAAACCCGGCGGCGTCTGGGACATCAGGGAGTCGGCAGGGTGTCCGCGCTTTCCGATCTATCACTTTATATCGTTTTCTTCCCGCAACTCGTTGCGGGCCCCATCGTCAAGGCGCGCAACTTCATCGACCAGATCCGCGAGAAGATGTGGAACGACATCGAGTGGAAATCGGTGCGGCGCTGCCTGATCACCGGCTATTTCCTCAAGGTCTTCGTCGCCGACAACCTCGCGGAACAGACGGCGATGCTGACCATCGGCAAGGAAACCCTGGCCGCGAGCGGCCCGGTGAACCTGATGGCGCTGCTCTACGCCTACGGATTCCAGATCTTCGCGGACTTCGCGGGCTATTCGCTCATCGCCATCGGGCTCGGGCTGATGTTCGGCTACCGCTTGCCGGAAAACTTCAATTTCCCCTATCTCTCGCTGAGCATCACCGAATTCTGGCGGCGTTGGCACCTCTCCCTTTCCGCATGGCTGCGCGACTATCTTTACATTCCGTTAGGCGGAAACCGCAAGGGACCGGGACGCACTTACGTGAACCTGTTCCTCGTCATGTTCCTCGGCGGATTGTGGCATGGAGCGGAATGGAAATTCGCGATGTGGGGCACGCTTCATGGTGTCCTGCTCGCCGCCGAACGCTTCATCTTCCGCAGCCGCGCGGGCGACTTTTGCAGCTCGCCTTCCCCGCTCCGCCTGGTTCGTGATTCCTTCCGCTGGATCTATGCGTTCCACGCGGTCACCTTCCTCTGGCTCACTTTCCTGATGCCGGACGTCGCGAACATCGCCGCGTTCTTCCAAGGATTGACCCACGGCAAACTCTCCTTCCCCGGGCAACCGCTTTTCGCGCTCTTCATCTATGGTGGCGCGGTCGTTCTCTATCACCTCTGGGGAATGCTGCGGGAAACGAAGCCGGACCTCGCGGTGAAAATGGCACATCCGCTCGTCGAGGGTGGACTCCACGGCCTGATGGCATTCCTCATCCTTACCAACCCCGGCGCGCCACGGGGATTCATCTACTTCCAGTTCTAACACCATGACACCCCGCTACATCGCCGGCCTGTTGGGAATGTTCGCCATTTGCTATGGCGCACAATCCGTGGCCCTGCGCCTGAGTGGCGGAAAGACCGTGAAGAGCGAGTCGAACTACTTCTCCTCCATCGCGCGGATCCAGACGGAGTCCCAGGGAAACCCGGCGATCATGATGCTTGGCTCATCGATGACCGGACGTCTTGGCGACCGGGCGCAACATGTCGAGAGTGTGGCGAACCTCGGCTGCGACGGCGGCAGCGCGGTGCCTACCCTCCGCGCCATGGACCTGGGGCTGCTTCCGGTTGCCCCGCTGTTGATCATCGAGGCCAACTCGCTCGCATTCGAACTCGAAGGCCGCGGCAAGGAGATCGGCGAAGCCATCGACTCGCAGTGGTTCCAGGTCGGCATCAGGCACCGCAATCTCGGAGCGACGGCCCGCCCAACGGCATTTGCCTACTCCTGGCTGATGGCGAGGTCGTCCGAAAGCGCGCCTAACAAGGACCTGGAATTTCTTCCCATTTCGACCAAGCCTGCCGTTCTCGATCCAACAGCATCTCCCGAGCTCGATCCCAGGGAATCCGCCGTCGTCAGCGAGTTGACCGACATCCTTGGCAGGCTCCGGAAAAATGGCAGCGAGATCCTGCTGGTCATGCTACCACCCGGTGCCAAGGCCGACTCCGTGGAAATGAAAATCCCGCGCGCGGTTGCCGCACAATCCGGAGTCCGCTGGTGGGACCTAACCGAAGGCCTGCCTCCCGGCTCCGTGGATTTCTCCGACGGTCTTCACCTGGATGCCGCTAGCGCGCAAAAGGTCATGCTGACCCTGATGCGGGAAATAAAAAAGCCCTGAGACCCGCCATCATTCGATCGCCTTCAGAATCTCGCGACGGACCTCGACGATGTCGATTTCGCCATTGTGCCGCCAGAGGATCTTGCCGCCGGGAGCGACCAGAACCGTGTGAGGAAGCGCTCCCGACCACTCGGGATCGATCGCCTGGGCCATGGCATCCGGATTTCCACCGGTCCAGTGATAGTTGTTGGTCGTCAAACCTTGCTCCTTGAGCGAGGTGGCGACAGGCCCCGGAACAGCGGCATGGCGGGATTCGAGGAACTTGCTAACCGCCGCGCGTTGGTCACCGGGATCGAGACTGATGGAAATGAATTCCACCGGGCGGTGCTGGAAGCGGCGACCGACATCCACGAGATCGGGAAATTCCTTCACGCAAGGTCCGCAGGTGGTGGACCAGAAATTGATCAGACGGACTTTCTTCGAATCATTGGCGCGGAGCTTCTTCGAGAGTGCCTCGTCGAGGTCGGCCACGGTGACCGGAAGCTTTTTCCATTTTTCCTCACCGGTCGCGACGTTGGCGGTCTTGAAGAGCCATTTGGTCGAGCATCCGAACGACCGGGTGACCGGCTCCTTCACCGCGTTGCCAGCGAGGATGGCATCGAGCGCATCCCTGACATAGCTTTTGTCAACGGTGCCGGCCTTCCGCCCTGCATCATCCATTCGTCCGGTGTAGCGGAGCTTGCGACCCTCATCGAAAACGAAAACGTGCGGGGTCGATTGTCCTCCGCAAGCGGTGGTGAACTCCTGCTTCTCGCCGTCATAGAGATAGGGAAAAGTCCAGTTGTAGTCCTTCGCAAACGGAGTCATTTCCTCGAAGGAATCATTGAAAGGCGAGTAGCCCAGCTCTTCCGGAAGAAGGCTTCCGGCATTGTTGCCGTTCACCGCGACGACTGCCACGCCCTTGCCCTTGTAATCCTGGTGGAGCTGTTCCATGCGGGCCGCCGCGGCCACCGCGTCAGGGCAATGATTGCTGGTGAAAATAACACACAACACCTTGGAATCCTTGAAATCAGCAGGCGTGTAGGTTTTCCCATCCGTCGCAGGCAGTTTGAAATCCGGCAGGTCGGCTCCGATCGCCAATACTTTCGGGATTTCCTGAGCCGTCAACGGCAGCACCAGGGCCGCCGCCATTCCAAGTAGCATCGTCGTGAGTTTCATGATTTTCCTGAATACCCGACGGACCCGCCATTTCCTGCAAAAAATTTCAATCACCCGCACAACCCGAGAATTTTCAGCGAAAACACGAAGCGGATGAATCAACTTGGCCTTAAAATGACGGTTGTTTAGGTTGCTGCCGCCAAGGGCACCAAAGCACCTCGGAATTCCAACCTGTCACCTATTTTCAGAAAATCCTCCAACCATGACCAACCTGTTCGACCTCACCCAACGTGTGTTCATTGTCACCGGAGCCACTGGCTCACTAGCAGGCTCGGCCGCCGACTACCTCGCGGCGCAAGGAGCGAGAATCGCCTACCTCGGCCGTAGCCAGGACAAACTGGACGCCGCCCTCGCCAAGTGCCGCGCCATCACCCCGGATGCGGAAATCATCGGATGCGTCGCCGACGTCCTGGATCGCCCGGCACTTGAGCAGGCCCGCGACGCCGTGCTCGCAAAATGGGGACGCATCGACGGTCTCGTCAACGGCGCGGGCGGCAACATGCCCGGCGCGACCATCACCCCGGACAAGAGTTTTTCCGACCTCGACTTCGAATCCTTCCAACAGGTCATCGACCTGAACCTCAACGGCACCGTCCTACCTTCGCTCGTCTTCACTCCAGCGATGCTCGACGCAGGAAGTGGTTCGATTCTCAATTTCTCGTCCGTGTCCTCACCGCAGGCCCTCACCCGCGTCGTCGGGTATTCGGCAGCGAAAGCCGGGGTGGACAATTTCACCCGCTGGCTCGCGGTGGACATGGCGAAACGCACCGGCGGCAAGATCCGCGTCAACGCGGTCATGCCGGGTTTCTTCCTCGGCGAACAGAACCGCCGCCTGCTCACCAACGAGGACGGCTCCCTAACGGATCGCGGCAACACCATCGTCAGCAACACGCCTTTCGGCCGCTTCGGCCAGGCGGACGAACTCCACGGCGCGATCCATTACCTTCTTGCCGACGCCTCGAAATTTGTCACCGGCACCGTGCTCGCGGTGGATGGCGGATTCGTCGCATTCTCCGGAGTCTGAGGTAAAGTTCCCGGATCCATCGACCGCCCGCCGCCATGTTTCTGCTAGAAGAAAGCTTCCGCTGGTTCGGTCCCGATGATTCGGTTCCGCTTTCCTTCATTCGCCAGGCAGGAGCGACCGCCGTCTTCACGTCGCTCCATCAGATCCCCTACGGCGAGGCCTGGCCTCGGGAAGCGATCCGCGAACGCAAACAAATCATCGAGGCCGCGGGACTTCGCTGGACGGCTGTCGAGTCGGTCCCCGTGCACGAGGACATCAAGAACGGCCAGGGAGATCTTGCCCGGCTTTTCGACAACTACACCACCACCCTTCGCAATCTGGCTGAGGAAGGCATTCAGACCGTCATCTACAACTTCATGCCGGTGCTCGACTGGGTCCGCACCGACATGAACTGGCCGCTGCCGGACGGTTCCATGAGCATGCATTATGATCCGGTGCGTTTCGCGGCTTTCGAGATCCATGCGTTGAAACGTCCCGGAGCCGAGGCGGATTTCTCACCCCGACAAATCGAACGCGCCGGGGAATGGTGGGAAGAACTCAAGGATGCGGAAAAAGACTCGTTCGTTAGATCCATCATCGATGTGTTTCCCGGCGTGAAATGGGCGCTCTCACTCGATGACATCCGCGCGATGCTCGCCCGTTACGAAGGCATCGGGAAGGACGAGCTCCGCGAAAACCTCGCCCGTTTTCTCGAAGCTGTCATTCCCGTGGCCGAGGAAACCGGCATCCGCATGGCGATCCATCCGGATGATCCGCCGTTTCCCGTGCTCGGCCTGCCACGCATCGTCTCCACCGCCGCGGATGTCGATGCCATCTTCAAAATGGCCGAAAGCCAGTCCAACGGCCTTTGTTTCTGCACCGGTTCCTTCAGCGCACGAACCGACAACGATCTGCCCGCGATGATCGGGAAATTCGCCCCGCGCATCCACGCCGTCCACCTGCGCAACACCCAGCGGCTGCCCGACGGATCGTTCTACGAGGCGGGTCATCTATCGGGTTCCGTGAACATGCCGGTGGTCGTTAGAAAATTGCTGGCGGAACAGGACCGCCGCCGCGGAAGCGGACGTGCCGACTGGCAACTCCCGCTCCGCCCCGACCACGGCCTCACGATGATGGACGACCTTCCAAAGCCCGTGTCCGTCACCCCGGGCTATTCCTGCATCGGCCGCATGCGCGGTCTCGCCGAGCTCCGCGGATTGATGCTGGGACTGAGCCAAGCTACTTCCTGACCGCCTGAGGAGAATTTCCCGAATGCCGTTTGAACCACTTGGAAAAGTGCGACAGATGCTTGAAGCCAAGATCGATCGCAACTTCCTTGATGCGGATGTCAGGCTGCCGTAAGCGGCTTTGGGCGTGTTCGATGCGGAGCCGGTCCCAGAATTGGTGCGGCGTGGTCTGGAGGTCCTTCCGGAAAAGCCGGATCAGATGGTTCGGGCTGATGTGAACCGCCGCAGCCAGGGTTTCCAAACCGAGTGGATCGGCCAGGTCACGGGCGTGGAGCAGATCCACCGCCATGCGGACTCGCTCATCGATGCCGAAGTGCCCGGAATGCCGGATCCCGCGTCCCTCAAGGATGCCGGAAAGCACCGACAGCCATTCGCACAGAAGTTGCTCCAGGCGCAGGAAACAATGCAAATCGGCCCGGTGATCCCGGACGTCCCAGGTGTCGGGGGCGATCTCCGTCACCGCGTTGAGGATAGGACGGACCTTCTCCTCGAGAGCGGGTGCTTCCGATGCCTCGATCACCAGGCTCAGCCCTTCCTGATAGAGATGCGATCCATCCGGCCAGCGCGCCTCGAAGGCGATGGAAAGCATTCTGGCATCGTGCGAGAACGTCTGGACCCGAGCGCCGGGTTTTACAATGAGCCATTGGCCCGGGTGAGCCGTGTGGCCCTGACCGTCGTGTTCGACCCGCGCCCAGCCCTCGCGTGCCGACTGCGCCGTAAAACGTCCACGACGAGCAGTAGACGGCGAGGGCAAGGCTGTAGACGATCGGACGCAGGGCGGGCCGCGTCGGATAGAGGGGGCGTGAATCACCGAAATAGGCGATGCCGAACAGCATGGCCACGTAGGCCAGCGAGACCAGCATCAGGATCCAGCCAGCAATCAACGGTCAGCTCCCGCCATCGCGCGCATGCGCCACGGTGCACAGACTCGACCGGGACGCGCCACAGGTCAAGCATGTTCGCCGGGTTCGCGCTGGAACGGACGCCGGCGGCGCAGGCTTCGGTCGGGGCGCGGTGGCGCCAGCCGGTTCGATGCCCCGTCGGAACGACCTGGCACGATCCTGCCAGGGTCAGCCAGGTGCCGGAACCTGCATCAGTCGGGCTTGCCGGTGCCGACCTTGGCCACCATCGATGCGGTGTTGTCACCCTTGCGACGGGTCTGCGCGATCTGCATGCCATGCACCAGGAACCAGATGTTCTCGGCGATGTTGGTGGCGTGGTCGCCGATGCGTTCGATGTTCTTGGCCATGAACAGCAGGTGCGCGCAGGGCGTGATGTTGCGCGGGTCTTCCATCATGTAGGTCAGCAGTTCGCGGAACAGCCCGGTGTACTGGGCATCCAGTTCCGCGTCACGGTTGCGCACGACGGCGGCGCGTTCGGCGTCACGGTCGCGTAGGCGATCAGCGCTTCGCGTCGAGATCATCCGCGGCCAGTTTGGCCAGCGGCGGCAGGCTGCGCGGGCGCACCGAGGTCGACGAGGTTGAGCGCCATCGAGCGCTTGGCGACGTTGGCGGCGTAGTCGCCGATGCGCTCGATGTCCGAGGAGATGCGCAGCGCGGCAAGCACCTCGCGCAGGTCGCGGGCCATCGGCTGGCGCAGTGCCAGCAGGCGCATCACGTCGTGGCTGACTTCGTGTTCGAGGGCGTCGACGGCCTTGTCGCTGTCGACCACGCGCTCGGCGGCCTTGCTGTCGCGCCGACCACGGCGGCGATGGCGGCGTCGAGTTCCTTGCGCGAGGTCGCCCATGCGCTTGATCTCGCCGGTCAGGCGTGCCAATTCGTCGTCGTAGCTCTTGACGATGTGCTCGTTCGATGGAGTGGACATTCGGTTTCCTTAGCCGAAGCGGCCGGTGATGTAGTCTTCGGTCTGCTGCTTCGCAGGTTGGTGAACAGTTTTTCGGTCTCGCCGTATTCGACCAGCTCGCCAAGATACATGAAGGCCGTGAAATCGGAACAGCGCGCGGCCTGCTGCATGTTGTGGGTGACGATCAGGATGGTGAAATGTTCCGCCAGCTCGGCGATCAGCTGTTCGATCTTGCCGGTGGCGATCGGGTCGAGCGCCGAGGTCGGCTCGTCGAGCAGCAGCACCTCGGGCTTCGCGGCGATGGCGCGGGCGATGCACAGGCGCTGCTGCTGGCCGCCGGACCCCAAAACCCCAAAACCCCTTGCATTTTAATTTCTGACTTAATTAGACTTTAACTCGGATAATAAAATGAGCAAAGAGACAGCTTAGCCCATAGAGATTATATAGGGTGAGTTTTGATTTGACTTTAGGCAAACTCTACTGGCTTTCGGACCAGCGCCCTCCAGTGAACTATTCGAACTCGTTCTTCTTTAACGTCGACAAGGTAAGCATCCCAATTCAAGGTTCATCTATTTTCAGGAACTCGTCTATATGCCCTTCAATTCTGACTTCGGTCCTCTTAATCTGGCTCATGTGCATCGGTATTGCAGAGAATTGGCTCGGCTGTTATAGGACAAGAAATTTGAGAGCTCACGTATCTTCCATTACTGCTCAGTCAATGAGGACAAATAGGCGAATGCTGCATTTCTGATGGGCGCATTCATGGTCATTGTGCTGAAGATGGACGCTGAGACTGCGTATGAGAAGTTCAGAGACTACCAAAAGCATTTCAAGCCTTACAGGGATGCAAGCAAAGGCGCGTGCCACTACGAGTGCACGATCCTGCACTGCCTGCGTGGCCTTTAGTTTGCACTGAAGCAGGGCTGGTACGACTTCCGGACGTTCAACATAAAGGAGTACGAAAAATACGAGAGGGTGGACCAGGGAGATCTCAACTGGATAATTCCGGGCAAGTTCGTGGCCTTCATGGGACCCGTGTCCCATCGCGACCCTGGCTAGCGCGTTGGCTTCACGCCCGAAGAGTACGCGTAGATCTTCGACGCCTGGAAGGTCACTAAGGTCGTTCGCCTCAACGACGAGCGCTACGAGCGGAAACGCTTCATCCGCCTCGGCATCGACCACTAGGACCTCTTCTTCGTCGACGGATCCACACCCAGCGATGAACTCGTCGAAGAGTTCATCCTCTCCTCTGACGAGCATTTCGCTAAACCCGGCTCCGGCGCCATCGCGGTTCACTGCAAAGCAGGACTTGGCCGCACAGGCACCCTCATTGGTTGTTGGGCCATGAAGCATTTCAAAATCTCTGCTGCCGACTTCATTGGCTGGGTTCGCATTGCTCGGCCTGGAAGCGTTCTTGGCCCGTAACAGCACTTCCTCCTACAAAAAGAAGACGAGCTCAAATACGGAGCCCCGAAGGCAAGCAAGTCCGCACTCCACAAGACGCCCCCAACGAGGAGCGCCACTCTTAACCAAAACGCACGCTACACAATGAGTCCCTCTGATTACCACAAAAGCAAGTACGGTGAGGCACATCAGGGTTCCTATCTGATTGAGGCAAAGGAACGGAACTCAGACACGAAAAAGCGAATGGGTTCGAAAACCCAGAACCGCACAGTGGACAGAAGCCGACTGGGCCAAGCAGCGTGATAAATGTTATAATCTAATTGTATTCAACGTGCGGAGAGATGCCCGCTCCGGAGAAGAGCGTACCGGTAGTCTTTAGGTTGCCGGTTTACCTTGTGCTCAAGCTTATCCTTTGTGGCCTGTTTGAACATATCCTCGTGCTCGTATGCCCTCTTTTTCACGGTGTCCCTGTAAAATTCACGCTGCTTCAATCCTTCCAACCGTTGTCGCTCCCGCTCTGCCTCCACCAGTTCCTTTCTCCTAAGTTGCTCTTCCAACTGGATCTGCTTTTCCAATGCGTCCTATTTCTTTCTCTCGTAGTTGTAGTTCGCTTAATCTAGCGTCTTAAAAATGCTCCGCAGTTTGTCTTCGCGTTTCCTCAGTGTACTTTCGTAGAACTCGGCCGTCTGCATATTTATCTTTTCCTACTTCACGACATCCTTCTCGTCCAGGTATGCTTTCTTGAACTCAATCTTCTCCTCTTACTCGTTGAGGATTTTCTGGGTGCGCATCTACAACTCAACCATCTTTTTCCTCTTCATGAACTCGGCTTCTTTTAGCTGCCTAGTTTTTAGCTCTTCTTCCTCTTGTTTTACCTTCAAGTCAAATTACTCGCGAGAGATCGCCTACTCCTTTTCGGTGTAGACCTCAAACTCCTTGTTTCGTTATCTTTCTGTATTCATCAGGTCATTTATCCTTCTTATCTCCCCCAGCTTCTTTGACTTCAGCAACTTCTGCTAGTTGTATCGTTCCTCCTCACGCATTTGCAGCATCGCATATTTGCTCTCAGTTTCTGCCTTAAGGCTGTTTTCCATCAAGCTTTGCTTCATTATTTTGCTCACCTCGAATTCTCTTCGTATTTTCGTGTCTTACAGTTTGTCCTTCAGAGATGGCAAGTACGCAACGGATCTTGTTTTGCTAAAATTTGAGCCTCCATATGATGAACGAATTTCTGGGCTTTAAGAAAGCTTCGATTTTTAAGCTGAAACGTTATTCGGTATTCTCAGCAACTTTTTCCTCTCCTACAGTTAAAAGCACTTACTTCTAGGACTTTAGCAATTTTTTCTTTTCGCTGAGCTTCGTAGTTGTCCCATTCTTTCTGCAATTCATTCTTGTCTACCTTCTTCTTTCCAAGCTTCAACTTGAGCTCATCCTTAGTGAGATATTACAGTTCTTCTCTGGAGATTCCGAGGGCCTCACAGGCCTTTTTGGAGCGAGGCGAATTGAAGAGAACATCAGCGGGGTCTGACATGATATAAAATTAAATAATTTCTCAATCGCCGAACCTCGCGGTCTCGAAGTTGATCTAATTATGCAGCCCACTGCACTAACTATCAAAACTCTAGTCTTTTGACCATGGTGACTAAATGCTCTGCTTCCTTTTCAGCTTGATTTTGTCAACACTTTTTAGTAAGTCGTCAAGATCAGTCAACGATCTTCGCATTCGTAACTACTCTTATTTTCGCTTAAAATTCACTTCACATACTCGTTTCTTATCCACCAATGCCCCTATTTTCTAAGCGATTTGTACTTCCTTTTGTACGGATCTGCTTTTAATCATGAAACTACTGTACGAAAGCTTTCTGCTTGTCTAGATCTAATTCAAGTTGACTTTAGTTTAAAAGTTTCAAGGCTTTGATGTCTTTTCGTCAGATTCTATAGAACGCAAGATGGCGAAACAGAATAATTTAAAGCTCTTTCTATTCCTCTCTGATGCAAGATAGAAGGTTTTGCTATGTTTATGTTCAAGTTTTCGTCTGATGCATTTTCTGGAGGCCTTTTATTTGCAGGTTTTGGGGTAAACTCTTCTGCTACCCTCAGTTTTTGAAGGTTAGCTTTAGGAAAAGCCTAGAGAAAGTAGCGTTTTGGTTAGGACATTTAAATTTTATGCAAATTTAACGGGGTTTTGGGGTTTTGG
>CAWENZ010000022.1:0-11384 GCA_963810445.1 uncultured Verrucomicrobiae bacterium | reverse complement strand
AAGCCTTGATGCCGAGATCGCGGATGAAATCCTTGGCCAACAAGCTCTCGGCATTGAAACGGAGAATCGATCCAGGGAAAAACTTCGGATGGATGGCCATCGTCATGTTATGGGAAATCGGCATCTCAAGAATAACCCCGTGGCGCCGGCGGTCCTCCGGCACGTAGGCGATGCCACGGGAAATCGCATCCCGCGGATCCCTGATAGAGATCGACTCACCGTTCAGGGAGATCTCTCCTGAATCCGCAGGAGTGATCCCAAACAGGATTCTGGCAAGTTCCGTGCGGCCCGCTCCGACGAGTCCCGCCATTCCCACGATCTCCCCTGCCCTGACGTCGAGGGTGACTCCGCTTACTCCGCTGGCGGAACAGCCGAGATTTTTCAACGACAGGACCACCTTGCCGGGTTCGCCCTCGGAGGGCGGATAGATCGATGAAACCTCGCGGCCCACCATGAGCTTGATCATCTGAGACTCGGTGAGGGATTCCACATCGTTCGTGCCGACGCTCTCGCCGTCGCGCAACACTGTCACGCGATCTGCCAGCGCGAAAATTTCCTCAAGCCGGTGGGAAATATAAACCACCCCCACGCCGCTGGACCGCAGGTCCCTAACCACCTTGAAGAGGAGGTGTTGCTCCTTCTGGGTGAGCGAGGCGGTTGGCTCGTCCATGATGACGATGCGAGCGCCGGAACCCAGCGCACAGGCAATCTCGACGAGTTGCTGCTCGGGCATCGACAAGGAGCGGACTTCAGCGTCCGGAGAAATCTCCGCGCCGATGCGCTGAAGCAGTTCCACCGCGCGCGTCCTTTGATCGGCCCATTTGATGCGACTGAAAACGCCCGACTTCTTCAAGCGGAGGCCGATGTTCTCGGCGACGGTGAGATCGGGAAAAAGCGCGGGTTGCTGATAGATGCAGGCGATTCCCAGTTCGCGGGCCTTGGAGGGCGTCAGGTGCGACACCTCCTCATCGCCAACCACCAGCGTTCCGCCGTCGGGTTGATGGGCACCGGTGATGACCTTGATGAGCGTGGATTTCCCGGCACCGTTCTCACCTAACAAGGCATGCACCTCGCCGGGCAGGAGTTCGAACGACACGCCCTTCAATGCCCGGACGGCACCGAAGGATTTCCGGATGTCAGTGAGTTGGAGGATGGGTTTCAAACCGATGGGTTGGCGGGTTGGAAAAGTCGTATCAGGCTCGCTTCGCCAACACAGCATTTTCGTAACGTTTCACCTCGTCCAACCAGGCGGTGCCGACCGGGACATTCTGAGATTCGCAGTAAGCATCCCAAACAGCGCCCCATGGCAGGCTCTTGGTTTCCTCCATCAGGGCGAGGCGCGAGGTGTAATCGAAGGATTTTTCCGCATCACGGAGGGCGGCGGGCTCGAGCAAGGCCATCAGAAGCGCCTTGAGCGTGTTGCGGGTGCCGATGGCCCACGCGGCGATGCGGTTGATGCTGGCATCGAAGAAATCGAGCCCGATGTGGGTGCGGGCCAGCAGTTTGTTACGGACAAGCTCGGCCGCAATCGACTGCAACGCGTCGTCGAGGGTGACGACGTGGTCGCTGTCCCAACGGACGCCGCGACTCACATGGAGGAGGATTTCCGGCACATACATCAGCACGGAACTCAGCTTGTCGGCGATGCCTTCGGTCGGATGGAAATGTCCCGCATCAAGGCAGAGCAGTTTCTGATTCTTGATCGCGTAGCCCATGTAGAACTCGTGCGAACCAACGACGTAGCTCTCGCTGCCGATCCCGAAGAGCTTGCACTCGACGGCGTCGAGGTGGTGCTTCGGATTGAGTTTCTTCGCAAACACACGGTCGAGCGAATCTGATAGACGCTGGCGCGGGGCGAGGCGATCGACCGGAGTGTCCTTGGAACCATCGGGAATCCAGACGTTCGTGACGGTCGGCGAACCGAGGGCCTTGCCCATGGCGGCACCGATTTCACGGGAAGCCATGCAGTGCTCCACCCAGAAATCGCGGATTGCCTTTTTCGGGTGGGACAAGGTGAAGCCGTCCGCCGCCTTTGGATGGGCGAAGCAGGTCGGGTTGAAATCCATGCCCATTCCGTTGGCCTTCGCCCAGTCGATCCAGTTCTTGAAATGTTCGGGCCGGATCTCGTTGCGCTCGACCTTTTTCCCGCCGAATTCGCCGTAGAAAGCGTGGAGATTCAGGCGATGTTTGCCGGGAATCAGGGAAAGCGCTTCGTCGAGATCCGCGCGGAGCTCTTCGGGCGTGCGGGCCTTGCCGGGATAGTTGCCGGTGACGGCGATTCCGCCGCTGAGGCCTTCCCCGGTGTTTTCAAATCCACCGACATCATCGCCCTGCCAGCAGTGCAGGGAAATCGGGATTCCGGCGAGCTTGGCCATCGCGGCATCGGTATCCACGCCAAGATCGGCGTATTGGGATTGGGCAAGCTTGTAGGACTGGGCGACGGATTTGGAGGATTTGGCCATTACTGAGGGTTTTTCAATGAACGGAGGCCAGTCTGCGTGAAATTTCACACAAAAACCTCCACTGTTTTGCCAAAAACAAGCACGATCCCGCCAGTGAAGAATATCCTCAAGATCGACGATTGGTTCCATCCGGATGGATTTCCCATCAGTGTGGAACGAAGGGAACCGCAGGAACTTTTCGAGCCGCACGCCCACGAGTTCGCGGAGCTCGTCATCGTGACCGGCGGGCGTTGCCTTCACGTGATCGGCCAGGATTCCTGGGAAATGACGGCGGGCGATGTCTTCGTCATCGCCGGACCGCGCGAGCACGAATACCGGGATCTCGAGGATCTCAGGCTGGTGAACATCCTCTATCAGCCGAGCCAGCTCAAGCTGGGCCTGCTAGATCTGCCGTCGGTGGCCGGATACCACGCGTTGTTCACCCTGGAACCGTCGCGAACCAACCGGCAGAAAATGAAGGGCCGCCTGCATCTGAACGGCAAGGAAATGGCGATGGTCAACGAACTGGTGGATCGCCTCGAACACGAGTTGAAGGCCCGCGAGCCGGGATTCGGATTCATGGCCACGGCGACGTTCATGCAGCTCATCGGGCAGTTGTCACGCTTCTATGAAAGCAGCCCGTCACCCGACGGAAAGGCGCTTTTGAGAATCGGCGAAGCGCTTTCCCATCTGGAGCGCAACATCCACCGTGACGTGAATCTGGAGGAATTGGCCAATATCGCCAACATGTCGGAACGCAGTTTTCTGCGGGTTTTCCTATCAGCCACCGGCACGTCTCCCCTCGCGTGGGTGATCGGCCAGCGCATCAACCGGGCCTGCAAATTGTTGCGCAGTACCGACCGGCGGGTGACGGAAATCGCCTTTGATGTGGGATTCAACGACAGCAACTATTTCACCCGACAGTTCCGAAAAGTGACCGGATTTTCACCGAGGGATTATCGCCTGCGCCAAGGTGCCGAGTGAAGGGCGATCTAACCACCAAGATAACTCATCTCCGCACGTGGCCTGTCAACCTGCCCGCGCTCCTCGGAGTAGCGGTCCGCCCTTGCGGTCCAGATCGAGCGGACGGTTTCAGCAAGGACATCGGCACCCAGGTCACTGCGGAGAATGCCGCGAAGGTCGTGTCCTTCCGCCGCGAACAGACAGGTGAAGATTTTGCCATCGGCCGAAAGCCGCAAGCGCTGGCAATCCCGGCAAAACGGCTTGGTGACCGAGCGGATCAATCCGATTTCCCCATAGCCGTCATCATGCTTCCAGTTCACGGCGACCTCGCCCCGATAGGCGGCGGCGCGTGGCGCGAGATTGAATTCCCTTGAGAGGATTTCCAGAATTTCGTCACCGGAGACCACCTCATCGTATTTCCACCCATTCGTTTCTCCCACATCCATGTATTCGATGTAGCGCAAATCCACTCCGGTGGATTTCGCCCAGCGGGCAAGAGGAAGAATCTCGCCTTCGTTGACGCCCCGCTGAATGACCGCGTTCACCTTCACCGGCAGACCGAAGGCCTGTGCCGAACCGATGCCGGCAAGCACACGATCGACCTTGGATCCGACCCCGTTCATTTTGGCAAAAATTTCAGGGTCCAAGGCATCAAGGCTCACCGTCACGCGATTCAACCCGGCAAGCGCGAGCGCTTCCGCATGATGGGCCAGCAACACGCCATTGGTTGTGATGGCAATGTCCTTCACCCCGTCGATGGCGGAAAGCATCGCAACCAGATCGGCCAATCCGCGGCGCAAAAGCGGCTCGCCACCGGTCAGCCGGATTTTCTGGATCCCGAGTGGCACGAGGGTCCCGGTCAGGCGAACGATTTCCTCGAAAGTCAGAAGATCCTCACGCGGCATGAACGCGTAGCCCGGCCCGAAAACCTCAACCGGCATGCAATATCGGCAGCGGAAATTGCAACGATCCGTCACCGAGATGCGCAAATCCCGCAGCCCGCGGCCCATGAGATCCATCGGCACTTCCATCCCCGGAAACATGAACGCTACTCCGGTGTCCGCAATCGCAATTAAAACCAATCTCCATTCCGCTTATGGAAACTTCGTGAAAATCCCGTCAACCGGGAGGATGCCCGTTGAAATGCAGGGATTTACCCTCGCCGACGTGAAATCCCGCTAGAAATGGCGAAATCGCGGCGACTCGCCTGCTTCTAACGCTTGAAAGAAATAGATTGCCAAACGAAACCAATGGGGAATCTTCACCCGGTCCGCAGGTTGCGGGCATTTCTTTCATCAATATTTCAGTCCCCCCCAGGCGAATTAGTCCCGAGTCAGTCCCTACCCAATTCACCGCCTGTCTGTGCATTCCCTGATGTGCTTGTCCCGTCGTATTCCGAACCTACCCACCCTCCTGCCCCGCCTGCTTCTTGCGGTCGGGTTGCTTGCCGAAATCTCTTCGGCGGACGATCTATCAGGAATTGTCAAGCTGGCCTGGGACACTCCTGCCGAGACCGACATCGCCGGGTATCGGGTGAAATATGGAACCACCAGCGGTGATCTCACGCTGAGCCAGGTCGTTTCAAATCCTTCGCCAAGCACCACGGTCACCGGCCTGGAAACTGGCAAAACCTATTATTTCGCGGTTCAGACCTTCAACACCTCCGCACTCGACAGTCCGTTTTCCGACGAGATTTCCACCTACGTCGAGCCGCCTCCCGCTCCGGAAATCTCGATCGAACAATCCCCCTCTGTCGTGCTCGTCGATGGTGAATCCGCCATCACGGCAGGAAATGTCGATCCTGGTTCATCTGCCGCGCCACAAACCTTCATCATCAGGAACCTCGGAACCGCCGATCTCGCCAACCTCGCCATCTCTATCGACGGAGTTGACCAATCGGATTTCTCCGTCTCGTCGGGTCTTCCGATCACCTCCGTCGCTACCCTGAACGGCAGTTTCGAATCATCGCTGAAATACTGGGCCTTGTCCGGAAACGCGAGGGTGAACACCAATGCCGCCTCAACCGACGGGAAGAACCTGATTGAATTCAACTACGGCAACACCGACCCGAATGGAGTGGTGTCCCAGAGTTTCATCACCGTTCCCGGAACCACCTACACGCTGACCTATGACGTCGGGGTGCTGTCCTACAACACGAACCAGCAATCGGTCCTGGCCACCGTCACGGGATCCGGCGTGCTTCTTTCCAAGGCCCTGACCGTAACGGGTCCCGGGAGCGGAACTGCCCGCTGGACCTCCCAGAGCTTCACGTTCGTCGCCAACAGTTCCAACACCACGCTCAGCTTCTCCGACACGTCCACCACCACCGCCGCCATCGATCTCTACATCGACAACGTGCGCGTCTCCGCACCCATGGCCCCCCAAACAGCGGCGGCCCCGCTGACACCCGGGACATCCGGCGAATTCAGCGTGACCTTCCACCCGAGTTCGCCTGGCCTGAAAACTGCCGCCATCCATGTGGCGAGCAACGATGCGGATGAAAACCCGTTCGACATCGTTTTCACGGGCACGGGCAATGGTGCCGTCGAACCGGAAATTGTCGTTCGCCGGGCGATCGGAACCGATCTAACCAACGGATCGGGCTTGGTGACCTTCGGCGAAACGGGCGAGGGAACAAGCAGCACTCCAAAGGACCTCATCATCCAGAACATCGGCAATACCCCACTCACCAGTCTCGCTTTCCATATCGATGGGTCCAATGCCGGCGACTTCCTGGTTGATGCGCTCACGAAGACCACATTGGCTCCCGGTGAATCCACCGTTCTCCGTATTTACTTCCGGCCGACTTCGCTCGGCACGAAATCCGCAGCGATCCACATCGCCAGCAATGACATCGACGATAGCATCTTTGACATTGCCCTGTCGGGAAGCGGCATCGCTCCTCCGGTCATCACCGTTCCTGAAATCGCGATCGAGCGATCCGGTGCCTCGAACCTGACCGACGGCGCCGCCACCCTGTATTTCACCGGTGTCACCGTGGGTTCCGTCTCCGCTTCGGAGGTCCTCACTCTCAGAAATACAGGAACCGCCGATCTATCCGACATCACCTTCGTCCTGGATGGAGAAAATGCGTCGGACTTCATTCTTGAACGCCCGGCGCTGGCCATATTGACACCCAACACCAGTTCCACCTTTGTTCTTTATTCCAAACCCACCGGCATTGGTCCAAGAAGCGCTTCCCTGCGCATCTTCAGCAACGATGCGGATGAAAGCCCGTTCGACATCAATCTATCAGCGAGCGGGATTCCTTCTCCGGAGATCGCCGTGGAACTTTCCGATTCCACAGCCTTGTCGGATTCCGCCTACACCATGGATTTCAACTCGGTCGATGTCTCATCCGCTTCCGTAGGAAAATCCATCGTGATCAGAAACACCGGGACAGCCGAACTGACCAACCTGGCGGTCACCGTGGATGGAGCCAATCCCTCCAGTTTCATCGCCGAAGGTCCGGGCCTGGACACCATCGCCCCCGGCGGAAGCACCGTCATCACGGTGTTCTTCAAGCCATCCGTCGCCGGAAACCAAAGTGCGAATCTCCATATCGTCAGCAACGACACGGATGAGAATCCGTTCGACATCTCGCTAACAGGAACCGGCCTTGCATCGCCAAGGATCGCCGTGGAGAAATCGAATCTTCCACTTCAGGATGGAATCGATGTCATTCCCTTCGGAACTATCTATCAGGGTTCCGGTTCAGCGGAAGAGTTCCTGACCATCCGGAACACCGGCAACGCCAACCTGACTGGAATCACGATCTCGGTGGTTGGAAGCCATTCGTCGGATTTCGTCATCTCGGGCTCTCCCCCGTCATCGCTGACGCCGGGTTCAAGCGCGACCTTCAAGGTGCGGTTCGTTCCATCCGCGACAGGGGCGAGAAGCGCGACGATTCGTATCGCCAGCAACGATCCTTCCGCCTCACCATTTCAAATTCCACTGTCCGGAACCGGGTCGGTTCTCCCCCAGCCGCAGCTTGCGGTTTCCCTCAATGGTGGTTCCACGTTTGCTGGCAGCCCGGCATCCATGGGTTTCCCCGCCATGGAAATCGGTGTGGGAAGTTCGGTTAAATCGATCACCGTCAAAAATTCAGGAAATGCTTCACTGGACGGATTGGCTGTGGCCATCGAGGGCTCGCAGGCCTCCGATTTCATCCTGACATCGTATCCACCAAGCTCTCTGGCACCGGGATCCAGCGCCACATTCGGGGTCGTTTTCAAGCCCAACGGTTCCGGCAACCGGTCTGCCCTCCTGCACATCTCGAGCAATGATCAAGCAACAGGAACCTTCGACATCAATCTATCAGGTTCTGGTGTTGCGGTGCCCAGGATCGCTGTTTTCCGGGCCACCGGTACCCCGCTTGTCAACGGTTCGGATTCGCTCAACTTCGGAACATTGGATCTTGGAGCCTCGCCCGTCACCCAATCGGTCACCATCGTCAACCAGGGAACCGGCACCCTGAGCAGCCTGTCAGCGTCCGTGGACGGCTCAAACGGACCGGATTTCATGACGGCGACGCCTTTGGCAGCGTCCCTCGCCCCGGGCACCAGCACCACCTTCACCATCAAGTTTGCTCCTTCAGGGGCAGGCATCAGGAACGCGACGCTCCATCTAACAAGCAATGATGTTCCTTTCCATATCAACCTGACCGGAACCGGTCACGCGTTCCCGATCATCGGCCTGATGGACGGTGGCAACTCGACGGTCAATGCCGGGCAAAACGTCGTCTTCCCCGACATCGTGCCGATCGGTTCAACCAGCAAGCCGTTGGACTTCACCCTCGGCAACCTCGGCACCGCCGATCTCCAGAACCTGGGAATATCCATCGTCGGTCCTGACAAATCCAGCTTCGTGGTGAGTGCGTCAGGAGCCACCTTGATCCCCCCTGGAGACAGCCTCCCATTCTCCATTTCCTTCAAGCCTGACAGCGCGGGAATCAAATCCGCGATCCTTCGCCTGACCCACGATTCATCATCAGGTGTGCCGTTCGAAATCCACCTAACCGGCGAAGGATCGGCATTTCCTGTCATCGGGCTGGAGGACATGAACGGCCTTTCCGTCGGAGCCGGAGAAAAGGTCGTCTTTCCCGAGGTTGTGAGGATCGGCGCGACCAGCCAGACACTGGACTTCACGGTTAGAAACCTGGGGACCGCTGCCCTTGAGAATCTGGCGATCACCACCATCGGATCGAGCAGCTCGCTTTTCCGGGTGGATCTGGCCGGGAATGAATCGATCGCGCCCGGTGAAAGCACCACCTTCTCCATTGCCTTCACCCCTGACAGCATTGGAAAGAAATCGGCGGTCCTTCGTCTCACCCACGGATCCTCATCCGGTTCCAAGTTCGATCTCCAGCTCTCGGCGGAAGGAATCGGGATTCCCGGAATCAATATCATGGATCCTAACGGAAACAATCTCCCGTCAGTGGATTTCGGCAGTCTGGAACTCGCTTCCAGCCCGCTCTCCAGGAAACTCACCATCAGGAATCCAGGCACGGCAGACCTTTCCAACTTGCGGTTCGAGATGGATGGACCGAACTCCCGGGACTTCCAGGTCAAGGGGCCGGGATCCGGATCGATCGCTCCCGGAAAGGCCTCGACCTTCACCGTCATTTTTAACCCATCAGCCGTCGGAAAGAGAAATTCCTACCTCCGCATTTACAGCAATGCCAACGATGCCCCAATCGTCTTGTCCATCCAGGGCAACGGATATTCCACGCCCGATATCGACATCGCGGCCGGCAACAAGGGGCTCATGGACGGAGACTCGTTTGTGGACCTGGGCAAATCCGCCGTTGGCAAACGCGAGGCAAACAAGACCTTCACCATTTCCAATCTTGGGTCCGCCAAACTCAAGATCACCTCGATCACGGTGGATGGCATCAATCCCGGTGACTTCATCGTCAGCAAGCCGAAGAGCAATTCGGTTCCCACCGGTTCGGAAACCACATTCACCGTCTTCTTCAAACCCACGGACCTCGGGATCCGGTGGGCGAATCTCCACGTGACCAGCAACGACGGCGACGAGAAATCCTTCGACATCGTGCTAACCGGTTCGGGCACCAATAAGGAGACTTCGAAGAAAAAGAAGCGCAAGACCACGAGGTCAACCGCCCGCCTCGTCCACGCGGAACCTGCTCCGGCCTCCCTAACCGCGACCAGGGGCATCGAGATCATCGGCGGTCGGAAATTTCGCTCGCTCACCCTCCATCTTGTCCCGGGAACCAGGCTGCTCGCGAAAGATGTCCAGGTATCCGCCGATCTTGTCGCGTGGACCAGTGGCGGGAACCACACCACCGTCATGGAGAACAATGCAACGACCTTGAAGGTCCGTGACAACACACCCGTTACCGCGACCGACAAGCGCTACATCCGGCTCAGGCGCTGAATTGAAACGTGACGCCGGGCCACAAGACGTTAGACCGTTTGCCAAAAGAGATTGCCGAAACGCAACCTTTCAAGGAGCGGCGGACTCCGATCCGCCGAGGTCCATGAAGTGACGATGCGAGGTGGTAAACCGCTTTTCATCGGCTTCACATGGGCTTCGGCGATTCGGAGATCGCCGCTCCTTGTTCCCGGCTACGCCACCGCGCAATCCGGATAGAGGAAACAACTTTTGGCAAACGGTCTATACCGCCGCGCGCGAAGTTTTTTGGAAAGTCAACTGGAGGCAAGAGTGGCGGAGCGTCTCCCTCCGGACCGTCTGGGAGGCGTCCTCGGCACGGCGTGGCATTGCGAAGACGGCTAGCCTCCCGCATCTCACGTCAGGGCGAGGCGCCCGGACGATAAACTGCGGCGAGACGCCACAGCCACATTGAAAAGGCCTTCCCACAAATCTTGATGCGCGGCAGTAGGTACATCGACATTCTCGAAGGGGGCCGGAAACAGGTTCGTCGGGGAACATCGCCTGCTAGAATTCGTCCCGATTGGGGGATCGCTCGTCGCGGCGTGCCTGGCGGAGGCTAGAAAAGAGCGTCGCCTGCCACCCCTCCCTTCGTTAAGTCCCAGGGTCCCTTCTTCACTGCTCACTGCTCACTGCTCACTGCTCACTGCTCACTCGGCACTTCTTTCCCCGCTTCACAAATCATCCAGCGGGCTCGAGATATCCCCCCGCATCGCTCGCGCCAGTTGGATGTAAATCTCCGTCGTGGTGATGCTCGTCCCGGCACAGCGCAGCGGAGACGGGAGCCTCATGGCCCAGCAACTCCTTGGAACACACGGTCCGGAACGCGATATTTGAAATTTCGGCTGACTTCCCCCGGCCTAACTGATTGGATGAGGTAAATCTGAGGAATTCCGAATGTCTTCCGGCCATCCCGCCGGAATCGACCAAGGGCGGCAGCGTCTCCATTTGGCAGCCGGGGCGCGGGATTCATCCCGCCTTTCCATCCTCCACCCACTCTCGCACCTCGCCCGCCGTAGCGGCGCGTCTTCTTGTCCCGACATAACTGATAGGCGACGCCGGACTCGTCCCGGCATAGTGCAACGGCGACGGATGACCGTCTCACGACTGTAGCGGCGTGTCTATGACCGTCGCACTTCACTTGTCCCGGCATAGTGCAACGACGCCGGACCTTCTCCCACCAGACTCGTCCCGGCACAGCTGATAAGCGACGCCGGACTCGTCCCGGCATAGCTGATAAGCGACGCCGGACTCGTCCCGGCATAGCTGATAAGCGACGCCGGACGACCGTCTCACGACTGTAGCGGCGCGTCTATGACCGTCGCACTTCACCTTCCCCCGCCGGAGGCTTTCAAGAAGGTTTAGAGTTGAGAGTCGACGGTTGAGAGCCAGACGATGTGACCACCCTCATCGGCGACCGACCCAACGCAAAAATCCAAAATCAACCACTTGTCCCGGCGTAGCCCAAGGCGAAGACGGAACTTGTCCCGGCGTAGCCCTGCGAAGACGGAACTTGTCCCGGCGTAGCCCTGCGAAGACGGAACTTGTCCCGGCGTAGCCCAAGGC